>JAJEAN010000003.1 GCA_022822725.1 Candidatus Latescibacterota bacterium
CCCGACAGGGCAAGCAACACATCAGCATCCGCCCTGCATTTGTCTCGGTCATTTCGTTACAACTTCCCGTTCGCCCTGAGTAGGAGCTTCGGCCACTGAAAAGGGCGATCGGTTCCGAAAACAGGAAAAGCCCCGTTGCTGGTACGGGGCTTTTCTGCAATTGATAATTTAGACGAAGGGTAGATTCTGCTATTCCACTTTAGAGCATAAATGAACTCGATATTCCATTTTAAGCTCTTATTTAGAATACCAGACTCAGGCATGGACGTTTCCATGGCTGCCAAACCGGCTGCCAAATCGGCTGGCGTACCTGAAGGCTACCGAGTGTGTATGCCGCCGGACCAGAGGCGACGGCTACCGAGCAAGAGGCCACGGCTGTCGACAACTGCCGAACTAGAGGCGACCTTCGATTTGAGTTGAATTGGTCTACAGGAAAACGCCCCGCCCTCAGTTCACCCGCCGCCCTCAGTTCACCCGCCGTCTGCGGTTCTTGACGTAGTCCACGAGGATGTATTCGCCGAGGCTGTCGAGGGAGGAGTAATAGGCGCGGCCGTGGTTCATTTCCGTGAGCCGCTCCACGAAGCCGACCAAGTAAGGGTCCTGGGTGACCATGAAGGTGCTGATGGTGATCTTCTCGCGGCGGCAGGTCATGGCCTCGTCGAGGGTCCGGTTCACGATCCGCGGATCGAGGCCGAAGGAGTTCAGGTACAGGCGGCCGTTCCGGTCGTAGATGGCCGAGGGCTTGCCGTCGGTAATCATGAAGATCTGCTTGTTGACGTTCCGGGTCCGCCGGAGGATGTTCCGGGCCATGAGGAGGCCGGCCCGGGTGTTCGTGTGGTAGGGGCCGACCGAAACGAAGGGCAGGTCCTCGATCTTTACCTGCTTCGCGTCGTCGCCGAAGAGGACCAGGTGCAGTTCGTCCCGGGGATACTTGCGGATGATGAGTTCCGCCAGGGCCATGGCCACGCGCTTGGCCGGGGAGATGCGGTCCTCGCCGTACAGGATCATGCTGTGGCTGATGTCCAGGAGCATGACCGTGGCGCAGGACGTGGTGTGTTCGACCTCGTAGACCTCGAAATCGTCCTCGTGCAGGTTTATATCGAATCCGGACCGGCGGATTGCGTTGCCGATGGTGGACGTGAAATCCACGTTGGACGCCTGGTCGCCGTACCGGTAGGGACGGGTCTCGCTGAGGCGCTCGGCGCCTTCCCCCTCGAAGGGCGTCTCGTGCCCTCCGCTCAACCCCTTCTTCAGGTTGCTGTAGACGAACCGGAGCGAATCTTCCCGGATGCGCCGGCCGCCTTTGTCGGTCAGGGTGAACGCGTCGCCTTTCTGCTTCACGTAGCCCCGCTTCTCGAGCTCCTTGACGAAGGCCTCGTAACTGAACGTGTCGTCGAAGATGCCCTGCCGCTGGTCGATATAGCGCATCCACTTCAGGGCTTCCTCCACGTCGCCGCTGGTGTGAATGAGGATCTGGCTCAGCAGGCCCAGGAGCTGTTCGAGGCGGTCCTCGGCGTCATCGACCCGCGGTATCCATTTGGTGTACTGTATGCCGATCATTCGAGGTTACTGTCCTTCCGCAACGCCTACCTGATCTTCAGGGTCGACAGGCCGATGATCGCCAGGATGCCCGCGATGATCCAGAACCGGATCACGACCTTGGTCTCGGCCAGCCCCCGGTACTGGAAGGCGTGATGGAGCGGCGCCATGTAGAAGATGCGCCGTCCGAGCCACTTGATCCCGATCTTCTCCTGGACCAGGACCGAGAAGGCCATGGCCACGAAGATCCCGCCGGTGATGACGAAGAGGAACTCCTGCTTGAGCAGCACGGCGAGCGTGCCGACGATGCCACCCAGCGGCAGGGCGCCCACGTCGCCCATGAAGACCTGGGCGGGATAGGCGTTGTACCATAGAAACCCCATGCAGGCGCCGAAGACCCCGGCGCAGATCACCGTCAGCTCGCCGCTGCCCGGCAGGAAGGTGAACTGCAGATAGCCCGAATAGATGGCGTTTCCGATGACATAGGCGAAAACCCCGTACACGACCACCGTAAACGACACCGGCACGATGGACAGTCCGTCCAGGCCGTCGGCGAAATTCACCGCGTTGGCGATGGCCACGATGACGAAGGCGATGAAGGGCAGATACCACCAGCCCAGGTCGAGGACGGGGTCCTTGACGAAGGGGAGATAGAGTTCGGAGGCGATTTCGGCCGACACGGGCGACAGGCCGGGCAGCAGGAAGACCAGGCCGAAACCTAAGCCGAAGACCGCCTGGAAGAAGAGCTTGGTGGCCTGGGACAGCCCACGGTCGCTGTCCTTGTACCTGATCTTCCGGTAGTCGTCGATGAATCCGAACAGGGAGAACCAGATCAGGGCGCACAGAAACACCAGGGTGAAGCGGTTGAAGAGGTCGCTCCACAGCAGCACGCTGGCGAAGATGGCAGCGACGATCAGCAGGCCGCCCATGAGCGGCGTGCCGGCCTTCGAGGCGGAGGAAAGCGCGCCGTGCGACCGGGGATTGTCCCGCACGTGGTTCACGTACAGCAGGCGGATAATGCGCTGGCCGAAGAGCAGCGTGACGCCGAACCCCGTCAGCGCCGCGCAGATCGCGCGGAAGCTCAGGTACTGGAAGAGGCGCAGAAACGAGAGCGCGTCGACGGTATCGAAGAGATAGGTGACGAGGTGATAGATCATGGGGCGCTCACGGGGTTTCCTGTTGTTGGCGGATCATGCGGCCTGCCGCGGCCGGCGGATCACGAGTTTTCCTGTTGTTGGCGGATCATGCCGACCAATCGGTTCAGCGTCCGCTTGATCGGAAAGTCCGGGTCGAAGTGGTTCGACGTGACCAGGATATCGTCGAGCTCTTCGCGCAGTCCGTCCAGGTCGGCGATCATCTTCCGCCCGACCAGGTCGGCAAGTGCGTCGATGACGGCCTGGCGCACCTTCCCGTTCGGGTCCTGGTAGAACGGCCTGAGCCAATCCACGACGGCGCCGTCGCCCATCCTGCCCAGGGCGCGTATGGCGGCGCACCGGATCTCGAAGGACGATTCCCGCAGCAATCCGCGCAGGGCGTTCAGCGCCTCCTTATCTGTGTCCGCTGTATCCGGTGCGAGGGCGGCGAAGGCCCGCGCGGCCGCGGAGCGCACCTCGTAGTACGGATCCGTCAACAGGTCCAGCAACCTGGTGCGGACCGATTCATCATATACGCCGAGCTGCTCGACGGTGGTCACGGCGTTTCGGCGGATGAAGCCGACCTGCCGGTAGTCTCCGCCAAAGAGCCGCTGGAACAGGGGCGCCGGCGTCTTGTCCCGGAGCAGCGCCAGGACAAAAGGCAGGCGGTCGCGGTAACCGAGCAGGCCGACCAGCTTCACGCCCTCGTTCCGGATGGGCCACCGCCCGTCCTTGAGGAATCCGTCGACCTGGTACTTCAGGTAGTCTTCACCCACGGACTCGATGAACGCCTCGTCGCGTCCTTCCGCGAAACGCCGGACCAGTGCAAAGGGGGAGAGCGCGGATTCGGGAGGACCTGCATGGTCGGTGCGATCAGCGCAGTCGGTACGATCGGCGCGGTCGGTGCGATCGGCACCAACTGGTTCGTCGGGTCGTCCGTTAGACTGACGGTGATCTGTCGGGCGCTTCGGGTCGCCTTGGCCGTCCGCCAGCATCTGGTCCAGCTGATCGACGATCCGGTCCAGCCCGTTTCGGTCGAAGGTCTCACGGGCCAGGCGGCTCATGGCGGCGTGGCCGGACGGGTCGTCCAGGATTTCGAGGACCAGGCGGGTCAAGTGTTCTCCGTCGACCTCGCCGATGGTCTGGCCGTCCTCCACGGAAATCGATTCGTACACGACGCGGGCCGCGCCCCTCGATTCGAGCGTCCTGGCGTTCATGGCCTGGTGGTCGCCGGGCGCGTAGGGCAGCGGCACCAGGATGGAGGGGATCCCGCAGACGCCGATCTCGGTGACGACGCCGGCGCTGGCCCTGCCGATGACCAGGTCGCTGGCGGCATAGAGCGTTTCGATTTCGTGCGAGTAATCGGACTGGTGGTATCTCGACAGTCGTTCGCCGCCGAGTTCGAGCCGTTCCAGGCGATTCCGGGTATCGGCCTCGGCGTCGTAGGCCGGGCTTTTTGTCTGGCCGATGACGTGGATGACGTGGATGTCCGGCCGGGACAGCAAACCGGGCAGCGCGTCGACCAGGGCCCGATTGATGGAACGGGCGCCCGACGAAGCGCCGAAGGCGAATACGACCTTTGCGTCGGCCGGCAGGCCCTGTGAGGCCCGTGCGGCGTCCCGGGACACGGCGCCGATCTCCCGCCGCACCGGGTAACCCGCCCAGGTCGTCTTTTCATTAGGGAAATACCGCAACGACGCTTCGAAGGAAACTCCGATGCGGTCCGCGATGCGGCCTGCGAGCCGGTTGACCTTTCCGGGCACGACGTTCTGCTCGTGGACGAAACAACGACGGGCGCCCGAGAGACGGAGCGATTTGAGTATCCAGTGAGCCAGGAGGATCGGGCTGCTGGCATAGCCGCCCGTGGCTACGATCATGCGGGGCCGGAGTCTCGACAGGTGAAACAGGCTCTGGAGGACGCCGAACCCGGTGCTGATCGCGAAGCGCAGGAGCGCGAACGGCCGCCTGCCCGACGGCAGCCCGCGGGCATGGACCAGGTGGATCGGATAGCCCCGCTTCGGCACGAGGGAGGCTTCCATTCTGCCCCGCGCGCCGACGTACACGATGCGGGCTTCGGGGTTACGTTTCCGCACCTCGTCGGCAATGGCCAGCCCGGGATAGACGTGGCCGCCCGTGCCGCCCCCCGTGAACAGGTAGGTCAATGGACGCGCATCGATCTGCGCCTCTGGCGTTGCCGCACCGACCTCCGCCTTGCGCGTTTGCGCGGTGACCTCCGGCTTCGCCTCATCCGGTGGTCGTTCCGCATCCTGTTTCGAGGTGATCTGAGACATGGGCGGGCATTCCGCTATCGGCAACACTGGCACCCGGTAGTGACGCGACGACCTGTACCAAATGGACGTTGGTTGGTCACTTCGGTTCCGGAATGCGTACGATTAGAATCGAGGTCACCGCCACGACACAAAGCGCCAGAGGCTGCTTTATGCGGGGTAAAGAGGAATGTAGGGGAATGCGGGGTACTGTCAAGCCGGAAAGTAACCACGCCAGACGCCTGCCTGGAGATCTTTTTTTGAGATGTCGGCCTTGTATACAGACTATTGAAACTATCGGTAAACCTTTGACGACTTCGATTTCTCACTCTAGGTTTTATTCACCATATCGACTAAAGGTTTCAGAAGACAAGACGCTGACCGATTCAGTAACAAGTAAAGTGGTGGCGATTTAAGTTGACGCTCTCGACAATGTGCTTAACTATTGTTTAGTTATTTGAATGTTATGTTTGAAACATCTGACCCACAGGTGACCGACGTATGCCATCCAATATCGAGTGGACCGACGAGACCTGGAATCCGGTAACCGGTTGCACGCGAGTATCCCCCGGGTGCGATCACTGCTATATGTATTCGCTCTACCCGCGTCTTAAGGGAATGGGCGTGTCCGGTTACGAGTTTTCACCGGATAAGGTGCAACTCGTGCCAAACCGGCTTGATATCCCTTTAACCTGGCAAAAACCCCGGTTTGTTTTTGTCAACAGCATGTCGGATGTCTTCCATCCCCATGTACCCTTTGAATTTGTCTATAGGGTGTTCTATGTAATGAGGGAGGCTGCACGTCGAAGCGGCCATATTTTCCAGGTTTTGACAAAACGACCCGGGCGCGCGGTCGCATGGTGGCGGCGGTATGTACAGTTCTTCCCCGATGGCTGGCCTGCCAATATCTGGATCGGCACGTCGGTCGAGTCCCAGAAGTATGCACCACGCCTGACGGTTCTCGCACGCTTGCCTGCTGATGTGAGATTCGTATCTGCCGAGCCACTGTTGGAGAGATTGAATCTCGCCCAGTGGCTCGAAGCCGGAGATTTGCAGTGGGTTATCGTGGGCGGAGAAAGTGGGTGGGGCGCCAGGCCTATGAACCTTGATTGGGTACGTGATCTTCGAGATCAGACCAACAATGCAAACGTACCGTTTTTTCTTAAACAACTTGGTGGAGTTCGAGACAAGCAAGGCGGTGAAACTGCTATCGTGGACGGTCGTCTATGGCGTGAGATGCCGGGAATGGAGTAATTGGACTTGGTACGATTTGGAGGTCCCTGGACGCGTGAGAAACTGGAAATACTCCGGAGTTATCTGGATGACTATACTACGGCGTTGAAGTACTTGGATTTCAAGCTGATTTATGTCGACGCCTTTGCTGGCGCAGGCACTTGGCGTCCAGAATCTCCAACCTCCTATTCGACTGCCGAATACGGAGAATTCAGAGAGTTGCATGAAGGTTCTCCACTGATTGCATTGGAAATTGATGACAAACCTTTCGACGAATTCGTTTTTATCGAAAAGGAACCGGAACGCTGTCATTCACTAGCCGAACTGATACCGAAGAATCCGGGTCGTAATATCAACATCAGGAATGAAGACGCAAATCTGGCACTATCCTTATTCTGTGAAAACATGGGCAACTTTGATCGTGCAGTAGTGTTTCTCGATCCATTTGCTACTGAAGTTTCCTGGTATACAATTGATAAACTGGCCAGAACCGGGAAGATCGACTGTTGGATCTTATTCCCATTGAGTGCAATTGCCAGAATGATGCCTACTTCCCACGAACCGTCCGAGCAATTGGCTTTACAACTGGATCGAATTTTTGGCGGGCGAGAGTACTGGGACGAACCAGTTTACCATAATCGCGATCAGTTGTCGCTTTTCAAAAACACTCTCGAAAAAGAACGTAAGCCTGGCAGTGAATTAATCGCAGATTGTTACCGAAATCGACTCGAAGAGGTATTTGTTGAGGTCGCACCAACCTCCAGGAAACTCTTAAACTCAAAGAACTCGCCCATGTTCGAACTGTTCTTCGCCGCAAGTAACCGCAAAGGGGCCTCCGTTGCTGTACGAATAGCAAACCATATTTTAAGTAACTGGTGATCATCGAAACCGAGGTTGTAGCTACAGATAATCGCCTGTAACAATTGTTGACATAAATACGTTTACTATATGATTTGAAGCATGCGAACTACAATCCAGATAGATGATCACTTGTATGCGGAATTGAAGAATATAGCGGCACGTACCGGCAGGTCGCTGACCGCCGTCATCAGCGATGCGCTACGCGACTCGCTGTCACGGCGCCGAATCAGTGAACGGCCGGCCGTTGATCTGCCGTTGTTCAGCGGTACCGGGGTCATGCCCGGCGTGGACCTGAACGACTCGGCCGCACTTTTCGATCGCATGGAACAGGGCGATGAACCGCCCCCGGCCCTTTGATTTCGCGAAAGGATGAACATGTCCGATCTCAAGACCCGGCCCAGCGATGCGAGCGTCGAAGCGTTCATCGACGCGGTGGATCATCCGCGCAGGCGTGAAGACGCGCGTACGTTATTAGAACTCATGCGGCGGGTGACGGGCGAAGAGCCCGTGATGTGGGGGCCGGCGATCGTGGGATACGGGAGCTATCACTACCGGTACGCGAGCGGCCAGGAAGGCGACTGGCCCATCGTCGGGTTTTCGCCGCGCAAGCAGAACCTGTCGATCTACATCATGCCCGGTTTCGAGAAATACGACGAGTTGCTTTCCAGGCTGGGCAAGCATAAGACCGGCAAGTCCTGCCTGTACGTCAACAAGCTGTCCGACGTGGACCTGGACGTGCTGGAAACCCTGGTGCGCGCGTCGGTCGCGGATATGAAACGCAGGTATCCGGGCTGACCGGAGCGGCGACACGGCATCCCCGGCGCGCCCCCGGTTCAGGGCGGGTTTCGACGGGTAACGTACAGCGTGAGGACGGCCTTATTCGTTCAATGTATTGTCCAAGTACACTTGACAAACATTGGTTTCAGAGTTATAATTGTGTATTGCTCTGAAATCTATAATCTACCGTGAATCAAATAGAAACGACGGTACACCACTCTTAACGGAGGAATCCAATGCGAGGTATATTTGTACTGCTGACCATGGCCCTGGTCATGGGATGCGCAACCGAACCTGCGACCTTCGAGGAACTCGTGGATCGGTTGAACGAGACTGAGCAGGAAATACGCACCAAGCAGGAAGAAATCCAGACGACGATCGCAACGTTCAACGAATCGAATCCCGAGCGGCAGGTCGATGCGGAATCGTTGACCAATATGGCGCTGAATCCCGACCACGAAGCAGTATTGAATGAAATGCTGGCCGGCGAGGAGGACGTTTCGTACCGCGGTCTCGTGCAGGAGATCATCGATACGCGGGGCGAGGTCGCGGAGTTGCAGCAGCAGATGCAGGATCTTCGGGACGATCTGCCCGCGCCCTATACGGTCGAGCGCGGCGATTCCCACGTCCAGGTCGCCCTGCAGTACCTCATGGAGAATCACGGCCTTTCGTCAGCCGAAGCCAGCGACGTGGTCGAGCAGACCGCGCTGGTGGAGGACCTGAACGTCGGCAACCAGATCTGGCTGCTCTACACGGACGGCATCCTGGGCACCTACGTGACGCAGGGCACCTCGGACATTTCGCCGGGCCGTGCGCAACGCATCGCCAGGGCGCGTATCAACCGTACCATCATGACGCTGACCGACGAGCGCGACGCGGCCCAGGCCCGGGCGGCTTTCATCGCCGATTCGCTGGGCCAGGTCAAGGACATGCTTGAAGAGCGGATCGTGTTCCTGCGCAGCGAAGAAGAACGCCTCAACGGACAGGTCTCGATGCTGACCGACGCCCGTGACGAGGCGATGGCGCAGCGGGACATGGAGGAGCAGGCGAAGCTTGCGGCCGAGATGAAGCTGAACTCGATTTTCTATGCGGTCAACACCATGGATCACTGGAAAGACTCGATGGTCATCAAGGATCCGTTCTTCGGCGGCCCCCGCGTCGAGTCCCTCTCCGGTGTGGATTTCGCCCAGTCCCAGGACCTGCGCGAAGGCACGGTACTCACGATCGAACGCTCGGCCTTCCCGTCGCTGGACAGTATCAAGAAGGTGGACGTATTCCCGCGCACCTTCAGGGACGGCCAGGACTACGTAGTCGCATTCCATCCTTCGGGCGACCGGGTATCCATCGAACTGCTCGTGCCGGATAACTTCGCCGGGCAGAACGTGCTTTTCGCCCTGAGAGACTAACGACCAGATTCCCATCGAACGACTTGAATCATCTATACGCAACGCAGAAACGAAGGCGGGTGGCAGGCAGTCAGGCAGCCCGCCTTCGTCTGCTTAGGAGCCCGGTTGCATGCAGTGGAAACAGGTACGTATCGTTCTTATTCTCGTTGTAATCTTCACCGCGCTTTGGTACGTCTATCCTTCCGTCAGAACATCCGATTACTGGCAGTACGCCCCCGTTCAGACCACCCTTACAACGGAACAGATTGAAGCGATCGATTCGGATCCGCTGCTGACCGAAGCGGATCGGGCGCAGCTCAAGAGACTCAACCTGACCAAGGCCGATCGCGACCTGCTTCAGGACCAGTCCATCCGCCAGGGCCTGGACCTCCAGGGCGGCGTGCACATCAAGCTCGAAGTGGACAAGTCCAACCTGCCGGAGGAAGAAGCCGTCGACGTCGTGGAACGGGCCATGCAGGTCATCTCGAACCGCGTCAACGAATTCGGCGTCACCGAACCGATCATCCAGCAGGAGGGCGAAGACCGCATCATCGTCGAGTTGCCGGGGCTGAAGGACATCGACCGGGCCATGACGCTGATCAACCAGACCGCCCAGCTGGAGTTCAGGCTGCTGCGCGACGGCGGCGAGCTTCGTTCGGTCGTCGAGCGCATCGACGCCCTGCTGGCCGCCCGCGATACCACGAGCGCACCGGCGGATACGAGCGCCCTGATTCCCGAGGTGGCCGCCACGGCGGAACGCAACCCCTTCCTGTCGCTGATCGACCTCTCCGACAACGAGATCATCGTACCGTCATTCAATACCACCCGCGTGGACGAGATCCTGGCCCAGCCCCAGGTACAGGGCTTCATACCGGCTGGCGCCGAGATCCGTGCAGGCGTGATGCGGACGACGGCCAGCGGACAGCGCGTCAGGTCCTATTACTACATGAACACCCAGCCGGAACTGACGGGCGCCGTACTGGCCGACGCCTTCCCGCAGACCGGCTCAGGCGCCGATATCGGCAGCATGGGCGTGGCATCGGTCGGCTTCACGACCACGGACGACGGCGCCAGGACCTTTTCCCGCGTTACGGGGAACAACATCGGCCGGCGCCTGGCGATCGTACTGGACGGCCGGGTGTTCTCCGCGCCGGTCATCCAGGGACGCATACCCAACGGCCGGGGCGAGATCACCGGCATCAACTCGCTGGAGGAGGCCCGGGACCTCGCCATCGTGCTGCGCGCCGGCGCCCTGCCCGCGCCCATGGAGATCATCAGCAAGTACGTCGTGGGACCGTCCCTGGGCGAGGACGCCATCAACTCCGGCAAGTGGGCCTCGATCCTGGGCCTCATCGCCGTCATGATCTTCATGGCCGTGTATTACCGGACGGCCGGCTTCATCGCCAATTTCGCCCTGATCCTGAACCTCCTCTTCCTGCTGGCCGTCCTCGGCGCTTTCCAGGCGACGCTGACGCTGCCCGGCATTGCGGGGATCATCCTGACCATGGGCATGTCGGTGGACGCCAACATCCTCATCTTCGAACGGATCAAGGAAGAGCTCAAGGCAGGAGGGAAGACGATCCGGCAGTCCGTGGACAGCGGCTACGGGAACGCGCTCCGCACCATCGTGGACGCCAACATCACCACCCTGATCACCGCTTTCGCCCTGTACGAGTTCGGGACCGGCCCCGTCAAGGGCTTCGCCGTGACGCTGGGGTTCGGCATCCTGATCAGCATGTTCACCGCCATCTTCATCACGCGGTCCCTCTTCGACGCGCTCATCGACCGGTGGCAGCTCGTCCAGGTCAGCATCGGCCGGACCGATCCCTTCGGGCGCCTGTTCTTCGGATTCATGCGGTTCGGCAAAGCGGCGTTCGTCATCACCTGGTGCGTGATCGTGGTGGGCCTGGGAACCATCGTCCTGCGCGGCGGGGTGAACTGGGGCGTGGATTTTCAAAGCGGGTCGCTGATCGAGATGCGGTTCGATCCCCCGGTGCAGGTGCAGGACATTCGCGGCGCCCTGGGTAACGTCACCATCGAGGACCAGGCCGTCGACCTGAGCCAGAGCGAAATCAAGGTGATCGGCGAGGAGGACAACATCCTGATCCGAGCGGCCGCCAGCGACTGGAACGAGCAGCAGGTCGCATCGGCCGTGAAGACGACGCTCCGGGCATCATTTCCCGAGAACCTGCAGGGCGAAGAGGAGGACTGGCTGCGGCAGGAATACAACGTCAGTCCGAAGATCGGCAAGGAACTCACGGTTGACGCCATGGGCGCCGTGGGCGCCTCCATCATCGGCATCGTCCTCTACATCACCATCCGGTTCCGGCAGGTCAACGGGTTCCGGTTCGGTATCGGCACGATCGTCGCGCTGATCCACGACGTGCTCATCGTGCTGGCCATGCTCACCCTCGTGGGCGAGGAACTCACCATGGCGGTCGTGGCGGCCCTGCTGACCGTCGTGGGGTATTCGACAAACGATACCATCGTGGTGTACGACCGCATCCGGGAAAGCCTGGGCCGAACCCGGACGGAAGGGTTCTCCGGCGTGGTGGACCGCAGCATCAACGAATGCCTGAACCGGACCATGATGACGTCGCTCACCGTACTGCTGGTGCTGGTCTTCCTGCTGGCCGGAAGCACGTCGACAAACTGGGGGTTCGCCCTGGCGCTGACCTTCGGCGTCGTCACCGGAACCTATTCCTCGATTTTCATCGCCAGCCCCATCGTGGTCTGGTGGCAGAACTGGATAGCGAAGAAGCGCGAGGAAATCCGACGCGCCCGGAAATCACCGCGGTCGAAAGTCGCCCGCGCCGGCTAGCGTAGCACCAGAGCCAGGGCGTCGGCGCAGGGCGCGTCCCGTGACGAACCGAAGTCGCCGGCGCAGGGCGTGTCCCGTGACGATCCGAAAGCCGCCCACGCCGGCCGGATAAAGCCCGCGGAACCCATGTTGCCTGCCGAACGCATTGAAGTCCTGCGCGAGCAGATCCGGTCCCACGACCACCGGTACTTCGTACTCGACGATCCGTCCATCAGCGATTACGACTACGACATGCTGGTGAACGAACTGCGGGACCTGGAATCGGCCCACCCCGACCTGATCACCCCCGATTCGCCTACACAGCGCGTCGGGGGGTCGCCCTCCTCTTCCTTTCCCGTCGTCCGGCATCCCGTGCCCATGCTCTCCATCGGCAATACGTATAACGATGAGGAGATCCGGGACTTCGACCGCCGCATCCGCGACCTGCTGGGTCCGGACCGGGAGTTCGCCTACGCGGCCGAGTTGAAGATCGACGGCGTGGCTGTGAGCCTGCGCTACAAGCACGGCGCGCTGGCCCTGGGCGCCACGCGGGGGGACGGCGAGCAGGGCGACGACATCACGGCGAACCTGCGGACCATCCGTTCCATCCCCCTGCGCATTGCCGAGGAAGCGCCCCTGCTCAACAACATTGAGGTCCGGGGCGAAGTGTATCTCCCCCACGACGGGTTCCAGGCGCTGAACGCCTTCCGCGCGGAACGGGAGGAACCGCTCTTCGCGAACCCCCGCAACGCCACGGCGGGCTCCCTGAAACTCCGGGATCCCCGCGTCGTCGCCGAGCGGCCCCTGAGGGTGTTTCTCTACACGCTGCGTTTCGAGGACGAAGCCGGCGCGCTCGCGGTACGGCCCGAACTGGACAGCCATTACGAGCGACTGGGCTGGCTGGCCGGTCAGGGGTTTCCGACCAACACGGAAGCACGGTGTTTCGCGGCCATCGACGAGGTGATCGGTTTCTGCCATGACTGGGAGGAACGGCGGTCCTCGCTGCCCTACGATATCGACGGCATGGTCATCAAGGTGGATTCCACCTCACTGCACGGCGAACTCGGCGCCACGATGAAGAGTCCGCGCTGGGCCATCGCAAGCAAGTTCGCCGCGCAACGGGCCCGGACGCGTCTTGTGGACATCCGGCTCCAGGTCGGGCGTACCGGCGTGGTGACCCCGGTGGCCGAACTCGAGCCGGTCTTTCTGGCCGGGTCGACGATCAGCCGGGCCACGCTCCACAACGAGGAAGAGATCCACCGCAAGGACCTGCGCGTCGGCGACACCGTGTGGATCGAAAAGGGCGGGGACGTCATCCCCAAGGTCGTTTCGGTCGTCACGGACGAGCGGGAAGACGGGTCGGCGCCCTTCGAGATGCCGACGGCCTGTCCGGTCTGCGGAACTGCGCTCGCGCGGGTGGGCGAGGAGGTGGCGGTGCGTTGCGGGAACGCGGCTTGTCCGGCCCAGACGCAGGCGCGCGTCACCCATTTCACCGGCCGGAACGCCATGGACATCGAGGGGTTCGGACCGGCGGTCACCGAGCAGATACTGGCAAACGACCTGATCGGGGACGTGGGCGACATCTACGACCTGGACCAGGCGCAGTTAGGCGCGCTAGAGCGCATGGGTGAGAAATCCGCCCAAAACCTGCTGCGGGGCATCGAAGCCAGCAAGGACCGTCCCCTGGACCGCCTGCTCTTCGGCCTGGGTATCCCCCACGTGGGAGAGCGGGCCGCCCGGCAGGTCGCCGCAAACTTCCGCTCCTTAGACGCCATCAGGGCGGCGACGGAAGAGGCACTGGAAGCCATACCCGAGATCGGTCCGAAGATCTCCGCGAGTATCGTCTCGTTCTTCCGGAACGATCGGAACCTCGAGATCGTCAATAAACTCAATGACGCCGGCCTCCGCATGAAACTGGAAGCGCCGGAGGGCGGCGCGGATGCCCGGACGTCCGCGGAGGGCGGCGAGGATGCCCAGGTGCTGGAGGGCGGCGAGGCAGGCAGCGCGGCAAGCGGCGCGGGATCCCGGGCGTTCGCGGAAAAGATCGTCGTCATCACGGGCACATTGACAAACTACTCCCGCCAGGAGATGGCCGACCAGATCGAGGCCGCGGGCGGACGGGTGACGTCCAGCGTGAGCAAGAAGACGGACTACCTGGTCGCCGGCGAGAACGCCGGTTCCAAGCTGAACAAGGCACAGTCCCTCGGTGTCGAGATCCTGACCGAGGAAGAAACCGAAGCGCGACTTTCCGGGAAACAGTCCGCATGAACCCTTACGGTTGCCAGTCCATGGTGCGCCCGCTCAAAAAGGTGCTGGTCAAGCGCCCGGAAGAAGCCTTCGAAAGCCAGGATCGGATCGACGCGCAGTGGCAATCCCTGGACTACCTGGCCAGGCCGGATTTCAACCGCGCGGTGGACGAACACCGGCGGTTCTCTTCCCTGCTCGAAGCGGCGGGCGCCGAGGTGGCGTGCCTGCCGGCTGACGAACGGACGGGACTGGACGCCCTCTATACGCACGATCCCGTGGCCTCGGTGACCGACCAGGGCGTGATCCTGGGCCGCATGGGCAAGGACGCCCGAATGGAAGAGCCGGGCGCCCTGGAAGATTGGTTCGCCGGAGCGGGCATCCCCGTGTCGGGGCGCATCGAACCGCCCGGCAGCGTCGAAGGCGGCGACGTGGTCTGGCTCAGGAACGACCTGGCCGTCATCGGGCTGACCTACCGTACGAACGGCGACGGGATCCGCCAGTTCCAGGAACTGCTCAAGCCGCGGGGCATCGACGTCGTGGCCGTCCCCATGGTCCACTGGGACGGACCGGGCGCGGTGCTGCACCTGATGTCCGTCATCAGCCTGCTGGATACCGACCTCGCGGTCGTCTACGACCGGCTACTGCCCATTCCTTTCCGGGAGATGCTGACCGCCCTGGGCATCGGCCTGGTGGCGGTGCCGGACGAGGAGTACGACAGTCTCGGCTGCAACGTGCTGGCCGCGGGACCCCGCCACGTCATCGCGCGGAGCGGGAACCCGGTTACCGCGTACCGCATGCGTAAGGCCGGTTGCCGGGTCGAAACGTTCGACGGCGATCACATCTGCTACGCGGGCAGCGGCGGGCCGACCTGCCTGACGCGTCCGATTCTGCGGGCGTGATGCGTCCGGCGCCCCGGACGTGTGCGTCCCGTGCTCCGGACGTGCCCCATCCGTCCCGGGGCATGCCCAAAGTCGCCAACAATGGGATACCACTCATGAACAAGTATCGGGCAGGGATCATAGGTTGCGGCGGCATCGCCACCGCCCACGCGGACGGATACCGCCACGTGGAGCACGCCGAGATCGAACTGATCGCGGGATCGGACATTCATCCGGAAGGGGAGAAGGCACAGCGTCTCGCCAGCGAACACGGCATCCGTATATACGAAGACCATCGCGAATTGCTGGAGCTGGAGCAACTCGACCTGGTGAGCGTGTGTACCTGGCCCCGCGGACACTGCGAAGCCACGATCGCGGCGGCGGAAAGCGGCGCGAAGGGCATCCTGTGCGAAAAACCCATGGCCGTCTCCCTGGACGAGGCCGACCGGATGATCGAGGCCTGCGAGAAAGCCGGCGCCGTCCTCGCCATCGGCCACGCCCACCGGTTCTCGCCCCAGGCCGTTCAGGCGCGCGCATGGGTCCAGGCCGGAGAAATCGGGCAGGTCGCCATGATCTGGGGCCACTGCACCCTCGACCTGATGAACAACGGCACCCACGTCATCGACCTGATCAGCTACCTGAACGGCGACAGCCCGCCCCGCTGGGTCATGGGACAGATAGATTGCCGCAGCCGGATCGAAGGACGGCGCAACCATCCTGACATGCCGGCCGAAGACATGGCGATCGGACGGGTGGGCTACGAAAACGGCGTGGTGGGATTCATCGAACTGGGCGAACGGGCGGGCCAGTCCTTCTCCTTCCGGATCATCGGCTCCGATGGCATCGTCGAAGTGAACAGTCCCGACGGGCCGCCGCTCAAGATGCTGTCCAGCTACCGTTCGGACGGATGGCACGTACCGGTGTTGAACGAAATCTATTCGAACGTCTGCGGCGAACTGGAGGAGCTGGTCTCCGCCGTGGAAGGCCGCGGCACCCACCGATCCGAAGCCAAGACCGCCCGCGTGGCCCTGGAGACCATCATGGGCATCTTCGAGTCCTCCGCCCGGCGACGCGTCCTGGAGTTCCCCATCGACGCCGGTGATTTCGTATTGGAACGCATGGTAAGGGAAGGCATGGTGTAAATTGAACGAATCGCGAAATGACGAGCAGCAGGCCGGCCGGAAAGCAGATCAGCAGGGCGGCCAGCAGGCGGAACAGTGGTCAGCGCAACAGGCCGGACAGCAGGCCAACCGCCTGGCCCACGAGACCAGTCCCTACCTCAGGCAGCACGCCCACAATCCCGTGGACTGGTATCCCTGGGGCGAAGAAGCCCTGGAGAAAGCCCGGTCGGAAGACAGGCCCGTGATGCTGTCCATCGGCTACTCGGCGTGCCACTGGTGCCACGTCATGGCCCACGAGTCCTTCGAGAACGATGAAACGGCGGAAATCATGAACCGCCACTTCGTCAACATCAAGGTGGACCGGGAGGAACGGCCTGACCTGGACGAGATCTACATGAACGCCGTCACCGCCATGACGGGCAGCGGCGGCTGGCCCATGACCGTCTTCCTCACGCCCGACCTGAAACCCTTCTACGGGGGCACCTATTTCCCCCCGGACGACCGGTACGGCCGGCCCGGGTTTCCCCGCATCCTCGAGGCGATAGCACAGTTCTACCGGGAACGACGGTCCGACGCCGAGGAACAGGGCGATAAGCTCAAGGAACGCCTCGTCGAGCTGGCCGGATTCGCCTCAAGCAACGAGACCCTGGACGCGGGGCTGCTCGACAAGGCATACGCCGGGATCGCCGCGTCCTATGACGCCACCAACGGCGGTTTCGGCACGCAGCCCAAGTTCCCCCCGTCCATGACGCTGTCCTTCCTGCTGCGCGAGCACCTCAGGTCCGGGCGGCAGTCGGCCCTCGACATGGCCGTCCATTCCCTGTCGAAGATGGGCAACGGCGGGATCTACGACCACCTGGGCGGCGGGTTCCACCGGTATTCCGTCGACGCGAAGTGGCTGATCCCCCACTTCGAGAAGATGCTCTACGACAATGCCCTGCTCCTGGGGACCTATACCGAGGCTTTCCAGGCCACCGGAGAACCCCTGTTCCGCAAGGTCGTTTCGGAAACGGCGTCGTACGTGATCCGCGAGATGCTTCAGCCCGGCGGCGGATTCTACGCGACCCAGGACGCGGACAGCGAGGGCGAGGAAGGCCGGTTCTTCGTGTGGACGCCCGACGAGATCAAGGCGTTACTGGGCGATGAGCAGGGCCGCCTTTTTGCCCGGTACTACGGGGTGGAAGAAGGAGGCAACTTCGAACACGGGACCAGCGTCCTGCACGTGGACGTCGGCCTGGAGCCATTGGCCGCCCACCTGCAGGTGGCGCCGGACGAACTGCGGGCGATCGTGTCCGCAGGCCGCCGGACCCTCTTCGATCACCGCGAAAAACGCGTCCATCCCGGCCGGGACGAGAAGATCATGACGGACTGGAACGGGCTGATGGCCGGCAGCCTGGCCCGAGCGAGCCGCGTCTTCGGCGAACCGGCCTGGCTCGACGCGGCGGCGGATTCGATGGGGTTCGTCCTGGACGCCCTGCACGAGGACGGCCGGCTGCTGCACACCTTCAAGGACGGCCGCGCGCGGTTCAACGGCTACCTGGACGACTACGCCTTCACGACGGCCGCGCTCCTCGACCTGTACGAGGCGACCTTCGACCCGGCCTGGTTCGCCCATGCCGAGGCACTCATGGACACGACGATCGAGCGGTTCTGGGATCCGGAGGACGGCGGGTTCTTCTTCACCAGTGACGACCACGAGACGCTCATCGTCCGGTCCAAGAATCCCTACGACAACGCCATCCCCTCGGGCAATGCCGTGAGCGTGGAGAACCTGCTCCGGCTGGCCGCGTTTACCGGCAGGAACGCGTACCGGGACCGGGCCGGGCAGACCCTGTCGCTTTTCACGGATTACATGGGCGCGGCGCCCGGCGGCTTCGGCCAGTTGCTCTGCGGTCTCTCCTGGTATCTGGACAGGCCCGTGGAGATCGCCCTGGTGGGCGCCAGGGAGGACGCCGTCACGCGGGCCATGCTGGACCTGATCGACAACACGTTCCTGCCGAACAAGGTCGTGGCCCTGCACGATCCGTCAGAGAATGACGGCCGTGCCGCGGAGCTCATCCCGCTTCTGGCCAACCGGCCGCAGATCGACGGTGCGACCACAGCCTACGTCTGCGAGCAGTTCGTATGCCGTCAGCCTGTAACCAATGCGGAAGGGCTGGCCGACCTGCTTTCAATCAATCCCCAGTAACCGGGCCACGGCGCCCTTGCCCGCGGCCTGCTCGCGGGTATAGTGTGCGGGCATCTGGCTGTCGGACCATCGCCCTGCGTTCTGCAGTTCGACCAGGGTTGCGCCGCGCTGCGCGAGTTCCTGGGCGGTTCCGATGCGAAGGCTGTGTCCACTCACGCCCTTGATGCCGACCAGCTCCGCCGATGCCTTAATGGCCAGCCGGGCGCCGTCCACCGTCAGCCGGGCATCGCTCATCCGGTCGCCTTTGAGCATCCGGCGAATGAGGGGCCCCTCCGTGTAGCCGGCTCTCTGCTGCAGCTGCTGGATCGTTTCGACGGTCCGGGCGGTCAGAAAAAGGCTGGCGCCCTTTCCCTCCTGGTCCGTCTTGCTACGGACCAACAGGAGTCGTCCACTCCCGTCGAACTCGGTGGTGATGTGTTCGCAGTCGATGGCGACGGCTTCCCCGATCCTCAGCAACGCATCGCTCATCACGCGAAACAGCGCGGCGTCCCTCAATCCGGCCAGGGTGTCGGTGCTTACGGCGTTCTGCACCATGATTTTGACCGTCTCCCGGGTCAGTCCCGTGACCTGGCCGCGGCCCCTGTTTCGACCTTCGCGACGGATCCCGGCCAGCGTCCGGCTCGTCAACGGCCCCACACACGACGGGCGTTGATCCAGCTTCTCCCAGAAACGGACGGCCTGTATCACTACCGTAACAGAGGCCGGCGCAAGTCCCCTGGCATACAGGTGCGCGAGATAGCCGGCCATCGCAGTGTCCGTCAACGGCTGCCCGTCCAGGTACTCGAACAACTTGCGCAGCGCATCTCCGTACGCCTTCGCCGTGTTCGGCGCGATGCTGGCTTCCAGTAAGCGCGCGACATCGACGGACGTTCGATCGACCTCGTTGCCGAGGGTATGCTGTAAGGATATGTTACGCTGCATCGTACTATCTCCACACAAGAGTTCCTGCACGCTCTCATGGGGTAGAGATCGCTGTTACCCTTTATTCGGACGAGACAGGTAGGTTCCTGGACACTAACTCCTGTCGCAACCTGAAATGATTGTTCTTTTGATGTAAATGGAGTGGTTCAACAAATCCCGGATGGCTGGGTTTGTAGGATCGATCCCGGTGCCGAAGGGCCAGGACGACTTTCCCCGGGAACGAATTCGGTTAGGGAGCAGTGCCAGAATACCGGGCACGTTAGCCAATCAAGGCGGTCTCTATCTTGCCGTTTCGCCGTCTTCCTCGATGGTAAGGTACGGATGATTCGGGAGTTGGTCAACTACTAAGTGATCGTTTATGTTTTTTGTGTGATTTTACTCCGTATATATATGATTAGATTGAGCTATAAGTCAAGAAAAAACTTCTTTTTTTATCATTTTCTGTGAGTTCCACGCCTGAACCGAACCCCGTTAAAACCCGGCAACGCGATACATATTGTCGGCCCTGCATCATCCGCTTTCCCATTCCTGACTTACGCGATCCTACCCTGACGTACTTGATCCTGGCTGACGTGCTCGATCCTGGCTGACGTGCTCGATCCTGCCTGACGTACTCGTCCCA
This sequence comes from Candidatus Latescibacterota bacterium, assembly GCA_022822725.1. Taxonomy (GTDB): domain Bacteria; phylum JAAXHH01; class JAAXHH01; order JAAXHH01; family JAAXHH01; genus JAAXHH01. Next base: position 19,973 of record JAJEAN010000003.1, read on the forward strand.
CCTGGCGACCAGATCCTTCCTGTATATCCGGTACGAACCAGAAAATACCGCCTGTATCCGAAATATTCGATCATACACCATCACAAAACAGTGTGTGGAATCCAAATGCAAGCGGAAAATCAGACGGGAGCCAGCCGCCTTCTGACGCTCGGTCTATTCATATTTAAGGGGAAAAGTACGCGGTAAGGCCCTGAAATACGGTGGTTTTGAACCACGCAAAGCAGTCCTGATTCTGGGAATTCAAGTCAGCCGATTAATTCGCGGGAAAGGAGGCGATATAGGCAAGTTTGGGTCTTCGTCATTCCTTTTAGTTAGTAAGTGTTTCCATAAACGGGAGAACACAATGCATTACCTCATAA
>JAJEAN010000006.1 GCA_022822725.1 Candidatus Latescibacterota bacterium
TGCTGTAGTACATGCCACCCGCGTTGTCCCGGAAGATGATGCCGTTGTTGTCCTTGCCGCCCATGGCATACGCGCCGCGGCCAATGTAAGTGGCGTTCACGATCACCGGACGGGCGTAAGGCGTGCCGTCCTCGGGGTCCGTGCCGCCGTCGTGCTCGCCGGCATGATCGCCGATGGCCGGGTCCTGGATCGAGAACCAGTACTGGTGCTCGCCCCGGAAGCCCTCGTCGTAGTCGAAGGCGTCATCGCCTGCGAAGGCCGAGACCAGGTAGCGCGTGTTGACCGTACCGCCGAACCACTCGAAGCCGTCGTCCTGGTTGAAAAAGACCTCCACGTGCTCGATGGTCGTGCCGCGGCCCACGCCGCCCATGGTCAACCCGTTGATCTCGTTGTCGGCGCCGATGACCGCGCCGCCGTGGCGGATCGAAACGTAGCGGAAGACGCCCGAGTTGTCGTCGTCATTGGGATTCGCGCCACCGCCGTAGATGCCGCGCGGTTCGGTCGTCGCGTCGATCCCTTCTATATTGTTCAGGCCCGTGGCCGTGTTGATGGACGCCTTGCCCAGGATGATGACGCCGCCCCACAGGCCGCGCGATGCCGTCGGAGAGGAGAGCAGGATGTCGTTGGGATCGTCCACGTCGTCGGCCTCGGCCGTGAAGATGATGGGGTTCTCGGCCGTGCCGTTGGCGAAGATCTTGCCGCCCCGGGCCACGATGAGGGCCGTGTCCTCGCCCTCGGCGCTCGTGGGCTTGCCCTTGATGACCGTACCGGCCTCGATCGTCAGCGTCTCGCCGTCTTCGACGAAGACCAGGCCGGAAAGCACGTACTCCGTGTCGGAGGTGAAGGTGACATTGCCATCGATGTCGGCATCGGTGATGAGACGCCGGCCGTCATCGACCAGTTCGGTCTCGCCCACGTAGCCCATCTGCGACAGGGCCGTCCAGCCGGAAAGCCACAGGTCCTGGCGGCTGAAAGCGCCCGTGTAACTCGTCTGCGTCAGTCTACCGTCGGCATTGGGATTGAAGGTGGCCGGGATCTGCCACACCTTGCTGCCGTCCAGGGCCGGGCTCGTGCTCGTGGGCCTCGGATCCAGGCCTTCGTTTCGGCTCCAGCTGATGCCCTGGAGCCTAGGGTCCGCGATCCGGATCACGTTCGACGCGTCGGCCAGGAGCGCATCGGTGTGGGCATCGCCGCCCAGGTCGGCCGGCGTGCTGCCCGAGCCGAAGGCGCCCAGGATATTGTATTGGAAGGCCAGGTCGCCCGTGTCCAGCCGCGCCTTGCTGTCCTGCGCGCTGCGGGACGGGTCCAGGTCCTCGATGGAAAGCATGCGGCCCTTGAACTCGGTGAAGATGCTGTTGTAATACATCCCGCCTGCGTTGTCCCGGAAGATGATGCCGTTGTTGTCCTTGCCGCCCATGGCGCCGGCGCCGCGGCCGATGTAGGTCGCGTTCACGATCACCGGACTGGCGTAGGGCGTGCCGTCCTCGGGGTCCGTGCCGCCGTCGTGCTCGCCGGCATGATCGCCGATGGCAGGGTCCTGGATCGAGAACCAGAACTGGTGCTCGCCCCGGAAGCCCTCGTCGTAGTCATAGGCGTCATCCCCGGCAAAGGCCGAGACCAGGTAGCGTGTATTGACCGTGCCGCCGAACCACTCGAAGCCGTCGTCCTGGTTGTAGAACACTTCCACGTGCTCGATGGTCGTGCCGCGGCCCACGCCGCCCATGGTCAATCCGTTGATCTCGTTGTCGGCGCCGATGACCGCTCCGCCGTGGCGGATCGATACATAACGGAAGACGCCCGAGTTGTCGTCATCGTCCGGGTTGCTGCCGCCGCCGTAGATACCGCGCGGTTCGGTCGTCGCGTCTATACCTTCTATGTTGTTCTCGCCCGTGGCCGTGTTGATGGACGCCTTGCCCAGGATGATGACGCCGCCCCAGAGCCCGCGTGAAGCGGTGGGGGACGAGAGCAGGATGTCGTTCGGATCATCCACGTCGTCGGCCTCGGCCGTGAAGATGATGGGGTTCTCGGCCGTGCCGTTGGCGAAGATCTTGCCGCCCCGCGCCACGATAAGGGCCGTGTCTTCGCCCTCGGCGCTCGTGGGCTTGCCCTTTATGACCGTGCCGGCCTCGATCGTCAGCGTCTCGCCGTCTTCGACGAAGACCAGGCCGGACAATACGTACTCCGTGTCGGAGGTGAAGGTCACATTGCCATCGATGTCGGCATCGGTGATCAGACGCCGGCCGTCGTCGACCAGTTCGGTCTCGCCCACGTAACCCATCTGCGACAGGGCCGTCCAGCCGGAAAGCCACAGGTCCTGGCGGCTGAAAGCGCCCGTGTAACTCGTCTGAATCAGACTATCGTCGGTATTGGGACTTATGGAAGAGGGGATCTGCCATATCTTGCTGCCGTCCAGGGCCGGACTCGTGCTCGTGGGCCTCGGATCCAGGCCCTCGTCCCGGTTCCAGCTGATGCCCTGGAGCATCGGGTCCGCGATCCGGATCACGTTCGACGCGTCGGCCAGGAGCTCAGTGGTATGCGGATCGCCGCCCAGGTCGGCCGCCGTGCTCCCTGCGCCGAAAGCGCCCAGGATATTGTACTGGAAGGCCAGGTCGCCCGCGTCCAGCCGCGCCCTGCTGTCCTGCGCGCTGCGGGTCGGGTCCAGGTCCTCGATCGACAGCATGCGGCCCTTGAACTCGGTGAAGATGCTGTTATAGTACATGCCGCCCGCGTTGTCGCGGAAGATGATGCCGTTGTTATCCTTGCCGCCCATGGCATTCGCGCCGCGGCCGATGTAAGTGGCGTTCACGATCACCGGACGTGCGTAGGGCGTGCCGTCCTCGGGGTCCGTGCCGCCGTCGTGCTCGCCGGCGTGGTCGCCGATGGCCGGGTCCTGGATCGAGAACCAGAACTGGTGCTTACCCCGGAAGCCCTCGTCGTAGTCATAGGCGTCATCGCCTGCGAAGGCCGAGACCAGGTAGCGCGTGTTGACCGTGCCGCCGAACCACTCGAAGCCGTCATCCTGGTTGTAGAACACCTCCACGTGCTCGATGGTCGTGCCGCGGCCCACGCCGCCCATGGTCAACCCGTTGATCTCGTTGTCGGCGCCGATGACCGCTCCACCGTGGCGGATCGATACGTAGCGGAAGACGCCCGAATTGTCGTCATCGTCCGGGTTGCTGCCGCCGCCGTAGATGCCGCGCGGTTCGGTCGTCGCGTCTATACCTTCTATATTGTTCAGGCCCGTGGCCGTGTTGATGGACGCCTTGCCCAGGATGATGACGCCGCCCCACAGGCCGCGGGAAGCGGTGGGTGAGGAGAGCAGGATGTCGTTGGGATCGTCCACGTCGTCGGCTTCGGCCGTGAAGATGATGGGGTTCTCGGCCGTGCCGTTGGCGAAGATCTTGCCGCCCCGCGCCACGATGAGGGCCGTGTCTTCGCCCTCGGCGCTCGTGGGCTTGCCCTTGATGACCGTGCCTGGCTGGATCGTCAGCGTCTCGCCGTCTTCGACGAAGACCAGGCCGGAAAGCACGTAGGTTCTGTCTGAGGTAAAGGTTACGTTACCGACGATATCGTCGTCAGTGATGGTTACGGGATCGGTGAGTGACTGTGCTTCTGCGAGGACTGGTACAAAGAACGGAACAGCAATTAAGGCGATGGAAATCCACCGAAACATACCTTCTCCTTATAGGTCTTGCGGTGATATGGTGATGACGAATGCATAAACATCCTCGCAGGTCGACCGGATGGCCGGATGGCCGTGGCTATATCCCGTACGAGAAACCAACAGAGTACGTACGCCCTCTCTTGTAAAGACTGCGGATGAACTCTTCGTTATTGAAGGGGTGCACCTTCTTGATGTCCGGATCCAGCAGGTTCTTGGCGGAGAACTTCAGGGTTACCCGATCCCAAAGCCGCTGCGATCCCGTGATATCGAGCATGCCCGCCGGCTGCTCGAAGGCGTTGGGCGTTCCTCCGGTACTCACTTCGGAAAGCCGTTCGCCGAAGACATTGTAATGGACACTTACCAGGGTACCCGTATCCGTGTTGTCGTACATGGCATCGAAATTTACCACGTAGGGAGACTGCCCCTGCAACTCTCGGGTATCCCCCGCGTTGGGATCGAGTGCCCGAATGACAGCGAGTTCCGACGGCGCGATATCCACCTGGGACCTGACCAGGGACAGGTTGCCGCCGATCTGGAAATTGCTCAGAGAAGGATGCAACTGGTCGAGCCGCGTCCGGTACTCCAGTTCCACCCCGGTAACGAAGGCCGCGTCGACGTTCTGAAACTGGATTTCGCCGTTTGTCGTCACGATCACCCGCTCGATCGGATTCTCAAACTTCTTGTAGAAATAGCTGAGCGCATAGATCTCGCCGGGGCGGGTGAACCACTCCCAGCGCAAATCGTAGTTGTCGATCAATGTCCGCTTCAATTCGCTGTTACCGACGAAAATATAATCGCCGACGAAGAGAAAGGAGGCGAACGGCGCGAGTTCCCGGAAGGAAGGCCGTGCCAGCGTCCGGCTGTAAGCGCCCCGGACATTCATATTGTCCACGACCTCGTATACCGTGTTGACCGACGGCAGCCAGTCCTTTTCGTCCAGATTGCCCGGAGAAAGCGAAGGCTCGTGGCTGACCACATCCAGCAGGGTGGACTCGTACCGAGCGCCGCCTGTGACCTTGAACCGCCTGGAAAAAGGCAGGTCCAGCATCACGTAACCGGCCATGATCTCCTGTTCGCCGTCATAGTTGTTCTTCAGATCGGAATCTTCGGACACGAAGTTCCCGAACCGGGTAAACCCGGGCGTATCCTGAAATGCATCGGGCAGGATGCCGGTGCGCGCCGAGGAGAAGAAGACCACCGGGTCGTTCCGGTATTGCAGGTTGTCCTGGCGGAAAGAGAACCGCCGTTCCCTGAAGGTGTGGTCCTTGTCGAGGTAAGCGCCACCGAGCTTCAGCCGGGCCGTCAGCCCGGACCACGGCGAGAAGGGCAGCGTTAAGTCCAGTTTGAAATCCCGGTTTGTTTCTTCCAGGTTCCTGAAGTAACGGGTAGGCGCGGCGTAGTTCGACAGGGCGATCGTATAGCTGTCGATATCCGAAGCACCCTGTCCCTCCGCGTCCACGGTCTGGAATTCATTGGTGAAGAAACGAAGGTCCGGCTCGTCCTGGGTGGACCTGATGAAGGCGCCGTTCCACTCGATTTCCAGGTTGGATACGGACGGCAGAACGTGCTTGCCCCGGAACTGCAGGGACCGCATCTCGCGTTCGATGAAGGACAGCACGCGCGTTTCGTACCGGACGTTGTCACCGGGCAGGGAGGAAGGCCAGGCGCCGGTCTGGTACCTGGACTGCTTCTCGCCGCTGCGATTGTAGAGCACGTTGGCGCCGATTTCGTGGGTGATGCTCGGACGGTAGGTGGCGTTCACCAGTCCGCCCCACAGCACCTCCTCCGATCCGTTTGTATCCGTCGCGAAACGCTCCCTGTTCAGCCCTTCCGATTCCCGGGACACGCGCTTCCATATCCCGGAAGCGCCGTTGTCGTAGGCCGAGATGTTCCGGTTGTAGCTCACGCTGCCCAGCATCCCGAAGGGGCGGTCGAAAACCGTCGTCTGGTTGCCGATTGAAAAAGAATAACTCTGCCCCAACGCGCCTTCTGTCGTGGTCGGCGTCATCGATTTGTCGCCAAAGGACTTGGAATACAGGTCCAGCAACTGGGCGGCTTCCGGATCCCGCAAGGCGCTGGTAATGCTGGGTATCTCCACGTCGGGATCCTGCAGCGCCAGGGGAATGTCACGGGTGCCGTCGTCGAAGCCCAGGAAATCATATTCCCCGCCGTCGTAGCTCAGTATGTCCTTGAAGGACGACTGGGAGTTGTACTTCGTGGAGGTAGAGAAGGACATGGTGAAGGACTCGGGAAGCGACTTGGTCTTCACGTTGACGCTGCCGCCGGTGAAGTTACCGGGCTTGTCCGGCGTGAAGGTCTTTTCCGTGGTGATGTTGTCCAGCAGGTTCGTCGCGAAGATATCCATCTGGACCGACTTGCTGTTGGGATCGGTATTCGGCAGTGAGGTGCCGTTCAGTTGCGCGCTGCTGTACCTTTCCCCCAGTCCGCGAATGTAGACGTACTTGCCGTCCACCACCGATGCGCCGGTGACGCGGGTCATGGCCGCGGCCACGTCGCCCTGGGCGCCTCTGGATATATCCTCTGCGCTGATGGCGTCGCTGATGGAGAGTGCGTTCTGGCGCTGCTTCAACAGTGAAGCTTCCGTGTTCTGCAGGGACCGGGCCGTTACTTCCACCACGTCCGCCATGATGAGTTCCGGATCTACGGCGATGTCGATTCTGCTCACCTGGCCGGTGTCCACCTGAATCTCGGTCACCCGCTTCTGCGCGAACCCGATCATGGATACCAACACCGTGTGCTGGCCCACCGGGACGTTTCGGATCAGGAAGGTGCCTTCGAGATCGGCCATCGCGCCAAGCTGGAGTCCCACCACCGTGACCGTTGCGCCGATGAGGGGATCGCCCGTCTCCGAGTCGACGACCGTACCCGAAATGCGGCCTGTCGATTGTTGCGCGCCAGCCTCCGCGGCCGTACCGAGCAGAATCGCGGCCGCGATCAACACGGCGAGCATCGAACTGAACAGACGCCCTGGCTCGATCTTCGGGTACTGTAGAATTGAATTCCGTTTTACCGACTTCATTCAGATACTCCCTTCGCTGTATGCTGATGTGCCTGCTTTTAGATGCGTTTTGCGCACTGTCTGTCAGTTTAAGACTATTGACCGCCCGCATTATAAAGAGGTTGTTTGACGATTCTGTTACGAACAGTACACAAGGCCATGACAACGACGATTTTTTTCCATTGGCCCGGATCGCGGGCCGCATATGCGCCATCGGGGGGTGAGGGGTGAACCGACGGGGTGCTCATACCGCGCTCTTTTCCATGAATACCCCGCATCGCTTCGACAGGTTTATGCACGTTTGCGGCTTATGATAACGATGCCGGGTGACAAAGCCATGACGGAGGCATGACAATACGATTTGCATCCATTTTTTCTCTCCGGCGGGGCCGACAGGATAAAGACGGCTTGACAAAATCTCCTGGCGTCTCGTTTAATTGTTATCTGGACCGTCCCCCTGTATGGTTGATCCGGGTCCGGTCAGATCCGCCAGGTCCGGTTCGTACCGGCCGTGGGCATCCGAATCATCCATCGAGGTGCGGAACCGCGCGCGTCAGCCTGTTACATGGCGCGGCGCCGCCTGTCACAACATGCCGCAGTGCCGCCCGTTACATGGCGCGGCGCCGCCTGTCATCCCTGCGAACTGATATGACCGCTGAAAGAGGAAACAACAACAGGACCGCCACGGTCCGTACCATCGCGTCCAGGAGAGCGGGGCGCCGTTTTACCCACAAGCCCCGGCCTCCCGAGGTGCCGCTGGTGACGAACTACTGGCGCCCGGAACACTTCTTCAACCGGGAACTGAGCTGGATGGAATTCAACGCGCGGGTGCTGGAAGAAGCGCTGGACCCGACGGTTCCCCTGCTGGAACGGGTGAAGTTCCTGGCCATATTCAGCACCAACCTGGACGAGTTCTTCATGATCCGCGTCGCCGGCGTGAAGAGACAGATCGACGCGCAGGTCCAGTCGACGCGGACCGCCGACGGCCTCAGTCCCCGGGAGGTGATGACCGCGCTTTCGGCCAGGATGCACGAACTGGTCAACAAGCAGCACGGCCTGTTCATCAACGAGATCATCCCGCAGCTCACCGAGCAGGGAATCGATATCCTCAAGCCGGAGCAACTGAGCGACGCGCAGAAGGAGTACCTGGAAGAGTATTTCCGGAAGACCATCCTGCCCGTGGTGACCCCGCTGGCAGTGGATCCCGGCCATCCGTTTCCCTACCTGGCCAACGGCACGCTCTGCCTCGTGGCCGAGATCCGCAAGATCCAGAAGTCCGTTTTCCCCCATACGAACCTCTCGGTCATCCACCTGCCTACCTCGGTCATTCCGCGGTTCCTGGAACTCCCTTCCGAAAACGGCCGGCAGGCGTTCTTCATGCTGGAAGACGTCATCCAGATGAATCTCGACCAGTTCTACAACGGTTACGAGGTGCTGAACTGCGCGTCGATCCGCGTGACGCGGGACGCCGACGTGGATTACGAGGAAGAAGGCGCGGAGGACCTGCTCAAGGTCATCGAGGAGGGCATCAGGAACCGGCGTAACGGGGCTGCGGTACGGCTGCAGTACGACCCCGAGCTGTCTTCTCGCATCCTGGACGTCCTGGTGGATGAGCTGGAGCTGGAACCGGAAGATCTCTACCCCACCGAGGGCTTCACCGCTTTTTCCGATCTCATCGAACTTTACGACGCCGTAGACCGGCCCGATCTCATGGACGAACCCTTCCCGCCCCAGCCGGCGATGTCCTTCGAAGGCGCGCCTTCCATTTGGGACGCCATCAGGAAGGATGACATCCTGCTGCACCATCCCTTCCATCAATTCAACGCGGTAGTCCGGTTCGTTTCGGAAGCGGCGGAGGATCCCCAGGTACTCGCCATCAAGATGACGCTGTACCGGGTCAGCGCGAATTCGCCCATCACCCGGGCGTTGACGCGGGCGGCGCTGAACGGCAAGGAAGTTTCTGTGCTGCTGGAGTTAAAGGCCCGTTTCGACGAGGCCGCGAATATCCAGTGGGCCAGGCAGCTGGAGGAGGCGGGAGCCCATGTCATCTACGGCATACCGGGCATCAAGGTCCACTGCAAGGCCTGCCTGGTCGTGCGCCGGGAGGGCGAGGGGATACACCGGTACTGTCACCTGGGTACGGGGAACTACAACGACAAGACGGCGCGTATCTACGCCGATTTCGGCCTGTTCACCGACAAGGAGGAATTCGGCGAGGACGTGACGCAACTGTTCAACCTGCTGACGGGCTACGCGCTGCCCTCGCGCTTTCACCATCTCATCCTTTCGCCCACGTCGATGCGGGAGGACATGGTGAAGCGGCTGCAGCGGGAGAGCGATCGGGCCCGCGCCGGGCAACCGGCCCTCGTGATCGCGAAGATCAATTCCCTCGTCGACCCGGACATGATCGTGGCCCTTTACAAGGCCTCCCAGGCCGGTGTGCGGATACAACTGATCATCCGCGGCATATGCTGCCTGAGACCGGGCGTCCCGGGGTTGAGCGAGAACATCAGCGTCATCAGCATCGTCGACCGGTTTCTCGAGCATGTCCGGCTGTTCTATTTCTACAACGACGGGAACCCGGAATACCTGTTTTCCAGCGCGGACTGGATGGACCGGAACCTCAACCGGCGGGTCGAGATTTCGTTCCCGGTCATCGACAGGGCGCTCCAGGCGGAGCTATGGGCGTATTTGAAGATACAGCTGAAGGACAACGTGAAGGCACGCGAACTGCAAACGGACGGGACGTACCGGTACGTGAAGAAAGCGGGACGGCGCTTCCAGTCGCAGCGGGAACTGTACGAACTGGCCTGCGAGACTGTGAGGATAAACGCGGACCAGATGATGAAGCGCGCCGCGACTTCCCGGTCCGCGCTGACCCCCCGGGACTGAGCGGCGGACCAGGCGTAAACCTCAAAATAAAACAGGCGGACTGGGGAGGTCGTGACTTCCCCGTTCCGCCTGTAGCTTTTTTACACCGACCAACTCGTTGTTACCGCTTACCACCCGATACGGGCTTTCGTCCTTTTCAGGAGTATGGTAACGACGCCGGCGTACAGGACCGTGCTGACCGGATCGATGATCGCGTCAAGGGTCGCGCCGATGGCCGGTATGTGGCTCAGCACGTCCATGCCCGCCGCCGCACCGACGGCAATGGTTACCGCCAGGTAGCCCGTGGCGTCTTCCGCGTCGACCGACAGGTGCGCGTGCAGCAGGCCGAGGATGACCAGCAACAGCCCGACCACGGTACCGTCCAGCAGCATACCGCTTACCAGCCCCTCATGCAACGCCAGCAGCACCGCGAGTCCAACGACTATTCGGGATGCCATATAACCTACCTCCTAAGTACTTGATAGCGACTCCACTCAGGGAGAGCCGGGTGAACCGCCGCGGCACGAAAGGCCGCGGGTCCCGGCCGTTATCCCTTGAGCCGGTTGATCGTACGCATGATCAGTATGGAAAACACGCTGGCGTACAGCGCTGAGCTGGCCGGATCCAGAATGCCGTCCAGGGACATGCCGATGGCCGGTATGCCGCTCAGCACGTCTGCACCCGCCGCCGCGCCTACCGCGATTGTCACGACCAGGTAGTCCGTCGCGTCCTCAGCGTCTACCCCCATGAAGCCGTAAACGATACCCAGGAGCACAATCAGGATCATTATGATCCCGCCATCGTTCATCATGCCGCCTGCTAACCCCTGGATGATCGCCAAAAGGGCGATCAATCCTACAATTGCTCTGGTTGCCATATCTACCTCCTGGAGGAGAATGGTTTTGCCACCGGCCCGTGCCAGCGCGTAGCCGTGGCGGGAACTACGGCGAGACGAACTTGCGTCGCGTACGCACAGTAAGCCGCACCTGTTACAAACTTCCTTCGTAACGGTTCAGTCGGACGCGCGCGTCCGCGCATCATGCGACTGCCTTCAGAAGCCTGGCCGGACTCTTGCGTATCGGGGTCGTTTTCCCGATGGTTTATTGGGTTTTTGGGTTATGTATCCAATAAATACCGGAAGGGAAGCACTGTCAAGGGTAAATGTGTGTGATGTTCCAAAAAAACACCGGGAAAGTAGCGGTTGATCGCGGCGGTCCGTCGATAGAGCAGACCAGGGAACGAACGGTCCAGGCCGGACCATTCGGCAGGGAAAAGCGAGAGAGGGATGGTAGGGCCTAAGTGGTTCCACCCGTTGAAGTTTCGCTGACCGATTCTCCCGGCTCCCGCGCGGGGCGTCCGGCGGTTTCGGGCGGCTCGTCTCCAGACCAAAGGGGCAGGGAGAGGTAGAAGGTCGCACCTTCGCCGAGCCTGCTCTCGACCCACGCCCGGCCGCTGAGCAGTTCCATGGTGTGCCGGACGATCGCCAGGCCCAGACCGGTCCCTCCCAGCGCCCTGGACCGCGCCCGGTCAACCCGGAAAAAGCGTTCGAAGATCCGGGGAAGCGCCTCGGACGGAATGCCCGGTCCGGTGTCGGCGACCGACAGGACGATTTCGTCGCCCTTCTCCTCGGTGCCGATGGCGATCGACCCGCCCTTCTCCGTGTATTTCACGGCGTTGTCCACCAGGTTGGACAGGGCCCGTTCCATGAGTTCGGGGTCTCCGCGGGCTGCTCTGTCCGTTTCGAACCGCAATGAGAGCGTCAGCTGCTTGCGGTCGATCTGTTTCGCGAAGACCTCGACGACCCGTTCCGAAACCCGGTCCAGGCGGCAGGACGTGAATTCGACCTCGTAGCGGCCCGATTCTATGCGGGACAGTTGCAGCAGGTCCTCGACCAGCGCCTGCAGCCGGTCGGCATGGTGCTGGATGGACGTCATGAAACGGCGCAGCGCGGCGGTATCCTCCATGGCGCCGTCCATCAGCGTCTCCACGTAGCCCTTGATGGAGGTCAGCGGCGTCCTGAGTTCGTGCGACACGTTGGCCACGAAGTCCTTTCGGACCTGCTCCAGGCGGCGCAATTCGGTCATGTCGTGGAACACGGCGACCACTCCGTGAAGTTGCTCCCCGATGCGTATGGGGGTCAGGTGCACCTGGAAGAAGCGCTGGTTCCACGCCAGGGTCAGGTCGAACACGGCATCCTCGTTCAGGGACGGGGCCGAATCGATCGCGGCGTCCACCACGCTTTGCAGGTCGTGGTTGCGCACGACCTCGATGGGACGCTTGTACAGGCACCACGCGTCCACGTCCATCATGCGCTTGAAAGCCGGGTTTACCATCAGGATCCGCCCTTCCGCGGAGGTTACCAGTACGCCTTCCGCCATGCCGGACAGCACCGCTTCGAGCTGCGCGTTCTCTTCCCGGATCCGCGAAAGCCTTTCCTTTGATTGCGCGGCCATCTCGTTCAGCGCGGCCGCCAGGGAGGAAAGTTCGACATGCGCCGGCGCGGAAGCGGTGACCTCGAGGTCGCCGGCAGCCTGGCGCCGGGCGACTTCCGTCATGCGTTCGATCGGGCGGGAGACCAGTCTCTCCGTGCCCCAGCTCAGTACGACGCTTAACAGGAGGCCGATGCCGAGGGCCGCTAGCACGATCTTCCATATGTGGGATTCGATCCAGCGGAACTGCTGCAGCGGCAGCGCGACCCGCACTACGCCCCTGGCCTGCTCGGTCCGGAAGGGGACCGCCACGTAGGCCATGTCGGTTTCCAGCGTATTGCTGTAGCGAATGCTGTTTCCGATCCCCGACGCAATGGCTTCAAGGATCTCCGGCCGGTCGCCGTGGTTCTCCATGCGCGGGACGGACGAAAGGGGAATGGACGAATCACCGGCCACGACGCCGTCGTCTCTCACCACGGTCACCCGGGCGCCGCACTGCTCGCCCAGGAGGTCCGCGACCGGATCGATCGTCTCGGGCGAAAGAGAGTGAAGAGGGGTGTTTTCCAGGTAGGACTGGATCAGACGCGCGTCATTGAGCAGCTGCTCGCGGGTATGGCCGCTGACATCCTCGCGGAGGGACGTGTTCAGATAGATGTACACGGCGCCCGCCACCACCAGGGTAAAGGCGACGTAGCCGACCAGGATCTTTGTCTGCAGCGAAAATCGCATGACCGGGCCTACCTGGTGAAGCGGTATCCGACCCCCCGCACCGTTTCCACCATGCCGGCGGCCTCGCCGAGTTTCTCTCGCAAACGCTTGATGTGGGCGTCCACGGTGCGTCCGTACCCCATGTAGTCATATCCCCAGACCACGTCTAGCAACTCCTCCCGGGTCTGTACCCTGCCGCGCCGCTGAAAGAGGATGGCAAGCAGCTTGAACTCGGTGGCCGTCAGGGACACCGTGTTGCCCGAGACGGACACGTGGTGGCCTTCCACGTCGATGACCAGGGGGCCCGCCCGGACAGGGCCCGGGGTTTCCGGTGCGGACCGGCGGCGCAGGATGTTCCGGATGCGAAGGGCGATCTCCCGGGGGCTGAAGGGTTTGACCACATAGTCGTCGGCGCCCAGTTCCAGACCGATGATCCGGTCGATTTCCTCGCTCTTCGCGGTCAACATCAGGATGGGTATGGACCTCGTGCGTTCTTCCTGTTTCAGAATGCGGCATACATCCGTGCCTTCGAGTCCGGGCAGCATGAGGTCGAGCACGATGAGGTCGGGGGTCTCGTCACGGGCTTTTTCAAGCGCGGTCGGGCCGTCCGCCGCCACGATGACGTCGAAACCGGATTTCTCCAGGTTGTACTGGATGATTTCCACGATATCGGGTTCGTCGTCTACGACCAGTATCGTTTGGCGCATATCCCTTTCTGGCTTCTCCCTTCCTGTCTGCCTGGCATTTCCCTTCCTGTCTGCATTGTAGGACTTAAACGACACGTACGCGCGAACGCGCGCCGCCGCGCGGGATAGCGCGAGATCGTCGGACCACGCTATGGAACACGTCCCGAGGTAACGGAATATACCCGGCCTGGGACCTATTGAAAACACAAAACGGAAGCCCGGCCTGCGGACGGGCCGGCGAAAGGGCCTTTGCACGGACCTGCGGACGGGCTTGTCGACGGCCGGCAAAGCAGCCTACTTTGCCGATGGGCAAAGGTCGTTCAGGACGCATTCGTCGCATTTCGGCCGCCGGGCGACGCAGGTCCTCCTGCCGTGGGCCGCCATGAGGTGTCCGAGGCCGGTCCAGTCCGGTTCCGGCACGATCTTCGTCAGGTCGCGCTCAATCCGGTCGGGATCGGCATATTTCGTGAACCCGAGCAGCCCGGACAGCCGTTTCACGTGGGTGTCCACGGCGATCCCCGGAATCCCGAACGCGTTGCCGCGCACGACGTTGGCCGTCTTCCGCCCCACGCCGGCCAGATTCGTCAGATCCGCCATGCCCGAAGGCACCTCGCCGCCGTGGAGATCGATCAACGACCGGCAGCATTTGCGGATATTGGCCGCCTTGTTGCGGTAGAAGCCCGTGGTGAAAATATCCGCTTCCAATGCTTCTGGTGCGGCATCCAGGTAGTGCCGGGGGGATGGATACTTCTCGAAGAGGGATTCCGTGACCACGTTTACCTGCCTGTCGGTGCACTGCGCCGAAAGTATGGTCGCGACAAGCAGTTCAAAAGGCGTGGTGAATCTCAATGCCGGTCCCACGTCGGGATAGGTCTTCTTCAGGCGGTCCAGGACCTTTGCCATCCGTTCACGATGTGTTTTCCCGGTCGGCATGTTTCAATATCTCCTGTCGAGAACGGGAAGGACCGGCCGGACAAGGACTGGCGGGCCGGGTGGACGGGTCCAGACCGGGTGGACGGTGCCGGACCGTGCGAGGACTAACGGGAAGGGCGGACCAGGCGTGCCAAGCGGACAAGGCGGACAAGGCGGACAAGGCGGACCGCTCAACTCGCCGCCGTACTGAGACTCCCGGTCTTCAGCCGGATCAGGTCATCCGCCGTAAGGCTGTTCAGGAGTCGATCAGGCGTTACACCGCCCTTGCGGACCATGGAAAGACCATATTCCACGTAATCGAGTTCGTCCACGTGATGAGCGTCGGGGCCGATGCTGAATCGGGCGCCGCGGGTCATGCCGTAATCGAGATGCCGCCAGTCCAGGTCGAGCCGGTGGGGATTCGCGTTGACCTCGAAGGCGACATCGTGTGCTGACGCTTCGTCTATGAGGCGGGTCACGTCCACGGGATAGCCGTCCCGGGCAAGCAGCAGCCGGCCCGTGGGGTGTCCCAGAATGGTCGTGTGCGGATTCCGGATCGCCTTGACCATGCGTTCGGTCATATCCGATTCGGACATGTTGAACATGGAATGCACGGAAGCCACGACCAGGTCGAAGGAGGCCAGGACCTCGTCCGGGTAGTCCAGGCTTCCGTCGGGGAGGATGTCGGACTCGATGCCCTTGAGGATCCGAAAGTCGTCGTACAGGGCGTTCAGTCTGTCGATTTCCTCCTGCTGTTCCATGACCCGTTCGATACTCAGGCCCTGGGCATAGGCCGCGGTCCGGCTGTGGTCGCAGATCGCGATGTAGGCGTATCCCCGTGCACGGGCGCCCTCGGCCATTTCACGGAGGTTGTGCATCCCGTCGCTGTAGGTTGTATGGTTGTGGATCACGCCGAGGATATCCGCCCTGGACGCCAGTTCCGGCAACCGGTTTTCCGAAGCCAAGGCGACCTCTTCGCCCCCTTCCCGCAGCTCCGGGGGTATGAACTGCAGGCCGAGCAGGTCATAGATCACGGATTCGTCGGTACAGGGGATCACGGCGCGGTCGCGAATGACGTGACGGTCGGTTATGGTGATCCCCCGGTCATCGGCGTGACGGGCGATCTTCGTTCTGTGGCCTTCGCTGCCTGTCCAGTGATACAGCGTGGCGGCAAAGGTGTCGTCCGGCACGCAGTGGACCCGCACGGGCAGTCCGGACGGCCCGATGACGGTCACGTCCCGGTCGTCCTGCTCCTGGACCTCGCCGAAACGATGCAGGATGGGCTTGATCGCCTCCGGGTCGGGATGGCCGACCACGATGTCCGTCTCGCGGATGACTTCCATCCTGCGCCTTACTTCTCCGGCGACCTCGGCGCGCCAGACGTCGGGGTGGCGGACCAGGTCGTCCGCAAGGGACTTCGCCTCATTCAACGCCCGGTCCAGGAGATGCAACCCGCGCGACCGCTTGATCAGGTCGATCCCCTTGAGCACGCGTTCCTGGGTCTTGGCGCCGAACCCGTCCAGCTTGACGAGCCGGTTCTCCCGGCAGGCGTATTCCAGTTCCCCCACGGTATCGATGCCGAGATGGTCGTGAATCGTCCGGATCTTCCGCGCGCCGAGACCCGAAATGGTGAGCATTTCCTGGAATCCGGACGGCACCGATTGAACGAGGGACTGATGATAGCTCGACTGACCGTCCCGTACGAGTTCGGTGATGTGGCGCACCATGGAAGCGCCCAGTCCCGGGACCTTACCCAGCCGGTCTTCGTTCACCATATCCGCAACCGGTTCGGAGAGGGTCTCCACGCGGCGCGCGGCATTCGCGTACGCGCGGGTCTTGAATGTGCTCTCACCCTGCAGGATCAGGAGCGATCCGATCTGGCTGAGCACCTTGCCGATCTGTTTGTTGGTCATGGCTGGATTCCGTCCCGGGGCCTGTTCACGTCCAGGGGCCTGTTCACGTCCAGGCACGATTTCAATTTCTCAGCGCGCGGCGCGGACCTGCGGGCAACTGGATGCGATGAATTCCGGCAGTCTCTTGACGAATTCCGATCTTGGCACGGCCCGTTCGCAGCCTGCCTCCCGGGCACGTGCGAAGGCTTCGGGCCGGGTATGCCGGCCGTAGGCCATCATGGGGACATCCCTGGTCGTTTCACCGGCCTTCAAGTGGGTGATCAGGTCCACGGCGTCGGTACGCGAAAGATCGAGATCCACGATGATTGCGGCGGTCTTGCTGCCCTCGGATTCACCCGTGAATTCACTCGCTTCCGCCGCGAAGCGCGGTATGCCGCCCAGTTGGCGGATGGTCTCTCCGATTTTGGCAGCGAAGAACAGGTCGTCCACCACGACGAGAACAGTATGGTCGGTCATCACGGCTCCAGGCTCGCATCACGTGGTCTGACAGCGGTTAGGCAGTTCGAATATAAGGTCGGGAGTCTGCCGTAAACAAGGGGATTGTTTCGGTCCGTCGCACGGACCAGGATGGACCTGCCGGCGCGCGCCCGGACGCGCCTGCCGGTGTACGTCCGGACTAGTCTGCCGGTGTCGGTCAGGACAAGCCTGGATTTTTTACGATCTAATTGTTGACACATACACTATCAAACTATATATTTATTCAAGACTAAAAATTAATGACGTTCCGAATCAGGCAACGCCGTCACCGGATCGGGTCGTTCCCATGCCCACGCCTGCCACCGAAGATTACCTCAAAACGATCTACAAGCTGCAGGAAAACGCCGAAACCGCGTCGACCAATGCCATCGCGGACCGGATGGGCGTTTCGGCGGCCTCCGTCACCAACATGATGAAGCGGTTGTCGGAGTCGGGACTGGTTGAGCACCGTCCCTACCAGGCGATCAGGCTGACTGACGCCGGAAAGAAAATCGCACTTGAAATCATCCGCCATCACCGGTTGCTGGAGGTGTACATGGCGGAAGCGCTCGGGTTTACGTGGGACCAGGTGGACGCGGAGGCGGAACGGCTCGAACACGTGATCTCCGAAGAGTTCGAGGACAAGATCGACGCCATGCTGGGATACCCGACGACGGACCCCCACGGCTCGCCCATTCCGACGAAGGACGGGTCTATCGCCGCCACGAATCACGACAGGCTGTCCGACATGGAGGCTGGCCGTACCGTAATCGTCCGACGCGTAACCGACACGGATCCTGCGCTGCTCCGCTACCTGGCGAAACTTGGCCTGCGGCCGGAGAACATCGTGGAGGTGCTGAGCAAAGAGCCCTTCGAAGGCCCCATGCTCCTGCGGGTCGGCGGGGAGGAACATCACGTCGGGCGCCAGGTCGCCCACACCGTCCTGGTTGAAAACCGGCCGACCGGCGAAGGTGGCAACGATGGGCGGGAGGACGCATGACAGGTATCATCGTACTCATCCTGGCCAGCGTGCTGTTCGTGCCGCAGTACGGCCTGTTCTGGCGCTTCCGCCGGCGGCGCTGGCTGCATTCCCGGCAGGCCGTCGAGGATGCCCTCGCCCATCTGCACCAGTTTCAGCATGACGGCCACCCGGCGTCCGTGGAGTCCCTTTCCAATACCCTGGGCACTTCGATGAAGCACACGCTGGTCCTGGTCAACCGCATGGCGCAGATGGACCTCGTGGTCGTGACGGGCCAGGGTATGCGGCTCACGGCGGCAGGCCACCGCTGGGCGCTTCAGATCGTCCGGGCCCACCGGCTGTTCGAAAGATATCTCGCCGATGAAACTTCAGTGCCCCGGGAAGAGATTCATGCCCGCGCCCACCGGCTGGAGCACACGGTGACCGAAGCACAGGTCGACAAGATGGACGCCGACATGGGCCATCCCGCCTTCGATCCCCAGGGAGATCCGATCCCGAACGCCGCCGGCGACATGAAGGAGATCGATAGCCAGAAGCTCGTAGACTGGCCGGCGGGCGTACCGGCGCTGATCGTGCATATCGAGGACGAACCACCGGAAGTTTACGCCCAGATCATCGCCGAGGATCTTCATCCCGGAATGGTCATCACGATTCTGGACATGTCGCCCGTGCGGCTGGTCATCGGTACGCCGGACGCGGAACACGTACTGGCCCCGGTCGTCGCCGCGAACGTGTCCGTGCGGGAAGCGCCCGGTGAGATCGTCGAACCCGCCGGCGTTCAGCTCACCACGCTGAAACACGGCGAGACGGGCCGGGTCGTCGGACTGGCCCCGGCCTGCCAGGGTCTGACCCGCAGGCGATTCCAGGACCTGGGCCTCACGCCCGGCGCACGCGTCGAACGGGTCATGCAGAGCGCTTTCAGCGACCCCACGGCCTACCGGGTTCGCAATACGATGATCGCGCTGCGCCGCGAACAGAGCGATCTGATCCGGATCGAAAAAACACCACGGAAGGAACAGGAGTTCGACGCATGAGTACCGACGCCGCGCCGTCCGGCCCCCCCGGAACGAACGCACCGCAGGGAACGACCGCACCACAGGGAACGGCCGCGCCGCAGGGAACGACCGCGCCGCAGGGATCGACCGCGCCGCAGGGAACGACCGCGCCGCCCGGCCACGACTGCGCATCGTGCGCGCTGCAGGAAAACCTGGTGCAGATGGGCGTTTCGGTGGACCGGTGGGACTACGTCATCGCCCTGGCGGGGAATCCGAACGTGGGAAAGAGCACGGTCTTCAACGCCCTGACCGGACTGAAGCAGCATACGGGGAACTGGCCCGGGAAGACGGTGAACCGGGCCGAGGGCGGCTTCGAGTTCAACGGCCGAAGGTACAAGATGATCGACCTGCCCGGCACGTATTCCCTTCTTTCGGCGTCCATCGACGAGGAGATCGCCCGTGACTTCATCCTCTTCGGCCGCCCCGACTGCACGTTGATCGTCGTCGACGCCACCATGCTCGAGCGCAATCTAAACCTGGTGCTCCAGGTGCTGGAGATCACGGAAAGAGCGGTGGTCTGCCTGAACCTGATGGACGAGGCCGCGCGCAAGGGGATCTCGGTGGATCACCGCGCGCTTTCCCGGGAACTGGGCGTGCCGGTCGTGCCCGTGTCGGCTCGGAAGAAGGAGGGTCTGGGCCTTCTGATGCGCACGGTCGCCGACGTGGTCCAGGGTACGATCAAGAACGCGCCGCGGCGCATTACGGGCAACGACGAACTCGACCGGACGGTGGATACGATCACCGGCATGCTTCAGGCATCCTACCCGGACCTGCCGAACCCCCGCTGGATCGCCTTCAGGCTGCTCGACGGCGACTACCGGGTGCGCCGGGCCCTGGAAGCGGGCGAATTCAGCCGGATGGGCGTCCAGGCCGATGACAGCCGGATGGGCGTCCGGGCCGATGATAGCCGGATGGGCGTCCGGGCCGGTGAAATCGAGAGGAAATGAAATCGTGAGTGATACTTCGACAAAACCCACGGCCGGCGAGGACATTCTCGGACGGGTCGAGGAAATGCAACGAGGCCTGGACGGAACGTACCGGGATGAAATCGTCGAGGCCATCTACCAGGATGCCGAGGCCATCACCCGGAAGGTGGTCCGCACGGACGAGTCGGCTTCCTATCCCTGGGACCAGAAGCTGGACCGCATCGTCACCTCGAAGATCTGGGGCCTGCCCTTCATGGCCCTGCTCCTGGGCGTCGTCTTCTGGATCACGATATCGGGCGCCAACGTGCCTTCCTCCTTGCTGGCCGAAGGCCTGTTCTGGCTGGGAGCGCGGGGCGTGGAACTCTTCGAGGCCATGGGCATGCCCTGGTGGGTGACGGGCTTCATCTGGCACGGGGTCTACCGGGGACTGGCCTGGGTGATCGCCGTCATGCTTCCGCCCATGGCGATTTTCTTTCCCATATTCACCATACTTGAAGACCTGGGCTACCTCCCCCGCGTGGCATTCAACGTGGACGCGCTGTTCAAGAAGGCCGGCGCCCACGGCAAGCAGGCGCTCACCATGAGCATGGGACTGGGCTGCAACGCGGCCGGAGTCGTGGCCTGCCGCGTCATCGACTCGCCGCGGGAGCGGCTGATCGCCATCCTCACCAACAACTTCATGCCCTGTAACGGCAGGTGGCCCACGCTGATCATTCTGGCCACCCTCTTCGTGGCGGCGGCCTTCCCACCGGCCTTCGCGGCCATGGCCGCGGCCGGATCCCTGGTCCTCATCGTCCTGATCGGCGCCGCGACGACCCTGCTGGTGTCGGCCGTACTTTCCCGTTCCTTCCTCCGGGGCGAAGCCAGCAGTTTCACGCTGGAACTCCCGCCCTACCGGCGCCCCAGCATCCTGCGCGTGCTATACACCTCGCTGATCGACCGGACGATCTTCGTATTGTGGCGGGCGGTGGTCATGGCCGTACCGGCCGGCGGCGTGATCTGGCTGCTGAGCAACATCCACGCCGGGGGACAGAGCCTGACGGTCTGGGTCTCGCAGTGGCTGGAACCCGTTGGACGGGCCATCGGTCTCGACGGCGTGATCCTGCTGGCCTACATCATCGCCATCCCCGCCAATGAAATCGTGGTCCCGACCATCATCATGGCCTATACCGGCGCGGGCATGATGATCGAACTGGACACGATGGCGGAACTGCAGCATCTCCTGGTGGACCAGCAGGGATGGACGCTCCTCACCGCCGTCTGCCTGATGCTCTTCTCCCTGCTGCACAACCCGTGTTCGACGACCATGTGGACGGTCTACCGGGAAACCCGGAGCGTGAAATGGACCGTGGTGAGCGGTCTCATGCCCCTGGCCATCGCCTTCCTCCTGCTCTTCATCGTCGCCCAGACCGCCTACTGGGTCATGGGTTTGATGGGATGGTGAGCAGGTAGCCGCTTTCCTTCAACACCGTTACGATGCGTGAGACCGACCGGTCCACCGGATCGGTCTCGGAAGCGACCTTCACCGCCGGTTCCCGCGGCCTTTCATAGGGGTAGTCCACGCCGGCGAGGTTCCGCAGCCGGCCCTGGTCGGACTTCTCGTAACATCCCGTGGTATCGTGCTTCCGGCACCAGTCCAGCGATGCGTCGACGAAGACTTCCACGTACCGGTCGGTCCCGATCCGCTCGGCCACCTGGCGGCGGCCTTCCTCACTCGGCGAGATGAAGGAGGCGACGACGATGAGGCCGGCGTCGTTGAGCACGCGCGCGCATTCAGCCACGCGCCGCAGGTTCTCGGCCTGGTCCGCCGCCGAGAAGCCCAGGTCCCGGCTGAGCCCACTGCGGACGACCGAACTGTCCAGTACCACCACCGAGTACCCCTCCTCGTATAGTGCTTCCTCGAGTCCGTAGCTGACGGCCGACTTGCCCGAACCCACCAGTCCCGTGATCCAGATCGTGCAGGGCTTCTGCCCAAAGCGCGAGATCCGCCGGTCCGGGCTCACCCGGCTGGACCGCTTCGACGTGGAGGCCCGGGGCGCGGAACCGGCGTCCACGTCCATGGGTACGCGGTCTTCCGGCAGCCGGTCGATGATCATGCCCGCGGCCACGGTATGGTTGGTCAGGTAGTCCACCAGGATGAAACTCCCGGTCAGCCGGTTGTTCTGGTACGCGTCGTGGAACAGGGGCCGGTTCGAGGTCAGGGCCACGCGGCCGATATCGTTAAGCGCAAGGCGGGAAACGTCGATTTTGTGCAGGGTATCTACGTCGACCCGGTAGTCGACGTGATCGATGCTCACGCGGGCGGTCTGCGTGGTCTGCTTGATCAGGTAGTGACGCGACGGGTCCATGGGCGCTTCGCCCATCCAGACCATCATGGCTTCGAACCGCCGGTCCACATGGGGCAGGTTCTTCGGATGAACGATCATGTCGCCCCGGCTCACGTCCACCTCGTCTTCCAGCTGCAGCGAAACGGACATGGGCGGATAGGCCTCTTCGAGGTCGCCGTCGAAGCTGGACACGGACTTCACCCGCGTCCGGTTCTGCCCGGGCAGGATCAGCACTTCGTCCCCGGGCCGGACCACGCCGGACAGCACCGAACCCGCGTAGTACCGGGCATTCTGGTGGGGGCGGATGACGTACTGCACGGGGAAGCGCAGGTCCACCAGGTTGCGGTCGGTCAGGAACTGCACGTCCTCCAGAATATCCAGCACGGTCTGCCCGTGATACCATGTCATGCGGCCGCTCTTCTCCACTACGTTGTCGCCGTGGAGGGCGCTCACCGGAACGATCCGGATGTCGCTCACGTTCAGCTTGGCGGCGTAGTCTAGAAACTCGCGGCGGATATCTTCGAAGATCCGTTCGCTGTAATCCATCATGTCCATCTTGTTCACGGCCACGACGAGGTGCTGGATCCCGAGCAGCGACGTGATGAAGGCGTGGCGGCGGGTCTGCGTCAGTACGCCGTTGCGCGCGTCGACGAGCACGATCGCCAGGTTGGCGCCGGACGCGCCGGTCGCCATGTTCCGGGTGTACTGTTCGTGGCCCGGAGTGTCGGCGATGATGAATTTCCGCCGGGGGGTCGAGAAATAGCGGTAGGCCACGTCAATGGTGATGCCCTGCTCCCGCTCGGCCCTGAGGCCGTCCAGCAACAGGGCCAGGTCGGGCGCTTCGTCCTTGCGGGCCAGCTGCCTGAGCGAGGCGAGGTGGTCCTCGTAGATGTTCTTCGAATCGGCCAGAAGCCGGCCGATCAGCGTGGACTTGCCGTCGTCCACGCTGCCCGCCGTACTGAAGCGCAGCAGTTCCTTTTCTTCGTTCTGTTTTAAAAACGTCTGGATATCGGTCATTTTTTGGATTCGCTGCCGATCTGGCAGACGAGCTACCGCTTCGGTGGACGAGTCGCCGCTTTAGTGGCCGGACCGCCGCTTCGGTGGCCGGACCACCGATTCGAGCGGACGAACGGGCTTCAGAAATAGCCCTCCCGCTTCTTCAATTCCATCGAGCCTTCCTGGTCGTGATCGATGATACGGGTGGAACGTTCCGAGATGCGCTCCACCATCATTTCCTCGATGATCTCTTCGACGGAAGCAGCGGTCGACCTCACGGCGCCGGTGCAGGGCGAACAGCCCAGCGTGCGGAATCGGCAGACCATGGAGCGGGGGGTCTCACCGGGCAGCAGGTGGGCCTGCCCTTCAAGGGGGATCAGTTGCTCTCCCCGGACCACGACCTCGCGTTCCCGGGCGAAATACAGGGGTACGACCGGGATGCTCTCCCGGTGGATGTACATCCAGATATCCAGTTCGGTCCAGTTCGAGAGGGGAAAGACCCGGATGGATTCCTCCTGGCCGACGCGGCAGTTGTACAGGTTCCACAGTTCGGGCCGCTGGATCTTCGGATCCCACTGGCCGAACCGGTCCCGGAAGGAAAAGAACCGTTCCTTGGCCCGTGATTTCTCCTCCTCGCGCCGTGCGCCTCCCAGCGCGGCGTCGAAGCGCCCTTCCCTGAGCCCGTCGAGCAGGGCCTGCGTCTTCAACAGGCCGCAGCAACGCTGTGTGCCCAGGTCGTAGGGATTGGCGCCCTCGGCGATGGCTTCTTCGTTGCGGTGGACGATCAGGTCCGCCTCGTATTCCTCGGCCATGCGCCTTCGGAAGTCGTACATCTCCTCGAACTTGTACCCGGTGTCGACGTGCATGAGCGGGAAGGGCAGCTTCTGCGGATAGAAAGCCTTGCGCGCCAGGTGCAGCATTACCGAGGAATCCTTGCCGACGGAATACAGCATTACGGGCCGTTCGAATTCCGCGGCGACCTCGCGCATGACGTGAATACTCTCGGCTTCGAGCTGCATCAGGTGTGAGATGGAGTAACGGGGCATGAGTGACTCTATAGAAAGGAGGCGATGTGGTCCATAACCATCTTCTCGGATTCCGCGGCCGTCAGCCGCGAGGTATCGATACGCAATTCCGGCGCTTCCGGTGCTTCGTAAGGATCGTCCAGTCCGGTAAACCCGCTGATCTCCCCCCGGCGCGATCTGGCGT
The DNA here is from genome assembly GCA_022822725.1 of Candidatus Latescibacterota bacterium. Classification (GTDB taxonomy): domain Bacteria; phylum JAAXHH01; class JAAXHH01; order JAAXHH01; family JAAXHH01; genus JAAXHH01. The sequence goes on from JAJEAN010000006.1 coordinate 24,151, forward strand.
ACAGACCCTTCACGTCCCGTGCTTCGCACACATCCAGGGGCGTGGACAGGTGCACTTCAATGAACCGCGCGCAGCGTTGCCGTACTTCCTCCCGGGCCGCCCGGTAAGGCGAAATGAGCGACACGATCGTACAGATGCCGTTACGCTCGAGGACCGATGCCAGGTAACCCACGCGGGCGATGTGGGCCATGCGTCCGTGTCTGTCGAACCCCGTGTCGGGAAATACGGCCCGTATTTCGTCTCCGTCCAGCCGTTCCGCCTTGATCCCGCGCTCCTGCAGACTTCGGTGGACCCGGTCCGCGATCGTGCTCTTTCCCGATCCGGACAGCCCGGTGAACCACAGGACAAAAGGGTTCTTCGCTTCGCGCGGTCTGTCCCCCATGCCTCGTCTCCTGCGTTGCCGGTCTGCCTGGCCGTCTGGTCCGCCTGGTCCGACGGTCGACGGGCCGCCTGTAAGCGCATACCAAATTATGAAGCCGCGAACGAATTGCAACAGATATATGAAATGAACCGCAAGGGTATAATCCGCGGGCTGTCTAACGATGAAATACCTTGACGGAAACAGCGGATATTCCGAGTTTCCTCTGAGTTCGACGTCCGTCCGGATTGGCGCGCAACATGGATCGCCGCCACCGCCCGCCAGGAGGTTTTCTTGCGATCAGCCATGGCCATGCTCGTGTCGGCGGCGCTGGTATCGGGTTGCGCTTCGGCGCCGAAGCCGCAGCATCCGTCCCTTGAAAGCCCCGTTCCCCTCCAGTGGACCGCCGCGCCGTCAGAAACCGGCACGATCGACGAGCGCTGGTGGTCGGATTTCAGCGATGCCCGGCTGGACGGGCTCATCGACGAAGCCCTTTCCCAAAATTTCCAACTCAAGTCGGTCACCGGCCGAATGCAAGCCGCGCGGGCCCAGGCACGTATCGTGGGCGCCCCGATGCTGCCCCAGGTCAGCCTGGATTTCAACCGTACCAGAACTCGCCGGAATTTCATCGGATTCCCGATACCCGGCGGGAACGGCGGTGTGCTGAAGACTACGTCGACGAACTACGGCGTGTCGACGAACATCAACTGGGAGATCGACCTGTGGGGCCGGCTGAGTGATGACAAGGCGGCCGCGCTGGCGGATCTGCAGGGTTCGCAGGCAGACCTTTATGGCGTCCGGTCCTCTGTGGCCGGTCAGACCGCCAAAGCGTGGTTCGCCGCCATAGAAGCCCGCCGCCAACTCGATCTGGCCCGGGCGACGAGAGACAATTTCATCGTGGTGAACGAACGGATCGAGAACCGGTACGCGCGCGGACTCAGGCCCGCCCTCGACCTTCGCCTTTCGCTGGCCAACGTGGCCGCGGCCGAGGCCGTCGTCCTCCAGCGGATGCAGGTGTTCGACAGCGTCGTCCGGCAGCTCGAGATCCTGCTCGGAAGGTATCCGTCGGCCGAACTCGCCATAACTTCAGACCTTCCCCCCGTACCCGGTACCGTGCCGGTCGGACTGCCGGCCGATCTCATCGCGCGGCGTCCTGACCTGATGCTGGCCGAACGGCAGCTCGCCGCCGCCGGCGCGCGCGTCGGCGTCGCGAAGAAGGCGCGGTACCCGGCTATACGCCTGACCGGTTCGGGTGGGACGTCCACGGCCGCGCTGACCGATCTTCTCGACGGCGATTTCATCGTCTGGAGCCTCGTGTCCAGCCTGCTGCAGCCCCTGTTCCAGGGCGGACGGCTCAGCGCGGGCGTGGACCTGGCCGAAGCCAACAGGGACCAGGTCCTGGCGAACTTCGCTGACCGGGCCCTGCGCGCCTACGGGGAAGTGGAAACCGCACTGGCGGCGGACGGACTCCTAAGGCAGCGCGAAGCCGCGCTCCTGGAAGCGACGACGCAGGCCGCGGCCGCCCGTGAACTGGCGGAGTCGCGGTACCAGGGCGGACTGAGCGACGTGATCACCATGCTGGACGCCCAGCGGCGCGCCTTCGATTCCGAGGGGCAGTACCTGGCCGTGCGGCGTCAACGGCTGGATGCCCGGGTGGATCTCTACCTGGCGCTTGGAGGTGGATTCGAACGAAGGGCAACGGAGACCGGGGATACAGGAGAATTCGTAGATTTTGAAGAAAGACAGGAGTAGTGGATGAACAAGTGGCTTAGGATTTCCCTTCCGCTGGCCGTTGTCGCGGGTTCCGTGCTGATCATGGTCTTCCTGGTCCGCAGCCGGCCCGTGGTGGAAAACCGGGCGTCGGCCGTCCAGCCGCCTTTGGTTCGTACGACCGTCGCAACGCTGGACACGGTCCGGCTCACGGTACGGTCCCAGGGCGCGGTTATGCCGAGGACCGAGAGCGCGCTCTCGGCAGAGACGGACGGCCAGATCGTCTTCGTATCTCCTTCCTTCGTACCCGGCGGGTTCTTCGAGAGAGACGAGGTGCTGGTGCGCCTCGACCAGCGCGACGCGGAACTGGCAGTCACACGTGCCGCCGCCGATACGGCCCGGTTCGCAACCGCGCTGCAGATCGAGCAGGAGGAAGCCCGTCTCGCCCAGGACGAATGGCGCCGGCTGGGATCGGGCACACCCATGCCGCTTGTCCTGAGAGAGCCTCAACTGGCCCAGGCCCGGGCCAACCTGGATGCGTCCGCCGCGGCGCTGCAGCAGGCGAAGCTCAACCTGGAACGTACGGAGATCCGAGCGCCTTACGCCGGCAGGGTGAGGAAGAAAAACGTGGACGTGGGTCAGTTCCTCCGCCGGGGCGAAGCGTTGGCGACCATCTACGCGATCAACTACGCCGAGATACGGCTGCCCATACCCGACGAAGAACTGGCGTTTTTCGACACGCCCATGCAGTTCCGCGGCGAGACGGCCCGCGCCGCGGGGCCGCCGGTCGTGATCAGTGCGGAATTCGCCGGCCGCCTGCACCGGTGGGACGGCAGGGTAGTCCGCATGGAGGGCGAGATCGACCCCATGAGCCGTATGGTCTACGCGGTGGCCAGAGTCCAGGACCCCTACGGCCGGGGCGCGAATCCCGATCGGCCGCCCCTGGGCATCGGCATGTTCGTCGAGGCCGAGATCCTGGGCAAGCGCTATCCCGATGTGGCGGTATTGCCACGGACGGCCATGCATGGCGAGAACCGGATCGCCGTCGTCGATGACGATAACCGGCTTCGGTTTCGACCGGTCGAGATCCTCCGCATAGCATCCGACCAGGTTTACATCCGAAGTGGAATCGAGTCGGGCGAACGCGTCTGCCTGTCCGCCCTCGAAACCCAGGTGGACGGCATGGAAGTGCGCATGCTCGAATCGAATTCGTCCGGAGCCGTCGTACAGGAAGAGGAAGGTACGGGCAGATGAATTACGTACTGGCCTGGTTCGCACGGAACAACGTGGCGGCCAACCTGCTCATGGTGACGATTATCGTGGGCGGAGTGCTGATGATATCCCGGCTGAAGGTCGAGATCTTCCCCGAGTTCGAGACCGACATCGTCATCATCACGGTCCCCTACCTGGGTGCGGCGCCCGCCGAAGTGGAAGAAGCGGTCTGCGTCCGGGTGGAAGAAGCCATTCAGGACCTGGACGGCATCAAGAAGCTGAGTTCCACCGCGTCGGAGGGGGTCGGCAGAATCCAGGTCGAGGTGGACCCCGACACCGACGCACGCACGCTGCTCCATGATCTGAAGTCTCGCGTGGACGCCATCGACACCTTCCCCGAGGAAACGGAAAAACCGGTGATCCAGGAGATCATCTTCCGGCGCCAGGTCATCGACGTCGCCGTGGCCGGGAGGCTGGACGAACCGTCCATGAAGCGGCTGGCCGAAGAGATCCGGGAAGACCTGCTGGCCATGCCGGAGATCAGCCATGTGAACCTGGCGAGCGTCCGTCCGTACGAGATATCGATCGAGGTTTCCGAAGCCGCGCTCCGCCGCTACGGACTGACGTTCTCCGAGGTCGTCAGCGCCGTGCGGAATTCCTCGCTCGACCTGCCCGGTGGCTCGGTGAAGACACCCGGCGGCGAGATCCTGCTCCGATCGAAGGGGCAGGCCCTGGTCGGATCCGAATTCGACCGGATCGTGCTGCGGTCCCGCTCCGATGGTACGCGGCTTCTCCTCAGCCACGCGGCCCGGGTCGTCGACGGATTCGCGGAAACGGACGTCTTTTCCCGGTTCGACGGAAAACCGGCTGCCCTGGTGAAGGTCTTCCGCGTGGGCAACGAGAACATCCTCGACGTCTCCGGAGCCGTACATCGGTACGTGGCCGCCAGGCAGGCGGAGTTGCCCGATGGCGTTGAACTGATCACCTGGCAGGACCAGTCCCGGCTCCTCGAAAGCCGGCTCGACCTGATGATCAACAACGGTCAACTGGGTTTCATGCTCGTATTTCTCTGCCTTGCCCTGTTCCTGCGCATCCGGCTGGCGTTCTGGGTCGCCCTCGGCATTGTCATCTGCTTTCTGGGTACTTTCTGGATGATGCCGCTGTTAGGCGCTTCTATCAACATGCTCTCGCTTTTCGCCTTCATCATGGTGCTCGGCATCGTGGTGGACGACGCCATTATCGCCGGGGAGAACATCTATGCGCACCAGGAAAGGGGGACGGAACCCGCGACGGCCGCGCGGATGGGCGTCCAGGAGATCGCCAAACCCATAACCTTCGCGGTCCTGACGACGATCGTCGCCTTTATGCCCATGTTCTTCGTTGAAGGGCTCATGGGTAAATTCTTCGAGATTTTCCCCATCGTGATCATTCTCATGCTGCTCTTCTCCCTGATCGAGTCCCTGCTCATTCTGCCCACCCACCTGCGCCACGGCCAGCCGAAGAAGAAGGAAAGTCCGTTGCCCCGAACGTTCCTGCTGGTCAGGCCATTCTACCTCGTGCTCTTCTACGCCGACAAGTGGCTGTACGAACTGCAGGACAACGTTGCCCGGCATCTCCGGCGATTCGTGGAGGGCGTCTATGTCCCCCTGTTGAAGAAGGCCCTCTCCTGGCGGTACCTAACCCTGTCCATCGGCGTCGGCGCGATCATCCTCACCACCGGGCTCGTGGCCGGAGGCATCCTCCGCTTCGTGTTTTTTCCAACCGTGGAGAACGAATTCGTCTCGGCACACCTTACCCTGTCCGAGGGTACGCCCGCCGAGGTCACCGACCGGTATATCGCGCTGATCGAGGAAAGCGCCGTGCTGCTGCAGAGACAGGTCGGCGACGAAATCGCCCGCGATGACCCCGGGAGCGATATCGAGGTCATACGGAACATCATGGCGGCCATCGGCGAACAGCCGAACGCCGCCCGGGCGCAGCAGAACGCGGGGGGCGTAATCGGGTCCGCGCGGTCCTCCCACATCGGTGAGGTCGTGCTGGGACTGTCCCCGTCGGAAACCCGGAACATCAGCGGCGAGGAAATCGTGAACCGCTGGCGTGAGCTCATCGGTCCGATTCCGGACGTCGTGGAACTCTCGTTCACCTCCTCCCTGTTCAACGCGGGCGAGGCGATCAACATCGAACTGTCCAGCGCCGATCCCGAGGCGCTGCTGCTGGCGACCGCCGAGTTGAAAGGCACGGTGGCGAATTACGAAGGCGTCATGGACGTCGCGGACGACTTCAGGCCGGGCAAGCAGGAAATCAGGCTGAACGTAACGCCCGAAGGCGAGGCCCTCGGTATCACCATGGCGGGGCTCTCCCGTCAGGTCCGGCAGGCCTTCTTCGGTGAAGAAGCCCAGCGGATCCAGCGGGGACGGGACGACGTCCGCGTGATGGTGCGTTATCCCGAATCGGAAAGGCGTTCCCTGGGCGACATGGAAAACATGCGCATTCGCACGCCGACCGGCATAGAAGTGCCCTTCTCGCTCGCGGCGCAGGCGGAGATGGGAAGGGGTTATTCCAACATACGGCGGACGGACCGGAAGCGCGTCATCACCGTCACCGCCGACGTGAACGACGCCGTCGCCAGTTCCAATGACATCCTGAACGACCTCACGTCGTCCTACCTGCCGTCGCTGATGGCCAGGTACCCCGGCCTGACCTACACGCTGGAGGGACAGCAGCGCAACCAGCAGGAGTCCATCGAAAGCCTGAGCTTCGGATTCCTGGTCGCCCTGCTCGTGATCTACGGCCTGCTGGCCATCCCCTTCAAGTCCTACGTGCAGCCCATGATCATCATGAGCGTCATACCCTTCGGTATCGTGGGGGCGGTCCTGGGGCATCTGATCATGGGATTCGCTATTTCGCTGCTCTCCCTCTTCGGCATCGTCGCGCTGTCCGGTGTCGTCGTGAACAACAGCCTGGTGCTGGTGGACTTCATCAACCGCGGTCGTGAACGCGCGGGGCCCGACGCGGACCTGCACGAAATCATCCGGAACGCGGGGGTCGCCCGGTTCCGGCCCGTGCTGCTGACCTCGCTCACGACCTTCGCCGGGCTTGTACCGATCATGATGGAGAGAAGCCTCCAGGCGCAGTTCCTCATCCCCATGGCCATATCCCTCGGATTCGGCGTGTTGTTCGCCACGGCCATCACGCTGATTTTGGTGCCCATCTGCTACTATATCCTCGAAGATGGACTCGCCGTCCTGGCAGGCGTCCGCAACCGACTGCGCGGACAGGTCCCGGCACCGGGCGAAGCGGCCGAATCGCCGGCTTCCTGACCGTCTGGCCCGCCCGGTCCGGACCATACAAACTCCTTGCCCGTACCCGTGTATTCCCCCATCTTTCCAACAGGCGCGGCAACGCCGGACGGGCCTTGAACCGGGCACTTGCGGCGCATGGTAACAGGCACTTGCGGCGCCATGAAACGGGCACTTGCGGCGCCGTGAAACGGGCACTTGCGGCGCCATGAAACGGGCGCTTGCGGCGCCGTGAAACGGGCACTTGCGGCGCATGGACTCCGTGACGGGTCAATGAACAGGGGAACTCCTTGCCCTTCCACGCCGATTTACATCTCCACTCCCATTACTCGCGAGCGACCAGCAAGCACCTGAACCTGGAGCACCTGTACAAGTGGGCCCAGTTGAAGGGCATCCGGGTGGTGGGCACCGGTGATTTCGTGCACCCGGGCTGGATGGATGAGCTTGAGGAGAAACTGCAACCGGCCGAGGAGGGCCTGTTCCGGCTGAAGCCCGAGCTCGAGAGGACGATGGACGACCAGGTGCCGGCCGCCTGCCGGGCGCCGGTTCGTTTCATGCTGACGGTGGAGATATCGAACATCTACAAACGGCTCGGGCGCGTGCGGAAGGTGCATAATATCATCCTCGCCCCCGGGTTCGAAGCCGCAAAGTCTCTGCAGGCCCGTCTGGGCGCCATCGGAAATATCCAATCGGACGGACGGCCCATCCTGGGACTGGACTCCCGGGACCTGCTGGAGATCACCCTCGAGACCGACCCGATGGCCTGCCTCATCCCCGCTCACATCTGGACGCCCTGGTTCTCGGCCCTGGGATCCAGGGGAGGGTTCGACCGGCTATCGGACTGTTACGGCGACCTCACCGAGCACATCTTCGCCGTCGAAACCGGCCTGTCGTCCGATCCGCTCATGAACTGGCGGCTTGAACAGCTCGACCGCTACGTGCTCGTGTCGAACTCCGACGCCCATTCGCCCGGCAAACTGGGCCGGGAAACCACCCTGTTCGATACGTCCTGCGACTATCCCGCGATCTACAGCGCCCTGTCCGATCCGGAGGACGAGGGCCTGACCGGGACGGTGGAGTTCTATCCCGAGGAGGGCAAGTATCACTATGACGGGCACAGGAAGTGCGAAAGAAGGATGCACCCGAGGGAAACGATCGACGCGGACGGCCTGTGTCCGGTGTGCGGCAAGCCCGTGACCGTCGGGGTCATGGCCCGTGTGGAAGCGCTTGCGGACCGCGAGGAGGGGAAGAAGCCGCCCCGCGCGCGTCACTTCTTCAGCGTGATACCCTTGCCCGAGATCATCGGCGAGGCGAAACAGGTCGGCCCCGGAACCAAGACGGTGGACAGGGTTTACCAGGCCATGGTCTCGCGCCTGGGCAGCGAACTCGATATCCTCCTGGACATACCGGAAGACGACATCGCACAGGTCGGAGGCAACCTGATCGCCGAGGGCATTCGCCGCATGCGCGTAGGAGAGGTGGATATCCTTCCGGGATATGATGGAGACTACGGGGTGATCAAGCTGTTCAACCCGGAGGACCGGCTCGGAAGCGACACGCAGATCGCCTTGCTTGAAGACCTGCCCGTGAAGGTGGAGAAGCCGGTTCGATCAGGCGCTGTGCCGGACGATTCGTCGGAGGTTGAGGAAGCACACCCGGTACGTACCAACGGGAACGCCGAGGTCGAGGTCGCGAACACCAAGGTCGAAGTCGCGAACGCCGAGGTCGAAGTCGCGAACGCCGAAGTCGAGGTCGCGAACGCCGAAGTCGAGGGTCCAGTGCCGGCTGTACCGGTGACTACGGCGTCCACGGACACGGTTACGACGGCGTCCACGGACCCGGTGGCGAAGGGCCCTTCCGTGACCGTACAGGAAGCGGCCGATGCTCCGGAAGACGCGACTCCGATAGGCGGTCCTCTCAATGAGGATCAGCGTAAGGCCGTAATGCACCGCGAGGGACACCTGCTCATCGTGGCGGGGCCCGGAACCGGCAAGACCCACACGCTGACCCATCGCATGGCTTACCTGGCGCGTCACGAGACCGCACCCGGCCGCATGCTGGCTGTGACCTTCACCAACAAGGCCGCCGGGGAACTGAAGACGCGACTGGGAGCACTGCTCGACGGGCTTGCGCGAGAGGCCTCGGATGGCATGGATGGTATGGACGGCACGGACGACTCGACTGGAACGGACGGCACGGAAGGCACGGAAGGCACTTCGGCCATGGTCGGCACCTTCCACGGGATCTGTCTCGCCCTGATGCGACAATGGTCCCGCCACACGAGCATCCCCTTCAACCTGAGCGTGGCGACGCCCGACGACCAGGAGCGGCTGGCCCGCGCGCAGTGGCCGGTGGACAACGCCGTACAGCGAAGGAGGCGGCTGGAGGAGGTCGCCCGATGGAAGGCGTCGGGCCGCAGCGGTGAAATCCCGGAAGCGGTCCTGGCGTACACCCGCCTTCTGCGGCGGCACGGGCTCCTGGACTTCGACGACGTCATCCTGGAAACCACCAAGCTCCTGAGGTCGGACGAAAGGTTCCGGCAGAGCGTGCACGAGCGGTTCCACTACGTTTTCGTGGACGAGTACCAGGACATCAACCCGGCCCAGCACGAATTGCTGAAGATCCTGGTGGAAGGCGGTGCGCGGATTACCGCCATCGGCGATCCCAACCAGGCGATCTACGGTTTTCGCGGCGCGGACACCCGTTACTTCCACTCTTTCGAGGACGATTTCCCCGGAGCGAAGGTCCGGCACCTCAGCGAGAACTACCGTTCCGCGGCTAACCTGCTCGACGCCTCGTCCCAGGTCATGCGCGCTTCCGGCGCTTCCACGGCGCCGCCTCCGGTCGCCGCGCTCTACCTGCAGGGCCACCTGGTCATCCGGGAGACCCGGTCCGACCGGGCCGAAGCCGAGTATGTCGTGCACCAGATCGAACGCATGGTCGGTGGAATCAGCCATTTCTCCCAGGACTCCGGGCGGCTGGATCACGGAACGGACCCGGGCGAGGAGCGATCCTTCGGCGACATGGCCGTGCTGTACCGGGTAAACAGTCAGCATACCGCCCTGGTGGAAGCTTTCGAGCGCAGCGGTATACCGTATCACGTAGCAGGAGACACGTCCCTCATCAACAGGCCGGGCGTGCAGGAGATCGTTACCCTGCTCCAACTGGGCGACGGAAGGACCGTCACCACCGGTTCGGCGCTGCGGTGCCTGTCTTCGACGATCGACGGGCTGGGGGACCGGACCGTGGAACTTATCGAAGAAACCTGGAAAAAACGCACGCAGATCACGATCGACCACGTGGCGGAACTGATGGACTACCCGCGCCTGCTCATGAAGCGATCCAGGAATGGTGTGGAAGCCCTGTTGAATGACCTGAAGACGATCAACGCCGACCTGGAGAAGCGGACGGCGGTTCACATATTGGAGAACCTGGCGCGCTCTTCGATCTGGGACAAGCTGAAGTGGCGGTATCCCCGGGCGGATGACAGCCTGCGCGAGCTTGCCCGGTACGCCCGAATCGAAACGGAATTGCCGGTCATGCTCGACAAGCTGCTGCTCAGCCAGGAATACGACGCATTCGGCGAAGCGTCGGAGCATGTGCATCTCATGACCTTGCACGCGGCCAAGGGACTCGAATTCCCGGTCGTTTTCGTCGTGGGCTGCGACGACGGCCTCGTGCCCCTGCAACACGGCGGCGTGGCGTCGGACGTGGACGAGGAGCGCCGCCTGTTCTACGTGGCCATGACCCGTGCGAAAGAACGTCTTTACCTGGTCCGGTCCGGGAATCGCATGCTGTTCGGGGAGGTGCGTGCCACCCGGCCATCGCCCTTCCTTACCGATATCGAAGAACAATTGAAGCAGTACGACAGTCCGCAAGGTCCGCACAAACCGGCCCGGCGGCGGAAGAAGACCAAATCCAGGCCGACGAACCAGCTGAGCCTGTTCGGCTAGAACGGTTGCCCGGTCGGTCCGGTCGGGTCCGTACATCGTGAAAGGAGAACCTCATGTTCAATGCGAAACGCATCCTGCCGATCGCACTCATCGCGGCACTGTTCGCCATAACCATGTATACCGCGGCCCGGCCCGGCGGCGAAACCGCGCCGCGACCAGGCGAGACCATGCAGCCCGGGCAGACCGGCGAGGCCGGGCAGACCATGCAGACAGGCGAAACGGCGCTGGCGACCTTCGCCGGGGGCTGTTTCTGGTGCATGGAGCCGCCCTATGACGAACTGGATGGCGTCATTTCGACCATCGCGGGCTATATCGGCGGAACAACGCGAAATCCGACGTACGGGCAGGTAACGACCGGCCGAACCGGACACACGGAAGCCATGGAGGTCCGTTACGACCCGTCGAAGATCTCCTACCAGGAACTTCTGGATGTCTTCTGGGTAAACATCGATCCCACCGTGGACGACCGGCAGTTCTGCGACAGGGGCAACCAGTACCGCGCCGGGATCTTCTATCATGACACCGAGCAGAAAGCGCTGGCAGAGGCATCCAGGCAGAAGATCATCGACTCCGGCCGGTTCGACCGCGTGGTGACCGAGGTCACCCCTGCGTCGACGTTCTACCGGGCCGAAGAATACCACCAGGATTACTACATCAAGAACCCGTTGCGGTACAAGTTCTACCGGTATAACTGCGGCCGGGACCGGCGCCTCGAGGAACTGTGGGGAGACTGACGGGATATTCCGCGGCGCCCCCGGCGACCGGAAAAACGGACCGATAACCGAATGGAGACCACAACATGGCTGATATGGAAAATCTGATCAAGACCACACTGAGTGAAATGAGAGAGATGACCAGGGCGCAGTCCGTCGTCGGCGATCCCGTGGAGGTCGGGAACACGACGGTCGTCCCCCTGGTCAGGATCGGCTACGGTTTCGGCGGAGGCGGTTCTTCAGGAAAGGACGGGGAACGGGGCGGCAGCGGCGGCGGCGGCGGGGTACAGCCGGTGGCCGTGCTGGTCGTCAGCGACGAGGAAGTCCGGTTGGAGCGCATGGCGGGCCAGTCCGGGTTCTCCTCGGCCACGAACTCGATGGCGGAACTCGTGAAGTCTGTGCTGGACCGGTGGTTGAAACACCGATCGGAAAAGAAAGCTGAACCTTGATCCCGAACATCGAACCCTATCTGCTCATACCGGTCGTCGTCCTGCTCTCTGTGCTGATGCTACTGGCGATTCCCGTGACGATTTCCTTCTCGATCGTTCGCCGGGAGGACTTCTCGGGCAGCATCACGTTCGGGTGGCTGTTCGGCCTGCTCCGCATCTCCCCTTCCATGCCGGCCGGCACCGGCAGAAAGCGAAAGCGGCGGCGCCCGGACCACGCACCGGCCGGGTCGGACAGGCCGGACGGGGCGGACGGGCCCGGCGGACCAGGCGGGCCAGGCGGACCGGAAGCCCCGTCGACGCGCCCCTCGGCCGGCAGGAAACGCGCACCGGCGGAGCGCTTGGTCCGAGTGCTCAAGACGAAGGGATTCATCCGGAGCGTGCTGAGATTCATACGCGATATGGCCAGGTGCGTGCGATTCGTGTCCTTGCACGTCGCGGGCCGGTTCGGGCTGGACAATCCATTTGACACGGGCCGCCTCTGGGGTACATTCTGCGCCTTCACCGGATTCCTCCATGGCGTCGAGCGCGTTCGGCTGCGGGTCGAACCCGATTTCGACGAGGCGGTATTCGAGTTTGATGGACGGGGCGAGATCCGTATCATTCCCGTCACCCTTTTCGTTCCTTTCATCCGGTTCGTTCTTGCTCCCGCCACGTTGCGCGCGGCCTGGTCTGCGTCCAGGCGGCCCGGACCGAACGGGCGGACCAAACCAAACGGGCGGACCAGGCCGGGTGGACAGCCCAAACCGAACGGGCGGACCAAACCGGCCGGGCAGGCCAGGTAACGCCAGGCAAATCCATCGATCAAAGTCAGGAGCATGCATGTCATCGTCTCTTCGCAGCGCACGCTGGTTCGGCCCCAGAGACAAAGTGGGGTTCATACATCGAAGCTGGATGAAGAACCAGGGGCTTCCGGATCACGTCTTCGACGGCCGGCCCGTCATCGGCATCTGCAACACCTGGTCTGAACTGACGCCGTGCAACGCCCATTTCCGGACCATCGCGGAGCGGGTGCGCCGGGGCGTCTACGAAGCAGGCGGGTTCCCGGTGGAGTTTCCCGTCATGTCCCTGGGCGAGCCCCTCATGCGGCCCACCACCATGCTCTTCCGTAACCTGGTGAGCATGGACGTCGAAGAGACCATCCGGGCCAACCCCCTCGACGGGGTCATCCTGCTCGTCGGTTGCGACAAGACCACCCCGGCCCTTCTCATGGGTGCGGCGAGCTGCGACCTGCCCACCCTGGCCGTCTCGGGCGGGCCCATGCTCAACGGCCGGTTCAGGGGACGGACTATCGGGTCCGGCACGGACGTCTACAAGTTCAGCGACGAGGTGCGCGCCGGGACGATGAGCGAGGAGGAGTTCCTCGAAGCGGAATCCTGCATGAACCGGTCCACGGGCCACTGCATGACCATGGGCACGGCCTCCACCATGGCCAGCGTCGTGGAGGCGCTGGGCCTGGGCATGCCCGGCAACGCCGCCATCCCCGCGGCCGATGCCCGGCGTATGAAGCTGGCCCACGAAGCGGGTTCGCGCGTGGTGGAAATGGTCCGGGAGGACCTGCGCATGTCCCGCATCGTCACGCGCGAGGCCCTGGAGAACGCCATCCGCGTAGTCGGGGCTATCGGGGGTTCCACGAACTCCGTCGTGCACCTGCTGGCCATCGCGGGCCGTCTCGGCGTCGATCTCTCCCTGCAGGACTGGGACCGCCTGGGTTGCGACATCCCGTGCATCGTGAACCTCATGCCGTCGGGCAAATACCTGATGGAAGACTTCTACTACGCCGGCGGACTGCCGGCCGTGATACGCGAACTGGGCGGCCTGATCCATCGCGACGCCCTGACCGTGAACGGCAGGACCATCGGGGAGAACACGGCCGGTGCGCCCTGTCACGACCAGGACGTGATCCGGACGCTGGACGCTCCGTTGACTCCGACCGGGGGACTCGCCGTGCTTAGGGGCAACCTGTGTCCCGACGGCGCCATCATCAAGCCCTCCGCGGCATCGCCCGGGCTGATGCGGCATCGCGGCCGCGCCGTGGTGTTCGAAGACATCGAAGACCTCCACGACCGCATCGACGATCCGGACCTGGACGTGGAAGCCGATGACGTCCTGGTGCTGAAGAACTGCGGACCGAAGGGATATCCGGGCATGGCCGAGGTGGGAAACATGCCCCTGCCGTCGAAACTGCTGCAGCGGGGCGTCACGGACATGGTCCGCATATCCGACGCGCGCATGAGCGGCACGGCCTTCGGCACCGTCGTGCTCCACACGGCGCCGGAAGCCGCCGCGGGCGGCACGCTGGCCCTCGTTCAAAACGGCGACATGATCGCGCTGGACGTCGGGCGGCGCCGCCTCGAACTCGAAGTGCCCGAGGATGAGCTGACCCGGAGGCGGGCCCTCTGGTCGCCGCCGGAACCCGTTATGGACCGGGGATACTGCCGGTTGTACGTGGACCACGTGCTCCAGGCGGACCGGGGCGTGGACTTCGATTTCCTGGTCGGCGGAAGCGGCGCGCCGGTGGCGAGAGATTCACACTAGCATCCAGGAGACAGCGATGGGCAACATGCCGGACGACGCGCCATCTTCCTTCGCGGAAAACGGTTTCCTCCTCGTCGAAGCCGTTTTCACGGCGGAGGAAATGGCGGCGTGCAAGAGTGCCGCGAAAGACCTCGTGGAAAACACTTCCGGACCGTCGGGTGTGCAGGTCTGGATGTGCGACACCATCCCGCCCCTCTTCGAATCGATCTCGTGCGACCCCCGGATGGCGGCCATTCTTCGGCCACTGATCGGCCCGCGCATCGAATTCCTCAGCGCGAAACCCGTATTCAAGTCCTCCCGTATCCAATTCGCCTCGCCCTGGCACCAGGACCTGGCGTACTGGGGCGGCGCGACCAAGTTCTCCAGCTGGATTGCGCTGGAAGACGCGACGCCGGAAAACGGCTGCCTTCGGGTCATCCCCGGGTCCCACCGGCGGACGCGGGATCATGCGTCGGTGCGGGACGCCAGGGGGTTCGGCAACCGTGTTTCAGACGAGGAGCTCAGAGGAGAGCGGATGATCGACGTGGAAATGAAATGCGGGGACGTGCTGGTGTTTCACGACGGGCTGCTGCACAGCTCCCATCCGAATCGGTCCGGCCGGGACCGCTGGTCCTTCATTCCCACCTACAGAAACGCGGATGTGCCCGATACGTCGACGGTCTGGTCCACGTCGAAGCGCATCGGCGACGCAGCCTGACGAATGCGCGGACCGGCGGCGGCGCAGCCTGACGAATGCGCGGACCGGCAGCTGCGCAGCCTGACGGCGACGCAGCCTGACGGCGACGCGGTTATACCAAAAATCAAGGAGACGAAATGAAAATCGCTCTGCAGGAAGGCCTGCTGCCAGGAAGCACCCTCGACGAGAAACTGGATTTCGCCGAGTCATTGAATGTCGAAGGTCTCGAGGTTTCCGGAAGGGGGCCGGCCCGGCGGATCGAAGAACTGGAGTCTGCGCTTCGGAACCGCACCATACGGCTGGTCTCGCTCTGCGGCCAGGGCACCTTCGACTTCCTGGACCCGGACGCCGACAAGCGGAACCACAGCATCGCCGAGGCGAAGGAGAACCTCCAGGTGTGCGGGCATTTCGGCGCCGTCGGACTCATCCTGCCGCCCATATTCGGGCCGCCACGCCTCCCGGACCTCACACCGCTGGCCGACGCCGTCACCCTGGAAATGCAGTTGCTGACGGAAATCGTACGGGACCTGGCCGCATTCGCCGCGGAGCAGCAGACGAAGGTGTTGCTTGAACCGCTGAACCGCTACGAGGAGCACCTGCTCAGGCAACAGGAGCGGGGCATCGAAATCATCCAGCGTGCCGGCGATCCTCCGTCGGCCAGCCTCCTTTGCGACTTCTTCCACATGCACATCGAGGAGACGGACACGCCGGCCACACTGCGACGCATCGGACGCCGTTACGTGGGCCACGTGCACATGGCCGATAACACCCGCCAGGAACCGGGCTCGGGGGACATCGATTGGCACGCGGGGCTCTCGGCCCTCAGGGACATCGGTTTCGACGGATACCTGGCCTATGAATGCGGTATTTCAGGAGAGCGTGATTCAGAAAAACGAAAGGCTCTGGAGCGCTCGGTGCAGTTTATACAGGGTATCATCGCGGATCTGGCGTGCGCGGATCTGGCGTGATTGGGCAAAGCTGGAGCTCGCCGCGACCATCCCAACCGTAAGTTCCGTCAGGGAAGGATGATGTCCCGGTTCTCGTAACGCAGCCGCATGAGGAATTCGGGGCCCAGGGTCTTCCAGATACGCGTCACCGAGGACCGGGCCTCGAGATGGAGGGGGTCAAGGGCGATCACCTCCATGTAGGCGTCGTGGGCTTCTTCCAGCCTGTCCAGCTTCTCCAGGGTCCGGCCCAGGTCGAAATGGCTTTCCACCGCCCACAATCGGTCTTCGTCCCTGGTAATCGCCTCCCGGAATTCGGCCACCGCCGCTTCGTACCGGCCGGCGGCGTCATAGAGACGGGCGGCCATCAGCCAGCAGGGAACGTAGTCCACGTCACGTACCCGGGCCATGTGCACGTACCGGATCGCTTCCTGGATTTCCCCCCGCTCGAGAAAAAGGCGGCTCATCCCGACGTAGGCCGGCGCATAGCCGTCATCGAGCCGCATCGTCCTGCGCAGTGCCTCTTCCGCCTCGTCGTGGGCGCCCGATTCCAGCAGGCTCAGCGCCTTTGCGTACTCGGTTTCTGGCGTATCGAGCGAATCGGAGAACTGCATGGTCTTCACGCCGCACCCGGCGAACACCAGGGCCGCGAGGATCAGGCCCAGGCCGGCCGCGAAGACCAGTTGCAGGCCGACCGCGAAGACCAGTCCCAGGCCGGTCTGGCCGGTCTGGCCGACTGCCGATCTGCTCACGGGTACCTCCCTCGCAAGAAAACGCCCTGTGGACCGGAACGCCACAGGGCAGACAGGCGGGAAACGGGGCTCGAACCCGCGACCCTCAGCTTGGGAAGCTGATGCTCTGCCAACTGAGCTATTCCCGCGGGATAGGCAGGACCGAAGACAGCCGCTGCACAAGGTATTCTAACCCGGCGGCCGGCGCCGTGTCAAGTGAAACCGGACGGGCGAGACCCGGCCAAGCGAGGCGCTTCCAGGCCGCACCTCCTGACGCGCGGGTCAGGTCTCGAGAGACTTCTCTTCATCGAACCGTTCCAGCGCGAGCTGGATCAGGCGGTCGATCAGGTCGGCGTAGGATACTCCGGCGGCTTCCCACAGCTTGGGAAACATGCTGATCCGGGTGAAACCGGGAATGGTATTGAGCTCGTTGACGAGGACTTCGCCGTCCTCCATCAGGAAGAAGTCCACCCGGGACATGCCCTCGCAGGCCAGCACCCTGTGGGCTTCCACGGCGGCCGCGCGGATCTCCTCCGTCAGCGCCCGCGGCAACCTGGCCGGAATCTCCAGTTCGGCGCCGTGTTCGTCGATGTACTTCGCCTCGTAAGAATAGAACTCATGGGTGGGGCGTACCTCGCCCAGGCCGGACGCTTCGGGCCGGGTATTCCCCAGCACCGCGCATTCGATCTCGCGGCCGTTCACGCACTCCTCCACCAGGATCTTCCGGTCGTGCCGGAATGCTTCCCGCACGCCCGCTTCGAACTCATGGGCATCGCGGGCCTTGGTGATGCCCACGGACGAACCCAGGTTGGCGGGCTTGATGAAACAGGGCACACCCAGGCGGCCCCGCACTTCATCGAAGGAGATCCGGTTTCGCTCGGAGGATACGAAGGCCATGAAACCGGGTATGGCGATGCCCGCGTCCCGCAACAGGCGCTTCATCACGTCCTTGTCCATGGACACCGCCGATCCCAGTACGCCTGAACCGACAAAGGGCAGATTGGCCAGCTTGAGCAGGCCCTGCACCGTGCCGTCCTCGCCGAAGGGGCCGTGAAGCACGGGGAAAATGACGTCGATGTCTCCGGCCGGACGGTGCGTGGTCGTGGTCGTAACCGGGTCGCTGGGTGCACCGGGAGCGAGGGTCACCGTCTCGCTCAGGCGGTTCAGGGCGATCTGTTTCGGATCGTGGGCGTTGAGCAGGAAACCCGCCGAATCGCCCAGGTGCCACTGCCCGCTACGGTCGATGCCGATCAGCACGACTTCGTACCGGTCCCGGTCGATGGCGTCGACGATATTACGGGCCGACTGCAACGAGACCTGGTGTTCCGCCGACCGGCCCCCGCACAGGATGCCCACCCTGATCTTCTTCATGTCTTCTTCGCTTTCTGCAAGGCCTACATGAGGAATTCACAGACGCTGTCGGCCAGGGCCAGTCCTCTCCGGGTCAGGCATAACCTCGATCCGCGTTTCGCGAGCAACCCCTCGCCGGCCAGGGCATGGATGGCCGGGTCCCGTGCGTCCATGGCGTCGTCCCCGTATCGGTCCCGAAACAACCTGGTGTCCAGGCCATCGAGGGATCTCAGGCTCAACAGGATATACTCGTGTATACGTTCGTCCACCGTAAGCGTTTCATCCTTGTCGACGGCCACGCCCCGTTCATCCATGGCACGCAGGTAGTCGGCGAGCCCGCGCGCATTGGCGAGTCTGCGTCCGTCCATGCGCGAGTGGGCCGACGGCCCCAGGCCCAGGTAATCACCGCCCTTCCAGCAGGAAACGTTGTGCCTGCATGCAAAGCCCGGTTTCGCCAGGTTGGAGATCTCGTATTGCAGGTAACCTGCGCCGGAGAGCCGGTCCAAAGCCTGGAAGTACAGGGCCATGTGCCGCTCCTCATCCGGCAGGTCCAGCGCGCCGTGTTCCGCCAGCCGGGCGTATTCCGTCCCCGGCTCGATCGTCAGGCCGTAGACCGAAAGGTGCTCGGGGTCCAGGACGACCGCCCGTTCCAGCGTATCAGCCCAGTCCGCCGCCGACTGGCCGGGCACGCCGAACATGAGATCGAGATTGACGTTACGGAAGCCGGCTTCCCTGGCGGAAGCGAACGCCTCTTCGGCCCGGTCCGCCGAATGGCGTCGCCCCAGTTTCAGCAGGAGGTCGCGGGAGAAGGACTGGACGCCTATGGAGATCCGGTCGACACCCAGGCCGCGAAGCCGCTCCAGCTTGGCGACGCTGATCGTTTCCGGATTCGCTTCCACCGTGATTTCGGCGTGGGGAGAGACCCGGAATCGATCATGGATCGTCCGGAAGACGCGGTCCAGCTGACGGTCCGTGAGGCAGGTGGGCGTGCCTCCTCCCAGGAATACCGTGTCGAAGACCTCGCCGGCCCACGGTGATTCGCGGCCGCGCCGCCCGGCCTCGGTGTCCAGGGCGCTAAGCAACGCATCCACCCGGCCGTCTTTGAGCAATTCAAAGGAGAAATCGCAGTATGGACAGGCGTGGCTGCAGAAGGGAATATGAACGTAGAGGCCAGCCAATGAGATTGCGCCCCGATCTACATGACGAATCTTCCGATGCGGTTCCAGCGGACCCGCCACGGAACGTGCACGATGTTGTACCCCAGTACGTAGACAAGAGATGCGACGCTCTCCAGGGGCCTGGACGACTGCCACACCAGTTCGGGGTCCTCCCGGTGGCGTTCCCAGGACCAGTAGATGATGAAGGCGTTGCCCACCACGTCCTCCATGTCCACGAATCCCCAGTACCTGCTGTCGGAACTGTAATCCCGGTTGTCGCCCATGACGAACAGGGCGCCCTCCGGGACGATCTTGGGACCCCAGTTGTCACGCGTGCTTCGGGTCGCCGCCCTTACCGAAGGATCATCGAACTTGACCTGCGGCGGATTCTCGACCATCACGTCGTCCACGTATACGCGCTTGTCCCGGATTTCCACCTTCTGGCCGGAGACCGCGATGCATCGTTTGATGAACATCTGCGCCGGGTTGCGGGGATAGGGGAACACCAGGATATCGCCGGGTTCGGGATCGCGCCAGGCGGGCAGGCGTATATCGGTGAAAGGAATGCCGGGACCGTAGATGAACTTGTTGACCAGCAGGAAGTCCCCTACCTGGAGGGTGGCCTCCATGGACTCCGACGGTATGCGGAACGCCTGGACGACCTCCGCCCGGATGAAAAGGAAGAGCAGTACGGTGAACAGCAGGATTTCCACGTACTCTCTGAGCAGCGACTTGTTTCTTGCCAAGGGTTGAAATCCTCCAGGGACCGCGCATTGCTCCAGGGACCGCCATCCGCCCGGTCCACAATCCGCGGGGACACTGCGGTCCTGGCGATCAGCCTCCCACTGCCGCGCCTTCGCCCCGTATATCCAGTACTGCCAGGAAGGCCTCCTGCGGCACTTCGACGTTTCCCACCTGCTTCATGCGCCGCTTGCCTTCCTTCTGCCGTTCCAGGAGCTTGCGTTTCCGCGTGATGTCGCCGCCGTAGCATTTGGCCGTGACGTTCTTGCGCAGGGGACGGATCGACTCCCGCGCGATGACCCTGCCGCCGATGGCCGCCTGCACGGCGACCTCGAACATCTGCCGCGGAATGATCTTGCGCAGCCGCTGGCACAGTTCGCGGCCCCACTCGTAGGCCTTGTCCTTGTGGATGATGATCGACAGGGCATCCACCAGGTCGCCGTTGAGCAGCAGGTTCAGCCTGACCAGGGGCGAGGTGCGGTATTCCAGGAATTCGTAGTCGAAGGAAGCGTATCCGCGGCTGATCGATTTCAACCGGTCGTAAAAATCGAAGACGATCTCCGCCAGCGGCAGCTCGTACTGCAGGGCGACCCGGGTCGGGTCGAGGTATTCCATGGCTTTGTAGACACCCCGTCGGTCCCGGGTCAGTTTCATGATATTGCCGATGTAGTCGTGCGGGACGACGATCTGGGCCTGGATGAACGGCTCCTCCACGGCGTCGATATACGAGGCATCGGGCATGTCGGCCGGGTTGTCCACCATGAGCACCTCGCCGCCGGTGGTCGTGATCCGGTACTCCACACTGGGCATGGTGGCCAGGATCGTGAGCCCGTACTCCCGTTCGAGCCGTTCCTGGACGACTTCCATGTGAAGCAGGCCGAGGAATCCGCAACGAAAGCCGAACCCGAGGGCCACCGACGTCTCGGGCTCATACACCAGGGCGGCGTCGTTCAACTGGTACTTCTCGAGGGCCTCTTTCAGCGGTTCGTACTCTTCCGATGACGTGGGGTAAAGCCCGCTGAACACCATGGACTTGGCCTCCCGGTACCCGGGCAGCGGTGCGTCGCAGGGCCGGGCGGCGTCGGTGACCGTGTCGCCCACGCTGGCATCCGCCACGTTGCGGATATTCCCGATCAGATAGCCGACCTCCCCTGCCGTAAGCGCATCCACGGGCGCCTTGTCGAATCGGAGCACGCCGGTCTCGGCGACCTCGAACTGCTTGTCGTTGGCACACATCCTGATGTGCATGCCGGGCTTTATTTCGCCGCTCACGACGCGTACGTAGGGGACCGCGCCCCGGTATTGATCGAAGATCGAATCGAAGATGAGTGCCCGCAAGGGACCGTCGTCGGGTTCCGGGGGCGGGATCCGGTCCAGGATGGCCTGCAGCACCGCTTCGACGCCGATACCGTCCCTGGCGCTGGTCAGTACGATTTCATCGGGTTCGACACCCAGCAGATCCACGATCTGGCCCGTAATGACGTCGACCCGTGCGTTGGGCAGATCGATCTTGTTGATGACCGGGATGATGGTCAGGTCGTTTTCAAGGGCCAGGTACAGGTTGCTGATCGTCTGCGCCTCGATGCCCTGCACGGCGTCCACGATGAGGAGCGCGCCTTCACAGGCCGCGAGGCTCCGGGATACCTCGTAGGAAAAATCGACATGTCCGGGGGTATCGATCAGATTCAACGCGAAGGACCGACCGTCCGGTGCATCGTAGGACATGCGGATCGCGTGGGCCTTGATCGTGATGCCCCGCTCCCGCTCCAGGTCGAGATTATCAAGCATCTGGGCACGCATCTTCAGGGGAGACACGGTGCCTGTCATCTCCAGCAGGCGATCCGCCAGCGTCGATTTGCCGTGATCGATATGCGCGATGATGGAGAAGTTGCGAATGAGTTCTGTCGACATGTAGACACCGTCCGGTCATCCCGAAAACGCGGAAATCCGCCGCCTTTGCAAGCCCTATGCAACAGGGTGAAATAAAACGATTAAGGCGCGGTGTGTCAACAGGTAAGCGGGAGGGGAAGGGCCCGATTCACGGGTTCGAAACGGGGGTTCTCCGGACAGGTGGCACGGGCGGCCGTTCAACTCGTGCGGGCGACCGTTCAGCTCGTGAGGGAGGCCGTTCAGTTCGTGCGGGAGGCCGTTCAGTTCGTGTGGGCGCTCGTCCCGGCAGGCATTTCAGTACCGCCTGCCGATCCGTAAGCTCGATCTGCCGACATTCATGTTCTCGGCCGCGCGGATGAGCAGGTAACCGACCGCTAGGGTGGTGGCGACCAATAGCAGCGAACCCCAGTCCACCGACGTGGAGACCGGTACCGGAAGATGGCCCAGGGTGGCGCCGACCTGCGCCTTCATGTATGCCTGGATGTCATGAATCGCGGTCGTCACCGGCCCGGAAACCGTCTGAACGGGCAGGAAGCCGCCCACGATTTCCGCGAGTGACGCGCGGTACAGCCAGACCAGCACGGCGACGGCCAGCGTAAAGGCGAAGACGAGCCGGGGCAGGACCAGGGTCGGCGCGAACCACGATGACCGCGAAGAGGACCGCGAAGGTGCGGGCAGCTGCGCCATCACGTTGGACAGGAAGGTTTCGGAGGGTTTCGCGGTGGGGGTCGTTTCGACCGTCTTGATCAACGCGTCGAGGACCGCTGCCTCCGAACTGCAGCGTTCGCATCCGGCAAGATGGGCATCCAACAGGCGGCGTTCTTCCGGCGAAAGCGTCCGGTCGACCGCCTCATACACCATTCTTTGTGCAGATTCGCATTTCATGATCGTTCGGTTCCGGGATCGATTACGTTGTCTGTTCCACGGATGCCGGGTCCGGTCTAACCCAGCATATCGGGCTCGGTGGACCGGTAGATCAGTTTCCGCAAAGCGGTACGGGCGCGGAACAGCCGGGCCTTGACGGTGCCGATCGGCAGCTCCAGCGCTTCCGCGATCTCGTCGTACGACAGGCTTTGCATATGATACATCGAAATCACCGCGCTGTAAATAGGCGGAAGCGCCGCCACCATTTTTCTGACCTGGTCCCTGAATTCAGCCTGCTCGAACTGCTCCGCGGGGTCCGCAGACGGATCCGGCAACTGCATCGGCAATCCGTCTTCGTCGTCCTCCGGCTCCGAAAGGGAGGTCGTTGAAAGATCCCGCCGGGAACGACGCGCCGAACTGAGGCTTACGTTAACAGCGATGCGGTAAAGCCACGTCGAGAACCTGGAATCCCCGCGGAACCGGTCAAGACTTCTGTAAGCCCGGACGAACACGTCCTGCGCGGCCTCTTCCGCGTCTTCCCGGTTTCCGACCATCCGCAGCGTCAGGTTGTACACGGAAACACTGTGCCGCTCGACGAGACGGGCGAAGGCCGGCCGGTCACCCTCCCGCGCCCTTGCGACGAGTTCCTCATCGCTCAATTCCATGGGTCGCCCATCCTGTCTCAAGCGCATCACAGCCATGAACAGGGCCGTTTCGCCCGACAGATTCGACCCCTCACAGGGATCCCGGTCGGTATCCCTGTTGATTATATGACTATGGGGAATCTATAAATGTTGCAGTATACGGTCATGCTTTTCTTGTAAATGTTGAAAATTTCGGTCATGCTTTTCTTATGGCGGTAACGACAAATCAAATTAACTTTTAATTTCTGAAACAAAACGATCGACTTCCGTGTCGAAATCTTGAGAAGCATGAGCGATGAGGTGGATAGACAGGCGGGACGATCTCTGATCGGAGGCGGGATATGGACAGCTGGAAAGCCTGGGCAGTGTTTTTCGTCAGCGTATGCATCATGGTCGTTGTCCTCGCGAATCTGCACTACGAAGAGGCTTCCATTGCCGCTATCGCCATCTCCTTCGGACTGGGCATCGTCTGCGCGTTGCTGGGTTATTTGAAAAGAGGACGGGAGATCAGACACCAGGAACGCATGGCGATGATCGAGAAAGGGATCTACATCGAAGCCAGGAAGCACGAGTCCGGCGTACCCTCCCTGTTCGTGGTGCTCCTGGTGGGCATCGGTCTGGCCACGGTCATCGCGAGCGATGTGGAGTTCTTCGGTTACGTCCTGCTGTTCGTGGGCATCGGCCTGATCGTGCGCGCCAGGTTGCAGCACAACAGGAACGCAGCGCGGGAAGTCCCGCCGCCGGTCCAACCCGCAAGCCCACCTGCCGCGGTAGAACAGCCGGCCGCGGTAGAACAGCCGGCACCGGCAGAACAGCCGGCACCGGAAAAAGACCAGAGGTAACGCAACCGTGCCCGACAAGACCCTATACAGATCCGCTTCGAACCGGATGATCAGCGGAATCTGCGGCGGCCTGGCCGAATACTTCGACGTGGACGCTTCCGTGCTTCGAATCGCCATGGTGGCCTTCACGGTCATCACCCTGCCCGTATTCGGCCCCTTCGTCTTCCTGGCGTACCTGGTGTGCGTCTTCATCATACCGCGGGATCCGGGCCTGGCCCCCGCGGCGGCATCCGGCCCGTCCACTGATCCGGTGAATACGGCCCAACCGGACCAGCCGGAACATGGCGCCCGGCAGGATGTGGTGAACCAGCGCACCGACCGGAACAACAGCATGGTCTGGGGCGGCCTGCTCATCCTGCTGGCCGTGATCGTGCTGGCCTGGTCTCGTGCGCCGGAATTCGGGTGGTTCTCCTTCTTCCTTCCCATGGTTCCCATCGTGGCCATCGGCGCCGCGGTATTCATCCTGTTCGTCTACAGAGGTCAGATCATGGAGTTCTTCAAACATCGACGGCTGTACAGGCTGAATGAAGGCAAGAAGATCTTCGGCGTGTGCAACGGCCTTGCGGATGCCTTCAACCTGGATCCCACGCTGGTGCGTATCGGGTTCTTCATCACCTTCCTGTTTTCCGTGGGAACGGTAACGCTGATCTACCTCTTCATGGCGTTCATCATGCCCGAAGGACGTCCTGAGCTTCCTGTAGAAGAAGGATAGCATGGCAGGTGCCGCGTAAATTCGGAAAGACAGCAGGCAACGGTCCGCACCCCGCGTCCGGTACCGCGCCCGGGTTTCCCCGGCCGGTTTCGGCCTGCCCCCCTTGAATCGGCTTGACAAGCGGCGTTCATGCGACTAGCGTATTTCGCGATCGGTCAGTACCCGGGACCGGTCGTTTTTTGGTGCCACATCGACGAGATGTGTATGAGAAGAATGCACAATCTACACCTGGCCCGCGCTATCCAGTGCATCAGCGGCGTACTCGCCGTCCTGATGATATATCCTTTAGTCCGCCTGATCTATCCCTGCTGGCACCGGTTGAAGGGTACGGGCAACCCCGGAGAAACGGGCAGCCACGGGAAAACGGGCGGCCCGCACGCATCAGGACCATCCAAAGCGCGGGGCGGCCCGCACGCATCAGGGCCATCCAAAGCGCGGGGCGAGCCATCCGGCAAATCCATAACCCAGGACAAGTAGGCCGCTGTGAAACTGATTGTCACCAACGACGACGGCATCGAGGCACCGGGTCTGCATACGCTGGAAGACCTGGCGGCGCGGTGGGGCGAAGTGGTCGTGGTCGCGCCGGCGGAAATCCAGTCGGGCGCAGGACACCAGTTGACCAACAACCGGCCCATTCGCGTGGATGAACTCGGGGGTCGCCGGTACAGGGTTTGGGGCACCCCCGCGGACTGTGCGCGTCTGGCGGTCAACCAGCTTGCGACCGACGGGGACTGGTTGCTGTCCGGGATCAACGACGGGGGCAATCTAGGCGTGGACGTCTACGAGTCCGGCACGGTGGCCGCCGCCAGGGAGGCCGCCATACACGGCCGCAAGTCCATGGCGCTGTCGCATTACACGGCGGACGGACGGCCGATCGATTGGCCGCTGGCCGCGGAACGTCTCAGGCCGGTCCTGGAACGCCTGCTGAACGAGGATCCGGAACCAGGGGCTTTCTACAACGTCAACCTCCCCCACCCGGATCACGATGAAACCCGCCTGGAAGTAAAATCCACCCCGGTGGACACGAGTCCCTTCCGCATCACGTTCACGCCGACCGGGAACGGGTTTCTGCATACCGGGATCTATCACGAACGGCACCGCAAACCCGGCTCCGATATCGACCAGTGCTTCAGCGGGCATATCTCCCTGTCGAAAATCCGGGTCTGACGGACCATCCTAGTTCGCCGGACAGTTGACTACGCCCTGTAATCCAGCGTCCTGACCTACCCTGGCCAGCCAGGCCTGAAAGTCGGGGTCGACAGGCGCACACAGACCGGTCCCGGTCAACCATAACGCGCTGAGGTTGGTGAGATTGATGAGCTCGATGGGCAACGGACCCGCCAGTTGCCTGTTGTCGCTGAGATCCAATTGCCAGAGACTTGCCATCCCGCCCAGTCCGGGGGGTACCGGTCCGCTAAGCAGGTTGGATGAGAGGAAAGCCCGTTCAAGCGCGCGCAGTGCGCCCAACTGCGGCGGGATCGGCCCCTGCAATCCGTTGTTGCCGAGTTGCAGGAAGGTAAGGTTCGACAGGTTACCCAACTCCGGCGGGATGCTTCCCGACAGACCATTATTCGACAGATTAAGGATCGTAAGCTGGGTGAGTCCGCCCAGCGATGCCGGTATCGGGCCACTGAGTTGATTGCGGCCCAATTGCAGCCATCTGAGCCTGCCCAGGCTCCCAATGGATCGGGGGATTTCTCCACTCAGCCTGTTCCCGGTCAGCCTCAGATGTATCAGATTGGACAGGTTGCCCAACGACGTTGGAATCTCGCCGGACAACTGGTTTTCATTCAGATACAGCCCAGCCAGATTCCGGAGATCCGCAAGCGACGGCGGTATGCGGCCGGTGATTGAAGACTCGAAGATAGCCAATGACCGGAGTCGTACGAGGCGGCCCAGTTCGTCTGGGATCTCACCCCTGATGGCTAATCCCCGGAGTTCCAGCCTTTCCAGCTCGCCAAGGTCTCCCAGCTCCGGCGGCAATACGCCGCTCAGACCGTTTCGATCGAGTACCAGTTCCAGGACACGACCTTCCGAATCGGCCGTGACCCCGTACCAGTCGCCCACGGGCCGTGCACTCAACCAGTTCTCATTGTTCGACCACCGGGGTCCGTTCATGGCGGCGTAAAATGCGGCAAGGGCCGCCTCGGTCTTTGCTCACCGGCCGTACGCTCACCCGTATGATTGCCGACGCACTGCCCGACATGAGGGTGACGACGGCGCCTCCTTCCGCCAGCGCCGTCAGGACACCCTGGCCGTTGACGCTGACGACCTGCGGAGCGCTGATCGTCCAGCTCAGAACCGGATTCGTGATGCGTGCGTCGTCCTGATCCCGCACCGTGACCTCCGGCTCCACGGAATCACCGACTTTCAGGCTGAATTGCGTCGGCACAACGGTAATGCGTGTGGGAACCTGGGAGAGGGAGTCCGTGGGACCCTTATCGCCGCAGGATGCAATGGGCAGGCATGCCGTCCACAGGAAGGCTGTCAGGAGGGATCTTCTAAATTGGCTGTTCAAAATCGTTGCGCCTTTCCGTGCACCTGGCTTTCAGTGCACCTGGTGACTGTGGTCCTGGTGACCGGGGGCCTGGTGACCGGGGGCCTGCAAGGGCTGGAAATGCGTACCGCGAAGTTTTCACGCGTGCGATGCATTAAGCCTGTCTACATGAGGTGACGGCATGTAATATAACCGGGAGACGTATCCATTCACAACCTGGCAATGATCCCGCCTGCTGAGGTCTGATCGCTGTATGCTGAGGTCTGATCGCTGTATGCTGAGGTCGGACCGCTGTATGCTGAGGTCGGACCGCTGCCTGCTGAGGTCGGACCGCTGCCTGCCGATCCAGTTCAGACGGCCGTCACTTTCCACCGAGGCTCGACTATGCCCATCGTTACCATCATCGGCCGGGGGCACTCCGGTACGCGGGCCATGTCTCACACGCTCTACACGAGCGGCGTTTTCATGGGCCGGACGATCAATGCCTCGGGCGACAAGGTGCCTCCGCACGACCTGTACGACGCCTGCCGGATCTTCGCGAAGTACGTCCGGTGGACTGGAGGCGCCTCATGGGATTTTTCCGAGGTGCTGGAGATGGACATCGACCCGGAATTCCTGGAGAAGGTGGAAACCTACCTGTCGGACGTGCTGGGAAACGGGGCCCCGTTCCGCGGTTGGAAACTGCCGGAGACCACGCTCATCTATCCATGGATCGTCCGCATGTATCCCGATATCCGGTACATCCACTGGATCCGGGACCCGCGGGACGGCATCCTTGCCCCGCACAGGACCGACGATCTCGGTGACTTCGGCATCGCCCGTCCCGACACGGCGGACATAAGGCGGCAGCGGGCGATTTCCTGGCTGTACCAGTACCGGCTCATGAAGGCGACGCCGGAGCCCGGCCACCTCGTTACCGTCCGGTTCGAAGACTTCGTGCTGAAACAGGAAGAGACCCTTCGCCGCCTTGAAGCCTATCTCGGCATCCCCTTAAGCCGTATCGTAGTGCGTCCGGAAACGGTGGGGCGGTGGAAGACGGCGGAAGGAGTGCTTCCGATGGACCTGCTGGGCGAAGCGCTGGCCGAACTGGGCTACGAGGTCTGAGCCGGCCGCACGGCTCGAGGCGCCGGCCGCGCCTATCGCCCCTCGCGACGTGCCAGTTCTTTCAGCTTGTCGACACACCGGTCGATTTCTTCGTTAGTGTTGTAGTAGTGGGTGGAGACGCGGAGGCCCCGGTGGCCGTCCCGGTCGTGGTCGTCCACGTGGAGTTTTGCTTCCTCCTCCATGGGCCCGCGCCACCGCGACGCGTCGATTCCGTCGAACTCGAAGATGGTGGAACCCGGCGACGATATGTCGTGGGAGCGGCTGGTGAGCAACCGCAGCCCGGGGATTTCCAGGAGGGACTTTCTCAGGTAGTCCGACAGCATGCGCAGGCGACGCTCGATATTGCAAATTCCGATGCGGTTCAGGAAATCCAGGGCGGTGCCGAGGGCCGCGCGCACGGGCAGGTCGTAGGTCCCCTGGATTTCGTAACGCCGCGCGTCGCCGCCGTGTTCATCCGCCGTCGCGTAGAGGGTGCTGAAAGAGGGCTGCATGGCGCGGCTGACATGGAGGAATCCCGTGCCGGCGGGACCGAGGAACCACTTGTGCAGGCTGTTGGTGTACAGGTCGCTGCCGACCTCGGCCAGGTCGACGTCCAGCATCCCCACCGCCTGTGCGCCGTCGACGGCCGATATCAACCCGTTCTCCCTGGCCATGGCGCAGAGCCTTTTGACCGGGTAGAGGTATCCCCCCCGGGTGACGTGACAGAAGAACAGCACTTTCGTTCGCCCGTCGATCGCCGCGGAAATACGCTTCAGGATGTCATCCGCTCCCACAAGCGGGCTGGGAATATGGACTTCCCGGACCTCGATCCCGTAACGTTCCGCCCTCACCTTCCAGGGTCGCACCGCGCTGGGATGCTCCTGCGTGGTCATCAGGACCCGGTCACCGGGCGACAGTTCCAGTCCGTTGACGATGTGGTAAAGTCCCTCGGTCGCATTGCGCGCCAGGGCGATTTCACCGGTCTCCGCACCCAGGAAGCTCGCCATGGCCGGCCTGAGCTCTGACTCGATGTAGTCGTGGAAAACCCGCTTGGCCTTCGACGGGTTCTCGGACATCAGGCGGAATCCCTCGTCGACGGCATCCCGAACGGGCTTCGGAGGCATGCCCAGGGCGGCGTTGTTCAGATAGGCGTGACCCGGCTCCAGGATGAAATGGGACCGGACCCGGGACCAGTAGGCCCGGTCTCCGGGATCGATGTGCCGGGTCTGCGGATCTGAAATGGCAGTAAGCATGGGTATGACCCGCCTTCCTGTGGACGTTTTTAACGCCGAAAGAGTATCAGGTCCGGCGCGCCGCCGGTCAGATGCCCTCGAGATCGTCCTGCGACAGCCAGCCGTTCTTGCCGTCCGGCAGGCGGATACGAAACCAGCCGTCCCGGTGTTCGACCAACTGGACCTTGGCCCCTTCGTGCAGCGTGAAAACCGGTTCCGAGGAAGCGTCGGGACCCGTCCTGACCTCGGCCGTCGGCTGCAGGACGATGGCCTCCTCGTTCGCCAGGTTGTCGTAGATCTTGATGCCAAGGAACCCCGTGGCCGAGAACAATGCGACGCAGGAGACGAGCAGTGCGTAACCGGCCGCGGACCGTGTGCGCGGTCGCCGCGCGAGCAGATAGCACACCAGCGCCAGCGACGCAAGGAATCCGGCCGCGGTCGCGGCGACGGTGGCTTCGTTCACCGTCACGCCGTCCAACGCCTGCCGGCCGAACCACGGCACTTCGCCCGCGATCTGGTCCGTCGTCCGCTCGTTCGCCAGGTCCAGGTTGGTGTGCAGGTCTCTGTCCCTGGGCATGAGGCGGGTGGCCCGCTCATAGGCCAGGATGGCCCGGCCGATCCGGTCCTGCTTGTAATAGGCGTTGCCCAGGTTGTAATACACGTGACCATTGCGTATCCCGCGTTCGATGATACGTTCGTACGTGCGGCTGGCCTCCGCGAATTTCCCGCCCGCGTAGAGCAGGTTGCCCTGCCGGTACAGCTCCGCGGTCTGTCGGTCCACCGGGTCATCGGCGCAACCGGGAGCCCCGAGTACAATGGCCAGGAAGACTACGCACAGTCCCGGGACCACGCGTCGAAAACCCCGGGCTTCCGGCTTCCGGTCCGGGTTCGAGGCGGACGCAGGGGGGCTGTCCGCGCGCGTATCGGGTATCGCGATGGCTTTCAACGGTTCCCGGATAGCTGAGATTCTATGGATTCGATACCGTTCCGGGCCTTGTCGACCAGGTCTCCGGCATGCTCCGCCGTTTGCGCCGTCGGGGCGAACCGGACCAGGTCGCAGGCGTCCAGGCAGTCCCTGACCCGGGCGGCCGCTTCTTCGTCCACACCCCGTTCCCGGAGCAGTTCGACGACGCGGGGCGAGGTCAGGCCGGCTGTCGGCAGGTTGCACTTGTCGGCGACGTAACCATACAACGCGTTGGAAATCCCGGTGAAGGCCTGATCGAGCGCACCTTGTTCCAGCTGCTCCCGGGACCGGCGCAACAGGTTCAGGGCGGTGCTTTTCGCCCGACGCCGCCGGGCGAAACCGGTGTCGCGCCGCAGGCGATGGGCGTGGGACCGGTACAGGACCGTCGCCAGAATCGCCGCAACGGGCAGGACGTGCAGCAGCAGGTACCAGGTCGACCGGAAGAGGACCTCGCCCTGGTCGCCCAGGAAAACCGATTCGGGTTTGATGTACTGGATATCTTCGCGGATCTGCCGCACGACCGATCTGTGCGGCATGCCGACGACGGCCGCCTGCGTGCCGCTGGCCGGCAGGACGGTTATCGTTACCGGATCGGTGGCCGCAACCCGGTAGGCGTCCGTATCGGGATCGAAGAAGGGAAAGGAAAGCGATGCAATGGTATGGTCGCCGGCTACCGTGGGGATGAGCACGTGTTCCCAGGTCTTGGTCCCGGAGAACCCCAACCCGCCCGACGCGTATTCCGCCCGGTTCCCGGACTGGTATTCCCTGAAATCGCCGAGCGGCGGCAGTTCGGGGTCCTCCACGGTCTTCAGGTTGCCTGTTCCGGTCAGCTCGATCGTCAGCGTCACGGGCTGGTTCACTTCCGTGGTCGCATGATCCACCATGGCCTTGAGCGAGAAGTCGCCCACCGCGTTGCGGAAGCCTTCAGGGCGTCCCTCTACCGGCAGCGGCAGCACCCGAACCGTCTGCTCGCCGGACACCACCCTTATCTGCCGCGTGCCTGAGAAAAACGTGTCGAAGGGATCGGACAGGAAACTGTCGAAGAGGCTTCTGTGGGATCGTTCGGCCTGCACGTCACAGATCATCGACAGCGGCTCGAGTTTCAGTTCCCCCGTCACGGTGGGGAAGAGGGCGATCTCGCGCAGCTTCGCGACAGCGTATCTCCGGCCGCCGATGATCTCTTCCATGAAGTCCAGGTGATGGGCGGAGAAGAGCTCCTCCAGCCAGAAGCCGGTGTAGGAGGGGACCACGTCGTAACGGGCGTTCGACAGGCCCAGACGGGTATACAGCGTATAGGTGACCGTCACCTGCTCACCCAGGTAGGCCCGCTTCTTGTCCAGGGTGGTCCGGATGTACACCGTGTCCTCCAGGTCCGGCGTACCCGCGGCGTCCTGCGACGGACTCGCGGCCGTGGACGATGAACCGCCGGACGGCGCGGCGCGGGTTGCGCCCGGTTGCGAAGAACCCGGCGCGCCCGTGGTAACCTCGATCGTGATAGGCGTCGTTTCGTGGGTGACGCCTTCAAGCGTCACTTCGGCCGCGTCGATGACGAAGGAACCCGTCCTCCGCGGTTTCAACTGGTAGATGAACCGCACCGACCGGGAGGAGGTCAGCTGGCCGT
Organism: Candidatus Latescibacterota bacterium; assembly: GCA_022822725.1. Taxonomy (GTDB): domain Bacteria; phylum JAAXHH01; class JAAXHH01; order JAAXHH01; family JAAXHH01; genus JAAXHH01. The sequence goes on from JAJEAN010000006.1 coordinate 56,328, forward strand.
TAACCAGGTTGAAGCTCGAGGAGGTAGAGGAGGTACTGCCGATAATGATGAACGGCTGCAAGTCGGGCAGCACGGGATTCGGGACGTCGCCGAGACCGGACCCGGAAACCGTAACCGTCAGGATCAGCGCCTCGTCGACGGTCACCCGGGTACGGCTCACTTCGGCCGTGACCGAGATCTCCTGGCCCGGCGCCGCTCGTGCACCGAGAAGCACCAATAGGATGAGACCGGTCCGCATACACCGTTTCATGCGCTTAATCCAGGTATCCTTGGGTCCGCAATAGCTCCGCGTTCAGGATGGCCGTACCCGCGGCCCCCCTGACGGTGTTGTGTGAAAGTACCACGAATTTCATGTCAAGCACCGGACAGGGACGGATCCGGCCTACCGTCACGGCCATGCCGTTCTCGGCGTCTCGGTCCATTCTCGGCTGCGGCCGGTCCGGTTCGTCGCGTACGATGACCGGGCGCGCGGGAGCGAAGGGCAGTCCGAGTTCCTGGGGCGGTCCCCGGTGGTTGCGCAGCGCCTCGGCGAGACCGCTCGTATCGGTCTTGTTCTCCAGGGCGACGGAAACGCATTCCATGTGACCGTCCTGGACGTGTACCCGGTTGCACTGCGCGCTCACGACGATCCCGGCATGCTCGATCCGGTTATCCCTGAATCTGCCCAGCAGCTTCAGGGTTTCCCGCTCCATCTTGTCTTCTTCTTCCCCGATGTAGGGAAGCACGTTGTCCAGGATCTCGAGGGAGGGCACGCCCGGGTAACCGGCCCCGGACAGGGCCTGCAGGGTGGTGACCGCGACCTGCCGTACGCCGAAGCGTTCGACGATCGGCTTGAGCGCCATCGTCAGGCCGATGGTGGAGCAGTTCGGGTTGGTCGCGATGAACCCGCGGCCATACCCCCTGCGTTTTCGCTGATAGTCGATGATCGCGCAATGGTCGCCGTTGACCTCGGGAACGAGCAGCGGCACGTCCTCGTCCATGCGGTGGTTCTTCGAATTGCTGACGACGGCGTAGTCGGCCGCCGCGAAGGCCGCCTCGATCGGGCCGGCCACCGCGGAATCCAGGCCCGAGAACACCAGGTCGCAGTCCAGTCCCGGTTCGCAAAGCGCAACGGGCAGCGCGTGCACGGCCTCCGGTACCGGCGTGTCCAGCCGCCAGGTCACGGCTTCCGCGTAGGGTTTGCCGGCCGACCGCTCCGAAGCCGCAAGGGCGGTTATCCTGAACCATGGATGGTCTTCAAGCAACTGGACGAACCGCTGCCCGACCGCCCCGGTAGCGCCAAGGACCCCTACTTTGATTTCATTCGTCGACATTTCATACTCCCGGATCAGGTATGGAGGTCATGGATGATTGCCGCCGGGCAGCGCTCTTGCCGCCTTGATCAGGTCACCGAACAGGCCGCCCGCGGTCACCTCCGGCCCCGCGCCAGGGCCCCGCACGATCAGCGGGTTGTCCCGGTACCGCTCCGTGGTGCACACGACCATGTTGTCCGGACCGGCCAGGCTTCCCAGGGGACTTTCCCGTTCCACGTTTTCGAGGCCTACCCGGCACGTGCCGTCTCCCACCGTGGCGACGTACCGCAACACCTGCCCTCGCTCCTCGCCGGATTCGACCCGTTGCGCGTATGCCGCGTCTTCGCCGGTCAGCATCTCCATGAACGCCTCTACCGACGGCGCGTCCAGCAGCGCGCCGGAGACCATGCCTTCGACTTCCAGGTCGTCGAGTTCAAGGCGGTATCCGATCTCACGGGCCAGGATCAGGGCCTTTCTGGCCACGTCCATCCCGTTCAGGTCGTCCCGTGGATCGGGTTCGGTGTACCCGAGTTCCTTCGCCTCCCGTACGATCTCCGAGAAGGTCCGGCCGCGGTCGAGCTGGGAACAGATGTATCCCAGCGTGCCGCTCAGGCATCCCGCGATCCGTGTGACCACGTCCCCGGTGTCCACCAGTTCCCTTACGGTGCTGACGATGGGCAGGCCGGCGCCGGCGGTCGTTTCGTACCAGTACCGCATCCGGCTTGCGCGGCCCAGTTGCCGGATCTCTTCGTAGGCGATGCTCCGGTCGGTAATGGGCTTCTTGTTGGCCGTCACGACCGGGACGCCCTTTCGAAGGCAGGCCAGGTGCACTTCCGTCATCTCGGCGGACGTGGTGTCGACTACGCACAGGTTCCCAGGTGGATCGCCCGGATCACCCAGCAGCCGATCGATCATGGCGTCCGCGCCCGGGTAGTCCTCGCGCAGGTCCCCGGCTTCCAGCAACCGGTCCAGTCCGCCGGGGCCGCTTAACGCCGTGTTGAGTCCCCCCGGATCGAACACCAGTTGGTTCCGGCCGCAGATGCCGATGTATTCGAAAGAAAGGCCAGTGGCTTCGGCCAGGGAACCGGCGCGGTCCGCCACCTGCCGGATCAAGGCGCCGCCGATATTGCCCTTGCCGAATTGAAAAAGCTTAATCGTACTCAAAATCTCCGTCCCCTCCCAGTTCGAACGACGCGTGCACCAGTTGAACGGTCTTCCGCAGGTCGTCCCGACCGACGATGAATGAAATGTTCAGCTCCGACGAACCCTGGGCAATAGCGATGATGTTTATGTCGTGTTCGCCGAGAATGCCGAACGTGCGGGCCGCGATGCCCGGGGTGCCCTTCATGCCGCCGCCGACCACGGCCACCACGGCCAGATCGGGTTGAACCGAGATCTCCTCCAGGCTGCCTTCGGCGACCTCGTGACGGAACTCCTCGTTCAGCGCCCGGACCGTTCCCGGGCTGTCCCCTTCGCCAACGACCAGGCAAATGTCGTGTTCGGAGGAAGCCTGCGTGATCATGACCACCTGGGTCTTGCGGTCCGCCGTGGTTTTGAACAGCCGCGCGTGGGTATCCGGCATCCGGCTCAGATTGGTGCCCTGGACCATGATCAGGCAGAGCCGGTCGATACTCGTCACGGCCTTCACGCCCAGTGGTGCGGCGCGGGTGCGCGAAGTGATGAGCGTACCGCCGTTTTCGTTCCTGAAGGTGTTTCGTATCCGGATGGGAATCTCCTGTTTCACCGCGGGCAACATGGTCATGGGATGGAGTACCTTCGCGCCGAAATAGGACATCTCCGAAGCCTCGAGATACGATATCTCCTTGAGGACGCGGGCGTCCTCGACGATCCTCGGATCGGCCGTCATCGCGCCGTCCACGTCCGTCCAGATCCATACTTCCTCCGCCTGCAGCGCACTGGCGACCAGGGAGGCGGTGTAATCCGATGCGCCTCGCCCGAGGGTCGTGGTCACGCCTTCGTCGGTGGATCCGATAAATCCCGTTACGATCGGTATGCGGCCGTCCGATACCATCGGCGCCAGGCCCGCCGAAAGCCGCCGTTCCGTCTCGGTGAAATTGACCTCCGCCTCGGTGTATCGCTCGTTCGTCTTCACATACTCCCGCGCATCGACGGTCAAAGACGACAGGCCGGCCGATCTGAGCGCGGCGGAGACGACGACCACGGAAAGGCGCTCGCCGAAGGAGCTGACCAGGTCGGCCGAACGCGGAGACAGCTCCCTGAGCAGCGTTATGCCGTGCAGGATGCCCGACAGTTCGTCGATAAGCCCGGCACAGATCTCGAGGGCCCGTTTCCGCTCTTCTCCTACGGCCAGGGCAAGGATCGTCTCGTCATGGCGTTTCCTCAGCGCCGAAAGGGAGGCCGTGGGCTCCGTTCCTTCGCAGGCCTGCGCGGCCATGGCGCGGAGGGCGTCGGTCACCTTGCTCATGGCGGACAGGACCACCACCAGGCCGTGTTCGCGGTACTTTGCTACGATCTCGACGACTTGACGAATGGCCTCCACGCCGCCTACGGAAGTACCGCCGAATTTCATGACGATCATTGGGTTACCTTCGCGACTCCCTGGTCCGTCCGGCACCTGTCCACCCGGCCCCCGGTCCGCCCGGCACCGGTCCACCTGGCCCCCGGTCCGCCCGGCACCGGGACCGGTTACCAGTCTTTCTCCGGATTGACCTGCGTGGCCTGCTGCCTGCGCAGCCGGCGCTGTATATCCTGCTCGTCTCTGTTCAGGGCGTTCAGCAGCCGTTCCGCCTCTGCCCTGCTCAGTTCCCCCTCCCGGGGAGGCTGCGCTTCCGGGCTTTCCTTTTCTTCGGGCTCCGGCCCCCCGTCTTCCGGTTCGTCCTGGCCGTCCCGGTTATCCTGGTCAGCCTGGTCAGGCTGGTCCTGCTGATCCTCCGGGTCCCGCGGCTGGTCCTGCGCTTCCCTGCGTGCCTGCTCCTCCTGCTGCTGAAGCTGCCGCATCACGTATTCCAGGTTGTATTTCATGTCGATATCGTCCGGCTTTATTCGCAGACCCGCTTTGTAAGCCTCGACGGACTCCTCCAGCCGGCCCATGCGATAAAGGCTGTTGCCCATGTTGTACCGGGCCCGGCCACCGACCGGCGCCTCGCCGTCCAGCGCGTTCGCGTAGGCCTGCACGGCAGAGGGATACTGCTCGGAGCGATGCAGCGCGTTGCCCCGGTTGTAATGCAATGCCGGGTTCTCGCCGTCTTCTTCCAGCGCTTCGTTATAGGCCGACAGGGCCTCTTCGTATTTTTCCTGCTGGTACAGTTCGTTGCCGCGGGCGTTCTTCGCGGCCGGCTGCCAGCCGAGAAACAACAGGATGACCAGGATTACGCTCATGGCTTCGGGTTCCGTTCCCTATGATTCGTCGAGCAGGCCGCGGTCCCGGATCACGGTATCGGCGACCAGGAGCAGCAGGCCGAAGAACAATATATACTGGAAACGTTCAACGTACTGCGTAAATTCTCTGCTCTCGAACTCCGCCTTCTCCAGCGACGCGATGGTGTCGTATACCAGGTCCATCTCGTCTCCACCGGGTGAAGCCCTGTAGTAGGCCCCACCGGTTGTTTCCGCGATATGGCGCAGCGTGGACTCGTCCAGCCGGCTCATGACCACTGTGCCGGACCGGTCCCGCATGTGGCCGGCGACCCGGCCGTCTTCGTCCGTGACCGGTATGGGTACGCCCTGCGGCGTGCCGATGCCCACCACGTAGACGCGAACCCCCTGGGCCGCCAGTTCCGAAGCGACGGCGATGGGGTCCTCCTGGTGGTCTTCTCCGTCGGTAATGAGCAAGACGGCCTTATACCCCTTGTGATCCTGCCGGAACGACCGGCCCGCGATGCGCAGTGCCTCCGCGATGGCCGTGCCCTGGGTACCCACGGTCCGGGTATCGATGCCTTCCAGAAAGAGTTCCACGATGCTGTAATCGGTGGTCAGCGGACACTGGAGGAAAGCGGACCCGGCAAATACCACCAGTCCGATGCGGTCGTTCCGAAGCTTCCCTACCAGGGACCGGACGGCGAATTTGGCCCGTACGAGTCGGTTCGGCCGGACATCCTCGGCCAGCATGCTGTTGGAAACGTCCAGCACGGCCATGACCGAGAACCCGGTCTGGCGCACGGTTTCGGACCGGGTCCCGAACTGCGGGCGGGCGAGCGCCAGAACGAAACAGACCAGGGCAAGGAGCACGAGCGCCGCCTTGACCGACTGTCTTCTCGCCACGGTTGAACGGGAGAGCCTGCCGATCAGTTCCGGTTCTCCCAGCTGCCTGAGTGCTTCGCGTCTCCGCCGGAAACGCGCGGCGTAGAACAGCACGAGCAGGGGCGCGGCCGCCAGAAGATAAAGGTATTCAGGTTGTGCAAACTGCATGTCGGCTCCTCGGCCCGTACACCCGCCACCGGGCCCTGCGTGCTACGGCAGCCTTCTCAGCCGGGTGTGCGACAGCGCGATATCCGCCAGTACGAGAAACAGGGCCGGCAACAGGAAATACCCGAACAGCTCGGTGTACCTCGAGTAGGCGATGACCCTCATCTCCGTGCGTTCCAGCGCGTCTATCCGCTGGTAGATGTGGGACAGCATCTCGGCATCGGTCGCCTTGAAATAGAACCCTCCCGTGATCCGCGCGACCTCCCTGAGGGTTCCTTCATCGATTTCCGTAAGGGCGAGGCTGCCGTCGCGGTTGCGTGCGTACGTACGGCCCAGCACGGGGTCGTCGACCGGGATGGGCGCGCCGCCTTCTTTCCCGATGCCGATGGAGTAGATCCTGATCCCCAGCGCGTCGGCCGCCTTGGCCGCGGTGATCGGATCGATCGCCCCCGTGTTGTTCACGCCGTCGGTAAGCAGAATGACCACTTTGCTTTCGGCGGTGCTCTGCCGCAGCCGGTTGACGGAATTGGCGATGCCCATCCCGATGGCCGTACCGTCTTCGGTCAGCCCGATCTCCACCTGGTCCAGCAGGCCGAGCAGCACGTCGTAGTCCAGCGTCAGCGGGCACTGCGTGAAGCTTCGTCCCGCGAAGACCACCATGCCGATCCGGTCGTTCGTCCGTTCACGGATAAAGTCGGAAATCACGGACTTGGCCACGTAAAGCCGGTTGCGGGGCTTGTAGTCCTCCGCCCCCATGCTCCCGGAAATATCGAGGGCCAGAATGATGTCGATTCCCTCCGTCATCACTTCGGCGCCTTCGGTACCCGTCTGCGGGCGCGCCAGGGCGAGGATGGCCAGGCCGATAGCCATGGTGCGCAGCGCGATGGGAACGTGGCGGTACTTCAGCACGGACGCGGGTTTCAACCGGTTGACAAAGGAAATGTCCGAAAAGCTCAGCCCGCCCCGGCGTGCCTTCGAATGACGGCGGTACATCCACAGGAGTACCGGGAGGATCAGGATCAGCACCAGGATCACGGGAGTGGAAAAAAACATGGCGGACTCAATCCTTTGCCGGTGCCTGCACAGAACCCGCTTTGCCTTCGGAAGCATCGGCGGCGGCAGGAGCATCGCCGGCGGCCGGAGCACCTTCGGTGGCGTCAGAGCCCGCCTTGCCTTCGGAAGCATCGGCGGCGGCAGGAGCATCGCCGGCGGCCGGGTTGTCCGGCTCGGCGACTTCCGGCGCTTCGGGTGGACGCGTCAGCTCGACGATCTCCCGTCCTTCCCGCAGAGAAAGCGACTGCCGATGCGTTTCCGGCGTATACCTGGCGAATTTGACCATATCGCATTCTTCGAAAAGTTCCCGGACGACCCGGGATTCTTCGTGGCCGACCTGTAGCGCGTTCAATGCCGCCAGCAGTTCGGCGGTCGTGAATTCCATCGCGGCTATCCCGTATCGCCCGGACAGGTACCGGCGCAGGATCTCCGACAGCGCGGAATAGTGCGCTTTCACGCGTCCCTGGTCCAGCCACCCCTTAAGGGCCAGGCGTTCCAGTTCTTCCAGGGCGATCTCTTCGGGCGGTCGCTTGATCGCCGGTACCGTACCATGCGGGTCTTCCCGGTTCTTCCGGCGCCTGATGTACATGAATACGGCCGCCGCGATCGCGAGCAATACCAGTCCCGCGATCAGCCAGAAATACCAGGGCGCCCCGCCGGGGACGTCCACCGGGGACTTCAGGTCGCGTATGTCCGCGGCGTCATCATCGATCACGCTGACGACGGAAAACGGAATGGCATTCGATTCGGCGGAGATCTCGGTGCCGTCCGACAGGACGCACTTGAGCGAAAAGGGCGGGATGGCATGCTCGCCCGTCCGGTACAGGGTGAGTTCGTACCGGAGCAGATCGATGTTCGTGCCGCCGGGTCCGGACAGAGGTCCCGCATGCTCGTAGGACAGGAGATCGAAACCTTCCGGGGGCGTCCCGGATTCCGGCCATTCGATCGCGGAGTCGCCGGGACTCCTCACGGTGACCTGGTACAGGAAGGGATCGCCCACGGTAATCCGGTCGCGGTCCACCGAGGACTCGATCGAAAACCCGTGATCTCCTTCCTGAGGTACCGGGAAGGCTCCGGTGTCGACCGGCCCCGTCGCGACGGCCACCAGGACGGTGGCGAGTAAACAGGAACGCCTCACCGCATGCAGCCTCACGTCACGATTTCGGAGTCAGGGCGACCATTTCGTTGATCCGGGCTATGAACCCGGCCCTGGCCAGGGACACGACGGGGCTGTTCCTTCGCTTGACGTAGACCAGGTTCTCGTCCCCGGGGGGGGATCCGCCCACCAGGAGCGACAGGCGCTCTTCCGGCACGTCGTCCCGGCCCCCGACCTGCAACGTCAGTTCCATGACCGGCCGGTCCAACCCGTAGGTCGCCAGGTCCGCTTCGGGGTCCGCCGTTACGAAGGCCTCGGAATAAAGGGAATCCAGCTCGCTGAAGGCCCGGCCGACCGAGATCGCGTCCGCGTCGCCCGTTGAAGGCTCTTCCAGCTTCCACAGGACTCTCTGCTTCTGATCCCGGCGCACCCGCAGCCGTTCGTCGGGCGTGACTACTTCGAACATGTGTACCTGGTAGCCTTTGAACCGCAGGATCTTGTTGTCGCGCAGACCGATCGCGGAGGTCGGCATGCGCTGCAAACTGGAAGCGTCCACCGCGTAGATCCATTCTTCCTCCGGATCCATGACGTAAGTGTACCGCTCGTCGTCGGAGTCCGCCCCGACCATGACCTGCTGGGGGTTCACCCGGTCATCGATCGTAAGCGAAAGGCGGGCGGCCGGTTGCTCGAAACCATGCGACGCTCTGTTCGCGGCCGTCGCCGGGATGTGTTCCCGCACGCGCAGGATCTCCAGGCTGTCCAGCATGGCCGTGATGAACTGGTCGTTCGCTCTCAGTTCGTAGGGCGACGTCATCCGCCAGTCCTCGAAGGCATGCTTGACCAGGGACACGGTCTCGTCTCCGATGTTCATCGTAAATTCGGGGATCCTGTGAGACTGGAAACCGAAAGCCGTGACCCGCCGGTAGAAATCGGGTTCCCGGTCCAGTTGCCGCAGGATCGACGGCGAGACCGAGTAAACGTTGCGCCTTTCGCTGGTCATGGCGTAGTGCTGGCCCATCTCCTCGTTGCCCAGTGAAAGGGTATGGAGGACGCTGCCGTCGTCGGATCTAATGGTCGCCGTCATCACCGGATCCGCCAGGCCGTATCTTTCAAGCGAAGCCGGCGCGTCATCGACGAAGGAAATGGCCGTGGCGCCGGTGATCGTACCCAGCGCGTTGATCACTTCATCGCGCTCCGCAGGCAGTCGGTAGGGCGCTTCCACGCGCCAGGTCCCGAAGGGGTCCAGCCTGATGACGACCCGGCGGTCGCCCTTTTCCAGGACAATCTCCTCCACATCGTCCCGTTCGACCCGCATCAGCCTGCGGTCCCGCAACGCATCGGCCGTCTTGCGCAGGTTCCCGTTGGTCTGTGCGGTGATGAGAAACACCCGCCGCGTACCCTGCTCCACGGCGTAGTGGGCCGCGCCCGTCGGGTTCACGTCTCCCAGCAGCAATACCATGGGCTTGTCGAGACCCTGGACGACCTCGACGGACGCCGACGGATGCTCGAGTCCGTATTCCGAAAGTACTTCCGCCGAATCGGCGACGGTCCGGGCCGGAGACAGGATGGCGAACTCCCGCAGCAGCGCCCCCACGATGTCCGGGTCCGCCGCGTACCGGACGGGATCGGTAATCACCCAGCCTTCCAGCGGGACCTTCTCGACCGTCGCGACCTCGCCGTCGACGGCGACCCTGATCTCGACGACCTCTTCCGCGTTGAGCTCGAACACGCGCTCGGCTTCCACGACTTCTTCTTCCTCGAACACAAAGAGGAAGAAAACAGCCGCCAGCAGTCCCAGGATCAAGGCCAGCAGGATCGTGTACCGTCCACCGCCCACAGCGCTTCGCCTCCTATTTCCTTCTCCACCACACCAGGACGCCCGCGATCAGGATGGCGATGGGCGACAGGATGCCGGTGGCGATGAAGATATCCCGCATCTGGCTCAGCGAGATCTGAACCAGCCTGGTGTCGCTGGACTTGGGCCGGATCGCGAGCAGGTCCTCCTCCTGGGCGAGCCAGTTGAGGATGTTCAGGACCAGGTCGCCGTTGCCCGGCAGCACGATGTAGGCATTGGACGCGAAGGACGAATTGCCGAGGACCACGATGCGGGTCTTCAGCTCGTGCTCCTCCGGCCGCATCGCCATCTCCTGGGGCGTCAGCGTACGCATGTCCCTGCGCGGAAGCGCCCTGGGGACGGCCGTGATCGCCACGGCGATGGAAACGGGTCCGGGCTCGTCCATCCCGGGGTCCAGCACCGGAGTGTATTCCACGGCTTCTTCCGGCGTGGCCGGCAGCGTGGTCTCCGCCCAGCTGCGGGGTCCGGTCATGGCGATGGTCTGGACCTCCACGGTGTCGTCGGAGGCCGACGCCGGTTCGACGGACCGTACCAGCGGAAAGAAACTCACGGTGCTGCCGAGTGGGCGCGTGATGGGGTGGGCCGGGTACTGCATGACGGCCGGCATGTATTCATTCATGCCGGGCAACCGTCCCACGGCGCTCTCGTCGATGACCACGTTTTCGCCGATCCTCACCTTCCATTGGGCGAGGAGCGCCGACAGGTCGGCGCTTTCTTCCGGGTAATCGGGGTTGATCAGAAACAGGGCGCGGCCGCCGCGGTCCAGGTATTCGCGAATGGCTTCCTGCTCGTTGCCCACCAGGTTGGACCGGGGACCCGCCACCACGAGAACGCTGCAGTCCGCCGGGACCTCCACTTCGCGGAGCAGCGAGAAACTCTTGACGATGTAACTCTGGTTCTCGAGCAGCTGGAGCAGCCTGTTGTAGCCGGCCTGGTCGGTCAGGTTGACGTTATGCTCGCCGTGGCCTTCCAGGAAGTAAATGGTCTTCTGGCCTTCCCGCGTAACCTTGACCAGTGCGTTGGTCACGTTCGCTTCGAGGTAGCGGTTGATGTGCTCCGTCTTGCCCTCGCTTTCGAACACGATCGTTCCGTAGGAGGAGATATTGTACTGGCGGGCTATGCTGGGTTCGAGATCGGGGTCAATGAATTCATAGGTGATATGGTCCGAGTGGTACTGGAACTGGTTCAGCATGTCGTCGATCTGGTGTTGTTGCATGGCATCGGACCCGCTGGATCTGAAGAATCCCACGATGTGGACATCCTGCTCCAGCTCTTCCAGCACGCTGATGGACAGGTCGGCGAGGCTGAACCGCTGGTTGGCCGTCGTGTCGTACCGCTGTGCGTACCGCGCGCCGATCAGGTTCACGAAGGAAAGGATGCCGATAACCAGCAGGACCATGACAGCGGTGTTGGCGCCATAGCGCGTCGTGCGTCGTCCCAGCAGGTTCCACACCGTTTCCCACTCGAGGACCACCCAGGCGGACCCGAGCGCCAGGCCGGCCAGCAGGACGATAAGGACCGTGCGCGGCGGCGTCGTATCCGAGACGTAGAAGTACCCGCTGACCAGGATCAGGACGAGACCGAGGTATCCGGCCGATGAAACGAGACTCTTCATTTACGGTTGTCTCCCCATTTCAGACGACGGACAACTAGAACGCGGGGACCGGCGTCAACCCCGCCAGCGCGTTGATTCCACAGACCGGACCGTGATGAACAGGCCCAGGAAGATGAAACTCAGGAAAAAGAGGCAGTCCGTCGAGTCGATAATCCCCTTCTCGAAGGAATTGTAGTGCCTCAGCACGGACAGGTATCCGACCAACTCACCCAGCGTTCCGGTCATCGATTCCGCCACAACGTCCAGTATCCAGAGGATGAGCGCGGCGCCGAAGCAGACTACGGCGGCCACGATCTGATTCTCCGTCAACGAAGAGGCGAAGAGCCCGATGGTGATCACGCCGCCCCCGAGGAGAACGAGTCCGAGGTAGCCGGCCCATATGGGGTCCCAGTCGGGATCGCCGTATATCTGGAGCACCATCGGGTAGATGATCGTCAGCCCGATCATGGCCGTGTACAGGGTGAAGGCCGCCAGGAACTTGCCCAGGATCACGTGCCAGTCCCGGACCGGCGAAGTCAACAGCAGTTCGATCGTGCCCGATTTCTTTTCCTCGGAGAGGATACGCATGGTCAGCATCGGCATCATGATCAGCACGGCAACGAAACTCATGGTATTGAACAGCGGACGCATGATCATTTCGTTGATGTTGATCCGTTCCATCATCGTCGGATACTGGGCGACCTGCATGAAATACTGGGTGTATTGCTGTAAAAAACTGAAAAACATGAGGCTTATGAAAAATATGAATACGGTCGAAAGGGCGTAGAATATGGGCGAAATGAAATAGGCCTTCAATTCACGTCCCCAGATGGCCAGCAATCCCTGCATCGTCAGTCGCCCTCCTCTTCCTGGGTCGTCAACTCGAGGAAGATCTCCTCCAGGCTCATGCCGGCCGTGGTGAGTTCCACGAGGTCCCAGTTGCTTCCGACCACCGACGAAGCCACCTCGGAGCGGAGATCCCGGCCCGGTACAACGTCGATTTCGTACTGCCAGAGGCCGTCGCCGAGGGACGAACGCGTCTTCACGTCCACGACGCCTTCCTTCTTCTTCAACTGGTCCATCACTTCGCCGACCGGACCCCGGATCTGCGCGGAAATGGACTGCGAACCCCGTAATTGCGCGTCCAGGTTGGCCGGCGTGTCCCCGGCCACGATCCGGCCCTGGTTGATGATGACCACGCGCTCACAGGTCTTGCTCACCTCGGGCAGAATGTGACTGCTCAGAATGATGGTATGGTCCCCGGCCAGGCTCTTGATCACTTCCCGGACCTCGTTGATCTGCTTGGGGTCCAGGCCGTTGGTCGGCTCGTCCAGGATCAGGACGTCGGGATCGTGGATCAGCGCCTGGGCCAGGCCCACCCGCTGGCGAAACCCCTTGGAACAGTGGCCGACGATCCGGTGCTCGACCTCCTCCAGAGCGGCCAGCTCGATCACGCGGTTGACGGCCTTCCGACGATCGCGGGACGGGATGTCCTTGATCTTAGCGATGAACTCCAGGTAGGGGCGGACCCGCATGTCCAGGTAGAGGGGAACGTTCTCCGGCAGGTATCCCACCCTGCGGCGCACGTCGAGGGACTGTCTGAACGTGTCGAATCCCGCCACCCGGGCGGTACCGGCCGTCGCGGGCATGAAGCACGTCAGCACCCGCATGGTCGTGGTCTTGCCCGCGGCGTTCGGTCCGAGGAATCCGAGGATCTCGCCCTTTTCGACCTCGAAACTCACGTCGCGGACCGCGGTGAAATTCCCGTACTTCTTGGTCAGGTCCTTAACTTCTATCACGTCAGGCTCCCGGCACTGCTGTCACTACCTGCGCGCGAACCGCGCAGTGGTTTTCAAAGTATCCTAATTTAGCGCACAAAGTGATGTAAGGCAAGCCTTTGTTGCCATCCGACCCGATCCCCGGGACCGATCCCCGGGACCGCCCGGACGCGCCTGATGCGCCGGTTTCGATTCACCGCGCGAATTTGCGTTCCCGCAGCTTGAAGAACTGCAGCAACGGATCGAAATAGGGCTCGTCGGTACGCACGTGGATGGCATCCACGCCGGTCACTCTGAACTGCTGGTCCCTTGCCTCGCGAAGGGCCCGGTTGTATTCGGCATACTGCCTGCGCCAGTCGGCGTCGCCGGTGTCGACGAGTACCTCTTCTCCCGTCTCCGCGTCCTGCAGCTCGATCAGGCCGATGCCGGGCAGGCTGAGTTCCCTCGGGTCCGTGATCGTGACGGCGACCACGTCGTGCCGCTTGCTGGCCACGCGCAGGGGTTTCATATAGTCCTCGGCCAGGAAATCGGACAGGATGAAGACGATGCACCGGCGGGTCAGCAACCGGTTCAGGTATTCGAGCGCCTGCTTGAGGTCGGTGCCGGTGTGGCCGGGCTGAGTGTAAAGCACTTCCCGAATTACCCGCAGGATATGGGTCCGTCCCTTCTTCGGCGGGATGAACTTCTCGATCTGGTCGGTGAACATGAGCAGGCCGACACGGTCGTTGTTCTGGATCGCGGCGAAGGCCAGCAGCGCGCAGATCTCCGCGGTAATCTCGCTCTTCATCCGGTTCGACGTGCCGAAATGGCCCGAGGCGCTGACGTCGGCCATGAGAATGACCGTCAACTCCCGTTCCTCGATGAAGCGCTTGATATAGGGACGTCCCAGGCGGGCGGTGACGTTCCAGTCGATCGACCGGATCTCGTCGCCCGGTTCGTATTCGCGCACCTCGGCGAACTCCATGCCGCGTCCCTTGAAGACGCTATGGTACTCGCCGCTGAACACGTCGTTCACGAGGTGCTTGGTCCGGATCTCGATCTGCCGGATCTTCTGGATGATCTGCCTGGGTATCAAGGGATCTCTACACAGTCGAACACGCGCTGGAGAATCTGTTCCGAGGTCATGTCCTCGGCCTCGGCTTCGTAGGTGACGATGACGCGGTGACGCATTACGTCCATCCCGATCGACTTCACATCCTCGGGTGTGACGTACCCTCTGCGGCGCAGGAAAGCGTGCGCGCGCGCGGCCGTCGCCAGGTAGATCGTCGCCCGGGGTGAAGCGCCGTACTCCACCAGGTCGCGGATTTCGGCGAGTTCGCCGTAGTCTTCCGGGTTGCGGGTCGCGAAGACCAGGTCGACGATGTACTGCTTGATCTTGTCGTCCATGTAGACCCGGTTGATGATCGATCTCGCCCGGACGATGTCCTCCAGCGACACGACCTGTTCCACTTCCGCGGGCTCGCCGGAAGTCATGCGGTTCAGGATCTCCAGCTCCTCTTCCTTGCGGGGATAGGTCGTCGTCAGCTTGAGCATGAATCGGTCGACCTGGGCCTCCGGAAGGGGGTAGGTCCCTTCCTGCTCGATGGGGTTCTGCGTGGCGAGTACGAGAAAGGGATCCTCCAGCGGGAAAGTCTCGTCTCCGATGGTGACCTGGTGCTCCTGCATGGCTTCCAGCAGGGCGCTCTGCACTTTCGCGGGCGCCCGGTTGATCTCGTCCGCCAGGATGAGATGGGCGAAAACCGGACCCTTCTTGGCGATGAACTCCCCGCTGCCGGCCTGGTAGATCATGGTCCCCGTGAGATCGGCGGGAAGCAGGTCCGGCGTGAACTGGATGCGCTGGAACCGGGCCGAGACCGTCGACGCCAGGGTGCGCACGGCCAGGGTCTTGGCCAGGCCCGGCACGCCTTCGAGCAATATGTGCCCATTGGTCAGCAGGCCGATCAGCAGCCGTTCGATCATGTACTGCTGGCCGACGATCACCTTGCCGATCTCCGAGACCAGCCGGTCGACGAAGACGCTCTGCTCATAGATCCGGTCGTGGATGGCCTTGATGTCGTCCGGTGACTTCGCGTTTTCTGTGGTCATGTTCATCCTTCAGTTGAAGCCGGTCGGACCAGGCGGACCAGGCTAATCAGACTGGCCGGAAGACGAATCGGCCTTCGAGGATGTTTCGGATTTCGACTTGTCGCCGGAACCCGACGTATCGGAGGTCCCGCCGCCGTCCGATTTGGACCCGCCGGACCCGTCGTCCGATTTTGACCCGCCGGACCCGGACGAGGAAGATTCCCGGTCGGCCTTCTCGGCCTG
Organism: Candidatus Latescibacterota bacterium; assembly: GCA_022822725.1. Classification (GTDB taxonomy): domain Bacteria; phylum JAAXHH01; class JAAXHH01; order JAAXHH01; family JAAXHH01; genus JAAXHH01. Next base: position 71,689 of record JAJEAN010000006.1, read on the forward strand.
CTTGTAGTTCTCGCTCCGGTAATCCGTGGTATAGAATCCATCGCCCTTGAACAAGAAGCCCGCCCCGCCGCTGATGAGGCGCTGCACGGCGCCGCCGCATACAGGACACGCGGAAAGGGGATCCGCCGTGATCGACTGGAACTCGGAAAACTCGTGACTGCATTCGTTACAACGGTACTGGTAGGTAGGCATGCGTTCCTTCCTAACAAAACCGGCGCCGACTAAGGCAGCCGACGCCGGTCTTCACGCACTTGGACTTCCCGGCAGGATGGCCTGGAGGCCTACATCATACCGCCCATGCCGCCCATGCCGCCTCCGCCGTAGCCGCCCGGCGCGGGAGGTGGCTCCTTCTCGGGAATGTCCGTCACCAGCGTCTCGGTGGTCAGCAGGAGGGACGCGATGCTGGAAGCGTTCTGCAACGCGATGCGCGTCACCTTCGCCGGGTCGATCACGCCGGCCGACATGAGGTCCTCGTAGTCACCCGAATTGGCGTTGTATCCCACGGCGCCTTCTTTCTGCTTCACGTGCTCGATGATGACCGAACCCTCTGCGCCGGCATTGGCCGCGATATGACGCAGCGGCTCCTCGAGGGCACGTCGCACGATGCCGACGCCCGTGGCCTCGTCACCGTTGACCTGCAACCCGTCCAGCGCGCCGGAACCCCGCAGGTACACGACGCCGCCACCGGGCACGATGCCCTCTTCCACGGCAGCGCGCGTCGCATGGAGCGCGTCTTCCACGCGGGCCTTCTTCTCCTTCATTTCCGTCTCGGTCGCCGCCCCGACGTTGATCACGGCCACGCCGCCGGCCAGCTTGGCCAGGCGTTCCTGCAGCTTCTCGCGGTCGTAGTCCGACGTCGTCTCATCGATCTGGCGACGGATCTGGTTGATGCGGCCTTCGATCTCCGACTGGGAACCGGCGCCTTCGATGATCGTCGATTCGTCCTTGTCGATCACCACGCGCTTGGCCTGGCCCAGATCTTCGAAGGTCACGTTCTCCAGCTTGATGCCGATGTCCTCGGTGATCACCCGGCCGCCGGTCAGGATAGCGATGTCCTCCAGCATGGCCTTGCGGCGGTCGCCGAACCCCGGCGCCTTGACGGCAGAGATGCGCATGGTTCCGCGCAGCTTGTTTACCACCAGCGTGGCCAGGGCCTCGCCTTCCACGTCCTCGGCGATGATGATCAGGGACTTGCCCTGCTGCACGACTTTCTCGAGGATGGGCAGAAGATCCTTCATCGCGCTGATCTTCTTCTCATGGATCAGGATGTAGGGATCCTCCAGGCTGCATTCCATCCGCTCGGAGTCCGTCACGAAATACGGGGAAATGTACCCCTTGTCGAACTGCATGCCCTCGACCACGTCGAGCATGGTGTCCATGCTCTTGGCCTCTTCCACCGTGATGACCCCGTCCTTGCCCACCTTCTCCATGGCGTTGGCGATCAGGTCGCCGATCTCGGGATCGTTGTTGGCGGAAATCGTCGCGACCTGGGCGATCTCGGTCTTGCCGGCCGTGGGCTGGCTGATGCCCTCGATCTCGTCCACCACCGCGGACACGGCCTTCTCGATGCCGCGCTTCAGGGCCATGGGATTGTGACCGGCGGTCACGTTCTTCAGTCCCTCGCGGTAGATGGCCTCGGCCAGTACCGTGGCCGTCGTGGTTCCGTCGCCGGCGATGTCGCTGGTCTTCGAAGCCACTTCCTTGACCATCTGGGCCCCCATGTTCTCGTAGGGGTCCTGCAATTCGATTTCCTTGGCCACCGACACGCCGTCCTTCGTGACGGTCGGCGAACCGAACTTCTTGTCGAGCACCACGTTCCGGCCCTTGGGACCCAGGGTGACCTTCACCGCCTTGGCCAGGGTCTCCACACCGCTCAGCACGGAGCGCCGCGCTTCATCCCTGAATTTCAACTGCTTTGCCACTGGTTCAACCCTCCTTGCATATGCTCAGATTCAACCGCAACCGGACCTTGCGGGTTACGGTTCGGACACTCGATGACCTACGACACGATTCCCAGGATGTCCTCTTCCCGCATCATGAGGTATTCGGAATCATCCAGGTTGACCTCCGTGCCGGAGTACTTGCCAAAGAGGATCTTGTCGCCGACCTTGACTTCCAGCGCCACGCGGTCGCCGTTGTCGCCTACGCGACCCGGACCGGCCGCCACGACCTCGCCCTGCTGCGGCTTTTCCTTGGCCGTATCGGGAATGATGATACCGCCGCGCTGTACCTCTTCATCCTCGAGGCGCTTGACCAGGACCCGGTCGCCCAAAGGTTGTACGTTCATTGATTCCTGCTCCTTTCACTGGTGATAAGAACGCTGATTTCGAAATCAGCACGATAATGGACGACTATCTCGTCCGCCTTCTTAAGTGCAATTTCCGTGCCATCATGGAGCATCCCGGGAGAATCCCGTCCGCAGAACCCGGCAACTACAGCTTAAGTGGTTGTCAATAAGGGTGTTATACGCATAGAAATGAAATGCCGGGAGGTACGGTCCCACCTCCAGAATCTCTGCCAATCTGTCACACGTCGCCGATAGTGCCATATTGGCAATGCCAATAATGCGCAACAGGCCAAAATAGCCATGTCTTTGTGGCGTGTCAAGGCCATTCGCAATTCTGATTGTCAATGAATCGCGGCAGGGTATTTTATCTTTCTGGTCCATCGCTGACCCCATTACAGACACAGGCAAGATGACCGAAATCACAGGAGCCGTTCCATGCCCGTAGTGCCCTTCGACAAGCTGAACAGCCTGAGCCGCGCGATCTTCGAAGCGACCGGCATCCCGGTGGAAGACGCCCATATCCTCGCCGATCACCTGACGACCAGCAACCTGCTCGGGCACGATTCCCACGGCGTGTGGTTCATGCCCCGGTACGTCCCGTCCCTGCAGGAAGATTACAGGCCCTGGGAAGACCATATCGTGGTGGCGGACCGGCCCGGATTCGCGCAGATCGACGGAAACCGCGCCAACGGCATCGTGGCGGTTACGAAGGCCCTCGCCCTGGCGGTGGAAAAGGCGCGCAGTTCGACGATCGGGATGGTGGCCCTGCGGAACGTCTCCCACATCGGCCGGCTGGGTGACTTCCCTCCGCGGATCGCCGAACACGGCATGATCGGCATGGTAGGTTTGAACGGCGGCGGCGAATTCGTGGCGCCCTACGGCAGCGCCGACCGGCGTCTGCGGCCGGAGCCCATCGCCTTCGCCGTACCCCGGGAGAAGGGTCCGCCGCTCATGCTGGACATGACGCTCAGCGTGGTCGCGGGCGGCAAGGTCGAGCAGAAGATCGAGCGCGGCGAGCCCATGCCGGACGGCTGGCTGATCGACCAGCAGGGCCGCTACGTGAATGAAGGCAGCCGGTACCACGCCGAGCCGGACCAGGTGGCTGTACTGCCCCTGGGCGGCCTGCAGTTCGGGCACAAGGGACACGGACTGGCCATGATGATCGAGATGATCATCGGCCCCCTGTCGAACGCCGGATGTACGGGCGGCAAGGGCGGCGGGGGGACCCTGATCGCCGCGCTGGATATCGGGGCCTTCATGGACCCGGCCGACTACAGGGCGGAAATCGAAGCCCACGTCGCCTACGTGGGTTCGGCAAAACCCCTGCCGGGATTCGACAGGGTCTACGCACCGGGCGAAATCGAGGAGGACGTCCGGCGGAAGCGACTGGCCGAAGGGATCTATATCCCGGATAAAACGTGGGACACGATCTCTGAAACCGCGGCCGGGCTGGGCGTGGAAATGCCGGCGGTTTAGCATAGCATTGTGGTTTAGCATAGCATTAAGGAGAACCCCATGACCGACAGGCCCGTACGCGTGGCCGTCTACGGAACCGGCCGGTTCGCGCAGGCCACGCACCTGCCCAACCTGAGCCGGATAGACGACGTCGAGATCGCGGCGCTGTGCGATGTCAATGAAGACGCCCTGCGCGAAGCGGCTGCGCAGTTCGGGGTCGCTCGCACCTACACGGACGCCCACGCGATGCTGGAAGCCGAAGACCTCGATGCCCTCTGGTCCATCGTGCCGGCCTTCGCCCGTACCGACGTGGAAATCGCGGCGGCGGAGAAGGGCATCCAGCTCTTCAGCGAGAAGCCCCAGGCCATGGACATGGCCCTGGCGAAGCGGATCGACGCGGCGGTGAGCAAGGGCGGCGTCATCAGCACGGTAGGCTTCCGGGAACGGTACCGGCCGATCTTCCAGGAAGCCCGGCGGCTGCTCCGGGACAAGCGCGTGGTGCACGTCCGTTTCCAGCAGATCTCGCATAATCCGAAACCGGCTGCCTCTGCCCTTACCGCATGGTCGCACCAGGTGGAGAAAGGCGGCGTCCGCTTCTTCGACTGGGGCGTGCACGCCACGGACTACACCCGGTTCATGACCGGGCAGGACGTGATCAGGTCCCAGGCATTCCTGTACCATCCCGACGACTACCACACGCCGCTTTCTTCATCCTTTCATTACCAATTGACGGACGGCGCCACGGCGACGCTGACGTTTATCGAATCCGATCCGACCGGACCGGGCGAAGAGCCCTATTTCCGGATCTACTTCGACGGCGGGAGGCTGGCGGTATTCGGTTACGAACGGATAGAGGTGAACGACGAGGTCGTCTACGAGGCCGATCCCTTCGACCCGTGGCTGGCCCAGGACCAGGCCTTCGTCGAGGCGGTCCGGGCCGGGAACCCGGGGATACTTCAGAGTGATTACCACGACGGGCTCAGGTCGCTCGCGCCGATCCTGGCGGGATGGGATTCGGCACGCCGGGAAGGGGCCCTTGTGGACGTGGAACGGTTTATCGAGGAGGCGTGATCCAGGCGTGATACATCCGGCACGCTACGTCCGGCACAGTACAACCGGGAGACGACCATGTACCCCAAGAGCTTGTGTTGCTTCGTTCCGGCTATCCTGCTGATCGCCATGGGATGCGGGGGACCGAGGGAAGATCTCACCCACCTGCTTATAGCCGGCGAGCGGATCGGCGTCGTGATGGAGGAAGAACGGGTCGTTTCACTCAATTCGAAGGCGAATGAACCGGTCGTATGGCCGTTGAACCGGTTCGGCGGGGTGATCGAATCGTGGGACGCAGAAGGCCTTACCGTCGTCGTGGATGACGTCGACGTGCCGGAAGGCCTGCTCGATACGTTTTCATCCGACCGCAACCGGCTCGTGATCGACGTCGCGCAGGCCGGGGGCAGGAACCTCGGCGTATCGTTCGAGCCAATCGGCGACCTGGGCTCCGGCGTAGTCGTCCGGATTGCCGACGACCTGGTGGAAGAGGGCTTGCGGCGGACCGAGGATGGACTGGAATTGAGGATTTAGCAGGTGCAGGTGGCCGTCTGCGGTGCGTATTGTTTAACCACCGTCCTGTCTGTCTCCCAACTGAGGAGAGGAAGACTGGCTCGGTCCGCGCGAATCCGACGTTGACGCGAGTAAATCTATACGGTACGTTGAAACAGGGATGAATCTTGGCAGTTATAGTTGTACCGACAAAGGACAACCAGGATGGCGACTTCGATACGACTGACACCCGAAGATGAAAAACGGCTTGAATCATTAGTATCCAGAACGGGCGGCACCAAGGATTTCTACTTGCGTGAAATCATCGAGCGCGGCCTCGAAGACCTGGAAGACTACTTCGTTGCCGCGGACGTACTGAATCGCCTCAGAAGTGGGTCGGAAAAAACCTATACTGCTTCAGAAGCGAGAAAGAAACTTGCCCTGGACGATTGAGTACACAGAAACCGCCCTTAACGATCTACGTAAACTCGACAAGAAGACGATACAGCGCATCGTCAATTACTTAGACAGACTCACTGAAGTCCCTGGCAGATCTCTAGTTCACTAACTCTTCCCAGCATCCCCTTAGTACCTGCCATCTAGACGCCAAGTCTATCCTACTGTAAATCCCATCAACAAGCGGAGACAACCGCCCTACCACGTCCGGCGGCCCGACATTGAACACGGGCGTATCCTTGTGAACCCATCGCGGCGTACTCAGAAACCGCCCATTCCTTATGTACATCGCGATCAGCAGATCGTTCACGGCCTGGTTCGCCAGGCAGTAGAGGTGGATCCGGTCGTCGGCGCCCTGCGCCTTTCGCCACTGGTTTCGAAACAGGGGTAGCCGATTCTGTGCTTCACCGATCACCGCTTTCACCAACTCAGCCGGTAGCGCATCCAGTGCCGCCTTCCACTCGCCGATCCGCTCGTCCGGATCGATCAGTGGGTGGCAGCACTGTACCTCCTCGGCGAGCATCCGCTGCTCTGGCGGCCTGGGCGGCCCGGGAAACGCCGCTAGCATACCTTCCACGGTCTGCCAGGTCCAGTAACGGATGTGGACCATGGCTCCGTCGAGCACCACGCTGTCGCACGCCGGCTCGATCAAGGGCCCGTGCCGTACGTCCGGCCAGGCAGAGATCAACCGGCGACGATCGTCCTCTCGGGGAATGCCCGTTCCGAAGACGAACAGGTCAATGTCTGACTGGCGGTCGGCGTAACCTCTTCCCAGGGATCCGCCCAGCGCCACGGTGCTCGCTCCCTCCAGGAGTCGGATCCTTTCCGCGATTTCGGCGGCCAGGGCGTACAGTTCGCCAGTATCCCGGGACTGATCAGGTTTGAAAGACCCTTCCTCGGTTTCCCGATCCCACGTGTCACGTTCGCCACCTGACTCGTTCAGCAACACAAGGATATCCCACATCAACCGGGACGCGGCCCCCCAGGCTTCCATCTGATCACGTTCTGTTGCGAGCGTCCACAGGGCATCGCCCGCGTTCTCCGGTGCCCTGAACAACCCGTTCAGCCGGTTGCGTGCGCCTTCGAGCCGCGACGGATAATACATGGTTTCCGACAATCCGTTCATCCCGTAGAGCACCGTGGCGGTCTGGTGGATGATCAGGTAGATGGCGTACCTGAAGCGCACATGATCGCCCCGATCGATCAGGTTGGTCGGGGGAAGCCGCAACCACCATCTGAGCTGCGTCGCCGCTTCCGTCACGTGGTTTGATAAGGGAGATCGTCCAGGCACGTTTGATCAGCCAGTCAAAGGGAGTTAACGGAGACCGCGTGTCGAGTCACCGGGAAGCGAGTGGCAAGTCAACAGGTAGCAGGTGACGAGTCGACGGGCAGCGAGTGACGAGTCGACGGGCAGCGGCACAACTGTTACTGTGGCGCGGGAGATGGCATGATCAGCGTGGGATCCTGTTGCATGGCCGGCAGGGCCGGCGCCGGCGCACGCTGGTCTTCGGGGATCAGCGTCCGGGCCACGGCGATTTCGTCGCAGTGGGTGAAACGGGCGCAGCTGGTACAGTCCTTCCAGACTTTGTGCGGCAGGGTATCGCGGTCGACCACCTCGAACCCGTGGCGGCCGAAGAATCCGGTCTCGTAGGTCAGGGCGAAGACCCGGGCGACACCCAGTTCCTCGGCCTCTACGATCAGCTCATCGACGATGCGCCCACCGACGCCGCCGCCCTGGCATCCTCGCCGGACGGCCAGCGACCGCACCTCGGCCAGGTCGTGCCATACGATCACGAGGGAACCGCACCCGATCACCTGGCCGTCACGCTCGCCGACGACGAAATACCGGATTTGCTCGAAGAGGCGGTAGACCGACACCGGAAGGAGAATGTCCTCCTCGATATAGGGCTGGAGGATCTCCATGATCTCGGGGACGTCCCCGATCACGGCCGGACGGACTACGGTGTCGTTTCCGTTCGATGCCGGTGACCTGGTTGTGTCGGTTTTATTCATGATCTTCCTGCTCCATTACATCCTGCACCCTACGATCTCGCGGGCCTGTTCCAGCTGCTGCTCGATCGCGCTGCGACCGGTCCCGCCAGGCAAGGCACGCTTGTCGGCGCTGTCGTCAAAGCGGAGTTGCGCGATCGTTGCTTCATCGAAATATTCCGAATGCCGCTGGTACAACTCGAGCGGCAGGTCGCGCAGGCTGCAGCCCCGGTTCATGGCCTCGTCCACGAGCGTGGCCACGATGCCGTGTCCTTCCCGGAACGGCACGCCGCACCGGGTCAGGTAGTCCGCCAGGTCCGTGGCGAGCATGGCGTCGTCCATGTTTTCTTCAACCCGGTCGCCTCTCACTTCCAGCGTCTCCCAGATCGCCGTGAAAACCGTCAGCGCGACGGTCACCGTGTCGATGGCGTCGAAAAGCGGTTCCTTCTCATCCTGCATGTCCTTGTTGTAAGCGTGGGGCAGGCCCTTGAGCATGGTGACGAGGGAGACCAGGCTGCCCACGACGCGGCCGGTCTTGCCCCTCAGCAGTTCGGCGGCGTCCGGATTCTTCTTCTGCGGCATGATGCTGCTGCCCGTGGCCAGCCGGGGATGCTGCGCGACGTACCCGAACTCCGTGGACGACCAGATGACCAGGTCCTCGCACGCCCGGCTGATGCGGATCATCAGTGTCGTGCAGGCGGCGAGGAACTCGACGTTGAAATCGCGGTCGCTCACCGCGTCGATGCTGTTGGGCGAAATGCCGTCGAATCCCAGTTCGTCGGCCAGGAACGCGCGGTCGACCGGGAAGGCGCTGCCCGCCATCGCCCCGGCGCCGAGGGGCATGACGTTGATCCGCTTCCGGCAGTCCGCCAGGCGCTCCCGGTCCCGCTGAAGCCCGAAGAACAACGAAAGCGCGTAGTGGGCGAACCGGATCGGCTGCGCCTGCTGCAGGTGGGTATACCCGGGGAAGACGACGTCCACGGTACGCTCGGCCAGGCCCAGCAGCGCTGCCTGGCAATCCCGGATCCGTCCGGATACGTCGTCCACCACCTCGCGGAGATACAGTCGCTCGTCCGTGGCGTTCTGGTCGTTGCGGCTCCGGCCTGTGTGCAGCTTGCCGCCCACGGGGCCCACTTTCTCGATCAGGCGTTTCTCCACGGCCATGTGGATGTCTTCCAGGTCCCGGGTCAGCGCATAGTCGCCGCTTTCGATCTCGCGCTCGATCTCCGCAAGTGCTGTTTCGATCGTCCGGCCTTCCTCCCCGGTGAGCACGCCGATGCGCACCAGCCCGCGGGCATAGGCGATGCTGCCCCGGATGTCCACGCGAAACAGGCGGCGGTCCGCGTCGATGGACGCGTGGAAATCATCCATGAGTTGTTTGAGTGCTTCGTCCCGGCTGTCGGTCATGGTTCTCCCATTCTGCTCACCGCGCGTCCAGCACCTTACCGATGATCCCGAGCGCTTCGTCCACGTGTTGCTGCCCGATCACCAGCGGCGGTGCGCAGCGAAGCACGTTGTCCCCGGCGGTTCCCACGATCAGGCCCTCGTCCCGGCACGCGTTCATGACGTCACCCACCTTGTCTTCGAACTCCACGCCGATCAACAGGCCCGCGCCCCGGATCTCCTTGATATCCGTATGGGTTTCGGCGAGCGCATTGAGACCGGCGGTCAGCTTGCCGCCCATTTCCAGGGCCCGGTCCGCCAGGCCCTCTTCGATCATCTTGCTGACGACGGCGTGGGCCACGTGGCAGGCGACCGGATTCGCCCCGAAGGTGGAGCCGTGCATGCCCGGCTTGAGCACCTTCGCGATGTGGGGCTTCATCATCACGGCGCCGATGGGCAGGCCGCCGGCCAGCGGCTTGGCCAGGGTCATGACGTCCGGCTCGATGCCGTGGTGCTGGTAGGCGAAGAGCTTGCCCGTGCGGCATAGTCCGCACTGGATCTCGTCGAAGATCAGGGCCACCTGGCGTTCGTCGCACAATTGGCGCAGATGCCGAAGGAATTCCACGTGCGCCGGATTCACGCCGCCCTCTCCCTGGACGGGTTCGACCATAACGGCCGCGGTCCGCTCTGCCGAAATCGCCTCTTCGAGGGGTTCGATCTCGTTCAAGGGCAGATAGACCATGCCGGGGAGCATGGGCTTGAACCCTTCGTGGTACTTGGGCTGGGCCGTAGCGCTGACGGCGCCGTAGGTGCGCCCGTGAAAGGCGTTCTCGAAGGTCACGATCTCGTGCTTGGCTTCGCCGCCCGTTTCGGACGCCCAGCGGCGGGTGAACTTGAGGGCCGCCTCGATGGACTCCGATCCGCTGTTGCAGAAGAACACCCTGGCCGGAAAGGCGTTCTCCACCAGCAGCTTCGCGAGCCTCACGTGGGGTTCCGTGTGGTACAGGTTGGAGATGTGCATCAACTTCGCGGCCTGCTGCGCCACGGCGCCGATGATCTCCGGCACCCCGTGGCCCAGTGAATTCACCGCGATGCCGCCGAGGAAATCGAGATACCGCCTGCCCTCGAGGTCGTAGACGTAAGCGCCGCTGCCCCGGTCGAACACGACGGGCGGACGCACGTAAGTCGGCGCGATGTACTGTTCCTCCAGGGCGATGATCTCTTCGGTAGTCATGCTTGATCCTTTCATCCAGTGGTTGCTATCCCGTGGTCACGACCGTTCCAAAAACACTATCTTCCGATGCCAGTTCCTTCTTCAGCGTCCCCGGGCCCTGCCAGGCGATGATGCGGGCGCGGCGGACGCCATAGGACAGGCACTCGAGGGCGGAGCGGACCTTGGGAATCATCCCGCCCGTGATCTCGCCCGCTTCGATCAGTGCATCGGCCAGCTCAGGGGTCAGCTTCCGAACGGGCCGGCCGTCGGAGCGGTGGATGCCGGCCACGTCCGAAATGAACACGATGTCGTCGCAGGCCACGGCCCGTGCGATGTCCAGGGCGGCGTGGTCCGCGTTGACGTTGTAGGTCTCCCCGTTGACGCCGCCCGAAATGGGGGAGACCACGGGCGTGACGTGGTTCGACGCGCAGAGATCGAACAGGGCGGTATTCACCTCGACGATCTCTCCCACGAAGCCGATGTCCACGCCGCCCTCACGGTACTTCTCCGCCCGGAGCAGGCCCATGTCCTTCCCGCTCACGCCGAGGGCGTTCACCCCGCAGTGCTGGAAGCGCGAGACCAGTTCCTTGTTGACCTTGCCCGACAGGACCATTTCCACGATTTCGACCATGTCGCCGTCTGTCACCCGGAGGCCGTTTACGAAGGTAAACTCCTTACCGAGCAGTTCCAGGTAACGTCCGATCTCCGCACCGCCGCCGTGAACGATGATCGGGAATATGTCCGGAAGGTCCCTGAGATCGGCGGCCAGCTCCTCGATCACGCCGTCCTGCTCGATCGTCGCGCCGCCCAGTTTTACCACGATGTTTCGCGCCATGAGGTTCCCGTTGGATGCCGCCGTTGTCTTGTCCACTAAACCAATCCCGTCGTCTCGTCCCGGCCGAACATGACGTTTACGTTCTGCAGTGCCTGGCCGGCGGCCCCCTTGACCAGGTTGTCGATGGCGGACGTGACAATGGCCAGGTCCGATCCTTCCACGCGGTCGATCCGCAGGTCGCAGTAGTTCGTCCAGGTCACGAACCGCGTCTCGGGATAAGCCGACTGGGACAGCCGGACAAACGGCTCTTCTCCGTACCGCTTCTCGTACAGGGCCGCCAGGTCGCCATCGGTCGCGCCGTTCTTCACCCGCACGTAGGTCGTCGCCAGGATGCCCCGGCTCATGGGCGTCAGGTGGGGCGAAAAGACCACGTAGGGCCGCGCATCGGAGAATCTGGACAGTTCCTGCTCTATTTCACCCACGTGGCGGTGCGAATGGCCGATGTTGTAGGGCGTGATGCTGTCGTTTACCTCCACGTAGAGATTGCGCAGCTTCAGGCCCCGGCCGGCGCCGCTGACACCCGACTTGGCGTCCACGATGATCTGCCCGGCGTCAATCGCGCCCGATTTGAGCAGCGGAGCCAGGCCGAGGATCACGCCGGTGGGATAGCAACCGGGATTGCCCACGAGATCGGCTTCCCTGATGCGATCGCGGTTCAGCTCGGGAATCCCGTAAACTGCCGAATCCAGCAGCGACGGCGCCGTGTGCGGGCGGCTGTACCAGGACGTATATACCTCCGCATCGTCGAACCGGAAGTCGGAACTGACGTCCACGACGCGCACGCCGCGGTCCAGGAAGGCGCCGGCCCGGTCCATGGCCACCCCGTCCGGCGTGCAGAAACAAACCACGTCCGCCGGCACTTCGGCGATGTCGTCCAGGGATCTCAGCGTGGTGTCCCGGTCCGGATCGACCCGGGGAAAGACCTCCCCAAGTTGCTGACCGCTGTACTGTTCAGACGTGGCGAAAACGACTTCGATGCCGGGATGACGCGACGCCAGCCGGTACAGTTCCATGCCCGTGTATCCCGTGGCGCCGATGATGCCCAGATTAATCATGTACCTTCCCTCTTTTCCTTCATGATGGCCTTGACGCGCTTTAGCGTCTTCCTGGCCTGGGCGGTCGACTTCGTGATCAGGAGAATCGTATTCTCGCCCGCGACGCTGCCCACGATCTCAGGCCATTCCGCCTGGTCGATAGCCTCGCACACTCCCGAAGCGTGACCCGCGGAAGTCTGCAGGACGACCTGGTTCATCGCGTCGTCCGCGCTGACGACGAAATCCCGGATCTCCCGCTCGACCAGTTCGTCCTGCGTCTCCAACGAGTAGTAGCGCGGCATCACGTACTTGTACTGGCCGTCCGAAAGACGCGTTTTGATGACATGCAGTTCCTTGAAATCCTTGGAAAGCGTGCCCTGATTGACGTCGATCCCTTCCGTGTGCAGGGCCGCGATCACCTCCTTGTGCGTGTGGAAGTGGCCCCGCTCGATGAGCGATCGAATGGTGCCCTGGCGCTGATGCTTGGCGTTCATGTTCGACCTGATTAATAATTATCTGTTTTTCAGAATTATTATTCCATTCTTGCACGAACGCAATATAGGCAGGTTCAAGAGTTCGTCAAGAAAAAACGTCGATAGTCGACCAATAAAGTACTGGAAAGATTCGGAACAGGGTTGACAAACCAGTATGATGAAGGTTAGTTATATTATGAATTTTACAAGTATGATTTTCATATGGAGGTAATATGAAAATTTCCGAACGTGGACAGATTACCATACCGAAACGGTTGAGAGACCGATTTGGTATGCATTGTGACGTCGAAGTGGTGATCACGCCTACTGATAAGGGACTGCTGATACAGAAGCGTGCGACGGCCCAACATCCGGTGGACCGAGTCTACGGCATTCTGGGCAGTGGCGGAAATACCGACGAGTACATCGAAGAAATCAGGGGAAGATGATTACCGCTGTCGACACAAACATCCTGGTGGACGTGTTTCACACAGACAGACTGTATGGATCACAGTCCAGGGAAGCGCTGCGTGATGCCTTTGACAGAGGCGCGATTCTCGTGTGCGATGTGGTATACGCGGAACTGGTTCCGGCTTTCGAGGACCGGGAAACACTGGATGGCGCCTTGCGGGAGATTGGGGCGAGATCGTCCCCCATCGATACAGAAACTGCGTACGAAGCAGGGATGCGCTGGATGCGGTACCGGCGAGCGGGTGGGCCCAGGGAAAGGATTATCACCGACTTCCTCATCGGCGCCCACGCAATGGTCTCGGCTGACGCCTTTCTTACCAGAGATCGTGGCTTCTATGAAACCTACTTCCCGGAATTGTATAAGTCATAGCCTATTGACTACGGCCTAACCGCCGCACAGTATCAAAGCAAGGCCGCATCCGACAAAGGTAGCGAATACGAGCCGGAAACACCCGATTTTCGGTTGATCGCTCATTGGCCCGTCCACCCCGGCCACCCCGGCCGCTTGAACGTACCCGACTTGCCGCCCTCCTTCTCGACGAGCAGGATGGAGGCGATCTCCATGGTCCGGTCCACGGCCTTGCACATGTCGTAGATGGTCAGGGCGGCCACGGAGACGGCCGTGAGGGCCTCCATTTCCACGCCGGTCCTGCCGGACGCGACGGCCGTGGCCAGGAGGCCGATCCTGCCCGCGTCCTCGTTCAGAGTGATGTCGATCTCCACGTGGGTCAGCGGGATGGGATGGCACATGGGGATGAGGTCGCCCGTCTTCTTGGCCGCCGAGATGCCCGCGATCTTCGCCGTGGTCAGCACGTCGCCCTTGCCCATCTCGTCGGCGGAGATCTTCCGGATCGTCTCCGTCGCGGACCGGAGTTCTCCGTAGGCCACCGCGCGCCGATCCGTAACCGGTTTCTCCGTCACGTCCACCATGCGGACGCGTCCTTTTTCATCGAGGTGCGTGAGGTCCATAATCACTCCGTTTCAAGGCGTTTCTCAACAGGACGGACAGGGGAAGGGCCACCACGACCGCCGCGCCGGCCTGGACCAGGTTGCCCGGGATCTCCGTCAGCGCGGCGACGCCGCCGAAAAGGACCGATCCGGCCAGGTAGTATCCGGCAACCATCCAGGCGCCGCCCGCCAGTACGGCTGCGAAGGCCGCGATCCGGCCGGGAATTCGACCTACCGGAGTATCGCTTCCGCCCCGGGTACCCCAGAACGCGATCGTTCCGACCAGGACCCCTTCGATCCCCTTGATGACGAGCGTCCAGGGCGCCCAGATGAAGTAGCCGCCCAGTGCGTCGGCCAGGGCGGATCCGACCCCGCCCGCGAGACCGCCGATGCGCCATCCGAAGACGAGGGCGAGGGTGAACAGCAGCGCGTCGCCGAGATTGATGTATCCCTGCGTGGCCGGATTGGGGATGCGTATGATCACGGTCGCCAGCGTCACGAGCGCGATCGAGAGCGCGGCCAGCGTCAATCTGCGTACCGGAACAGCGGCCATGTCAGGCACCTAGCCTTGCCATTGGTAAAGCATCAGGTACACCAGCACGCCGGTGACGGACACGTACAGCCAGATCGGCAGGGTCCATCGGGCCAGCGGCGCGTGGCGGTCGAAACGTCCCTTCAGCGCGTGGCGCAGCGTCAGCACGACCATGGGCACGATGGCCGTGGCCAGGATCGTGTGGCTGATGAGTATGGTGAAATAGACGTAACGGGTCCATCCCTCGCCGGTGAAGGGCGTGCTTCCGTGGTTGAAGTGGTAAATCAGATAGGTGGTGAGAAACAGTACGGACGCGGCGACCGCACCCAGCATGCACGTCCTGTGCGCGGCGACGTTCCGTTTCCGGATGTTGATGTAGCCCGCGACCAGGAAAGCCGCGCTGGTCGAATTCAGGCAGGCGTTCACCAGGGGCAGATCCGTTATCTCCAGCATGCTTTACACCTTGTCATAGGCCATCACGGAGAACTGAACCAGCAGGAACACCAGCGACGCGATGAACAGGTTCCTCGCCGATGCAAGGGTCCGGGTCACGGTCAGGTGTATGGCGAAAGCGAGCAGTCCCAGTCCGGCCGCGAAGGCAGCGTAGAAATAGACGACGCCCGAGATGCCCAGTATGGTCGGGACCAGGCTGAAGGCGGTCAGGGCCAGGCAGTTGATCAGGATCTGCACGCTCGTGAACCGGCCGTCCGGATCGACGGCGGGAAGCAGTTGGAACCCGGCGCGGGCGTAGTCTTCGCGGAAGAGCCAGGCCAGCGCGAGGGCGTGGGGCATCTGCCAGAGAAAGAGGATGGCGAACAGGACGCCGGCCTCCATCCCCAGTTCGTTTCGGGCGGCCGCCCAGCCGGTCACCGGGGGCAACGCGCCCGGGACGGCGCCGAACACGGTCGACAGCGTGGTCCGGTGCTTGAGCGGCGTGTAGAGGAACAGGTAGGTGGCGGTGATCAGCGCGGTGACCACGCAACTCAGGACGTTCACCACCAGCGCCAGGTACACCAGGCCCGCCACCGTGATGGCCGCGCCGAACCCGAGGGCCTGCACGGGCCGCAGCTTCCCGGCGGGCAGCGGACGCTTCCGGGTCCGCCGCATCATGGCGTCCCGGTCTCTCTCCATGAACTGGTTCAGGGCGAGCGTGCCCCCGGCCGCCAGGGCGGTTCCGGCCAGCGTGTGCAGCAGCCGCAGCCATTCCACCGGTCCGTCGGACCCCAGGTAGAACCCGACGCAGGTGGTCAGCACCAGCATGAGGACCAGGCCGGGCTTGGTCAGGGCGATGAAGTCCTTCATGGACGCAGGCTCAGACGGAGACGTTCATGGTCAGCAGGATCAGGCCCAGCAGCACCGCCGCGGCAAAGAGCACGGCGCCCACGATGCCCGAAGCCCTGGACTTGAATCCGATGCTGCCGTCTTCGAGTACCCGTGGTTCCAGGAGCCGGACCGCATGGTGCACGATCAACGCGATCACGATCAGAAGCTTGACGGTCATCAGGGCTTCGTACCCCGGCGGAAGCAGCGGATACAGCTCGGGCTGGGACGACATTGCCCGCGCGGCCACCCCGTCCATGATCCGGTTGTACAGGCTGAACGAACCGCTCACGACCAGGATGACGATCGCCGTCCAGGATACCCGGCGGAATATGGCGCCGGTCCGGCGCATGATCTCCACGCGTTCCTCCGACGCCCTGCCCGACCGAAGCGCCGGGGTGAGCGCGACCAGGACGTAGAAGAACCCCCCCGCCCACAAGACGACGCCCAGTACGTGCAGCCACATCCACAGAATCTTGGTATCCAACATATGCCGTCCTCCTCCCTTTCCTCCGGCGAGCCATGGATCGGCCGCGGAACCGCGCCTGAGACCAGGGCCGCCCGTGATGGAAAGCGGCCGTCCGACTCCTGCAAAAATGCCCGGGACGGCCGGTCGCTGTCAATCAGTTTTTAGTGGCACGGTGCGGCATCGCGACCCGGCTGAAAGCAGTTGACACAACCCGCCCGCGGACTATAATATCAGCATGATTTTCGGATAGCCGGAAAACGTCCGCGAAACCCCGGTGATTCATGCGCCGGCCCGCGACTGTACCCAGCCAGGACGAACGCTTCGACCCGCGACTATGTCCCAGCCAGACCGGAACGCCACGTACCTCCTGGGTCATGACATCGGCGGCACCAAGCTCGCCGTGACCGTCGCCGACCGGGACGGGAAGATCCTGCACAAGATCCGGCGTCCGACCGAAGCCGAACGGGGTCCGCGGGCCGTGGTGGCATCGCTGGCGGACATGTCCCGCGAAGCCATGGCGCATGCAACGCTCTCCCCGGCGGAACTGGCCGGTGTCGGCGTCAGTTGCGGCGGTCCCCTGGACACGGAAACCGGCGTGGTCTACGCGCCGCCCAACCTGCCGGGCTGGGACGAGGTACCGCTGAAGGCGTGGCTGGAAAGCGCGCTCTCGCTGCCGGTTTACGTCGAAAACGATGCCAACGCCAGTGCCCTGGCGGAATGGTCCTTCGGGGCCGGTAGGGGCTGCCGGCACATGGTGTACATGACCATGAGCACCGGTATCGGCGGCGGCATCATACTCGACGGCCGGCTCTTCCGCGGCCCGAACGACACGGCCGGCGAAGTAGGGCACATGACCATCGTCGAAAACGGTCCGGCCTGCGGTTGCGGAAAGCGCGGCTGCCTGGAAGCCCTGTGTTCGGGGCCATCGATCGCCAGACGGGCCCGGGAGAAGGCGCGGGCGCGGCCCGGATCGCGCATGGTCGATCTGGCCGGCGGCGACCCGGCATGCATCACGGCGGAGACCGTCATGGACGCTGCCAGGCAGGACGATCCCGCCGCACGGGAAATCGTGGACGAGACGGCGCGGTACATGGCCGTCGGACTGGGGAACATCGTGAATATCCTGAACCCGGAGGTCATCGTCATCGGCACCATCCTGGTCAAGGCACAGGACCTTTTGCTGGAACCCATCCGCGCGTACCTCCGCCGCGAAACCTGGCCGCGCGTATACGGCACAGTGCGGGTCGTGCCCGCCGGACTGGGAGACGCCGTGGGCGATCTCGCCGCCATCGCCGTGATCCGGCAGGCGGTACAACCCGAAGGGAGCATATAGGACCTTGGACTGGAACGCGTTGGGGCGGGAAGCCGTACAACTGCTGGGCGAATACCTGCGGATCGACACGACGAATCCCCCCGGGAACGAGGATCGCGCGACCGACTTCCTCAGCCGCATTCTCACCGAAGAAGGCATCGATTGCCAGGTCTACGCGTCCGCCCCGGGACGCTCCAATCTCTACGCAAGGCTGGAAGGGGACGGCACGAAGCGGGCCGTAGTGCTGCTGAGTCACAGCGACGTGGTGCCCGCCGACCGCCGTTACTGGTCCGTAGATCCCTTCGGCGGCGAGGTCCGGGACGGCTACGTCTGGGGTCGTGGCGCCCTCGATATGAAGAACCTGGGCATCGCGCAGTTGGTGGTCTTCCTCGCGCTGCACCGGAATCGTTTTCCTTTGAAGCGGGACGTGATCTTTCTCGTAACCGCCGACGAGGAGGCCGGCGGATCGGCCGGCGCCCGGTGGATCACCCGGAACCGCCCGGAACTCGTCTCGGACGCGGAGTTCCTGATCAACGAGAGCGGCAAGGGACGCCTGGAGAACGGCAGGGCCGTCTATTCCATCGACATCACCGAGAAGTCGCCCTGCTGGGTCCGCCTGATCGCCCGCGGCGAACCCGGCCACGGTTCCCGCCCCAAGCCCCATTCCGCCGTCAACCGGCTCATCCGCGCCTTGAGCGCCATCATGGCGTACACGCCGCCGATCAAGGTGACGGACGCGGCCGAACGGTACTTTGAAGGTATTGCCCACCTGCAGAAAGACGGATACCGGCAGCGGTTCGCGAACATCCGGGAGTCCGTCCGGGACCGCCGTTTCCTGGCGGACCTGCTTCGCAACCAGCATCACGCCGCGATACTGCGCAATACCATCTCGATAACCATGTTGCAGGGCAGTGACAAAATCAATATCATACCTCAGGCGGCGACGGCCGAACTGGACTGCAGGCTGCTTCCGGGGGAAGAACCCGGACACTTCGTCCAGGAGCTGAAACAGGTGGTTGGCGACGACGGGATCGAAATAGAGACCCTGCTGAACTTCGGGAACACGTCATCGCCCTTCGATTCGCCCCTGGTGGAAACGGTTCGCGAGGTCGTTTCCCGGCACCACGAGCGCGTGGAGGTCGTACCGAACATTCTGTCCGGCTTCACGGACAGCCACTATTTCCGCGAGCTGGGGATCCACTGCTACGGCTTCATGCCCTTTCTGCTGATCGACGAAGAGCTCAGACGTATCCACGGCAACGACGAACGGATCTCCGTGGAGAACATGGAACGAGGTCCGAGGATTCTCTACGAAGTCATCGAACAACTCTGTGGCTGATTGCAGCATCGAGGAGACGCAAATGGAAGCGATACGCATTCACGAATTCGGCGGTCCCGAGGTGATGAACCTCGAAACCGGCGCGGATCTTCAGGCAGGCCCCGGACAGATCCTGGTCGACATTCGGGCCGCCGGCGTGAACCCGGTGGACACCTATATCCGGGCGGGCACCTATGCCATGAAACCCGATCTGCCCTTCACGCCGGGTATGGACGGCGCCGGAACGGTCGCCGATGTGGGCGACGGCGCGGCCCATGTTTCTGTCGGAGACCGGGTGTACCTGGCCGGCACCCTTACCGGTTCCTATGCGTCGCATGCCCTGTGCTCGCCCGACCAGGTGTATCCACTGCCCGGCAACGTTTCCTTCACGCAGGGCGCGGGGGTATACATCCCCTACGCGACAGCGTGGAGAGGGCTGTTCCAGCGGGCCGGAGGGAAGGCGGGCGAGACCGTCCTGGTCCACGGCGCGAGCGGCGGCGTGGGGATCGCGGCCGTTCAGATGGCCCGTTCCGCGGGCATGACGGTCATCGGCACCGCCGGATCGGAACAGGGCGCTGCGCTGGTGGAGGAACAGGGCGCCCATCACGTGGTGGACCACAACGTTCCAGGCTATACGGACAAGATCATGGAGATTACCGGCGGACTGGGCGTCGACGTGATCATGGAAATGCTGGCCAACGTCAATCTGGACAAGGATCTGAACATGCTGGCCTATGGCGGACGGGTCGTCGTCATCGGCAACCGGGGCGTCATCGAGATAAATCCAAGGGACGCCATGGCGCGGGATGCCAGTATCCTGGGCATGGTCCTGCTGCTGGCGTCTCCGGAAGATCTGGTCGGTATCCACGCCGGACTGTACGCCGGCCTGCAGAACGGCACGCTCAATCCGGTGGTCGGCAAAGAGTTCCCGTTAAAAGACGCGGCGCAGGGCCATATTGCCGTCATGGAACCCGGCGCCTATGGAAAGATCGTACTGATACCCTGAGTCCACGGCACGGAGGCACGGACTGCGCTCGAGCGTTCGGCCGGTAAAGGAATCCGACATGGCAAATCCGCTCATCCAGCTCGAACGGCACGGCCAGAGCTTCTG
This sequence comes from Candidatus Latescibacterota bacterium, assembly GCA_022822725.1. Classification (GTDB taxonomy): domain Bacteria; phylum JAAXHH01; class JAAXHH01; order JAAXHH01; family JAAXHH01; genus JAAXHH01. The sequence continues at coordinate 91,834 of JAJEAN010000006.1, forward strand.
GCTGGACAGCATCAGCCGGGAACTGATGTACTCCGGCCGGTTGAGGAAACTGATCGAGGAAGACGGCCTCAAAGGCATGACTTCGAACCCGGCCATTTTCGAGAAGGCCATTGCGGGAAGTACGGACTACGACGCGGATATCGAGCGGCTGGCGGCGGCGAACCGGACCGCTCTGGAAATCTACGAGGCCCTGGCCATTTCGGACATCCGCGAAGCCGCCGACCACCTGGCCGGCGTGTACGAAGCGACCGGCGGCGCCGACGGCTTCGTGAGCCTGGAGGTGTCCCCGGAACTGGCGGACGACACCGCCGGTACGATCGAGGAGGCCAGGCGGCTGTGGAAGGCCGTGGACCGCCCGAACGTCATGATCAAGGTGCCGGCGACGGAGGCCGGCGTACCGGCCGTGCGCCAACTGATCGGCGAGGGGATGAACGTCAACGTGACCCTGATGTTCTCGCGATCAGTATACGAGGCCGTGGCCGACGCCTATATCAGCGGGTTGGAAGACCGTCTTGCCGCGGGTGGAGACATAAGCGGCATAGCGAGTGTTTCCAGCTTCTTCATCAGCCGCATCGACACGCTCGTCGACGCGTTGCTGGCCGAACGGGCGGAACGGGCGGGCAATCCCGGTGAACGTGCCGCGATCCTGGACTTGACCGGCAAGACGGCCATCGCAAACGGCAAGACGACCTTCCAGCGGTACAAGACGATTTACGCGTCACCGCGCTGGTCCGCGCTGGCCGAACGGGGTGCGAGGACGCAGCGGCTGCTGTGGGCCAGCACGAGCACCAAGAACCCCGAATACCGGGACGTGCTTTACGTCGAGGAATTGATCGGGAAGCACACCGTCAATACCCTGCCCGATGAAACACTCGGCGCTTTCCGCGATCACGGGCACCTGGCCGATACCCTCGAGTCCGGTGTCGACGAAGCCTGGTCGATCATGGCCGGTGTGGAGAAAGCCGGGATTTCGATGGACCGGGTCTCGGAGCAACTCGTCGAGGAAGGGGTGCGGAAATTCGTGGACCCCTTCGTGAAGCTGATCGGCGCCATCGAACGGAAACTGCCGCAGCCCGCTTGATCGGCGCCATCGAACGGAATCGCATGCAACTGGGCATGGTCGGACTCGGCCGGATGGGCGGCAACATGACGCGGCGGCTGTTGCGCGGCGGGCACGAAGTCGTCGTGTACGACCACAGCGGCGAAGCGGTCGGCCAGGCGGAGCAAGCCGGCGCCACGGGCGCTTCGACCCTCCACGATCTCGTAACCTCGCTCCACCCGCCACGGTCGGTCTGGATCATGGTCCCGGCAGGCGACGCCACGGAACGGGCCGTCGATGAACTGTCCGGACTGTTGTCTCCCGGCGATACCGTCATTGACGGCGGGAACACCTACTTCAAGGACGACGTAGCCCGCGCGGACCGGTTGTCCGCCAGGGGCCTGCACTATGTCGACGTGGGAACGAGCGGCGGCGTGTGGGGCCTCGAGCGGGGGTATTGCATGACCATCGGGGGACCGGCGGAGGTCGTCGAGCGCCTGGCCCCGCTGTTCGAAACCATGGCGCCCGGTCCCGGGCAGGACGACGGGCAGGACGACGGGCAGGACGACCAGCAGGACGACGGGCGTGACATCGGTCAGGACACCGGGCAGGTCACCGGTTATGAATCCGGCGACGCACCGGGTTCGGCCGGCGCACCTCCTTCGACGGCTCGCAGGGGCTACGTCCACGTGGGACCGGCCGGCGCGGGACACTTCGTCAAGATGATCCACAACGGGATCGAATACGGCATGATGCAGGCCTTTGCCGAGGGCCTGGAAATCCTGCGTGAATCGGGTTCCGACCGCGTGGACCCGCGCCATCGGTACGACCTGGACCTGCACGACATCGCCGAGGTCTGGCGCCACGGTAGCGTGGTCAGTTCCTGGCTGCTGGATCTGCTGGAAATCGCCCTGCGCGAGGACAAGGACCTCTCAGACTACTCCGGATACGTGCAGGACTCCGGGGAGGGACGGTGGACGGTGCAGACGGCCATCGAGGAGGACGTGCCCGCCCACGTGCTCACGGCATCGCTCTTCACGCGGTTCCAGTCGCGGCAGGAGCAGTCCTACGCCATGCGAGTGCTTTCCGCCCTGCGCCACCAGTTCGGCGGTCACGTGGAGCAGAAGAAAACCGGGGGAGGGCCATGATCCAGATCGCTCCGTCCATCCTGTCGGCGGATTTCACCCGCCTGGCTGATGAGGTCCGGACCGTGGAGCACGCGGGCGCGGACCGGATACACATCGACGTCATGGACGGCCGGTTCGTCCCGAACATCTCCATGGGACCCTTCATCGTCGAGGCTATCGACTCGCTGACGGATCTCCCGCTGGAAGCCCACCTGATGATCGAGGAACCGGACCGTTATGTCGACGTCTTCCTGGAAGCCGGGGCAGACGTGATCATCGTGCACCAGGAGAATACGGTCCACCTGCACCGCGTAATCCAGTCCGTCCGGGAGCGGGGCAAACAGGCCGGGGTCGCCCTGAATCCGGCCACGCCCGCCCGGGTCCTCGACGGGATCATCGACGAACTCGATCTCGTTCTGGTCATGTCCGTCAACCCGGGGTTCTCGGGCCAGCGGTTCATCACGTCCGTCCTGCCGAAGATCCGCGAGATACGAAAAACCCTGACGGACCGGGAGATCGCGTGCGACCTGGAGGTGGACGGCGGCGTGAATGCCGAAACCGCACCGGCCGTCGTGTCGGCGGGCGCAAACGTCCTGGTGGCCGCCACGGCCGTATTCAGGCATCCGGACGGCGCCGCCGAAGGCATCAGGACGCTGCGCAGCCCGGACTGACCTTTCGCATTTCCCTCAAACCACCGCCCTTTTCCAGGTTCCCTTGAAAAAGCGCCTGAGTGTGAGCAGGCCCTGCAGAATCGCCGCGGCGAGCCAGGCGATCCAGATGCCCGTCACGTCGAGTCCGAGGGGGAAGGCGAGGACGTAGGAAAACACGAGCATGATGCCCCACTGGGAGAAGAGGGTGTAGTACAGCGACGGACGGGTCTCGCCGCCACCGGCCAGCACGCCGCTGGCCACGATGGACAGCGCGGAAAAGACCTGGGCGATGGCGAAGAAACGCAGCATGACCGAACTGATGCCCAGGACCGTCTCGTCCGTCGTGAATACGGCCGCGATCCCCTGGGCGAAAACCCAGATCAGGGCCGAGCCGGCCCCGATAACGATCATGCAGAGCAGGATCGTCTGCCCGCCGTATTGCTCCGCCGACCGGATCTGCCGGCCACCCAGCCGCTGTCCGACCAGGGAGTTCGCCGCGACCGAGAAGGCCAGGGCGGGCATGATCGCGAAGAGGCGTATCTGGAAACCCACGGTCAGGGCCGCAATGGCGGCCGTGGGGCGGCTTACGCCCGATATAACGCGGTACAGGAGCACGCGCGCGCCGTTGCGGAAGAAGCCGGACGCACCGGAGGGCAGGCCGATGTCGAGCATGCGGGACATGATGTTCCAGTCCGGCTTGACGCGCCATTTCCTCGAGAGGCGCACCTGGCCGCGGCCCCGGACCAGGATCGCCAGCCCGATGACGCATCCCGCCAGCCGCGAGACGATCATGCCCACGGCCGCGCCGGCCACACCGAGCGCGGGCACTACCCAGGCGCCGAAGATGAACGCGTAGGAGGTCACGCACTTCACGATGATGACGATGACGGAGATCTTCAGCGGCGTGCGGGTGTCGCCCACGCCCCCGAAGATGGCGCTCATCACGTAGTTGAGAATCATGAAAAGCATGCCCGCGAAGTAGAGCCTAAGGAAGAGTATGCCGTGGGTAATGACCTCTTCCGGCGCACCGAGCAGGACCAGCGCGGGCCGCGTGAGCACGATACTGACGGCGGCGAGGCCCAGGGCCAGGTAAGTGCCCATCAGGATCGCCTGCTGGCCCGTCCGGCTCACGTCGTCGTGACGGCCCGCCCCGTAGTACTGGGCCACCAGCGTCCGCGTCCCTCCGGTGATCGAAATGGCCATGACCATGACGATGAATACGATCTGCCGGCTCATGCCGATGGCGGAAATCGCCGCGGGGCCCAGGAATCCCACGAAGTAGATGTCTATGAGACCTTCTGTGGCGTCGATCAGCGAAGCGACGACGACGGGCCAGGCGATGGCCCAGACGTGACGGAGGACCTGGGAGGGCGGGACCTCGTTGTCAGCCGGTTTCGGGGAATCGGCGGCATGGTCGGGCATGGGATTGAATGTATTCCGCCGGCAGCGAACCGGCAAGGCAATTCAGCCAGTGCCCAATGCCACCCAAGTTGTTGATGGCGCAACAGATAAGAAAAGGGATGACAGCGTAAACGGTTCGCAGTATATCTACATTGTCACGGATTTGAAACCCGCAACCGGACATGGACATACCCGAAGGAATGCGCTTCGAAGCGCGGGAGGCATGAAGATGCATGGAATGCGAGGATCGATCTTCTCCTGGGGGCCCTGGCTGTCGATCGTCCTGATGATTACCTTCCTGTTGGCGTGCGGCAGTGAGGACCCGGTATCGCCCGAACCGCCTGAACCGCCTGAGCCGGTCGAACAGCCCGCGCTCAAGATCGGGCTGTTGATCGATCTGTCGCAAGGTGGTTCGGAACACGGCGTCCTCATGAGGCGGGGATTCGAAATGGCGATAGCGCACGTCAACGAGGTGGGTGTGCTCGGAGAACCGGTCGAGGGCGTGGTGGCCGATACGGAGTTGAACGCCGAAACGGCGGTAGCCGAGGCGATGGACCTTATCGAGAAGGAGGGCGTCCACGCGATCGTAGGTGCCTGGGCGAGTTCCTCGACGTTGGCCATTGTGGACGAAGTGGTCGCGGACGCCGGCATTCCCATGATCTCTCCGGCCTCTTCATCTCCCATGCTCACGACCGCCATGGATAATGATTTCCTGTTTCGCACCACCCTGTCCGACCTCGACCAGGGGCCGGTCCTCGCAAAGATCACGCTGGAACTGGGATACGGCAACGTGGGCATGATCTACCGCGACGACGTCTGGGGCCGGGGCATTGCGGACGCTTTCGAAAATGCCTGGGAAGGCAAGCTCATCCGGGTCGCGGCGGATCCCGAAAAGACGACCCTCGTGGAGGAGCTCAAAGAGAGCAAGGGCGTCCTCGAAGACACGCAGGCGCTGATCGTTCTCGCTTTTCAACCCCAGCAGGAAACCATCGTGCAGGAAGCGCTGGACAACGGCTTCTACGACGTATTTGTCTTCGGCCCCACCGGACGCAGCCTGGACCTGATCCGGTCCATCGGTCCCGAGCACCTCGCCGGGATGATCGGTACGTCGCCCGGTTCCTCTCAGGACACGCCCTCGGCGATCGCGTGGGAGAACGGGTACAAAAGCGCCTTCGGCAGCAATCCTCCACCATTCCCCTATGTGAAGCAGACCTTTGACGCAACCGTGGCGCTGGCCCTGGCGGCCCAGGCGGCGGGAAGGCTGGAAGGTACGGCCATCCGGGACCAGTTGCGGACGATCGGAAGGCCACCCGGCGAACTCGTTATTGCCGAGGCGAGCAGCATCGCAAACGGGTTGCGCATCCTGGCCGACGGCGGCGCGATCAACTACGAAGGCGCGGCCATGCCCCTGGACTGGGACGCAAACGGCGATCTGGCCACGGGTTTCGTCGCGGTCTGGCAATTCACCCCGGCCGCCACGATCGAAGTCATCCGGGTCGAACCCTTCGGCCAGTGATTCCACCGGTTGGCACGACAAGCGAAAAGGGGATTGCGCATGTACGCAACCCCCTCTGCCATTTCCGGTTGTAATACATGACCCCAACGGGATTTGAACCCGTGTTGCCGCCGTGAAAGGGCGGTGTCCTTGGCCAGGCTAGACGATGGGGTCGCGACCTTCCAAAGCCGTCCTAAAATAGCCGACGGACCCTGAAAACGCAAGCCTTTTTTACCCTTCGTAACCCATATCCTTCCAGACGCGCAGCGCGTACGGGACGTGCTCCGGATCCGGTTCGCGACGGCCCAGAATACTGGGCGGAGGCTGGCCCGGACCGGCATGTTTCGGCCAGGGCGACCAGTGGTCGTTCTCCCAGGGTTCCCGGGCGGCCTCATCCCTGAAATCGGGCACTTCGAAGGGACGTCCGTCTTCCAGCGCGCTCTTCCAGGCCAGGATGCCCACGGATGACATGGCCACGCCGCGGTACACGTCCAGGAAGGGTTGTTCGCCAGAACGGATGGCCCGGGCGAAATGGAAACTGGTCCAGAAGTCGCCGCCGCCATGGCCGGCCTCGCGGGCGAGATCGCCGTGCTCGGGCCAGTCCGGCCTGTAGACCCGTTCCGCTTCCTCCCCGGGCTCCAGGTGCCAAGGCTCATGCCACACTCGCACCTCACCGGGTCCGAAGTACCCCGGTCCCCGGGTGATCTCCATGGCGCCGCGCTCTCCGTGCACGCGGTACCAGTTGCTGTGGCCGGGCAGGCCGAGTCCGAAGAGCCGGAAGACCGCGCCGTTGTCCATACGGCAGAGGATGACGGAACCGGGATCTCCCCTCCTGAGGGTGAGGGTGCGCTCGGGCCGGGCGATGGCCAGGGCGTTCACGCCGACCGGCCGCGTGTCGGTGATGTATACCAGTGGCGCCAGGGCGTGGGTGCAGTAATAGGTGGATGGGATCCACGCACGCCAGTGGTCGAACCCCGGCGAAATGCGCAGGCTCGCGTCCCGTGACATGGGGTGGTTGTACTCTCCTTCGGCATAGGTGACTTCGCCGATCTCTCCCTCGCGATAGAGCCGGTGCATTTCCTGGTTGAATACGGTGTAGGGGTAGTTCTCGGCCAGCATGTAGATCCGGCCGGACGCCTCCACGGCCCGGCAGAGGGCGACCCCCTCCGCGAGCGTGCCGTTGCAGGCGGTCTCGCTCATGACGTGCTTGCCCGCCCGCAGGGCCTCTATGGCGAACGGCGCGTGCTCGTGGAAGTAGTTGGCCAGGACCACGGCGTCCATGTCGTGGGCGAGGAATGCGTCGTAGTCGGTGTACGCGGCGACGGACAGTTCGCCGGCCAACTCGCGCAACCGCTCCTCCCAGGTATCGCACAGCGCGACGAGTTCCATGCCCACGGCGCCGGACGCGCTTTGTGCGAAGCTCTTCCCGCGTCCCACGCCCACCACGCCGACGCGGATCGGCTGGTTGCTCATGGTGTGTCTCCCTTCATGCCGCGTGCTTTAAGACAGGCCGATAAGCCCGGGAACGTCCGTAAGCCGCCGGATGGAGGGCAGGCGATAGCGGCCGTACTTCTCGTACCGGTCGATGAGCAGGGCGTCCAGGCCGACGCGCTCGGCCGGCAGGATGTCCTCCTCCGGATAGTCCCCGATGTAGAGAATCCTGTCGACCGGCGCTTCCGCGCGGTCAATGGCCATGCGGAAGATCCTCTCGTCGGGTTTTTCGCAACCGGCTTCGGCGGAAACCACGAGAAAGGAGAAATACCGGTCCAATTCATGCCGCTTGAGCACGTGAGAGAGGTGTTCCGACCAGTTCGACAGCACGCCGAGACGCAAACCGCGGGCCTTCAGTTTTTCCAGCGTGGGCCGTACGTCGCCGTACACGTCCAGGTACCTGCCGTCCTGAAACCGGTCGTAGTATTGTTGCAATCCGGGCAGCAGGTCACCCTCGATACCCGCAGTAGCGAAAACGTGGGCATAAAGATCCAGGAAGTACCGCCGCGTCTGCTCCGGCGTGCTCATGCGGCCGTCGCGCTTGCTGAACCGGGGTTCCTTCATGGCCCTGGAAAGCGCCGCCTTCACCTGGTCCAGCGTGATCGCGGTGCCGAGTTCACCGGCCGCGACGACGAAGAATTCCTCGAAGAAATCGGGGGAATCCCGGCCAACCAGCGTACCGGCTGCGTCGAAGATCACGGTGTCGTAGAACATGGCGCATCCGAAATACCGACTGACTGCGTTTCCTCCGCCCCGTCACTCCGCGGGTCACCCGTTCATTCCCGATTCACTCCGCGAGTCACCTGATTAATCCCCGGCTCACCCGTCATTCCGCGGGCATGCCCCATTTCTCGGCAGCGAGCGGCTTTACGGCGGGGTTTACGAGGCCGTCGTCGGGCCAGCGGCCGCTGAGGATGGTGACCAGCTGCTTGCCGGCCTTCTTGAAGCGCTCCACGCCGCCCCGTTCCGATGCGGAAGCGTAGTGCGGCGTGAGGACCACCTGTTCCATCGACCGGAGCAGGTTGTCCGGGGCGGGCGGTTCCTGCTCCTGCACGTCCAGCCCCGCGCCGGCGAGCCACCCTTCCCGCAGGGCCCGGATCAGCGCCTTCTCGTCCACGACCTTTCCCCGGCCCGTATTGATGAAGTAGGCGGAAGGCTTCATGTTCCGGAAGTCCCGCTCCCCGATGAGATGATGGGTTCCCGGCCCCAGTGGCACGTGGCAGGATACGAAGTCCGACTCCTTGAACAGCGTATCCTGGTCCACCATGGTCACTCCCCAGGGGTCGGCGTCAGCCTGGGTGACGAAGGGGTCGCAGGCGATGACGCGGAGATCGAATCCGGCGGCGATCTTCGCCATGGCCCGGCCGATGTTCCCGAAGGAAACCAGGCCCAGCGTCTGATCGTAAATCGGTTGAATGGTGCCCCGGCTGACGGGCGTGCCCTCGAGCATGGACCGGTTGATGATCATCAGCCGGCGGGCACAGGCCAGCAGCAGCATCATGGCGTGCTGGGCGACTTCCCGTTCGAACACACCCTGGATGTTGTATACGATGATGCCCCGCTCCGTGGCCGCTTCCACGTCGATGAAGTCCACGCCGATCCCGCCCGCGCCTACGACGCGGATGCGTTCGGGCAGACGTTCCACTTGTTCCCTGTTAAAAACCAGGCCGCCCTGGGTGAAGCCGTCCACGTCCCGGGCTTCCTCGAGCATCTCCTCGATCGTGCCGTAAGGACGTATCTTGAGCTCGGCGCCGATGGATTCCAGTTCGTCCCTGATGTACTGGTTGGAACCGGGATTGTCGGGATCACCGGGCGCGAGGATAGTAAAACCAGCCATGCAGACTCCTTCGGAAGATGATATCGGATGATTGCGACCAGTGAAAAATATACCGGTGCGGTGGGATTGGCAATATGAGAATTCGATCAGTATCAACGCAGGAGACTACATGTTATGGCTTGCAATCGTCTGTACGACAATGGTCCTGTCCTGCACCCCGCTTACTCTTCTTCCACCACGCCCATTCTCCCTGAATGTTTAGGTAGGCCTTGTCTGGAGCATGAGACTAATGTGCCCATTTATCCTGCTGAGTGACATTGCGGTTATCTACTGCGAGATCGGCGGCGGGAATCCGCAAAGGTATAGAAATCAAATGAGTTGACGTCGAAAGTAACTTCGCGTTATTAAGCTAAGCGGAAGTTATCTTGTAGTTACATCGACAAGGTGCATACATGAATGCGAACCATACCGCCTGTCCAATCTGGGAAACGTCAGCGACTTTCGTCTATTCTGCAACAGCAGACGGCCCGCATTACAGTATAGTTTCGCCCCGTGCAGGTGGCAGGTATTGCTACAACCCGGTTGAAAGAGCAGAAAAAAAGATCGCCGATCTTGATGATCATGCGAAGGCGCGTCTGACGACCTGGTTGATCGAGCAGCGACGGTTGGGCCACGAGTGCCCAGAAATCCGCTCCTATGAAATAGAAACAATTATACAGCGACCTGCTTTATCCGTCCACGATCGCGCGGATGAGCTATTGAAGTACATTCAGAAAAAAACATTGCACATTGGCAGGGCATTCCTCGCGGGTGATTTCTTGCCGGATATGTTTGCATATACAGAAAGTGTTGATTCAGAAGAGTTGCAATACCTGACTGACTACTTGATCAGGAAAGGTTGGTTGGAAACGTCGACCGAAGCTACGATCGCCCTCATTGTAACAGTTGAAGGATACACTCGTCTTGCGGAATTGGCGGCCGTCGTCGTGGCATCTTCCCAAGCGTTTCGTGGCCATAGGGAAACTGTGGAGGCGTGTATTACGAAGCGGGGTTTGCGCGTGGGCGAGGTATCCCCGTGATCTCCTCCTGCTCTAAAGACACTGTTGGTGACGTTCATTTCGACATCAGTCAGGACAACCATATTTTGTTGGAAACCCCTATCGAACTAAGGGAACGCCTCACTAATCGCATTGCGGCGGTGATTGGCGATGGGCCGCTTAAATCAGTACTCGAAGGACAGGAGAAATCGTAATGACAGAAATCATCTTCGAGGTGATCGAGTCCGATGACGGCGGCTTCGAGGCACGCGCACTCGGATTCAGCATATTCACCCAGGGCGAGGACTGGGACGATCTGAAGAAGATGGCCAGAGAGGCCGTGCAATGCCATTTCGACGGACAGAGTACGCCCAAGGTAATTAGATTGCACCAGGTCCGCGACGAAGTCATCGCCGTATGAAACTTCCCAGAGACTTGTCTGGTGAACAAGTTGTCCAACTTCTGAGTCGCCACTACAACTGCCTGATACCGCTGGACTCGCATAAACCCATGCTTCACCCCGGAGGAACCATGCACTCATTCGCCCTGTTGCTGACCAGTCTCTGTTTCATCGTGCTGACCGCCGCGTGCGCGCCGGCGGAAGAACCCATGCCTGAAGATCCTGTCGAACGCGCGAAGGCACTCCACGCGAAAGTCCCGCTGATCGACGGCCACAACGATCTTCCCTGGCAGATCCGCAGGAAGGCGAACCGGGACGTGTGGTCGATCGATCTCGACCGGCCCCAGCCTGCTTTCCACACCGACATCCCCCGACTGCGCGAGGGCATGCTGGGTGGGCAGTTCTGGTCGGTTTACGTACCCGTTTCCATGCAGGGCAAGGAAGCGACGCGGGCCACCCTCGAGCAGATCGATATCGTATACCAGATGATCGCGCGGTACCCGGACACGTTCCAACTGGCCACTACGGCCGATGAAGTGGAAGCCGCGTTCGCGGCCGGCAGAATCGCGTCCATGATCGGCATTGAAGGGGGCCATTCCATCGATTCCTCCCTCGGCGCCCTCCGCATGTTCTACCGTCTGGGCGTCCGTTACATGACCTTGACGCACGGCCGCAACATTCCCTGGGCCGATTCAGCCACGGATACCGTCGGGGTTGACGGCCTGTCGGAATTCGGAGAAGAAGTGATCCGGGAGATGAACCGCCTGGGCATGCTAGCGGACCTCTCCCACGTTTCCGAGGCTGCCATGCGTGACGTCCTCGCGGTATCGGAGGCGCCGGTCATCTTCAGCCATTCCTCGGCCTTTGCCGTGTGCAACCACGTGCGCAACGTCCCGGACGACGTCCTGGTGCAACTGGCCGAAAACGGCGGAGTAATCATGGTCACCTTTGTACCGGGCTACATCTCGGAAGAAACCCGTCTGCACGGTGTGAAACGCAACGAAGAACGTGCGCGGCTCGAGTCGATGCCCGGCAGTACGGATGAATCCGTGGCAGACGGCATTGCCGCCTGGAACGAGGCCAATCCCACACCGCCCGCCACCCTCGCCCAGCTGGCCGACCATATCGATCACATCCGGCAGACGATCGGCATCGATTACATCGGCATCGGCGGGGATTACGACGGCATATCCACGGTTATCGTGGGGCTGGAGGACGTATCCACCTATCCAGATCTGACGGCCGAACTGATCCGGCGGGGATACACGGACGAGGACATCATGAAGATCCTCGGAGGCAACGTGCTTCGCGTGATGCGCGACGCCGAGGCGGCGGCGGCCCGTCTGCAGCAGGAGCGCCATGCCTCGGGCGCACGAATCGAAGTCCTGGACGGTGAATAGCCCGTGAACGAATCGCAGATCAGGAAGCTGCTCGAACAGGTCCGAACGGGGGAGCTGCCGGTTGACGAGGCTTCCACGCGGCTGCGGTCCATGCCTTTCGAGGACCTCGGGTACGCGCGGGTGGATCATCACAGGGCGCTGCGATGCGGATTCCCCGAGGTGATCTTCTGTCCGGGGAAGACCGATGAGCAGGTAGCCGCGATCGCCGAGCGCATCGTCGCATCAGGCAGCGACCTGCTGGCCACACGGGCTACCCCGGCCATGCACGAAGCCGTGACGGCACGGTGTCCCTCGGCGGAGTATCACGAAGCGGCCCGGACGATCGTGGTCCAGGAAAACTGGCAGGACCAGGGCATCGGCGAGGTCCTGGTCGTATCGGCGGGCACAAGCGATATCCCCGTGGCCGAAGAGGCCGCGGTGACGGCCCAGGTCCTGGGCAACCGGGTGGAACGCGTCTTCGACGTGGGCGTGGCCGGCATCCACCGCCTGCTTTCCCATCACGAGGCCATCATGAACGCGGCGGTGCTCATCGTCGTGGCGGGCATGGAAGGCGCCCTGCCCAGCGTGGTCGGGGGGATGGTCTCCAGGCCGGTGATCGCCGTGCCGACCAGCGTGGGGTACGGCGCGAGTTTCAACGGACTGGCGGCACTCCTGGCCATGTTGAACAGCTGTGCCTCGGGCGTCACGGTGGTGAACATCGACGGCGGGTTCAACGCCGGGTATGCGGCCGGTCTCATTAACCGGAAGCACGAATAGCCCGGCCAGTCTCATAAACCGGAAGCACGAATAGGACGGCAGGGCCAATGGCGGTGGCGGGTTATTTCGACCAGTTATCCGGCTTCAGCGCGGACATGTTGCTCGGGGCGCTGATCGACGCAGGTACGGACCGCGAGGAGATCGTAGCGGCCTTGAAGCGCCACCACGGCGTGGACTGCGAGATCAGCGTCAGCAGGGAGCGATTTGGCGAGACGCAGTTGACGTACGCCTCCCTGTCCTGCTTGGCCGCGTCCGTTCCCGAGGACTGCCGGGCCATCCCGGATGGGGGAGCGGGCACACCGGCCGGCGCGCTCATCGGCCGGGTAACGGACCACCTCGAGCGGAACGTGAACGAACTCCGGGGGGCACCGGGACACGAACCGGGACACGCGAGCGACCACGAACCGGAACACGAGCCGGGTCACGAACCCGGCAACGAACCAGGACACGAACCGGCGGGGGACGCGCTGGGCGGCCGCCACGCGGTATCGCGCATCCTCGTCCTCTGCAACGCCCTTCATCTTCTCGGTATCGATGCCCTCTACCACGAGGCGCTGCCCTTTGCCGCGGGAATCGATGCTACGCCTCCCCTGCTCGCCGCCCTGATGCGGGGCACAACCGTACGGCCCGTCGACCGCGCCCCCGTCGACCTGGCGGGATGCGCCGTACTGACCGCGCTTTCCGCGGGATCGATGCACGGATCCGGTTTCACGCTGCGGTCGGTGGGCTGCGGCGGCAACGACGCCGACCGAGGTGATGGTAACATAGTCCGACTGTGCATCGGGGAAATCGCCCCCATCGGGCAAGTCACCGGCACGGGGGAAGTCACCCAGGCCGGCGACCGAGCGTCCGTGCAGGTCCTGGAGTCGCAGATCGACGATATGAATCCGCAGTTCTACGGCCATGTCGTGGACCTGCTGCTCGAAGCCGGCGCGCTGGACGCTTTTCTCACGCCCGTGATCATGAAGAAGAACAGACCGGGCGTGCTGCTCACCGTGCTGGCGCCCACCGACCTGGCCGGCCGGCTGACCGGGCTCATTTTCAAGGAAACGACAACCATCGGCCTCAGAAGCTACTCCGTCACCCGGAGCGTGCTGCCCCGTCGCGAGGCCAGGGCGGAGACCCCCTTCGGCGCGATCCGGATCAAAATCGTCCGGCAGGAGGATTCCACACGTTACACCCCCGAATACGAGGATTGCCGTCAGGCCGCGCTGAAGGCGGGGATCCCGCTCGCTGAGGTGTACGCGGCCGTCCACGAGGCCGTCGGCCGCATGGATCTGGACGCCTTGCCGTGATCGTCGCCGAAGACGTATCCTTCAGCTACCATCTCCCGTCGGGGGACGAGGTCCCCACGCTGAATGGCCTGTCCGTTGAGATCGGCGATTCCGGCAGTCTGGCCGTGATTGGACCCAACGGATCGGGCAAGAGTACGCTCGCCCGATGCCTGAACGGATTGATTGTGCCCCGGTCCGGCCGGGTCCTGGTGGACGGCCTGGACACGGCGGATCCGGAGAACAAGTGGCCGATCCATCAACGGGCGGGCATGATCTTCCAGAACCCGGACAACCAACTGGTCTCGACCACGGTGGAGCGGGAAGTGGCCTTCGGACTGGAAAACCTCGGCCTGCCTTCCCCGGAGATCCACGACCGCGTCGCGTGGGTCCTCAAACGGTTCAACCTGGAAAAGTACCGCCAATATCCTCCCCACAGGTTGTCCGGCGGAGAGAAGCAGCGCCTGGCCATCGCCGCCGTGACGTCCATGCGCCCCCGGTACCTCATTTGCGACGAGCCCACCTCGTCGCTGGACCCGGGCGACCGGCGGGACATACTCGACCTGCTCCTGTCGATCGTGGAGGAATACCGGTTGAGCGTGGTCTTCATTACGCAGTCGCCGGAGGAAGCCGTCCGGATGGACCGCGTCGCGCTGGTGGTGGACGGGAACGTCGCCGCCGAGGGAACGCCGGCGGAGGTGTACCGGGAATCCGGCCTGCTCGCAGCGCACGGGCTCGATGCACCGCTGGCCAAACGGCTCGCGGACGGCCTGCGCACGCGCGGCGTCGCGGTGCCGGCCGGCATCGACCATCCGGAGCCTCTGGTCCAGTGGCTGGCCGACAGGGCACCCGAAGCGCCTGATTCGCGCGGGGCATCCGATTCGCCCGGAGCACCCGATTCGCCCGGGGTATTCGTTTCGCCCGGGGTATTCGATTCGCCCGGGGTATCCGATTCGCCCGGGGCACCCGGTTCGCCCGGGGCACCCGAGTCATCTATGCCCCGCCGAAGGGACGGTACGCCACCCATTATCGCTTTCGACCGGGTGTGCCATACCTACTCCCCCGGCACTTCCCTGGAGATTCCCGCGCTGCGCGATGTGACTGTGCGGGTGTTCCCCGGTGAGTGCGTCGCGCTGACCGGGCCGAACGGTTCGGGAAAGTCCACGATGGTGCAGCACCTCAATCGCCTTCTCAAGGCGGATACGGGCACGGTTCGGGTCGAGGGGGCAGACGTATCGTCCCCGGAGACCGACCTGCGGAAGCTGCGTCAGAAAGTGGGACTGGTCTTCCAGTTTCCAGAGGCCCAGCTGTTCGAGGAAACCGTATTCGACGACGTGGCCTTCGGTCCCCGGCAAACGGGTGTTGCGGCATCGGATATCCAGGCCGTGGTCCACCGGGCGCTCGAGCGGGTCGGCCTGGATCCAGGCCGGTTTTCACACCGGCATCCCCTGACACTGAGCGGCGGGGAAAAACGCCGGGCCGCGATCGCCGGAATCCTGGCCATGGAGCCTTCTGTCCTCGCGCTCGACGAGCCCACTTCCGGACTCGATCCGCATAGCGTACGGCAGGTCGAGGCGATTTTCAGGGCCAGCAAAGCGAAGGGGACGACCCTGTTCCTGATCACGCATGACATGGACCTGATCTCCCGCCTGGCCGACCGGATCCTGGTCATGGAAAACGGCGGCATTGCGGAGGATACTACGCCGATCCGCCTGTTCGCCCGGGAGGACTGCGCCGGCGAGGGGACGCGGGCAAGGCAAGGACGGCAAGGACGGGAGGACGGCGCCGGCAACGGGACGCGTGCACGACCAGGGCGGCCGGGGCTTTGCGACCTGCTGGCCGCCGTCGACGAAGCCGGGATCCCCGTCGATACCGCCTGTTTCGACCTGGAAGAAGCCGCGGACATGATCCACGCGTTCCTATTCAACGACAACCATCACGCCAGTACCGGGGAAGGCCATCCATGCTAGTCGACATCCATACCAACCTGATGTGGTACCCGGACCATATGTCCGATGAATTCGTGGAATTCGCCTACGCCGCCAAGAAGGCCAAGATGCGGCTGTCCGAGGACGTCTACTACGCCGGCCACGAGGATCAGTACAAAAACGCTTTCGATTCCACGCCCGAAACGCTGCTGAAGGCGACAGAAGACTGCGACAAGGTGGTGGTGTTCGGGCTGAAAGCGCCCTACTGCGGGATGGACGTGCCCCAGGAACTGGTCGCCGGATTCGTGGCGGAACATGCGGACCGGTTCATCGGCTGGTGCTCCGTCGACCCGAACGACGAAGACGCCGTCGAACAACTCGAATACAACGTGAACGAGCTTGGCCTGCGCGGGCTGAAGGTCGCGCCGATCTACCAGCACTTCGACCCGCAGGACCCGGTCCATCTTCCCCTGTTCAAGAAGGCGGAAGCGCTGGACATCCCCGTCATCTGGCACCAGGGCACTTCCTTCGTGCGGCCGGGCCCGCTCAAGTGGGCCAATCCGATCCAGCTGGAGGACATCGCGGTGGCCTGCCCGGACCTGCGGATGATGATCGCCCACATGGGGCACCCGTGGGAAGACGAATGCGTGGTGCTGATCCGGAAGCATCCGAATCTCTACGCGGACATTTCGGCCCTGCACTACCGCCCGCTTCGTCACTACATGGCCTTCATGTCCGCCCTGGAGTACGGCGTGGAGCACAAGCTTATCTTCGGCTCCGACTTTCCCTCCGCCACGCCGGCGCAGGTCATTGCGGGCCAATGGAAGGTGAACGACGTCGTACGCAACACTTCCCTGCCCGTTTTTCCGGAGGAGGCCATTCACAACATGATCTATGAAAACTGGAAGGCGTTCCTGCCGGAAGCACAATAGAAAAGGGCGGCCCATACATTAGGCCGCCCCTGTGTACAATTGCAGTGCTACAACGACTCGGGATACCCCCGGGAGCGCTTACTGGCGCTTCAGCTCGACGCGCCGGTTCTGCGCCAGGGCGCTTTCTTCGCTGCCCATGACCGCCTGACGCTCTTCACCGTAACTGACGGTATCGATGCGGTCTTCCGCCACGCCGGCATCCAGGAGGTAAGTCCTGACCGCCTGGGCGCGCCGTTCACCCAGCGCCAGGTTGTATTCGATCGTACCCCGTTCATCGGTGTGGCCCTCGACCACCACCCTGTCTTCGGGCTGGTATTCCCGCAGCTTGCGGACGTTTTCATCCAGGACCGCGCGCTGGTCTTCCCGGACGGACGACTGGTCGTAGTCGAAGTAGATGGTGGCCAGCGACATCATCTCCTGGTGCAGGGCCTCGGCCTCGGCGGCCCTTCGGGCTTCCTCTTCGGCCAGTCGGCGAGCTTCCTCCTCGGCTGCCAGGCGGGCTTCTTCTTCGGCTATGCGCCGGGCTTCTTCTTCGGCCGCCAGGCGGGCTTCCTCTTCAGCCTGTACCGCCCTGATCGAATCCGCGATCGCCTGTTGACGCGCCGCCTCCATCGCGGCCAGTTCCTCCGCGGAAGGTCCCCGGGTTACGGCGCAGCAGGCGCCCATCCAAACGGGGGCGGCGACGAGTACACAGAGCGCCATGACCGATGCCGTATTGCTCCATCGCTTCATGTAGAACTCCTTTCCCTTAAGTTGTCGTTTTCATCCAGAAATGATTCAGCCGGTCTTGCCTTTTTTCGCTTAACATCCGTTTCAACCTGAGCGGCAAAGTATATGGCTTTTTCCATCATCTTTCAATGTTTTTTTGCAGTACGCCGGTCTGTCCCTCGCATCCACCTGCAAATAGGAAAGCGGGAAACCGTTTCACGTAGACAGACAAAAAAGGGGCGACATTTATGGCCGCCCCCGTCCTGTAACCGTATGAGTAATGCGGAATATGCTTAGTTGCGCTTCAACTCGGCGCGCCGGTTCTGCGACCAGGCGCCTTCGTCGTCACCCATGACCGCCGGCTGCTCTTCACCGTAACTGACGGTCTCGATGCGGCCGTCCGCCACGCCGGCATCCACGAGGTACGTCTTGACGGCCTGGGCACGCTGCTCACCCAGTGCAAGGTTGTATTCGATCGTACCGCGCTCATCGCAGTGGCCTTCGACCATCACCCCGTCTTCGGGCTGGTACTCCCGCAACTTGCGGGCGTTCTCGTCCAGGGCCGAACGCTGGTCTTCCCGGATGTTCGACATGTCGTAATCGAAGTATACGGTGGAAAGGGACATCATCTCCTGGTGCCGGGCTTCGGCGGCCCTGCGGGCTTCCTCTTCGGCCAGGCGGCGGGCTTCTTCCTCGGCCGCCAGGCGGGCTTGCTCTTCGGCCAGGCGGCGGGCTTCTTCCTCGGCTGCCAGGCGGGCTTCCTCTTCAGCGCGTACCGCCCTGAGTGAATCCGCTATGGCCTGCTGACGCGCGGCCTCCATCGCGGCCAGTTCTTCCGCGGAAGGACCCCTGGAACAGGCGGCACCCATCCACGCGGGAGCGGCGACCATCACGCATAGCGCCAGGACCGGAAACGTGCTACGCCATCTTTTCATTACAGCACTCCTTTCAAATGGGTGCGTTACTTATCCATGTATGAACGGCAGATATATGGACGCCATGTCGACCACAGCGTGTTTTTTTCGACGCGGTGTCAAACCGGTACATCCGCTTTTAAAATCTCTACTTCAGCATCGAAAGTAAAGGAAAAAGTCCGTCTTCCTCAGTCTTCCGGCATCAGTTCCAGTCTCATCCTCGCGAGCTGGGCTTCCTCCGAATCGGGGAAATCAGCGATTACCCGTTCCAGGTAGGACCGCGCCTCGGCCGGTTCCTTCCGGGCCACTTTGATAAAGGCGATCTTCAACAGGGTGGCCGGCACCTTGTTTCCATCGGGATACGTGACCAACAGCAACTCGTAGGCATCGAGCGCCTGGGTGTACAGGCTCTGGGTATAGTAGCTTTCGCCGATATAGTACTGCGCGTCGTCCGCCAGGTCCGAATCCGGGAAGTACTCGATGTACTGGGTAAACTGCCGGGTCGCCACGTCGTAGCTGCCCCGCTGGTAGTCTCCCAGCGCCAGGTCGTACAGTTCGCCCGGATCGAAGGGCCCGGACGGTGCCGCAGACGTATCCGGCCCTGCCGGCGCGCTCAGCTGGACCTGCAGGCTTTCCATCCTGCGCACCAGGGCCGAGAACTGACGGTCGCTTTCCGTGATGCGCGTGGTAAGGGTCTGCAAACCGCTTTCGATGGCGCCGACCCGCTGCCCCATGTCCGCCCGCATGCGCAGCAACTCGTCCATCTGGTCCCGCACGAGGGCTTCCAGCCGCTCGATGTGCACTTTCAGCGAGTCCGTGTCCTCCTGAAGGGCGACCTCCTCGCGCATGACCTGCATCTGGGCCCGCAGATGGGTCGTGTCGTTCTTCAGGTTGGTCAGGTCGGACTGGACGCCGCATGCGCCCGTAACGACCAGGACGAAGATCGCCGGCAGCAGGCAGGTTCCGGGGAGTTTAAGGGACCTCTCGCTCATTTCCTCTCGATCCGCTTCGAAATCATTCTGGTCTGGGACCCCAGCTGGGTTGCCGGTTGTTGCCTTCCGTGATGACGGGATGGACATCGCCTCCGTACCAGGACATCCGGTAGATGTGGTACGCTCCGCTGCGGACGCGGTCCGAACTGAAGAGAATGTGCAGTCCGTCCGGGGACCAGGTCGGGTTCACGTTGTCTCCTTCCGGACCGCGGACACCCGTGAGTTTCACCAGGTTGCTGCCGTTGACGTCGCAGGTGTAGATATTGAAGACACGCCGGGATCCTCCCCGCCTCCCCGTCGCCAGATCACCGCCCACGAAGGCAATGCGGTCGCCCCGTGGCGACCACGCCGGCGATCCGTTGTAACCGCCCTCGGAGGTGATGCGATGGTCATTCGAGCCATCTATATTAATAACGTACAGGTGCTTCTGTGTCAATCGGTCCGACATGTAAACCAACTGGTCGCCCCGCGGTGACCAGGACGGTGAAACGTTGATCCCGTAACCGGTCGCCAGCGGTACCAGCCGGCTCCCGTCCAGCGTGCTGATGTACAGCCTGGAAATCCCCTCCGTGACCAGGCTCAGGATCAGGTGGCGGCCGTCCGGCGACCAGCGCGGCGAAAGCACCGTTCTCCCGCCGAAAGGGACCTTGCGGGTTTCCCCGCTCTGCAGGTCGAGGATATACAGTTCATGGGGGCCGTCGCGGTAGGAGGTGTAGGCGATCCTGGTGCCGTCCGGCGACCAGTTCGGCGAGTACTTCCGTGCGCCGTCCCGGGTCAGCTGGCGGACGTTGAACCCGTCGTAATCCGATATGTACAGTTCCGGGGCCCCGCTGCGCTGGGAAACAAAGACGACGCGGGTCTGGGCGGTGCCCCGGTCTCCGGTCAGCTGGAACACGATGTCGTCGGCCATGAGGTGCACGATTCTTCTCAGGGTCAGGTCGAAGGCGGCGTACCCCTTTTCCATGATCGTCCGCCGGGTACCCAGATCGGTAAGACGGACGGAGATTTCCACCCGGGATCCCGATACTTCGTACGTCCCCGACACCATGACCTGGACGGACAACTTGCGCAGCAGTTCGAGGTCCACTTCTCCGGCGGCATCCATGAACACGTAGGTGGTGTCGCCGGCGCTGCCCGTCAGCACCGGAGCGCCATCGTCCGCTTCGACCCGGGCCGGAATGGAAAGGTCCCGAACGGCGAATACGCCGGAGAACGACAGGTCCCGCATGAGCACCTGGTTGACGGTGTCCTGCACGGCGGCGTCGAAGGCCGTTCCGTCCCGGGGGACAAAGGGCTTGAAGGCGATCGGTATGCGGGGGGAGACGCGGGCCTGCACGCTGAGATTGACCTCGGCCTGGCCCGACGCGGACTGCGCGCCGAGCAGGGACAGGACGAAGGCCGCCAGCAGGATCCTCAACGGCCAGGCACACTGTTTCATGCTCATTTCAGGCCTTCCGGGCTTTGATCCGATCATGGCCTCGGGTCTGGTTTCGCGCGTGTTCGTTGCCGCTTTACAACGCGTACTGGAAGGCGAAATGCACGCCCAGGTAGGACTTCCTGTAGCCTTCCGGAAGCGGTGGCAGCGGATCGGCCGCGTTCAACGCCCGCTGCGCCGCCAGGTCGAAGACCGGATTGGAAGACGAACGCTCCATGACGACGCCGGTAATCCGGCCGGACCGTACCACGCGGAAGTAGATGACCGTCTCGAGTTGGGTTACGCCGATCATCCTGGGCACGTTGAAGTGCTGTTGTATCTTCCGCTGCATCATGCCCAGGTAGTAAGGGTATTCGAAGTTCCGCTCGTCCAGGCGGATTTCCGGTGAATCGGTCTCGAAGGTCTGCGGCGCTTCCGGTGCGGGGTCCGGTTCTTCGGCGACCAGGCGCGGCGTCCGTTCCAGCGCCAGGGGCGCCTCCTCATGCGGCGCGGCGGCCTCCTTCTTCGAGACGACTTCGTACACCTCGTCGATCGCGGGCGGACGCTGAACCGGCGGACTTTCGTTCAGCGTTACCAGGTCGACCCGGTAGACCTGCCGATCCAGCGACGACGCCGGCGCGGACCACCAGGTATTCAAACCGATCAACCCGGCGATCACCGCCATATGCAGGCATCCGGAAGCCCAGATCATGCGTTTCATTATCGTGAGGGCCTCAGACTGGTCGCCAGGCCGATCTGCGTTACGCCGTGCTGCTTGAGTTTATCCAGCACGCCAATGACGGCGCCGTAGGGCACCTGGTCGTCTCCGCGGATAAACACCGGCTTGTCCTGCTGATCCTCGAATATCTCTCCGAACACCCCGTCGAACTGGGCGATCGAAAGCAGCCGGTCTTCGAGGTAGAGCGACCCCTCGCTCGTAATCGTGATGACGAGGCCCTCGCCGAGATCCGGCGCGGCCGCGCTTGCCCTGGGCAGATCCACCTGGACGCCGCTCTGGATCATAGGCGTGGTAATCATGAAGATGATCAGGAGCACGGTCATGACGTCGACCAGCGCCGTGACCCTGATTTCCGAGAGGACGCGGGGCGAACCCGCGCCATTGAAATCGAAGGAATTCATGGCCTCCCCGCGACGGTCCGCAACTGGAGGATGTTCAGGACCGCGGTGGCCAGGTCCTCGAGTTCCAGACCCAGCACCCGCGACTGCTGAACGAAGTAGTTGTACGCCACCATGGCCGGGATCGCCACGGCCAGGCCCGCGATTGTCGTAATCAGGGCTTCCGCGATGCCGGGCGCCACGACCACGATGTTGGTGGAGCCCTGGGTACTGATGTCCAGAAAGGCGGTCATGACGCCCCACACCGTTCCGAACAGGCCGAGAAACGGGCACACGCTTCCGGCCGTGGCCAGCAGGGGCAACCGCTGCTCGAACCTGGCCAGTTCCCGGTGGGCGGCCAGCCGCAGGTCGCGGTAGACGGACTCCACCAGGTCCTGGTCGACTTCCCTCGTCCGGCCGGCCTGGTCTGCCTGGTCTTCACTTCCGGCCGGATGCGGAAACGCCGACGCGTGTTTCTCGTAAACCTCGCGGTACACCGCGGCGGCAGGACTGAACGGCAACCTGGAGGCGGCGGTAAAAACCCGTCTGTAGTTGCGCTCCGACCGGAAGAACGCGAGGAATTCCTTCGACTGCACCTGGGCCCGGCGAAAGTACCGCCAGCGTTCCGCCATGATCGCCCATGAAACGATGGAGAATACCATGAGGACGATAATGACGGTCTTGGCGACGGCGCCCGAATCCATGATCAGATTCAGGATACTAATTTCGGATGACAAAGTGCGTTCAAGTCCTTTCGACAGATCTCATGGCCCCATACCGTCGGCTTGAAAGTAGGCGCACGGAAGCGTGCGTGTCAAGCACTACAGGACGCTGGATCCTGTCGATCCCTACCCCCATATCAGCGCCACTTCTACGGCCAGGTCAGGGTGGCCTTCGATCAGTTCGAGGGCTTCGGCGGCACGATGCACGGGGAACACGTGGGTCAGCAGGGGACGCAGCCTGACGGCGCCGATGCCCACGAGTTTCAGGCCCCGGTCCACCAGGCTGGGGGTTTCAATGGGCTGTTCGCGGCCCATGATAAGTTGCAGGGATCGCTCCGACCAATCCCGGATGTCGATGGATACGGAGTGGGGATCGGCTTTCAGGACGACGAGCTTCCCGCAAGGCCGCAGCACCGCCGCGCACTGGGCAAAGGAAGTCCCGTTGCCGGCGCATTCAAGGCACACGTCCACACCCTGGCCGCCGGTCCGGTCCAGGACACGCCGTTGGACGTCCTCCGTGGAGGCGTTGATCAGGGTGTCCGCACCGGTATCCGCCGCCCGCTGCAGGCGCTTCGCGTGCAGGTCCGACACGATCACGGCCGAGGCGCCCGATATGGCAGCCACCTGCGTACCAAGCAAACCGGTGGTCCCCGCGCCGCTGACGAAAACGGTTCTGCCCTTCACCTCGGCCCGTTCGATACCCTTGAGTATCGTCGGCATCAGGCCGGCGATGGCGCCTTCTTCGTAACTGACGCCTTGCGGCAACTTTATGACATGGTGCGCCGGCACACCGCGGTATTCCGAAATGCCGCCTTCGGTATGACAGGCAACGACCCGGTCACCCGGGCTGAGCGCATTCACGCGCCGGCCCGACGAATCCACGCGCCGGCCGGACGAATCCACAAGCCGGCCGGTGGACTCGATGACGCCCGTGAAACTATGGCTGATGGCCCCGAGGACACCGGCGTCGGCCGATTTCGAACCGGCGTCGGCCGATTTCGAACCGGCGCCGCCATCGGCGTTACCCCGGCGCGACAGTACGCATGCCCGAACCTTGACCAGTACTTCCCCGTCGTTGCAGGCCGGCACGGGCCCGCCGGATACCTCGGGATTGTCCTCCGCATCCAGCGTCATAGTTTGCATGGCGGCCTCTTCGTCATAATAAGGGTGTGCGGCCTGCCTCCGGCCCCGGCGGGCCGGACTGTGGACTACCAGTATTCCTCGAAATGAATGTTGCCCTTGTCCCGGCGATGATCCGCCTTGAATCCACGGGATTCGAGCAGTTCCACCATGCCGGTGGGCGTGGGGTACGACTTGTCGCCCTCCCTGGTATAGGTGGGCACGCCGATCATGTCGGGGTTTCCGCAGATGTACACGTGGGTCCTTTCAGGATCCAGGACGATACCGGTCTGTTTTTCCATTTCCCCGGTCCTTACCAGATCCTGTATATACACCTTGCGGTCGAGGTTGTGGGATTCCCGGGTGGTCAGCGTGATGTAATGGTAGTTCGGATGCAGGTGTTCCAGGCGCTCGTTGGTGGACTGGTAACCCAGGTCCCGGGCGTACCGCACGCAGACCACCGAAATGATCTTCGGCTTGTGGCCGTTGCGCATGAGTTCGGCGATCATGCAGTTGTGGGGCGCCTCGCCGGTGCCGGTCGCGGCGAAGATGACCTGGTCGTCCGGACCGACGTGATCCAGGTTGTAATGGCCGGTCACCTTCGGCCCCATCCAGAGCCGGTCGCCTTCCTTCAGCATCCACAGCCTCGGCGTAAGGGAGGGGTCCTGGCCTTCCTCGCCGTCACGGGCCACGAGCGTGATGTAGAACTCGTAGTAATCCATGTCCGCCGGATCCATCAATTGGCGGGGATCGTCCTCGTACATGGGAAAGGACATGGAGTAGGCGCGTCGGACGAGTTTCGACTTGAGGTTCTCGTTAACGTCCTCGTTATGTTCGGGATCGTTGGTCGGTTCCCAGTCACCCAGGCCGAGTGTGGTGTATTGCCCGGGCTTGTACGGTGGCAGTTCCTCGTCCGGTTTCACCCGGATGATCCAGAGTTCGGGGTTCAGTTCATGGATTTCGGTCAGCGTGGCGTTATAGTGTTGCTCCCTTAAGGCCCTGATCTCTTCTGACGTATGCATGTATACCTGCCGTATCTCCAAGTTCAGGCAAAGGTGAACAAACGAGGGATAAGCGGCCAACCGACCGGTACGCGGGGACCGCCTAGAAATCGGCTCCGATCGTAAAGAAAAACTGGGTGTCGTTCAGCGCATGCCTCAGCCGGTACGAACGCGTGCCCGGGAACTCCGACTCGAGTCCCCTTGGTACGTTGGCCAGGTTTTCGTTGTTGTACCATGAAGGCCGCTTTCCCAGGTCGAATTGGCGGGCGATATCGAACTTCAGGATCAGGAAGCCGACACGCGAGCGCATGCCGATGCCGTAGGCCACCGCAAGCGGCCCGCCCGAAAGCTCTTCCATCGTGCGGGGTCCCAGGCCGTCGTCCCGCACCAGGCTGCCGTCGACGAACTGGCCCACGTTGGGATAGCCGGCATACTGGTTGGCCTGGGTGGAACTGGTGGTCTGGTCCCAGGTGGCGCCCGCGTCCACGAACAGCGAACCGCGGATCTGCTGGAAGGCCAGCGGAAGCGGCCAGCCGAAGGCGAGGACCTCGATCAGGGGAAACCGGAATTCGGCGTTGACCAGCGCGACCTTGCTCCCCCAGACGGACCAGTAGTCCGCCCCGCGGAAGTTGAAGGGACCGCCGAAAGGATACAGTTCCTGGTCTCGCCCGTCGCTGCTCAGTCCGTACAGCCGGAAGGCGAAGGCGTAACGCTGCAGTACATTGTAGTAGGCGCGGTAGTCGACGATGACCCGCGTGAACTGCAGTTCACCGAACGTCGGCGTCACTTCGACGCGGCCCCGGGCGCCGGCGATCGGACCGGTCACTCCGTACAGCGTGTGATCCGTGACCAGGGCGGCGGTGGGCTGGATGAAATTGACGCTTCCCAGGCTGCCGCGCCTGTTCCGCCGGATTCCGAAGTAATTGAAACTGACGTCCACCAGTTCACGGGAACGGTTGACACCCTGGATTCCCAGCTCGAACCGGTTGAACTTGCTGAAGGGGCGGCTCAGGTAGAACTGGACGCCGCGGTTGATCTGGGTCGTCACCTGGGATATCCAGGGACTCTGGTAGGAGCGGAACAGGTCGTAGCTGTACTGGAAAGCTGCCACGCTCCAGTTGATGCGCCGCGTCAGATTGGTGTACTGAAGCAGCAGGTTCGCGTCCGTCAGGGATCCGAAAACGTTGGCTCCGACGAGAATCTTGTGGTTGTTCAGTATGTCGCTGAAGGAAAGGACGGAACTGCCCACGAGTCCGACGTGCGTAGAGTACCCCGCGTTCCCCCCCAGGTAGTCCAGGCCGAAACGGGGGGAGTATTTCCGTTTCTTGAACGTACCGTCGGTCCAGGCAGTGGTATCGGGCAACTCGCCCCCGGGACCGATACCCCCGGCCACGGGTCCGAACGGGAACTGCGGCGTCTCCAGGAGGTCGGAACCCGTATAGGATTCGGAGTCCTCTCCGGGTACGGCCGGATCCGCGGACGCGGCCGGATCCGCGGGCGAGGACGGATCCACGGGCGAGGCCGGCACCGCGGCGGACGTCGTGTCCGGCGGCGCGGTAAGCACGGTCTGGATCGTGGTCACCTTTTCCCGTTCCGGGGTCGCGGACGGCTGTCCCGACCCGGACGCGGATTCCGGAGAACCGGACGGTGCCGCGTCATCGGCGACGGCGGGTGATTCCGACGAGTCCTCCGCGTCACCGGCGACAGCGGATTCGTCCGACGAGTCCTCCGCGTCACCCGAGACGGTTTCTTCCGAAGATCCTTCCGCGTCACCGGCAACGGTGGATTCTTCCGGTGGCTGGGTTCTCAGGGGCGGCGCCAGTTGCTGCGCATCGGGCGACGCACCGGGCATCGCCGCCTTTTCGTGGTCATAGGGTTCCTTCATCAAAGACACCGGGTCGCTGATGGCAAACAGGTCGAACCCCCCCCAGGACAGGGCGGAGAAGATCAGGCGGTCCGACTTCTGCGCCCAGCTGATGGCGGGTCCGGCCGCCGTTACGTTGGTCACCCCGGTCAGTACGTTGGTAATCTGGTAGGTCTCGCCGCTCTCCATGTCCCGGATAAAAATGTTGGACACGCCGGTGCGATTGGAAATGAACGCGATTTTGCTGCCGTCCGCGGACCATTGCGGCGATATGCTCTTGCCGATCTGGTCCGGAACCTTCTCGACCGTTCCCTTGTCCAGATCGTACAGCGCCAGCTGCTGATATCCGAAGGTGAGCGTCCGGAAATCGGTCACGTCGCCCCGGTCCGTGGAAAAGGCGATCGTCTTGCCGTCCGGCGACCATACGGGATCCCGGTCCGTATACCGGTCCGAGGTAAGGGCTTTCAGGTTCCCGCCCTCCGCATCCACCACGTACAGGTCGGACTGCCCTCCCTGGAGACCGACGAAGACCAGCTTCTTGCCGTCCGGCGACCAGCTCGGCGACGTGGCGCCGTCGAGATTGACCTTGATGCGCCGGATCACCTTTTTGCTTCTGACGTCCATGACATACAGGGCGTCCCGGGCCCCCACCTTCGCGGGGAAGGCGATATACCGCTCATCGGGCGACCAGGAAATGGACGTGGAGAAGAAACGGAGGGACTCGAAATCGGCCGATCGCTCGCCTTCGACGAGTTTGGAAATGACCTCGCCGTTGATGGCGGAGGCAAGATAGATATCGTTGTACAGGCTTCGGTTGGAAATGAAGACCATCTTGTCGCCCCGCGGCGAAATCGCAGGAGCGAGATGCAATCCCGCCCTGGATTCACGTACGTCGGTCAGTTGCCGGGCGAAGGCCTGCGGCTTCTCGTAGTCCTCGATCTGCGGCAGGTAGGTTTTCCGCACGTGCTCGTTCCACTCGTCGGAAAGTCGCTCTATGTCCTTGCCGATGGACGAGCGGAAGGCTTCGTTCACGTTTCGCATGCGGGCCGTCTTGCGGAGTATCTCGCCGATCTTCCGATCTCCGTACCGGTCGCCGATGTAGGCGAACAGCGCCTGGCCGAACCGGTAGACCCCGAAACTGTAGTCCATGGCGGGGATGGTCGGGGGCAGATAGCCCTGCAGCGCGGCGTCGCGCAGCCACATGTGCGTATAGGCGTCAATGCGGCCGAGTGAGAGGTATTCGGCCATGCCCTCCATGAACCACAGCGGGGCGACGAAGGCCATGGGATTCAGGATGGAGACCCCCGGACCCGCGCCGTAAAGCACGTCTCCCTGGAAGGCGTGAACGAGTTCGTGGGTAAGAACGTGCTCCAGCTCCGCGTAGGATCCCGTGAAAGGCAGCAGTATGCGGTTCTTGTTGAATTCCGTCACCCCGCCGGTGCCCTCGCTGATGAAGCCGGACAGGACGTTGGTCTGCTGGAAATCGGTATGGGAGGCGTACAGGATGATCGGGATCTTGTCGCTGAACCGGTGCTGCAGGATGCGGCTCAGGCGGTTATACGAACGCTCCGCCATCCTGGCGGCATCGTAGGCGGCCTCTTCCTCTCCCTGGTAGAAGTAGATTTCGAAGTGGGGCGTGGAGATGATTTCCCACTGGAAGTCGCGGTACTGAACCTTGTTCCGACCGAAGTATTCTCCCTGCGCGAACACGGCCGAAGGCGTGGCCAGCAGGCACAAAATCGCCAATACATACCGCAACCGATGTGACATTTTCGGGCTCCTTGAGGATGGACACATCTTACGACCGGCCGCTCATCGTGTCAAGCCAATACGTGTCAGGCCGATAATGGACCGGGCCGCGCGTCCGGCACGCCGGACGGAGACAGTTAAGCGCGCGTCCGCGCACGTCCATATTGGATTGCACGAATAACCCCGAATATAGTTTCGATTTATTGGGCGAACAGGCCTGGCAGGTCCGTCAGAACCGCACGGCCACGCCCGCGGAGAGCAGCCGACCGATTTCCGGGGCGCCGACAAAGGCGCGGTACTTCGCATTGAGCAGGTTGCTGGCTTCCACGCTGAAGGTGATCGCGGAGAACGCGTAGGCGGCGTTTACGTCCACTACGGCGTAGGAATCAACGGGGCCCGCGTACACGCCGTCCAGCATCGGGAAGGCGCCGCGGTAACTGACCTTGCCGCCCAGGGCCAGCGGCATCCCTGAGGGACGGAACGTAACGCCTCCACTGAGCTTGTGCTTCGGGGAATTCAAGGGGACGTCGCCGAGGTTCTCCACGTTCTCGAACAGGTTTCGGTGTATATACGAGTAACTGCCCGTAATGTGCCAGGACCGGTTGGGGAACCAGGAGAACCCCAGGTCGGCGCCGTAGACCGTGACGTCGCCGAAATTCCGGTAGGTCAGGGCGACAGCCGTCGGGTCGGACGCCTGCTCGGGGGTAACGGTACCGAAGGGAATCATCGCGGTGCCTTCAGCCATATCGTCGATGTACCCGTTTACCTCGTCCGTGTAGTCGCCGTTTTCATTGCCTCCGAAAAGCGGCGTATCGAGCAATGGGATCAGGGAGGCCAATTGTGCGTTCTCCGGGTCCGCCAGGTAATCTTCGATGCCCTGGCTCAAGGCACTGCGCAGGGAACTTTCGTCGAGAAACACCGAGGGCGTGAAGATCCAGAGCGGCAGGGTGTAATCGTTCATCTGCGTACGGTAGAAGTCGGCCGCGAGGACCAACCGGTTCCGGACGACGCCCTTGTATCCGAACTCGAGGGTCTGCGTGATGGTCGGCCGGATCTTGTCGACGTCCTGGACCGCCGAGACGTTATAGGGATCGAAATCCTGCGTCTCCGGGTTGAGCAGTTGCAGGTTGTTCGTCAGGCCTTCGAGACGCTCGGGTATCACGCCGGTGAACTGGGCGGCCAGTTCGGGGGTGACCAGGCCGTCGCTGCTGTCGCCCAGTTGCTTGATCAGCTCCTCGACCATGAGTTCCCGCGCGGCCCCCCACAGGATGTTGTTGGCCGCAGGATCGTCGAGACGGAGGTAGGTATCCCTGGATAGCCCCGCGACGGTGGCGAAGGGCGAACGGTACATGGGACGGCCGGTCTCGTCGCGGCGGAAGGTAAAGGGATTGCGCGCGCCGTACGACCGGATATCGATGGCGTTGTCCGGTCCCAGCCCCAGACCGCCGAAAAACTCGCCGAACTCGAAGGCGTCGGTAACCGCCCTGAGATCCAGCGACATGGTGGTCACCGTGGGCGTGTTGAACGCCCGGTTGTAGGTGACCCTGAACGTGTTTTCCGGATTGGGCTTCATCACGACGGCCGCGCGCGGCGAGAATACCGGGTTGTCCAGCCTGCTGTGCCGGTCGAGGCGGCCGGCGAGCATCAGGCTCACCTGGTCGGTGAACCGGGTCTCGCTCTGGAGGTAGACCCCGAATTCGTCGGTGTCGTCATCGTCCTCGTAAGCGCCGTGGATGGTCCCTTCCGTACGCGGACGGGTCAGCAGCAGGTCCACGCCGTAGATAAATTGCTGACGCAACCCGATATCCGAGGTGTTCTGCAACTGCATCACGGTAAGCGATGATTTGTCCACTATGCCATCGCCGGTGCGCAGCAACTGGGTAGCCCCCGCGTCGCTCTTGTTGTAGAAGAACTGGCCGAACCAGCCCCTGTACTGCATGCGGCCCTGGAGATAGCTGTACACCCAGTCCTTGCCCTGGGCCGAGCCCTGGCCCGTCATCTGGATGCTGGAACTCTTGGAATACCCGGCCGAACCGATGAACGTCAGATCCTCCGAAGGACGGACGTCGAGCCTGATTTCCCCGTACTGGCCCTCAATGTCGAGGTTGCGAGGGATGATCTCGTCGGGATCGTCGTATTCCCAGTCCCGGGCCTTCAGGTACTTCCCCGAAATCTTGAGCCCGATCATGTCGTTCAGGCTGCTGGCGTGCCGGAAGGACGCCTTCCGCAGGTTGCGTTCCCCCCCGGAGAGGGACACGAAGTTGCCTTCCGATCCGATGGGGGACCGGGAAATGATGTGCATCACGCCGTTGGAGCTGTTGGGGCCGTAGAGTGCCGAACCGGGACCGCGGACGATCTCGATGCGTTCGATGTCCTCGCTGGTGATGGGAATGATGTGGAAGGAATTGATCCGCAGCGACGGGATCCGCGCGATCCGGTTGTCCACCATCGTGAGGAGCAGGCCCGACAGCACTTTGTTGAAGCCGCGGATCACCGTACTGGCCTGTACGATGCCCGTCTTCGCGTGGTCCACGCCGCTCAGGTTCTTGATGTGTTCGTTGACGGTCAGCGCCTGGGAGTCCCGGATATCCTTCATCTCGACCACTTCGACGGATGCCGGGGCGTCCAGCGCTTTCTCCTGCTTGCGGGAAGCCGAGACCACGACCTCCTGGCCCAGAAGCACCGTGGCGGCCAGTACGAAATCCCGTTCCGTATGCGCGCCGCCTTGAACCAGGACCCCGGTCGCGGTGTCCGGCTCGTAACCCAGGAAAGTAACGGTGACCTCGTATTCGCCGGCGGGAAGGCCGTCTATGCGGTACATCCCCCGGTCATCGCTCGTCGTGCCCCGCAACGCTTGGATCACGGGGCTTTTCACCACGACGCTGGCCCCGAGGAGCGACGCACCGTTCTCCGAAGCGATCCTGCCGGTCAGGACGCCCGATTCCTGCGCCGCCGCCGGAATCGCCGTCATGATGACAGCCAGAATAACGCCTGCCAGTCGCATGGGAACGGCTCCTTCCTGCCGGTATGATTCGAGGGGAGAATGGACCCCGCGCCGGCACGATTCGACCTCCGATTCGCGCCGGCGCGGACCATCTGTTGAAACGCGCGTAATTACTTATAGAATAAGAATATACGCGGATTTGTCAAGCGAATTACCGCCCGATGTCGCTCAGAAACGCACCGCCATACCCGCCATGACAAGGCGCCCGATCATCGGTGCCCCGACGAACGCCTGATACTCCGTGTTGAACAGATTGCTGGCCTCCACGCTGAACGTGATCCTGGAGAATTCATAGGCGGCGCTCAAGTCCACGACGGTATGGGAATCCACGTCGCCGACATAGACGCCGTCGGCCATTTCAAAATCCCCGCGGTAACGCATGCGGGCGCCGAGGTTTAGCGGCGTGCCGGGCGGTTTCAGACCGATCGCCATGGACAATTTGTGACGCGGCGCGTTCAACGGTATGTCGTCGATACCGTCCACGTTCTCGAACAGGTTCGTGTTGATATAGGAGTAACTGCCCGAGAGGTTCCACACGTCGCTCGGATAGAATGAAAATCCGAGGTCCGCGCCGTGGTAGGTAACTTCTCCGAAATTGCGGTAGGTCAGCATCACGGCATTCGGATCTGAAGCCTCCTGCGGCGTCACCGTGCCGAAGGGGATCATGGCCGCCGTGTTCACGAAGAGCCCCGCCAGTTCGTCCACCGGCGATCCGTTTCCGTTACCGCCCAGGCCCAGTGCGGGATTGTCGAGTGCCGCGGCGACCTGGGCCAGCTGCGCGTTCGCCGGGTCGGCCAGGTTTTGCGCGATACCCGCGCCCAGGGCCGAGGCCAGCGGACCGGGATCGAGGAATACGTTGGGAGTCACGATGTGTATGGAACTGATGAAGTCGTGAATCTTGTTGCGATAGAAATCCGCGGTCAGCACCAGCTTGTTGCCGACGACGCCCTTGTAGCCCACTTCAATCGTTTCGGTGATGGACGGTCTCATCGGGTCGATTCCCCTGACCCAGGACGGGTCGACCGGATTGAACGAACCAGTTCCCGTGTCCAGCACGCCCAGTGTATTCGTGAGCCCCGGCAGCGCGGACGGGATGACGCCCGGGAACGCGGCGGCCAGTTGCGCAGCCTGCTGTCCCGCCAGTTGAGCGGCCGTTTCGGCGGGAAGACCGAGTGCGATAATCTGTTGCGTGATGAGGGGGGTCGCCAGCGCCTGGAGCTGCGGCACAAGCTGCGCCAGCACGGCCTCGCGGGCCACGCCCCAGAGGAGATTGGTGCTGGCCGGGTCGTTCATGGGCAGATACGTGTCCGCGGGCAGCCCCGCCACGGGAGCGAAGGGCGAACGGTACATGGGCAGGCCGTTGTCTCCGCGCCGGAAGGTGAACTGCGAGTTGACCCCCTGCGTGCGCAGATCGATGGTGCGTTCCGGACCCAGGCCAAACGGGGCGAAATTCCTGCCCAGGCCGAAGGGGTCGGTACTTGCTTTCAGGTCGAGAAAGTAATGCACGGAACTGGGTGTGCCGAACGCCCGGTTGTAAGTAAGGCGGAGCGTACTCTCCGTCGAAGGCTTGATGACCAGGGCCGCCCTCGGCGAGAAAACCGGGTCTTCGAACTTGCTGTGTTCGTCCAGCCGGCCGGCCAGCATCACGCTGACCTGGTCGTTCAGGTTCGTCTCGCTTTGCAGGTACAACCCGTATTCGTCCAGACTGTCGTCGTCTTCATAACGGCCGTGGGTCGTGTTTCCGGTATTGGGCCGGGTCAGCAGCGCGTCGACGCCGTAGGTGAACTGCTGCCTTGCACCGAATTCGAGGTTGTGCTGCAGTTGCATGACGGTCAGCTTTGACGTATCCACGATGGGCTCGTTGGTCCGGAGGAGCCTGGTATCGCCCGCGTCGTTCATGTTTACGAAGATCTGCGCGAACCATCCCTTGTACTGCGATCGGGCCTGAAAGAACCGGGTGGACCAGTCGGTGGCCTGGGCCGCCCCCTGCCCGGTCATCTGGACGGCCTTGATCCGGGAATAACCGGCCGATCCGATGATGGACAGGTCGTCGGTCGGACGCAGGTCGATACGGATTTCTCCAAGCAGGCGTTCGTTGTCGTTATCCCGCGGGATGACCTCCGCGGGGTCTTCGAATGCCCACTCGTTCGCCTTCGAGTACTCGCCCGAAACCTTGAACCCGATTTTTCCGTCGACGCTGCTGGCGTGCCGGAAGGTCGCCTTGCGCATACTGCGTTCACCGCCGAACAGAGAAAACGCGTTGCCCTCCGAACCGATGGGCGACCGGGTCACGATGTGCATGACCCCGTTGGCGCTGTTGGGGCCGTACAGGGCGGAACCCGGCCCGCGGACGACCTCGATGCGCTGGATGTCCTCGCTCGTCAACGGAATGGAACTGCCCATGTTGAGACGGAGCGAGGCGATGCGCGCGATCCGGTTGTCCACCATCTGCAGGAGGGACCCGGTAAACGTGCGGTTGAATCCCCGGATCACGGTGGAACTCTGGGAAACGCCGACCTTGGCCTGGTCCACGCCGGCCAGGTCCTTGATATAGTCGGTTGCCGACAGGGCCGGCCGGTTCATGATCTCGTCCAGCTCGACCACGGAAATGGAAGCCGGCGCGTCGATCAGCTTTTCCTGTTTGCGCGACGCGGAAACCACGACCTGCTGGCCGATCAGCGTCGTAGCCGCCAGGCCGAAGTCCAGCGTGGTCGTTTCGCCGCCGCGGATCATCACGGCAGCCGAGGTAACCGATTCGTAACCGAGGAAGGAAGCGGTCACTTCATAGACGCCGGGCGGGAGGCCGTCGATGCGGAACATTCCCTCTCCGTCGCTCGTCGTTCCCCGCAGCCCTTCGATCGCGTCGCTCTCGACAACGATATTGGCGCCGAACAGCGCCATGCCGTCATCGGAGGCGATTCTGCCGGCCAGGCTGCCGGTTTCCTGGGCCGCCGCCGGCCATACACTGAACAGCAAAAGCAAAACCACGCTCGTAATGCGCATAATGAATCCCTCCCTACGGTAGCTGGTGATTGGAGGCCGCTGGTACAGGCCTGTAAACGAAGATCACTCCATGAAAACGTAACGCGCGATGAAGACAAGCGCCAGGACGTCGACGAGTGGATGCACGTCCGCGCCTCTGCCGCTCAGTCTCTTGATCACCGGATAGGCGACGAAACCCACGGCCAGCCCGTCGGCGATGCTGAACGTCAACGGGATCGATATCAACGTCAGGAAAACAGGGACCGCTTCCGTCGCGTCGCTCCAGTCCACACGCGCCGCCGCGGCCATCATCAGTACGCCCGTTACGATCAGTGCCGGCGCGGTGGCGAAAACCGGAATGGATTCGACCAGCGGAGCCACGAACAACGTGCCGAGGAACAGGAAAGCGACGACCAGGCTGGCGAAGCCCGTCCGCGCCCCGGAAGATATGCCGGTGGCACTTTCGATGTAGGTGGTCACGGTCGATGAGCCCAGCACGCTGCCGAAAACCGTCCCGACGGAGTCCGCGAGCAGCGCGCGGTTGGCCCGGGGGAGCCGGCCCTGGCGGTCCAGGAAACCCGATTGTTCCGAGAGGCCGACCAGCGTGCCCATGGTATCGAACAGGTCCACGAACAGGAAGGCGAAGACGAGATGAAGAAATAACGTGTCCAGGGTGTACGGCAGGTGGACGATCGCCTCCCCGAAAAGCGTCGCGGGCCAGATGGGCAGGCTGAACACGCCTGCGGGCCAGGGGACCACGCCGATGATCATGGCCAGGAAAGCGACTCCCGCCACGCCCAGCAGGATCGCGCCGCGAATGCCCCGGGCGAGCATCACGCCAATGCCCGCCAGGCCGGCGAGCGTCAGCGCGACCGGCCAGGAACGCACGTCCCCCAGGTCGACCAGGGTGACCGGATCGTCCACGATGATGCCTGCATTCCGTAGACCTATAAACGCGATGAACAGTCCGATACCGGCCGCCGTCGCGCGCTTGAGCGGATCGGGCACCGCCGTAATGATGGCCTCCCTCACGCGCAGTACGGTCAACAACAGGAACAGGAGACCCGACGCCAGCACCACGGCGAGCGCGATAGGCCAGGCCACACCCATGCCCAGCACAATGGTATAGGTGAAAAAGGCGTTGAGCCCCATGCCGGGCGCCAGGGCGAAGGGGTAGTTGGCCAGCAGCGCCATCAGCAGCGTGCCGAAGGCGGCGGACGCGCACGTGGCGAACAGGAGTTCCCCGAACAACCCCTGGCCCATCGCCTCCGACAGCATGGCGGGGTTTACCGCCACGATGTAGGCCATCGTCATGAAGGTGGTCAGGCCGCCTGCGGCTTCGGTCCGCCAGTTCGTGTTGTGTTCGTCGAACCTGAAGAATGACGCAATACGGTTCATGGGCCCGTTGTCCCGCCGTTCATCCCTGCGCCGTTTAGATCAGCCAGGCGCGCGCGGGGCAGGACGGAAAGCGAAAGCCCGTCCCGCTGACCGTTGCGAAACCGGTAGGCCCCGGCCGCCGCGATCATGGCGCCGTTGTCCGTGCACAGAATGGGAGGGGGATAGACCACCCGGAGCCCAGATTCGGAGCCCCTTTCCGTCATCCGCTCGCGCAGCCTGCTGTTGCACGCCACGCCTCCCGTGATCAGAATGGCGTCCACTCCGGTGGCCGAAGCAGCGGCCACGGACTTGTCGACCAGCACGTCCACGACGGCTTCCTGGAAGGACGCGGCGATGTGGGCGCGGTCGCGGTCGATCTCCGCCTCGGTCTGTCCCGATAGATACATGCGTATGGCGTTCTTGAGGCCGCTGAAACTGAACTCGAAACCATCGGGGTCCAGGTAGGTCCTGGGAAAGTCCAGGAACCCGGGGTCTCCTTCGCGAGACAACCGGTCGATGACGGGCCCGCCGGGATACCCGATCCGCATCAACCTGGCGACCTTGTCGAAGGCCTCGCCGGCCGCGTCGTCGCGCGTATTTCCCAGGATGCGATACCGGCCCCAGTCCTCGACGAGCACAAGCTGTGTGTGTCCGCCGGATACGACGAGCGCGATGAAGGGAGGGGCGAGTTCCCCGTCCGCCAGGCGACCCGCGAACACGTGGCCTTCGATGTGGTTCACGCCGACCAGGGGTTTGCCCATGGCCATCGCGATGGATTTGACCGTGGAGAGTCCGATCAGCAGGCAGCCCGCCAGCCCGGGTCCGCAGGTGACGGCGAGCGCGTCCAGGCCGTCCGGTTCGCAGGAAGCCTGTTGCAGGGCCGATTCGATCGCGGGCAGCAGCAGGGCCAGGTGGGCCCGGGAGGCCAGTTCCGGTACGACGCCCCCATATTCGACATGAATGCCCTGCGAGGAGATCACGTTGGACAGGACGGTCGTTTCATCGCGAACGACGGCTGCCGCGGTTTCATCGCAGGAGGTATCGATTCCGAGGATGAGCATGGCCCCTCGATCAGCTCGCTTCCGAGATTGCGCAATGGGTATGCCTAAACTGATATTGCCGTGGTCGATGCGGATGTTGAACCCGCATGCCGGTATGGTGCACGCCCGGGCCGTGTATTAGATCAACGCGACATATTGTTACTTCTGCGAACGGTTTTCAAATTATGGTATTTCTGTCGCCGCGTTGTCAATGATTATACTGCGGACCGTGAAGCACAGTCAGCGGCGTGCCGAGGGACCGCTTGAGGATCAGCTTCGGACCAGGTTCCGCAGGACGAACCATACGTTCTCCTTGCGTTCCCTGAGCCTCCGGTAGAAGTAAGGCATCCACTCCGTTCCGAAGGGTACGTAGACCCGCATGCCGAAGCCCCTTGCGCGCATTTCCTTCTGGAACCCGGGACGCAAGCCGTACAGCATCTGGAACTCGAAGCCGTCCCGCGGGACCTCCAGTTGCTCGGCGTACCGTATCACGCCTTCGATCAGGTAATCGTCGTGCGTGGCGAAAGCCGGATAGTTGCCGTCCCGCAGCAGCTGCTCCGCCATGGAAAGAAACGCGCCGCGGATGTTGGGCATCCGCTGCAGAGCCAGGTCGGAGGGCTCTCGGTAGGACCCCTTGCACAGCCGTACGCGGGCTCCGATCTTGTTGAGCACGAAGATGTCGTGGGGACTGCGCAGCAGCATGGCCTGGATCACCACGCCGGAGTTTCCGTGGTTCTCGTACAGGTTGTAGAAGATATCCAGGGTCTGCTGCGTATAGGGCGAGCCTTCCATGTCCAACCGGACGAAGATGCCCCGTTCTTTCGCGGATTCCAGGATCCGGCCCAGGTTGTCTACGCAGTACGCCTCGTCTATATCCAGCCCCAGGTGGGTAAGCTTGACGGAGATATTGGCCTGTAGTGCGCCGTCCCGGATCAGTTCCAGCATGACGAGATACCGGCGGACGGCCTCGTCCGCCTTCTCCCGTTCCCGGGTCGATTCACCGAGCATGTTCAAGGTCACGTCGAGCCCGTCGTCGTTCAACGACCGGACGACGTCGACCGCGGCCTCGAGGGATTCTCCCGCGACGAATCTCCTGGCGAGGAAGAACAACCGGCTCATATCGGCTCCGGTACATAGAAACGGCGGACAAGACGGACCCGGCGGCCAGGCGGACCCGGCGGCGCTGGAGGACCGGGCGGTGCTGACAGCCAGGCGGACCGCTTATGCCGAGAAGGGATCGCGTCCGAATCCGGGACGGCGCGCATAGGTCCACGCGACCCGGCTTACGTCTTCGTTGGACATGCGCCAGTCCATCAGTCTCACGCGCAGGTCCCGGACCGCCTCTTCATAGCGCGGATCTTCAGCCACGTTACGAAGTTCGCCGGGATCCCTTTCCAGGTCGAAGAGCACGTCCGGCATGCCGTTGAAGTGCCAGTACTTGAACCGGTCGTCCCGCAACATCCATCCCCGGCATTTCTCCGGCGGGATGCCGAGTTTCTTCGGCGTCCAGTAGAACCGGAAGTCCCAGTCCGCGAAGACTTCTCTGCGCCAGTCGGCCGGCTGTTCACCCCGCAGGAGGGGAACGAGGGACCGGC
This sequence comes from Candidatus Latescibacterota bacterium, assembly GCA_022822725.1. Lineage (GTDB taxonomy): Bacteria > JAAXHH01 > JAAXHH01 > JAAXHH01 > JAAXHH01 > JAAXHH01. Next base: position 130,135 of record JAJEAN010000006.1, read on the forward strand.
CCTGAAGGGCAGGCGGCATGCCCGGTGCACCGGGTCCTCCAGCACCGCCAGTACCGCCGGATCCTCCAGCACCGCCAGCACCGCCGGATCCTCCAGCACCGCCGGATCCGCCCGGTTCAGCCAATCCGCACGCCTCCAGGCAGGTCGGCAGGACGTCCAGGGATTCGACGAACTCGTCCATCGTCTTCCCGCGCGTGGCGTCCGCGCAGGTCCGCGGATCGCGGACGATGAAGGGCACGTTGTACGCCTCATCGTAGAAGAGTTCCTTCTCGAACATCCAGTGGTCGCCTACGTATTCGCCGTGGTCGGACGTGAAGACGATCAGCGTGTCCTCCCAGAGACCCCGGTCCTTCATGAAACCGAACAGCCTGCCCAGGTGGTCGTCTATCTCCGTGATCAACCCGTAGTAGGTCGCCCTTCGCTGCCGCCACACGGCCTCTTCGTCGTAGGCCACGCCGCCCCGTTCGATCCGGAAAGGGACGTGGAAGGGATGAGGACGCTCCAGTTCCCCCGGAGACCGGTTCGGCGCGGGGGAATCGGCGGGATCGTACAGTTCGTTGTAAGGATAGGGCGCCACGATGGGCAGATGGGGCTTGAAGTAGGAGAGGTGCAGAAACCAGGGCGAATCCCCGGCGTCGTCCATGAAGGCCATGGCCCGGTCCGTCATGAAGGCGGTATCGCTGTCCTCCCGCCTGAAACGCGTGGGATAGGCGGAGTGATCCCGGTCGGCATCCGCGGGCATTTCCACCGCGAAAGGATCGGCGATGACGTCTTCGGCGTACCCCTTGCTTGCGAGATGGGCCAGCCAGCCCTCTCCCCTGGATTCGTTCAGCTCCCAGGTTTCCAGGCCGGCCAGGGGTGCGCGTCGGATCCCCTGTTCAGGCTGCGCCCCGGGGTCGCCGAAAGGGTCGGGGGTGTAGTGCGTCTTGCCGCAGAGGGCGGCCCGGTAACCCGCTTCGCCGAAGTAGTGGCCCATGGTCTTCTCGTCCGCGGGCAGAGGCACTTCGTTCCAGGGAGACCGGTTGGCGTGGGGATACCGGCCCGTGTAGAAGCACATGCGGCTGGGTCCGCAGACCGCCGACTGCACGTAGGCCCGCCGGAAGAGGACGCCTTCGGATGCGAGCTGGTCGAGGTGGGGCGTCCGGACCAAGGGGTGGCCGACGCCGGACATGCAGTCCGCCCGCATCTGGTCGGTCATGATGAAGAGTACGTTCGGTCGACCGCCGGGCATGTGGGATCTCCGTGCGCTGCGGGATGCGGCCGCGCACTGCGGCGATAGACCGTATGGCGCGACGGGCGGCAGTTGTGCCGCCTGCACGCTAATATGCAGCCGTGATGCCCGATAGGCAAAAGCTAATGAATTGCTCAAGCCATTGAAACAAGGATGCGCGGGCGGGCGGGGATGCGTGGACGGGCGGGATGCACGCGCGGGTGCGCGCCGCCGGCCGGGGAGAATAGACAAGTGCATCCGCACAGGGGAAAATTGGACAGGTTTTGTGAATAGGTTGGTCCGAAAAGGTGTAAGCAGTACGTCTCGCCGTTCGGTATCGCAGCATGAGACCGGGGGTTCGGAAAAAACGCAACCATTTGGATCGTTTCCCCGTCTTAGATGCAGCGCGTGAATCGATGGTCGGCGAGGACCCACAAAGGCTGGAGGCCATACGTTGTTACTGAACAGACTCCATCGGTGGACGATCTTCCTGTCCGCCCTGATCATACTGGGAACCGTGGAATCCGAAGCGCGCCAGCCGGCGCCGGAAAAACGGGTGTACAATACGCGGCACATCACCTCGCAGCCCCCGGACATCGACGGACGGGGCGATGATTCGGCCTGGGGCGACGTGGAGTGGTCCGGTGACTTTACCCAGCTGGACCCGGACGACGGCGGGGAACCCACGCAACAGACGGCTTTCAAGATCCTCTTCGACGATCACAACCTCTACGTGCTGATCCGTGCCTTCGACACCGAACCGGACCGGATTACCCATCGGGTTACCCGTCGGGACGACTGGGACAACGACTGGGTGGAGATCCATTTCGACAGCTACCACGACAAGCGCACGGCTTTTTCCTTTACGCTGACCGCCTCCGGCGGGCGGGGCGACGAGGCCATATCGAACGACGGCGACGACTGGGACTCGAGTTGGGACCCCGTATGGTTCGGGGCGTCCACCATCGACGAAGAGGGATGGCTTGCCGAGATGCGCATACCCTTAAGCCAGTTGCGGTTCTCCGGCGAGGAGGGACAGGTATGGGGCCTGCAGGTGCAGAGAAGGCTGTACCGCCACCAGGAACGTTCGGGGTGGCAACACATCCACCGGAATTCGCCCGGCTGGGTCAGCCTGTTCGGGGAACTGCGCGGCCTGCAGGGAATCGAGTCTTCCCACCGGATCGAGATACTGCCCTACGTGGTGGGCGACCTGAACCGGTTCCAGGCCGAGGCGCAGAACCCCTTTCGCGACGGCCAGCGCGCCGACGGGCGCATCGGACTGGACGGCAAGATCGGGCTTGCCGGAAACATCACCATGGACCTGGCCGTGAACCCCGACTTCGGCCAGGTCGAGGCGGATCCTTCGCGGGTCAACCTGTCGGCCTTCGAGTTGTTCTTCGAAGAGCGGCGGCCCCTCTTCGTCGAAGGCAAGAACATCACCGAATTCCAGGTGGGCGGCGGCGGTCCTTTCTGGAACGACCGGCTGTTCTACTCGCGGCGTATCGGCCGGTCTCCCCAGCGGAGCCCGGATCTCTCCGACGGACAGACCATGGACAAGCCCCGGAATACGCCCATTCTCGCCGCCGCGAAGATCACCGGCAAGACATCGGACGGCCTGTCCATCGGCATCGTGGACGCGGTCACTTCGAAAACCGCCGCCCGGATCGACACGAAGGGCGTGCGGAGCGAAGAGTCCGTGGAACCGCTGACCAACTACCTGATCGCGCGCCTGCAGCAGGACTTCAACGACGGAGGCTCGTCGCTGGGAACGATGTTCACCGCGACCAATCGCGACAACGACGAGGCCCACTTCGATTTCCTCAACCGGGCGGCCTACACGGGCGGGATCGATTTCCGTCACCAGTGGAGCGACCGGACCTACTGGCTCAACGCGAGTATGTCGTTCAGCCACATCCGGGGCGAACCGGAAGCGATTACCCGCGTGCAGCGAAATTCCGCGCGGTACTACCAGCGCCCCGACGCCTCCTATGTAACGCTGGATTCGACTCGGACCGCCCTGAGTGGCCATGGCGGGAGCATCGGCATAGGCCGTTCAGGCAACAGCCCGTGGAACATGGGGATCTCCGGTACCTGGCGCTCGCCGGGTCTCGAATTGAACGACGTGGGATTCCTGCGCCAGGCCGACGTATTCATGCAGACCAGCTGGTTCGGTTACCGCTCGGATAAGCCGAACCGGATCTTCCGCGAGTACAACCTGTTCCTGAACCAGTGGCAGGGCTTCACCTTCGGCGGGGATCGGAAGTTCATGGGCGGAAACATCAACGGGGGCGGACAGTTCAATAACTACTGGTGGATGTGGTTCAACGTGGACACGGAGATCGAAGGCCTGTCCACCACCGCACTACGCGGCGGGCCGTCCCTTAAATCGCCGGGTAACGTGGTGTTCAACCTCAACGTCGACACCGATGGACGCAAGCCGGTCAGTTTCGGCTTCGGCGGCGGTTACAACCGGCGCCGCGACGACGCTGGAAACTCGAGCTGGATGTACCTGTCCATGCAGTACCGGCCGAGTAACGCCATGAATATCCGCATCAACCCGTTTTTCGACACCGACCGGAACGAATTGCAGTACGTGTCCAATGAGACGTTCAGCGACGCCGTCCACGTGGACCAGGTCTACCAGGCGGGCCAGGCCTCCCAGGCGGACCGCTACCTGCTGGGCCGCGTCGACCAGAAGACGCTGGGGATCGGCATCCGGTTGAACTACAGTATCACCAACAACATGTCCATTCAGTATTATGGCCAGCCCTTCGTATCGGCCGGCCGCTACACCCGGTTCAAACGGATAACGGACCCGCGGGCCGATCGGTACGCGGACCGTTTCGAACTGCTTTCGGACGGCCAGCTGGCCTACGACGATGCAGACGAAACTTACCGCGTGGACGAGAATATGGATGGCCGGACCGACTATTCCTTCGACGATCCGGACTTCAACTTCCGCCAGTTCCGATCGAACCTGGTGTTGCGGTGGGAGTATACGCCGGGCTCGACGCTGTTCCTCGTGTGGCAGCAGCAGCGAAGCCGCTCGGGCGGCACGGGCGAATTCGACGCCGGGCAAGACCTGAACGACCTGTTCGACACCTATCCCTCGAACATCTTCCTCTTGAAGTTCAATTACTGGTTTTCGCTGTAGGGTCAGTCGACGGCGCGGTCTTGGACCTGGTCTGGCCAGGTCCGGGCCGGACAAGGCCGGACTAGGCCGGAACGGGCTGCTGCTTGTTCACCATCTCCAGCATGGCCGTCATGTAGCCGATGGCGTAGGCGCGCCCCCGGTGATGCCAGTCGGTGTCATCCACGAAACGGGGCACGTGGTCGGTGATCATGAACCCGGTGAACCCGACCTCCTTCAGGGTACGCATGACCTCGTAAGGCTCGACGTTCCCCTCGTTGATGAAGCACTCGTTGAAACAGGGCACGTTTCCCTGCACGTCGCGGAAGTGGACGTAGATGATCTTGCCGGCGCCTCCGAAGTGCCGGATGGCCTTGATCACGTAGTCGTGACCCCCCATCTCCGACCAGCATCCCATGCAGAAGTCCAGGCCGTGGTACGGACTGTCGAAGGTGTCCATGGCCCGCTTGAAGCCCTCGAAGCTGCTGAATATCCGCGCCACGCCGCCCAGCATGGGGATCGGGGGGTCGTCGGGATGCAGGGCGAGCCTGACGTTGCTCTCCTCGGCGACCGGCAGGATCCGCGACATGTAGTAGTGGTAGTTGTCCCACATCTCGTCCGCCGTGAAGATCCGGCCGTGGGTGGGCTCCGCGTCCCTGTGGGCCTCGAAATCAAACCGCGTGGCCGTGGCGCCGCCGCGGAGCACGGCGGGATCGGGTGTCCGCCAGACGGAACTGGGGATCCAGTGGTACCCCAGGATGGGAATGCCGGCCTTGCCCATGTTACGGATCGTGTACTTCATGTGCTCGATCTGTTCGTCGCGGCCCGGCAGCCCCAGCATGGCCTTGTCGTAGAAGGGGATGGGCACGTTCTCCAGAGCCATCAGGCGCAGTTCGGCTTTGTCGGCCCGTTTCTTCAGGTCGACCAGGTCCTCCAGCTCCCAGCGTTTATCGCCCGGCAGTTTCGGCGTGTTCATGAGGAAGTCGTCGGCGCCGAGCTGCTTGATGTAGGCCAGTTTCTCGTCGGTGAGTACGTTGAATTGTCCCAAACCGATGCGCATTTCCAGGTTCATGTCATTCCTCGCTCTTATCATTCCTCGCTCTTGTCATTCCTCGCTCTTCCTGGTCAGCCTCACGCCTTTGAGCGCCTTCGGGGCCAGGCGGATGCCCCTGGCACGGTTCCCCCGAACGGGAAAGAGCGAAAGGTCGAAGGTTTCCTCGAAGACCCGCATCCGCGGCGTGGGCTTGTAGGTGATATTGGCCATGACGTCGGTATCGGTGGTCAGTTGCAGGATACGGCAACCCTCGGGCACGAGTTCGTATCCCCGATTCAGAATGAACTTGTCCAGCTTGCAGCGCTTTACGTAGGGATGGCCCTTCCGGTCCCGGTAGACGGTGGTGAATACCAGGTCGGGATCGACAAACGCGCAGTACAGCATGCCCTTGTCCACGAAAAGCCGTTCGATCCCGTCGTGGAGCGCGTAGGCGCCGGTCTTGCGGATCACGAGGACCCGGTCATAGGGCGACACGTCGAAGAGGGTGTCCCCGCTGCCCAGTCCATACCCCAGGTACCCGGTGCTCCGGTCGTACTTGAGCGCGAGGTTCCGCTGCGCCGCCTCCCGGGCATCGACCCGCTTGAAAGCGGTGATGGTCGTCCTGCGGGGAAAAGCCTCGCGGTACCGCCCGATCAGTCCTTCCAGCAGCGTGATCGCGTAGGCCGAAAGATGGCCCAGGTGATCCCTGATCTCCCGCAGGCGGCTGCGGATGCCCTTCATCTCCTCGTTGGCGCGGTTGATGTCGTACAGGGAGATCCGGCGGATCGGCACCTTGAGCAGGGTATCGATATCCTCGGCAGTCAATTCCTTCACCTTTGTCGCGAAGGGTTCGAACCCCGCCCGGATCGCTTCGTGGATCTTGTCCTGCTCCCGGACTTCCTCGATGCGCTTGTAGATCCGTTCCTTGATGAAGAGCTGCTCCAGCGTCTTCGCGCGGAGCTTGGCGTGCAGCTGCTTCCGTTCGATCTTCAATTCCGCTTCGAGAACCTCCAGCAGCCGCTGCGTGTTGTGCCTGAGCACGTCGGACACGGGCAGGATGCAGGGATGTCCCGTCCGGATGACCAGGATGTTCGTTGAAATGGAGGACTCGCAGTCGGTGAATGCGTAGAGGGCGTCCACGGTTTCCTCTGAATGCACGCCCCGGGCCAGGCGGATCTCGATTTCCACTTCGTCGGCCGTGAAGTCTGAGATGCCTGCGATTTTCAGCTTGTCCTTCTTCGCCGCCGCCTCGATGGACGCGATCAGGCTTTCGGTGGTCGAACCGAAGGGCAGCTGGCGTATGACGATGCGCTTGGGGTCCTTCACGTCCAGTTGGGCGCGGACCATCACCTTGCCGTTGCCGTCATTGTATTCCGAGACGTCCACCAGGCCCCCCGTCGGGAAATCGGGCTGGACCTCGAAGGGCTCGTCCCGGAGGCAGGCGATCTGGGCCTCCATGAGTTCGATGAGGTTGTGCGGCAGGATCCGGGTCGCCATGCTCGAGGCGATGCCCTCGGCGCCCATGGCCAGTAGGACGGGTATCTTCGCCGGAAAGGCGACGGGCTCCCTGTTGCGGCCGTCGTAGGAATCCACGTACTCGGTGATCTCCGGATCGTGCAGCACCTCTTTGGCCAGCGGGGTCAGGCGGCACTCGATGTACCGGGCCGCCGAGGCGGGGTCGCCGGTGAGGGTCGAGCCGAAATTGCCCTGTTTCTCGATGAACATGTCCTTGTTGGCGAGATTGACCAGCGAGCCGAAGATGGACTGGTCCCCGTGGGGATGATACCGCATGGTCTGGCCCACCACGTTGGCGACCTTGTGGAACTTCCCGTCGTCCATCTCGAAGAGGGTATGCAGAATGCGGCGCTGCACGGGCTTGAGTCCGTCGTCGATCTCCGGAATCGCCCGGTCCTTGATGAAATAGGAGGCGTACTTCAGGTAATAGTCGTCGAAGAGGGTATCGGCGTAGGCCATGGGGTCCTAAACTTCGTCCAGCAGGTTCTCCACGATGTAGTCCCTGCGCTCGGGCGTGTTCTTGCCCATGTAGAAGGTGAGGGTTTCCGGTATGCTGTGTATGGAACGGACATTGACCTTCACGAGCCGCATGTCGGGACCGATGAACTGGCCGAATTCGCCGGGGGATATCTCGCCCAGTCCCTTGAACCGGGTCACTTCCGCGCCGCGAATCCGGTCCAGGGCCGCGTTCCGCTCCTTCTCGCTGTAGCAGTAGACGGTTTCCTTTGTGTTGCGCACCCGGAATAGCGGCGTTTCGAGGATGTGGACGTGGCCCGCGAGCACCATCTCCTCGAAGTAGCTCAGGAAGAAGGTCATCAGGAGATTGCGGATATGGTAGCCGTCGTAGTCAGCGTCGGTCGCGATGATCACCTTGTTGAACCGCAGGTTCGATATCCCTTCCTCGATGCCGAGGGCCATCATGAGATTGTAGAGCTCCTCGTTCTTGTAGATGGCCGCCCGCGTGCGGGAGAAGACGTTCAGCGGCACGCCCTTCAGCCCGAAGATCGCCTGGGTCAGCGGGTCCCGCGCCGAGACCATCGAACCGGCGGCCGAAGGTCCCTCGGTGATGAAGATCGAGGAATCCTCTCCGAACTTCGCGTGATCGAAGTGGTACTTGCAGTCCTTGAAATTCGGGATCTTGATGGCGATGCGCCGGGCCGCCTCGCGGGCTTCCTTCTTGACGGCGTTGAGCTCCTTCCGCAGACGCTCGTTCTGGGTGATCTTCTCCTGGATCTTCTGGGCGGACTCCTGGTTCTTGTGAAGGAAGTCCACCACGGCGCTGCGGATCTCCGATACGAGCCATCCCCGGATCTCGGTATTGCCCAGCTTGTTCTTGGTCTGGGATTCGAAAACGGGGTCCTTCAGCTTGATGGCGATGGCGCCCGCGATGGATTCCCGCACGTCCACCCCGCCGTAGCTCTTCTTGAAGTATTCGTTGACGCCCTTGAGGATGCCCTCGCGGAACGCGCTCTGGTGGGACCCGCCGTCCGCGGTGTACTGGCCGTTCACGAAGGAGAAGAGCGTCTCGCCGTAATTGGTGGTGTGCGTGAAGGAGAACTCGATGTACTGGCTCTTGTGGTACGAGGGTTCGTAGAGGACGTTTTCGCCCACCTCGGCCTTCAGGAAGTCCAGCAGTCCGTACCGGGAAACGAAGCGCTTCTTGTTGAAGACCAGGCGGAGGCCGCTGTTCAGACAGGCGTAGTTCCACATGCGCCGTTCGACATAGTCCGGCCGATAGGCGTATTCCTCGAAAATTTGTTCGTCGGGCAGGAATTCGACGTATGTGCCGTCCGGCTCGTCCGCGGCGCCCTCGTCCTGCGACTGAAGCTGTCCGCGCTCGTAGACCGCCTCGGCGTACCTCCCGTCCCGGTAGGCCACGACGCGGAAGTCGACGGAAAGGGCGTTGACCGCCTTGGCGCCCACGCCGTTCAGTCCCACGCTGAACTGGAAGACCTCGTCGTTGTACTTGGCGCCCGTGTTGATGATCGAAGTGCACTCCACGACCTTGCCGAGGGGAATCCCGCGGCCGAAGTCCCGGACGCGGACCCGGTTATCTTCGATGGACACTTCGATCTCGCGGCCGTGGCCCATGATGAACTCGTCCACGGCGTTGTCGATCACTTCCTTGAGGAGGACGTAGATGCCGTCTTCCGGATCGTCGCCGTTCCCGAGCCGGCCGATATACATGCCGGTACGGAGCCGAATGTGCTCCAGCGACGAGAGGGTCTTGACCTTGCTTTCGTCGTAGACGGCGGCGTCCGCGTCGGCGGGAGATCCGTTGCCTTCATCCGCTCGTGCGCCGTTTTCCGATTCGACCGGCTTTCCGTTGGTCGCGGCTCCGCTGCCACGCGAACCGTTCCCGGACCGGCCGTTCGCCTCCTGCTCCCGTGGCCTTTCCCCGTTCCCGGACCGGCCGTTCGCCGCTTCTTCCCGTGGCGCAAGCAGGTCGAGCTGGGTGTTGAGGTCCTCTCCGTTTCTCGAACCGTTTCGGGTCGCCATGAGTCCTTTCCCGATAACAGATGACAACGGCAACATGATTCCCATGCCGCATCGGCATTAGAACATGTCGTGTCAGGCCATGCGGTTAGCACAATATATGGCCGTACGGCGGACGTGTCAATATACGCTATGCGGCCATTTGTCGCGCGGGCCGATTTTCGCTATATCACCGTATGACGTGCGTGCCGATATTCGCTCCGTGGCCGTTTGCCGCACGTGTCAATATACGCTACGTCTGTTTGGTAATTTGTCAAGAAAAACCATGCGCGCGCAGGGGTACCGGCCTGTGATGGTATCAGGAGGCACAGACCGGACGCTTTGAGGCGCGCTGGCCGGGCGCCGTGGAGGCGCGCAGGCCGGACGCCCTGAGGCGCGCATCCCGGACGCCACGGGGAACGCAGGCCGGACGCCCTAGGACCTGCCGCCGTCCGACTTCAGGATATTCCGCGAGATGACGATCTTCTGGGCTTCGGAGGTGCCTTCGTAGAGGGTGGTGATCCGCGCGTCCCGGTAGAAACGTTCCACGTCGAAATCGCGGATGTACCCGTAACCGCCGTGGATCTGTATGGCCTCGTTCGTAATCCTTATCGAGGCTTCCGACGCGTACAGCTTGGCCATGGACGACGCCGTGATGTAGTCCTGCCCGGCGTCCTTGAGCCACGCGGCCTTGTAGGTCATGAGTCGGGCCGCCTCGAGTTCGGTGGCCATTTCCGCCAGCTTGAAGGCGATCGCCTGGAACTCGGCGATGGGCTTTCCGAACTGGGTCCGTTCCTTCGCGTACCGCACGGAAGCGTCGTAAGCCCCCTGCGCGATGCCCAGGGCCTGGGCCGCGATGCCGATGCGGCCGCCGTTCAGAATGGACAGCGCGATGTTCAGGCCTCGACCTTCCTCGCCCAACAGATTAGTCCCAGGCACGCGGCAGTCCTCGAATAAAAGCTCGCTGGTATCCGATCCCCGGATGCCGAGTTTCTGCTCCTGGCGGCCGACGGTGAATCCCGGGGTTCCTTTCTCCACGAGGACCATGCTCAGGCCGCGATGGCCCGTACCGGGGGCGGTGGTCACCAGCACGAGGAGGTAGTCGGCGAAACCGCCGTTGGTCACGAAGTGCTTCTTGCCGTTGATGACGTATTCCGTGCCGTCCCTGAGCGCCGACGTGACCGTCGAGCCGACGTCCGTCCCGGCGCCGGGTTCGGTCAGCGCGAGACAGGCCTGCGCCTCGCCGCGCCCCAGGGGCGGCAGCCAGGCCTTCTTCTGGTCTTCGGTCCCGAAGGCGAAGACGCCGTCGGCGAAAAGGGAGTTGTTCACCGAGACGCATACCCCGGTCGACGCGCAGACCCGCGAGAACTCCTCCACGGCCAGTACGTAACTGAGCGTATCCAGGCCCGCGCCGCCATACGTCTCGGGAATCATCATGGCCATGAAACCCATCTCGCCGAGTTCCCGGATCGTATCATAATGCACGGCCTCGCGTTCGTCGATGTCCCGGGCGTGGGGTTTCAGTTTCTCCTCGGCGATCCGCCGGGCGGTGTCCCGCATCATGGCCTGATCGCCGCTCAAGGCGAATTCCATCGGTCCTCCCTCTTCAGTTCACGCCGAGCAACCGGGATGTGGTGACCGCCATGACCTCGCAGCTCCGGACGAGATGCTCGATCTCACAGTATTCATCCGGCTGGTGGGCGAGATGCAGCAGTCCGGGGCCGTAGGCGATGCACTGCTTCACCCGGCCGGTGTTGTGGACGTGCTTGTGGTCGTAGGTGCCGGGACTGGCCACGTATTCCGCCGGCGTGCCGGTCAGATCCTCGATCGCACAGGCGGCCGTACCGACCAGTTCGGCGTCCGGGTCGGTCTCGACCGGGCGAACGACCATCAGGTCGGTGAGCTCCGCTTTGAAATCGGGGTCCTCGGCGGACAGATCGGCGATCATGGCCACGATTTCTTCTTTGACGTCGTCGAAGGGTTCCTCTTTCAGGAAACGCCGGTCGAAGATGGCGGAGCACCGGTCTGCCACGCAGGGCGAACCCACGTTTCCGTCCGTCTGCCCGCCGGTAATGCCGTTGACGTTGATCGTGGCGCGGCGCGCTTCAGGGGGGTCCACGGGCATGTCTGTTTTCCGGGTGCGCAGCACCGGCGCGAGGTCCAGTTCGACCCGGCGCAGGAAACGCTCCATCTGGCTGATGGCGCTTACGCCCAGAAACGGCATGCTGCCGTGGGCGGTCCGGCCGACGGTGTCGACCCGGAACCAGTAGACCCCGCGGTGACCGAGGCAGATGCGTCCCGGTCCGAAGGGTTCCGGGATGATCACATGCGAGGTCCGTTCCGGGGAAATGAGGCCCTCGCGGGCAAGATAGTCCATGCCGGCGAACCCGCCGGTTTCCTCGTCGACCGTCGCACTGAACTCGAGACTGCCGCGCAACGAGACGCCCGCCTCCCGCAACGCGGCCGCCGCGAAGAGCGCCGCGGCGATACCTCCCTTCATGTCGCACGCGCCACGGCCGTATATCCTGCCGTCCTTCACCTCTCCCCCGAAGGGATCGACCGTCCAGTGCGCTCCCGCCGGAACCACGTCGGTGTGGCCGTTGAAGTGCAGCGTGGGCATCGGCGACCGGCCGGGTAGCCGGCCCACGACGTTGACCCGGGGGTATTCCTCGGAATGGTCCGGATGATCTGCGGCGGTTACGTATCGGGTTTCGAAGCCCAGCGCACACAACCGGTCGCCCACGAGCCGGGCACAGTCCACGTATCCATCACCGGGAGGATTCACGGAGGGTATCCGGATAAATTCTCGCAAAAACCCGATCATGTCGTCGCGGAGGACACGAACCTGTTCCACGATGCGCTGTTCGAGCGGGGTTATCATGGGCTTGCGTGGGAGACCGGCGCCGCGGCGCCGATGGGTGGCGAAGCGCTGATCGGGACCTTGCCCTGGCGGACCAGAGCGCCAGGTCAGCCTGGTCCCGGAAGCCAGGTCAGCCGGCGTCTTCCATCTCGTCGTAGAATCTGGCCATACTGCCCCGTTCCTTCGCCGCGTTGAACCGCATGCCCGACCGGGGATGCTGGTTCATCAGGCCCGTGATCATGTAGGGAATGTCGAACCCCCACATCAGTTCGGCCCGCATCGGCTCGACGTGGTACTGTATGCAGTCCAGCAGGGGACGCAGGCGGAACTTCGGGTTGTGCAGGAATCCCACGATCAGTTCCATGGGGCAATTGCCGGCGCCGCGGCCGAGACCGGCGAGGCTGGCGTCCAGGTAGTTCGCCCCGCGGATCAGCGCCTGTATCGTGTTGGCGAAGGCCAGTTGCTGGTTGTTGTGGGCGTGGATGCCCACTTCCTTGTCGGTGGATTGCAGGACATTCAGGAACTTGTCCACGAGCGCTTCGATCTGTTCGCTGTAAAGGGCGCCGAAGCTGTCCACCACGTAGATGGCGCCCACCGGCGATTCGACGAGCATGGAAAGCGCCTCGTCCATTTCGCTTTCCGGAACCGTCGACGCCGCCATGAGGTTCAGCGTGGTCTCGTAGCCCTTCTCGTGGGCGTCCCGGATCATGTCCAGTGCCAGCGGAATCTGGTGGATGTAGGTGGCGATCCGGATCATGTCCAGCACACTGTCCTCGGCAGGCAGGATATCGGTCTTGTAGTCCGATTTCTCCGCGTCGGCCATCGCCGCCAGTTTGACAGGTGAGTCGTTACTGCCCACGACATCGCGGATGTCCTCTTCGGCGCAGAACTTCCAGGGTCCGTGTTCATCGGGGGAGAAGATCTGCCGCGAGTTGATATAACCGATTTCCATGTAGTCGATCCCGCCGGCGACGCAGGCCTGGTACACCGCCTTGACGGTATCCGCGTCGAAACGGTGGTCGTTCATCAGGCCGCCGTCCCGAATGGTACAGTCGATGAGCTTGATTTCCGGCCGGTAGGTCAGCCACTTTCGCGTGGGTGCTTCGTTGAGTGCCGATTGGTCCATGATTCCGTTTACTTCACTCCTGTAAATTGCCTGTATATCGGTGAATCCGCTTTTCATCCCATTGAAGCCGGGAAACCCGGCGCAAATGCCGCGACAGAACATACACGACACCCCAGGCGGGGACAAGGTATTTCAGGGAACGCGGCGTCGAGCGGATCTGGGTACCACCAGATACGGCCGGGTGCGGCCAGATGCGGCCGGGTGCGGCCGGATTCAGCCGGACGTGACCGGGCATGGCCACGCGTGACCGTGACCTCGGTATTGCCCTTGACTAATCCGCCTTCCCGCTTATTATGCAAAGGGCGATTCGGGCCGCGCCAGTCAAGCGCATGCCCGGATGCGCCGGGTAATTGACGATTGCGGACCGGATTTCGTGTGGCAACGGCTATGGGTATCATTCTCAAAACCGAAGAGCAGATCGAGACCATCCGCCGCAGCGGCCAGGCCGCGACCGCGACGCTGCAGCGCATGGGAGAAGCCGTCAGGCCGGGCATCGCGACCTCCGAACTGGACAGGATCGCCCGTAAGATGATCAGGGACTTCGGCGGCACATCCTCTTTCCTCGGATACCGGCCCAGTTACCATCCGCCCTTTCCCGCCGCGATCTGCGCGTCCATCAACGATGAGATCGTGCACGGCATCCCCAGTCCGCAACGCAAGGTCGAGGAGGGGGACATTCTCAGCCTCGATTTCGCCATGATCATCGACGGGTACCACGGAGATACGGCCTTCACCTTCCCGGTCGGCCGCATTTCGCCGCAGGCGCAGCAGTTGCTGGACGTCACGCGGGCATCGGTATTCAAGGGGATCGAGGAAGCGAAACCGGGAAACCGCATCGGCGACATCGGACACGCGGTGCAGCAATACGCGGAATCTCACGGATACTCGGTGGTGCGGGACCTGTGCGGACACGGGATCGGCCGCAGCCTCTGGGAGGAGCCGCAGGTCCCCAATCACGGCAGGCCGCAACGCGGCATCCGGTTAAGACCGGGCATGGTCATCGCCATCGAGCCCATGGTGTGCGCGGGCGCGCACCGGATCCGTCTTCTCGACGACGAATGGACGACCTCCACGGCCGACGGACGGCTGTCCGCCCATTTCGAGCACACGGTAGCGATCCTGTCCGACGGTCCCGAGATCCTGACGGAAAACACCGAGCTCTGGGGTTCCAACGGCCTGCCGGGATGACGCAGGAATCACCGACGCGGGAATCAACACAGGTCTTTCAACACCGCGTACCGCCGCGCTTCGTCTCTCGACCCGGCCAGGACCAGGTAAGCGGTTTCCTCGCTGACACCACGGGCGGGCAACTCATGATCCCGCATCTGCTTCAGGTGACCCCCGTCATCGCCCCAACTGTCCATCCGGACTCCGTTCCCCGTCGAAACCATCACGAATGTCCGCCCGGTGCGCGGGTTGGCAGCGGCGGCCCAGTGTCCACCATCCTGTTCGACATACCACGGGCGCCGCTTGCGCTCGCTGTCCGATGAAAACAGTACGGTGTCGTCCATCTCGCCGTCGGGCTTCAGGAACAGGTGCCATCCGCCCCTCAGCCGCCGGTGCGCGTCACTTTCGTTCAGCAGCCTCCAGACCAGTTTGATTACCAGTCCGCCCCCCAGGGTCAGGGTATCGAGTTCCAGGACCAGGCCGCGGGACGCCTTCCCGGTCAACACCGCCCGTTGGCGCAAGCCCGTCCAATCAAGGCCCCGGGCGCGATAGGAGACGGGCTCCGCGGCGAACGTCTCGTCTTCGAGAGACGCCGTCCAGGACAGGCGGTCCAATACGATCTCGGGCTGCAGCCCGCCATACCAGGGGTAACTCCATCCGAAGGCCCCGGGTTCGGGGAAGGCGGAAGCCAGGTGATTGCATTCGCCGCCGGCATCCCGGATGGCGCTCACGGTTCCGAGGAAGGAGGGGGCCACGTCGATTTCGAGCCGCTGGTTTCGAATGGTATACACCCTGTGGCCGTCGGATTCGACCTCGTCGATTTCCACGGCCGATCCGTCCGTCAGCCGGACGAGGGGAAACTCGACCTTCGCGCCGCGCTCTCCGCTGTCCAGCACCATGCGACCGGTGTAGACACCGGGCGGCCGGGACGTGGCAAGCCGCACCGAACCCTCGAATGGTTGCCGCCAGTCGATCTCGGAGAACGATACCCACGGCGGGTCGCATCGCCAGCCGTCGGGCATGACGAAGTGCACGGTCCCGCTGGCCTTCCGGGACTTCCACTGCGCGATCCGGAAACGGATGTCGGTCCCGTCTCCGCTGACCACGGCAACGGAAGGATCGGTCGACGCCTCGAATTCATCCAGGATCCGCGGCGCAGGCTCGCCGTCTCTGACCTGTTCCCCCCGGATATGGCGCCATAACCGGCGAGCGCCTTGCCAGCCGCCGTCCCCGACGCGCAGTCTCAGGGCGCCGAAGGATACACGGGACTGGGGCGCACAGGTCGTCTCCGCGCTCACCGACTGGAATTCGAACCCGTTCCATTCGACCTCGTCCAGGCCGCTGGGCCACAGGACCCCCATCGTTCCATGGGGCATTTCGAAGGCGCCCCACGACTCCGCGTAGCTGGCGCCTGTCTTGAAATCGCGGTCGTCCGGCACGGTCCGCTCGCTGCAACGGGCCTTGAGTATCCCTTCCCGCAGCGGCAGCGCCAGCGTCGCCTGGTCCGGCCCCTCGTTCGTGACGAACTGGTAGAGACGGGAGGAGCGCGGGTCAAAGCCGGTATTCTCCAGCGTGTGCTCCACGGTGATGACCGGCCCGGCGTTCAATCGGATGATCCGGCTGAAGACGAGGCCGGGGGTCTTCCGGGGCGCGTAGGTCGCCGTGAGGACCACGCAGTGCCCGTCCCCTTCGGCTTTCAGCTTGAAGTCCGACTCGCTGTATTCGCTGGGCCATTTCGGTGGTATGGGACGGCCGCCTTCCGTGCCCAGGTGCCTCCCGGTGGCCCGGTCGCTGATCTTCAACTGGCCGCCCTCGGTCTCCAGTTTGGCCCGGAATATCTCGTTCTCGAACCTCACCGCGCCGTCCTGGTGGTACAGCATCCCGCCCGGCGCCAAAGCGAAGACGGCGTGTTTCGCGTCCGCCAGGTCGACCGGTTTGCCCTCCCGTTCCAGGCGGCCCGACAGGGTCAGTTCGAACACGCCCGGGCGGTCCGCCTCGAGGACGGTTTCGAATTCTCCGTATCCCCGGCCAGGCACCGTCACGGATCGTGCGCTCCGGTCCACTGAAAGGCCGTCCGATGCCGTGACGCGGACCTGCGCTTCCACGTCTTCGGCCAACTGGCTGTGGAGGGTTACGCGCACCGGCCGCGGTGCGCCGGGGGCCAGAGTGATCTCCCCGGGATCAATGGAAAGGGACATCTCGACCCGCGGCCGGATACCGGTGGCGAGGTCGATGGGTACATCGTCCCAACGTATGCCGGTGCGCACCCGCGGCGCGGTTTTCTTCACGTCCACGGATTTGGCTTTGGCCGACACGCTCACCGGCGCTTCGAGGGTGACCGTCTCGCCGGGTTCCAACGTCTTCCGGCAGTGGTAGTCGATGGACAGGTCGCCTGTCTCTTTCGCCGTCAACGCGACGTCGGCCGGCACGTCCTTCCGGTTCTCCAGTTTCCACCGAAGGACCGTCTGTCCGCCCCGCACCGGCTCGATGTCGTCCACCGTCGCCCAGGTCGACAACTCAGCTGTGTCCACCGCGGTCACGTGCCGGGCTTCGCGGTCCACCCGGACCGTCAGTTCGTCCCGGTCACCGGCAGTAAACCGGTAGGTAAAAACCCGCAGCCCTTCCCAGGTTTCGTCGTCGGGCCGCTGGTCGATCCGCCGTTCCAGCGACGCGTACCAGTCGTGCCG
Organism: Candidatus Latescibacterota bacterium; assembly: GCA_022822725.1. GTDB lineage: Bacteria > JAAXHH01 > JAAXHH01 > JAAXHH01 > JAAXHH01 > JAAXHH01. The sequence continues at coordinate 147,338 of JAJEAN010000006.1, forward strand.
GTCGAAGAAGTACCGCGTACAGGGCATTTTCAGGATCGCGGGCATGTAGTTGCGCATCAACGGCCAGCCTCCGGCGTCCCAGAAGAAACCCGTCCGCTTGTAAGGCGCCATCGCCTTAATGTTCCCCGACCAGGTATCGAGGTCGAGGTGGTACTTCTTGTCCTCGATGGCCATCTCCACCGAACGGACGAGCAACCGCCGGCCGATGCTCCTGCCCTGGAAGCGCGGAGAGACGTTCAACAGCGCGAGGTAGAGAGCCTCGCTGTCGTCCTTGTCGTATACCAGGGAACAGTACCCGCCGATCTTCTCCCCTTCGGCCCAGACGAAGACCGCGGTGTATTCCAACTTTTCGTGCCAGTCCCGGATGTCCCGCGCCGCCGTGGGCACGCCGCTGTTCCAGGTACCGGGCCACTCGCCGTCGCTTTCGTTCCACATTTCGGCGATCGCGGCGGCATCCCGCACCGGGTCGATCAGCCGCAAATTGGCTTGTTCCGCCATCGTCATCTCCTCACCATCTTCTTACCGTCTAAGTTGGTCCCGCCATGGTCCGGACTACCGGGTCGACCGGGCGGGGGAACCGCCGTCTCGTAGTGTACTGCCCCGGTCTCGTTTACTTCGTAGCCGAACCGTTCAAGGTAATGGCCAGCCGGAAGCAGCGCGTCGCCCCGCCGGTCCATCTCCCGCTGCAACCGGCCGTCCATCCGGCGCTGCAGTTCGGCATGTTCTTCCCGGCCGGCCAGGTTGGACAGCTGGCAGGGGTCCTCCCGGTTGTCGTACAGCAGCCAGGGACCGTCGAGATTGCGTACATAGGTGTGCCCGGAGGTCCGGATTCCCCGCCAGGGCTGGCCCCGGTATTCCGAGAAGGGCGCGATGCTCATGATATAGCCGGCATCGTTGCCCGCAAAAGCCTCGCCCCGCACTGCCGGGGCGTGGTCCCGGCCCTCGCAGGAACCGGGGACGGGAATGCCCGCCAGGCCGAGCAGCGTCGGCATGATGTCCACCACGTTGAAGGGGGTGCCGATCCGAAGCCCCGCGTGTGCCTGGTCCGGGCAACGCATGACGAAGGGTACGCGGATGGACTCATCCCAGGGGTGCTGCTTGCGCTGCCGGCCCTGCGACCCGAGCATGTCGCCGTGGTCCGAAGTATAGACGAATACCGTCTCGTCCAACAGTCCCTGTTCTTCCAGGACGCCGCCGAGTCGCGCCAATTGGTCGTCGAGTGCCGTGATATGCGCATAGTAACCCGCCAGTTCGTCCCGGGCAGGATCGGGACAATTGGGACGCACCTCCACTTCCTCCGGCGGATATTGGTCGAGGTAGCGGCCTGGTACGGCTTCGTAGGGATTATGCGGCGGCCCCCAGGAAAGCACCAGCGCGAAGGGCCGGTCCCGATTGCGGTTCCGACTCGGGGCGCGGTTCCGGGCGCGAATGTACTCTATGGCCAGGGAAGTCTGTGCCTCCGCATCGTACCCGTTCCAGTACAGTGGCGCCTCCGAATCCCGGTAATACAGGGAGTGCATGTAGTCGTGGGTGCAGTTGCCCACGGCCCAGAAATCGAAGCCCTGCCTGCGGGGGCCGGGCGGCGTGAATCCGCCCCTTGACGGGCCATCGAGATGCCATTTCCCAATGTAGGCCGTGTCGTAGCCGGCCGCGCGCAGGACCGTACCAAGGGTCGGCCGGTCCGCCGGAAGCCGCACGTCGTTCAAAAACATGCCGGTCGTCAATGGATACTGTCCGGTCAGAAAGGCCGCCCGCCAGGGGGTACAGACCGGGATGTTGGAGACTGCCAGGTCGAAGACGACGCCCTCGTCGGCCATGCCATCCATGTAAGGCGTCCGCACCTGGCGGCTGCCGCCGAAGCCGGTGCTGCACCACCGATGCTGATCGCTGAATACGAACACGATATTCCTGGCGCGGTGCCCGGACATGGATAGAGGTCTCCAAATTACGTTCTTATGTTGCCCGGCCGAGTCCGACCGGTCCGTTCAGGTCACCCGGGCGGTGCGTTCCGGTCATCCGGACCGCACTTTCAAGTCAACCGGTCCGCACTTTCAGGTCACCCGGACCGCCCGGTCCAGCAACGACTTCAACGCGGGAGCAAGGTCGATATCCTGCGCTGCCTCCCGGCCCTCGGGCGACATCTTCTTCCAGGTCTTCGCCAGGATTTCGACCAGCTTCTCGTCACTGTGCTTCTTCGCGAACGCGGGCAGATAATGCCGGAGAAACACCAGGCAGGCGACGTCCTCGAGGGTCTGCGCCTCGGGGTCCGCCTTGAAACGCTCTTTCCGGACGAGGGCCTGCACGCGCTCCACGAGGGCGTCGTCATAGCCGGCGTCCCGCAGAATGGCACCCGCGGTCTGGGCATGATACCAGGCCAGTTCCGTGCGCCACTGCCGGTAACCCAGCCGGCCCACGGGGAAATCGCCGCGGGGAATCTTCCACCGCTGGATGTGCTGGCAGCGCACGGCCAGCCGCAGCGCTTCCGACGCGCCGGGCGCCAGGTCTTCAAGGCAGTCCGACATCCGCAAGCCGTACAGGAGCGTTTTCGGCATCGCTCGGCCGTCGACTTCTTCGGATTCCGGGTCGGCGCCGTTCGCGGCGTCGATGCGTTCAATGGCGTCCGAAAATCGATCATGATCCATCAATCAGGTCGCTTTCACCTATCAGTCGCATTCACCAAAAAGCCGCCGGATGATGATTCCGGCGGCTTTTTCGCAGTGACATGAAGCATTACGGGATCGTATATCAGGCGGAAATGGCGAGCTGTTCGCTGTATCCCTGCGTCTCGAACTTCCGCTCGGCCGGATGAAAGTCGATTCCGTGCCGGGTACACATCTTGCGCAATTTGTTTACCGCGCCGCCGATGTGTTTTCCGCCCCGGCAGATTCCGAACAGGTGCTGGCTCACGACCCTTCGGGAGATGCCCAGTATCTCCGCGGTCTCCTGCTGGGTCTTCTGATAGATGAAATACAGCACCACGACCTCGCACTGTTTCTGGGTCAGATACTGGGAGAGGAAATCGTAGACCGAGTCGGCCAGTTCGTCCACCCGGTCTTCGCGCTGGTACCTGTGCACCCGATCCTCCCCCGTCTCGTACCAGATATTCGCTTCATTGGGATATTGCTCCAGGTCAACCTGGTCCAAACGGATTTCCCAGAATTCTGGATTATACATGAAGTGATTCTACCTCCGGTTCGATTCGTTCAAGGACAAAAAAAACACCGCGTGACGTAGGTCTCGCGGCTCCGGAGGACGTGCGTCAGTTCCCCTGATCGGGTCCTGGACTCAGGGAATGCCCCAACAACACTCCGGAGACGAGAACGGCGTGCCTGCGTCAGAGACGTAGGTCTTCGGACGCGCGATGGACCGCGCTGCAAGGAATCTTCCTGCCATTTTGATGCCTCCTTTTGTGGGATTCAACCCGGGGCGGACGGTCGTAACGTACTGCTGTGGTCATCGAGCCGTCCATGGTTTCTGCGAACTGTGTTCCCGCGGGTGCGACGACGCTATCTACATATATACATTACGGATGCACTTATATACACTCGGGATGCACTTTTTCTTCGATTCAATGTCAAAAAAACGAAAAAGATCGGATCCGGTTCGGTCCGCTTCCGTCTGGCTAACGCCGAAGCCCCGATCCGGTTCCCTCGATCTGTGCTTCAAGGTCGTCCCGGGTAAACCAGTTGATCGGTCCTGGGATGGAACAGGTAAGCGCGGCGGCAGAGCTGCCGTACTGCAGCGCGGAACCGGTGCAGTCCTCAAGGCAGCCAAGCAGAAAACCCGCCGTGAAGGCGCCCAGTGCCCCGTCGGTATCGACCGGCTTGATCTCCCCCGTTCGTTCTTCGAAGGTCTCTCCGGACGGGGAAACCGCGACGGCGGTCCGGCCCGCGGCCTCCTCGGCGGTCAAGGGGTGCTCCACGACCGCCGCGTGCTTCGAACCGAACAGGTTCCGCGCCAGTCCGGCCGCCGCGTCCAGCCGGCCTTCGAAACCCCAGATCGATTCCAGGGCCCGCCGGGTCGTCACGAGGATTCGGGCGGTCTCCACGAGCCCGTGCACGCTGCTGGCGACCGCGGCGTCGAGACGCTCCCCTTCGGGAACGTCCAGCGAGATACTGACCACGTTGCCTGCGGCACGGACGGACTCGAGGGCGGACACCAACCTGCCAGCGTTCGCGGCCTCCAGCATGGGGACCGTGAGATCCAGGTGAAGGACGGCCGCCTCCTGGGCCGCAGTCCAGTCCTCCGCGCCGGGAAGGGCAGCACGAAAGGCAGTCCCATCGGTGTCGTACCAGTACCGGGCCGGCCGGGGCGCGCTGCCCGTTTCGGTGTAGCACAGCCCGGTGCGCCCACCGGGTACGCGGAGCACGTGACGGGTATCCACGCCGTGCTCCCGGACCTTGTTGACGAGCTTCATGCCCAGGGGCGTGTCGCCCACGGCGGAGAGCCAGGCGGTCCGCAGTTCAAGCCTTGCGAGTCCGACCGCCGCCTCCAGCGCGCCACCCGCCACAGCCACGTCGAAACCGCTGGCCTGCTCGAACCGTTCCCGCCCCCTCGGGCTAAGGCGCAGAAAACCCTCACCCCAGGTCACCACGTCATAACTTTTGTCTCGCTTCCTCATAGGTCAGGCTTCCTTGTGGGCGGCACGCCCCCAGGGCCGCGCTCCCGGCCGTCTTCCTCGATGGACTCCAGGAATTTGAGCGACTTCAGCTCCCGCCCGTCGTCCATCTGGTACAGGTAGAAGGCGCGGATAGCGCGCTGGATCTCCCGGCGCGAAGTCCCAACGGGCTTCAACCGGGGCAGGTGCTCCAGCGGCATTTCGCGCACACGGGACAGCAACCTGCTGGTGCCCAGGGAAAGCTGCATGGCCTCTGCGTCCTGCGCCTGGCAATCCCGGCACAGGATCCCGCCCAGGGACGGGCTGAACCGGACCGAGGCTTCCTCCGGACGCTTCCCGCAACCGAGGCAGGAAGCGAACTCCGGACCGGTGCCATAGACATCGGCAAACTCGATCTGAAAACGCCAGAACAGCATTTCGCACGCGTCGGCGGACAGCTGGTCGATCGCTTCCAGCGTGTGGAAGATCAGTCCGAAGAGTTGCTCGCCGGGTTCTTCGCCGAGGACAAGCCGGTTCACCAGTTCACAGACGGCGCTGGCATAGGCCACCTTGGTGAGGTCTTCCCCGATCCGCCTGAAGTACGGCCCCGCCTCGACCTTCGAAAGATGCTGCAGTTCACGGTTCTCGCGATGGTTGTACGATACGGTGATCACGCACAACGGCTGTAGCGAGGACGCCATCCTGCTTTTCGGACGCCGCGCCCCGCGGGCCACGAGCTTCACCTTTCCGAACGACCGCGCGTACACCGTGACCAGGAGACTGGTATCCCCCAGCGGGATTCGGTTCAGAACGATGGCATCCGAGGATCGTATGGCCATGGACAGGCCCGGTGGTTTCAGCGAGTAAGTCGTTTCAACGGGTGGGATCCGACGTCCTGTCTCCGGTGGAATCCGTTGTGGCGGAACCGGATTCTGCGGAATCGGATTCTGCGGGAAATCGGTAAATCAACTCGTCATCCCGGACCATGCCGTGTTCCTCCCGGGCCCGCCTCTCCAGCTCGAAGCGCGTCCGGTCGTCTGTCGCGGCATCGCCTTCGAGCAGTTCCAGTTCGCCAGTCAGAACGCGCACTCTGGATTGCTCTTTCTCCAAATCGGCCTGCAACCGGGATCGCTGCTCCATCAGTTTCCACATGTTGTACCAGCCGTAACTGCCGCCAATATAGACGTAACCGAACACGACGGCGATCACACAGAGGACGATCCACCTCAGCCGGGTCCGCCTCCTGGGCCGCCGGCGCCGTCCGGCCACGGACGCCGCCGAGGCATCGGACGCCGGCGAGGCATCGGATTTGAAATGCCCCGTATCTGTCATGGGTCTTGCTCCGGCTATGCGTCCCGGCGCAGGATGGTCCGGCCCGCGTACCTGGCCCGGTCGCCGAGTTCTTCTTCTATCCGCAGCAGCTGGTTGTACTTCGCGGTCCGCTCGGAACGGCATAGGGAACCGGTCTTGATCTGGCCGGCCGATTTCGCCACCGCGATGTCCGCGATCGTCGTGTCTTCCGTCTCCCCGGACCGGTGGGAAATCACCGCCGTATATCCCGAAGACTGCGCCATGTCGATGGCTTCGAAGGTCTCCGTCAGCGTGCCGATCTGGTTGATCTTGATCAGAATGCTGTTGGCGACGCCGCTCCGGATGCCCCGGGAAAGCCGGCCCGTATTAGTCACGAAGAGGTCGTCGCCGACGAGTTGCACTTCGTTTCCGAGCCGGTCGGTAAGCCTCTTCCACCCATCCCAGTCGTCCTCCGCGATGCCGTCTTCGATGGAAACGATGGGATACCTGCCGGCCAGGTCCGCGTAGTATTCGATCAATTCCTCCGCGGATTTTTCGGGACGGGATTCCGCTTCCAGCCGGTATATACCCTGTTCATGGAACTCCGATGCCGCCGCGTCGAGGGCGATCGCCACGTCGACGCCCGGTTCGTAACCGGCATCGGAAATGCCCGACATCAGCATCTCGACGGCCTCCGCGTTCGATGAGAGGTCCGGGGCGAATCCACCTTCGTCGCCCACGGAAGTCGCGTACCCGTTCTTCAGGAGCACCGCCTTGAGGCTGTGGAATACCTCGGCGCCCACGCGCAGTGCTTCGGAGAAGGTGACGGCGCCCACGGGCATGATCATGAACTCCTGAAGGTCAACGTTGTTGTCGGCGTGGGATCCCCCGTTCAGGATATTCATCATGGGAACGGGGAGTTCGCAGGCCCGGTCGCCCCCGAGGTAGCGGTACAAAGGCAGGCCGGTCGCCGACGACGCCGCGCGGGCCACCGCCAGCGACACGCCGAGGATGGCATTGGCGCCGATGACGTCCTTGTTGGCCGAACCATCGAGTTCGATCATTGCGCGGTCCACCCCGGCCTGGTCGGTCCCGTCCCGGCCGCGCAGCGCCGCGGCGATTTCACCGTTGACGCTGGCAACGGCCCCGAGCACGCCCTTGCCGAGATAGCGCGATACGTCGCCGTCCCGGCGCTCGTGCGCCTCGTGGGCGCCCGTCGAAGCGCCCGACGGGACAATCGCCCGACCGAATGCGCCGCCGGACAGACGCACCTCGGCCTCGACCGTGGGGTTCCCCCTGGAGTCCAGGATTTCTCGACCTCGAATGGAAACGATTTCCGTCATGCGGGCACTTTCCGTGTCGTGTTCCGGGCCGCAGTGTTACGGGCCGCAGTGTTCCTGACGCGGTTCACTGCTTAGACCGCTCCATATGTAAACGGCTCCGGGCCATGCGTCAAGGACAAGACGGAATGGGTCACGGCGGTTGGTCTTCCGGCGCCTGAAGTTCCCTGAGCTGGCGGGTCACCCGGGCCAGTTCGATCAGCATTTCTTCCATGCGCGCCGCGTATTCCCCGGGGTCCTCCTGGTCCTTCCGGGCCCTTAGGTCGTCGATCTGCCAGCGCAGATCGTCCATGCGCGCCTGCAACGCCCGTCCTCCGGGAGGAACGGTCCCGGCAACGGCTTCCGGCCCGCGTCCAAAGTATATCCTGCCGGCCAGCGTCCCGTCCGTACCGCCGGGCCCCGGTTCCCGGGTACCCCGCCCGTCGCCGTTGTCGTCCAGCAGGGCATGCTCGGTAGCCAGCAGCCCCTGGCCTTCGTACCACTCCGCGGTCCTGTTTCTCGCGAAGACAAACGACTCCAGCACGGAGACCCGGCCGTCCTTGTCCAGGTCGCCCGCCTCCGATTTCAGTGCGTCGAGCAGGTGTCCCGGGAAGACCGTGGACAGTCGTTCGGCGCCGCTTTTGGTCGCCGTAACGATCACGCGGTCCGGACCGCTCAGCGCATCGATGAAAGGGGCGCTGGAACTCGCTCCGTTCATAACGACCGTGTACCGGGCCCCGATCTCGCTGAGTGCGTCGCCGAGCGCGTCCGCTGTCAGGTCGGGGCCGGGTATGTTCAGCCTGGGACCCGTGCCCGTGGCGCTGCCATGGCCGATCAACAGGACGAACAGATCGTCGACGGGACGCACCCGGCGCGCCAGCTCGGACAGGGCGGCCCGGATCTCCTCCAGCGTGGATCTCACGGCCGGGGGGCCGCCCGCGGCATCCGGGTCCTCGACCAGCAGGAACAAACGGTCTGCCGAGAAACCGTGTTCGGTCTTCAGGACATCATAGAAGCCGCGCGCCCAGGTCAGATGCTGTTCCACGTACTTCTGTTCACCGCCGAGACCCGCGATGACCAATCCGTACCGCATGCCCGACGACGGTCCCGCGGGATTCATATCCTGGGGACCAGCCGCATGGGCCGGCAACAGCCCCGCAGTCAGCAGGCTAGCGGCCAACACTCCCGCGGCCAACACTCCCGCGGACAGCACTCTCGCGGACTTGCCCATGGCCAGGTTGACCAGGCCCATCACGACAGTCCTTTCTGGCGTCTCAGGAACCACTCGGCGCTCAGGAACAGCAGAATGGCCGCGAACAGGAAGGGCGTGTCCCGCAGGTCGCTCTCGCGGATCGTAGTAGCCGTGTCCTCGACGGGCGCGATCAGTTCCGCAAGCCGTCCCGCATCGGACAGCGGCAGGTACGTGCCGCCCGTGGACGCCGCGAGCCTTTCGAGTTCTTCCCGGCGTAGCCCCGCGTTCGTGAATTCGGTGGCCGATGGGGCCACGGTAAACCCGGTCTGGTCGCGCAGCAACTCGCCGTCCCCGGAACGGACCGATACCTCCACCTTGTGCATCCCGCCCAGATCGGGCCGGAACTCGCCCCGGTACATTCCGCTCCTACCAAGGGCCCGTTCGAGCCGCACGGCCTCCGTACGTCCGGCGGGGCCCGTTACGTCGGCCCACACTTCGGCGCCGTCCACCGGTTCGAATTCCTGGTCGAACAAGCGGCTTTCGATGATTACCGGCTCGTGTCCACCGTAGTTCGTCTGGTCCGTGGAGACCGTTACCCGACCGGGGGCGTACAGGGCGATCCAGCGGATCATCTGGCGCCAGAACCGTTCGTGCGACTGATCTTCCGACGGAAGATGCATCTGCCAGCGCCACGTGCTGAAACCGGTAAAGGCCATGGATCGTCCGCTGCCGTAACGCTGGACCGCCAGGATCACGTTCGACCCTTCCAGCGCGTCCGCTTTCGGGTCGATCGCCAACACCGCGGCCCCGGGTTTCGCGCCGCCGATCCGGTTGTAACCGATCAGCTCCGGCAACTCGCTCCAGATCGCGGTGTTTTCCTCCCGGGTAGACCCGAAGCGGAGCAGGGGATGGTCGATCCCTTCCGCGGCCGGTTCCAGGCGAAAGGCGTGGTCAACAATGCCCATGGCCCAGTCTTCGCCGGTGAGCCGAACCGGCAGCAAGTCCTCGATCGGCGTTCCCGCGTACCCGCCTTCCCGGAAGGAACTCAGTCCACCGATCATCAGGAAGCCGCCGCCGCGGTCACTCACGAAGGCCTCGGTGAGCCGCAACTGCTCGGGCGTGAACCAGTCCGACTCGACATCTCCGAATACGACGGCGTCATAGGCAAACAGCTCTTCGCGGCTCCGGGGGTATCCCGCCGTCAGCTCCTGATTCGGATCCCGGATGCCCTGGCGGTAGATCCTCCCGTCCGGCGAGATCCTGACGATCGAGACCAGGTCGATCCTGGCGTCTTCTTCCAGGGCTCTTCGTATGAACTTGAACTCCCGCCGGGGGTAACCTTCCACGTACAGGACCCGTCCGGTTTTCGACCGGTTGTCCAGCAGGAAGGCCTGCGCGTTGTTCTCCGCGATCGTTTCCGCGTTCTGCGGGGCGATTTCGGCCGAGTATTCGAGAATGCCCGGCGACTCCGGCGAGAGAAACACCTGGACCCGCTGGATGTCGCCGTCCTCTCCAAGGCGCACGGGCACGGTCTGGACGACGCGACCGCCCTCCCTGATGTCCAGGTCGATGGACCGGCCGGAATACCCCGAACTCCGAAGGGTGACGACGAGGTCGGTTATGGTTCCTTCCGTGACCCTGTCCGATGCGGCTACCTTGAGGATCTCAACGTCCCGGTCGATCCGTTCCCGGCCGACGCCCACGGTATGGACCGGCGTGTCCTGCGATGCGAGGTACGCGGCCGCGTTGCCGAGCCTGTCCGTACCCGTGCCCGTATTGTCCGCGCCGTCGGTCACCAGCACCACGGCGGCCACGGGCAGGTCCCTGAACTCGCCGGCGGCCTGTGTGAGCGCTCCCGCCATGTCCGTCGCGGTCCCGGAAGCGTCCAGTTCCGCGATATCCGGGACCCGGTCGGTCCGTTCCGCGAACCGGTAGGACCTCAGCCTGAACCGGGCGGCGAGTTCTTCGAGCAGTCCATCATCCGCGAACCGGCGCTTTACCGCTTCTACGCGGGAGAGGCCCTGCGACGCGTCTTGAATGCCCATGCTCCCGGAGTCGTCGAAGAGCATCAGGAGGAAACCCCGGCGTGGCGAGACCTCGGAAGCTACGATGACGGGTTCCATGAGACAGAACACGACCAGCAGCAGGGGCAGGATCTTCAGCCCGGTGAGCAGGGATTTCATTGGCGTGGAAGTCGCCACGGGCATGCGGCGGTAGAACAAAACGACGAGCCCGGCCACGGACAGGGCGAAGAGTACGATGGCCCAGAAAGGAATCGTGGTTCTGAATGACAGGTGTTCAGACGCCCCGATCAGGCCGAGTTCGTATAGGACCGAATCGATCACGGTATATACCAGGTGGGGTTAGAATCATAGGGAAGCGACACTCCGCCCGGGCCGGCCGGCAGGGAGCGCCGCCGGTCCCGGACCGGACATCGGTATTGAAAAGGAAAACGGGCGGGACTGTCAATACAAATAAGGCGGTCGGGCGGTACGGGAAGCCCGGCCTGAAAGCCCTTGACAGCACGGGGGAGCGTACCTAAGTTGCCCGAACAGCCCGTGGTGCGGGGAAGCCCCGGCGAAGCGCAACAAAGTCCGCAATGCCCACGACGATCCGCAATGCCCACGACGAAAGGAGTCGCGATGAAACGGATCATACCGGTGATAGCCGCCTGCTTCGTGATGACGGTCCTGGTCGACGCAACCGTGGACGCCCAGCGCACCCCCCAGAACGTCCAGGTCCTGACGGATCTCTCTACCCGGGATATACGCGAATACATGAAGACGGTCAGCAGCGGCATCGGGGAGAAGTGCGACTACTGCCACAATCTGAAAGACTACGCCAGCGACGAAAAGGAAACCAAGCTGGTCGGTCGCGAGTTCATCAGGCTCGTGGAGCAGGTCAACGAGCAGGTGACGGCCATCAACAGCAACGTCATGAACAAGGAAGACCTGCAACTGGTTACCTGCTACACCTGCCACGCCGGTGAACTCACCATCATTTCCGAAGAGTAGGCATTCTGCTTTTCGCAAACCTCGAACCTGACGGGGTCAGAGAGACGTGACTGGATACACGGCGATCACGATACTGCTGGGCCTCGTCCTGGCGCCCTTTGCATCGGTTTCCGCCCAACCTCGGGAAGGTGCCTTCGAAGGCAGCCTGGACTTCAGCGTGGCGTTCAGCGGCGGCAACATGCAGGAACGGGCCCAGGTCACCATGCTGGTGCCCGAGTCGTACACCCTCTACATCAAGGGCGGACAGACCAAGATCCTCATGCGGGGCGGCATGATCGGCCTGACGATGGGCGAGGTCGTGATCGACGGGTCGTCGGGCCGGGGATTCGTCATAAGCCACATGAACAGCAAGGCCTACGAAATCGTCGCGGACCCGAACCTGAAAGAACGGGCCGCGCCGGTGATCGTCGACGAGAACGAAACGGCCGTCATAGCCGGCTACGAATGCAGGAAGTACAGAATCACCCGGGCCAATCCTTCCGGCGCGATGACCCAGTACATGTGGGTTACCGACGCGATCCAACTGGACCTGGCCGCCTCCCTCGGAAACGCGTTGAAGGACAGCATGCCCTTCTGGACCGAGGGCCTGACCGGATTCCCGCTGCGGATCACCACGTCCTTCCCCGGGACGGCCATGTCCATGACCCTGACCGCGACCGACGTGAAACCCCACGTCGTCGATCCGTCCATATTCGTCGTCCCGGCCGGTTACGCCATCGAGGCCATCAACCCGGGGCAGCTTTTCGGTAGATGACGCAGGCCTGCCCACCGCCGGCAAGATAATACGGGCCGCCCGCTCTTTGGCAGATGACGCGGCCGCCCGGCGCCGGGAATCGTCATGAAAATCGCATCCGTCGAACAGTTCTTCCCCCGCCACCGGACCCGCCTCGTCAGGATCACCACGGACACGGGACTTGACGGCTGGGGAGAGTCCACCCTCGAAGGGAAACCCGAAAGCGTGGAAGGCGCGGTGCGTGAGCTCGCCGCCTATCTCCTCGGCAAGGACCCGCTGCGCATCGAGCATCACTGGCAGCACATGTACCGCTCGGCCTTCTTCCGCGGCGGCGCCATCCTCATGACCGCCCTGTCCGCCCTGGACCAGGCGCTCTGGGACATCGCCGGCAAGCACTACGGCGTCCCCGTATACAAGCTGCTCGGCGGCGCGGTGCGGGACCGCATCCGCGTCTACGCCCACTGGGGCATCGGCAACCTGTCCGAGGAAACCCAGGCCGCGGCCCGGAAACGGCTGGACATGCTGCTGGAAAGCGGGTATACGGCCTTCAAGGCCGGCCCCGGCGGCAAGTGGCGGGGCCATGAGCCGCCGGCCGTCATCGACGAGTTCGTCGAATGCGCCTATCTCATGCGGGAATGGGTGGGACCGGACGTGGAACTCGCCTTCGATTTTCACGGGAAGATGACCCCCGCCCTGGCCATCGAAATCTGCCACGAGATCAAGGACATGCGGCCCATGTTCGTGGAGGAGCCGGTGCCGCAGGAGAACGTGGACGCCCTCAAGCTCGTTTCAGACCACGTAACCTTCCCTATCGCCACGGGCGAGCGACTGCTGAGCCGCTGGGAGTTCCGCCAGGTCTTAGAGAAACAGGCCGCGGCCTACATCCAGCCGGATGGTTCCCACGCCGGCGGCATCACCGAACTGAAGAAGATCGCCAACATGGCCGAGGTCTATTACGTCCATGTGCTTCCACACTGCGCCATCGGGCCAGTGGCCTTCACGTCCTGCATGCACGTGGACGCCGTGATCCCGAACTTTCTCGCCCAGGAGCAGGTGGACTGGGCACTCGGCGGGGACATCCTGAAGGAAAACTGGAAGGTCGTCGACGGCCATATCGAACTGCCCGAAAAGCCCGGCCTGGGGATCGAGATCGACGAGCAGGCGATCAGCGAACGGGCGCCTTACCGGGAGGAACTGGGCGGCGAGCATTTCTACGACACCGACGGCAGCGTGGCGGACTGGTAGAACGGGGCGGACCGGGCGGACGGTTCACCGGGGGAAAAGGGTATCGAAATGAAGCGACACGGATTACCGGCCTGGATGACCTTTATCCTGCTCGCATTGGCCGCGGGATGCGCGTACTCCAACGAGCCGGCCACGCTGGATGAGCCGGCCACGCTGATCGTCCGGGCCGCCCGCGTCTGGACCGGGCAGTCCGACCTGCCCTGGGCCGATGCCGTGGCCGTATCGGGAGACCGCATCCTGGCGGTGGGTTCGAACGACGAGATAGACGCGCTGACCGGCGACGGGACACGGGTCATCGACGGCGGCGGGCGTTTCGTGACCCCCGGGTTCATCGACACCCACGTGCACTTCATATCGGGCGGCTTCAACCTCTCGTCCGTCCAGTTGCGTGACGCGCCTACGCCGCAGGTGTTCATCGACCGCATCGCCGAATTCGCCCGGAACCTGGAACCCGGTGTCTGGATCCTCGGCGGCGACTGGGATCACGAGCAATGGGGCGGCGAGCTTCCCCGGCGGGACTGGATCGATTCGGTGACGACAGACAATCCGGTGTGGGTCAACCGGCTCGACGGGCACATGGCCCTGGCGAACACGGCCGCGCTCACCGCCGCAGGCGTGACGAAGGATACGGAGGAGGTCGACGGCGGCACCATCGAACGGCATGAAGACGGCGAACCCGCGGGTATCCTGAAAGACAACGCCATGTACCTCGTCGACCGGGTCATTCCCGACGCGCCCGACGCCTTGAAGGACCGCGCCCTGGATTCGGCGATGGAATACGTGGCGGCCCAGGGCGTCACGTCGGTCCACGACATGGGTTCGTGGGGCAACCTGGAGGTCTTTGAACGGGCCCGCGCCGAGGACCGGTTGAAGACCCGCATTTACGCCGCCGTACCGCTTTGGGACTGGCAGACGCTCGAAGCGCGGGTCGACTCGACCGGCCGGGGTGACGAGTGGGTCCGCATCGGCGGCCTGAAGGGCTTTGTGGACGGTTCGCTGGGATCGCACACGGCCGCCTTCATGGAACCCTTTACCGACGCGCCGGACGACCGGGGCCTGTTCATAAGTACGAAAGAAGAACTGTACGCCTGGACATCCGGAGCCGACCGGGCCGGCCTTCACGTGATGGTCCACGCCATCGGCGACTGGGCCATCCGGATTCAGCTCGACATGTTCGAGCGTATCGCGGAAGAGAACGGCCCCCGGGACCGCCGCTTTCGCATCGAGCACGCACAGCACATCGACCCGGCCGACATTGCACGGTTCGCCGCCCTGGACGTGATCCCCAGCATGCAGCCCTACCACGCCATCGATGACGGCAGGTGGGCGGTAAGGGTCATCGGTCCCGAGCGGATCAAGACGACCTACGCCTTTCGGTCGCTGCTGGATTCCGGCGCACGCCTCGCCCTGGGCAGCGACTGGTCTGTGGCGCCCGCGACGCCGGTCGAGGGTATCTACGCCGCGGTCACGCGTCGCACACTGGACGATCTGAATCCGGACGGATGGGTGCCCGAACAGAAGATCACCGTCGAGGAAGCCCTTCGGGGATACACGCTGGACGCGGCCTACGCCTCCTACGAGGAGGACATCAAGGGTTCACTGGAACCCGGCAAGCTCGCGGACTTCGTAATCCTGGACCGGGACCTGACCGCCATCCCTCCGGAAGAAATCAGGGACGCGAACGTAGACCTGACGGTCGTAGGCGGAAAAATCGTCTATGAACGGTGACGGCGTCGGGTATACCAGGAAGTGGCTGGCGGCGCCTACCGGACCGTTCGGGGAGCGGCAGCCCGCGGAAGGCGAGATTCACGTCTGGCGGGCCGACCTCGATCTGCCACGGGACCGGGTCGGGAAGCTGGAGCGATTCCTGTCGGCCGACGAACTCGGACGGGCGAAGCGGTTCCTCGTGCGCAGCGCGCGGGATCGATACACGGTTGCACGGGCCGTCCTTCGCAACCTCCTTTCCCGTTACGTATCCGCCGCACCCGCCGACCTGCGCTTCCACTATACCGAATACGGCAAACCGGAACTCGCCCATCCGGCAACTTCCATCCGGTTCAACGTGTCCCATTCCCACGGCCTGGCCGTTTACGCGGTCTCGGCGGACGTACCGGTGGGGATCGACGTGGAGTACCTGCATCGCCGCGCGACCATGGATCGGCTGAAGGTCGCCCACCGCGTTTTTTCCGACCGGGAATACAACGAACTGGCATCCATGCCGAGTTACCGGC
Source organism: Candidatus Latescibacterota bacterium (assembly GCA_022822725.1). Lineage (GTDB taxonomy): Bacteria > JAAXHH01 > JAAXHH01 > JAAXHH01 > JAAXHH01 > JAAXHH01. The sequence goes on from JAJEAN010000006.1 coordinate 162,959, forward strand.
GCGACAAGGCGTTCCTGGCCTGCTGGACGCGGAAAGAGGCCTTCGTCAAGGCCATCGGCCAGGGCCTGACCTGCCCCCTCGACCAGTTCGACGTCACCGTCGAGCCGTCTGATCCGCCCGAATTGCGGGCCACGCAATGGGACCCCCTGGAAGCTGACCGCTGGTCCATGGCTTCCATCGATCCTGGACCGGACTACATCGGGGCGCTGGCCGTGCCGGACCTGAACCTGAAGATCACCCGGTGGCAATGGGACCACGACCAGGTCGACGTGAACTGATACGGCCTGCGAAGTCCCGCCCGGGACATCCCCGCGAGGAGTGCTCGTGTCCGAAAAATTCTGCCCGCTGAACCTGACCCCCGAGGAACTCATCGAATACACGCCGGACTGGGACGGCGAACGCTTTCCCGACGGCCGGCCGAAGGTGCCGGACGGGATCATCGAGCGAATGAGTAACGTATCCATCACCCAGGCCTGGGGCGTGATGCGCGGCGCGGGCTACGAACACCAGTACGAGGGCGGATGGGCGCAGACTCATCCCGGCAAGACCCTCGCGGGCCGGGCGGTGACGGCCATGTACATGCCCCGGCGTCCGGCCATGCGCACGGTCATGGAAGCCAAGGGCGCGGCCCACGGCTGCATCGGCGACCAGATTTCCTGGCCCATCGACATGCTGGTGTCGGGCGACGTCTACGTGGCGGATACCTACGGCAAGGTAGACGAAGGGCCTATCATCGGCGACAACCTGGCCACGGCCATCTACGCAAATTCCGGAAACGGGGTGGTCTTCGACGGATCGGTCCGCGACCTGGAAGGCATCGAGGAACTGGAGGATTTCGCCTGCTTTGTCCGGGGCTGGCACCCCTCCTACGCCTCGCCGACCATCATGCTCCTGGGCGTCAACACCGCGGTGCGCATCGGACAGGCCACGGTCATGCCGGGCGACGTGGTCCTGGGCAAGCGCGAAGGCGTCGTCTTCATCCCGCCCCACCTGGCGGAGACGGTGGTGAAGACCTCGGAACTCGTCCAACTGAGGGACATGTTCGGCAAGCAGCGGCTGCGGGAAGGCAAGTACACGCCCGGCCAGATCGACGACCGGTGGACGGACGAGATGGAGGCGGACTTCTCGGAATGGCTGGAAGGCCGCATGGACGAGTTGCCCGTCCCGAAGGAGGCCATCCAGGAACTGCTGAAAGAGCGGACGTGGTAAGGGAGGGGTTTCAGGCGCGAGGGGTTTCAGGCACGAGGGGCTTCAGGCGCTGACTTTCGGCCTGCGCTCGAACGCGAATTCTATGATGTTCGCGTTTTCTACAGCGTGTTCAATACAGGTCAGGGTGTCGCGGAGGAACCAAGATTCTCGAGCCGTTCAAGCCATCGGTGAAAGTGAGGGCATTCGGAACGGATCTTTTCCAAACCGATGCGTTCCGCCATCTGGGGACCAACCGTTGCCTTCGAGTATTCCGGAAACTGCGCAATGACACGCTTCGACGGCGCCGTATGCGGTCCGTCGTCGATCAGTTCCGGCGACTGCGATTCATCGGCAACTCGTTGCAACGCGGTGATTTTGGAATCCGCCTTTTCAAAGAAGAAAGCGAACTGGGAGACATCGGTAAACAAGTAAGCTTCGAATTCGTGCAATTGAATGAACGGGATAAAACGATGATCATCCGTCTCGTCGTACCACTCTCGTTCAATGGACTCCACCCGTTTATAGGGGAGATTGCGTAGTCTCGCAGCTTGCCTTGCACCGGGAAACTCCGCAGGCAAGGCGTAAAGATCGATCATCGTGGTGAAGTACACGTCGCCGATCGAATCCTGTCTGAGAAAGCGAATGATGTCGATCTGCATCGCATCGAAGTTCCTTCCACCCCCTCGATGCACTCTCCTCCTTCTTCTGGCATGGGCGATCAAAGCAGGTCGATGCATGTACACGCCAAAGGCAGCCAGATGCGGCTTCAGGACCGTATCGGCAAACGTCTGCTCCGTCGTTCCTTCGGCGAAAAGGTACAAACGCGCCATCAGTGCGGACTCCCGCCGATGACGTTCTTCTCCCAGATTTCCCCGAGTGAGTAGTCCTCCAGCCATGCGTCGAGCTTGTCGACAGACAGCCTGTCGAACCCAGTCGCTCCTTCGTTCAGCTCGACGACTGCCACGTCCTCCGGCTCGAAGGTGTCGAGAAAAGCACTGGACTGCGTACCGACGAGCACCTGGGTATGAGCGCTCACGGCGCGAAACAGGGAGGCGATCACGTTGAGCGCGTAGGGATGCAATCCGAGTTCCGGCTCATCCACCACGATGAGGTAGGGGAGTTGCTCCCTGGGCTGCAACAGCAGTGAGATCAGGCAGATGGCCCGCAACGTGCCGTCCGAGAGTTGATGGGGACCGAAAACGAGATCGGACTCGACATGCCGCCAATTGAGAATGATATCTTTTGCATCGGTCGGTTCCAGGTCGAAGTCTTTGAAGAACGGGGCTACTTGCCGAACGGTATCGACGATCCGGCGATACACCGATTCCTGACTGGACTTCAGTTCATACAGTACGGCCGCCAGATTTGACGCGTCGGGCATTATCCATCGAGTGTCGCCGATGTAGCAATACTTCCGGATTCCTGAAGTCGACGATGTATCGTGGAAGTGATAGACGCGGCAGCGATTCAGCAAATGCCTCAGCGCTTTAGCGGTAGGTTCATCTTTCACAGCTTCATCCCCGATCCGCGTTTCCTGATGGCCCACCCCGAGTGATACGAACCTTGATTCAGGACGATTCGTTTCATGGAAGGAAAGCGTCTCTTCTACGAAGATCAGTGAATCTCCAGCTGCATGAGCTAGTTTCATGCGGTAGACGTCCGAACCATTCGCCACCTCAAACGTCATTTCCGCCTCCAGTGATTCGGTCTTTTTTGGACCGAAATGCAGATTGGCCGTGGCTCGGCCGGTCACCCCTATGTGTTTCTGAAGACGCCCGCCCATCAACTCGTTCACCAGCTTGAAGAAGGCAATGAGGTTACTCTTGCCCGCTCCGTTGGCGCCGATCAGGACATTGAGCGGCCGAAGTTCCAGCGTGGCCTCTCTGATGGATCGGAAGCCCTTCAAACTGACTTTCTTCAATTTGGGTTTGAGTTCAGACATTTTAATTCTCGCACCGTTTGTCCGGCAGGAGGACTTGCGAACCCAGCACCGTAAAGCAGCGCATCGGGGACGGTCTATATCGTGGAAGCGCTTTGTTTCGGCTATGCAATATAGGTAGCTTCTCTCTTATCGTCAACGTGCGTACGAGCCTTAAGCCCGGTCACGCGCCAAGCGCCCAGCCCACGGGCAGTGCCGTGATATCCTCGCCCAGATCCTTGATGTGAGGATCGTTGGATAGTACCAGCGATCCCAGAATCGGCTTATCCAGAATGGTATCCAGACGGCGAAGATGACGGGCATCCGCCGACGAGACTCTTTCCGTCATTTTGATCTCGACCGGAAGAAAACCCCGTTCCGTTTCGATCAGCAGATCGACTTCGCGACCGTCGACGGTGCGGAGATGATAGCAGTCCACCGGAAGCCTGCTGTTCTTGATCTGCTTGTGGATTTCGACGACGATGGCGCTTTCGAATTCCGGGCCCGTCGGCCTACCGCGCCGGTTGAGCAACACCCGCTGGATTCCGGGATCGAGCAAATGGATTTTCGGGGACTTGGAAAGTCGCTTGCTTCGATTGCGAAACCAGGGCTGCAACAGGTTGACCTGGTAGCTCAACTCGAGGTAGGATACGAATCGATTGGCGGTTCTCGCCGTTACGCCCGCCAGCCGGGCGAGTTCATTTATGTTGAGCAGACCGCCCGTCAATCCCGCGATCGCCCGAAGCAGGCGGACAAAGGGCACGAGTTCGCGCAGATTGGCGAGATCTCGCAGATCGCGTTGAAGGTAGGTACGAACATAATTGTCCAGCCAATCGTACCTGTCCTCGTCCGATAATCCAGGATCCATGATCGCCGGCATCGCGCCGAATTCCAGGTAGTGTGCCAGGTGACGCGCCGACTTCGCGTAACCGTCTTCCTGCAGAGGCACGCCGTCATGCAGGATTTCCCGTACTCCAGTCGCAAGAAACCGTATGAGCCGGGATTCTATGACCGGATCCTCCCACGAATCCGTCAGCATTTCCGGCAGGGTCAGTGGATAGAGCTCGACAAGAGAAACCCGCCCCGCCAGGGATTCCCGGATCTGGTCCATCTGCAGGATCTGGCTGGAACCCAGCAGCATGCTCCGGGCATCGGGATACCTGTCGTAGACCGCCTTGATCGATTCGATGATCAAGGGCGCCTTCTGTACTTCGTCAAGAATGGATCTGGGATACTGCTGATACCACTGCGGTGCAGATAGGGCGACGAAGTCCGGCCTCGTCACCGGATCTTCAAGGGAGAGGTAGGTATAGTCGGGAAATCCCCTTCGCACCAGCGTAGTCTTGCCGGTCTGACGGGCTCCCGTCAGGGCGATCAGGCGCCCGGTTTCTTTTGTGGATTTCTGCCGAATGTAGTTGAAAAGCGTTCGATTTTTCACTGAAACCCCATTTTGGCGTTATTTTGTTACCCATGAGCATTAATTTACGCCTAAATGAGGACCAAGCAACTGTTTTTTACGTTTTGAGAGGCTTCGGCTCCTCTTCGTCCCCTTCTTTTTCCGCTCGCGTTTGGGGCTTATCTTCGCCCTCGACGCGGCCGTCCCGAACGTCCTGGCGCTCCCGGCCATCCAGGCGCTCCCGGCCGTCCACGTCTTCAGCCGGGTCGTCTTCTGGCTTCCCATCCGTCAGCTTCTGAATGGCATGCGGGATGCCCTCCACCGGTGTCACTTCCGGCAATTCGCGCGTGACCGGCACGTTCAACTCGGGGAATTTCCGCGCGGAGGTGGCCACGCGCGTATCCCACGATCCAACACCCCGATTGTACCGGTCAATGGCCTGACCCAGCGACTTCCCGACCGCGACATAGTGCCCGGCGAATACGGCCAGCCGCTCATGCATCTCCTTGCCCAGGTCACTGATTTCCCGCGCCGTTTCGGCGACCTTGATCTGCTGCCAGGACATCTCCACGGCCTTGAGCAGGGCCAGCAGGGCGGGCGGCGTGACGATGATCACGTTTCTTTCCAGTGCGCGCTCCGTCAGACCGGGCTCCCGTTCGATGGCGGGCAGAAAGGCGAATTCGGGCATGACCATCACCACCATGTCCGGCGTCGAAGACAACACGCTCCAATATTCTTTTTTGGCGAGGGCGTCGATATGGGTCTTGACCTGGGTCACGTGAAGGTCGAGCGCCTGTGACTTCGCCTCCTCGTCCTTCGATTCGAAGGCGTCCATCAGGGCGGACAGCGAAACCTTCGAGTCGAGAATCACGGTGCGTCCATGGGGCAGATGGACGATCACGTCCGTCCTGAGCCGTTCACCATCCGCGTCGAAAGAATCCTGCACCGTGAAATCGATGTCCTTCCGCAAGCCCGAGAGTTCCAGCACCCGCTCGAGCTGGGTCTCCCCCCAGCGGCCGCGCACGTCGGGCCGCTTGAGTGCATTCGACAGCGTCTGCGCCTCGCCGGCGAGTTCCTTGTTGGTCTGCATGAGGTTCAGCATCTGCGTGCGGAATTCACCCGCGTTCTCGGCCCGGGCCTTGTCCAGCGACTCGATCTTCTCCGACAGCGGCTTGACCAGTTTCTCCACCGCTTCCTGCCGGGCTTTCAAGGTTTCCTCGGCGCTCTCCTTGAAGGACTCCTGCTGGGACTTCAGCACCTCCGACGACAGCGTTTTGAAGGAATCTTTGAACCGCTTCTCCACCTCGTCGCGATCGCCGATGCGTTCTTGCGCGTTCGCGAGTTTCTGCTGCAGCTCGGCCCGTTCGATCTCCAGCTTCCGGACCTCATCGAGCGCTTTCTGGGCTTCGGCGAGTTGCTCATATACGACAACGAGTTCTTTTTCCATCCCCGCCTTCTCGCCACTGAGCGAGTTTATCCGGTTGCTGTTTTTCAAACTCCATACCAGCACGCCGATTGCCGTTGCCAGGCTGACAAAGAAAGCGATGAGCAGAATGAGGGTCAGTGTGTCCATGGCGCTAACCTACCTGAAAAGAAGCAGCTTCATCAAGGAGTAATCCGGGGAACCCGCGCTTACTTCAACATCCACTCCGTCGCCACCCGGGCCAGCTCTTCCATGACCGGTTCGTCGGTATTGCGGCGTTTGAGCACCTTGAACCCATGATCCGCGGTGTCGACGACGTGCAGTCGCGCATTCGCCAGGTCGTCCACGACCGGTTTCAGCAGGTCAAGGTCCGCCATCGAGTCCCGCTGTCCGGAAAGGAACAGCATGGGTACCTCCACCGCCTTCAGGTGCTCGGCTCGATCCGTATTCGGCTTGCCTGCGTGCAGCGGAAAGGCGAAGAACACGATACCGCGCAGCCCTTCGATCGGCGCGTTGGCGCAGGCCATCGAGAACATGCGGCCGCTCATGGAGTGCCCGCCCGCGAAGACCGGCAGGCCGTCCGCTTCCTTCTTTGCTGTTTCGACTGCGGCGCGCACCGTGGCGAGGCGCACCTTCTCGCCGTCCATCCCGCCGCCACCCTTCTCGGAATAAGGATAGTTGAAACGGAGCGTGGCAATCCCCGCGCCATTCAACGCGTCGCTCAATTCCTGCATTAATCGATGGTGGATATTCGTTCCAGACCCGTGGCCCAGAACCAGCAAGGCCTTCGCGCCGTCCGGCCCGCCCGGTCTGTCCGGCCCGCCTGGTTTCGCCAGGATGGCCGACACCTCGCCCTTTTCTTCCGTTGCGGTGAACTTCAGGTCTTTTGTTTCAATTGCCATTTATACCTCCTGCCATTCCCCTAACTTCGATTCGCACGACACGCATCGAACAGACACTTAAGTCGAAATCTTCTTGGGAAAATCGTACGCCATTTCTTCACCGGACACTTCTGCCAGGCCTGACCAGGCGTCAAAGTCGAATCTGAGATGCAATACGGCACAGGTGGGCAGATTGAGGATCTCGCGAGGCCCGAGGAGATTCGCCAGATCCGTCAATCCGGGATTGTGCCCGAACAGCATCAGGGTTTCGACCGAAGCTTCCACGCCGCGAATCGCTTCGAGTAATTCGCCGACGCTTGCGTGGTAGATACGCTCCTCTATCTGTATATCCTCAGGGGGATTGCCAAGCTTCACGGCAAAGGACCTTGCCGTCTTCAGAGCCCGGACGGCGGAACTTGAAATGAGCAGGTCCGGCCTGCACCCGCGCCGCGCCAGTCGCTCACCCATTTCCGGGGCGTCCCGCTTCCCGCGCTTGTTCAGCGGCCGCTCGTGATCGCGGAGCGCAGGTTCCTTCCAGCTCGACTTGGCGTGCCGCACCAGGATCAGTTCTTTCATCGGGAAACGCTCCGCAGGGAATCGGCCGTCTTCGACTCACGCAACCGAACGCCGGTCCTTCCCTGTCTCTGCCTTCAGGCTGAAGGGGCGGTCGTGTTGCAGGCTCGGCACGCGCCCGCGAGCGCTGGCGACGGTCTCCATGTCCACGTCGGCTACGATGACACCTACGTCCTCGCCGCCGTCGGCCAGGACTTCGCCCCAGGGCGATATGATGAGCGAGTGGCCGTAAACTTCGCCGCCGCCCGGAATCGAGCCCGTAGCGCAGGGCGCCACCAATACGGCGCTGTTCTCGATGGCGCGGGCCCGGTTCAGCACGTGCCAGTGGGCCTGTCCCGACGTCTTCGTGAACGCCGCGGGCACCGCGAGCATCTCGGCGCCGGCCTGGGCCAGCGACCGGTAGAGATGGGGAAAGCGCAGATCATAACACGTGGTCATACCCAGGCCGCCCCAGGGCGTGCCGGCGACCACGGCCGTGTCGCCGGGCGAGATCACGTCCGATTCCCGGTACCGCTCGGTTCTTGAAAAATCGACGTCGAACATGTGAATCTTGTCGTAGCGCGCGCGGATCTCACCCTGGTCGTCCACCAGGAAGCCGCGATTGATGAGCCGGTCGTCCAGGCCCTCCACCGCCACGGACCCGATGAGCGTCCACACGCCGGCGTCACGGGCAAACTCCCGCAGGGCCGCGAGCACGGGGTGGCTCGCTTCCGGCGCAGCGGGTGGCGTCAGCGCCCCGTTATTGGTCTTCAGCCCGCCGCAATACTCCGGCAGGCACACGAACCCGGCCCCGGCGCTCACCGCCTCGCCCGCCAGGCGGCGACCAACCTCGATGGCCTCGTCAAAGGTCTCCGCGGCCGGCGTCTGGACACATCCGATACGTACTGTTTGCCTGGTACTCATCGTATTTACCCTCGTGTTTTTCTCGTGATTAAAATGCGAGCTGTGGAAATCTTCAGATCATTTCTATGTTCCGATATCAGACTTTTTCACGTCAATGCGGGATCCCCAGCTGGTGCATCCTGCGGTGAATCGCCTCCCGGGCCTCGACAAAGGGGCGCTCCAGGTAGGCCAGGTGGTCTTCCTCGCCGTGATGGTGCGTGGCGGTGCCGGGTTCGTGCCGCGCCGCGGTCCGGCGGATGTACTGCAGGTCGCCGTCGATGAGGGTGAGCATGTACTGGGCCGCGTCTTTGTCGAACATCCACCACTCGCCCCCGCAGGCGATGTAGATCGGCGACGTATGGGCGAAGATCCCCCGGCCCCAGCCGTCGTGATGGGGTACGCTCGTGTAATCCGGCCCCGCGCACCGGGCGGCCAGCCAGGTGTGCCCGTCCACCTTCACATGCGCCTTCAGTTCCAGCCTGCGCGTTCCCTTGCGGTCCTCCGTGGAGGCCACGACACGTCCGCCCTGAACGATTTCGAGCGTATGGATCGGGAAGATGCTCTCCGACCAGACACGGACCTCCACCGTTCCCGGACCGGACACCTGCACGGTATCGCCCACCTGGTGGCCGTCCACGGACAGGTGGATGATGGGGCCGCCACTGTGGAAGGTCCGTCCCTTCGACACGGCGTTGCACCAGTTGTCGTAAGTGAAGTCCTGGTCCGGCATGTAGGCGTAAGTGCGGTACAGCCCGACGGGCACGTCGCTGCTCATCTTGTCCGTGCCGCCCACCAGGGGGAGCTTGTACCCGCAGTTCAGGTAGCGGTAGTACTCGATATGGTTGAAGGGCTGGTGCCGCAGCATCTCCACGCCGTCCACGCGGCCCGTGGCGATCAGCGCGGCGGGCTCGCCGTTCGGGTTCGGGAGATGGGGGATGATGACCGAGCCGCCCTGGGCGTGGCACTGGTCCGCCCAGTCGCTCATGGTGATCTCCAGCGTGCCGCCCAGTTCCGCCTCGCCGGGACCGTCGCTGCACCAGGGCATGACCGGCTCCTTCAGGCCCCAGAGTATGAGGTGGCCCAGGAAGTGCTGCCGGTTCTCCTGGCCGACGTAGACGATGTTGTTCCCGTCCTGCGAGATACTCGGCCGACCCGTGAAGTCCTCCGTATTCGTGAAGAGATTGCCCCACTGCGAGGGGAGCAGGTTCACGATGTTCAGGTCCTCGCCCAGGGACTCGGTGTGGCTGCCCTGGGTGGAGAGGAAATGGACGTGCGAATCGCCGCTGTACCAGCCCTGGGCGTTCATGTTCACCCAGCGCTTGAGCCGCAGGGTCAGCTCCTGCTGCCCCGGTTCGATCTTCACCCGGGTCCGCACCGGCTCGTACTCGAACCCCCGCGCCACGTCCACGATCACCTCGCCGCGCGGCAGCCAGCCCTGGCACTTGCCGTCGATGTACGCGTAGGTGATCTGACCGAGACGCAGGTCCCCGCCGATGTCGATATGCCAGGTATCCAGGTTGGAATTGACCTGGTTGTGGTGGCCGTAGGGCTGGTATGGAATGCCTTCCGGCGAGCGGAAGTGGACGCGACAGGGGACCGGCCTGCCCGTGTCGTCGTCGAGGACGGTGACGTTCACCCAGTTCCGGCCCCGGTCGAGAAGCTCCACCTTCATCCGAGGCGTCTCGACCACCTTCTTCTGCTCGACGTCGCCCCATTTGACCTCGCCCACTTTCTCCTCGCCCTGCTTCACCGTCACCGTCGCGGACGGGATGGCGGCGACCTCGACGTAGGCCGGACTCGACCTGAGGTTCTGCGTCTCGCCCCAGCCGGCGAAATCGTCGCCCAAAAAATCATCGGCCGATGCCTCGGGCAGCGGATGGACGTAGGAGGCGACGCCCCGGTCCACGTCCACGCTCAGATCGAAGGGTCTTTTGGCGTCCTCGGGATCCGTCAGGGTCAGGCGCGCCTCGCGCTTGCCCTGGCGGACGAAGGGATGCTCGTTCTCCTGGGAAACCGTCAGTCCGGCGATGATGAAAGGAGGCCCGGCCGGTATCACCTCCAGCGATTCGATCTCGCGGTCGGGATGGGGGTTCCGCCACGCCCAGAGGAAGTAGCCCCTGGAATAGTCGCCCGTAACTTCGGTCTGACGCCGTCCCATGTCGCCCCAGTTCCCACGGTGGCGCCGCATCTTCACCTGGCCCTGGTCCGGGAGCGCGACAAAAGGCTTGCCCCCCAGGGAGATGTGGGCGATTTCAAAGCGCTCGCGGATGGGCACCCGTACCGCTTCGCCCCCCGCCAGCCGGAACACGTAATCCGCCACGGGTTTCCCCAGCGGGCCGCCTTCCATCAGGTCCGATTCCAGCAGCCGATGGGCCAGGATGAGACCCGTCGCGGAACTGTTGATGGGGATCGTGACGCTGCCCGAAGCACTGGCGCTGCCGGAATCGCTCGCGCTGCCGGAACGCTCACCGAACGCGATGAAACAGTTTAAAGGATCGTCGTTGACCTTGAAGGGCAGGCCGCGGCACAACTGATCGCCGATGGGCGTATTGGGTTTTTCCTTCAGGACTTCGAGACCGGCGTTGCACAGGGCGGACAGGTCGAGGGGCTGGTAGTCTGGCATGGGAGACCGCCCTTTCCGTTTCAAACAACGGTGACGCTTCTAGTGTTTTGAAACGCATATTTGTACAAAATTCAAGTTGAACTTGAAAATTGTACAGAATTGCTGTGTCTTAAGCTCCATGCGGGTGAATTCATAAGAACCGGGATCAGGGCCGTGATTTCAAGACAAATCTCCAGCGAGTTGTCGGCGACAGCGGCGGAATTCCCCGTCGTGACCATCATCGGTCCACGGCAGGCGGGCAAAACCACGCTGGCGCGTATGCAATACCCGGACCACGCCTACGCGAACCTGGAAGTGCCCGAAATCCGCCTGCTTGCCATGAGTGATCCCCACGCCTTCTTCTCCCAGTTTCCCCCACCCGTCATTATCGACGAAATCCAGCGCGTACCCGAACTGCTGTCCGTAATCCAGGTCCTTGCCGACAGCAGCCGGTTACGTGGGCAGTTCATCCTCACAGGCAGTCACCAGTTGCGCCTTCAGGAAGCGGTTTCCCAGTCTCTTGCCGGCCGCACCGCCCTCTTGCGCCTGCTGCCATTGTCTATTTCGGAACTCGAGGCGGCCGGCATCTCCCGCGCGCGTGACGAGTACATCCACCAGGGATTCCTGCCCCGTCTATACAGCGAAAAAGTAGATCCAACTCGACTTTTCCGCGGTTACTGCCAAACTTACATCGAGCGCGACATCAGACAAATGATTAACATCAGACGGCTGACGGATTTCGAACATTTCATGCGTCTGCTGGCCGGTCGTGTCGGCCAGGTACTGAATCTCAATTCCCTGACCAGTGACCTGGGCGTATCGAGCACCACGCTGAAGGGATGGTTATCGGTACTCGAAGCGTCGCACGCCATCTTCAGGTTGAATCCATACTTCGAGAACTTCGGCAAGCGCACCATCAAATCGCCGAAGATCTATTTCACCGACGTCGGCCTGGCTTCCTACCTGCTCGGTATCGAATCGTCCGTGCACGCCGGCAGAGACCCACTGATCGGCAATCTCTTCGAGAACATGGTCGTCATCGAGGCGCTGAAATCCAGACTCAATACGGGGAAAGAACCCGAACTCTACTTCTACCGCGACAACCGGGGCAACGAAGTGGACCTGCTGTTCAGACACAACCGGCAGTTGATCCCCATTGAGATCAAATCGGCCATGACCTTCAATCCGGAGTTCGTCAAAGGAATTACGCAGTTCCGGAAAATCGCGTCCACCGCACAGAAGGGGTACATCGTCTACGCGGGAGACCTTACGCCGGATCTGCCCGATGACAGGGTGCTTCGGTTTACCGAGGTGGAATCCATCGTTCGGGATTCCGAACTATGACTCCACCCGGGATCACACACGTTCCCATTGATCCTTGATATACCGGAGAGACGGCCATATAATACACACTGTTAAAGGAATACCACCTGCCACACTATACATGACATGGTGTTTGTCCCAACTCCACGGAAAGGACCCCCTATGGCCCACCACAAGGCCCTCTTAAACGGCGGCTTCGCCCTGCCCACTTGCGAGAAGCACTTCCATGACCATGACGAAACGTGGCTGATACTGAAAGGAAGCGGGACGGGTTTCTGGATCGATCACGACGGCAACCGGGAAGATTTCGTGCTGGAAGCGGGCGACGTCTGGATGATCCCCGCGGGATTCGAGCACGGCAGCGACGGTCCGAACAGCGACGACTTCACGATCAACGTCTTCGACGGGACGAAACCGCCCGGGTGCCATGAGACCGCCCATTACTATATCGAGAAGGAAGGCTATATCCCTTCGTTCAAGCTCGTGAAGACGCCGACGGACCGGTACGGAACGGCATAGACGCGACAATGTCAATGCGTGTATACAATGTGTAAACATCGCGTATAGATCGCGTATACATCAGGTATAGATCGCATATCGATCGTGTATACATCAGGTATACAAGAGGATAATTTTCATGGAATTCAAGGACGACTGGGAGCGTGCCGAACACGACTACGTGCAATGCCTGAACCGGCTCGATGCCGCCAGGGCGGATCTCGACGCGGCGCGCAATGCGCTGCTGGACCTCACGCCGGAGGAGGGACGCAGCGGCAGGCTGCTCAACGTCCGCTACCAGAAGAACCGGGGGGCCGTGGACTGGAGGGCGGCGTTGCACGCGGTCCTGGAATCGGACGAAGTGGCGCTCGATCAAATCGGCGACAAGTACCGCAAGCCTGAATCGGGCGCCTGGTACGTCCGGCTGAAAAGACTGGCGGTCAACGCACAGCACACGGGCAGGTGACGATGGACCTCAGTTTCTTCACGAGCGCGGGAGGGAACGCCTGGTCCCTGGATGAGTGCGCCCGGTGGTCGAAAGAGAACGGCTTCGACGCGGTGCGACTCTCGGCCGGCGGGGCCGTTGACCCGGACCGCATCCTCGCGGAGGGGCCCGATGAAGTCAACGGCATCCTGCAGTCTCACGGCATCTATCTGGCCGCGCTGTCGGCCCATAACAACCTGCTGGACGACGACCCGGAGCAGGCGGACGCGGCGGAAGAGCGGTTGCGCAAGGCCATCCTGGCGGCCTCGGCCCTGGGCACGCCGGTGGTTGTCACCCATGCCGGCAGCCCCGTGGGCTGGCATTTCTACGGGCAGTTCTCGTCGCCCCCCGGCAACCCGGGAGACCGTTCCCGGGAACTGGTCGAACGATTCAGGAAGCGCTACGAACCCCTGGTGAAACTGGCCGAGGACCACGGCGTCACCATCGCCCTGGACGGCGCGGTGCGCATGGGCAACATCGCCTGCAACCCGGAGATGTGGGAACGGGTCCTGGACGCGGTGCCGTCCGATCACCTGGGGCTCTCCTGCGACCCCTCCCACTGGCTGTGGATGATGATCCTGCCCGCCGAGGACGCCATCCGCATGTTCGCGAGCAAGTGGGTCTACGCGGACGTCAAGGACGCCGAGGTAAGCAAACGCATGCTGTTCCGCCAGGGCATCATCGGCAACGCGTGGTGGCAGTACCGTGTGCCGGGACGAGGGCAGCTCAACTGGGGCACCGTCATCGGCGCCCTGGTCGAATCGGGCTATGACTACGTCCTCTGCGTCGAGAACGAGGACCGCGGCATGCCCGGCCTGGCCGGATTCGCCCTGGGATGCCGCCATCTTCGCCAGTTCCTCCCGCCCGCCGGCGCGGAATACCAGCGGCCGGCCGGACCCTGGAACGTTTCCTGATGCTAGAGGCTGGCACGCATGCGGGGCGCAGTCTCGCGGTGGGGGAATGCACGCGGCGCACCGCCCTGTTTCTACTCTTCGGAGCCCTCCATGTACAGCCATGACCCCCTGCCCTCCGTCGACCGCCGCAGGACGGAGATACGCCACCTGAACCTGCCCTGCGAGTTCGTCGCGCCCTCCACGAAGGCGGCCTGGGAGAAGCGCGCCCGGGCGCTCCGCGAGCATATCCTGGTCAGCATGGGGCTCTGGCCGAACCCCGCCAGGAGCGCATTGAACGCCGAGATCACCCACCGGGTCGAACGCGAAGGCTACAGCATCGAAAACGTGCGATTCCAGAGCCTGCCGGGATTCTACGTTACCGGGAACCTGTATCGCCCCGCCGGCGACGGCCTCCGCCCGGCCATCCTGAATCCCCACGGCCACTGGAAGGAGGGCAGGCTGAACCACGAGCCCGCCGGGTCGATACCCGCCCGGTGCATCAACTTCGCCCTCCAGGGTTACGTGGCCTTCGCCTGGTCCATGGCCGGCTACAACGACAGCACACAACTGGACCACCGGACGTTCGGCGACGACCGTAAGCAGCTCTGGGGGCTCAGCCTCATGGGGCTGCAACTCTGGAACGGCATGCGTTCCATCGATTTCCTCCAGTCGCTGCCGGACGTGGACAACAGCCGCATCGCCTGTACCGGGGCCTCCGGCGGCGGCACACAGACCTTCATGCTCACCGCCGTGGACGATCGCGTGCGGGCCGCCGCGCCCGTCAACATGGTATCGGCACACATGCAGGGCGGCTGCATCTGCGAAAACGGCCCCAATCTGCGCATCGATACGAACAACATGGAAATCGCCGCCCTGGCCGCGCCGCGTCCGCTTCTGCTGGTCTCGGCCACCGGGGACTGGACAGTCAACACACCCGAGCTGGAATACCCGGCCATCCGGGCCGTCTACGCGCTCTACGATGCCGAGGAATGCCTGGCGGAAACGCAGATTGACGCGGGACACAACTATAATGCGGAGAGCCGCGAGGCCGTCTATGCCTGGTTCGGCAAATGGGTGCTGGGTGAGGATGGGCGGAATGTTGGACGGGATACTAGCGATCGATTCAAAGACAGGCCCGTCGAGGTGGAACCTCCGGAAAAGATGCTGGCGGTCACGCCCGACAACAGGCCGGACGTCTGGGTCGACGAAGACGGCCTGGTGAGCACCTGGATCGAACGGGTTCGAAAACAACTCAATTCGATGAAGCCTGACGACGCCAGATCGCTGCGCAGGTTCCGTCAGGTCATGTCCGCCGGATTCCGGTCGATCATCGGCTCGCCCGGTCTCCCGGACGATAGTCTCGTGGAAACCTGGCTGGGACGGCGCAAGACCGACGCCGGTACGGTCCGGCAGGGGTATATCGGCTGGAAAGACGCGGGCGAACGTATACCCGTCACCGAGTTTCATCCGGCGGGCGTCGCCCGTGGCGCCGTGCTTGTCGTCCACCCCGACGGACGGACGGGGCTGACCGGGGACGACGGACAGGAACCTGGCCGCCTCATCCAGCAATTGTTGAGCAGGGGCCTGGTGGTCCTCGCGGTGGACGTTTTCCTGACCGGCGAGGCCGAAGGGGAGATGGATACCTCGTCCTTCGCCTACCACACTACCTACAACCGCACAGTCACCGCGAACCGCGTCCGGGATGTCGTTACGGCGGCTGCCTGTCTCCGGCGGAGCAGCGGGTTGTCCTCGGTCAGCCTCGTTGCCATTGGTACCGCGGGGCCGTGGAGCCTGCTGGCCTGCGGCCTCTGCCCTCAGATCGTCCGGGCCGTCATCGACCTGGACCGATTCGACGTCGACGACGACGAGGCGTACGAAGAGCATCTGTTCATTCCCATGATCCGGCGGCTGGGCGGCCTGTCAACGGCCGCGGCGCTCGCCACGCCCGCCGATCTCTTCCTGCACAACGCCGGACCCGCGCTGGACCCCGATGACACGGAAGACGCCTACCGCGCCGCCGGCGCGATGGAGTGCCTTCGGACGCAGCGCGAACCCGCAGACATGCACCAGGTCGTCGCGTGGATAGACGAAGGCCCGTAGTCGGATGGCCGTCGAATGTCCGGCTGAAGCATCAACATCATGGGTGGCGGCCAAGCCCGGGTACCTGTTTTTTCTTACCTCAGATGTCAGAAAGCCCGTAACTCCTCCTGACGCAATAGTATACCGTCCGTCAGGCCGGTGAAGGCCACCGCCGGAACCCGGCCGGACCGCAACCGACAAACCCTTCCACGCAACCCGCACGTTTACATCAACTTTCGGATTTTTCGGCACGCCGACAACGGACGATTGCGCGAGGTTTCCGACCACTTCGCGGACACTGCCAGCACAAAAAAACCTGTTGACAAATTCCGCCAATCACTAAACATTCGTTTTGTATATATTTTACAACTTTCAATCGTGCAGGATCCGAAAATTCCTGCATGGTTTATGCCGTCCGAGATGACGGAGAAAGGCTTTTCTCATGACAGTCTCCAACAATCCACAGTGCTGCGGCCGGTCCATGTTTCTTGTGACCGGCGATCGTCCCTACTGGAACTGCCCGCTGTGCGGAAACCGGCGTGACCGGGAATGCACCGCCACTTCGCAGGCTGGGAACGGGCTCGAGCACCCGGATGAACCGGATGCCGACGCGTATCGGCTCGAGCACCCGGATGAACTGGATGCCGGCGCGTATCGGCTCGTAAACCTTGAAGAACCGGAAACCGGCGAAAACCCGGACGAATACCCCGAAGGTCGTTCCACGGTTTCTGCGCTCGTTACGGACTACCAGCCGAGATGCTGGAAGTGCGGCCGCATGCTGGGCAAGTACTTCTCCCGTCCCTGGAGCATCCGGTGTCGCAGGTGCAAGGCCAACAACCAGGCGCATTGAAAGGAGCTTAAGCGACTATTGCAGGAAAAAGGCAGCAAATCGCTGTTTTTTGAAAAACCCGCTTGACAGAACTGCTAAACACTTGTATAGTTCTGCCATGCTGCCCGTGCCAGGCGCACGGGCGTCACTGAAAACCGCATCAGAATACCTTCGCGTCCCTTAGCGGACCCGCACCCCGCGGACCTTAAAGCGTCCCCGTGCCACTTCTGATCCACCCACGGCACGGGGATTTTTTATGTCCTTTCCCGACAAATCGATTCGCCCAGAAACACAGCGAGCGGCGCGCCTGGAAGCACTTCGCGACTGGACGCTCGCCCGCTGCATCGCGCTTTTCACCGCTCTACCGGGCTCAAGGCATGAGCCGGAGAAAATCAAAATGCCCGAAAACATTTCAGTCTGGATCGTCGTCGTCGGCGTCCTGACCGCACTCTGGATTTTCATCTTCAAGTTCATCGCTCCCTTCGTCGACCGCATGACCATGCGCGAGGTCCGCCTGTCGAAGATCGAGCGGGACATCGAGAACCTGACCGCCAAGATCGATCTGATCTACGAGGTCGTGCTCGACCGGCACAGGGAGCAGGATTGAAGGGGCAACAGCAACCGTATCGTTCACCGCAGTACACAAAGGTCTTCCTTTCCCGGAGGCAATAGCCCCTCCGCGCCGGGGAAGGAAGACAAGGAGGTTTTCATATGAAATCATGGCCGTACTTCCCGAACCAGGTCCTTTCCTCGCCGGACACCGGCAGGCACGAGATGGACGGGCGCTTCATGCTCAGGCTCGTGCTATTGCGCCAGGAACTCGGTTTCCCGCTCATCGTCACCTCGGCGTACAGATCGCCGGATCACAACGCAAAGGTGGGGGGCAGGTCCCGTTCGGCCCACCTGGCCGGCCGGGCCGTGGACATCGCCATATCGGGCGACAAGGCCCACCGGCTCGTCCGCATGGCGCTGATACTCGGATTCACAGGCATCGGCATCCGGCAGCGGGGAGACTTCCGCAGCCGCTATGTGCACATCGACGATCTCGACAAGGCGCCGGGCATACCCCGTCCGGCAATATGGAGCTATTGACCACCCGGAACGGACGAGGGTCCGGTTGGTACAAATCCATCTGCCAACAGATGCATACCATGAAAGGAAACATCATGCTTCGCGTTCTACTTTGTATCATGCTGCTTGCGTCGTGGCCGGGACAGGCCGTGCGCGGGGCAGTACCGGGGTCTCCAAACGGCCCTGCGCCTCCGCAGAACCAGGCGCCGCAAACGGTGGACTACATCGACGTCGAAACGATTTACGTCGGCGGCTCCTCGACGACGGTAACCGCCTCTTCGTACTTCTCCGATCCGGATGGCGACACGCTCACCTATTCGGTGAACAACCCGAGTCCGTCAGTCGCTACGGTGAGCATCTCGGGAAGCACCGTCACGATCACGCCCGTCGCCGTCGGCACGACCGGAAAGATCATCGTCACGGCGAGAGATCCGGGCGGCCTCACGGCCACACAGGACTTCAACGTCACCGTGCAGAACGCCCCGCCGCCGAACCGGGTGCCTACAGCCGTGGGGTCCATCTCCAACGTGACGCTGCAGGTCGGCGGATCCTCGGCCACACGAAGCGTATCGGGCAAGTTCTCCGATCCGGACGGCGACGCCCTAACCTATTCGGTAAACGATCCCGACACGTCGATCGTCACGGTGAGCATTTCGGGAAGCACCGTCACAATCGCGCCCGTCGCCGTCGGCACGACGGGCAAGATCATCGTCACGGCGAGAGATCCGGGCGGCCTCACCGCTACCCAGGACTTCACCGCCACCGTGGAGACCCCCCCGCCAGTGAACAATTCGCCCACGGCCGTGGGGTCCATTTCAGATGTTTCCCTCAGCAAGGGCGGATCCTCGGCCACTCGGAGCGTGGCGCGCAAGTTTTCCGATCCGGATGGCGACACGCTCACCTATTCGGTGAATAACCCGAACCCGTCAATTGCCACCGTGAGCATATCGGGAAGCACCGTCACGATCTCTCCGGTCGCTATCGGTTCAACGGGCAAGATCATCGTCACGGCGAGAGATCCGGGCGGCCTCACCGCCACACAGGACTTCACCGCCACGGTGGTCAACGACCCGCCGCAGCCCGAGGGGAGCATCTCCGATGTAACCCTGTACAAGAAAGGAAAGACGAGGAGCGTCTCTGTTTCGAGCAAATTCTCCGATCCCAACGGCGACGCACTCACTTACTCGGCAACATCGAACAAAACGAACGTGGCGACCGTCAGTGTATCCGGCAGCACGGTGACCGTCAGGTCGGGGGTAATAGGAACAGCAACGATCACGGTTACCGCCGAAGATACCGAAGAAGCTACCGCCACCCAGACCTTCACCGTCTCGGTGACCAACAGGTATCCGCAGCCTCAAGGCACTATCGCCAAAATGACGTTCCACAGGGGCCAGGCTGCACGGAGTACCGACGTTTCGGACAATTTTCGCGATCCAGACAACGACGCACTCACCTACACCGCCACTTCGTCAAATACCTCCGTGGCTACGGTCAGCGTATCGGGAAGCGACGTGGAGGTCGATCCCGGCGGACTTGGTTCAGCCAGAGTCACGGTGTATGCGACGGATACGGATGATGCCAGGAACCGGCACGGTTTTGACGTAGAGGTGGTCAACCGGCCTCCCATAGTCTCGCGGGCGATATCCGACAGAACGCTCAACAAGAACAGCTCGACAACCATCAACGCATCCGGACACTTCTCGGATCCAGACAACGATTCGATCTCTTTCACGGCCGAATCTTCCGATACGGATATCGCCGACGTCAGCGTGTCCGGAAGCACGGTGACCATCGAATCTGAAGATGACGGCGGGGACGCGACCGTTACGGTGACGGCCACAGATGCGCTCGACGATTCTGTTTCGGATGAGTTCACCGTTACGGTGCGTAACAGAGCCCCCCAACAAAGAGGTTCAGTCAGTCCGGTCAGCCTTTACAAAAACAGGCACTCCCAGGACGTCGTCGTGTCGGGCAAGTTCACCGATCCGGATGGCGATACACTCACCTACAGCGCCACGTCGGACAATTCAGCCGTGGCCGCCGCCAGCGTGTCCGGCGGTACAGTGACCATCACCTCCGGCAATTCAGGAAGTGCGACGATCACCGTGAAAGCCGAGGACATTGACGAGGCTTCGGCGGAGCAGACCATAAGTGTAACCGTAACTAACCGTCCGCCGGAGATCGTAGATAGCTTTGCAGAGGTAAATCTAAAGGTGGGAGGTCCTTCGAAGCGTTTCGACGTGTCGGGCCATTTCTCCGACCCTGATTCAGACACGCTCAAGTTTTCGGTAAACAACCCGGATACCTTAGTAGCCAGGGTCAGCATATCAGGCAGCACGGTGACGGTGGC
Source organism: Candidatus Latescibacterota bacterium (assembly GCA_022822725.1). Lineage (GTDB taxonomy): Bacteria > JAAXHH01 > JAAXHH01 > JAAXHH01 > JAAXHH01 > JAAXHH01. The sequence goes on from JAJEAN010000006.1 coordinate 183,352, forward strand.
CCCGGTATCCGAAGGTAACATTGATAAAGTCATAGTGACCGCAACCGATACCGAAAAGGCTTCTATATCGGAGGATTTCAGAGTCGTCGTGGGACCTGAGGATACGACTCCTCCACCCTGTCCGGCGGTGAATGTCGCTGATCTCCTGTCCGATCAGAACATGAAAATAGGTGACAGCACGGTGACGATAGACGTCTCCGACCACTTTATAAACATCGTGGATGGTGATGCCTTCAGTATCTCCTTGCAGGATTCGACGCAGACGGCGGTGACGCTCAGCTTAACGGGCACCGATCTTTCCATCACACCAAACCAGGTAGGAAGTTCCGGTAACATCATCGTCAAGGTGATCAGGGGTGATGAAGCTGCATGTTCGGCTTCCGACAAGTTCATCGTCACCGTGGCACCCGCGGATGAAACTACGGATCCAACACCATCCTGTCCGACGGCAAACACGGAGGACATTGAAGTACCTTTTGTGTGTGTGGGAGGAGATCCGGTGACGATGGTCGTATCGAGCTACTTCACGATACCACAGGGTGTCACGCCAACCTACAGTACCAACAACCCGGATACTACTAAAGCGAATGTGAGTATTTCCGGAGACACACTTACCATCGACCCCAAAGCCCACGGAGATACCGGTAAGGTCATCATTACGGCCAGCGCGGACGGGTGCACTGATGTCACGCGAGACTTCAACGTGAACGTCGCAGCTGCGCCTTCGGCATCCGAATGTCCCGCGGTAAAGCAAACCCAGCTCAGCCGAGACGTGCCGTTAACGGTTGGCGGAAGCGATTTCGACGTAAACCTCAACGCCCATTTCACCAACCTCGACAAGAGCAACATTGAGTACACGATCATGTCGTCGAATTCCGACGTGGCAACCGCCAGTCGAACAGACACCACATTGACTATTTCTCCTGGGATCGCCGGTACTGCCCAGATTACGATTAGGGTTTCCAGGTGTGGATGTGGAACCGCAGTCAGCCAGATTTTCAACGTCAGGGTGGAAACGACGGTACCAGGGCCTGTGACTTCCGTGACGGTGAGTCCTACTTCGGTATCAATCCAGGAGGACGAGACGCAGCAGTTCACTGCTACCGCAAAAGACTCGAGCGACACGGAGATCACAGGCAAGACCTTTACCTGGACGAGCAGTGCCACCTCGGTCGCGACGATTGACTCGTTGGGACTGGCTACGGCGGTAATTGCGGGTATGACGACCATCACGGCGACTACAGACGGTGTTTCCGGTACAGCTTCACTCACTGTAACCGAACCGCCAACCTGTCCCATGCTGAAGGGCAGCATAGCTGATCAGACGCTCACCTTAGGAGGGAGCGCCGCCCTGATCGATCTGACGCAGTATTTCTCGCTACCGGTGGATTTCGACCCGATCTACGTGGTCAGCTCGACCGATACGAACGTAACGACGACTAGTCTTGCGGAAGCCATGCTGACGGTCTCACCCGCGGCAGCCGGCACGGATACGGTAAGCGTTACGGTCAGCAAGCAGGATTGCGATTCTGTGAAGCAATTCTTTGTAGTCACCGTGAGCCTGCCCTGTCCGGCCGCGATCGCGGACGCACCCATCCCGAACCAGACGCTATCCGTCGGCGCGGACGTAACTCGGATCGATCTGACGCAGCATTTCGAACACATCGATCAGGACGATATCGAAATCGCAGTCACGTCACCGAACCCCGAGCTCGCGGTGTTGAGCATAGAAGACAGCACCTTGAAGATCGATCCGAAATCGGCGGGCCGGATCGACACCGTGACGGTTACCGTAACGGATACAGCCGAAAGCGATGCATGCGATGCCGTATCGCTGTCCTTTATGGTCACGGTGGAGGAATCTGGCGCCCATGCCTATCCCTACCCCTGGATGATCTCCGGCGAGAACGTATACCGGCTTACCGGCAACGTGGGCATCGGTGTGGAGGACCCGGACCAGAAGCTCGTAGTGGACGGGAAGATCAAGGCGGAGGAGTACCGCCTGACGATGGTTCCCGCCGACTACGTGTTCGAGGAGGATTACGATCTCATGTCCCTGGAGGACGTGGAGCGGTACATCCATGACCATGGTCACCTGCCTGGCGTGGTCTCCGGCACGGAGATGAAGGCGAACGGCATCGGTGTCAGCCGGATGCAGACCATGTTATTGGAGAAAATCGAAGAGCTGTCGCTTCATGTCTTAGAACAACACGAAACGCTTCGTGCCCAAGGCGATAGCATCGACGCGCAACAGTGGCGCATCAAGTTGCAAAATCAGCGGATCAGGCAATTGGAGAGACGCCTTGAAAGGTTAGAACAATGATGATGGCCAGAATCACGCAGTCCCACGTGGATCGAAGAGACGCAGTTTCCATTAACCTCAGAAAGGAGCAGCACATGTTCAGGATACTTTTAACCATCACGATGCTGGCGTCGCTCATCGCACCGAATGCGCATGCCGCAGCCCCATCAGCGACCGCGTTCGATAATGCGTTCCCCGACCAGTCATCCCCGACGCTTCGGACCATACCGGCGCAGATCCTGGCGGTCGGCGGCGAGCTTGAACTAGACTTGTCCACTTACGTGAACGGCATGATCGGCACACTCAGGTTCGGCGCCACATCGTCGAACACGGCACTGGTTACCGTAAGCGTTTCCGGCAACACGTTGACGATCTCGGCGGTTAAGGCGGGCCAGGTGAACATAACGGTGAAACTGGGAACCATGTCAAACTCGCCAAGTACGACCTTCCGCGTCACGGTATTGGCGGGCAGTCCCTGGTCGGTATCGGACGCCGGCAACGTATACCGCATTGACGGCAACGTGGGCATTGGCGTGGACGACCCGGACGAGCGGCTCGTCGTGGACGGACGCATCAAGACCGAGGAGATCTACATTGAGGATATCACGCCGGCAGACTACGTGTTTGACGAAGGCTACGACCTCATGTCCCTGGACGCGTTGAAAGAACATATCCGAACCCGCGGACATCTACCGGGCATCGCCCCGGGCGCACAGATGGAAGCCGAAGGCGTCAGCGTCGGCCGGATGCAGACCCGGTTGCTGGAGAAGGTGGAGGAACTGATGCTCTACACCATCGACCAGCACAGAACGCTGGCGACCCAGCGGAAGTTCATCGACGAGCAGGAGCGGCAACTTGCCGCGCAGCAGCGGTACATCGATTTACTGGAGAGGCGCCTTACCACGCTGGAGAAGGTTCGTTGACAGAAGCCGCGTTGACAAAAGCCGCGTTAACTGCGCCTGTGCGTTACGCATAGGCTGATCGCAAAACCGCATCAGAATACCCTCGCGTCCCTTTAGCGGACCCGCACCCCGCGGACCTTCCAGCGTCCCCGTGCTACTTCTGATCAAACAGAAACGTACGGGGTTTTTCATGCCCGCAAAGACATCAGTAATACCTCCCGATAACGAGTTTCAGGGTCCATGCCGGGCGGCACTACTATCCGCCATCAAGGAGCGTATCATGCCGGACTTCATCCGATATATCCATCCGTTAACATCGCTCGTTTCACTTAACCCCCTTTCCAATACATCCAGGTTAAAGGAGACCATCATGCAAAAACACCTGCGCGATTTCGCTATGAGGATGCTCATCGGCGTTCTCATGCTCTCCATGACGGCGCTGACCGTTCACGGCCAGCAGACGACGATCACGGACGCCTCCAAGAGCGCTTACGACTTCGACAGCCTCTCCGGCGTCATCGACGCGGACCAGGTGGACTACTTTACGGGCAACTGGTCGTATACGCTGCCGCTGGGCGAAGTGGAAGGCACGGGCGGCCTGTCCCTGCCCCTGGGCCTGCGCTACAGCAGCGCGGTGACCGGCACCGACCGGCTGATCAAGCTCTCCGACGACGCCACCGCCACGACCACGCAGAGCAAGGGCACGGTAACGCTCAACAACGCCACGTGGGTGGGCCTGGGCTGGAACCTGGAATTCGGGGCGATCAGGGTGACCGGCGGCTATGATTTAAATGATACGACCAGCCCGACCAACCATCCCTTCTCCTTCAACCTGTCCATGGTGCTTCCCGATGGA
>JAJEAN010000002.1 GCA_022822725.1 Candidatus Latescibacterota bacterium
CCAGGACGATAAGCGAAATGAAGCAGCAAGTCGCTGCCAGAGCCGGCGAGGACGAGGACTTCCGCGCCAGGTTGCTCGCGGATCCCAGATCCGTGATCGAGGCCGAATTGGGCGTGTCCATTCCCGATCAGTTCGCGATTCACGTGCACGAGGACGGCGCCACCGCAGCCCACCTGGTTCTGCCGGTGTCAGACCGGCTTACCGAGGAGGAACTGGCCGAGGTTGCCGGAGGCGTTGACGTCAACTGGGATACCGTGAACATATCGTGACTGGCATGCCGTGTCGGAGCAACCAGCATTGAATCCGGTGGCAACCGCCAGTCGCGCCGGACGAAGACCACCACCAAAAACCGCAGGACCTATCTAAGGAGGAGCTTGGATCATGGCAACGAGGACCATGAGCGAAATGAAAACGCATATCATCGCCAAAGCCGGCGCGGACGAGGACTTCCGGGCCCGGCTGATCGCTGATCCCAAATCCGTGATCGAGGCCGAGTTGGACGTGTCCATCCCCGAGCAATTTGCGATTCACGTGCACGAGGACAACGCGACTGGCGCGCATCTGACCCTGCCTGTGTCTGAAAGGCTTACGGAGGCGGAACTGGCCGAAGTTGCAGGCGGTGGTCAGTACCTCTGGGAGTAGATGAAGATATCGTGATTCCGATGACCCGTCGGAGCAGCAAGTAGTGAAGCTGGTAGAGCCTGTCAATCGTAACCCACGAAGGCCACCGTGAACAACGCAGGTCTCACTCAGGAGGTACTATAATCATGGCAACCAAGACCTTAAGCGAAATGAAGACGCAAATCGTCACCAAAGCCGGTGCGGACGAGGATTTCCGGGCCCGGCTGATCGCAGATCCCAAGTCCGTGATCGAGGCCGAGTTGAACGTGTCTATTCCCGATCAGTTCGCGATTCACGTGCACGAGGATGGCGCGACCGGCGCGCACCTGACCCTGCCGCCGTCTGAGCGCCTCACCGAGTCGGACCTGGCACAGGTTGCCGGAGGCGGCTGGCGAGATGAACTGGAAGACGCGTACAACAGCCAGTAGTCACCGATCCCGTAGTGGTTTCAGGTAGGCCAAACCAGCGTTTCTGCCTGCCGGGGACCTGAGAGGCATCATGGCCTGCTCAGCCGGTTCAGGGATGCAGGAAGGGCAGGTCATACTCCGGTGGGTTCAGCATAACCTCGAAGTTTTTCTGGCTGGCCGCATCCATCTGCATCAAAGTATAGACCAACGCCTGTCTGCCCTGTCCCAGCAGCGAAGCCAGGCGGTGGATCTCATTTTGCATGGCTTCGTCGAATTTACCCGTGGCGGGCGCCGGCACGCGCCGCGCGAGCCGGCGCCGCGTTCCTGCCGCACACTCCGCCATGGCGTCCCATTCCGGGTCGGCGGCCCCCTCAACCGCCATCCCCGTGACCCGGCGATAGGTCTGTACATAGCGTTCCAGAAATGACCGAAACGGTTCTTTGTACCGCATGTCGTTGATGAAGTGCCGGTAGGTCTGCCGCTGCCACTGCGAGCGTCTGGAAGGCCCTTCGGCAATACCGGTGAGGAAGAATGCCATAGGCAGGATGAAGCCGCCATACTCCCGGTTGATCCGCCGGTACAGATCGCCCATTCCCTCGACTGCATATTCCCCCTTTATTCGGTACTTGAACGCGTCATTGGGAAAAGCGTAGTAGAAGATCATGTCGCTGAGCGATTGGATATGCTCCGGGCGGTGGTCTATGCCCATCAGCCTCGCCAACTCGTCGTTGTAGAAACCGTAGTACACCACGTGGTCCCGCGTGCCGGGAGGTGAGTTCCCGTAGTAGAAGGCATTGTAGGCGGCGATGCGCGCTTTCAGGTTTCCGTGTATGCGTTGTTTAAAGTCGGGTTGGACAATCATTTTGTGAATAAACAACGCCTGCATCTCCGATATGTTCGGTGACCCTCCAATCATGGGGCGGGTGTAGCCGAGGAAGTAGACGTTGTTCAATTGCGGATTCAAGACGCCCATGAAGCTGTCTCGGTACGCGTAGCGAAAGGGGTTCTTGCCGCCCAATGTAATCTCGGGGAGGCGCGGATGCTCGTCGCCGCCCGGTATGTATTCATCGAAACGCCTTCGGAAGCCACGCCAGTTCACGGTTTTCTGCTCCAGGTCGATGGGGGTGCTTTTGGGTACGACGATTACCTGGCCCGTCCATAGCCACATGGCAATGTCGTTCAACAGGTAGCCCCTGGCGATGGCGTCTTCCAGGTTCCCACCGAATTCTTTGCTGTACAGGTCGATGGGCCAATACTTGGTGATTACCGTGCCATTGGCGGGACCCGCAACGCCCGCACCGCCCGTACCGCCCGCAGCCTGTGGTCCGTTCCCACGCACAGTATCGGGGTACTGGTCTGCCAGCAGAAACGGCGGATCTCCTTCGCCGCCCGGTGGGCCGAAGGATACCGAGGCGAAATCGCGGTGAGAGAAATAGCGGAAGTTGTGAAACTCCAGCCGGGACAGGGCGACGATCTTTCTTTGCTCGGGCGGCCCTATGGCAAGGACCTTGTCGATGGGCGTGAAGCCGTTGGTCCGCACGATGATTTTATTGTTGTTGGGCGCCAGCTTCGAGATCATGAGATTTGTCGAGTCGCCCATGGTGTCGAACACGAAAGTCCGGTTGGATACCCCGTAGTCGATCTCCTCGAGGTCGGCGCTGATGGGACGCTGAAAGCCGGTGGCCAGTACGACGTGCGTGGCCTTCAGGGTGTTTCCCGATGCAGTGGAGACCAGGCTGTGATCCGCGAAGTTGTCCACTCGGATCACCCTGTCCCGCACAACCTTGCGGCCATACTCCCGCTGCAGCCGCTGACGCATGGCATAAAACTCGTCGGCGGTGGGATGGTAGTCACGCTTGTATTGGGACACCAGGTCGAAGGAAAAGAAGCTGGTCTGATAGTCGGACACGAGGTCGAAATCCAGGCGTCCGGCAGCGCTCAACGCATCCCAGACGGTGTCTCCTTCCCCGGAGATACAGGTGAACTCGACACCGGTGCGCTCCAGCTCGCGGATCAAGGGAATCGCGCTCCATCCGAAACCGACGATGATGACATCGAATTTCTGCATCGCATCGCTCCAATTGGAAGACCGTGGACTCGGCGTAACGGGTTGTCAGACCCGGAATGCTGCTTCCGCCCTTTTCACCGGGGTTGCAACGGTATGCCGCCGGGGTTGAGGACGTAGTTGGGATCGAACGCCCGTTTCCACGCCACCATACGGGGCCACAGCTCCCCGTAGTGGGCTTGCCAACGTTCTTGATCGAAATCGACCCAGCCGGCCAGATAGCGCTTCCCACCGAATGCGACCAGGCGGTCGCTTGCCTCCGCCAGCGCCGGCAGCACGCCCTCCAGCTCCGGCTGTGGAAGCTCGATCAGGATACCGAACCCCATCAACAACTCGCCGTCCGGGCGCATCAACAGGGGCGATCGGAAGAGATGGTTGCGAAAGGGACCGAGCATCACGCGCGAGGCGCGCGCTACCGAGCCGGGGAGATCGGTAAACGTCTCTTCCATGAACGGGGCAAAAGCGTCCCACGGCAGTATGCCCTCCATATTGGGATGGGCCTGCCCCCAGTCCTCGAACCAGTCCGAGGCGGATCGGCCTTCCATGCGGGTGACGTACTGCAATGTGGGGCGATCGTCGGTCCCCCGCAGATGGGCATAGTGCAGACTTTCCAGGACCTCGTCCCGATTCGGGGGAACCGCGTCCCATTCTTTGGTCAGGTTCAACGTATATAGCCGCCGGGCGAACAGGTTACCGGTCGCCACATCCCACATGCTGCGGGCGAAGGGCAGACACCAGGCGTCTATGTACTGGAATCGCTCCCACCCGACAATCGACTCCGTGTCCTGCATGAAAGCAGCTACATCGTCGTAGACAAGCGAGAAAGTGCGCACGTTTGGGAGCACCTTGCGCAACCGGAGCCGGGCTTCCGTAATCACGCCGAACTGTCCCTGTCCACAACGTACGCAGTCGAAGAGCGTCGCATTGCTTTCGTGGGAGCAGCGCATAAGGCGGCCGTCGCCCGTAACGACCTCCAGCTCGGTTGCGCTGTCGGCCTGCGTGCCGAACAGGTGCGTCGATTCGCTGAGGCCGGCCGTGGAGAGCGTCCCACCCACTGTTACGCCCAGGTGCGTCGTGAGCGCCATCGGCAGGTAGCCCTCGGCGAATACCCGGTGGACGAGGTCGCGCCACCGAACGCCCCCCTGGACGCGGACCTGCCCGCCGTCTACCGCATCGATCCGGTCCAGCCCCTTCATGTCGATCAGGACGCCGTCTTCGCTCAGTGACTGGCCGCTTTGCGAATGGCGTGCCCCCTGGAAGGTGACGGGGCAAGCCTCCCGGTTGGCCGCGGCGATGGTTTCCGCTACTTCCCGGGGCGAGGAGGGACGGGCGATGGCCCTGGGCCGTTTTCGTACAACACGGCCGAAGTCAAAGCTGGCCGCATCCAGCGCCTCGTCGCCGGTTTCCATACCGGTCAGATCCATGCGGCGCACATCAGCGTCGCGGCGCATATCAGCGTCCCTTCAGACGGCCTGTGTGAATCGACTGTCCCTTCCGAGGGCCTGCGTGAAACATCCGTCCCTGAACACGAACGAAGTTTGGTGCAAGGGCAACTGTCATGAGGTCCGCATTACGTCCATGGCGGCGTACCCCTTGACGTGGACGACGCCCCGGTCTATGACCAGCTTGACATGATTGACGGTCTGACGAACCTTATACACGCCGTCCCTGCCGAAGAACATCTCCAATCCAGGCCATTCAGCCAGTCCGTCAACCCTGGCCGCCAGGCACCACCCCTTTTCGACCAGCCGGTCGAAAAGGACCTTCCATCCGGCAGGATCCGTCTGGTGCCACTCGATTGGACGGAACAGCTCCAGACCAAGACGCGGAGACACGCCCTGGCCGGTTACGTCGATGCTCAGACCCGTCTGGGGTTTGACCAACCCGGCCAGATCCTGCAAGGCGGCGACAACCCTGGGTATATCTCCGTTCCACCTGAGCCGCTTCAACACTTCGGCGACCTGTTGGCGGTGAACCCCCTGGATGATCAACCGGATCGCATGGGTGGTCCTGCCCGGCATGACACCGGCCTGTATGACCATGCCGGATCCCGCCATGGCAGCCCACACCTCGTCCACCGGGCGCATGTCCACGACGCCCGTCCCCCAGCAGGCCGCGGACTCCAGCGCGGCAACCAGCCCGGCGGGATCGTCGTGGATGGCCTCGTGATTACGTGGGTCGTCCCGATCCGATGGATTCCGGGACACGATGAAGATGCCCGGTGGACCGTGCCTCCCCGGGGTTGCCCGGGCCAGATCATATTCCAGGATAATCGACGCGCCCGTGCGGTTGAGCAATGAACGCGGGTCCTTTTCCTGTTTCGTGAGAAAAGTCCCCAGGCCCGGTCCCGCCAGATCAGGAGCGGACGCTTCGGTAAGTTCCTGGTAGAAGGCGGCGGTCCTGGAGCCGGGCGGCACCACCGCGGCGAAGTCGGCCATGGGGCTGGCGTCGCACAGATCGAACTCGAAGCCGAAGCGGGCATCGGCCATGCAGACAGGCAGTCGCGCTGTCAGCGCTTCCAACCGCTTCCAACCGGCGTCACCAATCAGCGCGTGCGGAAACAGACCGCGCAGTTCCTCCAGCAGGCTATACAGCGAACGATATTCCGCGTCGATCAAACTCTCCTCCGGTCCGGTCTGTGTCCTGCCGGTTCAGTCATTTCGTGTAATGTAGATCGTTTTGAACATAAATTAAATGCCTTTATTTCACATTTAAAGACCTTTCATCTGATGATATATGTCTTTAATATGAAACACCGGCATTATCGGATGATTTTACTATGACTATCGTACAGCGAAGTTGATCACGGTGTAGTTCCATGTATCGGCGGAATGACAGACACCTGATTCGATACGGTTACCTCATATCTTGCTGCATCTTGTCTGGAGCACCATGACTCGTCCTTTTTCCTGTCGGGCGCGAGGCCGAATGGAGGTGTTACGTGCTGTTTAACCGGATATTTCGCGAACGGGCACTGGCGCAGCGCGCGCGGCAAGAGCCGTTGGACGACCGGTTGCAGATCACCGCGCCTCACGAGTGGTTGATCGTGGCCGGGCTGGGCGTGATGCTCTTTGCGCTGATCGTCTACGGCGTGCTGGGGCGGGTGGAGCGCACTGTCTCCTTTGACGCCGCGCTGTTTCCTCCCGGTGAACGCCACAACCTCGTCGCACCGGTGTCCGGTACGGTGACGGACGTTCTTGTGGGCGTGACCGACACAGTAGCCTCGGGCCAGCCCGTCGCCTACGTTCAGACGCGGGGAGGACATCATCGGGAATCCGTAGTCCTCGAAATCTTCAATGCCCTGGAGAAGAGCGGAAAGCTGGAGGACAGGGACCGGCAGGCGTTGCTGACCGCCCTGCTTGACGTCGGTCCGGACACGGAATCCGTGTCCCGTTCGGAGATCGTAAGTCCGCACGGCGGACAGGTCGTGGCGCTGGACCTTGCACCCGGACAGGTGGTGTCCTCCGGCGCCTCGGTGGGGCTGGTACGCACGACCGAAGCCGGCCGGCCGGAGGTCGTGGCCTTTGTTTCTCCCGATGACGCCGCGCGCATAAGGGCCGGCATGGAGGCACGCATCCGCGTTGGAACTTCCGGCGACGGAGAAGAGCGGTTCTTTTCGGGACGGGTGGCGGACGTATCCGAGCGAGAGGAATCGCCGCCCGGATGGCTGTCGGACCGGGGGCTGGCCATACCCCGGCGATCTTACCGGTTGCGCGTGGTCCTGGTAAATGACGAAGCTGATTTTCCAATGCACGAAGTCATGGGCGTGTCCTTACAAATCGTGCTTGGACACGCGTCCCTCGCGTCACTGCTGGTGACAGGGGGTGGAGGCTGATGCCACGACGGCCATCTCCGGCAGGGAACCGGCGGCGGGTGCGTACGCCTCTGATGCTGCAACAAGAGGAAACCGAGTGCGGGGCGGTCTCCCTGGGCATTGTGCTGGCGTACTTCGGACGCTGGGTCCCGCTGGAGGCACTGCGCGAGGTGTGTGCGGTCAACCGGGACGGATGCGACGCCGCCGACATTACCCGGGCGGCCCGCCAGTATGGGCTGGATACCCAGGGATGGCGAAAGGAGCCGGAGCAGCTGCGGGACATGGACCTGCCCATGATCGTTTTCTGGGAATTCAACCACTTCATTGTGCTGGAAGGTTTCCGGGGACGGAACTACCTGGTAAACGACCCGGCCAACGGCCACCGTTTGATCGAGGAAGAGGAATTCGATCGGGGTTTCACGGGCGTCGTACTCAGCTTCCACCGCGGACCGGACTTTCAGACAGGCGGCGCCCGACAGGGCATCCTGCCCCGGCTCTGGCCGTGGCTCAGGGAGGTCACCGGACCCCTGGGTTTCGCGTTGTGTTGCGGATTACTGCTGTCGGTTCCCGCGCTTGCCCTTCCGCTGCTTCTCAGCGTCTTCGTGGACCGCGTGCTGAGTGGGCAGGAGCCCTCCTGGGCGACGCCGATCATCGTCGGGCTGGCTGTGGCCGGGGCCCTGGTCTATTTGCTCACGTGGCTGCGCCAGCGCTGTCTCAGATTGCTCGCGATACGGCTGTCGCTGGACCACGCCTCCCGCTTCATCAGGCACTTGCTCCGTCTGCGCCTGGGTTACTTCACGCAACGCTATTCCGGCGATCTGGCCTCCCGATTGCAGTTGATCGACGAAATCTCGGTGGTGGCAACCACGCAGTTCGTCGGCGTCATCATCGAACTGATTTCCAGTGCCGTGTTCCTGGCGGTGATGTTCGCCTATGACCCGTTGCTGGCGATCGCAGTCGCCGGCCTGGGCGCGGCCAGCGCGGTGACGATGCGACTGATCACCCGTTCCCGTGTAGGCGAGAACCGCCGCCTGCAGCGGGAGCGGGGCAAGCTGCAGGGTATAAGCATGTACGGGTTGCGGGGCATGGACACGATACAGGCGGTATCCGGCGAGAATGATTTCTTCGCACACTGGTCGGGCTACCAGGCACGGGAACTGGTGGCGCGTCAGCGGTTCGCCGAGCTTGGACACGTAATCGCCTCGCTTCCCGGCCTGTTCCTGATCGCCAGCAACGCGGCGGTCCTGGGCCTCGGCGGCTGGCGCGTCATGGAAGGAGACATGACGTTGGGCGTGATGGTGGGATTCTACGTGCTTGCCGCCAACTTTCTGCTGCCCATCGGCAGGCTGGTACAATTCACGGACCTGTTCCAGATTCTGGAAGCCAACCTGCAACGGCTCGAGGACGTCCTGGACGCCCCCAGAGACCGGTTTTTTCAGCAGCGTGACGACCAGCGCGCCCAGAAAAGCGGTGCTTTTGCCAGACAGCTTAGGCTGAGCGGCCAGCTCGAACTGCGAAACGTCAGATTCGGATACAAGGCCAACCGGGAGCCGTTACTGGATGACTTCAGTCTGATCATAGAACCCGGTCAGCGCGTCGCCATAGTCGGTCCCACGGGTTCGGGCAAATCGACGCTGGCCCAGTTGGCGGCGGGAATCCACCAGCCCTGGTCCGGAGAGATTCTGCTGGACGGGCACGCCCGGGCCGAGGTCCCACGGGATCTGATGACCAACTCCGTATCCATGGTGGACCAGCGCATCTTCCTGTTCGCCGCGTCCGTGCGGGATAACCTCACGATGTGGAATCCGGAAATTCCCGACCAGTGGGTGGCGGAGGCCGCGACGGACGCGACCATCCACGAGGACATTCTGGCCAGGGCCTATGGCTACGACGCGCCGGTCGAGGAAGGCGGACGCAATTTCAGCGGTGGTCAGAGGCAGCGCCTCGAGATCGCCCGGGCACTGGTCGGCAACCCCTCGCTGCTGATCCTGGACGAAGCCACCAGTGCGCTGGACCCGGTTACCGAGATGCGTATCGACGACGCCCTGCGCCGGCGCGGCTGTAGCTGCCTCATCGTCGCCCACAGGCTGAGTACCATACGGGACTGCGACCTGATCGTAGTCCTGGACCGAGGGAAAGAAGTGCAGCGGGGCACACATCCGGATCTGATGGCCGACACCACGGGACTATACTATCGGCTCATGGAAGCGGAGTAGGGTTATGGTGGACGGAACACAGATGGACGGAACACAGTTGAACTCACTCTCCGAACTGGCGCGGATCCACGGGGATCGATTCGTCGGCGGGGGCAATCGCCCGATACGTCTGTCGGACCCGGACACCCTCTGGTTCGTCGCGGGGGGGACGGTGAACGTCTTCGCGACCCGGCTCAGAGATGACGGCACGCCGAGGGAATTCAGGCACATGCTCCGAGCCGGAGCGGGCCGGCTGCTCTTCTCCGTACCGGAGGAGGAGGGCCTGAGCGTTCTGGTGGCCAAGGGGTTGCCGGATACCGAGTTGCGTCGAATTCCACTCGACGCCTTGACCGGAGCCGGACTCGACACCGAGATTGTAGCGCAGATTGAAACCTGGGTGCGTGAACTCTCCGAGTCACTCGTCCGGGACGTCACCTACAGGCCGCGTGTAGAGCGCAGCCTTTCCCCGGGGAATACCGAGGAAATCGGCGACGGCGCCGCAATCTGCGCCAGGCACGGCGTGGTATGGATATCCAGCAAGGACGGCGACATCGAGTACCTGGGCACCGAGGAGCCGGACGGCGCCGGTTCGGTTCCCGTCACGCCCTTCAGCTGGATTGTACGCGCCCGGGCCGGCGAGGTGAGTGGAGTCGACACCGCGGACCTGCAGCGGGAAGGACGTCTGCTTACGACGCTCGCGGAATTCAACAGACTGGCGATGAGGGCCGACCAGACGAACCGGACGTTGCTGTTGGCCGACGTGTCCAACCTGCAGACCGCGAGTGCGCGGTACCGGCAAAGAATCGAGGAGGAAGCGCGCCGGGACCTGGTCAACGTGCTCGGCGGAACCGCCCGTCCCGCGGAGGAAGATACGGTCCTGTTGCGAGTCCTGGAGCGGATAGGACGCCACGAAGGCATTCGCTTCCGGGCGCCGTTGCGATCGCGTCGCCGCGCGTCTCAAGACGGAGAAATCGCGCTTGAAGATGTGCTCAACGCATCAAGCGTTCGCTGCCGCCGCGTTGCCTTGCGAGAACACCAGAGGTGGTGGCTGAGCGACAGTGGGGCGATGCTGGCCTCGCGCAGGCAGGACGGTTCTCCGGTCGCCCTGATTCCTGGAGCCGCGGGGCGTTACCGGATGGTGGACCCCCGGTCCCCGCGCTCGGTATCGGTCAACGCCCGTCGCGCCGCGACGCTGGATCCGGCCGCCTACCAGTTCTACCGCCCGTTGCCCGGGGAACAGACGAGTAACATTGCCCTGCTGTTGGGCATGGTGTTCAACCGCGTTTGGGGCGACCTGACGCGTCTGGCAGGAGCGGGGATTCTGTCGGGCCTGGTCACCCTGGCGCCAGGGGTATTGCTGGGTGTCTTCGCCAGCCTGATCCTGCCTTCCGGTGATTTGCGCATGCTGATTATGGTAGCCCTGGCCGTCGTATTGCTCGGCTTGACGCTTGCGCTGCTGCAGATGGTAAAAGGCACGGCCCTGATGCGACTGGAAGGCCGGGCCGCGGCGCGGATCGGCGCGGCCCTGTGGGACCGGATGCTGACCCTGCCCGCCACCTTCTACCGGCGGTTCACGGTTGGCGACCTGGGAAGCCGGGCCATGGGTTTTCAGCAGTTGCGGGACCAGGTGGCCGGCGTCGTTGCCGAGGCGCTGTTGTCGCTGGTATTCCTTTTTCCCGCATTCGCACTGCTGTTTCACTACGATGCCCTGCTCGGGTGGCTGGGGCTCGGGCTCGGGGTGTTCTCCCTGGGCGTGACGCTTTGCCTGGGACTGCGACAGATGCCGCACTATCGCCGGGTACTGGCTGCCTCGCGCCGAATCACGAGTGTGCTGCTTCAACTGATCGGCGGCGTGGCCAAGCTGAGGGTGAGCGGTGCGGAAGCCTCGGCTTTCGCCACGTGGGCCGCCGACTACCGGAAACGGAAACGCGCCGAGATGCGGCTGGGCGCGCTGAACGAACACCTGATCGCTTTCACCTCGGCCGCCCCGTTCCTCGCCGTGACCGCTTTGTTCGTCGCGGCCGCACACCTTGGCCAGCAGAGACTGGAGATGGGCAGCTTTCTGGTCGTCTATACCGTGTTTATGGTATTCTACAGTGCGGTGGCCCAGTTCGGACTGTCGTTTTCCGCCATTTCCGCCATACTGCCCACCGTCGAGCAGGCGGCGCCCATACTCAGGGAGCGACCCGGGAGGGCGATCGCTGACGCCGATGCGCCCATGATCGAGTTGCGCGGCGAAGTGCGCATCGACCACGTGACCTTTCGATACACCGAGGACGGCCCCCTGATCCTGCAGGATGTATCCCTTCACGCCCGTCCCGGCGAGTTCATCGCCCTGGTGGGGGAATCGGGCTCCGGCAAGAGTACCCTGCTCCGCCTGGCGCTGGGGCTGGAAAGTCCGCTGGCCGGCGCAGTACATTACGATGGCCACGACCTGGAGCGGCTCAACAGGCTGGCATTGCGCAATGGCGTGGGGATGGTGGTTCAGGACGCTTCACTGCGCCCGCAGACGGTGCGGGACAACATCATCGGAACGGGCGACGACCTGACGGAGGAAGACGCGTGGCGGGCGGCGCGGCTGGCCAAAGTGGACCGTGACATCTCGGCCATGCCGATGGGCATGTACACCGTGACTTCGGAAGGATCATCGGGGTTCTCCGGCGGGCAGGTACAGCGCATCATGCTGGCCGCCGCCCTGGTGCGAAATCCCTCCGTGCTGCTGCTGGACGAGGCGACCAACTGGCTCGACAACGAAACCCAGGCAAGCGTGATGGAGGAGATAGAAAGACTCTCGGTGACGCGCATAGTCAGCGCCCATCGACTTTCCACAATCCGGCGGGCGGACCGGGTCTACGTACTGCAGCGAGGCCGGGTGATCCAGCAGGGCGGTTTTGACGAGCTCATGGCGGTGGAGGGTGTATTCCGGGACATGGCACTTCGGCAGATGACCTGACCCGAGACGTCGCGACGCCTTGACCGGCACGCTTCGCGATGTATCTTCGCAAGACCGGGCACTGGCCACTTCCACTTGCCAACACAACCGATTCACCTCATGAATCCATCCGGATTCCAGACCTTCGGGACCCCGCACCTCGTCGTGATGGGCCTGACCCTGGTCCTTCCCTTCGTGCTATCGGGAATCGCACGGAAAACCGGGGATCGCCGAACCGCAAAAGCGATCGCGTATCTGCTCGCCGCCATGCTCCTGGTCAACGATATTACGGCCGGGGGATACCGCCTCCTGCAGTCCGGTCCGGATTACTTCATCCGAAACTACCTGCCGCTGCACGTCTGCGGCGTCGCGAACCTGGTCACGGCCGCTACCCTCATCTTCCGCAGTCGGCGAACTTACGAGATCGCCTACTTCTGGGGGCTTGTCGGTTCCGCCAACGCCGTGATCACCCCGGGCGCCATTGAGACCGGCTTCCCTTCATGGCGTTTCTTCCAGTATTTCATCATTCATTCAGGAATCGTGGTGGGTGTCCTGTACGCTACATGGGGCCTGGGCATGCGGCCCACACCGGGCGGACTCTTCCGCGCATTCGTCGCCCTGAATGTGTTCGCCGTCGTCGTGGGTATCATCAACCTGTTCCTGGAGTCCAATTACATGTACCTCTCGAGGCCGCCCTGGGGTACGGTTTCGCCCTTCTTCTTCGCGCCGTGGCCCTGGTACATTTTCATCCTCGACGTGCTCGCGCTTGCCATGTTCTTCGCAGTGTACCTGCCGGTGCACCTGTCACGAGGTCGAGCACCGCGGCAGGTTCGGCCGTCCTCCCGGTCCGTACAAGAGAAACCAGGCTAGACGATCCGTATCGAATCGCCACCCTCGGATGCCCAGTCCGTCAACTGCCGGACCGGAATAGTCCTCAATCCAACCTGGGCATTCCCGGTATAAAACACGTACCCCACGTCGTCCTTTACGACCATGCGGGGCCAGCCGGTCCAGGTGTTGTCGAAACGCTCGACGCCGATGCCCAGTGCCGGCAGCGCCGGGTTCCGGGGGTAGTACGACCAGTTTTTCAGGTCCGTCGACCGGGCCAGGCCCACCGAATCGCACCACTGCTCCCGTTCGGTACGCTGCTCCCGCTCGCTGCACTGCTCACGCCCCGTTCGCCGCTCCCGCGCTGTCGCGCCCGGCGGCGTCGCGCCCGGCGGCGTCCATGCGTTGCATCCTTCATACCAGAGATACCAGGTGTCGCCGATCCGGTTAAGCGACCGCGGCCGGACGTGCACGGCGTCCCAGTCCTGCTCCGTCTGGGGGCCGAAAACGGGATTGTTCTCGTCCGTACGCCAGTCCACGAGGTCGTCGCTGTAGAGCAGGTAGCCCCGGTCGCCGCCGGGCCAGCCTCCCGATGGCCGCGGCGTGTATCCCGCGTAGCACATGAGGTACCGGTAATCCGGATGGTCCACGCGCAGCAGGTCGAATTCGTGGGCGGCGTCATTGAAATGCCTGTAAACCGGATTCCGCGAATAAGTAGTGAAGGGACCCATCGGGTCGTCGGCCGTGGCGGTCATGAATCCGAGCCAGGACGGATACTGCTGGACGGCGTACATGATGACGATACGGCCTTCGGGCGTAACGACCGCGCCGTTCACGTAGATATTGTCGCCCGGCGCGTCCGCGTGGGAAAGGACCGGCGCCGGATGCACGCGCCAGTTCACCAGGTCCGCGCTCACCGCGACTGCGATGCTGCGACGGGAGGACCCTTCCTGATCGCCTTCCATGCCCGCCATGCAGTACATATAGTATCGGCCGCCTGTTTCAACGATGGCGCCCGGGATGATCTGCCTTTCATAGTGGCTGTCGGCAGGTCCTCGCGCAATGACCGGCTCCGTTCTCTGATCCAGCCAGGGCAGCGTCGCGACCGTGCAGGATTCGAATCCGCATCCTCCGGTTCCCGTCAGGGCGAGCGTGTTCTCCCTCGGATCGTACACGCCTTCCCATTCGCCCGACGGACCCCGGATCCAGCCCGTGTTTCCGTTCACGCGGAACCGGAAGAAGTTGCCCTTCTTCAGCACGCGGACTTCCCAGGGAGGCGGACAGCCGCCGGGGTAGTCCTTCAGCACCGTTCTGCAGCCTGCCGCCTCCCTGGCCACGCGGAAGCCATTGCCGTCGACATGCAGGACAACACCCGCCTGATCTCCACCAGAAAACCGGATGCCCGCCGCCGGGACCGGACCCGCACCCGCAATCCTCGCGTGGAGTTCGTAATTGCCCGTTACATGCCGAGTAATCATCGTTCGAAATTCCGCGTTCGTGCGGTACCAAAATAGCGCACCGGGAGGAGGAAATACCGATTTCTCCAATGGAAGATAGGGCCTATATTCCGGATAATCCACAACGAAACAGGACACTGACTGACCTGTTTCAAGCGGGGCGACAGGGGCTTACCGGACGTAACGTGACGGTAGTTCGATCAGGAGATGGCGGTCATGGCTGCTTCAGACGCGCATCCGGGTACGGTCGTGGTGCTCAACGGCGCGCCCAGATCCGGTAAATCGAGTATCGCGTCTGCCATCCAGCAGACGTCTACAGCGCCGTGGTTGAACCTCGGCGCCGATCGGTTCATCGAGATCACGCCGCCGCGGTTCCGGCCCGGTATCGGGCTGCGTCCCGCCGGCATAGCGGATCGGCCAGGCGGTGAAAGGCCCGATCTGGAACCGTATATACCCTTGATGTACGAAGCGCTTTACGATTCCATCGCGGCCCACCTCCGAAAGGGCCTGAACGTGGTAGCCGACGCAGCCCATCACGACGATTACGCGACACGGAGCGGGATCCTCTACGATTGCGCGAGGCGCATGGATGGTCTGAAAGCGTATTTCGTGGGCGTGCGCTGCCCCGTCGACGTCGTGTGGCGCCGCCGCAGGGAGACCTGGTTAAAGGACGAAGACATCCCGGCCGACGCACCCGTACCCGACCTGGTGAGGATCTGGGACCGGGAGGTGCATAGACCGGGTATCTACGACCTGGAAGTCGATACCTCGGCGGCCAGCGCGGAGGAATGCGCCGGGCGGATCCTGCGATACATCGAATGCGGTCGAGCACCCCGGGCGTTCCCGCGACTGGCAGGTATGTCAGGAAAAACTTGATGCGCCGGTGTATTGTTGAATCAATCTTACTCAAGGCAGTTTATCCTGCTCAAGGCAGAATACCGATAGCGCAGTGCGATTTCGGTACTTAAACCCGGGAGGCTCGAGTCCACATGGGCTGGCGCGTCGCAGACCACATTACGATCTACCGAGAATCGGGCTGGTACGGCGCCCATCCGAACATAGTCCGGACGCCCGGAGGGGACCTGCTGGCCCTGTTCCACCGGTCGCCTGCCACGGGATTCAGTCATCACAGCCATCCCCTCTTCGACGTGCGGGCCTGCCGCTCGGGCGACGGGGGGCAGTCCTGGGGACCGGCTGAACTGATTACGACCTACCCGTACGGCGGCGTAATCGATTTCGGGACCCACACGCTCTCCAGCGGCGAGATCTTCCTGCACGCCAGCACGGTGGACCTGGTCCTTGCCCAGGAACCGGAAGTCTCCAAGCATACCTGGATTTCCCGACCGGGCATGGGATTCCACGTTCGATCGACGGACGATGGGAGGACCTGGTCACACCCCGAGCTGTTTCCGCCGCTGCCGGATGCCGTGAACGGGCATCCCGCCTCCCACACGGGGATATGCCGGAGCGGACTGCTGGAGATGCCCGACGGGCGCATGCTGCTTCCCGGCAAGGCGACGGACCATCCGGAAGGCAGCCCGCCGTTTTTCGGCATGCTGCAATCATCGACGGACGGCGGCCGGACCTGGGTCTACGAAGGCCGCATCGCCGAGGACGACGTCGCCCATTTCAGCGAACCGGCGATCTGCCGGACACCGGCCGGCCGGATCATCGTGCTCTTCCGCTGCCATCCGAACCAGCCGCCCGGGCAGGAGGTGCACCTCGTGGAAATACACTCCGACGACGGTGGAGCGACCTGGTCCCCCTGGCGTTCGACGACCATGCGGGGGTGCCCCGGGCACCTGCTCGGACTGCGGGACGGCCGCATCCTGGCCACGGTGGGTACCCGGTGGGAAGGACAGATGGGCTGCATGGCGCGCGTCCTCGATCCGGAGGCCCGCGACCTGGATACCGCGCCGGATATCGTCGTGCGCTCCGATTCCCTGGAACCGGACTGCGGATATCCCTGGTCGCTCGAATTAAGGGATGGACGGGTACTGGTGGTTTACTATTATGTCTACGAAGATGGAACACGAGGCATAGAAGGATCGGTGCTCGAGGAATCCTGAAAGATCTCGACTGGAAGGCATTTGGAGGCGCTTTAATGTTCAAACTTGAACCACACCAGAAGGAATTCATGGACACCTTCGGGTTTCTGCACTTTCCCGGACTGCTCGACGACAGGATCGGCGAGATCGCAGAGGCTTTCGACGGGCTGCTGAAGCAGCACGGCGGCGACGATCACGAAGGCCTGGAGCGACTGGCCGTCGTGCCCTTCATCAACCACGACCCGTACCTGTGCACACTGCTGGACGATCCCCGCATCCACGGCATCGCCGCCGGCCTGCTGGGTGAACAGTACCAGTACTGGAACAGCGACGGAAACTTTTACGTGGGCGACACGAGATGGCATTCCGACACCCGGTGGCCCGAGCCTATCCGGTTTTACAAGATGGCCATATATCTGGATCCCATGACGAAGGACACGGGGGCGCTCCGGGTCATTCCGGGCAGCCACCGGTTCGGCGAAGGCTATGCGGAAACGGTCCACGCACACCTGTCTGGCAAGAGGGGAGGCTGGGGAGGGCTCCACGGCAGCGAGGTACCCGCGGTCGCGGTCGAGACCAGTCCCGGCGACCTCGCCGTATTCAACCACTCCACCAAGCACAGTGCGTGGGGCGGTGGCGAACGGCGGCGCATGTTCACGCTGGTGTTTACCGGACATCATACGGAAGGCCCGGCGCTCGAGGCCTTCAAGGAGGTCATCCGCCTTCACGGCTACACGACGCATACAGTGTTTGGAAGGGAGGATGGCCCGCTGCTTTCAACGGCCACGCCCGAACGGCTGCGGCACCTGCAGAACCTGATCACGCACATTCCGAAAGCGGCCTGAATGCCCAAAGCGGTCATACGAGATGACGCCGATCGTGGAATAACACACTGGGGAACAACGCATTATGGCACTCACACAGGATCAGTTTCAACATTTCGTGGACGAAGGCTATGTCATCGTCGAAGACGCGCTCACCGGCAGCGACCTGGATCCCGTCATCGCCGGGATCGAAGCCTTTGTGGATGAACGGGCCCGCAGCCTCCATGCAGACGGACAGATTACCGACCTGCACGAGGGCGAACCATTCGAACGGCGGCTTGCCCTGATCACCCGGGAAAATACCGCAATCTACGACGACATCGATATCATGAACATGCGGGCCGAACCGGTATTCCGATTTCTCGGCAATGACCGCATGCTGGACCTGGTGGAATCCCTCGTCGGACCCGAACTCACCTGCAGTCCCATCCAGCATCTTCGGGCCAAGTTGCCGGCAGGTCTGGTGCGCGGTGGGAACGGAGATGCGGGCGACCAGGCCCACGGAGGAAGTGGCGATGTGGACGAACCGACCGCGCGCGATGTAAACCTGGCCGCACAAAATGAAGACCTGGCCGCGCGGATCAGGGAAAACGTGGCGCCCTGGCACCAGGACGCGCAGGTGCATCTCGAGGACGCCGACCCGGTGTTCATACTCACCGTCTGGCTGCCCCTGTGCGACACTGACGAAGAGAACGGATGCCTGCAGATCATACCCCGCGTGCACCACAAGGGAATGGTGTACTGGAGCGAGGGATTCGGTATCGACGACGACGGGCTGCCCGAAGGCGAAGTCCTGTCCCTGCCGATGAAGAAGGGCGACGTGCTGCTCATGCACAAGCTGATCCCGCACCGGTCCATACCCAACCGATCGGGATCGATCCGGTGGAGCCTCGACCTGCGGTATCAGCAGACCGGCCTGCCCACGGGCCGCTCGTTCTACCCCAACTTCATCGTCCGCAGCCGGCGCCATCCCGAATTCGTGCTCACCGACTACAACACCTGGCGCCGCGGCTGGGAGGAGGCCTTGAAGGTCACCGCGCAGCGCCCGCCCCGCAAGGACCGTCCCACCGGGCCGACTCCGATTCGGATGTACGGGTAAGTCCGGCCTGGCCGGCTCCTGTCCAGTTCCTTCAAGCCTTCAGCTCGAACCGATAAATCCGGTAGTACCCGATCAGGTTGCTGACCAGGAACGTGGTCTCCATGAGGACGGCGACCGGACTGCCGGCCAGGTAGTTGTGGATCATCCAGGTCACTGCGCAGGCCATGTAGAAAAGTCGGACCTTGCGGTCGGATTGCTGGAAGTTCCCATAGGTCGCCAGCAACGAGCCGAAAAGCGCCAGGATGTCCAGGGGATGTTCGTAGGAGACGAAGAATCCCGCCAGGATCAGCGCCATGAACACGTACATCAGGCGCCGGTCGGTCGTGAAGGCCGCCGTGAATACGCGCACGCCCATGACGACATAGAGCGTTCCCGCGCCGTTTCTTCCGAGCACGAAGAAGTGGAAGGCGTTCGTAAGGGCCGAGGCGCACAGCCAGAGCAACACGTTGCGCCGCTTCTTGCATTGGAAGGAGACTACGCCACAGGTGAATGCGACGGCGGCGAGCGCCTGTGACAGGAGGAAGGAGTCCATGGAGTGATTCACCGGGGCGGTTGGTGTCCACCTGCAAAATACCGGCCGTCCGAACCGGGTCAAGCCGAATCACCGTCCTACGCTTGACGCGGCGACGGAAAGGGGATAAGGTACGTTGCGACCCTTCCATCTTTAGCTATGGTGACCATTACAACCGTATTGACCCTTGTGACCATGGTGACTCACGGACGGTTCCTCCATGACCACAACTACCCGTGTAACGGCGATTCTGGTGATATTCGGCGCGGCCGCCACCGGGATCCTGCGCGTCCTGGCCGGCGACCAATCGTCCGGTCTGCCCGGTCCGCCCGGGCCACCCGGGCCACCCGAGCCGTCCGGTCCGCCTGCCCGGTACGTCAACTCCGCGGGCGTCGAACTGCCCCCCGACGCGGCGCCGCCCTCGGAGCAGTACGTCCGCACGTTTCAGCTGGACAACACCTACATGGAGTGGTTCCGCACGATCTACAAGGGCACCTACGGCCACCGGATCATCGCGGAACCACTGATCCGTTTCGACAAGAACTTCGAACTGATCCCCGCGGCAGCGAACAGCTGGGAGCCCACCGCCGACGGGCTGGGATGGTATTTCTACCTGCGCGACGACCTTGAGTTCTCCGACGGCAAGCCCCTGACCGCCCACGATTACGTATTCACTCTCCGGCGGGGCGCCGATCCGGACAACGCCTACGACGTGGAGTGGTACTACCGGCCGATCAGGAACTGGAGCGAGGTCGTCGGTGGAAGGCTGCCCCTCGATTCGCTGGGCGTCCACGCGGTCGACGACTACACGCTGCTCATAGAGACCGACGAACCCTGCGCCTACATGCCGGACCTGATGGTGGACAGCTGGGTCTCTCCGCGCCAGGCGGTGGAGAAATACGGCGACGCCTGGTCCACCAGCCCGGAAACGTCCATCGCCAGCGGCCCCTTCTACCTCGCGGAGTGGACCAAGGCGGACCGGGTCGTGCTCAAGGCCAATCCCCGGTACCACGGCGCCGCGCGTCCCTACCTGGAGACGCTGATCGCCAGGCTCCACAACGCGTCGACGCCGCCCCCCCTGCTTGCCTCCTACGAGGCCGACGAGGTGGACTTCGGCCTCGTGACCAACCACGCCGAACTCGCCCGGATCAAAACCGACCCACAACTGAGCCGGGAGCTGCATTCCTACACCGACTTCGCGACTTACTACCTCACGATGGACACCTACAACCCGCCCTTCGACAACCTCAAAGTCCGCCAGGCCTTCAGCCACGCCATCGACCGGGACGCCGTGTGCGCAACCGCGCTCCAGGGTTTCGCGATCCCCGCCTACTCCATGCTGCCGCCCGGTTTTCCGGCGGAAGCCACCGAGGCACTGAAACCCGTCCAGCGGTACGACCCTGCACTGGGCCGTAAACTGCTTGCCGAGGCGGGTTATCCAGACGGCAAGGGCTTCCCGCGGGTGGAGATGTGGGTCCGGCGCGACGTGCGGCCGGTGCACGAAGCGGGAGAGGCGATCCACGCCATGATCAAGCAGAACCTCGGGATCGATCTTGAGGTGCGCAACATGGAGGTCAAGATCTTCATGGACGCGATCAACAGCCACCAGCTTCCCCTGGGTCTCGTCCGTTTCGGGGCCGACTTCATCGATCCCAGCAGCCTGATGAACCTCTGGCTTTCCTCGGGTCGACACGCCTGGAAACACGACCGTTTCGACCGGCTGGTCGTCCAGGCGGGAGGCGTCGTCGGCGACTACGAGACCAGGATGGACGTTTACCGCCAGGCCGAACGCATCCTGGTGGAGGAGGTGGGCGGTCTCTTCGTGTGGTACCCGACGATGAACCAGATCTGGAAATCGGACATCAAGGGGGACGCGCTGGAACCGAACCGGCGCGGATTCCGGGCCTGGCGGGGCGAGCAGATCGGGAACACGGCCTTCACGATCTATATTGCCGAAGACGGCGAAAGGGACGCCGAGACCAGGGGATTCTGGGAGCGACTGCTGGGGGGCGGGGGTTAACGGCGATCGGGGGTATCAGACGATGTCCAGCATCTTGTTGGCGTAGTCTTTTCCCGCTGTAGGCGATCATCTTCTGACCATTCCACTATTTTCACATATCTAGCACTCGTCTTCATTTCTGTGATTCCTTAATTGCTACCCGAATGGCCTGTTCCTGGTAGTTTCTGGCATCGTCGCCGAGGTGCAAGGAAGGTATTGGCGAAGAATCTGTCAAGCAGGATGCGGTGTATCATTTTCATACGAACGAAACTCAGATACGCGGTGTTATAGTACTGAAGCCGGCGAAGAATTGAGGAGTGCAGCATCCATATGAGTGGTGTAAATGAACAATGCATCGCGCTGGAAATCCATCGCGGCAACAGAAAGGCGGTGGCGGACCTGGTGGCGGCGTACAAGGACAGACTCTTCACCTACGCCTTCCATATGCTCGGTGGTTCGGACGACGCCCTCGACGTTACGCAGGAAGCCTTCGTCAAGGCCTACGTCACGCTCACCGGAAAGTACGACGCGGAGCGGTGCAGGACGCTCGAAATCGGCCCCTGGCTTTACCGCATCGTGCGGAACCTGGCGCTGAACCGACTGAGGTCGCGCAAAAGCATGACCGGTGTAGTAGACAGGATGAAAGAGGAAGTTCAGTCCTTTGTCCCCGGGAACGACATGGCAAGGACGATCCGGACGGCCCTCGATAAACTGGGCAGGGAGAGCCGGGAACTGATCATCCTGCGATACATCGAGCAATACTCCTACGCGGAAATCGCGACGGTCACCGGCTCATCGGAATCTGCGCTGCGGGGCAAGGTGTACCGGGCGCTCCGTAAACTTCGCAAGATAATGGAGGACGACCCCAGTGGATCGTAACGAATCGAAACAGTACCTGAACCAGATCAGAACAGGCGAGGCGGACGAGGAAGCGAGCCGGTCCGAGGACGTGAGCCGGTCCGATGCGGAACAACTGGAAGCGTGTGCCGATAGCCGCGAAGAAGCCGCTTTCATGAAGCGTATGGCCGCGGCATCTCCCAAACTGAAAATGACCGCACCGGACGGGATCGAGGAGGAAGTGATGATCAGGATATCAGACCGGTATGATGTCATCGATACGGATTTCGGGCCGGCGCACGTGGGCTTCACGCCCAGGGGCATATCGGCGGTGAAACTCGACGTGGAGGAGGACGGTTCCTTCGAATCCTACTACAAAGAAAGGCTGGGACGGATTGTAGTCCGGGGTTCCCTGCCGGAGAAATTCGCCCGGGCAGTCAGGCGGACCATAAAAGGGGAGAAAACCGGCAAACCGCCGGTCACCCTCGAGGGTTTGACCGAGTTCGAAAAGACGGTCCTCGAACATCTGGCCAGGATCCCGGCGGGCGAGGTCCGGCCCTATGCCTGGCTGGCCCGGGAAGTGGGAAGGCCGAAGGCGATCCGTGCCGTCGGAACGGTCATGGCCCGCAATCCCGTACCCTTCCTGATGCCCTGTCACCGGCTTGTCCCCTCGACCGGGGGCGTGGGGAACTATTACTACGGACCGGAAATGAAATGGATCCTGCTGGAGCGGGAGGGGATCGCCAGAAAAGACCTCGCGGGCTGGAAGCAGCGCGGCGTGCGCTTCATCGGCAGCCGCACGACGGGCATCTACTGTTATCCGACTTGCCGCAATGCACGGCGTATCCAGCAGCAGCATCGCATGGAATTCAGCAGTCCCGACGAGGCGGCGGAAAACGGGTGCCGGCCGTGCAAATACTGCAGGCCACTGTCGCTGTAGCGGTCTAGAGGCTGCGTCACGGTCTGTCAACGCGTTCGTGTGTCAGGCGTGAATTGGGAGTCAGTACTGGCACACTACGGTACGCGGTTCGCTAGCAACGCTCGGACAGTGGGGACCAAGTCATTTGGGATCTCCATCACTGTTTGCGTTGTATCCTCATACGCGGCTTCATCTTCGGCAACCTGTTCAACCTCGGTTAGCGTATCATAGTGACGAAGTACACGCTGGACACGCTCTTCGTTCCATCCTGGTGGGAAACTGGTTTTGTTCTTCATCTTTTACTCCTTCTCATGCGCCGTCGAAAAGCAGTGAGCGGAGACTACCGGTTTCGCGGAGGAATATTGTCGCCAACGGGTCGGGGTATGGGTCTCCAGTAGCCCGATGGATCGCTGCCCCGGCAGATCACGGCGCGGTGGTATTCCGGATAACGTCCCCGCACGTCAGGCGGAAGGTACCGTATCGTCAGGCCGCATCGGCGGCGGTCGGATACGTTCGGCTCGGATCCGTGCAACAGCAGGTCGGTGTGCATGGAGATCTGGCCCGCCTTCATGACGAAGGGCACGGGGTCGCCGCCCCACCTGAGCGGGTCGTGGACGGTCTGCCCCAGCACGTTCTTCTCGGCTTTCGTGCTGTTCTCGAAGGGGATCTGTCCATGGAGGTGGGAACCGGGGATGACCGTCATGGGCCCGTTTTCTTCGTCCACGTCGTCGATGGCCAGCCAGATAGTCACCACCTTGCTCGGGGTCAGGGGCCAGTAGGACGCGTCCTGGTGCCAGCTCACCCGCTGCACGTCGCCCGGCATCTTGCAGAAGTAGTGGGTCATCTCGCAGATCAGCGTTTCCCCGAGCAGGTCTTCCGCGTAGGCCAGTATCCGCTGGTTCATGGCCAGGTTGTAGATGCCCTCGCAATGCCGCTGCCAGCCGTTGATCGAGTAGCTGTTGTAGCCTTCCTGCTCAGCGCGGGCCATCAGGTCTTCGAAATACAGGCGGTTCTCCTCGGCCTCCTGCGGCGTAAAAACGTCCAGGGGGCAGAGATATCCGTTTGCGTTGAAAAAGTCGACCTGTTCGCGCGAAAGCGTCCTGGGACGATCGGCTTTTGCCGGGAAGAAACGCAGTTCCCGCTTCATTTCAGGCAGGG
Source organism: Candidatus Latescibacterota bacterium (assembly GCA_022822725.1). GTDB lineage: Bacteria > JAAXHH01 > JAAXHH01 > JAAXHH01 > JAAXHH01 > JAAXHH01. The sequence goes on from JAJEAN010000002.1 coordinate 23,715, forward strand.
CATCGGTGATGGGCATAGGTGACCTTTTTTTATTTGCACGTTTTTGGGCGGGACCTGGTCCGGTGCCGACTTACCGTCAGCCGGTGCCGGCTTGCCGTCAGCCGGCGACCAGCCGTCAGGCGGTGACCTGCCGTCGGGCGGTGACTCGAAGCCACGTAGCGACCTTGAATATACCGGCATAAATCACTTGAGACAACCCTTAGAATGGCTTAAATAACCATGTATGGATGATACCACGAGCAGGGCGCTTATCTCGCTCGACCTCGCTCCGGGCGCGTCGCTTGACGACGTGAAGAAATCGTACCGGGAACTGGCGCTCATATGGCATCCGGACAAGGTGCCTGACCGGGTGAAAGACCGGGCCACCGCCAAGTTCACGGAGATCAACGAGGCCTACCAGTGGCTCGTCCGGCATCCGGAAAACCTGCGGATGCCTTCGTCTTCCAGGTCATCAGCCCACCAGCGATCGTCGCCTGGCTATCGCACTTCCTCGCAGACGCGCCAATCCCAGTCGGAGCGTCCCCGATCGGAGTATGCCCGGCCTGGCGCGTCCGGTCGAACGGGGCCCGGTGCAACACGGTCCGGCGCGTCGCGGTCCGGCGCATCGCGGTCCGGCGCTTCCTGGACCGACCCTTCCGGCCGCGCGGGAGCCGGGTCGTCCACCGATCCAGCAGTGCAACGTGTCCGACAGGCCGCCCGTGGCATCTGGACTGATACCCGTGCGGGCCTGTACATCTACCCCGATATCGACGCCGACCGGGCAGCGAACTACATCGTTGCGCTGCAAAGCAATCCAGCCTTCAGTGGCGTGGCCTCGACGGTGAATGACCTGCTGGTATTATACGATATCGATGGGTCCGGCGAGGAAGGCATGGCCATCACCCGGTCCAACCACCTGGTCAACAACAACCTCGGGACACGGTACGACATCGGCGACCTGGTGGAAGTCCGACTGAAGGAAGGGTTCTTCTTCTGGAGCGAAATTGTGGTTCGCAGACGAGGAAGTAGGACGTTCGAACTCGCGGGATATGCCGAAAACGGACCGGGACGGGCGATGGTGAGTATTCTGCGGAACCTGATCGGATAACGCTATTTCGCCAGGACCTTCCTGAACCGGGCGATCGTCTCCTCGTCCAGGTCTTCGATCTGCACTTCGCCGGATTCGAGCTCATGCAGAAGATCATCCAGATGCCTGTCGCGGTTCCTGAGGCGTTTGGAATCTGCCGTGGTCATATCCCGGTGGATGAGCCGCAAGCGCTCCCGCTGCGCTGAAGTCGGATAGGTAAACCGCAACTCGAAACGCCGCGCTTTCAGTTTTTCATACTCTGATTTCAACATGGTCATGGACTGGCCGTAGCCGAGTATGCGAACCCACGCTTTGCTTCGCGTAATCGCCGTAAACAGGCAGTTACGCACGCTCGCCAGATTACGGACCGCGGCATGGCAGTCCTGGGCGTTGATGATATAGACCATCCCGGCTTCGTTGCCCTTGGCGCGGTGAATCCCGGTCAAGGTCACCGATGCTTTGCCCGGTCGAAAGAAGGTATTCGGATTCGTATCGACTCCGGCGAGATGGGCGCGGATGCCCAGTCCTTTCAAACGGCTGCGTATCGGTTCGATACTCTCTCTTGTCGTACGAGGATTGGGGTTGATGACCATGATGTCGTCGTGTCGAAGTTCGTCCTTGAGGAGGTTTTCGGCAATGGCCTCCGCCAGCCAGTCCGCCTGTTCATCATGGTTTCTGAAGGAGATAAAACGAATCAAGTCGTCGATGTCGGTATGGTCTTCCAGAAATCGCGGACTCGCGTCTTCTGTTCTGTCAAGCGTTACGTCCGAGCCGTCGCGCAATGCGCCGTCCAGCACGCTGTAACCGATTTCTTCCCACAAATGAGCCCGGTCGAACATCTGCACCAGACCGGTACCCGACTCATGGGACGGTTTCCGGTATATGCCGAATCCAAGGGCAAACGCCGTGGCCAGTACCGGCTTCGAGTTGCGGTAACATTTCGACAGCATGATATCGCGTTGAGGCGTGAGTTGACTGGTTTCGTCAAACCGAACTTTGGGCGATCCATCCGCGCTATTCCCGAAAATCTCTTCCGGAGAAGGCAGGGAACTGCCGCGAAGACTCTGCAGTTCGTCATAGGCATACACCAGTCTTTGGGGAGGTTTGAGCAGTGTGTAACAAAGCCTCAGAAACCTGGGCGGTAAATCCTGCGCCTCGTCGACAAGCATCGCGTCGTAGACCGGCACGAGATTACTTGTATAAGAAAGGGCATATTCGCACGCTCCCTCGAACTCCCTGCCCGGTCCGAATCTGGCGCGCGCCTTTCCAAAGTCGAAAAACGCCATGCCGTGCAGACGACAGTACTCGGCATAAACGCCCCCGCGATCCTTTCCATGCCAGGCACCCCAGGCGTTTACGATGCGCAACTTGTTCCAATCTGGCTCTTCCCCGGTCTGCTCTAAGAAGAAGTTGTTGATCAGGCGTCGAAAATGATCCTTGAGGGAACGGGAATTGAACGTGACTGCGATGCGCCAGTCGGGATGATCCGCATGGAGATAAGCCGCTTTCAGCGCCAGTATGATGGTTTTGCCCGAACCCGCCAGGCCGCGAATACGTTGGACGCCTTCGACCGTTTCTATCACGGCTCGATTCTGCATGTTGTCCAGCGTCGCGATTGATTTCTCGAGTTTTAACAGCTTAGCGCCACGCGTATCCTCCTCCGCAACACGTCGGCTGAATCCCCTTTTGCGCATCGAGGAGATGTGCTCGATCGCCGACAGCACCTTCGCACACATATCCCGGCCATGCGGACACGACCAGGTGAACCGGTTCAATTCCTGAATGAGTGAGGAGGTGTTCGCGAGAGGATAAGACTCGGAACGATTCGAATCCGGATTACTCAGTGCGGGGGCGAAAGAAATGGTATGTAGGGGAACCATCAGGTCCCGGCGCCGCATCAGTTCCTGGTGTGTCTTAAGCCGGGCTTCAAGCTTGTTGGCCGAATCGTCCTGCCGCGCCTCGTAATCACCCGTTTCGTGTCCCTCGATGAGATCGAAAACGACAACGCCCATATCAGCCGAAACCAGCAGGGCGTCAATCATCTGGAGTCCTTCGGACGTGCCGAAAATCGGATAACCGACGAACAGGTGCCCCGACCAGGCGGACTGCTTTGAAACAATTTCCACCAGGGCATCGCTTGACACGGGCTTCTGGCTGGTACCACGAACGGTCTCGATACTCATGACGATTCCTTCCGGCGGGTCGCTTCCACGATCGCACAACGCACGCGCAACGCACACGTTTTCAGCAATACGAAAGCGACGGGTTCTTATGCAGTCCGGTTGCAGCCAGGCCGGCTGTCTATACAGACTGCGTTCTTACGATTGTGTAATTGATTAGTAGTAAAAAACGGTGGATTCTTGTTCTAAAGTACGAGATGGTGGGATGGTACCGGGGAGGGGGCTTGTGGGGATACTGCGGAACCTGATCAAGGAGGATCTAGCAAGATGATGGTGGAAACCGTACTTTCTTCTAACTTTCCTAATCAGAAAAGACCCATTCCAGCCGTTACTCGGCATACATCTCGCCGATGATGCGGCGCAACTGTGCCGCGTTGTCGGCTGAAAGACTGTCGATGCGCTGCCCCAGTCGCTGCTTGCTTATGGTGCGGATCTGATCTACGGCAATCTCGGCGTCCTGCCCCGCGCACCGCACCTGCAGGCGGCCACGCCATCGCGGATGCATTTTGGAGGTGAGTGGACAGACTACCACGGTTTCGAGGTGCCGGTTCATCTCATCGCGACTGACGACCACCACTGGCCTGACCTTGCGAATCTCAGCACCCTTGGTGGGGTTCAGATCGGCAATGTACACGGAATACCGCCGGGGAAACGAGCCCATCAGTCCACGCCATCGGCTATGGCGACGTCGAAGTCGCTCCAGTCCTCCGATTCTTCGGCCATGGCGCGGGAGGTCTCTTCCCAGGACAGGTTATGGGTCTCCGTGCCCCGCAAAACGACGCCCTCCTCCAACTCTTCCAGCGTCAGACGGTCACTCCATCCGTACTTGTCCAGCAGTGTCTTGGGAAGCCGGATGCCTCTGGAGTTCCCAATCGGAATCAGTTTGACTTCCCTGATGTAAGACGGTTTATTCATGCGCTTCACCTCCGCTGAGTGGGCCTGATACGTAATTATAGTAATTACAACTTCTGGCCGTGTCAAGGTTTTCAGTGCTCTATCGCACTCCAGATTCCAATCGTACCTGGTTCGATAGTGGCCTAACGAGTCTCGCATTCGGCGGACTGATTCTACGACATGGAGCCGATGGGAAAGGAGCAGTCTCCCGTACTCTGTGGCGCCAAATGTATCGGGAAGTGCTGCACCGAGACTTAGTGGTTACTACTCTCGGAAGGAAACCCTGGCCAACTCAGACCGGCCACTGCTCCTTCCGATACCCCATGTCCCAGAACATCCACTCGTACCGGCTGGTCGTGATATAGTGGTTCAGCATGGCCTCGCGGTCCTCGTCGGGAAGCCCCATGGAGATGCGGTTTGTGATCTCCAGGACGGCTACGACGCACTCAGCGAACTGCTCGCCGGCGTAGGTGTCGATCCACTGTTGGTACATGGGATCAGGCGATCCCTGCTCGGCCAGCGCCTTGCCCACCTCCCAGTAGATCCAGTAGCACGGCAATACGACGGCCACGACTTCGTGGTAGGGACGGCCGTAGGCCACCGACAGCAGGTAGCTCGTGTATGCCTGGCACACGGGCGCCTTGGGGGTCGCCCAGACCTGTTCCGCCGACAGGCCGAAGACGTCGAAGAAGTGCTCCTGCATGGCCCGTTCTTCCACGAGACAACCCTTGGCATGCTCGTTGAAGAGGATGATGCTGTCTTCGTCCGGCGCCTTGGCCGCGGCGAGGCTCAGGGCCCGGGCGTAGTCCTTGAGATACAGCGCGTCCTGAACGGTATAGAATTCAAAGGCCGACCGGTCCAGGTCGCCGGAGGTAAGCCCCTTGATGAAGGGATGGGCGAGGATCGCGTCGTAGATCGATGCCGTCTCCGACCACATGAGATCGGTGATGGTTCCTGTCGGAGATGGCGCGGTCATCTTTCCGTTCCCATCGGCCATGGACATCAGGACACTCCGGCCCGGTCCGTGGTCCCGATATGAGACGTCCCGTCCGTCTTCTGTACTTCCGCCCGGTCCACGGCGCGCACATGTTCCGCATAGTCGTCGCTGCGAAAATAGGCGCTGTCCAGATTGCCCGTCTCCGTGGTTACCCTGGCGGTGACCCAGTGCGTGGCGTAGCCGCGCCGCCAGCGATCCGACGTGTTGCGGCGCGAGGAGTGGAGCGTTTCCGAGTGGTGGAAGACCACGCCGCCCTTGCGCACCGGCGCGGAGGCTTCCTTATCCCGGTCGATCAGATCGTCAGGCGGCGCCAGGTTGTATGGCTGTCCGGGGACCTCCACGTGGTCGATGATCCCCTTCTTGTGCGAACCGGAGATGTACCTGAGGCAGCCGTTCTCCTCATCCACGTCGTCGAGGGCGATCCAGGCCGTGATGACGTGGCCGCCCGGCGTGCACCGGAAGTAGAAGTTGTCCTGGTGGTAGGGTTTCTCGGAGCCGAACCGCGGCGGTTTCATGAAGAGCTGATCGCTCTTGAGCAGGGGGTCTTCGCCGGTGAGTTGACGGAGGATACCCCGGAGCCGGCCATCCAGCGCGAAATCGCGGAACAACGGATTCCGCAGGTACGGATTGTCAATCTTGCGCGCAGCGGTCTCGCCTGAATCGGAACGGTCCAGCAGATAGCCCTCCATGGATTCGTCCTCGGCGATGGTATCCGCCGTTTCCAGGGCCAGGCGGGCGACCTCGTCCGTTTCTTCCGGCGCGAACACCCCTTCGACCACGAGCCATCCGTTCCGGTGGAACGTGCGGACCTGTTCTTCACTGATCATTACTTCATCCGCTCCGCAGCGCTTCCAGGTTGTTCTTTAGGACACGCAAACCGTAGCCCATCGGGCTGCCGACGTTGATGTACCGATAGCCCCACTCGATTTTCTGACGGATGTCCTGGAGGTCGTCCAGCGTGGTGCCCGCCATGATGCCTGTGCCCTCGAGGCGCCGGGGGAATTCCCGCATGGCCGACTGCACCTCGGCCGACTCGATCTCCGTGATCACCCCCATGGTGGCGGACAGGTCCGTGGGCCCCATGAAGAGGACGTCGATCCCTTCCACCTGCTTGATTTCATCCAGGTTGTCGAGGGCATCGACGCTTTCGATCTGCAGGACGGTGACGGTTTCCGCGTTGGCCGTTTTGACCACGTGGTTGAATTCCAGCCCGGCCATCATGGCCCAGTACGGGGATACGCCGCGCTGTCCTTCCGGTGCATAGCGGGCGGACTGCATCGCCCGTTCCGCCTCCCCGGCCGTATTGACCTGGGGGATCATGACGGCGACGGCACCGATGTCATAGGCCTTCTTGATCAGCGCGGGATCGTTCCAGGCGACGCGGATCATGGGCGCCACGTCGTTCCGGCGGGCGATCACCGGGACCATGTCCAGGTCTTCCACGGCACTCGCGGAATGCTCGGTATCGATCCAGAGGAAATCGATGTCGGAACGGCATACCACCGAGGCCGTGAACGAATCGTGGGCGGGCAGGACCGTGCCCAGCAACAACTCGCCATCGCGGATGCGCCGCTTGAGCGGATTGGGATACTTCATCTACAACGCGCTGCGTTCCCGCTTGAAGGCGGAGATGAAGGCCTCGTTCTCGCGGGGCAGCCCGACGGATATGCGCATGAAACCTTCCATGTCGAAGGCCTGGCGAACCCGGACCTTTTTCTCCCACAAGCGGTCCAGGAGCGTCTCCAGGTTAGGGCCGACCTCGACGGTGACGAAGATGGTCTGCGTGCGCAGTGGACTGTATCCCATGGACTCCAGTTCCTCGTAGAGAAACGCCTTCCCCTCGCGGACGATTTCCACGGTACGCCGGACGTGCTGCTGGTCGTTCAGCGCGGCCATCGCGGCCACGGTCGACAGGGTATTCTTGTTGAGCAGGCCGATGCTGAACCGCTGCATGCGCTCCAGGAGCGAGGGATGTGCCACGCCGTAACCGACGCGCATGCCGCCGAGTCCGTAGGCCTTCGAAAAGGTCCGCGACACCAGGAGGTTCTCGACATCCTTTGTCAGTGAAATCGTGGACGGATAAGCGGGATCGTCGACGAACTGTATATACGCCTCGTCCACGCAGACGATGACATCATTCGGTACCGCCCTGATCGTGCGTTCCAGTTCGGCGGGATCGAGAAGCTGGCCGGTGGGGTTATTGGGATTGCAGATGCTGACGATCCGGGTGTTCTCGTCCACCGCCGCCAGAATGGCCGACAGGTCCATCTGCCAGTCCCCGGTCAGCGGCACACGCTTGACGGCCTGTCCGAGTTCTTCCGCCGTACTCGGAATGGACCGGTAGGACGGGAAGGCGGTGACCACGTTTCCCGGATTGTTCCAGAAGGCCGCAAGTGTCGCGGTCAGCAGAATTTCCGATGAACCCACGCCCGTGAACACCGACTCCGGATCGACGCCGTGATGGGTGGCCAGAGCCTCTTCCAGTTCAAAATGCATGGTATACCGGTTCATGCCGAACATCTTGCCGGCCACCGCCTCGATGGCCCGATGCGACGCACCGAGGGGATTCTCGTTTATACTGAGCTGAACGAGCAGGGGATCGTCGAGTCCCACGCCGTTCACGGGAAGGTCCGTGGAGCCGCTGACCATCTGGGCGGCCGCTTCCCAGGCCGGCGTGCCCATCAGCGTCACGCCCGCGCCGCCCAGCACGGTGTTGCGCAGGAAACTGCGCCGGTTCATGTCTTGTGCTTCAGCCATGACTGCCTCCGTATTCGATGGCGATACATTTTGGATGTGATCTCGAAGAAATAAGCGTCCGCCACCGTGCAATGTCAAAGTTTCTTTTGGCCTTGAAAAGGATGCTCTATAAGGGTACACTGAACCCGGCGTGCACGATATTGCGCCGAATTGCCGATCTCACGAGGCGGATGTGGAGGTGGAGGCGGCACCGCGCTCACATCTGCGGCGAAATCGCCGCACTCATACCTGCGCCGATTTCGCCGCGACGCCACACGGCTTACCCCGCAACCTGCTGAGGATCCTTCATGAGCGTACCGGACTATACGGATTTCGATCGGAGCTTCTGGGACGAGGAGCTGGCTGGTTTCGTGCCGGAAACCGTCTACGACATGCACGTGCACATGTGGTCGGAACGGCACCGGGGCAAGCTTCCGCCGGGCCCCACCGGGCTACGGCTGGAGATCGACTACCAGGACCACCTCGCCTGGGCGGAGCAGCTGTATCCGGGCCGCAGGATGCACTACCTGGTCCTCGGCACGCCGATCCCGGGGGGTATCGACACGGAGGGCCATAACGACTGGATGGCCGAGGAGATGAAGCAGGATCCCGAATCGGGCATCAACATGATGGTCACGCCCGACATGAGCCCCGACTACGTGGCCGCGCAGGTGAAGAGACACGGCTTCCTGGGCCTGAAGCCCTACCGGACCTTCGCCCCGGACCCCACCCACTGCCGCATCCGGGATTTCCTGCCCGAATCCTTCATCGAGGTGGCCCACGATCTCGGGCTCGCCATCACCATGCACATGTCCAAGCCTGAAGGCCCGGCCGACGCGGACAATCAAAAGGACCTGGCCTACTACACGAAGCAATATCCCCGCGCCCAGTGGATCCTCGCCCACTGCGCCCGGGCCTTCAACTGCTTCATGATGGAGCGGGCCATCCACTTCCTCACGGACCTGCCCAACATCTGGTACGACACGTCGGCCGTGAACGACCTCTACTCCCAGTACCTGCTGATGAAGCACGAGGACCGCGCCCGGGTCATGTTCGGTTCGGACAACGTGGTGGCGGGATGCGCCCGCGGCAAGTACGTCACCTACGGACGGGCGTGGACCTACTACGAGGGCACGACGGAGACGACGCCCCACTGCGATTCGCGGGCGACGCTGGTTATTTACGAACAGCTGCGGCAGGAGAAGCAGGTGGCGGACATGCTGGGACTGACGGCACAGGAGATCGAAGACCACTTCTCCGGCAACGCCCGGCGGTTCCTGCGGGAAGTCCGCGGCCGGCAGGACTGGCGTTAAGCGCACGCAGCGCGACCTCACGCAGCGCGACCGCGTCCTAACCCCGTGACGGCTCCGCCATCTTCAACCTGGCTTTTCGAACCTCCTCCGCCAGGTGGTCCTGGTGGGCCAGTGGCTGTTCCAGGTGCTTCATGCGCGCCGGACCGGCCGTCTCGAGCATGGCCTCGCCGTAGACGCTGTCGAGCCAGAACCGGGCGCTCGCGGCGATCTCGTTCTTCAGAAGCTGCATGTCCTTCTCGGCGAACCGGGCCGTGCAGTTGATCGTGAACATCCTCCGCCGGTCGCCCCCGCCCCAGGCGCTGTGCTTGGTGTTCTGGTTGAACACGACGATGTCGCCGGGCTGCGTCTCGAGGGCAACGGCGGGCACCTCCCAGCCTTCGATGCCCCAGTTTTCCGGCGATTCCCGGATCTGGGATTCCAGCGAGTCGGCATACGCGTCACCCCAGCGGTGACTGCCGGGGATCACCCGCAGCGCTCCCGTTTCCCGCGTCAGCGGATCCAGGTAGAAGGCCATCTTGTAGTAGATACGGGGCGGCGCGCCGCGCATCTTGCCCGACCAGTCCGTGTCCGAATGCCACCGGGTATCGTCCACGTAGAAATTGCCGTCGCTGCCCAGGTACACGAATTCATCGCCCAGCAGGCTGCTGAAGATGCCGTTGACGCGGGGATCGTCGATGAGTGAGGAAAGCACGGGATGCTGATCGATGAAGGGCACGATGCAGGACCTGGCCGTGCCGTCGTGAGGCTTGCCGTCGTGCCCTCCGCCGCGCTCGGTCCAGACATCCTCGAAGGCGCCTGTGATCTCTTCGATCCGGTCATTCAACAAACCGGGGAAACCGAGGTAGCCGAAGGTGTCCATGAACGCCAGCTGCTCTTTCGTCAGTCGCATGGCCTGTTCTCCGCGACGGACCGTTGCATGATCCGGACCGCCGTTTGAGGAAGGTTTTAAGGCTTGTAAGGCACAATTGGAACGAATACAATTCAGAATATAATGCACTGATGGCGTAGCACAATGCGCCGATGCCGTGCCGATGCCGCAAGGTGAGAAAAAACACCCCGGTGCGACACGAAAAGCCTGCATGAAGCAGTCATTCCGTTAATTCGATGTTTATTCAAAAGGAAGGAGCGTTCCATGCGCCGGTTTACCCGCACCCCTTATCTCTCCGGACCGGATGACCCGGCATTCAAGGAGATCCGCGGCGTGCTCGAACCCGGCGAGACGGTCCAGGTGGAGACCTTCGGCGGCCACGACCAGGACTATCTCGCCAAGAAGGACCTTCGGGCCGGTGCGGTCATGGACGTGGATCCCTACCGGTATTCACGGCCGTGCGGCCCCTTTCACATCGAGGGGATCGAGGCCGGGGACTGGGTGTCCGTGGAGATCCTCGACATGGAGGTCGGTCCCTACGGCTTCTATCGCAACGGCGGCCCCCACTGGGGCAGCGTGCGGCTGATCGCGCCGGTGCGGGACGGCCTGGTCCATTTCCCGCCCGATTTCGTGGTACCGGTCCGGCCCATGATCGGCGTCGTCATGCTCGAATCGGTCGCCCCCCACCAGATCGATACGGGCGGCAACATGGACTTCAACGCGATTCAACCGGGCAGCACGGTCCACATCAAGGCGCAGAAACCGGGTGGACTGCTGTCTTTGGGCGACGTGCACGCGCGGATGGGGGACGGCGAGCTGACGGGTACGGGCGTGGAGATCGATTCGACGATCACGATGCGCGTGGACCGGTCGCCCGGGTTTCCGTGCAGCGCGCCGGTCGTGGAGAAGACCCGCATCGTGGAGTCGCAGGAGGAGTTTCTGACCAGCGGGCAGGGCTACAACTGGGAAGAAGCCGTCAAGATCGCCTGGAGCGAGATGAACGCACTGATCGCGGACCGGTACGACACCACCGTCGAATGCGCAAACCTCATCGTCGGCACCATCGCCGACGCCCGACCGGGCTATGCCGCCGGCCTGCTGAACCGCCGGGGCAACACGGATGGCCAGGCCTACGTGACCTGTCAGATGGCGGTGACGAAGGAACTGCGCCGGACGGGGACGCCCTACGTGCCCTAGTCGTGGTACATCCGCCGGAATGCGTTCAAGTCCACGGGATCGCCGATTACAGTCAACAGATCGCCGGACTTGATCACGGTGTCGCCCGTGGGGATGACCACCTCGTCGAACTGGCGAATCCACACGATCCGGCATCCCCCCGGGATTTCCATTTCCGAAATGGGCATGCCGATCAGGCCGCTCGCGGGCGATTGGGGAAGGACCGGGACGGTCAGGTACCGGTCGCTGCGCAGGAAGATGTCGCGAAGGGCGTGTTCGTCGACCGCGGCGATCCACACCTGGCCGAAGTTCACGTCATCGGCCCGTTCCGCGATCCGGGCCAACATGCGCAGATGCAGCGCGGTGTGCTCCGCGGGACTGACCAGGAAGAAAAACGCGAAAACATCTTGTGAATACTGCGTGCCGGTTGCGGGATTTTGATAGTCTACCCGTACGCTCTCGAATGTGCGGACGAGTACCAGTTCCGGCAGGGCGATCTCCGGCATGCGGAAATGGCGCAGCATTACGCCTTCGGCGACCGGCGTTCCGCCCGCACCGGTCTTCCGCATGAATCTGTCGTTTATTTCACCCGTTGAAAGCCCGACCCGGGGCGACAGCTTTTCCGCCGCGACGGCGACAACCTGATCGAATGCGACTTCCTCTTCCAGGTCGACCGGCTGGCACCGGGTAATCATGTCTTCAAACGGGTCTTCGTCCCGGAGCCCCTTTTCCTTCAGGATCCCGCGCAGTTCCCGGTCCAGTCCCTGGTAACGCGACCGGCCGAGCCGCTCGAAGATGTGGTAGATCGCGCCGTTGCGGTCCGCCCTGAACCGGGCATAGTAGAAGTACCACAGGGTCCCGGCGGATATGAATCCGACAATGAACAGGATGGCGGGCCAACCCATCTGCCAGATCACCAGGAAGGGCAGCACCATGCCCGCGATGTGCATCCACGGGTACCAGGGCGAGCGGTATCCCGGATCGTACTCGGCGATGCGGCTTTCCCGCATCACGACGACGGCGAGGCACACGACGGCGAATACGACGAGTTGAAAGGCGCTCGCCAGCTTGGCGATGCCCACGGGGTCGAGGGCCAGCAGGATGACGAGGATGCTTCCCACCGTCACGATCAGCGAGCGGACCGGTACGCCCTGGGCGTTTACATGGCTCATTCCGACGGGAAGCAGGCGGTCCCGGCTCATCGCCAGCGGATACCGGGAAGCACTGAGTATGCCCGCGTTCGCCACGGAGACGAAGGCAAGCAGCGCCGCCACGGAGAGCAGCAGGTATCCCCACCAGCCGTACAGGATGCCGGCCGCCGTCGCCGCTGGCGTCAGGTCGCCCGCAAGGCGTTCGATGGGTATGACGCCCACCATGACCGTCGTGCCGAGGGCGTATACCAGGACGGCGGTGGCCAGGGCCAGGAATACGCCCCGGGGAAGGGTCTTTTCCGGCTTTTCGATTTCTTCCGCGAGACTCGCGACCTTGGTCACACCTACGTAGCTTATGTAGACCAGCCCCGCCGTCCCCATGAGTGTGGTGATTTCAATGTCGAAGAGGCCCTCGAACGCGACGGTATCGAGCGCCGGGACACCGCCGCCGATAAAACCGGCCAGAAGCAGGAGCAGGGCCATTACCAGGTAGATCTGCAGGCGTCCGCTCTTCGCGGCGCCGAAGTAGTTCACCGCACCGAGACCCGCCGCCAGTACAAGGGCCACGGGCAACTGGGGCAGGCCCGGGAAGAAAAGGGCGATGTAGGCACCCATGCCCACCAGCGCGAAGGTGACCTTGAGGATAAGCGCAAGCCAGGTCCCGATCCCCGTGATCAGTCCAGCGTAAGGTCCGAGGGACCGGTCGACGAAGTAGTACACGCCGCCCGCGCGGGGCATGGCGGTGGCCAGTTCCACGATGCATAGCATGGCTGGAATGAGGGGGAGGGTCGCCGCCAGGTAGGCCAGGACGAGAGAAGGGCCGGCCTCCATTGCCGCCAGACCCGGCAGAAGAAAGAAGCCCGCGCTCAACGTGGTGCCCGTCGCGACGGCGTAGACTTCGAAGAACCGAAGTTCCTTCCTCAATCGCTGTTGTTTCGCCATGGCGTTGCCGATTCACCACAGGGGCCTTCTACTGCAGGGGAGAGAAGGGAACCGGCGTCAGGATCCGGTTGGCCACCTCGGCTACCAGTGCGCCGTTCTTCTCGCTGTCGGCCTTGGCCTTGATCCAGGCGGGGTCGGCCATGAACGCCGCCCAGGCCCGGTCGCGGTGGTTTGCGTCTTCAAAGGCCAGCAGGTAGGTGAGCTCGTGATTGCTCGGTCCCACCGCGGTCTGCCAGAATCCGACCAGCTTCATGCCGTGTTTCTCGAAGAGGGGCACGGCGTGGTCCGTGAACCGGCCCAGGATATCCGGCACGCGGCCGGGCATTATCTTGTAGATACGTTCTTCGTAGATCATCGCGGAATCTCCGATCAGTCCAGGCCGGCCAGGCACGCCCCGCGCGCCACGTCGAATCCCTGGCGGCGCAGGTACTGCTCCAGCCCGACGAGAAAGGGCGTTACGGCCTCGAGGTTTGCGTTGTGCGCCATGTGACCCACGCGTATGGTCCGGTTCACGTAGTCACCCAGGCCCAGGCCGACATGCATGCCGTACTCGGCCTTCATGAAATCGGAAAAGGCGGTGGGCTTGAACCGGTCTTCCGACAGGATGACCGTCATGTTGACGCAGGCTGCCCGTTCCTCGGCCATGACCTTCAGGCCCATCGCGCGCACGCCTTCCCGCACCACGCGGGAGACCTTGCGGTGCCGGGTCCAACAGGCCTCGAGCCCCTCTTCCAGGATATCGTCCGTGCTTCTGGTCAACGCGACGAAGTTATTGACCGGCATGGTGCCGGGATGGGGGTGGACGTCGGCCTGGGTCTCGGCAAAGTGGCGCAGGTTCTGCAGGTCGCCCATGAACCCGCGGGGTTCCCGCCGGTCTTTCATGGCGTCCCATGCCCTGTCGCCCACGGCCACGAGGGCCAGGCCGGGAGGCGCGCCCAGGGCCTTCTGTGAGGCACACACCGTGACGTCGATGTCCCAGGCGTCCATCAGGTACTGCTCGCCGCCCAGGGACGCGATGGTGTCCACCAGGACGAGCATGCCGTGTTCCCGGGCGGCGGCCGCCAGTTCGTGCACCGGGTTGGCCACGCCCGTCGACGTTTCCCCGTGCACCATGAAGACCGCCTTCAGACCGGGGTTGTCAGCGGCCGCCTCGTGGATATCCGCCGCCTCGAAGGGTACACCCCACGGCTTATTCAACACCACCGAATCCAGCCCGAAAGCCCTGGCGAGATCGTCCAGCCGCTTGCCGAAGAGGCCGTTGTCCAGCGTCAGGATCCGGTCGCCGGGATTGAACAGGCTGTTCATGACCACGTCGTTGCCCGTGTGGCCCGATCCCACCAGCACGAAGACCTCACCTTCCGTCCCGATCACGCGCTGGAGGTTGGACAGGGTCTTGCGCCAGATTTCGACCCAGCGATCACCGTAATGGGCGGTGAGCGGATCGCTCATGTGGGCGAGCACTTCGGGGCTGACTTCAATGGGACCGGGGATCATCAGACGGTAGTGTTTGCGCATGGAGGTTACCTGTTGAAATGAAAGATGAAATCAGTTCAGTCGTCGTTTCCTGCGTCGTTTCCTGCGTCGTTTCGCGGCGGGCGAAACTTCGTTCGAATATACGGTAACGCAAATGGTGGATCAACAGAGAAAAACTGAAGGCGTTCGGGGTGTCCACCGTATCTTAAAATTAATGTATTCTGTGGCCTTTTGCAGGACGCTGGATACACATTGGCCTTGACTCGGACGGGATGCCCGCCTTTATTACCTCTGTCTGTACCGTAGAGGATGCCTGGACCATGGCGGACACGGCGCAGGTGGAACTCGGCGCAGGCGGCCATGGCGCAAGCGCCCTGAATGACACAGCGCGAGCACCCCGAATGACACAGCACGTAAGCAGGTGTCCCCGATTTGCAGGCGTCCCGTAAACAACGTGAACATAACGGTATCGTCACCACAGGAACGAGGTTTCGGTAAATGATACATCGATTCAAGACCCTGGTCGTTCTGTGCGGCTTCATCCTGCTGTCCACCACGGTTCAAACGTCCCACGCGGCGTCCCGCAAGCCGGTCGTCGGCAAGCAGGGCATGGCGGTGGCCGTCGAACCCCTGGCCACGCAGATCGCCGCGGACATCCTCAAGCAGGGGGGTAACGCGGTGGACGCGGCCGTGGGACTGGGGCTGGCCCTGGCGGTGACCCATCCTTCCGCCGGCAACATCGGAGGCGGGGGCTTCATGGTCATTCGCCTTGCGGACGGCACGGCCGTTGCCGTCGACTACCGGGAAAAGGCGCCCGGGAAAGCCCATGCCCGGATGTACCTGGATCCGGACGGCAACCGGGCCGTGAACCAGAACGTCGTCCTCACACGTGGCGACGGCACCTCCTATCACCCCTTCACCAACCGGATCCACCACCTGGCCATCGGCGTGCCGGGCACCGTTGCGGGATTCGCCCTGGCCCTGGAGAAATACGGGACCATGTCCATGGCGGAGGTCATCCAGCCCGCCATCGATCTCGCCGAGAACGGGTTTATCCTGACGGAACGCATCGCCCGCGGACTGAACGGCCGCAAGGTCATTTTCGACCAGATCCCCGCGAGCAAGGCGGCCATGCTCCGCAGCGACGGCGAGGACTGGCAGGAAGGCGACCGCTGGATCCAGAAGGACCTGGCGGAAACCCTGAAGCTTATCGCTCAGTACGGTCACGACGGCTTCTACAAGGGCAGGACCGCCGAGTTGATCGAGAAGGACATGATGGCCGGCGGCGGCATGATCGACCGGAACGACTTGGCCAATTACCAGGCGATCGTCAGAGAACCCATTCGCAATACCTACCGCGGGGAATACGAGATCATTTCCATGCCCCCGCCGAGTTCGGGCGGCATCACCATGTCGCTGATGCTCAATATCATCGAAGGGTACGACTTGAGCCGGTTGGGCCATAACTCGTCCAACACCCTTCACGTCATGACCGAAGCCATGCGCCGGGCCTATGCCGAACGCGCCCGGCACCTGGGAGACGCGGACTTCGTCGAGATTCCGGGACATCTCACGACGAAGGAGTACGCCGCGGAGCTTCGGGCCACGATCGATCCCTACTTCGCCACGCCCAGCGAGGAACTGGGACCGGAACTTACCATGGCAACGGAGCCCATGGAGACCACCCATTATTCCGTCGTCGACCAGTGGGGCAACGCCGTTTCGAACACCTACACGCTTGAAGGCGGGTACGGCTCCCACATCGTCATCGCGGGAACGGGCATGATCACGAACAACGAGATGGGCGATTTCAATTACCAACCGGGGGTCACCAGAAACACCGGGCAGATCGGCACGCCGCCGAACATCATCGAACCGAATAAGCGCATGCTTAGTTCGATGTCGCCGACCATCGTTACGCGCAACGGCGAACTGTACCTGGTAGTGGGTAGCCCCGGGGGACGCACGATCATCAATACGACCATGCAGCTGATCCTTAATGTCGTCGATCACGGCATGAATATCCAGGAAGCAGTCGACGCGCCGCGCATCCACCACCAGTGGTTCCCGGACTTCCTACGCGTGGAAGGCGGCGTGGGGACCGACGTCGTCGACGCCCTGAAGACGAAGGGGCACAGTCTCAGCAGCCGCGGATTCGGAGGCGGTTCATACCGCCAGGGAGATGGCCACAGTATCATGGTGGACCCCGATACCGGCGATCGGCTGGGCGCCCCTGACCCCAGGATCGAAGGCGCTGCATTCGGACATTAGGCGAACTTGGCCGGATGATTCCCGCAGGGAACCCGGCTTCTCGCCTGCTGGAGCAGCCATATTGAAGTTGTACGACCGTGACGCCGCGCAGGAATTGCGTCACCTCCTGGGCAGGTTCACCCGAGCACCGGTGGCCCACCTGCCCACTCCGCTACAGGACTGTCCTCGCCTCGCGGAGGCCCTCGGGGGCCCCCGTATATACATCAAACGCGATGACATGACCGGACTGGCCATGGGCGGAAACAAAGCCCGCCAGTTCACCTACTCGCTGGGTCCCGCCCTCGAGAACGGGTGCGACTACCTGGTCCACGGCTCCGATTCACAGTCCAACCAGTCCGCGCAGACCGCCGCAGCCGCCGCCCGGCTGGGCATGAAGTCCATCGTGGTCATCCCGCGGGACCACCGATCCTATCCCGTTTCCGGCAACCTGCTGCTCAACCACCTCATGGCGGACCAGATCAAGTACGTCTTTCCCCTGACCGTGAAGGACGAGTTGAAAAAGCAGATCGATGAACTGGAAACGAAGGGGTCGAAGGCTTACGACACGAGCACCGACGGTGCGATCCTGCGCGCCGTGGCCTACGTCGACGCCGTCCTCGAACTGTGCGAACAGTTGGCGCAGCGGAGCATTACGCCAAGGGCCATCTATACAAGTTCCATGACCCATACCATTGTCGGGCTGGTGGTCGGACTGCGCGCCGTCTCCGCCGGCTTCAAGGCCGTCGGGCTCAACTACTGGGTGGGAGACGACCGGGAGATGCAGGAACGTCTCGCGCCCGTGGCCAACGAATGTGCCTCGGTCATCGGACTGAAACACACTTTCACACCGGACGATTTCGATGTCACCTGCGCGTTCGCCAAACCGGATTTCGGCGAACCGTCGCGCACCAGCCTCGAAACCATGCGCCTGGTGGCGCAGACCGAGGGCATCGTACTCGATCCGGTATACACGGCCAAGGCCATGGACGGCCTGGCCATACACATCCGGGAGGGGCGTTTCCGGACGGACGAATCCGTCGTATTCCTGCACACGGGAGGGACGCCCGCCGTATTCGCATATGGAGACGAGCTCTTCGGTTGAGCCGCTCCGGTTGGATCCACCAACCCATTCAAGAGAGGTTATATCTATTTTGTTTCGCAGATCATCCAGGACGTCGCGGACGTCCAAGACAGGCAGCAAGGAGCAGGACGCACTGACCAGACGGGTTACCAGAGACCGGGTCCACCAGGTATTCAGTCCGAACGTCTCACCGGCCATCACGGTGAACCGCGGTGAAACCGTCGTAGTGGAAACACAGGACTGCTACCGGGGTCTCCTTACGAAGGAACCCAAAACCCACGATGACGTCGACCAGGGCGGGGGTATTCCCGTAACCGGTCCGATCTACGTGGAAGAAGCAAGCATCGGCGACGTATTGTCGATCCAGGTGAAACAGATCGCAACGGCCGGTACCGGCGTGTTCGCCGTGCAGCCGGAGTCGAGCTTTCCCGGACAGGATATCCACAAGCCCAGGGTGCGCGTCCTCGACGTCAACGAAAACCAGGTTCACCTGGACGACCGGCTCAAACTGCCGCTCCACCCGGTGATCGGGAGCATGGGCGTGGCCGCGAAGCACGGGGAAATCGATACCATCTATCCGGGCCGGCACGGGGGAAACATGGACACCCTGGAAATCACGACCGGGTCCCGGATCTATCTCCCCGTTCAGGTCAACGGCGCCCTGTTGTCGCTGGGTGATGTAAAGGCCTGCGTGGGCGACGGACAGATCGCCGGTTCCGGCGTGGAAGTCGAAGCGGAGGTCACCCTGCGGGTGGACACGCTGCCGGGCGGGCGGTTCTCATGGCCCCGGGTCGAATCGAAGGGCGAATGGATCACCATCACGTCCGCGTCCACGGTGGACCAGGCGGCACGCCTGGCGATCACGGAAATGGTGAAGTGGATCTCGCAGGACAAGGGGCTCGACTCCGATACGGCCTACGCGCTGGTCAGCCTGGGCGGCAGCCTGCGCGTCAGCCAGTGGGGGAATCCGCTGACTACCGCGCGCATGGTCTTTCCCAAGCGCCTGATCAACAAGCTCAAATCGGTGCCTGCCGCATCAGGCAGGCTCGATTACCGGGAGCTTCCACCCGCGGCCAATGGCGACGCCGAAGCCGTGGCGGCTGAAACGGAGCCATCCGCAACCCGTTCATCCCGCAGATCCGGCTCAGGGCGTTCGCAACGTGGATCGGGCCGGTCCCGGCAATCCGGCGGACGTCGCGGAACGCGCCAGAAGTCGACCGGCGCGGAGACTCCAGCGAGCAATGAAAACGATCGGAAAGAGGTGAACGGAGACGACAAGCAAGCTGCGGCCAAGGACGACAAGCAAGCCGCGGCCAAGGTAGACCGGAAGGGCGCTGCCAAGGACGACAAGCAAGCTGCGGCCAAGGACGACAAGCAAGCTGCGGCCGGAGAAGACAGGAAGGACGGTCAGCGCGCCGCGCGAGGCAACGGTCACAGGAGGACCAGGGGCAGATCCGCCAGGAAAGGGAAAGACGAACCGGTCTCTCAAAAAGAATCGTCGCCGGCGCAATCCGACGACGGCGCCGTCACGGTAGAGACCGCTTCGGCAACCCGCGGCGGAAAGGACACGGTGGCGGAACCGGCAGAAACCACCGCCAAAACCGCGGATTCCAGCAAGGAAGCGCGACAGTCCGCCGACGAGACCGCACAGGATTCCGCTCCCCGCAAGTCCACATTCGGAAGAAGGCAGCGGCGTACGGTCCGCCGGTAGTAAGGAAACATCGGCCGGCGCACCTTGTCGGTGCGCCGCGCTTAAAATCAGCGACGCTTCGATTCGACGTCGATCTGGATTTCTGTCTCGAAAGCAGTGCTGAAATCGAAGACCTCGTCGAAGTCTTCGATAGAATCTTCCTCTGTCTTGCGCAGCAGTTCCTCGTTCACGAGATTGAATACGATATCACCGAAGTGACGGGTTTTCGAGATGTTCCACTCTTCGAAGACCAGTCTCGCCGCGATGCCGAACCGATCGAGGGCAAGGTCCCGGATTCCGAGGGAGAGTTCCTTCCCCGTGATGTGCCTGCGCACGGTCAGTTTTTCAACGGTGAAGGAAACCGCCTCCATGACGAAGAGATAAGCCCGCCGGGGATACCGGCCGTCCTTTTCCAGGATACGGTCGAGTACTTCCTGGGGATCCTTTTCTTCCGACACGTCACACCTCCGTCACTCCGTCAACGGCTGCCCGCCGCCTGTACCGTCCGGTTACCAGTTCTTTACCGGATGGCCGGCCCGCGGAAACCAGTTCTGGACCAGGTGGTCGATCCGATTACCAGTTCTGTACGGGATGGCCGGCCCGCGGAAACCAGGTGACGTCCGCCACGTAGGACAGAAACACGCCCAGCACGAAGGCCACGAGCATGCCCATCACCGCGGGTATGGCCTTACGGTAGAGCTGGATGCCGCCGATCTTCAGCAGCAGGGCCTTCACGCACCAGACCACGAACAGGGAAAAGGCCGAACTGGCCATGCCCGGCGTCAGGACCACGGTGAACCCGATGGGATGCAGCGACCACCACGTGAACCGGTGATGGGCCTGGATCAGCAGGGCGGTGACTAAACCGCCGAACATCATGAACCAGAACTCGGTGCCGGTGATCGCCTCCCGATTGTTGATCCACTTGACCAGGTTGTTGTAGGGCAACTGCACGGCGTTGGAGAAAGCGGGCTCGAAGAACTGGGAAGCCCCGCCGTGGTTGTATCCCAGGTACAGCGTGAAGACCAGCGCCACCACGATGCTCATCGCGAGCACGGCCGTGATGGTCTTGAAAGCGCCCTTTCCCGTACCGCCCATTTCATCGTCTACCTTCGCGATGTGCCCCATGGAGCACATGCCGAGGGTGCGCCAGTTCCGGGCATAGGAATTTGCGATGGCCAGGTTGGTCAGGTCCCGCGTGCTGATACTCCCGGAACCGATGACGGCCACGGTGAAGTCGTGCGTCTCGAAGGGCAGATCCAGGAATACGATGCCCGTTTCCGCCACGATGCGGGTCACGCCCACGAACATGATCAGAAGAGAGCCCA
Organism: Candidatus Latescibacterota bacterium; assembly: GCA_022822725.1. Lineage (GTDB taxonomy): Bacteria > JAAXHH01 > JAAXHH01 > JAAXHH01 > JAAXHH01 > JAAXHH01. The sequence continues at coordinate 44,860 of JAJEAN010000002.1, forward strand.
TCATGAAGGCGATGATTCCGAGGGACATGCCCGACGCATACAGCCAGCAGACGATGTAGATTACCCCACCCAGCACGCCAAGCACCGCCATGCGGTAAGAGAAAAACTCCCTGGAGTCGTCCACGTGGGGCGCCTTGCCCAGTGCCTTCATCACGACGTCCTTCAGGTGCCGCCGGGCAGCCCACAGCGCATACAGGGTAAACACGAGGAAACCACCGGAATGCTGCGACTTGACGACGGCGAAGGCTCCGGGCACGCCGAGGCGCGTCATGATGCCCTGCTGAATCGTCATGATGACGAAAAACACCCAGATGCTGAAAAGGACATTCAGATTGGTGAAGTACCCTACGCCCGCGACCAGGAAATTGAACTTCACGGGAATGTTGGGAAACGACTGGGCCAGTACCACGTTGAAATTGTGCAGCGGACCGATGGGGATCGGACTGACCCAGTTGAAGAATCCGACGATGTTCCAGAGGAATATGAACAGCGTAATGCCGAAGGCGTACCAGAACAGCTTCGATTGCATCACGGCGGGCATCGCACGACCTTTTTGCTCCTCGATCATGATCAGCGGGATCTGGGCGAGCGGGAAGGTCAGCCGCTCGTGTTCCACCCACTGCTTGCGGAGCATGACCATGGCCGATGCGCCGACCACGAAGATGGCCAGGAAGAAGGTGACCCACCAGATCATCGGAATCGTCCAGGCATTGCGGATGATGCCGAGGACGGGAGGTCGGCTGTCCGGGAGGCCCTCGAAAAACCACGTGAGCGCCTGTTGCTGGTCCTGGACGATGAGCCAGGAGGGCAGGTACTGGAAAAAGAGCTCCGCCCACTGGTTCTCCGTGGTGGCGTTGTAGTACGGCCCCGTGATGCCTCCGATCCAGTAGGAACTGAAACCCCACGCCGGGATGGTGGACGCGGTAAACACCAGGAAGAAGACGACGATCAGCTCGTTCCGGTTGAGCACCCTGGACGGCCAGAGGCGTTTCAGCAGGGGATTGAGACCCAGCACCACCAGCAGGAAGGGGAACAGCGCGGAAACGGGCAGGTGGGTCAGACTGATGAAGGACGACTGGGAAATATAGCCCGCGTGGATCGTCCAGATGTTCAGCAAAATGGACAGGAAGACGCCGATCAGCAACGCCCGGCGGGTGAGTCCGGTCGTCAGTGTGGCGGGCAGGCCCCCGCTTCCGGATTCGCCGGTTTGCGGGGTGGTCTTGCTGGTCTGGGACATGGAAGTTACGGTTTCCTTATTGTACAGTCAATGTCGCCGGGTACGCGCGGGTTAATCCCAGGTATTCAAACCTTCCCGGCCATATGCCGGTAGGAGTACGAAGTGGTCGTCCGTTTCCTTCATCCTGTTGAGGAGGAGGTCGTGGTACCGCTTGATCTCTCCCCGGTAGGCCGGATCGTCCAGGAGATTCCGCTGTTCCCACGGATCGTTTTCCAGGTCGAAAAACTGCCAGGGCTTGCCGCCGTGGTTGTCTCCGCGGACCGTGTACTTGTACCGGGCGGAACGAAACCCGCGCCAGACCCAGTCGTAAAAGGCCATGCCCTGGCGCAACTCGGCCACGAACTCGAGCATGACGCCGTCCCTTTCCAGGCGGCCGACGTTGCCGTGGATCAACGGCGCAAGATTTTCGCCTGGAAGGACGTCCCTCGGCTTCAGTCCGGCCAGCCCCAGTATGGTGGGGAACAGGTCCTCGGTAGAGACCGGGTCTTCGATCACGGCGCCGGCACGGTCCGGGTGCCTGGGGTCCGCGATAATGAGCGGGATGCCCGTCGATTCTTCGTAAGGCCACTGCTTGCCCCGCAGTCCATGGGCGCCGCCGAGTTCCCCGTGGTCGGAAAGGAAGAGGACAACGGTCTCGCTATGCAGCCCGGTACGCAGCAGGAAGGCGCCCAGGCGGCCCATGTTCCAGTCCAGGTTCTCGACCATGGCGTAGTACCGCTTCCGGTTGAGCATGACCTGTTCCGCGACCTCGGCGTCGGCCGCCTCCACGTTGGGCGGCAGCACGATGTCCGTCGACTCCCAGGTGCGCTGTGATGCCTCAGGCGCTTCGAAGGGATCGTGGGGCGGTTCGACGGAGAGCACCATGCAGAATGGGCGGGACGGGTCACGGTTCTCCAGGTAGTCCATGGCGAGATCGAAAAGCCCGTCGGTCTGATACCCTTCCAAAGGCCTTGGCACAGGATCGTCGTCCTCGAAGTAGTATGTATCGAAGGGGCCGTTCCTCAGCTCGAAACCGAACCATTTCTGCCAGCGGCCCCGGTAGGCTTTCTTCACGGGCGTCCGTCCGCACTGAACGGCGGACCCCATGCGTCCGTGCCCCCCGTCGAGATGCCATTTCCCCGTGTAGATCGTCTCGTACCCCGCCTCGTTGAACTCGTCGGCCAGGGTACGTTCCGCCGGAGACATCCGGTACTCGATCCCGGGAACCTTCCGGTCATGGGCGTACAGGCCCGTCATGAAAGTGAAGCGGAAAGGAACGCAGATGGGGCAGGTAGAGCTGGCGTGTTCGAAGCGCACGCCCCGGCCGGCCAGGGCGTCGACGTGGGGAGTGACGATGTTCGGGTCCCCGTAGGTGGACAGGGCCTGCCGCCGCAGTTGATCACTCAGCACGATCAGCACGTTGGGCGGTGATGGAGCCTTCATTCAGATTGCCTCGTCCGGTCTTTGGAAGACGAAAGAACGAAAGAAAACCCGGGCGGCCGTGCCGGATTCACCGGGTAAATCTGGTTGTATAACGACGGAGGGGCTGCTATATTGCCGGTCAAGAGAATAACGAATATCCGGACGTAAATCAACCCGATTCCCCAGGAGGCGCAACCATCCCGATGAGCAATCTGGACGACCTGGACATCTACCTGTTCGACCTGCAGGGTTACCTCCACCTGAAGCAGGCCCTCACGAGGGCCGAGGTGGCAGAACTGAATGCCTGCCTGGACGCGATCCCGCCTCTGTCTCCCGGCGAATGGCACGGTTACGTCCACGCCCACACCTACGGCACCCAGGACGGCCTGAACCTGCAGCAGATCTACGAGGCGGGCGCCCCGTTTGAAGCGCTGATCGACCATCCGTCCTGGATCGACAGGCTCAAGTACTTCGTGGGCGGGGAGGGTACCTTCGACTACGCCCACGGCCCCCTGTTCATCGACGAGAACTTCGCCAATTTCCGGGAGCCTGGCGAGGCGATCGGCCTGCACTCCGGCGGGTACCCGCCCATCATGCGAAACGGATTCCGCTACCACGGCGGCCGGTTCATGTGCGGGCAGATCAACGTGCTGATGGCCCTGACCGACATCGGGCCCGGGGACGGCGCCACCATGGTCATCCCCGGCAGCCACAAATCCAACTTCACCCATCCCGATTTTGCCCGGCACGCCATGAAGCCGAAGGGAGCTTCCGTGGAAGGCATCGCCGCTTCGGTGGAACTGTGCATGGAAGCCGGCGACGCGCTGCTCTTCGTAGACGGGATTTCTCACGGTTCGGCCATGCGGCGGAACGAGGGCACCCGGCGCATCGTGGTCTACCGGTACGGACCGTCCTGGGGCAACTTCCGCCACGGCTACCAGCCCTCTCCCGAACTGCTGGAACGCCTTAGCCCGGACCGGCGGCAGATCGTCTCACCGCAGAAGACCGCGCCTGACGGAGCGCCGTACGGCGGTCCCGGTCTGCATTAGACGTCAGGATCACGCGCCGGGCGGACCGGCCAGAGCGGTCGGCCGGTTCATGCACCAGGCGACACGGCCGGAGCGGTCGGCTGCGACCCAGCAGACCTGGTCGGCGGCAGCACGGCCGGGTGGTCGACCGGTTCAGGGCGGGAAGTGAAACCGCCTGCGCAGGCGGCTTCGCAGCGCCGCGACCTCGCCGGGCCGATCGACCGCAATGTTTTCCCTTTCATCCGGATCGTTCCCCAGGTCGTAAAGCTCGACCTCGCCGGTGTGGTGCGCCACCAGCTTGCGTTCCGCGGTCCGGACCAGCCTGAACTCCCGCAGCGCACTGGCCGCCTCCTCCCGGTGCGTCGTCCGTTCACCGGCCAGCACGGGGCTTAAGTCTTTCGCATCGAGACCCTCCTGCGCAGGCAGGCCCGCCAGCCCGCACAGCGTGGGATTGACATCGATCAGTTCCACGAGGGCGTCGGACGTACGCCCACCCGGTATGCCGGGTCCGGCGGCAATCAGGGGAACCCGCAGGGCCGCCTCGTAGGGCACCGACTTGGTGTACAGCCCGTGATCACCCAGCATTTCGCCGTGGTCGCTGGCGAAGACGACAACGGTGTCCTCCCCCATGCCCCGCCGATCAACCGCTTCGATGATCCGGCCCACCTGGTCGTCGATCTGTTCGATGGCCGCGCAGTACTGGCGACGGGTAACGGCCACTTCGTCATCGGAGAGGTCGCGCCGCCGGGAATTGACCCAGCCCGGCTTTCCGTCATGCCCGCTGGGCACGGCCGGCGGCACAGCCGCGTCCCGGTAACGGTCGGCGTATTCGGCAGGCGGATCGAATGGGTCGTGGGGACCCACGAAGCTGACGAAGAGGTGCCACGGGTAGTCGTCGGGCACGGCGTCGATCCATTCGGTGGCGCGGCGGCCGATGTAAGCGTCTTCGAAGGCCTCCGCAGGCAGCACCGAGTCGTGGTACGCGCCTTCGATCCATCCTCGCGCCTTACGGACCGCGTAATCCGCCCGGAAGGCTTCGAACAACCCCTGCTTCTCCAGCCAGAAGCCGTACGGACCGCGCGGTTCGTCGGCCATGCCCGCATGCATTTTGCCCTCGCACTCCTCGGGGTGCGTGAATCCCCAGCCGAAGACCCACGGCCGGTCGCCATGGCGGCCGTTGTAGGGGTCCGGTTTGGCCAGGTCGAGCTTTCCCACGCAACCGACCCGGTAACCCGCGTCCCGCAGACGGGCATAATAGGGCGTGACGTGCCGGGGCAGATAGCAGTTGTTGTCCAGGCACCCCAGCCGCGCGGGCTGGTACCCGCTGGCCAGGCCGATGCGCGCGGGGGCGCAGACCGGGGCGTTGGTGATGCATTGCGTGAACCGGACCCCGCGACTTGCCAGGCGGTCCAGGTTCGGCGTGTTCAGGAACGACGCGCCCGCGGCCGACAGGTAGTCGTGGCGGTGCTGGTCGTCCATGATGAAGAGAAGATTGGGGCGTTTGGATTCGGTCATGTCTGCGTCCTTTTCGGCTTCAGTTAATGAACGACTCGAACTGCCGCGGCGCCGCCGGGAACCAGAGGCTGTCCACGAGGAACGAGAGGGCCATGCCCAGGACATACCCCACCAGTATGCCGAGAAAGAGAGGCTGCGCCCTGCGGTAGAGCGCCCCTCCACCCAGGCGCAGCAGGATCACCTGGATGAGCCACGCCAGGAAGAAGGGCAGGAACATGAACCGCACGGTGTCTGCGGCCACGGCGACCAGTCCGATGGGATGAAGCGGCCACCAGAGGAACAGGAATCGCCCGAGGATCATCAGCATGTACAGGACGATGCCGTTCCCGAAGAAGATCAGTTCCAGGTTCGACACATTGCTTACGCTGCTGTTCCACGTCATGATCGTGTTGTAGAAGAAGGGTACGAGATCACCGGGCTTGGACAGGAGATTGTCGGCGCCGGCGGCGTATCCCGCGCTGATGTAATAGTAGAGGGAAGTAATCACGCTGACGGCGAAGGCCAGGCAGATCCAGAGGAATAGATGCCGGGTGGCCGGCGCCATCCAGCGCTGCAGGTAGGCGGCGTGGGACAGCCCGATCATGGTGAAGGTCCGCCAGTTCCGGGCGAAGGCGTTCGTCATGCCCAGGGCGGTGATCGTGGAGGGGTCCAGGTTGTCGGCGCCGATGATGCCCGCGGTGAAGTTATTGGCATTCACCGGCAGGTCCATGGCCACCAGTCCCGCCTCCGCGACGATCCGGGCCATGCCGAGGTAGATGGTGAAGAGGACGGCCAGGAGGACCAGGCTGACCGGCAGGGACATGCCGATGCTGTACAACCAGGCCAGCAGATAGAGCAGGCCGAAGATCAAGCCGAAGACCGCCACCCGGTACGAGAAGAACTCCCCGCTGTCGTCTACCGACGGATCCCGGCCGAATGCCCGCCGGGCCACCGCGGCCAGGTGTCGGCGCGCCATCCACAGGCCCCACGCCACCAAAGCGATCAGGGCGCCGATGGACTGGGTGCCCACGAGGCCGGTCGGCGACATGGTTGTGGCCGCCGTGATCCCGAGCATGTTCAGCACACCCCGTTGCAGCGTGGTAAACAACAGGAAGAAGCACAGGCTGAACAGGATCTCGGCATTGATGAAGAAGGCGAAGCAGAGCACGAACACATTCAGCCTGATGGGAAGTTCCGGGATCGACGGATGGACCTTCAGGTACAGCACATCCGGACCCATGATGGGGATCGGTGTAACGATGTCCCAGTAGGAGGCGATGTTCCAGACCACGACGGCCAGCGAAAGACCGGCGCCGATCCGGAAGGCGGTCGTGCGGACCATGGGCGGATCGTCCCGGTCCTTCCCCACGCCCATCAGGTTGAGCGCCACCTCCCCCAGGGGGAAGCGCAGCCGCTCGTGGCTGACCCACTGCTTCCTCAGGATCACGACGATGCATGCACCGGTCCACATGAGGGCCGCGAAACAGGACATCCACCACAGCAGGGGCGAGATCCAGGCCATCCACGGGATCTGGTAACCCGGCGCGGCGCCCTCGTAGAAAACCCTGACCGCGTCAGTCTTTCCGCTGATTACCAGCCACGTGGGCAGCGTGTCGAAAAACGTTTCCGCCCAGCGGTTTTCAGGGCTTGCATGGTAGAAGGGTCCGGTGATGAGCGAGACCAGGTACCTTGTCATGCCCCAGTCGGGCACCATGGAACCGATGAGGCCCATGGTGAAGACCACGATCATTTCGGATGTCGTCAGTGCGTACCGGGGCGCCAGTCGCTTGAGCAGGACGTGGGGGCCCAGGATGAGGATCAGGAAAGGGATCAGCAGCGCCGCGGGGAGATGGGCGTAGGTGGCGTAGTTGTATCCGGCGTGATCGGCGGAGAACTGGCCCCACACGGCCACGACGGCGGAAAGCGCGAGCCCGATGATCCCGGCCCGCAGCGTAATGGCCGAAGCGCCCCGGGACCGGGGTGGTTCAGGAGGCATTGATTTCGTCCGATCCTGTTGCGGCGCGGGCTGCGACTCTGGCCGTGACTCTGGCTGCGACTCTGGCTGTGACTCTGGCTGCGGCGCCGGTTGAGGTGAAACTTGTGGCACGGGTTGCGGCGCGGATTGCGGCACCCGAAGTCACGGGATCCATGGATCCAGGCGGAACAACTTGCGGCCCAGCAGGGTCAGGGCGGCCACAGCGTCCGGGCTCAGGGGCCGTTCCGGCCCGGGCGCCTGACGGGCCTCTTCTTCCGATAGGGCTTGCAGGCGGGTGAACTGGGCAATTCGTGGCGAGGCATTGTGATTTGCGCTGGCGGAATGCGGCATCAGGTGATGCATGAGCACGAAGTCTCCGGCGTCACCCGTGACCTCCATGGACGACTGGAAATCGACAATATGGCCCCAGCCGTTATTGCGCGTGAGTCCGTCCGGCTCGTTGAGCATGATCTCCCGCACCCTGTTCGGCGCGCCGGGTACCACATGAATGCCACCGCCGTTGTCTTCCACCCGGTTCAGGTAATAGCATCCGCCGATACCGATGCCCGTGCGCAGGAATCCCTCGTTCAATTCCCCGGGGCCCTTCGGTACGGCGTCGAGGTGCAGGTTCTGCAGCCGCCCTTCCATGGCGCGGTTCCTCAGCGTGATCCCCGCCGAGCCGTCCCAGACCTGGATATATTCGGTCTCCAGGATGTCCACGGCGGCGCCGTACAGCCCCTCGTTCTGCAGCAGCGGCAGCATCGCAGGCTCGAAAAAACTGCCGTTTCCGTCGGGATGATGGGGCTTGAACCGGCCATGGTTCGCGTGGTAGTGGTCCGGGATGACCAGGTCGCGCGGGATCAGGTCCAGCAGGAAATCACGGGCCGCCCTGACAACGTCGTCATCCAGCGTGCCCTTCAGGACGAGGTAGCCTTCGGACCGGAACTGCGCCAGTTGATCTTTGGTGAGGAAGCGGGGGGATGGGGGCATGGAACTAGAGTGACAAAAGCAATTTGGAATTGCTTGAGGAATCCAGAATCCAATTGGGGAAAGATTAACTAAGTGAGAAGTCTTTGATTCGCAGTTAGGATAGGTACTTCATGACCTCTAAAGTCAGCATCATGTGTAATGAGTTTTAACTCAGATCCGTTACAAATCTCTGCTATGATTTGGTCATTGAAGTCATGTTGACCTGATGAGTAACACTCTAGCAATGCATCCACGTCCAGTTTTTGAAATCCACTTTCCAACCGATGACAAATGCTCACTATACGCCTAGTACTATCGGCAATCTCGTTAGCTGTCAGTGCAAACTGAGGGCAATTTCGGTAATCCCTAAAACTCTCCATGTCACTACCTTCAATGCGCCATTTGATTCTGGCGTAAGCATTTATAAACTCTGATACAACGAGCACATCAATACATATCTGAGACCGTACTTCGAGGATACGACTCAGAACTCGCGAGTAAATACGAGATAAACAGGAGTTCGGTGCGTTTGGACCATAAACGTACAGCCAAACATTTGCATCGAGCAACAGTCGATCGTCCGAAGTAAAGTGGTAGTTTCTGACCTCCTGGATATCAGTCATTATCGTCTTCTAGGATATTTCCAACCTCACGGTCGAATCTCTGTGGATCTTTGAAATACAGTTTAGCTGTATCCACCACACGCTTCAGCAATTCGAGATCATCAGAGTCCATATCCTCTACTTGTAACAAATCGCGTATCGTTTCCTCCTGAAACTTACCATACAGTTGACCAATCGCCGCGTTCAAGAATGCTGATGTCAGAGTTGAGACGTTACGAAAGGATAATACTACACCTGTGTCTTCTTTCAAAGCTGTAACAAGGCGATTGTAGACTTTTTGTCCATCGTTAGACGCGACGCTCAGGTGGCTTCCTACAACTTCGTATACAGATATGGAAACAGAACGACGCATTGAGACTCCTAGAATATATCGTCTTGATTCAACTCAGATGACAACACATATGAGTGCGGGTCTGCGGTGTTGATTTCCACAGCCACAATAGTACCTGGGTATGGATTTTGCATCTGTGACTTTAAGGTCTGACGGTTTCTCCTTTGCCAGTACCCGGAGTCTGATACAATCTGAATGCAGCCACCATTCAAGTCAATAAAATCACGAAGCAGTTTCAGTCCTAGGCCTCCAGGAATATCACCACGTTTTGTAGTATTTTGACCCTCAGTAGCCCAGTTTATTGCGTAGGCTGGTGTAATGTCAGTTTTTAGGAATTCTTTTACATTTCGATACATACCTACACCCAAATCAGCCACCGTAAAATCCAGTCTATTTCTTCTCGGAAAAAACTGTCCACAACTGAATATCCCCATTTCGGTACTGGAATGCTGTACGGCGTTGCTGAATATCTCGAAAACACTTTCTCTGAATTTTCGGAGCAGACGGGTCGACATACGTGGCATTTCAGTTCTTCGTATGAATTCATTCTCTATGTAGTCTGAAAAATACCGATCGTCCTCGACGTCACATCGTTGATAGGAGATAGTAGTACCCCCATGATCAGGTACTTTCTCGCGACCATAATGACTTAAAAAACTGTTTCTTGACAGAATGTCTTCAATTTGACTGGGGACATTTGTCAATCTCACACTGTTTAGGTTTTCACTTATGTTATATAGAAGCGCACCAAAGACCGCACACATATCCGCATCAAACCAATTCGTTGCTCGCATATCGAACTCAATATCCTCAAATATGCAGTCCTCGGTGCTTGCGAAAAGATCCGCAAACACTGAGAAACTTGTTCTATCGTGACGAATCACAGGAATGTCGAACTTCATTCCGTAACCACCTTGGTCGCCATAAACACGCAGCTAAAGAAACCAACGACATTGCAACCCGATTCTATACTATCCAGTCTGGTTTGGGGGGTATTCTCTATGATAAAAACACTGGATGCACCCCCTCACACCGCCCAGTACTTCCAAAGATTGTCCGGAATCTCGTATCTGAACGACTGTTCCAGGTGTCTCTCATGGTTCCAGCGGGCGAACAGGGCGAAGCGCGGCGAGTGGCTGGTATTTTCCGATCCATTGTGGGTCAGGTACGCATGCCAGAGCACGACGTCCCCGGCCTCCGCGGTGAATTCTTGGCCGCCGGTGGCCGGGTTATTACAGAATACGTCCCATGAAAATCCCTCGATCTCGAGAAAACTTCCGTCCACGTGGGACGGATGCTCGAGAAAGTACCGGTGCGCGGCATGGTGGCTTCCCGGCCAGTAGATCAAGGCGCCGCCGCCGGGTTCCACGTCATACAGGTAGGTCGTCGCGCCGATCATGAAGGGTAGCCACCGGCCTCCGTAGGCGTCGATATGGCCGGTTTTCGGCATTTCCCATGTATTTGAGGGCTCGGGCCAGCGTATGATCGGGATGCCGTCGCCCGCGACGAACGTGCCACCGCTGAGCTGGTCTATGATCGCCATCATCCGCGGATGGTGCACGAGGGCTGATTCGGGCGGATCGTACTCGTACCCGTCGAGACCGCTCGTCTCCCTGGGCCAGGTCGCGGGATCCTCCAGGCAACCATCGAGCGCCCGCCAGATCTGCCGCCGCCATGCCTCGAGCGTCTCCTCGTCAAACACGTCCTTCAGAACAAGGTAGCCGTTCAACTTGAAGTGGGCGATCTGCTGGGCGTTGAGGGGCCGGTATGAGGTCATCTGGATACCTGTAAGACTGGGAACCGGTTGTGGAAACCAGCAAGTAGCGCGGGAAGATCCTGCCCTGGTCGATCGCTACGTGCTGACAGACGGAAGGGCCCGAAAGACCGTATTGCGATGGCCGGCAAAAGGAAACTTAAGGGGCGAACAGGACACTGTCAAGACCCGCGGATTTCGATGCAGAACGGCCTCTGAAAAGACGATTCGTTCCTGCTTGACACGATAGACGTAACCCGTATACCATTGCAGAGAGCCGAGTGCGAATCCGACCGTAGAGCCAATCCGGCTCCTTTCTTTATAGATTACCCATACTTCTTACCTGATTCATCTGTATTTTCCGCGACGACTACGCGGCAATAGGACAGCACACCAGCGAAAATGTGATCATCACTCTTTCGACAAGAGGTACATTACACCAGCGGCAAGAGGAAACTCGCGTAATGCAATCGGAAATCAGGCAGTGGATCGCCGAAAGCCGGAAGAAACTGGACGGGAAGGGGCTGGATAACGGGGACCTGGACCAGTTGGAAGCGGTCCTGGAAAATCCGTCTGGCCCGAAGATCATGTACCTGACGGCCCGGTCGACCAATATGCGGTCCGGGATCGTCGGCTGGGTGGTGTTCGTGCCGGGCGAGAAGCCGGAACTCAGGCTGCCTGGAGATAAGCCACCTTACGATTCCGTGCTGGAGGCGGTTGCCGACGGGTGGCGCGTGGTGCAGTACCCGATCCCCAAGCTCTACGAATACAAGGACCTCGAGAACGACTACGTGGGTTTCGATTTCATACTCGAGAAGTGAACTTGCTCGAGAAGTGAAACTTACATGAGATGTGAAACTCACACGAGAATTGATATTGAGGAGACGCTGCCATGGCTGAGATCAGACCGACGATGACCGACGACGACGTGATGGATTTCGTGGCGAAGGGATACGCGGTGCTCGACACCATGGTGGATCCTGATTTCAATGAGCGGTGCCGCAACCAGGAGCCGGGACGCGCGAAGGACCTGGTCGGTTCGCCCGATTTCATCCGCGAGGTCTTGCTCCATCCCCGGCTGGCGGGGGTGATCCGTTCGCTGCTCGGTCCGAATTTCCTGATGCCGACGGGAGGCCACCATCACCTCATAAGCGAGCCGGTCGCGGGACAGGACTGGCATTCGGACGGCATTTCCGGTCTCGGCTACGAGATCAACGAACTCCAGTGCTACTACTATCCGCAGGACGTGAACATCGAAGACGGACCGACCATGATCCTGCCCGGTTCCCACTGCCGGGCGGTCAACCGCGACGCTCTGGCCCACTACGGCGATCTCACGGGCCAGCTTTCGCTCGTCGTGAAGGCGGGGACCGTGGCCATTACACGGTACGGCATCTGGCACCGGGCCGGCCCAAAGCTCAATCACAAGCCCCGCAGCATGATCAAATTCTCCTACTTCCGCAACGAGGCGCCGCGGCGCGACTGGGTGATCGATTCGGAGGAAATCCCCGCGTACCGGGATCGCCCGGCCGCGCCCTACACGAGCGGCGTCGAATCCTACCGGGACCTGAGAAGGCGCATCCATACCTGGAACTGGTTGTGCGGACTGAGCGAGGAAGAGTCCATGGCCCATGACCGTTGGCGGCCCGCCTACGAGACCGGCACGCAACCCGTCGAGGAAGTCGCCCTTTAGCTTGAGTGCAGAGCCCCTGCTCGAACGCCGAACGCTGGGCTACCGGTCAATCGCCCTTCGGCCGTCCTGGCGCTGAGCCGCCCGTCCTCCCATGGAAACCGGAATCAACCCATGACAGAAGAGTCCTTTCAAGCCCACGTGCTGGACCTGAAGGTCGAAGGATACACGATCCTGACGGACCAGTTGACCCCGGAGGAGTGCGCCGAGGCGCGTAAGGAGCTGGCGGCCCGTTACCCCGATCGAGACCAGGGCGGTCTGGAATGGCTGTTCAACAAGGCGCGGGTCTTCGAACGGTTCTACCAGCTGCCCGACCTGTTGCGGCTGATCCGTCACTTCCTCGGACCCGACGCGTTGCTGAGCGCTGTGTACGGTTCGGTGGTCATGCCCGGCGAAGGTGGCCGCGGCCTGCATTCCGACAGCGGCATCACCGGGCACAACCGCGAGGCGTCCATGGCGGCGGCCGACGAGGGCCGGCGGATCACGAGCCATCCCATCGCCTTCAACGTGATCTTCTGCCTGAGTCCCTTTACCGGGACCAACGGTGCTACCGAACTCGTTCCCGGCAGTCACCGGTACGAATATCTGAACGTACCCGATTCGGCCTACGACAATGCCCGGACCGCCGTCGCCCCGGAAGGATCGCTCGTGCTCTTCGACGTCAACACCTGGCACGGCACGACGAAGAACCGGACCGGCGAGCCGCGCTACGCGGTGCTTAGTCCGTGGCGCCGCCGGTGGACCAAGTGCGAATACGAGATGGCCCGTGTGGTGAAGCCCGATGTGCTGGAACGCGCCGGGGAAGACGGACCGGTCATCTTCGGTTTCCAGGCCCAGTCGCCCTACACGGAACTATGGCAATGGGACCGTGAAGAAGGCGGCCCGAAACCTGAGTTCAGTCACCTGAGACGGGACTGAGGACGGCTGCCACCCAATACCGGTCCGGAGGTCACCATTGAAAATCACCGACGTGAAAGTGCACCTGGTGGAGTCCTGGCGAAAATCGACGGACATCGGTTCGCCGTGGATCTTCGTCCAGGTCTATACCGACGAGGGCGTTGTGGGCCTGGGGGACGCCACCAACTGGCCGGGCGGCACGATCATCGCCCAGTCCGTGGAGGAGCTGGGCAAGCTCATCATCGGTGAGGATCCCTTCCACATCGAGTACCTGTACCACCGCATGTACTACGCCCTGGAGCAGATCGGGCAGACCGGCGCGGTCATCGCAGCCGTCAGCGGCATCGAGATCGCCCTCTGGGACATCCTGGGCAAAGTCACCGGACAGCCCATCTACAACCTCATCGGCGGACCGTGCCGCGACCGCATCCGGTTCTACAGCCACGCGTCCAATCCGGAAGAATGTGCGGCGCTGGCTGAAAAGGGCGTCACTGCCATCAAGGCCTACTTCTCCGCCGACCCGCCGGTCAGGGGGGAGCGCATCGACTCGCCCCGCTCCGTCACGTTGCGGGAAGAGAAGCTCGCCCTGGAACACATGCGCAGGTGCCGCGAGGCCGTGGGCGACGAAGTGGACCTCTGCACCGACGTGGGATGCCGGTACACCACCAGCGCCGCGATCCGCATCGGCAACCGGCTGGAGGAGATCGGACTGCTGTTCTACGAGGAGCCGGTCCACCCGGAGAACATCGACGCCCTGGCCCGGGTGACGGCGTCCGTCAACGTGCCGGTTTGCGTCGGCGAACGCAGATACACCCGCTTCGGCTTCCGGGACCTGATCGCCGCCCAGGCAGTGGACATGATCATGCCCGACGTGGTGCGCACGGGCGGTATCATGGAGACCAAGAAGATCGCCGCCATGGCCGAGAGCTATTACATGCAGGTCTCGCCCCACAATCCGAACAGCGCCCTGTCGACAACGGCTAGCCTCCACGTCATGGCCAACATCCCCAACGCCCTGGTGCTCGAATTCGTGGACGAAAAATGGGACGCGCCCTGGCGCGACGACCTGCTTACCGATCCGCCGGTCGTGGAAAGCGGCTATTTCCGGCTCCCCGAGAAACCCGGGCTAGGGACGGAACTGAACATGGACGTCGTGGAGAAGTATCGATTCGAAGGGTGAGGGAGCAGGCTATAGGCAACGCCAGGACCGAGCGCGTGGACGCGACCGGATCCCAGAACCGTTACAAAGGTTAAGGGAGCAGGCACTATGCAACTGCATGACGACAAGCAGACCAACCGTGAAAACAACATCCAGGGTGCCGAGGTCCGGCTGCCGTCCGCGGACCTGACCGCGGACCTGGCCTTCTTCATGAAGACCCTGGGGTTCCGTATGGACAAGATATATCCCGCCGACTACCCGACGGTCTCCGTGCTTTCCGGCCACGGACTCACCATCCGGCTGGAGCAGGATGCCTCCGAGCCTCCCGGTACGCTCAGGATCCTCTGCCGCGATCCGGCAGCCCTGGCCGGCGGCCAGACCGAACTCACCGCGCCGAACGGCACCCGCGTCGAGATCGTACAGGCCGATCCGCCGCTCGAAATCCCGCCGACGGAGCACGCCTTCCTGGTGCGGAGGCTGAAGGACAACACGCCCTGGGTGATCGGCCGCGCCGGCATGCACTACCGCGACCTGGTGCCCGGCCGCCTCGGCGGAAGCATCATCGCCTCCCACATCCGCATTCCCGACGCCGGGCCCGTACCCGACGTCGTGCACTACCACACGGTGGGTTTCCAACTGATCTTCTGTTACCGGGGCGAGGTGAAGCTCGTCTACGAGGACCAGGGGCCGCCCTTCATGCTGAAGGCGGGAGACTGCGTGATACAACCCCCGGAGATCCGTCACCGCGTGCTCGAATCATCCGAAAACCTTCAGGTGATCGAGATCGGCGTCCCGGCGGACCACGTGACCACCATCGATCACAAGGTCGAGTTGCCGACCGGAGTGCTGAACCCCGATCGCGTCTTCGGCGGCCAGACGTTCTGCCGCCACCAGCTCAAGGACGCGGTCTGGGCACCGTGGAGAATCGCGGGGTTCGAGGCGAGGGAAACGGGCATCGGCGAGGCGACCGGCGGCGTGGCCTCGGTGCAGGTCGCCCGGATTACTACGAGCGGGAACAGCGGCGGTAAGGACAGTGCGAATGGCAGTCCGAATGGAGGAGGAGGCGCTGCCTGCGGCGATCAGGTCACGAGCCACACGGGCGACATCCTCTTCACCTTCGTCATGGAGGGGGAGTGTACGCTCAACGGGGAGGACCAGGGCGCCCACAGGCTGGAGGCGGGAGACGCCTACGTCATCCCGCCCCATACGAAGACGTCTCTTACCGATCGCTCGTACGATCTCGAGCTGCTCGAGGTGGCGCTGCCGGCGCGGTTCGAGACGATCGTGCACTGATTTTCACACGCCTAACACCCCGCGCAACCGGTCGGAAGCCCGGTTCAGTACCGTGGGCGGCACGGGTACTTGGTTGTATTCGGAAAACCGCCTGTGGGCCCATCGGGCGGCATACTGGGATTGGAAGACGTAGCGCATCCGGTCCGACGTGACCGGCGCACCCCGGTGCCAGCACTGGTTGTTCTGCAGGTAGACGTCTCCTGCCTTGCATAACGCCGAGACCGGCCCCCTGCCTTCGAACTCCGGGTTCTCCTGGCTGTTGGGATCCCTTCCTGAATACTGGCTGCCTGGGACAAATTGGGTCGGACCGTCCTCCACCGAATCGATGTCGGTCAGGGCCATCTGGATGGTGAACCACTGCACCGGCATGCGGATGCGGGGGTCGTGCCTTGGCACGTCGTCCGGCAGCGGAAACTCCACCCGGTCGTCCACGTGCCACAGGTCGATCGCCTGTCCCGGCGCGTTGCGGATCACGTTCTGGCCGCAGAACTTGCAGTCCTCGCCCACGACGGCCTCGGCCAGGCTGAGGATCGGTTCCCGGATCAGCATGTCCACGAACACCGCGTCCAGTTCCAGCGTGTTCCGCAGCACGAATCCGTCCCCCTTCCCGCTCAGGTAATCGGTGCCGGCCAGCACGGGATCGTTGAAACACCGGTCCGTGACCTCGCGCAGGGCATCGATTTCATCCCGGGTCAGCACGCCGGGGATGAGGGCGAATCCGTCCCGGTGGAAATCCGTGAGGACGGCCTCCATTTGGGCGTCGTCGAGGCGCTCGCCTGGAATTATGCGATTGGAAATCAGGGTTATCTCCTGTCGGCTGGCGCGGATGACAGGCGCATCGGATTGCTTGACATCCCGCGTCATCGGAATACTATGGCAAGATCAAAGATTATGGTTTCGACATTGTATATACAACACGTTTTACCGCGTTCCGCGATGGTACCTTACGCAAGCGCAGCACTTAAGGCAAGCGTGAAGCCCGCCCGTTGAAGCGTGAGCACGTCGATCCGTCCAATCACGCCGATCCCGGCTATCCGCGAAAGCCTCGCCTATCTACATGAGCGGCACCAACTACTACGACCTTAACGCCAAGGCCCTCGTCGCCCGGTATGACGGCGTCGATCCCGCCGACGTCCACGCCGGCTGGGCGCCGATGCATCTGCGTGAAGAACCGGGATACGCCTGCGACATCGGCGCCGGTTCCGGACGGGATGCCAACTGGCTTGCGTCCAGGGGATGGGAAGTCGTGGCGGTGGAACCGAGCGCGTTGCGGGACCTCGCCGCGGAACGCTCCGATCCACACGTGGTCTGGATGAACGACTCGCTGCCGGACCTGCGGGATCTGCGTGCACTCGGCCGGCGGTTCGACCTGATTCTGCTGAGCGGCGTGTGGATGCACGTGGCGCCGAGGGTCCGGGAACGGGCGTTCCGCTTGCTTACCGAACTGCTCAATCCTTCCGGACTGTTGGTCATCATGCTGAGACAGGGCGGCGACGCCGCTGAAAACGCCGCCCGGGGATTCCATGACACCTCGGCAGAGGAACTGATCGGTTTCGCCAACCGCCGGGCCGTCGCGCTGCGCAGCCGCTCCACGCAGCCGGATCTGACGCGCCCGGGAATTCACTGGGAGACGCTGGTCTTCGCCATGCCGGACGACGGCACCGGCAACCTGCCGCTGCTGCGCCATGTAATCGTGAACGACAACAAGTCTTCAACCTACAAGCTTGGGCTGCTTCGGACCCTGGTGCGACTCGCCGAAACGGCACCTGGGCTGGTCATAGATCGTACGGACGACTACGTGGAAATCCCCTTCGGTGCCGTAGGTCTGTACTGGCTGAAGCAATACCTGCCCCTGGTCCTGCATTATCATCTGCCGCAACGCCCTTCGGGACCGGGTGGATATGGCTGGGCAAAGGAAGCGTTCTACCGTCTCGGGGACGTCTCGCCTTCCGACCTTCGGCTCGGCGCCCGGTTCGATTCGGACCGGGCCGTCCTCCTTGCCCGCGCCATAAACGACGCCTGTGAGAATATCGAGCGGATGCCGGTGCGCTACATCACGTATCCCGCTTCCGGAGACCGGCAGTTGTTCGAATCCGGATTTGCCAGAACGCGGGCGGCCGCCCGGCCCATCGTCCTGTCGCGCGAATACCTGGCGCGGTTCGGCCGCTTCAGGATTCCCGCATTGCTGTGGCAGGCGCTCGGTCAGTTCGCCTGCTGGCTGGATCCGGTCATCGTACGGGAATGGCGGCAGCTGACTCTGAATTGGGATGGTCCGGCAAACCTGCGCAGCGCTTCGCAGTGGGCGGCCAACACCGGCCAACCTGCCGCCCTGGTCCGGGAAAGCGGGGGAGAAACGGTACCGGACGACCCGTTCGACTGGACCGAAAGCCGCTACGACACCGGCATTGCTCTCGACCGGGCGAAGCAGTTGCGCGATGAAGGATTCGCGCTCACCTGCGTCTGGTCCGCGGCGCGTATTCGAAACGCTCCGCACATCGACCACTGTTTTCCGTGGGCGCGCTGGCGCAACAACGATCTCTGGAACCTGATGCCGGCCCGTGGCACTATCAACCTTCGCAAGAGTGACCGGCTGCCCTCCTCCGGCGCCATGGCCGACGCACGGGACCGCATGCTGGAATGGTGGCAACACGCATGGGTCCAATCGCCGCGGGAAGAAAGGTTTTTCATGGAAGCGCGGTACTCTCTGCCGGGGCTCGACGTCGACACACCCAGGCTGGAGGACATCTTCACCGCCGCCCAGCACCAGCGCGCGCGACTGAAACAGGACCAGCAATTGATCGAGTGGCCGACCTGACCCCACCCTACCCTTCGTCCATCACGGCCTGGATCATGGCCTGTATATAGCCGAACTCGTAGGCGAAGGCCTGCCGGTAGCTGTCCGGGTCCTTGTGTCCCGGCGCATGATCGGGCACGCACATGTGATCGTAGCCGACTTCTTTGAGCGCCTGCATGTTCCGGTGCATGTTCATGACGCCCTCGTCGGGCCAGACCTCCTGGAACTTGTTCCGCCCGCCCACGATGTTGCGGAAGTGGCAGAGGAAGATCTTGTTGCGCGAACCCAGGTAGCGGATGATGTCCGGCACCTCGTTGAGCGGGTCGAGCGAACTCTCCGCCATGCAGCCCAGGCAGAGATTGACGCCGTGATAGGGACTGGGGCAGATCTCGATGAACTTTTTAAATCCATCGAAGCCACCGAGCACGCGGTCCACGCAGCGATAGCCGGGCGGCAGCCACGGGTCACAGGGATGGCAGGCCATGCGGACCTTGCACTCGGTCGCCACGGGAATCACCCGCTCCAGGAAATAAGTGATGCGGGCCCAGTTCATCTCGGCGGTCACGGGTTCGTCGTACCTCGCCGGCCGGTCCTTCGCCTTCTCCAGGTCCCAGGTGCTGTAGATCGAACCGCCGCGTCCGGGCGGATCGCTCTCGGTACGCTGGTTCTCCATCTCGCACAGGTAGTATTTGATCGCGGGGATGCCCGCTTCCGAGGCCTGGCGCACCATGTTGCATACGAGCTCGATTTCCTTGTCGCCTTCCTCGTAGTTGCCCAGCATGTAGTTGGGCACCTGGCCGCCGTCCACGTTGAACTGGGCGATGGGCAGTGCCACCATCTCCAAGTTGATGCCGAAGCCGGCGCACTTCTCCTTCTTCGCCGCCAACTCCTCCACGTCCCACCCGTATTCCCGGTGGAAGGTGATGTTGTTCTCGTTTTTGTTGAAGACGCCGTGACGGGCGAGATACTCGAGGTCTTCGTCCGCCGTGCTGAACTGCTGGGTGCCGACGTGCATGGAATCCTCCGTGTTATGTAAACTTGCGGGTACGGGATATACCCAGAATCCGTGCGGCGGTACCGCCCATGATCGCGGACAGGTCCGCCTCGCTGAGAAAATCCGCGTACTTCTCGATCCAGTCCCGGGACTGGCGGTAGGTGCAGAACCGGTTCTGGAAAGGCATGTCCGTGCCCCACAGCAACCGGCCTGAGCCAATGCGGCATGCCATCTCCTCCAGCGCCGGCCAGGCTTCGCGGTAGGGATAGTCGAACAGATCGCCGATCCGCACGGGAAAGCACACTTCCAGGCTGAGACTGGGGTTTTCGAACGGTCTCCACAGGCCGTCCGGCAGGACAAGGCGGTCGCCGTCGACGAACATGCGCCAGGGGAAACCGTGGGTGATGCTGCAGATCGTATCCGGGTAACGGTCCATCCAGTCCATGAGCACGCCGAGTTCGTCGAGGTATCCCTGCGTGAGATCGGCATGGTAGCCGAGGACGGGGCCGGCGCCCAGGGTGAAGAATACCGGGACGTTCAACTCGGCCACGGCATCCCAGAACGGAAGGTATGGGCCGCGGCTCCACGGCTGCTCGCTCCCGCGGTAGGCCAGCGAGGCGTTGAACTTGACGGCGTGCAGGCCGTGAGCCCGCACGGCCCGCTCGATCTCTTCGATCACCCGGTCCGTTTCCGCGGCGATGCGCCACTCGTCCACGGGCGCCATGGAGTACAGCCGTTCGGGGTAGGCGGCAGTGCATTCGGCCTGGAAGGCACTGTCGCGGCCCAGCATGGGATTGGTATGAAGCAGGGCGACATCCACGCCCGCGTAGTCCATCTCGGCGATCAGGCCGTCGGGCGTGAATTCGAGGTTGCGCAGGTGGGGCGGGTAGAACTGCTTGGTGCAGTCTTCGCCGTCGATCGTCCACACCACCCGGCCGTGGGTGCGATCGACGCGGAAATCCACGTCGGGGAGCGTGGACCAGTCCCCGGGCGACGCGGGCGCGATCGCCACCGACGTGGCGGGGGCCCGGTCACGGACGCGCCAGGCCGGCTGGTGGTGGACCGCGTGCTCGGCCTGCATCCACCGCAGGTGGTCCCGGACGTCGGCGTACCCGGCTTTCGCGTCACCCGGCGGAAAGCAGTACGCATGGGAGTCGATGATCATGGAACGGGATTCGGTCCCTGGTGAAAGCGGAAACAGTCCCTAGCTTTCGAAGGTTCGGATGGTACGCGTCACCTGCCCGTTGCTCTCCCAGTAGGTCTTCTTGCCGGCCAGGTAGGGGTCGTCCGGCGTCGGCTGCATCGTGCCGGCCGTCGTCACGCCCCGCGAGGTGATCGTATGCTCGCCGGGGGACGGGCGGTCCCAGTCCAGCCGCCAGAACTTCCAGGCGTACTCGGCGTCCGCTCCTTCGATGATCTCCGCCGTCTGCCAGGGACCGTCGTCGATGCGCACCTGCACCGATTTGAGCGGTTCGCCCCAGACCGCGCCGTAGATCCGGTGCAGGGGACCGACCCGGGTGACCCGCGCCGTGACGGAGTTGATGCGGCCCTTGCCCACGGACTCCTGGCGCCACACGGTCTCTCCGTTGTGGGTCTCCTCGCGGATCGTGACGTAATCCCGCGAAATGAACCGGCCCATGTACCGGGTGGTGCGTACTTCGATGCGCTTCAGCCACTTCACCTGGGTAATGCCGTACCAGCCGGGTACGATGAGGCGCAGGGGATAGCCGTGCTTCGGCGGCAGCGTCTGGCCGTTCACCTCGTAGCATAGCAGGATGTCCGGGTCCATGACCTGTTGCCTGGTCAGCGACCGGGCGAAGTTCTGCTTCATGGTCAGCGGTTCGCTCCGGCGGGGCGTGATGACCTCCTCCCCTTCGTCATGCCCGAAGAAAACCACCTCGATGCCGTTGTCCCACATCCCGGCCCGCTCCAGGATCGGCGCCAGCGGCGTGCCGGTCCACCGGGCATTAAACACGCCGCCGCGGAACACGGGAACGCCCCGGTTGCCCGAGCACTCGAGGGTGAAGTCCAGGTCTCTGCGCGGCATGGACCTGATCTCGTCCAGGCTCAGGTTGAGCTTCTGTCTCACCGCGCCCGAGATTTCGAGGCTGTAGGAATCTCCGTCGACAGTCGGCTCCGGATAGTGGCTGGCCGAGAAGAACTGGTCAACGGGCGTGATCCACGACTCCAGTCCGTTCCAGTCCAGCAGCACGAAATCGGGACTCCGCGGCGGCCCGAACTCGTCGATCCAGTCCACGGGCGTTTCGTCCCGTGCCAACTCGGCCAGCTGAGCCAGGACATGAGAAGGCAGCAGCGTCATGCCGGCCGCGGCGAGCCCTCCACTGATCAGTACGTCCCGACGGGATAATTGGGGTTTCCCTGCCATAATCGTTTCCTCCTGGCGGACCCGGTTCATTGCTTCAGTTCGGTCTGGGATGGGGATGTTGATGATCGGTTCTATGATACATCGACCGGGCCGCACAGATCAAGTAGTATGTATACGGCTTCGGGATGGAATCGTGCCGAGTCTTCCGGTTGACAAGCGCTACCACGCCGATTAGAATCGCGTATTCATCCCAGACAACCGGAGGTCGTTATCCATGAACAGAATATCATCAGAAGGCCACCTCGTCCTGGCGTCATCCCCCGACCCGGGAAACGTATACGCCGGATCGCCCTCGATCGCGCGAATGCGAACGGGCAGACTGCTGGCCAGTTTCGAGTGGTTTCGGCCCAGTCCCAAGAAGGAGACCGTGCCCGACCAGACCCAGGTGCTGGTCAGCGATGACGACGGCGCCACGTGGACCCGGACGGCCGGCCAGGATTTCATCTGGGCGACCATCTGGTCCCACGAAGACGACGCCTATCTCATCGGAAACCGCCGCAAAAGCCGGGACATCATCATCGGAAGGTCCCGGGACGGCGGCTCAACCTGGGAAGGGCCGGTCACGCTCTTCGAGGGCAGGCACCACTGCGCGCCGACGCCCGTGCTGATCCACAACGGATTCGCCTACCGCGCCTTCGAGACCTGCGACGCGCCCAGCCGCTTCGACTGGAAATCGCTGGTGGTGGCCGGCGATCTGTCCAGGGACCTCCTCGACCCGGCGGCCTGGCGCATGTCCAACAAAGTCCGGTTCCCGGGCATTCCGGACGTGCTCTCACAACGGAAGTATCCGGAAAGCCTCGCGGACAAGGTGCCGGCCGACAGCTTCCTGGAGGGTAACGTCGTGCTGGTGGACGACGAGATCCGGATGATCATGCGCACGATCGTCGACGGCCACACGACGTCCAGCCTGGCCTCCATCGGCCGGATCGAGGACGACGGCAGGAACCTCGAATACCGTTTCCTGCAGTTCCATCCCATGCCCGGTGCCCAGTGCAAGTTCCAGATCGTCCACGACGATGTGAGCGGCCTGTTCTGGACCACGGTGACCCTGTCCACGAACCCGTGGCAGGACCGCGAACCGCTCCGGCGCGTCGGATTCAGCGGACCGCCGGGCAATGAGCGGCGCATCCTGGTGCTCATGTACAGTCTCGACGCCCTCAACTGGTTCCAGGCGGGCTGCGTCGCCATGAGCAAGAGTATCATGGAATCCTTCAGCTACGCCTCGCAGGTCATCTCCGGAGACGATCTCCTGGTCGTCTCCCGTACGGCGCACGGCGGCAAGAATCAGCACGATACCAACCAGATCACCCTCCACTGGGTGCGGGGATTCCGCGACCTGGCCCTGGAATTGCGCCCCGTGGATGTGAACGCAGATTCGGGAGATTTCTTCAAGTAAAAATCCCGACAAGACGATCTTTCACGAAGATCCGAATGCGCCGACGATAGATGTATGGGATGAGGTTTGATGATCTTGATTGTCTAGAGCGCGCTGGTCTTCAGGACGCTCAGTGTTCACCCCGGTGCCGGCGCCACGTGTTCCAGCCCGTACTCCTCCCGCAGGCGGGCCATCTCCGCCTTCAACGCGTCAGGATCGGCGGTGTCCGGCGGCATGCGCGACAGCAGCCGGTCGGAAGCCTCGAAGAACCGATCCAGCCCGGCGGGCGTGCAAATCAACGTGATATAGGCAGGATCGTCGGCGTCGTTCCAGAATGAATGGGGCCGGTAACCCGACACGGTCACCATTTGGCCGGATTCCAGCACGAAGGCGCTTTCGTGGAGGAACTTGAAGGTCAGGGCGCCTTTGACGACGAGGAACATCTCGATAAAGGCGTGCCGGGTGTATACGGGCGGAGGACTGTGGGGCGGTTCGACGGCCTCGATGACCGTGACGCGGTCTTCCGTGGCGGAACCCGGGGTCATGACCCGGACGTTCTGGCCCATGAGCGTCTTGAGCCAGGGACTATCGTCGACATGATCCGGCATCTGGCTCCTCATCGTCGCCTTACGCTTCCCTCACGCGCTCCGCTCTCGTATCCGGCGTAATCGGGCATGGTCAAGAGCACGGTCAAGAGGCCGGCGCGTCTCCCACGACAACGTCACCCGTCTCTACCGCGATCATCTCCCGCCCTTCATCCGCATAGACCTTCTTGACCTCCTGGTCCACGGTGCGCCATACCAGGAACTGTTTGCGCAGCACGTTCAGGAAACGCCGGTTGAGGCGCTGCCATGAATCCACGTCGCCGCTCAGGCGGTGGATATGCACCCACACCGCGTACAGGTCGTGTTCTTCCTCAGCGGGGGTCGCGTGGAGGGACACGCGCTGGCTGACCCCCGTGTCGTAGGGCGCCAGCCAGGTCTTCATGCTGATTACGAAAGTTGACGCTTCCGAAGCGGCATCGGACGCCCGTTCTGCATCCGGAACGGTCCTGTCCGCCCGGTCGGCCGCCCGGCCGCCAGGTTGCCCGGACGCCGGAGCGAATCCGTTCTTCCCGGTCAGCGCCACCTCGTCCGTCATGAAGCTGCCCAGTGTGCTTTCGCCGTAGGACTCGAAGAATCGCGTCAGGTAAGCACACAGGCCGAGTGTCTCCTTCCGGCTGATGGTGAAGGGGAATTCGAAACGCCAGTCGTCTCCCTCGGGCTCCGGGAAGGACCACTGCCTGTTGACGTCCGGTACGGCCATCTGAGAGGCCTGCCGCGCGGGGTAGATCGTCGACAGCATGACCACCGCCATGACCATGGCCGTGGAGGCCACGGCGGAGAGGGACGAGTAGTTCAGCGTGAGCCCGGCTAGCAGCTGGTATTCCGTGATGCCCCGGGCCACGGTCTGGCCGATGAGGTAGCCGGACATTCCCCCGATGACGGCGTACATGGCCGCCTCCGCCATGAACAGCGCGCCGATGTGGGCCGGCGCCAGGCCCACGGCGCTGTACACTCCGATCTCGCTGAAGCGCTCGTAGACGGCGTTCATCATGGTGTTCAGGATGATGAGGGCGGCGACGACCATGGGGATGAACAGGTTGCCCAGGCCGGACAGGGAACTCAGGGACATGGCGCTGTGCACGGCGACCTCGCCGTCCACGGAGGCCACCACGGGGATCCCCAGGCGCTGCATGAAGCGGTCCAGGCGGGCTTCGGCCGCATCGTCCGCCGGGAACCGGACCGCCACGGACCGCAGGGTCCCGCCGAGGTCGTTCACGTAGGCCTGAGGCGCGAGGATCAGGTTCGCCGCCGGCAAGTGCTCGAACCGGACCATTTCCACCGGTTCCTCCTCGTAGTCCATCAGGGCGATCTCCGTGAGCAGATCGCGGCCGGTCGCCGTGTAATCGACAGGGGTGAGCGGCTCGCCGTCCAGGTCGGTGATCCGGTCCATCACGGCCGAATCGAATACACCGATGACCGTGAAGGGCTTGCCGAATATGCGGATCTCCCGAGGGCCGTCGACTCCTTCCGCCGTACCAGGACCGTCGGCCACCTCCGGCATCCCCGGACCGTCGGACCCTTCCGCCGTACCAGGGCCGTCGGACCCTTCCGCCGTACCAGGGCCGTCGGCCACCTCCGGCATCCCCGGACCGTCGGCCCCTTCCGCCGTACCAGGGCCGTCGGCCACCTCCGGCATCCCCAGCAGCCGCGCCATTTCGGTGGGAATGATGCACACGTCACGCTCGTCGTCTTCGAACCACCGGCCCGACGCCAGGACCCGGTCCAGCCCGGTGACCACCCGTTCGTCCGGCATCAGGCCCAGGATGCCCGATGCGTAGGTGGAATGGGTGGCTCCATCGGCACCTTTATGCTCCGCCTTGATGTAGGTGTTCACCCCGGGCGAGGTGCCGGCGTACCAGGACCTGGGCACGATGGTGATACCCCGGTCCTCGGCCTCGGTCGACCCGAATTCGGAACGCACGTACTGGTGGGTCTGCTTCTGGAGTGGTGCCCAGTTGGGGTTCCGGACGAGGAAGCCCGTGTAGTCGGCTTCCGTGTCGGTGCTCACCTTCTGAATCCGCAGAAAGGTCTGCACGGAAGTAAAGGACAGCACGGTGAAGACCAGAAGGACCAGCGTGGCGCAGGTCAACAGCGTCCGGGCCTTGCGCTTGCGCATGTTGCCGATGCCGAGGGCGAAGGCCGTGGCCAGGGCGCTGGAACGCCGCACGTCGGTGGCCTGAACGCTGTGGGCTTGCTGCCGGACCTCCCGCATGGTCTGGCTGAACCGCTGGGAAATGAGCCAGATGACCACGGCGGCGAGGACGAAGGTCATGAAGGCGAGGAGGACGATGTCGGGCGCCGTGGTGATCTGGAAGGCCGGGTGGGTGAAGCGCAGCACCCCGTATGCCGCCAGGAAGATGCCGGCCGTGGCGCTGATCCGCTTGTAGATATTGGCGAATCCGAAGAGCAGCCGCTCGAGGGCGTAGGCGAAGGGGATCACCAGCACCATGTAGAACAGCACGCCCTTCACGACGTCGTTGGCGGTCCCCGTCGCGTCGGGATAGGCCCTGGACTCGTATCCCCACGCGGCCCGGGCGTACTTGATGAACCGGTCCCATTGCAGGGCTTGCCGGGCCGCTTCGGCCTGGTCCAGCAGGTGGCCCGCCTCGCGGTGGAAATCGTCCAGGCGGGTATTGTTCACGCCCACGGACTTGAGCGCGCCGATCCGCGCCTCGTCCAGGTGCCACATGTCGCGTGCCACCTGGTAGGAGGTCAGCGGGATGTCACCGGTCCCCGACTCGAAACCGATCCCCTCGGGGTTCGCTTCGTCGGCATTGGTCAGGATCAGGCGGCGGCCGAACAGGCCGGAGGACATGGTGACCTTGAACCGGCTGTCGGGCGGGGTGAAGACGACGGCCGTGTCCTCCTCGTAGGAGAAGCCCGTGGTCCAGCCGGCTTCCTGGAAAGTCATGCCCCATTCCAAAGGCGGATTGCCCGATTCGTCCAGCACCACCGCCTCGTTGAGCCGTGTCAGGAACCGTGGATCCACCAGGTCGTAGAGGTTGGTCGCGTCGGACCGGAAGACCACCGTCGGCTTCTCCTTGTCCACCCAGTCCATCGTGATTTCCAGCGGGTAGGCGCCTTCGCCGTAGGGACCCCGGTCCGGCGCGTAGGTGATTTCCCCCGTCACAGGATCCATGACGAAGCCCTCCGTCGGGTAGGTACGGGCCGCCTCCAGCGCGGTGCTCTCGGCCACGCCGGCGCTGTCGGCCACGACGAAGATCTCGTTCTTCACCCCGCTGATGGTCTTGTTGTACCGGCGGAAGCGGACCACGGCCCCGGGCTTGGGCTTGCTCGGGATGTAGTCTTCCCTGGGATCGAATTCGACCACTCGGATGCGGCCCCGCACGAACCGGTCTTCGAGCTGCATCTTGAAATCCGGAAAGAGCATGGCATCGTTGACGGCCCGTCCGAACAGCTCCGTCAACAGCACGGTCTGGGTATACACGTTGCGGATGTTCACGCGGTCGATTACGTCGAGGGGTGTGTCCACGTATTCCCGCACGTCGAACACGGTGGCGAAGGAAAGGGCGGGAAATCCCGTCCAGAAGACCAGCTCCGCGTCGAAGGCGATGTTGCCCGCGGGGAAGAACTCCGAGCTCAGGATGCCCTGGGACGGCGTGATGACGTTCATCAGTGCGTCGGCGGGGAAAAAGCCGCGCCGGATCACTTCTTCCGCGTACCCCATGAAAGTGCGGCCGAAGGGCGTGAAGAACCGTTGTTTCTCGAAGGAATTCCCGGCGAAGAGTATGCCGGCGTAGCAGACCCCGATCTGGTCGCGGGCGCTGGAGAGATCGATGCCGGCGAAGAGCTTCATGTCGATCGGTTCTTCGAGCTTGTCCGCAAAATAGGGCGTCTTGCGCGTATGACGGTTCGTGAAGTCGTCCACGCCGCTCAAGGACAGGAAATGACCCGAGGTCGCCAGGAAATAGACTGTACGGGCCGGCGGGTGGGCGGCGAAGTACCGGGCGATCTCCAGGAGCGCGGCCGCGCCCGAAGCCTGGTTCGCGCCTGGAGAGACCGCCGGCACGGGAGACATGGAGTCGTAGTAGGACTCGAGTACGATGGCTTCGTTCTTGAGAACCGGATGGGTCCCCGTGATCTTGCCCAGGACGTTGTAGGCGGGAAGGCGTTTCCAGGTCATCCGGCCCGCTGCCCGGACGGTCGGGGGGCTGTTTTCTTCAAGGTATGCGACGAGGGGCCGGGCCTGTTCCTTCTCCATCCAGAACCGGGGGAAGTCGACCGGGACCTGGAGGTATTTCTCCTCGCCGTCCACCCGCGTAGTCTGGTCGGGTTCCACGAAGATCACGGCGCCGGCGCCGAGTTGGGCGGCCCGTTGCCAGTTGACGCCGGAATTGAAATCCATCAGGAAGACGGCGCCGGTGGGATCGATGCCGTTGAAGTCCTCCCATTCGCCGTTACCCACGTAGTACAGCTTTCCGGTGATCCCGCCGGGCGGCGTCGTGGAGGTCCGGACCAGGTTGGGCCACACTGCGTGAATGGGAATCGTCCGGGACCCGAGGGCAGGATCGTCCGGAAGGGACGCGGTATCGAGGATAACCAGTTCGCCGCCCTCGTCGTGGGGGACGGACGCGACGAACTCCTCCAGCTCCACGTCTTCCAGGCCCATATCCCGCATGCGGCCGGCCAGGTAGTGGGCTGCTTCGGTGGCGCCCGGGTAGCCGGCCACCCGCGAGCCGAAGGACACCAGGTCGGTGATGGTCTGCCGGATCCGCGCCGAGTCCACCACGGCGGCCACCTGGCCGTCGCCGATGGGTTCGGCCTGGTACGCCACGCGCTCGTGGACGCCCGACGTCTGGCACGCGGAGACCGCGAGCATCAGGACCAGGCCGGCAATCGGGCCGGCAAGGGTTCGTTTAAGGTGCAAGGCGTCTTTACGCA
Source organism: Candidatus Latescibacterota bacterium (assembly GCA_022822725.1). GTDB lineage: Bacteria > JAAXHH01 > JAAXHH01 > JAAXHH01 > JAAXHH01 > JAAXHH01. Next base: position 73,766 of record JAJEAN010000002.1, read on the forward strand.
ATTCGGGCCAGACCTTTCACGTCAGACCTTTCACGTCAGACCTTCCACTTCCGGCGCATCTCTTCCATGGAAACGGTCTTCCCCTCGGTCCACGCGTAGTGGGCGACGGGGTTTTCGCCCACCCACCGGTGGTCGACAGGCTCGCTGGCCAGCTGGTAGCGGGTGTCGGTGCTGATGCGGTACCGGTTCGACGCATTGTTGATGGACCCGTGCATCGTGTACATGCCGAGGACGATCACGTCGCCCATCCTGAATTCGCTCGTCTGCCACTGGCCCCCGTACTGGTCCACCATCTCGATGGGTTCGTTGGTGAAGTGGCCCGTCACGTGGTCCCGGTCCACGTCCATCTGGCCGTAGGTCTCTTTGACGGCCTCGAACTGGTGGGATCCGGCCAGGATGACCAGGGGGCCCATGTCGTAGGTCACGTCGTCCAGGGGCGTCCAGACCGTGTAAAGGTTCGGCGTGCCCCGGCCCATGTAGACCATATCGTAATGCGCCCCGGTGTTGGATCCCGGTCCCACGGCCCGGAGCCACTTGTAGTCGAAGGTGAGGACGGGACCGCCCAGGAACCGCTCGAAGAACCCCATGATTTCGGGTGAATCGACCAGGGCGAGGAATTCGTCCGTGTGCGTCACCCGTTTGGCGCCGCCGAAGAATGCGCCGCGCTTTCCGGGGGCCGCGACCCCCAGATCGAGGGGATAGTCCCGGTCGATCTGGTCGTTGGCATCGAGATTCTCCAGAATGACTCTGCGGGCTTCCGCGACCTTGTCCGGATCGTGGAGACCGCGGATGAGCAGGTAGCCGTCTTCGGCCATGCGCTCCCGCAGCCCGTCCACGTCGTCCAGCAGGTCGTTGGCTTCCCGGAGCGTGGACAGGTACTTCCCGCCCATCTGCAGTTCGTCCTTGCCCATGACCAGGCTTGATGATTCCCGGGTGGTCATTGGTTCCTCCATGGTTGGTCGTTCATGAAGCCCGGACGGCCGAGGCTTCGATGGCGGCATACACCGTATCACCGACGGTGATGCCCATGTCCGCGAAAGATCCCCGCGCAACGTGGACGGTCAGGCGAAGGCCGGGTTCCGCGTCCAGGCGCGGGCCGGTGTCCACGTCCAGACCGGAGTCCGGGTGCCGGCCGGGTTCCGCGTCCAGGCGCGGGCCGGCGTCCACGTCCAGGCCGGCGTCCGGGTTCCGGCCGGGTTCCGCGTCTTGGCGAGGGACGGCGTCCACGTCCAGGCGTATGCGGTCTCCGTCCACCGACGCGGCGGTCACGACGCCCGCGAGCGTATTCGCGGCGTGCGGCGTGCGCGGTGGTCTCGACAGCCGGATTTCCTGCGAAGAGATGACGATGTGGGCCGGCCCGCGCGCCGTCGTGTCCGACCTGAGGGTCACGCCGCCGTCCAGGTGGACGACCGGGCCGTCGGCAGATTCCTCGATACGGCCCTTGAAGACGTTCTCCGGTCCCCTTTCGAGCATCCGTCCCTCGCGCATGATCAATACTTCATCGGCGATGCGATAGGCCTGGTCGTACTGGTGCGTCGAAAGCACGACGGTCATGCGCCGCTGGCGGCACGTCTCCGCGAGAATCGACTCGATCTGTTTCCCGTGCGCCGCGTCCACGCTGGCCGTGGGCTCGTCGAGCAGCAGGACGTCGGGGTCGGTGACCAGGGCCCGGGCGAGTCCCGCGCGCTGCGCTTCTCCGCCCGACAGGCTCTGGGCGGGCCGGTGGGCGAACTGCCGGAGGCCCACCTTGTCCAGCATGCCGTTCACGCGTTCTTCGATGGCCCCCTTCGCCATGCCGCGGAACCGCAGGCCGGACGCCACGTTCTCGAATACGGTGGACCGGAACAGGTACACGTGCTGCATGAGCAGCGTGACGCGGCGGCGGTACCGGCGGCCGCGGGCGGGATCGGCCCCGTTCACGGGCTGGCCTTCGAAGAGGATCCGGCCCTCATGCGGCAGGGTCAGCAGGGCGAGTATGTTCAAGAGCGTGGTCTTGCCCGATCCGTTCGATCCGTAAATGGCGTAGGTCCTTCCGGCATAGAGGGCGAGGTGCTCGACATGCAGGTGAAACCCGGAACCGTAACGGTGCGCCAGGTGCTCGCCAACGATGATCGGATCAGTGGTGACCGGACCGGCCGTGATCGGATCGGCCATCAGTCGTCGAACCCCTGCAGCCAGTGAAAGAGAATGTTCGCGCCGAATGCCGTGAGCAGAAGGATGATCCCCAGGGCGATGGCCAGGCCGAATTCCCCCTTGTTGCTTTCAAGGGCGATCGCCGTCGTCATGGTCCGCGTGCTTCCCTTGATGTTGCCGCCCAGCATCATGGCCGCGCCCACCTCCGCGATGACCCGCCCGAAGGCGGCCACCACCGCCGCCATGATGCCGAACCGGGCCTCCGAAATGAGGGTGCGGGCGGTCTGGGCCGTCGTGGCGCCCAGCGTAAGGGCCGTCTCCGTGATCCGGGAATCCACGGCGCGAAACGCCGAGAGGGTGAAGGCGGCCACGATGGGCAGGGCGAGGAGCGTCTCGCCGATGATCATGGCCTTGGGCGTATACAGCAGTTCCATGAAGCCCAGGGGGCCGCGCCGGGAGATCATGGAGTAGACGAATAGTCCGATCACCACGGTTGGCATGGCCAGCATCGTATTGAGCACCGTGGTCACGAACCGCTGGCCCCTGAACCGGCGGGTAGCGAGCAGGTAGCCCGCGGGCAGACCCATCACGGAAGCCAGCAGGATCGCCGACACCGCGACGAACACTGAAACGCCGACGATGGTGTACACGCCGGATTCGCCCGTGAACAGCAGGCGCACCGCTTCTTCAATTCCACTGATCAGGTATTCCATAACCCCTATGAAACAACAAAACGCCCCGGCGAATCAACAGGTTTTTGCCCCGCGGGAGCGACCGAAATACGTTGACAGGATCACCGGCGGACCTTAGGTTGTCTAGCATCCAGCGGAGCCGGACTCCGTTGGCGCCGCGGCCAGTCGGACGGGCTCGCCCCACCAGGCAGTTTCCTCATCCCTCGAATCGCGGTATCGCAGGTGATTCTCCCGCTCCAGCAAAGGATTCGACGATCGGATGCCCGCTATAGGGATCATTGGCGTCCTGTGGCTGCTGCTCGTCCTGGCCGCCGGATACTGGGGTAACCGGCGCAAGCTCGACGCAACGTTCGTCAAGGGCGTCCAGACGCTGATCACCATCGTCGCCCTGGCCGTCGCGGCGCCGCAGCTCGGTGTGTTCAATACCGCCCTCGCGACGCTCTGGCTTCTCCTGTTCGTCGCCGCTTCCACCCTGTTGCGGCGGTTCGGCGTGCCGAACCTGGCCGCGCGGGCCATCGCCCTGGCCGCCGTGAGCCTGGCGCTCTGGGGCACCGATTCCCAGAACGTCATGCTGATCCGCACGCTGATCATGCTTGCGGTCACCAGCATTTTCCTCCTCGGACTGAACCTGGGCTTCCGGTACCTGGTCCGCCGCATCCTCTGGATCTTCCCCGTACTCTTCGCCGTCTCGGTCATCACCTTCTCCATCATGCACGCCGTGCCCGGCGGGCCCTTCGACGCGGGCGGCGAGACCGGCGGCATACCGCTCACACCCGAGGTCCGCGCCAACCTGATGCGGAAGTACAACCTCGACCAGCCGCTGCACATCCAGTACATCTCCTGGGTGAGCAACGTCGTGCGGGGCGACTTCGGCTATTCCTTCCAGCACCAGAGCAAGACCTGCCAGGAGCTCATCGCGCAGGCCTGGCCCGTCTCCGTCCACCTGGGCAGCATGGCCCTGTTCGTGGCCCTCACCGGCGGGCTGCTGCTGGGCATTCTCGCGGCGGTGTACCAGAACACCTGGATTGATTACGTCGCCTCGCTCACGGCGGTTTTCAGCATCGTCACGCCCAGTTTCGTCGTCGCCGTGGGCCTCACCGTCGTATTCTCCCTCTGGCTGCACCTATTTGAGACGGGAGGCTGGAATTCGCCCAAGGACTGGGTCATGCCGGTGATCGCCCTGTCCCTGGGCGACATGGCCGTGGTGGCGAGGTATACCCGTTCGAACATGATCGAGGCCATCCGGGCCGACTACGTGCGCACCGCCCGGGCCAAGGGTCTCACCGAGTTCTCCGTCGTGGTGGTACACGTGTTCAAAAACGCCCTGATCCCACTGCTGACCATCGCGGGACCGATGATGGCCAACCTGATCACGGGGTCCTTCTTCATCGAGACGATCTTCCGGATCCCGGGCCTGGGGCGGTACTTCACCACGAGCGTGTTCGCCCGGGACTACCCCATGATCATGTCCACGGCCCTGCTCTGGTCCTCGCTCATCGTCGTGATCTACGTCATCACCGACCTCATGTACGCGCTGGTGGACCCCCGCATCCGGTATCGGAAGGACTAGCATGGAACCGATCGGCACAACGGGCGAAGTCGGCATCGTATGGGTCCTCGGCGCGATCCTGGGATGGAGCTGGGACACCATGATCCTCGAGGTGGGCCGGATCGCCCTGGCGATCCAGCTGGTGCTCTACCTGCCCCGCATGTACCGCCTGGGTCACCGGGACGAAACGGGAAGATGGGCGTCTTTCTGCCACCGGGTGGTCCAGCGCAGGACCTACTTCGCGGCCGCGGGCGCCGTCGCCCTGCTCGCGGCGTGGTGGCTGCTCGGTCCCTGGATGGACCAGTACCCCTACGGCACGGAGGACATCCCCGAAAGCCTGTCGGAATCCCTGAGCTGGGACGGCCTCGAGCCCTTCTTCTCCTGGGCGGGGCAGATCTTCCGCGTCGCGCTGGCTACGGAATTCACCTTGCTATGGCCGCGGGCCTACCGGTATTTCAAGAAACACGACAGCGGGCTCTGGGCGGACGCCACGCGGCGTTTCTCCCGCAACAAGCTTTCCCTGGTCGGACTCTTCCTGGTGCTGCTGCTGAGCAACACGGCGCTGCTCGCGCCCTGGATCGCGCCCCTGCACTACACCAAGCAGAACTTCCTCGTCGCATGGCAGGAACCGTCGTGGATGTTTCCCTTCGGCACGGACGGCCTGGGCCGCGACCTCTTCAGCCGGGTCATCTACGGCGCGGAGATCTCCATGACGGTGGGCGTCCTCGTGCAGGCCATCATCTTCGCCATCGGCGTGCCCCTGGGCGCCCTGGCCGGTTACGCCGGAGGCCGCGTGGACAGCGTCATCATGCGGGGGGTCGACATCATGTCGGCCTTTCCCGGCCTGCTCTTCATCATCCTGATCATGTCGTGGCTCGGTGCAGGACTCTTCAATATTTTCGTCGCCATCGGCGTGACCGGATGGGTAGGGGTATGCCGTCTCCTTCGGGGGCAAATTCTGTCTTTGAAGGAAAAGGAATTCGTCCGGGCGGCCAAGGCCATGGGCGGCAGCCACCTGCGCATCGTCATCACCCACATCCTGCCGAACAGCCTGACGCCGCTGATCGTGGCCCTGGCCCTGGGTATCCCGTCGGCCATCTTCGCGGAGGCCGGACTGAGCTTCATCGGCATCGGCATCAGCCCGCCCACTCCGAGCTGGGGGCAGATGGTCGGCGAGAACGCCAACTACATCCGGTCCTACTGGCACCTGGCGACCTTTCCCGCCATCATGATCGCCCTCACCATGCTCGGATTCCAGCTGATGGGCGACGGACTCCGGGACGCCCTCGACCCCAAGATGAACGAGTAGACCGCTCCGCAGAAAGATCCTCGGAAGGGCCCGGCGACGTGCGCGTTTACGAACGCGTATACGAGAAGGCGGCGGGCGCTTCGGCGAGAAGGCAACCTGTGCGTTTAAGAAAAAAGTGGGCTTGGGACTTGACAGCGTGGCATAAACCCTTATATTTACTCGTGTCGCCGTCTCGGCGGCAGCCCGAACCTTGCAAGTTCCCCTGATTGATTCCTCATTGGAAAGCCGATTCTTCCTTTAGATTAAAGATTCATGAAGGCCGGTACCGCATTCTACGGGATTACCCCATCACCAAGGCAAGTTGCGTTTGCCCGTATCCTGATGGCATAACCAGAACCAGCACAGCCGCGCGTCTCCTGACGCGGCACGCCCGGGCCCGACGACCGGAAACGACCTGTCCGCAAGCCGACGTTTCCGTTGCACACCATGTTCACAACCCAGTCTGACCGCAAATACACTCCCCACGCCGCGTCGCGGGAATCGGCGCCTTAAGGGACGCCCGGACAGCGGGCGTTCGCGGGAGTTCACCGTACATTTTTACAAAGGGAAGAAAGCATGCACATTCTGGAACTCAAGACGAAGACCCTGCCGGACCTGTACTCCATCGCCCAGGAGCTCGACCTGCAGAGCTATACGGGCCTGCGGAAACAGGAACTGATCTTCAGCATTCTCCAGGCACAGACGGAGAAGGAAGGCGTGATCTTCGGGGAGGGCGTACTCGAAGTGCTGCCGGACAACCGCTGCGGGTTTCTGCGGTCGCCGGACTACAGCTACCTGCACGGCCCCGACGACATCTACGTGGCGCCGTCCCAGGTCAAGCGCTTCGACCTGCGCACCGGCGACACCATCTCGGGGCAGATCCGGCCGCCCAAGGACGGGGAACGCTTCTTCGCGCTGCTCAGGGTGGACACGGTCAACTTCGACAATCCCGAGGCGAGCAAGGAACGGACGCTTTTCGACAACCTGACGCCCATCTACCCGCTGGAGCGCTTCCAGCTCGAATACATGAAGGACAAGCTGCCGACGCGGGTCATGGACCTGCTGACGCCGATCGGCAAGGGGCAGCGCGGGCTGATCGTCTCGCCGCCTAAGGCCGGGAAGACCATGCTGCTGCAGGAGATCGCCAACGCCATCACGGACAATCATCCCGAGGTGGTGCTCATGGTCCTGCTCATCGACGAACGGCCGGAAGAGGTGACCGACATGGAACGGTCGGTCAAGGGCGAGGTGATCAGCTCCACCTTCGACGAACCGCCGGAGCGCCACGTGGCGGTCTCGGACATGGTCCTGGAGAAGGCCAAGCGGCTGGTGGAACACGGCCGGGACGTGGTCATCCTGCTGGACAGCATCACGCGCCTGGCGCGGGCTCACAACGCCGTGACGCCCCACAGCGGCAAGATCCTGTCCGGCGGTATCGACGCCAACGCGCTGCAGAAGCCGCGGCGTTTCTTCGGCGCGGCGCGTAACATCGAGGAAGGCGGGAGCCTGACCATCGTGGCCACGGCGCTGATCGAGACCGGCAGCCGCATGGACGAAGGCATCTTCGAGGAATTCAAGGGTACGGGCAACATGGAACTGGAGCTCAGCCGCAAGCTGGCGAACCGGTGGATCTTCCCGGCCATCGACCTGAGCGCGTCGTCCACCCGGAAGGCGGAACTCCTCCTGGAACCGGAAATCCTGGGCAAGGTGAAGATCCTGCGGAAGTTCCTGGACGGCCTGGGACCCGTGGAAGCCATGGAACTGATGACCGAGCGCCTCTCACGGACGCCGACGAACGTGAATTTCCTCAAGTCCATGAACGAGTAGCGGCACGCGCTCCACGACTCACTTCAACCGCTTGTAGAATTCCCTGAACTTGCGCTCCGATTCCTTCTTCTGCACCGGGGTCATGGCCTGGTAGAACCCGCAGTCGTTCGCGAAGGATGGCGAGAGGGAGCTTCGCCTCGGGACCTTGTAGGCCTCCCACTTGAAGGTATAGATCTCGCAGGTCACCTCGTCGCCGTGCATGCCGGGCATGACGTGGACGCAGTCGGTGCATTCGCGCCGCGTTTCCCCCAGGTGGCCGTGTGTCCGGTTGTGCATGATCGACTTCAGCTTGCTCATCAGCATGCCTCCTTACACCTCTCCAACCGCAATCGTACCATCGATGTGATTAACCGAAGGGTAAACGGACCACCCGCCCTTGTCAACCGCAGGTCTGGCCCGTGACGACAAAAACAGGTTCGGCCCTCTCGTACACCCGGCTGCTCAGGGAGAACCGGACCTACCGGTTCGTCTGGCTGTCGCAGGTCGTATCCAACGCGGGAGACTGGTTCAATACCATCGCCGTGCTGGGCCTGACCCTCGCCCTGACCGGCTCCGGCCTCGCCCTGGGCATCGTCACGATCTGCCAGATGCTGCCCCCCTTCCTGATGACCCCGCTGGCCGGCGTCGTCGCCGAACGGTACGACCGCAAGCGGGTGATGATCATCGCCGATATCCTCCGGGCCGGCGTGGCCCTCGGATTCCTGCTGGTCGAAACGGCGGACGACGTCTGGATGCTGTACCTCTTCATGGCGCTGCTGTCCGGCCTGCAACCCTTCTTCGACGTGACGCGCACGGCCGCGCTGCCGAGTATCGCCCGGGGAAAGGCGCTGTTGGCGGCCAACGCGCTGTCCAGCACGACGTGGGCCGCCATGCTGACCATCGGTTCGGCCGTCGGCGGCCTGGTCGCCGATCACCTGGGCCGGTCCGCCGCCTTTCAGTTGAACGCCTTCAGTTTCCTGGTTTCGGCGGTTTTCGTGGCCCGGATCGCCATTCCTGCCGCCTCCGGCGCGGGTCAGCCGGTACGGTTCCTGTCGGATTTCATCGAGGGCATGAAGTACATCGGGCGCGACCGGCCCACGCGGGTCTTCCTGCCGGGCAAGGCCACCTGGGGGCTTGCCGGCGGCGGCGCCGTACTGCTCTACGCCGTGTTCGGGGGACAGCTCTACCGTGCGGGCGACACGGGCATCGCCATCCTGTATACGGCCCGTGGGCTGGGGACGCTCCTGGGCGCCGTGTTCATCAAATTCTTCGACACGATCCGGCTGGGCCGATTGAGGACAGGCATCCTCATCGGACTGGTCGGGTACGGCGCCTTCTTCATCCTGTTCTCGCAGGCTCCGTCCATCTGGCTGGCAGCGGTCTGCATCATCCTCGCCGCCGCGGGCAGCATGGTGATGTGGGTCTATTCTTCCCTGGGGCTTCAACTCGTGGTGGACGAAGACTACCGCGGCAGGGTGTTCGCCGCGGACCATGGCCTGTTCACCCTGGCCTTCTCCATCTCGACCCTGGGGACGGGCCTGCTGCTGGACGCCCTGGCGGCGCGCCTGGTGGCTTTCATGGCGGGGGCGGCCGGCATCGTGATCGTGGTCGCCTGGTACCTGTTCGCCCGCCGCATTCCCTTAGGCGAAAGCCATCCCGGCCACGAAGACGGCCAAGAAGACGGCCAAGACGCCTGACGTCTCACGTGGCAACCATCCCGGCCATGGCGACGGCCAGGAAGGCTAACGTCTCACGTGGTAGCGCTCGAGCCTTTCGAAGTCTTCGATGTTCTGGTCCACGAAGGCCTTGATCTTGAGGTGGCCGTCCCGGAGTTCCAGGCCGTCCAGGGTCTTGGGGATGAAGAATAGAACCCGCTGGAAGAACCCCGCCACACCCCGTTTCCGGCCCGACAGTCCCTCGAAGTCGGTGTACCGCGCCCATTCCAGTTCGTCGCGCAGTTCCAGCTTAACCAGGTAGCTCGTCCGCGGGCCGCCGTCATCGGTGTACGAGGTCTCGGCGCCGTGGACGATCACGTCGGCGTTCAGGATGTCCCGGTCGAAGCGGAACGTGTAATTCATGTCGTAGAGTGCGCGGATATGCACCAGGAAATCGCCTGACCGGGCGGCGTCGGGGCTGAAAAAGAGGTACGCGATGTGGTTGAGCGGAAAGGTGAGGCCCAGGGTAAACCCCTTCGTCAGCGCCTCGTCGACCGACTCCCCGTCGGTGTAGAGCGGCAGGTTTCGTTCGGCGATCCACCGGGCCAGGATCACGTTGACGCGCAACAGCGTGAGCGTGTCCTGTTCCGCGGCGGTAAACATGTTGATTACGTCCGCCGCGTTCAGCCGGAGGGCCGTGGAATCGCCGGCAAATGCGCGCAGACCCGGGGGAACGGGTTGCGGCTTTCGCTGTTCCAGTCCGGCCAGGAAGGCGTCAAGGTGGGGCGAGTCCGGTTCGAAGGCCTTCAGTTCGCCCGGAGGAGCAAGGACCAGCAAGATGGCGCATAACCACGTCGGCGGGAGCGCCATGCTGTAACCTGCAACTCCACGGAATGGGCTCCTCATGCCGATTTCCCTGTCGTTCGTGGTCCGGACGGTCCGGTCTTACTGCACCCGCTCTATGGTCAGTTTCTCCAGCACGATATCGAAAATGGGACGGTCGCTCCTCGTCTGCACCCGGCCGATGGCGTTTACCACTTCCTGGCCCTTCATGACCTGGCCGAAGATGGTATAGCCTCCGTCCAGGTAAGGCTTCGGACCGTGGGTGATGAAGAACTGGCTGCCCGCGGTGTCCGGCGATCCTGCGTTGGCCATGGCCAGCCGTCCCGGACGATCGAAGCGCAGCGAACCCCGGATCTCTCCCTTGATCTCGTAACCCGGGCCGCCCTGGCCCGTGCCCGTGGGGTCGCCGCCCTGGATCATGAAGTTGGAAATGACCCGGTGAAAGAGGGTCCCGTCGTAGAACGGCCGCTTTACCTCCCGCCCGGTCCCGGGGTCCTTGAAGGCCCGGGTGCCCTCGGCAAGACCGATGAAGTTATCCACGGTGGCAGGCGCCAGCCGGTCGAAGAGCTTGCAGATGATAACGCCCATGTTGGTCTGGAACACGGCGTAGGTCCCCGGGCCAAGGTCCCGGGAGGCCAGTTCGCCGGTCTCCGACTGCGCCGTGTCGTCCGACTGGACGGGCGGAGTCGCCGCGTCGTCCGACTGGGCGGGCGGAGTCGCCGCAGCTCCCGCGGACCAGGCAACGAGTACCGCCAGCGCGGCGACTGTCGCGGTGATTCGTATGCTGCTCATGTTCTATTCGCCCTCCCCTCTGACCACGGTCACTTTGACGATGCTGACCTCTTCAATGGGCCGCGACTGGTTCGCGGGCACCTCTGAAATGGCGTCGGCCACTTCCTGTCCCTCCACGACCTGGCCGAAGATGGTGTGCACCATGTCGAGATGAGGCGTAGGCGCTACCGTGATGAAGATCTGTCCGCCGTTGGTGTTGGGACCGCGGTGCGCCATGGCCACTCGGCCGGGCTGGTCGAAACGCAGTTCCTCGTGCAACTCGTCATCGAACATGAAACCGGGACCGCCCATACCGGTTCCGAGGGGATCGCCGGTCTGGATCATGAAATTCGGAATGACCCGGTGGAAGATAATCCCGTCATAGTAAGGCGTGCCGGTCATGGTCTCGCCCGTATTCGGGTCGGTCCAATCCCGCGTGCCTTCGGCCAGGCTGGAGATGACTTCCACGGTCGTGGGTGTCTTGTCCGGGTACAGTTCGCACTTGATGGTGCCCAGGGTGGTTTCGATAATCAACATGTTTGCGGGTTCTCCGCTGGTTTCGGGTTGTTCGGACGATTCGCCGCAGGACGCGGCCAGAAACAGCATGCAAATGGCAGCCATCAAATAACCTGAAATACGCATCTTTGTCCTCCACAGACTTGGAATGATGATTTGGCCCCGGCTAGCTGACGTGCGCCGGGTCCGGTTGAGCGGCGCCAGCCGCGGGCTGCCGTTTGCGATAGGGCAGTCGGTGACTCTTCCGGTATTCCCACTGGAGCCGGTGGTTTTCCTTCTCCGTCGAAATGAAATCCCAGGGAAGCGACTTCATGTCCGCCATGTCCCCGAGATAGTAAGAGGTATCCATCCCCAGTTCCGCCGCGGCGCGTTTCCAGTCGCCGTCGCACCGCACGGTTTCCATCAGGAATCCGCTCAGTTCCCGGCCGCCGCGGGACAGGATGGCCTCGAAATAGGCGGACTTCAGACTCTCGTGCTTCACGTCCACCCCCGCCGTGCCGCGCAGGGCCTTCTGAATGCGTTTCAACTTGCGCCTGACCTCCTTCGGAGACGCCATGGGACTCCACTGGAATGGCGTCAACGCTTTCGGCACGAAGGGATTTATGCTCAGCCGCAGCCGGCCGCCCGGTTCTCCGCACTCCCGCTGAAGCCGGGCAAGCCGGCGCGTCATCTCGATGAGTTCCTCGATGTCCGCGTCTGTCTCCGTCGGCAGGCCGACCATGTAGTACACCTTGAGGTGCTTGATCCCCTTCTCAAGTATCCTCCTGGCGCCGGTCAGGATTTCCTCCGAGGATATGGGCTTGTTGATCGACTTGCGAAGCCTTTCCGATCCGGCCTCGGGCGCGATGGTCATGGTACGCAGCCCGGTCTTCAGCATCAGATTCAGCAGACTGTCCGGGACCAGGTCGACCCGGACCGACGAGACGCCTACGCGGAGACCGGTTTCTTCCAGGCCCGCGCAGAGTTCGTCGAGGTGGGGATAGTCGCACATGGCCGAACTGACCAGGCCCACGGCTTTCAGCCCTTCCTTGCCGTCCTGCGCCAGGGACGCGTTCTTCGACCGGATGACGTCGAGAATGGTCTCCGGCTTCAGGGCGCGGAACTTCGGATAAACGTAACTCACGGCGCAGAAACGGCACCGCCGGGGACACCCGCGGGAAATCTCGATCAGCAGCATATCGCCAAACTCGGTGTCGGGCGTGAGGACGGCGGAATGGGCGGGATAATCCTCGAAATCGCGTACCTGCTGCTTGGCGATCCGTACTGCGGGCGCGCTTCCGGCTTCGGCGGGCGCGCTTCCGGCGTCCGCTGGCGCTTCGACGTCCTTCCCCTCGAAGTCACCCGGGGATGCGGACTGCATAGACGGCACATACATGCCCGCCAGCGACGTGGTTCGGGCCAGATGCTGTTCCCGGTCCAGTCCCTGGTCCTCGCGGTAGCGGTCAATGTAACCGAAAGCCGCCTCTTCGCCATCGCCAATGACCATCACGTCGGCGAAATCCGCCAGGGGCTCCGGGTTGATGTAGGTAATCGCGCCACCGATCAGCACGATCGGATCAAATCGCGTCCTACGTTCGGCGAGCACCGGTATGCGGGCGATTTCCAGGATGCGGACCAGGTTGGGATAGTCGTTCTCGAAGGATACGGAGAAGGCCACGATGTCGCACGAACCGAGCGGCAACCCGGATTCGAGCGTGACCAGCGGCTTGCGGGACCTGGACAGGGCTTCCAGGCCGGAAGGATCCGGGAGAAAGGCGCGTTCGCAGACCACGTCGTCCCGTTCGTTGAGGTGACGGTACATGGTCTGGAACCCCAGGTTCGACATGCCCAGGTAGTAGGTATTGGGATACACCAGGGCGATTCGAACGGCCTTGCCGCCCGGTTTCTTGTATATGGTCCCCCGTTCGCGGGCGAGCGTCTGCGCCAGGGATTGTCCGTACATGTATCCTTCCAGATCGCTGATCGGCCGGGTGAATCCGCTCTCGCGCCCACACCGGGCCGATCTTCCGTGTTGCCATTCGCTATGGACGGCAAAAATACAGTCCCGGGACCCGGGTGTCAAGGCTTGCGCCGATGGAAGCACCGGGGTTTCGGCGGTGCGGGATAGGCTTGACACGCCGTGCTCCCGCGGTTAGTTTTTCGACAACGGACAATCATAACGGCACCCCCGGATGGCGGGAGCATGCGCATGGCTTCGATGACGCAACGGATGACCCTGAACCGCACGTGGATACCGGCCGGCATACTGGCGCTGTGCCTGCTGGCGATTCCACCGGCGGACGCCCGCGGGCAACAGGTGAGAGCCGACGTCGTGGTGCACCTGGAAGCCCTGCCCGTCCTGCACCGCGAGCAGATGGCGGAATTCGGCCTGACGCTCACCGACTACATCGAAGCATGGGACTGGCTGGAGGAAGACCTCCCCGAGCCGGTACACGTGGGGTTCGAAGTCATTCTGGCCTTTATGGGCAGTGCGGTGAAGACCCAATACGGCTCGAGGCTGACCGTGTACAGCGGAACGGACCTGAAATACCTGGACCGGTGGTGGTTTTTCGAGTACGAACGGGAAGACCTGCTGCATCACGACGACCGGCAGTTCAACGCCCTGACGTGGCTGATCGACTACTACGCGCACATCATGATCGGACACGCGCTGGACAAATATACGGAATTCGGCGGCCAGAGCCACTTCCAGCGCGCCAATGCCATTGCGCTGGACGGCCGGTTCAGTCGAGATTTCCAGCGGGGGTGGGACGAACGGCTGGACCTGATCGACGGGATCCTGGCCGAAGGCTACAGGCCATACCGCCTGATCCGGAACAGGTACTACCGGGGGCTGGCGGCGCAAAAGGAAAACAAGCTGGTGGAGGCCCGCACCCTCAGCCGCGAGGCCGTGGATCTGATGGCAGAGCTCCACAAAAAGGACCCGAGAGACAAGTGGCTGAGTGAATTCCTGAATGCCCACTACCTGCAGCTGGCGGATGTGTTCAGCGCGGAATCGCCCACCGAAGTTCCCGATCCGGTATCTTCCAGGGAAGTCTACGACTTGCTCATCAAGATCGATCCCACGCACCGGTCAACCTATGAAACGCATGCGGAGAAAGTGGGAAGTTGAAAAACCAGGCTGTTCCGGGCCGTCACCCGGACCGTTCAATCTTCGCGTCGGTACTTCCCGGACCGGGCGGACCATCTCCGTGACCTGATCTGCTGAAACCGGCTGCGGCCGCAGGAAGGACACCGCCACTTGCGTTGCTTGTGGTAGCTTCGCTTCTCCTCGATCATCTTTCGGTCGCAATGGTTGCAGCGCATGGGAGTCGTAATGGAAAGACAGTCAATGAACAGTGAATTTGGAAGGACCCGAAGGACCGGAAGGGCCGGCAAGACCGGTAGGACCGGCGCACTCAGTTACCTGGTCCCGGGTCTTCTGCTGGTTCTGGCGACACTCTTCGGCGCTTCTACGGTCCACGGATCCGAAGGCGAACCGGCGATCTGGCGTAAAATGGTGCGTGCGTCGACCACCGTGCACGAGGTTTTTCTTTCCCGTACCCCGCAGATCGTGATCTACGGCAACGGCCTCGTCGTGTTCCGGGACGACGATGCCCGCGCGCCGTATCGCCACGTCCGGCTGGAAGGCGAGGAAGTGCCCGGACTGTACCTGGTCATGCAGACCACCTTCGGCCTTTCGAGCCTGACCAACGAATGGCTCGATAACGAGTTGGTCTACGCCAGGAGCATACAGGAGCCCTTTCGAGATAACAACGACAGGGTGACCATCTGGATCGGCATGCACTCCCCGCCGAGTCTGCACACCTACTCGCCCGCGCTGCTCAAGGCCCGTTCCGTCAACGACGTGATCGCACCGGCGTGGAACGCCATGTACAAGTTCAACCTATTCCTCATCGGGTTCACCCATCCCAGGGCCGAACCCTACGTCCCCGACCGCGTCGAGATCGCCGTGCAGCATTTGCCCCGTTACATGTCGGACCAGTCCGGCGAGGCCGTGGACTGGCCGCTGGATTCGGTCGACCTGGCCGAGGTGAAGGGGAAGCGTCCGCGAGGTTACCGCACGCTCACCGGATCATCGGCCCGCGAAGCCTTCGGGCTGCTGACCGGGAACCAGGTGATTCGCGCCGGCGATCAGCTGTACCTCGTCTGGGTGCGCCCGGTCCTGCTTCCCTGATTAGACACCGGACTCCCTCAGCCCTTCACCGCCCCCAATGCCAATCCCCTGACCATGTACCGCTGGACGAAGGCGAATACGGCCAGTGCGGGAAGCAGCGCCAGCGTAGCGCCGGCCATCATGCGACCCCAGTGGACGTCGTACTTGCTGATGAAGTTGTACAGGCCCACGGGCAGGGTGAAGGTTGATTCCGTATTCAAAAACATTACCGCGAAAAGCAGTTCGTTCCAGGCGCCGATGAAGGCGAACAGAAAGGTGGCGATCAACCCCGGACGGGCCAGCGGCACGGCCACGCGCAGGATCGCACCCATCCGGTTGCACCCGTCCACCATGGCGGCCTCTTCGAGTTCCGACGGGACGCCCGCGAAGAAGCCCTGCATCATGAGCGTGCAGAAGGGGATGTTCAGCACGGTATATATGATCATCAGGCTGTAGAGTGTGTCGAGCAGGCCGAGCATCCGGAAGATGATGAAGAGCGGGACGATGAGCACCACCACGGGCATCATCTGGGTCGACAGGAAGACCAAGAGGGTGGCCTGGCGTCCCCGGAACCGGTAGCGCGCAAGGGCGTAGCCTCCCAGCACGGACACGGTGAGCGTGCAGGCCGAGGCCAGGCTGGCGACCGTGAGGCTGTTGGTGAAGAACCGGGGGATGTCGGTACGCAGGAAGACCTCGGCGTAGTGTTCCAGCGTAGGCGCCGAGGGGAAATAGCGCAGGGGCCATACGAAGAGGTCCTGCGCCGGCGTAAGGGAAGTGACCACCATCCAGTACACGGGGAAAACGGCGAAAACGAAGAACGCGCACAGTCCGGTGAACTGAATCAGTCGGCGCATTGGATGCATGCGGATCATCGTTCCTGCCTCAAATGGCGGCCTCGTCGCATCAAATTGCGGCCTCGTCGCATTAGTTGGCGGCCTCGTCCATCAAATGGCGGCCTCGTCGCCGTAGAACCTGGTGACGCGGAGGAAAACGGCGGTGAAGGCCAGGGAGACCACGGTCAACGCCACGCCCAGGGCGGCCGAATACCCGAAATCCAGGCCCAGGAAGGCCTTCTGGAACACGTAGAGCGCCAGGGTCCGGGAAGCCCCGGCCGGCCCGCCTCCGGTCATGACCCAGATCAGGTCCGCCCAGTTGAAGATCCAGATCGCCCGGAGCAGGATGGTAATGACTATGGCCGTCTTCACCATGGGCGCGGTGACGCGCCAGAAGGACTGCCAGGCCGTGGCGCCGTCCATGTCGGCCGCTTCGTACAGGCTCGGCGGGATGGCCTGGAGAGCGGCGAAGAGCATGACGGCGAAGAAGGTGACCCCAAACCAGATGTTGGCGAGCACGCAGGCGAGGAGCGCCGTCTCCTCGCGGGACAGGAACCCGACTTTCTGATCCAGCAGGCCGGCACGGATGAGCAGGTCGTTGACAAGCCCGAATTCCCCGTTCAGCAGCCAGGCCCAGATGATGGCTATCAGGAAGCCCGATACCGCCCACGGTGCGAAGACGACGGCCTGGAAGATCCCGCGACCCCTGAACCGGGTGCTGTTGAGCAGCAGCGCCAGGCAGAAACCGAGCAGGAACTGGAAGAACAGCGAAACGACCACCCAGACCACGGAGTTCCACAGGCTCCGCCAGAAATACTCGTCCCCGAGCATGAACGCGTACTGATCCAGCCCCACAAAGGGCGTGTTGAGGGGATCCATGAGCTGGTATTCCCGCAGGGACAGCAGGAACACCGTGGCCATGGGGTAGAACAGGAATCCCGCAATGAGCAGGTAGGCCGGCGCCAGGAGCAGGTAGGGATCGGCCTTCTTCATGGTGCGAGGGATTGCGCGGTGCCGGGCGGACGCGGCGTATCGGGTCCGTGGCGTTCCACGTAACGCTGCTGGGCCCGGCCCAGGAAACCGGCCAGCCGGTCGAGTGTTTCCTGCGGCGACTGTCGGCCGAGGAGCATCTTCTGCTGTTCCTCGGTGACCAGCACCTCGATGAATTCACCCATTTCGGGCAGGTAGCTCGGGTACCAGTTCTGCAGGAGACTCGTATTTGTGGCCATGTCCATGAACGGGCGCAGGAACCCCTGGCCGAAGTAGGGGTCGTCCATGCCCTGTTTCACCGTCGGCAGCACGCTCGCGTCCTTGCTGTAGGCGATGAGCTGCTCCGGCGACATCATCCATTCGTAGAACGCCAGGGCGCCGTCGGGGTTCTTCGCATTCCTGGAAATCGACAGGATCCAGATGTCGTTGGAGGCCACGTGGGCCCGGGGCCCGGCAGGCATGGGCGCCGTGACCAGGGTCGATTCATCCATGCCGTGATCCAGGCAGGTGCGTACCACTTCCGGGTCCTGCTCGATACACCCGCAGATCCCGGACCAGAAACCCTGCACCAGTTCGTTGTATCCCCAGTTCACGGCGTCCGCCGGCGCCAGCCCGTCCCGGTAGATATCGTTCCAGTAGGTCAGTCCTGCCACGTGTTCAGGGCTGTTGATGATGCAGTTCTGGTCTTCGTCGAACCATTCGTTCGTGCCGGAGAACTCCTCCAGGATGGGCCACCAGGTCCAGAAGCCCCCGCGGGCCCCGCGCAGGGCGTAGCCGTAACGCCCCCGGTCCCGGTCGGTGATCCGTTCGAGCAAAGCGCGCCAGCCGGCCCGCGTCGACGCGGTTTCAAGTCCCTGCTCTTCCAGCCACTGCCTGCGATAGAACATGGCCCGCGTCGTAAGTTCCAGGGGCAGGCCGTAGACCCGGCCTTCCTCGATAGCCGTGCTGCTCTCGCACCGGAGCAGGGCCGTCTGTGTGAAGGCGTCGCGATGGGGCCACGACGCGTGCCAGGACGTCAGGTCCTCGATGGCGCCCATGGCCCGGAACTCGGCCATCCACTGGCCCGTCGCCGTGATCACGTCGGGCGGGTTGCCACCGGCGATCATGGTCAGCAGCTTGGCGTGACCCTGGTCCCACGGCACGGGCATCACTTCCACGCGCAGGTCGTCCCGCAAGGCCATGAAGCGGTCGACCTGGCGGGCGAGGGCCTGGTTCTTCACCTCGCCCATCGGGCTGAAGACCGTGACGGTCCGGCCGTCGTCGCCACCTCCACAGCCCAGCACGGCCACCCCCGCGGCGACGGTGCCGCCGAGCCTTAGTGCGTCGCGCCGGGTCATGTGCCCGGGCCTCGAGCCGCGTTTTGTGGGAAGGCGCATCGAACCGATCCTTCTTTTTTACCGTGGGAGTGTCCGTTGGTCCGGTCGTCCGGGACCGTCGCGCTATGCCCGGGACCACCGCGCTATGCCGGCGGCTACGCTATGCCGGCGGCCGCGGTGTATCCGGGCCGTGCCGGTCCACGTACTTCTGCTGCGCCCGGGTGAGGAAGTCGGCCAGCCGGTCGAGCGTCTCCTGGGGAGACTGCCGCCGCAGCAGCATTTTCTGTTGCTCCTCGGTCACCCGCACCTCCAGAAACTCTCCCATCTCGGGCAGGTAGTTGGGATACCAGTTCTGCAGGATGGCCGGATCCGTGACCATTTCCACGAAGGAGCGGTATAGGCCCTGTCCAAATGCGGGGTCCTTCATCGCATCGGCGAAAGGCGGGATCATGTTGACGTCCCTGCAGTACCTGAGCCGCTGTTCGGGCGCCATGAGCCAGCCGAGGAAGGTCCAGGCTTCGTCCTTGTGCGCGGAGGCCGAAGACATGGACGTATACCCCCCGTCGGACAGGGCCACACGGGCCCTGGGACCGGCAGGCATGACCGTGATGGCGAGGCTGTCTTCGTCCAGGCCGTGCTCCAGGCAGGTCCGGACGACCTCGGGGTCCTGCTCCATCGTGCCGCAGAGCCCCGACCAGAACCCCTGGACCAGTTCGTTGAAACCCCAGTTCAGCGAGTCGGGCGGCGCGAGTCCGTCCTGGTAGAGGTCGTTCCAGTAGGACAGGCCCGCCACATGGTCCGGACTGTTGATGACGCACCGGTGGTCTTCGTCGAACCAGGCGTTCGAACCGGCAAATTCCTGAGCGATGGCCCACCACGACCAGAATCCGCCCCGGGCTCCCCGGAGCGCGTATCCGTAGCGCTGCCTGCCCGGGTCCGTGATCTGCTCTAGCAAAGCGCGCCATTCTCCGCGCGTCTCTGCCGGTGCCAGGCCGTGTTCGTCGAGCCACTCGGTGCGGTAGTACATGGCGCGGACGGCCACCTCCGTGGGCAGGCCGAATACCTGGTCGCCGTCGAAGGCCATGGTCGCACGGGTCAGCCGCTTCACCTGTTCCGTATAGCCCTGGAGATGGGGCCAGTCCCGCACCCACGGCCCGAGGTCCTCGAGGGCGCCCATGGCCCGGAACTCGGTCATCCACCAGCTGGGAATGGTCATGACGTCGGGCGGCGCGCCGCCCAGGATCGCGGTGAGGTATTTCGAATGGGCCTGGTCCCAGGGCACCTTGACGTGCTCGATCCGGATACCGGGATGGATCTCCATGAACTCCGCGATGAGCGGCTCCAGCGCCCGGTGCTTCTCCAGCGTCTGGGCCGTCATGAAGCGCACGGTCGTCCGGCCGGTCCGGCCATTCCCGCCCGATCGGTCGTCGCCGCCGCCGCAACCGGTCACGGCCGCGCTGAGCAGGGTGCCGCCTCCGAGCAGGGCGCTACTTCCGAGCAGGGCGCCGCCGCCGATTTTCAGGGCTTCGCGCCTGGTTATTTTCCTGGGTTTGGCAGATGCGCTCATGGGATGGATGGGACGATGATGCGGACGGCGCGGCCTACCACTTCTCGAGTTCGAAGGTCATCGCCGCGAATGAGAGCGGAGGAAGAAAACACTGGCACCTGCCCCCGGCGACCTTGATCTCCCGGTAGGGCCGCTTGCCGACCAGGTCGGGCTGCTCGAACGTGTTGGCCGCCTTCGGGTCCCGACCTCCGGTGAGAATCTCGGCGCTGACCAGCGATTCGATCGGCCGGTCTTCGAGCACGATGCGCAGGGGTACGTCGGCGTCGGTACTGCGATTCGTGACGAAGACGTGCAGTAAGCGGTCGTGCTGTATCATGGCGGCGTCGACGTAGTTTACCCGCCCATAACTTTCGCTCATGTAACCCGCGCCGTCCACGAAAGTCCGCAGCGAGGTGCCTTCCTGCCGCCCCGCGTACATGGTGAAGGGATGGTAGATGGACTGAACGAGCAGGTCGTCTCCCCGTGTGATCAGCGGGGCGATGACGTTGACGATCTGGGCGATGTTCGCGATGCGGACCGAGTCGGCGTGGCGCACGAAGCTGTTCAGGAATCCGGACACGACGAGGGCGTCTTCGAGGTTGTACACCTCCTCCACCAGGTGCGGCGCGAACTTTCCTTCACCGTCGGTTTCGCGGTTCTTGTACCACACATTCCATTCGTCGAAGCACAGGTACGTGCGTTTTTTGCTCCGCCGCCTGGCCTGGATGTAGCGGCAAACCGCGTCCATTTCCTCGATCTGCCGGTCGATGGAACTGGTGACCGCCAGGTAGTCCGGCGTATCGTCCTTCGGGTTGCCCACGTAACGATGCAGGCTGATGTAGTCGGCGTAGTCTCCCAGGTAGTCGAGCACCTGCCGGTCCCATTCCATGTAGGTGTCGAACATGTCCACGGAGCAGGAACCGCAGGCGACCAGCTCGATCCGCCGGTCCACGTCCTTCATCATCTTCGCGGCCTGCTGGGCCCGGATCGCGTACTGGTCCGCCGGCACGTGGCCGAGCTGCCAGTGGCCGTCCATCTCGTTCCCCAGGCACCACAGGCGAACGTCGTAGGGCATCTCCTGCCCGTTGCCCGCCCGAATGTCGGCGAAGTTCGTGCCCGCCGGACAATTGCAATACTCGACCCAGTTCCGGGCTTCCTCGGGCGTACCCGTGCCGAGGTTGACCGTGAGCATGGGCTGCCAGTCCATTTTTCGGCACAGCCGGATGAACTCGTCCGTGCCGAAAGCGTTCGGCTCGATGCTCTGCCAGGCGAGTTCGCGCACGGTGGGACGCAGCTTCTGCGGGCCCACGCCGTCCATCCAGTGGTAGCCGGACGCGAAGTTGCCGCCGGGATACCGCATGACGGTCATGGCCTGGCGTTTCATCGCATCCATAACGTCCTTGCGGAACCCGTCCTCGTCCGCGTGACCGCAGTCCGGGTCGTACACGCCCTCGTAGACGGCCCTGCCCATATGCTCCAGGAAGCCTCCGAAGATCCTCGGATCGACGGGTGCGATCTGGAATTTCGTGTGTGCGTATAGTGTCGTCTGGCGCATACCGTCCGCGTTTCCGAAAAGGATTTATACCACCTGGGCCGTGGTCTTGTAGTGCATCTTGGCCACGGAAGGCAGTTTGTCCACGCCGTGCCGTTCGACGTATTTCCTGCCGGCGGCGACGACCGGCGCACCCGCGCCCTTGGGCAGGATGAGGCCGGCCTCGCTCGACAGCCTTTCCAGGTATTCCAGGAACCGGTCCCGGGCGAGAATGGACGCCGCGGCGACGGCCAGGTAACGCTCACCGCGGTGTTCCTGGATAAGTTCGATCTCGCGGCCCTTTTTCATGAGCCGGGACCGGATGTAGCTTTCGTTGCCGAACTGGTCCGTCACGGCCAGTTGACACGGGGCGCATTCCAGCAGGCTTTCGATGGTGCGGGCGTGTCCCCAGGCCAGCAGATGGTTGAGGTTCCTGCCTTCCCGCCGGAATTCCTCGTACAGCGTGTTGTACCGTTCAGGCGGGATGATCACCTCGCGGTATTTCCCCACGCAGATCCGCCTGATCTCGGCCGCCAGCTTGCGGCACCGGTCGTCCCCCAGCTTCTTGGAATCCCGGACTCCCAGGGTCGCCAGCCGTTTCCACGTCCCGGTTTCGACGAGGACGCCGCCGACCACCAGCGGACCGAAATAGTCGCCCTTGCCGGATTCGTCCGTCCCGATGTGTGGAAGGGGAAGCTTCCGGGTCACGGCGCCAGTGCCGGATTTAGCGCCGGAGCCGGACCCAGCGGCAGCTCCAGGCCCAGCGCCGTCGCCGGACCCAGTGCCGGCCGTTTCAGCGGGCTCATCAAGAAAGGGCGAGAGCACGTGCAGGATCACCTGGAGCAGATGGTCCGCCCGTCCCTGGACCATCAGGGTCCCTTTCCTGTACTGCTTGAGAACCAGTCTTTCACCTTCGTCCTCGAACGCCAGTACCCAGTCGCACCAGTCTTCGGTCCTGCGCTCCGTCGGGCCGAGGTTTTCCAGGGCGTCGAGGATACCGCGCCGCGTGCCGGCGTCGCCGATATCGAATCTGCGGGATACGGGTTTCGGGCTGCCTCGGTTCATCCGTCACCGCTTTCCGGTCGTGCTAGGCGGGATCGTCGCCGGACCGCCACGGAACCGGCATGTTCAGCTTATCCAGCTTGGCCTCGAGCTCGTCCCGCTCCCGGCTGCGGCGCAGCTTGCCTGACTTTGAAACGAATCGGTATTCCACCAGCAGCTCATGGAGCTTTCCATTGTCACCCGCCTGGACCGCCCGTATGATTTCCCAGTCGAGGCGGGTCAGCTGCATGGCGTTCACGCTGTAGTCCAGAAAGGCCTGCCAGGCGATGGGACACCAGACCGACACGATGCGGTGCCCGATCAGATGGGCGTACTGCCGGATCTCCCATTGCGCGTGATCATCCATGCGCAGCAGGAGGAACCGCAGCAGGTTCAGGAGATTCACCTTCCAGTAGGCTTCCGTGTACGTGGAAAGGGGCAGGTCCTTGCGGGCCTGTTCCCGGGCGATACCGGCCTCGATGCGTTCTTCATACCGGGTCCGGGCGGCCTCCTGGAGTTCCCGTTCCCGCTCGGTGAAACGCGCACCCAGTTCCGCGTCGACGAAACCACTGCTGCCCTGGCGATTGCCCTCTGCCTGAATCCGCCAGGCATCGGGCGATGTGGCCTGGGCCGCGTCGATCGCCAGCGAATAGCGGGTGCTGTACTCGTTGACCGAAGCCGTCCTGTGCCGGATCCACTGCCGCCAACAGTCCATGGGCACCCGGAGGTGGATCTTGATGTCGCACATCTCGAAAGGGGTGGTGTGCTGATGCCGCATGAGATAGCGGATCAGCCCCCGGTCCTGGTGCACCTGGCGGGTACCGGCGCCGTAGGACACCCGGGCGGCCTGCACGATGGAATGATCGCTGCCCATGTAGTCCACGACGCGGACGAACCCGTCGTCGAGCACCTTGAAGGGAACGCCCAGGATCTCGTCCAGTTCGGGTACGGTCGGACGGTCGAGATGTTGCGCTTCGATCTGTTCGGGTACTTCGGGTTCTTCGGACACGGCATCCCGCAGTTTTGGTGCGTGGTATTCCAGGAGAGATTTCAGCGTCCGTTCCGGGTCGCGCAACGGCGTTCACCATGGAAAATGGACTTGAGGACGTTAACCGGGGCAGGCATGGCTGTCAAGGCCTTTTGTGGGCTCCGACACGCCGCCCTGGAAGCGCCTTTTGTTGTTGCGTACCGGACCGTGAAGGCTTTCTTTCTGTGCATCGACGCACAGGATTCCAGCACCCGTTTGACGGTTCGGATCGAATGGGTTCCAGGGAAGATGCTCCATGCCCGAATCGCCGGCCTTTTCCACCATGAGCGAAGAGGAACAGTACCTGTACGACCTGCAGGGCTTTCTGCACGTCCGCGGTTTCCTGGACGAGGGCGAAGTACGGGCGCTGAACGAAGCGCTCGACGCCAATCCCGACCGGCTCGGTTCTTACGACGGACCCAACGAACTCAGCGGCGACTGGCGGGGCCGGCCTTTCGAAGGAAGGTACGCCCCCTTTCGGCACTACGAGGGCATGCTCACCTGGCCGCAGCCCTGGTGCCAGCCCTTCCGCGACCTCCTGGCCCATGCGAAGATCATACCCTATCTCAACACCCTCTTCGGCCGCGGCTGGAAGCTCGACCACGGCGTCGACGTGCTGGTCGCCGAAGCGGGTTGCGAGGGGCTCAAGATCCATGGCTCCGGAAATGCGACCTTCAACGGTTCCCGCTACTACCACTATCACAACGGCCGCATGCGCTCGGGCCTGATCGTATGCCAGTTCGCCCTGGCGGACGTGGACCCCGGCGCGGGCGGGCTCTGCGTCATCCCGGGCAGCCACAAGGCCAATTTTCCCTGTCCCGAGGACATCCTGACCTGGGAGGCCAACCAGGACCTGGTCCACCACATCGTACAGCAGGCGGGGGACCTGGTGATCTTCAACGAGGCCACCGCCCACGGCACCCTGCCCTGGCACGGCAGGCACGACCGGCGGGTCGCCCTGTACCGGTACACGCCCAAGTACCTGCACTACGCCGGCGGCATCTACGAAACGAACCCGCCCGAATGGGCCTCCGAACTGACCGAGGCGCAGCGCGCCGTGCTGGAACCGCCCTACATCTATCACCACCCCCTCGTGGAAGACGACGGCGAAACCGTGGTACGGCCGCGGAGAGAGGGCGAATAGGATTGCGGGGCAAGATCAGGATCAATAAAAACGACTGATACGTAATGTTAGACTGCTATTGAGTCGGCCGCCAGGCTTGCGAAAGAATGGAGGCAAACATGAGTGAAGCATTCTCAAAATGGGACGTTACGGAGCATCTGCACAGCCCGGAAGACGCGCGCCTTTACCTGGAAGCATGCGCGAAAGAGGATCCAGGCGATGGCAGTCTCATTCGAGCCGCATTGAATGATATCGCCCGATCGGGGAACATGACCTGGCTCGCCCGTGAAATCGGAATGAGCCGCGAGGGTTTATACAAGGCCTTGTCGGAGAACGGCAATCCCGCGTTCTCAACGGTAATTCGCATCGTGCGCGCACTGGGTCTCCAGGTGCGGTTTTCGGCGTGATTGGTGTGTTCGCTGATCTGCAAAGCTACACAAATAGAAACGGAACCATCCGCACAGAAGATCAATAATGTACAACCTTCACGGCAAAACCGCCCTGGTCACTGGCGCGGGCGGGGAACGGGGCATCGGCCGGGCCGTTGCCATCCGGCTTGCGAAGGAAGGCGCGGACATCATCGTGAGCGACCTGGTCGCCAATCCCTATCCCGGCGACTCGTCGCAGTGGCAGGGACTGCCCTCCGTGGTCAGGGAGATCGAGGCGGAGGGACGCCACGCGGAGGCCATCCTGGCCGACGTCTCGAAAGCAGACGACGTGGAACGGCTCGTATCCGGGGGAATCGACCGGTTCGGCCGCGTCGACATCCTCGTGAACGGCGCCGGTTCCCTGCCGGGCAAGGACCGGGTCCTCGTCGTCGACATGGAAGAGGAAGCCTGGGACAAG
Source organism: Candidatus Latescibacterota bacterium (assembly GCA_022822725.1). GTDB lineage: Bacteria > JAAXHH01 > JAAXHH01 > JAAXHH01 > JAAXHH01 > JAAXHH01. The sequence goes on from JAJEAN010000002.1 coordinate 99,428, forward strand.
GAGATGAACGTCAACGCCAAGGGCGTGTTCCTCATGTGCCGGGCCGCGGCGCGCCACATGATCGAACGGGGTGAGGGCGGCAAGATCATCAACATCGCGTCCACGTCGGGCAGGATCGGGCGGAAGCGGTTTTCCGCCTACTGCGCTTCCAAGGCCGCCATCATCCGGTTCACCCAGGCCCTGGCGCAGGAACTCGGTCCCCACGGGATCAACGTCAACTCGGTGTCGCCCACCGCGGTCGATACCGAACGCGTGGGATTCATTGCCGAGGCCGTATCCGATGGCGCAATCTCGGCCAAATCGTGGAAAGACAGCGAAGCCCACCGGGAGTTCGTCCAGGAAAAGGCTGGTATTTCTCCCCTCGGCCGCGTGGCCCGGGCCGACGACGTGGCCCGGACGGTCGCCTTCCTGGCCTCACCGGAGTCGGACTACCTCACGGCCGTGGACCTGGTGGTCTCGGGTGGCGCGGAGATATTCTAAAACAGGGAGTTTTGATGTCGACTCGAAAACTCCGCCTGGACGGCAAGGTGGCCATCGTGACCGGCGCGGGTACGCAGAGCGACGCGGCGGGCACCGGTCAGGCGACCGCAGTACTACTCGCCCGGGAAGGCGCGAAGGTGCTGCTGGCGGACCGAAGCGAAGAGAACGCCGGAAAGACCCTGGTCGTCATCGAAGACGAAGGGGGGACGGCGTCGGTCTTCACCGGGGACGTGACCCGGTCGGCGGACTGCCGGGCCATGGCCGAAGCCGCGATAGACCGGTACGGCGGGTTGCACATCCTCTTCAACAACGTGGGGCTCAGCCATCCCGGCACGGTGGTGGACGTGCGCGAGGAGCACTGGGACGAGATCATGGAAGTAAACCTCAAGTCCATGATGCTCGCGAGCCGGTACGCCATACCGGCGATGATGGATTCCGGGGGCGGATCCATCATCAACGTGGCGTCCATCGACGGAATCCGGAGTGGATGGTCGTATAACGTCGCCTACGAGACTTCCAAGGGCGGGGTCATCGCCCTGACCATCAACATGGCCGTTCAGCACGGCAGGGACGGGATCCGCGTGAACTGCATCGCCCCGGGGCACCTGCACGGGTCCTTCACCGCCGGATTATCGGACGCGCACCGGGAACTCAGGCGGCGCTCCACGCCCCTGGGAACGGAGGGCACGGCCTGGGACGTGGCCCATGCGGCCGTCTTCCTGGCCGGCGACGAATCCCGCTGGATCACGGGGATCACGCTCCCGGTCGACGCAGGTTCCTCCATCGCGTTGCCCCTCTCGGTCCTGCCCAGGGACGAGGGCGGGATCCTCCCGGACGCCGAGAGCGCAAGGTTCTAAGCAATAACTTACGCTTCCGCTTTTTCGACAGACATACTTCCTGATACGGGTTGCCTCACTGCGGCACGAAGGCTTTCGGCGCCATGGCGTCGATTTCGGTGGCCACGTCGACGACGACCGGTCCGTCCGCCGACATCGCTTCTTCGAGCGCCGGCCGGATCCGCTCCGGGTCCTCTACGCGTATCCCCTTGCAACCCATGGATTTGGCCACTCCGGCAAAATCCACGTCCTCGAAGACCCACAGGTCGTCCGACCCCTGACCCCGCACGCCGCTCGCATCTTCGAAAGCGTCCCGGCACTGGTTGAAGGACCGGTTGTTGTTGATCACCGTGACGGTGTTGATCCCGAACCTGGCGGCCGTCTCGAGTTCCCCGAGATGGTACCAGAATCCACCGTCGCCTGTGAAGCAGATGACGGGACGGTCCGGCGCCGCGCACTTGGCGCCCATGGCCGCAGGGAAGGCCCAGCCCAGGGACCCGGCGCAGCGGAGGTAGGTCTGTCCCGGGTCCGTGATCTCGATCATGGCGCCCGTCCACATGCCGGCATGGCCCGTGTCCGACAGGAGGATGGCGTCGGGTGGGAGGAATTCGGTGATTTCGCGGCACAGGCGTTCGGGGCGGATCGGTACGGCGCCGGATCGAAGCAATCCGTCGAATTCGGCGTGCCACTGGTCCACGAGCACGCGCACGCGCTTCGTCCAGGACGCCCTGTCCGGTACCGGGCCCGCGGCCTCGATGAGGCGCTCCAGCGTCACCCTGGCGTCACCCTGGATGGCGATTTCGGCCGGATAATTGCGTCCGATCTGGGCAGGGTCCACATCGATTTGAATGACCGACGTGCCCGGGCGGGGAATCTGCCAGAAGTGGGTGACCTGCCCGCCAGTATGGCTACCGATGAAGACCACCAGGTCCGCCTCGCCGACGATCTCGTTGGCGCATTTTCGCGAATAAGTGCCCACCACGCCCGCGGACAGCGGGTGGTTCTCAGGTATCGTACCCTTGGCATTCAGGGAAGTCGCCACCGGAATCGAGAGTTTCTCCGCCAGGCGGACCACCTCGGCCTGTGCGCCGGACGCCGTTACTCCACCCCCGGCGACCAGGACGGGTCGCTCTGCCCTGGCGATGCGGCTGGCCGCCTCCACCACGCGCCCGGGCTCCGGTTCGGGCCGGAAAGCCGGGTACTGGCGGAAGGACGATTCCACGGTCGGCTCGGCGTCGAGCTTCGATCCCGCCGCGAGATCGCCGGACAGGCCCAGGAAGTCTAGGTGGACCGGACGGGGCGCGCCCGTGGTGGCTTCACGAAAAGCCTGGCGCAGCAGGAAGGGTATCTGCTCCACGCTGTCTACGTAGGCGTTGAACTTGGTCACCGGGTCGTAGAGGGGACGGTGATCGATCTCCTGGTAGGCCTGGCGATAGAGGTAATGGGGCATCCATCGGCCGGTCAGGGCGATGACCGGCGAGCAGGCAAGCCAGGCGTCCTGGAGCCCGGCGGCGAGATTGGCCGCGCCCACGGACTGCGCCATGGCGATGCCGGGGCCGCGGGAGACCCGCGCGTAACCGTCGGCCATGTAAGCCGCGGCCTTCTCGGAATGGCACCGGATCCGCCGGATACCCAGTTTCTCCATCTCCACTAGGGTGCCGTCCAGGACATAGGGAACGTGGAATACGGCCCTGATCCCGTAGCCGCGCAGCATCTCCGCGATGTACCGGTAGCCGGTCATTTCAGCCATCGGGGTTCCTCGGTCACAAGTTATTCGGTATGGTCGGTCCGGGGTGATTCACCGCGGATCTCTCGCCACAGGTGACCCCGTGCAGCACGGACCCGGCGGAAGCGGTATAAACAGAAACAGGGGCGGTCCGGGAACCGCCCCTGATCAATCGAGTAGCGGGGGGAGGATTTGAACCTCCGACCTTTGGGTTATGAGCCCAACGAGCTACCAGACTGCTCCACCCCGCGTCGTCTATCATTTAAATATACGGATTGCGCGGTTCCTGTCAACCGCTTTTTGCCGAATGCGGCACGTCCGTCATCGCCGTACCATCGGTAATGCCGCACCCCGCGAAGAGGGTGCGCTGCACCGCCATATCGTGGTCCAGGTTGTAGTCCGGCTCCTTCGCGCCGGCTATACAGGCGGCGAGTTCGGTCAGTAGCGAAGGCGGACCAGGCGGCGTGGGAACGGTCACCTCCTGCCACCCCGCCGTATAACCCTCGACGGAATCCGCCAGCGAAAGCGAGAGGTTGTTCGAACCGATCGGCGTGTGGATGGCCGTGCCTTGTGTCCCGTACAGCTCGATCCGACGGGTCAGGCCGCTTTCTACGTGCATGGACGCGGTGTCGATCGTCCCCAGGCCGCCGCCGTCGAACCGATGGACGACCACCGCGTTGTCCACGTGCTGCCGCTCTCCGTAGAACTGTCCGAACGTGGTGTCCACCTGCCGTGGCTCGCCCATGAACGTGACCATGATGTCGACCAGGTGCCCGGCCATTTCGAAATAAAGGGAACCCTTGTACCGGTCCAGTTCCTCCACCAGCCGGGCATGATAGGACAAGGGTTTCGGGATGTGACCGCGGTAATAGAAGGGATCCCCCAGCGCGCCGGCCCTGCAGAGCCGGATCATTTCGGCAATCGCCGGGTTGTACCGCCACATATAGGCCATCTGGAGATGCAGGCCCTTGCGCCGCGCCATGTCGTGCAACCGCGTGAGCTGACGCATGTCCACGCCCGCCGGCTTCTCCAGCAGCACGTGCTTGTCCGCCCCCAGCGCCCGCTCTGCGTAGTCCAGGTTCTCCGAGACGCGGCCCTCGCAGATAATCGCTTCCGCATCGCTGTCCAGCGCCTGCTCGATCGACTCGAAGACGGGGATGTCCGGCAGATCCGCCGACCAGTCGCCCAGTTTCGCCTCCCTGATCGCGGGGTCTGTTTCGTAAGCGCCGACGAGTTTGAATTCGCCGGGCCGGCTCGCGGCGTCGCGGATGTGCATGACGGTGTGGCTGTGCCACAGGCCCAGGTAGGCGAATTTCAGGGGCATGTCTGTTCCTTTCGGCGACCGGACGGGTTCGTGGGTCGTGGGTCGTGGACCGTGAGTCGTGGGTCGTAGACCGTGGGGTCACTGCTGAACGTTCTGGATCACTTCGGCCGGTTTCATGCCGGCGGTCTTGAGCGTTTCGCGGGTAACCATGATACAGGTCAGCACATAGATGGCCAGTATGGGAAGGGCAACCAGTAACGGAGACACCTCCGCGCGGTACGCGTACTGGGAGATCCAGCGGCCATACACCCAGTAGACGACGGGTAGTGCGATGACCAGGGACAGGGCGACGTACCTGGACATGGCCGCGACGTTCATCCGGACGATGGCGACCGTGGACGCGCCGTGTATCTTGCGGATGGCGACTTCGCGGATCCGGTTGAGGGTGAAAAACACCCCGAAGTTGTAGATACCGGCGACGGCGAGTGCGAAGGCGACCAGGGCCAGCAGGATCAGCGTATCCAGGATCTGCCGGTCGCTGCTGTAGAGTGCTGCAAGCTTCTCATCCAGAAAGAAGTAATCGAACCTGGCATCCGGCATCAGTTCCGCGAAAGTACGCGACAGATCGTCCAGGGCCGCCTCCTGGTTCGTCGCCTCGATATCCACGATAAGATGGGTCAGGCGGTCATCCGAATAACTCAACATCAGAGGTTCGATGGCATGATGGAGCGACCAGATGTGGAAATCGGCTGTGATGCCCACGACGCGCACCCTCCCCACGATTTCCTGCACGGTGCCTACGTCTTCTTCATCCAGTCCGAGGGCGTTGAAGGCGGTTTCATTCAACATGACCACGTTGCGCAACTCGTCATCCCGGAAGTTCCTGCCGTGAAGCAGTCCGATCTTGAGCGTTTCGAAGAAGTCGCGCCCAATGGTTAGCATCCCGATGCTCAGTTCGGTTTCAGTCCCCCTGATACTCCACGGGACCCGCAGAACACGGAAGTTGCCCGGATATCCTCTGGAGGATCCGACACTGACCACGTGGGGACTTCTGCTGAAACCCTCGGCAAGACGCTGGTGCTGGTCAGACGACGCGGCCAGCGGAACAACGATCTTGTGCTCCTTTTCATACCCCAACGGCTTGGCGGTCAAATAGGACACCTGGTTGTAGAGCAGCGAGGTGAGCACCAGCAGGGCCACGGAAATCGCGAGCTGAAAGAACAGCAGTCCCTTGCGCAGCGAACTGGCAGTCCAGTTGCTGGATACCCGGTTCGCCATCATATCGACCGGATTGACGCGGTAGAACACGAAAGCCGGGCCAATTCCCGCAATGAGACCGATGAGCAGAAAGCACACGCCAACGGTCAACGTGTAATCGACGCTGAATGCGGAACGGGAAAGATGTTCCAGAATCGGGAAATGACTCGCCCTGAGAATGAGAACGCACAGGATTGCGATACCCACCCCCGCCAGGCAGTTCACCAAAGTCTCGACGACAAACTGGCTGACGACCTGCGTCCTGCCGGCGCCAAAGGACTTGCGCAGCCCCATCTCCTTCACCCGCCGCACCAGGTGGGCGATGTTGATGTTCATGTAGTTCGCCACGGTCATGAAAGATATGAGCACCAGATACACGAGGGCGAAGTAGACGTAGTTGATGTCCCCCTTTTCAGGTGCCCAGTGCGGCGAAAAGTAGACACCGAATAGGGGCTCGAGATCGTATTCATGTGCCGGCTGGTCCTGAGGAACGTACTGGGCGGGGAATCCTTCCAGTTTCTCACGGATGCTGCGCAATGTTCCTTCCTCGCCATCGGTCAGCATTACGTAGGTGAAGAACTGGCTCGCCCCCCATCCGATCATGTTATCGGGAACCATGTCGAAGGGAACGAAGACGTCCGGCCGCAGGTGGGAGTTACGGGGCACATCATCCATGACGCCGATCACTTCCACAAGTCCCGATTCCAGCCCGTCCGAGTAAAGCACTTCCCCCGTCGGATCCTTGTCTCCGAAGATCCTCCCGGCCATTGTTCGGCTGATCAGCGCCGTATTCGGCCGGTGGAACCCGGCGATCACCGCTGGCGCGATCGGCCCGAAGGAGAGCACAGAGAACACATCGGGGTCCGCGTATGCGACGGTAAACGCATCGGATTCATCGTGGTCATTCGGAGATCTGTTGAACTGCATGGACTGCACATGGCGAATACGAACGGCCGATTCCACTTCCGGGTAGGCCGCCACGAGGGTCGGAGCAAACGGACCGGGGGTATTGGCCGACGTGAAGTCATATTGGGGTATAGACATCACAGTCCGGTAAATCCGGTCTCCATTTTCGTGAAACCTGTCATAGGATATTTCGAAAAGGACGTAGTTCAGCCCGAAGATCACCACGATGAAGTTCAGGGTGAATCCGAAGACGTTCGCGGTGAACACGCCTTTGCTCTTCGCGATATGCCGGAAGGCGGATACGATGTAGTGCCGGATCACGGGGTATCCCCTGCGACGGAACCCGGTGCGGTCCTCCAAGATTGACCTGGAACCCGGGCGTTGTAGATTCAGTTTTCTTATTTCGAGATGATGGCCCGCTTGTTGGAAGTAAAGGCTGCGTATCCCAAGGTACATAACGAAGGAGGCCGGCCCAAATGAATTCAGTTATCACCCGGTCAACGAGGGGATTCTAACGTTGACACGCCCGCGCATTACAATCATATAGGAATCGGTCGGTTCCCGTCCTCGCGCCATTTCGCACGCCGTGTCCGACCGGCCGTGTCCGACCGGACGATCTGCCGACCGGCCGCCAGCACATTTCTCCACCCTGATCCAGCCCACTTCAGATCCCGCCCATGTCCACCGAACTCTTCGTATTCGTCCTGCTCTCCGCCGTACTGCACGCCACGTGGAATTTCGTTGCCCGTCAAAACGCCGGGGACCTCACCGTGTTCTGGTGGTCCCTGTGGATCAGCGGCCTCGTGCTGCTGCCCTTCGTGGCGGGCGTGGCCGTTTCCCAGGGCACGGCGGGATTCCTGGCGATGATGGCGGACGGCTGGTTGTACGTGGTGGCCACGGGGATCATCCATTCCTTTTATTTCCTGCTGCTGGCCAGGGCCTACCAACACGGCGAGATCTCGCTGGTATACCCCATCGCCCGCGGATCGGGGATCGGTCTTACGGGTTTCCTGGGATGGCTGCTGCTCGGTGAATCGCTGACGCTCTACGGCGTGTCCGGAATAGCCCTGATCTGTATCGGCATACTATCCATGGGGATCTCAATCGTCGGGCGCGCGAGGGACGCGAGACGCGGTTTCGTCTCGGCGCTGGGGGTGGGCGCAACGATCGTCAGCTACTCCCTCGTGGACAAGGTGGGCGTGAGTGTCGTACATCCCGTCGTCTATATCTTCGGCATGTTCATGCTGAGCGCCGCGCTGGTCACCCCCCTGGTCGCCGTCCGCGACCGCGGTCGCCTTTGGCGCAAACTGGCGGAGACCTGGCGCGCCGCGGCACTGATCGGCATCGGATCCACGGCCGCCTACCTGATGATCCTCTTCGCCATGACCGTGGGGCAGGTGGGCTACATCGTCGCGTTGCGGGAGTTCGCCGTGGTGCTCGGTGCGGTGCTGGGATTCGTCTTTCTAAAAGAACGCATCACCCCGCTGAAGGTGGGTTCGGTGGTGATGATCGTCGCCGGACTCGTGTTTATCAAATTCGGTTGACGCACGATGCGAAATAGCACATAACGCACCTTGCTTTAGAGTACAATTTCGACTACATTATCTATCGAATCCAGTCGTGAGCCGACCCGTCCTCGCGCTTCGTCGTTACCGCAAGATATACGCCGCTGTCGCGGGATAAGCAATCTAAGGAGATCTGCGAAAGTGTCCCGTCTCAACCGCCGTACTTTTATTCGAAACACCGCCATATCCGTAGGCGCGATGACCATCGGCGGCACGGCGCTGCAGGGCCTGATTGCCCGGCGCGCCCGGGCCATGTCCGACGGGTATGCCAACCTGGTGGCGCCCCGCGGGGAAGGGGGATACGGTCCCCTTTCGCCCGTAACCGCACAGAATACGGGGGAAACCCTGCTTGAACTGCCGCCCGGATTCTCCTATACCGTCTTTGGGAAAAAAGGCGGCCTCATGTCAGACGGTCATCCCACACCCGCCGCCCACGACGGCATGGCCGCCTTTCCCATGGACGGTATGGTCCGGCTCCTGCGCAACCACGAAATCAACACGGGCAGTCCGGTCGAAGCCATCGGCAACAAGTCGGCAGCCTATGATCCTACCGCGCCCGGCGGGGTGACGACGCTGATCGTCGATCCCGAATCCCGCGAACTGGTCCGCGATTTCGTGAGCGTGGGCGGGACGCTCCACAACTGCGCCGGCGGTCCCACCCCCTGGGGCTCCTGGATCACCTGCGAAGAGACCACGATGGGAACGGACCGGTTCTTCAGTGCGCGCTGGCTCCAGTACCTCGGCGGTTACGACAAGGACCACGGGTACTGCTTCGAGGTGCCCGCCGACGCCGAGGAGACCGTGGCGGCCGAACCCCTGACCGCCATGGGAAGGTTCGTCCACGAAGCCATCGCCGTAGATCCCGCCACCGGCGCCGTCTACGAGACCGAGGACCAGAACCCGAGCGGTTTCTACCAGTACCTTCCCGATCATCCCGGCGAACTCGCCCGGGGCGGCCGCCTGCGCATGCTCGCGGTCCGGGACCGGCCGGGATACGACACACGCAACGGCCAGACCATGGGCATGGCCCTTCCCGTGACCTGGGTGGAGATCGAAGACCCCGACCCTGCAGGGGCCGGCCTGGACCGGAACCTCGTGTACAAGGAGGGGGCCGACAAGGGCGGCGCCGCCTTCGACCGGCTGGAAGGATGCTGGTACGGCAATGGGCGCATCTTCTTCACGTCGACCCGAGGGGGCGACGAACGCCTCGGGCAAGTGTGGGAATTTCGTCCCGAGGGCAATGACGACGGCGTGTTGACGCTCCTGTTCGAATCGCCCGACGCCACGCTCATGTCCGCGCCCGACAACGTCTGCGTGAGTCCCCGCGGCGGCCTGATCGTGTGCGAGGACAACCGCGAAGGCATCCAGCACATCCGGGGCCTGACCAGCGACGGACGAGTATTCGACGTGGCCCGGGACGTGGCCGGCATCGCCTACCGGGGCGAATTCGCCGGGGCGACCTTCAGCCCGGACGGCGAGACGCTCTTCGTCAACATGCAGCGGCCGGGGCTGACCTACGCCATCTGGGGGCCCTGGCGGGAAGGCGCGGCCTAGCGATCTGGCGGGCAGGCAATGCCCGGCGGTTCGGTAGAAAGGCGCGGCCAGGCGGTCCGGCACCCCGGAAGCGGCGCGACGGTCAGCCGTACGTCCCATTCCTTGGAGTATCGGTTGTTTTCCAAAGAAATCAACACGTTCAGGGCACGGCTTGCAGCGGGCAGGCTGTGCCTTGGCGCCAGCGTGACCTTCACCGATCCGTCCGTGACCGAGGCCCTGTGCGATTCGGCCGACTTCATCTGGATCGACACCGAGCACCGGGCGATGAACCTCGAATCGGTGACGGGACACCTCGTGGCCGCCCGGGCGGGCCGGACCGCCGCGCTGGTCCGGGTGCCTTCAAGCGACATCGGGCACGTGAAACCCGTCCTGGACGCCGGCGCGCCGGGGATCATCGTCCCCCAGGTCCGTTCCGCCGGTGAAGTGCGCCGCGTGGTGGACGCCTGCCGTTATCCGCCCATGGGGGACCGGGGCTTCGGGCCCCATCGCCCTTCAAATTACGGACGGGCCCTGTCCACGGATTTCGACGCTTACGTTGAGACGATGAACCGCGACCTGTTCGTTTCGGTCCAGATCGAGCATATCGAGGCCTGCCGCGAACTGGACGCCATCGCGGCCATACCGGGACTGGACAGCCTGGTCATCGGCCCCGTGGACCTGAGCGGTTCCATGGGCGTGCTCGGGCAACTCGACCACCCCGAGGTCGTGGCCGCCATGGAGCGTATCATCGACGTGGGACACGAAGCGGGCCTGTCCATCGGCATGGGCATGGGTTCGCAGTACGCCTTCGGCCGGCGCTGGAGCAGCCGGGGCGTCGACTGGATCCAGGTCGACTGCGACTACAATTACATGATCAGCGGTTTCGACCGGGTAACCACCGGAATTCGCGGCGACGGCTAAGCTCGCCCTCAGAAAGGCATCAGACTGGATACCGTTTCCCGCCGGTCTCCATCGGAAGATCACCGCTACCTGCTGCGAACACCGCCCGAACCGCTCGCGGACTTCTGTACCGCGGCGATGGGCACGGCGGGTTTGTCGCAGTCGGACGCCAGGCGGACGGCGGACGTCCTGATCCGCACCGACATGCGCGGCATCTTCACGCACGGCACGGTCGCGCTGAGACGTTACGTACAGTTGATGCGCGACGGCGGCATTGATGTAACCGCCGTACCGGAAGTCACGGAACAGGGTCCGGCCTGGGCGCGGATCGACGCCCACCAGGCCGTTGGCATGGTGGCATCGCGTTTCGGCATGGCCGTGGCCATGGACAAGGCCGCGGCGTGCGGGATCGGTATGTCCACGGTCCGCCGGAGCAACCACTTCGGCGCGGCATCGGCCTATGCGATCATGGCGGTCGAGCATGCGGACCGGCACCAGACCGGAGCGGACCGGCCCCAGATCGGTATCGCCATGAGCAACACCGACGTAGTCATGAACATTCCCGGCGGCCGGGGCGCGGCGATCGGCAACAATCCGTTCTCCTATGCCGTCCCGGCCCGTGCCCAGCCTCCCATCGTCCTGGACATCGCCATGAGCACGGTGGCGGGGGGCAAGGTCGCCTCGTACCAGGACCGGGGCGAACCGCTTCCCGATGGATGGCTCACCGACGCGGAGGGCCTTCCAACGACGGACCCCGGCGTATTCACGGTCACCGGCGCCCTGACGCCCTTCGGCGCGCACAAGGGCTACGGCCTGGCACTGCTGGTGGAATCCCTGGCCGGGGTGCTGGCCGGCGCGGGGGTCACGACGGACATCCTTTCCTGGGCCAAGGTCTCGGACGACGCCTGCGACGAGGGGCACACTTTCATGGCCATCGACGTATGCGCCATGATGCCGCTGGAAGACTACTACGAACGTATCGACGAACTCATCCGCCGCATGCGGGAAGCGCCTAAAGCGGTCGGGGTGAAACGCACCTATGTTCCGGGCGAAATGGAACGCGACAGCGAGGCCGTTTCAAAACGCAAAGGGGTTCCCCTGACCAGGATGGCGGCGGAGAACCTGGCGGGGCTGGCCGACGATACCGGCCTGGCGTCTCTGCTGCCCTTCGAGCGTCCGTGACACGTTGGGAGCGTCCGTGACGCGCCGGGTACCGATGACGCGCCGGACTTGACTGGCGCGTACCGACTGTTAACCGACACCGCCGCCTTTCCCGGCGGCCCGCAAATTACACAGGAGCAAGAAATGCCCACCGTAAACCGTGCCGTCGAACTGCTCAAGCGGGGCCAACCCATTTACTACGGCGGCGCCGGAGAACTGAGTTACGAAAAGGGCGTCGAAGCCTCCGGGAGTTGGCAGGACTACCTGTGCGTCGAAATGGAGCACGGCCTCTTCGACCTGTCCCGTCTCAAGGCCTTCATGACCGGGCTGGTGGACGGCGGTCCCGCGCCGTCAGGGCACCTGACGCCCTGCGTCATCGTCACGCTGCCCACGAACGGGACCAGCGAGGCCGTCATGCGGGCCAATGCATGGATGGTCAAGCAGCTCCTGGCCCTGGGCGTCCACGGGCTCCTGCTGTGCCACGCGGAGACGCCGGGCGCCGTGCGGGCCTTCGTGGAAGCCGCCCGGTATCCCTTCCATACCCGGGGTGTGGGAGACGGACTCGAAGTGGGCCAGCGCGGCTCAGGAGGCCAGAGCTTTGCCGCGCGCACCTGGGGGGTGGCCGTACAGGATTACGTGCAGAGGGCCGACGTCTGGCCCCTGAACCCGGAAGGGGAACTGATGCTCGGTCTCAAGATCGAGAACCAGCGCGCCCTGGCCAATGTCGACGAGAGCCTCGCAGTGCCCGGCATCGCCTTCGCCGAATGGGGTCCGGGCGACATGGGGATGTCCTTCGGGTACCCGGACGGCCACGACCCGCCCTACCCACCGGAGATGATCGCCGCGCGGGCCGCGGTGCTGAAGGCATGCAAGGCCAATGGCGTCGCCTTCCTGGACGGGGTGAATCCCGACAACGTGACCGACAGAATCGACGATGGCGTGATGATCACAGGTTGCGGCCCGGAGGCCGCCGAAATCGGCAAGCGCCATACCGGGCGCGACGGGAAGGACCCTTCGGGCAGCGGTAGCGCATGACGACCTACACCGTGTACTTCGCCGGCGATCTCTTCGACCACAAGCACCTCGCCGGGAACGAACTGCTGGCCGGCGCCGTCGATCGCCGGTCCGGCGGGCGTTACGCCTGCGTCCTGCCCCAGGACCTCGAACAGGCCACGGAACGGATGGTCGACATACGGAACCAGGACCTCATGCAGGTCATGGCCTGCGACCTGGGTCTTTTCAACTTCGACGGGACGGACCTGGACTCGGGCACGGTGGTGGAGTTCATGATGGCGAAGATGCTCGACATCCCTTCCGTCCTCCTCCGTTCCGATTTCCGGGCATCGGGCGACCAGGAACGGGAAGGCGACGACTGGAACCTGATGTGTTCCTTCTATCCCCGGTCGAGAACGGTCCAGTTCAACGCCATGGCCTGGTACCAGGAGGCGCGCCGGGGCGGCGCAACTGCGTCCGACTGGTCTGACCGGCTCTACAACCGGATGGCGGACACCGTCATCGAAGCGCTGGACGCGGCACGGGCCGAACCGTCCACCTTAGGCGGCGACGAAGCGCGGGTCAGGACGGTCTACGAATGGGCGGCACGGTTTCCGGGCAGTGGATTCGACGCCCTGTGCGGACCCGGATTCGTGGAGAAAACCATCAGGAACAAGCGACGCAGGGGACTGTTGTAACCCGGGCATCGGACCTCATTCGAGCCGGAACGGGATTCAATATTCGAGCCGGAACGGGATTCAATCAGATAAGGGAGTGCGACATGATCGACTTTGGCATGTTCCTCATGCCGGTGCACGACCCGGCCAAGCCGCCGGGACAGTGCTACGACGAAGACATGGAACTGCTGGTGCGGTCGGAGGAGCTCGGGTTCAGCGAGTTCTGGGTCGGCGAGCACCACTCGTCGAGCTATGAGAACATCGTCATGCCCGAGATCTTCATCGGCAAGGCCCTGGGCCTGACCAGCCGCATGCGTCTCGGCGCCGCGCCCGTGTGCCTGCCCTACCACCATCCCGCCCACGTGGCCGGCCGCCTGGCCTTCCTCGATCATCTCTCCCACGGCAGGCTGAACATCTGCTTCGGTCCCGGCGCGATCCCGACGGACCTGGAAATGTTCGGGATCCGTCCTGAGGACTCGGGCGCCATGGTAGGCGAGGCGATCCAGATGATCATGACCCTCTGGACCACAGATCCCCCGTACGACATCAACGGGCGGTTCTGGCAGGTGCACGTGGACCGGGAAGTCCGCGAGGACCTGGGCGTCGGCGTCTATCTCAAGCCCCTGCAGAAACCCCACCCGCCGCTGTCCGTGCCCGTGATCATGCGGGATTCCGCCGGGACCCGCATCGCGGGGCAGAAGGGTTATTTCCCCTTCAGCCACCACATGGTAGCCGCGAACGTGCTGGCGAACCACTGGGAGACCTACGCGGAAGGCGCGCGATCCGCCGGACAGGAGCCGGACCGGCGCAAGTGGAAGATCTCCCGCAACATCTTCGTGGCGGAGACGACGAAGGAAGCCCGTGAACTGGCGCGGAACAATTCCCTGGGCAAATGCCTGGAATACATCATGAAGCTTACGGACCTGGGACCGGGGCGGGCATTCTGGAAACGGGACCTGGACATGCCCGACTCCGAATGCACGCTGGATTACATGATGGGCGAGCAGGTCATCGCCGGCGATCCCGATGAGTGCGTGCGGCAGTTGCACCGCATGATGGAGGAGACAGGGGAGTTCGGCACATTCATCATGACCGCCCACGACTGGGATGACCGGGAGTCCTGGATCAACAGCCTGGAGCTGTTCGCGAGAGAAGTCATGCCGAGGTTCAACCGGTCGCTGGGTTACGCCTGAGTGCGCCGGACGGTTAGAGATTCACACCGCGAATCGGAGTCCAATATGAACTACGGCATGTTCATCATGCCCTTCCACGACCCGGTCAAGCCGGCGGCGCAGTGTCACGACGAGGACCTGGAACTCATCGTGCGGTGCGAGGAACTGGGATTCACCGAGTTCTGGATCGGCGAGCGCCATACCATGAAGTTCGAGAACATCGTCCTGCCCGAGGCTTTCATCGGCAAGGCCCTGGCCATGACCCACTCCATCCGGCTCGGCACCGCGCCCACATGCCTGCCCTATCACCACCCCGCCCACGTGGCCAGCCGCCTGGCCTTCATGGACCAGCTCTCCCATGGACGGCTCAACCTGTGTTTCGGTCCGGGCAGCGTCACATCCGACCTGGAACTCTACAAGATCGATCCGAAGCTCAACAGCGCCATGGCCGCCGAATCGGCCGAGATGATCCTGCAGATCTGGAGCCAGGACCCGCCCTATCACCTGAAGGGCCGTTTCTGGGAGATCGACCTGGAAGAAACCGTCGATCACGACACGCTGATCGGGTACATCCACAAGCCCCTGCAGCAGCCCCATCCGCCCATCTGCGCACCGGGGATGAGCATGAACTCCTCCACCATGAAGCTCGCGGGCCAGAAGGGATGGTCGCCCATCAGCGCGAACATCTCCCCGGTCAACGTCGTGGCCGACAACTGGCGGGTGTACGAGCAGGCGGCCCTGGCCGCCGGACGGACGCCCGACCGCGGCGACTGGCGCATCTGCCGCAGCATCTTCATCGCGGACAGCAAGGAGGAAGCGGCGCGGAAAGTGCGCAACAATTCCCTGGGCCGGGGCTTCGAATATCTCGGCGGCCTCTTCGACCAGGGCCTGGGGCGGAAGATGCTGAAACGGGACCCGGACATGCCCGATTCGGAATGCGACCTGGACTACCTGATGACGGAACAGATCATCCACGGCGACGTGGACGAGGTTGTTCGCCGGCTGGACCTGATGCGGGAGGAAACGGGCGATTTCGGCACGCTTATCCTCATGGGGTACGACTGGGACGACAAGGACGCCTGGCTCCACAGCATGGACCTCTTCGTCCACGAAGTGATGCCGCGCATGAATAACTGAGCCCGACGCCTCGCCGCAGGGCGCCGCACCGCAAAAGGAGCACAGATGAAGGGCCCACGCCTCCCCTACCGCTACGATCACTACACCTGGGTCGAACTGAAGGAGAAAGTCGAGGATCAGCCCGTCGTCATCCTGCCCGTCGGGTCCACGGAGGACCACGGCTACCACATGCCCCTGGACGTGGACACCTTCCTGGTGAGCAGCGTGTGCGAAGGCGCCGCGAAACTCATCCCGGACGAAGTGCTGATCCTGCCGGCCCTGCCCTACGGGTTCGAGGACCACCACATGGACTTCCCCGGGACGATCACCGTGCGGGACGACCACCTGCAGGACTTCGTCGTGGACATCACCCGTAGCGTGGCCCACCACGGCTTCAACAAGATCCTCATCGTCAACGGCCACGGCTCCAACGCCACCATCCTGGAGACGGCTTCGCGCCGTACGGTCATCGAGACCGACGCCCACTGCGGGACCCTCAACTGGTGGAGTGTGGCCCAGTCCAAGCTCTGGGAGATCGGCGATTCCGAGCTACAGTCCCACGCCGACGAGATCGAGACCTCGGTCTACCGCTACCTCAACGACGACGCGATCCAGATGGACAAGGCGGTGCGGGAGGTGAAGATCCCCGTGTCGAAATACTACTGGCGGGGCTGGATCCGCGGCAAGGGCGCTTCGCCCCTGCGCATGATGGACCAGTGGTCCCGGATCTCCGATTCCGGCGTCATCGGCGACGCCACCGTCGCCACCGTGGAGAAGGGCGAGGCACTCTACCGCGCGGCCTCGGAGGAATTGGCCGGCCTGATCCGTGAATTCCGCGCACTGCCCATCGAGCCACGGGTGGACCGGCACTGACGCGTGGCCGATGTTCTGGTCGCCGGCCCAACCCCCTGGAGTATCCCCATGAAGCGCGCTGTAGGCATAGCCGCACGATCCGGGTCCGCCATCGGCCGGACGCTGAAGCGGATGGCCCCGGATCACTGGATGAAACGCTGCATCTACGCGGGGCTGGTCCTGGCGGGTTTCTCCTTCATGGTCCCGTGGTTCGGCTGGCCGTCGGTCGTCCTCCTGGCCGCCGGTGTTTTCTATTACACGTGGAAGGCCTTTTCGGGGCTGCGGAACCAATTGCTGTGGAAAGTGCGGAACCGTATACTCGTCGTCTTCCTCTTCGCCGGCATCGCCCCCCTGTGCATCGCCTCGGCCATCAGCATACTCGTCGGATGGCTCTGGATCGGCACCCTGGGCACCAACCTGGTCACCCGCCATATCGAAGAAACCGTCGACCGGCTCGACCAAATACCGGTCGACATGCAACTGGCCCTGCTGAGGACGGCTTCGGAAGACGGACCGCCTTTCGCCGGGATCGTGGACGAGACCCTGCGGGACAATCCCGATCTCACCGGCCTGTCGATCAGCGTATTCGAGGATGGCCGGCCGGTGCTTGCCGCACCCCCCTTCGATGCGCCGGGAACCCTCCCGGACTGGCTGCTCCGGGAAGACCATTTCGCCGACGTAGTATTCGACAGCCTGGCCGACGGTCCCGCCGCGCTGTCCTTCCGCGCCGGCACCGCGATCGAATTCCACGGACGGAACCTGTACGTCCTCTCCTACAAGCCGCTGGGCGAGGTCTACCGGACCAGGATATGGGAAGACCTGGGCACGCAGGTCGCGTTTCGGTCAGGACCGGTCGATTACGAAGAGGTCACCGTCTACGATCCGCTGTCATCGGAAGTGGAAAGGTCGCGGCTGCCGGTCCTGGGGGCGCAACACGTTCCGTGGGCCGCTTCATTCTCCGTCAGGTCCTGGCATTCGGGGGAACAGGACATTGCGATCCTGGGTCTGGATCTCGATCCGGCACACATTTTCGAAGCAACCGTCACCGGAGACATGCTGCTGTCCGGTTTCCCTCCGCTGTTTTTCGTCGTCATCGCCCTGTGCGCCGTATTCGTCTGCTTCGAAGTGATCTCCTTCATGATCGGACTGCTCGTCTCACGGCGGATTACCTCGGCGGTGCGCGGCCTGTACGAGGGTACGGAAGCCATTCGGGCCGGCAGGACGGACTTTCGCGTGGAAGAAACGACGCGGGATCAGCTTGGTGAACTCGGCCGTTCCTTCAACACCATGGCGCAGAGCATCGAGATTCTGATGAATGAAGAAAGGGAAAAGGAGCGCATCGAGACGGAACTGTCCATGGCCCGGGAGGTGCAGGCCCGTTTCATCCCCAACGTGCCGCCGCGGCGGGGTCCCCTCGAGCTGGCCGGCGCCTGGATCCCCGCCCGCACGGTCAGCGGAGACTACTACGATTTCATCGAGCACCGGGACCGGATGCTGGATATCGTGGTCGGCGACATCTCGGGCAAGGGCATATCGGCGGCGCTCATGATGGCCGGCCTGCAGGCGTCCCTGCGGTCCCAGGCGCTGGACCCCGCGCTGGAGGGCAGCCCGGACCGGCTGTCCAGGCTGATGGCCCGCCTCAACGTCTACCTGTGCCACAGCACGGCGCCGGAACGATTCGCCACGGTATTCATCTGCACGTACCACGTGGAGACGTCCCGGCTCAACTACTGCTGCGCCGGGCACAATCCACCCCTGCTCCTGCGCAGCGGCAGCGATGATGTCGCGCTGCTCGAAAGCGGCGGATACCCGATCGGGTTGTTCCCGGAAGCGGAATTCGAGGAATCCTCCGTCAGCGTCGACCCGGGCGATCTTTTCGCGGTCTATACCGACGGCATTACGGACGCGCTCAACAGGGAGGATGAAGACTTCGGAGAAGCGCGCCTTCGCCGGGTCCTTTCACGAAACCGCGACCGGTCCAGCGAGGAGATCCTGGAACGGATCCTCGCCAACGTCCGCGACTTTTCTCTCGGCGTGGAACAGTTCGACGACCAGACCGCCGTCATCGGCCGCGTGCGCTGAGCGGTCCGCAGGCCCGGATCACCGCGCCGCTTCTTCCTCGGCTTCGATATCCGTCTCCAGCCCGCGGGCGTACTGCTCCAGCCCGTAGGCGTACTGCTCCAGCCGGCAGAACACGTTGACCAGACGCATCTGTTCCACGGTCCTGCACGGGGCCTCCAGCAGTCGTGGATTGAGGATGACGATGGCCAGGCACTGCGCCCGCGAGACGGCCACGTTGAGCCGGTTCCGGCTGAACAGGAACTCCATGTGCCGGGGCAGGTCCTCGGCCGTGGACGTCACCATGGAGACGAGCACCACGGGCGCTTCCTGCCCCTGGAACTTGTCCACCGTGCCCACCCGCGCGCCGTCAGGCAACACCGACCGCAGGTGGTTGACCTGCACGTTGTAGGGCGAGACCACCAGGATGTCCGACTCGGCCAGCGTACGGGTCCCGCCGCGGCCGTCCGCGAAGGACTGCCCCAGCAGGTCCTCGTAGCAGGCCCTGACGACCCTGCCCTCCGCTACGCTTTTCTGGGAACATCCCACGTGATCCGCCGCGATCATGACGATGCCCTCTTCGGGGAGTTCCGTCTTCTCCAGCAACAGCCTGCGCCGCGTGGTTTCGGGATGGTTCTCCAGCCTTCTGTCGTAGAAAGCGTCGGAAACGAACCGGCAGATACTCGGCTTGAGGCGCCAGGTCGTCCCCAGGAAGATGCCGCGGTCGGCAGGAATGGTGTCCCTGCCCTGCAGGAGATATTCCAGGACCGACATGCCGGCCTCGCCCGGATGGATGCCTTTCATGGGTTGGCCCAGCTGCATCTGGTCGCCCACCAGGACGATGTTCGTGGCCGACGACGACATGCCCACGACGTTGGCGGTCGACACCTGTCCCGCTTCGTCGATGAAGAGGTAGTCCAGGCAGTCGGCGATACGTTCGTCGGAAAACAGCCACGCAGTCCCGGCGTAGAGGTTCGCATCGCGTTTGATGTCCCCGACGCTGTCGACGTTCGTAACGAACTCCCCTTTGTAGACGCTGTCCGGATTGCCCCCGCTGCTCTTCTTGACGCCACGGAAGGACACGCCCCGGTCCCGCGCTACCTTGACGACCATGTCCAGCAGGTTGTGGATGGCCTGGTGCGCATTGGACGCGATGCCGACGCTATGCCCTCTCTCGATCAGCGCGACGATGAGATGACCGCTCGTATAGGTCTTGCCGGCGCCGGGCGGACCCTGGATGAAGAGATAGCTGCGGTCGAGATTCTCCACGGCATCCAGGTAGCCGTTTATCCCTTCGCTGCCGGGCTCGACGATCGGTGCGCCCGGGATCCGTCCCCTGATCCGGGGGATCGCCCGGCGAAGCAGGTCCGTGGCGGCCCGCGGGGTCTTCGCGTCCCGGATGAACCGCTCCGCATGGCGGTAGATCCCCTCCCGGATGACCTTCGCGTTTACAGGTCCGCCGGGACCGATGGAAGCGATTGAAGGCAAAGGCTGTACGCGCGGCCCCTGCCTGACCCGGACGATTTCGCGCGATTCGCTGATCTCCTGGATCGTACCGGCCCTGTCCATGGTCTGCGCATTCGCGACCTGGTCTCCGGTCTTGAGTTTGAAGTCCTGGGGCGGGAACCGGAATGTGTATACCATCGATCTTTTGTCCTGTACGGGTGGCTCCCCCGACTTTTCCAATCCCCCCAGACACTCCACGTCCTCGATCAGTTCATCCGTCGTCTTGTCGCGGCGTTCGAAGGCGGCCCACCATTCGGGCTTGGCCTCCCGATTGTGGAACTCCAGCAGGTCCGCGACACGCCGGCCGTCTTCGGGCGGGTCCTCCTCGAAAACGCCCAACCTGCGCTGGCAGTCCTCGCACTCGATCTCCCATTCCTTGCGAGCCGGCGTCGCCGCAGCGGCCTCCCCGCCGCTTACGTGCCCGCTGCTTCCGTGCCCGCCGCTTCCGTGCCCGCGGAACCAGGACGTATGGTCCGGCCGGAGCGTCACCAGCCAGTCGCGCAGCTTCCACGTAGAAACGCAGTCCTCTTCGTTGTATTCGGCGATTTGGCGCAGGAGATCGTCATCGCCGGCCTCCTGCCAGCGGTTGTACACGACGACGCTGTCCGCGGCCGTCGCCACCTCGCCGCTTCGCTGCATGTAAAAGGTCTCGAGGTTCTTCAGCGAGTACCGGGGCTCGGAGGTCCGGATGCTCTCCCGAACGACCAGGTAGAGGTCGACGAAACGCTCCTGCCGCAACAGGTTGTCGAGTTGTTCCTCGCAGGTCCCGTATCGGCCCGCCAGCCTTTTCAGGGCCGTGGTCTCGTAGTGATTGTAGTGGTAGATAAAGGCCGAGGGATACTGTCTCAGGTGGGCGTCCAGAAAGGCCATGAAGTCGCCGAAGGCCTGCCTTTCCTGCCCGTGGTCATGGGCCCAGAAGGTCTTGAAGGCCGGACGGCCATCCGTCACGGCGACCACACCGAAGAGATATTCCAGCCCGCCGGGATACAGCGGATCGCCTTCCATGTCGAAGAACAGGTCGCCCCGGTCGGGCGCGGGCAGCCGCGACAGTCCCTTCCCCTCATCGAACGCGAGCAGTTCCCACGCGTCCTTTCCCGTCTTCGCCTTCCCGTACTGCAACGCGGCCTGGGCGCGAAGCCGCGCGAGCCCCTCCCGGCTCATGTCGGCAATCGGCCGGTTTTCATCCAGGCGGGCGAGGTCGGACAACGTGTTGATGCCGGCGTTTCTCAGCGCGGCGATCTGGGTCTTGCGGATATTGGCCACGCGGGAAAGGTGGTCGTCCTCTTCCCAGCGCTGGGCGCAGACGTCGCGCCAGTGGCAGTACGTGCAGTGGGCGCAGGGATCGGGATTCGTATCGGAGGGAGGCGCCGCGATCCATGCCTCGAAGCGCCGGCGCGCCAGGGCATAGTAATAGTAGAAATCATCCACCCTGAAACGCTGTTCCTGCCCGTCTCCCAGCAGCAGGTACGTGTACTCAGGCCGCAGTTCCTGCACGCTTTCCAGCAGGTCGGCGTATACGCAGAGCTGTATGAGGTAACCGGGCGTGGCCTTCTTCGCCAGCTTGGTATCCAGTACTTCGTAACTGTAGTCCCCGAGCACGGAAGGCCGGGGACAACGGACCAGGAAATCGGCATCGCCGCGCCAGGGCTCCCGGTGGAGTACGGCCTGGAATATGACGTCCACGCCGGCTTCCATGGCCGACCGGGTCGCGGCCGCACGGTCCCCAAGCGCTCCGTCCCGGTCGATTTCAACGATGTCCCGCCCTTCGGCCCTCAGCCGCTCCAAGTAGGCATTCTCGTGTTCCAGGCCCTTGCGCTGCAACAACGCCATGGTCTCATCGTCTTCCGCCTTCTCCAAATCCTCCACCAGGCTCCGCATATCGAGATAGGTCGCGTGGCGGCAGCCCAGGTAGTTGACCAGGTCCGTCGCGGAAAACCGGTAGCCGCCGTCGTCTGTTCTTTGCATGGAGGGTTGTCTCCCGATGATGACTGCGGAAATGCGAGCGCGGGCCGGTGTCGCGGCGAGTTTTATGTAGCGACCGTCCGTGCGCCGCTCCACGTCGCCGCGCACGACGCGACGACATAGCAGGCCGCCGCCGCCGTTACCGTGAGCACGAATCCCCACTGCATGGCGAGGATCATGGCCAGTGGCGAGGCCAGGACGGAAGCGCAGCCGTTCACGCCCCAGGCCCAGGGTACCAGTGCGGCGGACCGCGTCCCGAACCATCGCAGCCCCAGCGGGAAGGGCAGCCCCATGGCGAAGGCCACGGGTGCGATCAGGACGAGTACCGCGACGAGACGGAGTCCCAGCGGCCAGGCGCCTCCGTACAGCGCGAGGAGGATCAGGCCCGTGAATACGGGGATGGCCAGGACCGCCGGTATCATGGCCAGCCTGGCCAGCGAAACGCCGGGCAACGCGGCGATGCGATCCGCCGTCAGACTGCCCAGGCCCGAGCAGAGCAGAAAGCCCCCCACGGTGGCCGCGCCCCCGATCACGGGATCGCCCAGCAGGCGCTGGATGCCCGACAGAAAGGCAATTTCCAGCACCAGGTAGGCCAGCCCGACGGCCAGGAAATACACCGCGGCAATCGACCTTCCGGACGCCCTCCGTATGTCGGCGCGAAAAAAGAAGGGCAGGAGCGTCAGTACCAGGCCCGCGCACGTTACGATGACGGCGGTGGACAGGACGAAGAGAAAGGCCAGCTCCGACCTCAGCAGCCACCCCGCGCCATAGGCCCGCCGGAAATCGGGCAGGGCGCTCAGTTTCCCGAAGTTCCCGAAGAAGGGGCGGTCGTCGGTGGCCGGCCGGATGTCGAAGGGCCACTCGTCGAAGAACCGGGCGGTTTCGCCCGGGTCCCCGGACAACAGCCTTCGCATCACGTGGTACAGGTAGTCGCCGTCTTCCCCCGGCGGTCCGGGTAGCTCGTCGGGACGGTTCAGTTCGCCGGCTGTTATCCCCTCGAAATACACCGGGGTCAGGTTCCGCTCCGCGGCCAGGTCCCGCAGCCGGCGGATCTCCCCTTCCCGCCAGGGCCTTGGCCGGACCATGGTGCAGACGCCCAGGAAATCCCGGACCATGGCGATGTGCGCACCGGGGCGGGACGGCCCGGCGGACCGGGCGATCCCCGGCTGTTCGAGGGCCGCGACGACCGTTGCCGCGATCTTCGCGTTGTCCCGGGGCGGCAGCTGTATCCCGCGGGACACGTGGAGGATGCCGTCCGGTGACAACCGCCGCAGGGCGGCCGCCACGCCTTCCACCGTCATGAGATGATCCTGGTTCAGCCCTTCCAGTCCGCCCGCGGACGCCGACCAGGACTCCATGCCCGCCAGCTGGATGAGGTCGTAAGAACCCCGCGTCCCTTCGAGGAAGGCCCGGGATTCAACGGAATGTAGCGCGACGTCCGGCAGGTCGAACACCATGCCGCCTTCGTCTTCCAGGGGACCGGCCAGGAGGCCGGACAGCACCCGGTTCGACTGCACGACGTCAACCGCGGCCGCGCCTTGCCGCCGGGCCAGCCAGATGTTGCCGCCGCCGACCTCGTCCAGCAGCAGTATCCTGGGACCGGATGGGACCAGGCCATAGGGCAGGGCCATGAGCGTGCCGTCCAGCGCCTCCGCCTGTTCCGGCCGGTCGATGCGCAGAAGGGAACCGGCGCGGTGACCGTCCACGACGATCGACGCCATGGAAGGCGGCACGCGATCGTCAGTCATGAAGGCCATGTCGTGAAAGGCATCGCTGCCGAACGCCTCCACGACCCCCGACGGGCCGACGGCACGGGCCAGCTTCCCGGCCTGCCCGTTCTCTTCGAGCCGCTCCACGTAGGCCAGGTACTTGTCGTCGTCCACGCGGATGGTTGGCGGATAGAGCAACGCCAGCAGCGCACCGGTCAGCACGGTCAGCACGGTCAGCACGGCCAGAACGGCAAGTCCACTCGCGGCAGCCAGCCCGGCGCTCGGTGCCCGCCGGCCGCCGCGGTATGCCGCGGCCAGGACCACGGCCCCGGTCACGTAACCCAGCCAGGCGGGATCCACGAAGTACATGACTATGGTCACGCCGACCGCGCCGGCCGCACTGCCGATGAGGCTCGACGCGTAGACCGCGGACATCCGTTCCCCTGCGGACATCAGCGCCAGTCCGGTGGCGGTGGCACCCAGGGCGAAGGGAACGGTCAGCAAGGCCCAGTATCCCGCCCACCAGGCCAGTTGCCCGACGATCAGACCGGGCAGGAAACGGCCGGTTACGGGCAGGAGCTGCGCGGCCTGGAGCATGAGGGGAATGGAGATCGCCGTGAGCAGGACCAGTACGGGAAGGGCCGTATGCCGGTGCCGGACGATGAAACGGCGCCATAGCGACAGGATCGCGCCGCTCATGCCGAAGCCGAGGAGCGCGATGGTGATGACGAGGAAGGCGAAATGGTACCAGCTCGCGTACTGCAGGACGCGGATGAGCCCGATTTCGAAGGCGATGACGCCACAGGACACCAGGCCGGCCGCCCGTACGAGATATCCCGCCGGGAATCCCCTGGGCGTATCCGCGCTTCCGGTTCCCGACGTCACTGTGCGGCCTGTCCGGTCATGGGCACGAAGCGAACGGCCATCACGGTGCGGGAGGTGCGCTCTCCGTCCGCCGTCTTGCGCACTACGACGAGCCGCTGCACACCCGTCATCTCGCCGATGGGGATGACGATGCGGCCGCCGGGTTTGAGCTGGGACCACAGGAGCGGCGGCAGATGTCCGGCCGCACAGGTGACGATGATGGCGTCGTAGGGTCCGGCCTCCGGCCAGCCGTAATAGCCGTCGCCGTGGCGCGTCTGAACGGTGTCGTACCCCTCCTCGGCGAGCAGCCCCCGGGCCCGGTCCAGCAAGGGTTCGATGATCTCCATTGTATATACGTGCGGCGTGATGTGCGCGAGCACGGCGGCCTGGTAGCCCGATCCGGTACCGATCTCCAGCACCTTCGAGGCCGAATCGATTTCGAGCAACTCGGTCATGTATGCCACGATGTAGGGCTGGGAGATGGTCTGCCCCAGCCCGATGGGCAGAGGCGTATCGTCGTAGGCGATGCGCCGCGTCTGTTCGTGGACGAACACGTGGCGAGGTGCGTCCGCCATGGCCCGGATGACGGCCCCGTCCGTGACCATGGGTGACTTGTCCAGGATCACCTCGACCATGCGTGCCCGTTCCCGCTGCCGTTCATGGACGGAGCGGGGCCGCGGCGGCGTCCAGACCGAGTCGGCGGCAGCCGGGGTGGCAGCGGCCGGAGCGGCTGCCGGGGTGGTGGCGGACGAGGCAGCGCCCGTACCGGCAGCATGACTTTCCGCCCCGGCCTGGGCGTCTCCGCGGCGGCCTTCGGGATCCACGGTGGAAGCCGACGGATCCGGTTCCGACGCGCAGCCCAGGGCCACGGTAATCCACAAGACCGCGGCAATGCCCGGGTACGGGAAGCCTGATCGGCGGGCGGACTTGCCGGCGGGCGAAGCGGCCGGAAGCGTGCATTTCTGCGGAAACGAGCTTTTCTCCTGCATCGTGCCTTTTTTCGGTAGCGTGCACTTCTGCGGAAGCGTGCTTTTAGCCGGCATGATGCCTGGTTGCCCCCGTTCAGATATCGGAGTAGGACCGGTCGTCCGGGTCGCGCCGCATGTTTCGCAGCCGCCAGGACATGGCCGTGTTCTCCGCGAGGCCTTCCTCCGAGATTTCGATGCCCAGGCCGGGTCCGCGCGGAAGCTCGACGAAACCGTCTTTGAACGCCAGGGGCCGGGTGAAGAGTGTATCGCCGCCACCACCGCCGTATTCCTGGATCAGGAAATTGGGCGTGCCGGCCATGGCCTGCAGGGACGCGGCCACGCCCACCGGATCGGCGGCGGAATGGGGCGCCAGGGCCACGTAGTGAATCTCGGCCAGGGCCGCGATCTTCTTCATCTCCAGGATCCCCCCGCAGTGGCGCACGTCGGGCTGGAGAATGGCGGCGGCCTTCTTCTCCACCAGTTCCCGGAATCCCCAACGAGTCGTGTTCCGCTCGCCGGTGGCGATGGGTATGGTGGTGGAGCGGGTGATCTCGAGCAGCGCGTCGACGTTCTCCGGATGGGCGGGTTCCTCCACGAACATCGGCTTCAGGGGTTCCAGCTCTTTCAGCAGGCGCCTGGCCATGGCCGGACTGACCGCCCGGTGGAAATCCACGGCCACGTCGATCCCGGGTCCCACGGCTTCGCGGATCGCCGCGACGCGGGCGACGATGCGCTCCATGGCCGCCGGCGTATCCACGTAACGCACCGGATCGGGAAAAGGGGTGCACTTCAACGCGGTATATCCTTCCGCCACCCGTTCCCGGGCGTGCTTCGCATATTCGTCCGGAGTCGGGCCGCCGACGGAAGCGTAGACCCGGATGCGATCCCGGCAGGAACCACCCAGCAACTGCCACACCGGCACGTCCAGCGATTTGCCGAGGATATCGAGACAGGCGTGCTCGATACCGCTCAGCGCGGAGAGCATGATGGGCATCTGGCGGCTGTAGCTCGAACGGTAAAGCGTCTGCCAGTGATCCTCGATCTGCCGCGGATCGCGGCCCACGAGATAGTCCTCCATGTCATGGATGGCCCGGGTGACCGTCCGGCCGTGCTCGTAGTTCATGGGCGACCCGTAGCCCACGAGCTCCGCATCGGTATGCACCTTGAGCAGCAGGCCGCGCTGCTTCAGGGGAAAGACTTCGAACCGCGTGATCTTCATGGGTTCGACACCGGCCGCCTGAAGAACCGCTGGGGGTTGGTCCGGGGTTCGTAGCCGAGGATGCGCCGGGCCTTGTCGATGGTGTACTTGCCCTGTTGCAGGTAGCTGCCCATGTTGAAGGCCTGGAAATAGTCCGGCACCTCCTCGATTTCCAGGGCCAGACGGCAGGCTTCCACCAGGTCGTCGTAGACGATGGTGAAGGGCGGATGGTCGGCGTTCATGGCCGGCTCTTCGGGCATGGGGCCCAGTCCGTTGAACTGGTAGCACACGGTGTGTATCCGGTACTTGCGGGCGTAGATCCTGCAGATCTCCATGGCCAGGTGCTTGGTGAGCATATAGTAGCCCGTGCCCGGCGCCTGGGGCACGTCGCCGATGTCGTGGTCGTGGAGATAGCCGGAAATGATGATCTCCGGACCCGTGTGCAGGACCTTCTCAATGCCGAGTTCCGACGCCGCCTTCATCACGTGCCAGGCGCCCCGGGTCGATACGGCGAAACTGGCCACCGGGTCCTGCCGGACCACGGTCCAGTTCATGATCGCGTCCATGCCGCGGGCGGCTTCCAGCACCTGTCCGTAGTCGCCCATGTCCACGTGCATGGTGGGCTTTCCGCCGGGATGGGGACGGATATCGGCCAGGCGCAGGTTGTAGTGTTGCTCCAGGCCGGGGATGATGAACGGCGCGATGTTGCCGGAGGCGCCCAGGAGGAGGACGTTCTTCATGGTTATGCTCCCTCTGCTCAGTCCATTTTCGCGATCACGTCCCGCAGCACCTCATCCGCCGACTCGAGCAGCCGGTCGATGTGGCCGTCCGTGTGTGCGAGGGACAGGTAGATCTTCTCGTAGGGACTGACGAAAAGCCCCCGTTTGATCAACTCGACGCCGAAGACGTAGGCCTTCTGCTTGTCGGCGCGGAACATGGATCCGTAGTCGACGATCTCTCGCTCCCCGGTGAACAGCACCTGGAGCACGGGACCTTCGCCGCCGACGAGCAGGGGGATCGAATGCCGCTTTCCCATGGCCGTGATTTCCCGGGTGATTCGGTCGCCCATGGCGAAGAGCCGCTCGTAGGTCCCGGGCCGTTCCAGCACGTCGAGGGTCGCCAGCCCGGCCACGGCGCCGACGGGATAGCCGTTGAAGGTGCCGGAGGCGATGACCCGCTTCGGATCGTCCGCCGGGCGCCAGCCGTTCATGACGTCCATCACGTCGGCCCGTCCGCACATGGCGGCCAGGGGATATCCGCCGCTGATCGTCTTGCCGTAGGCCGCCAGGTCGGCGGTCACGCCGTAGCGTTCCTGCGCCCCGCCCCGGGCCATGCGGAAGCCCGTGACGATCTCGTCGAAGATGAGTACGATGCCGTACCGGTCGCAAAGTGCCCGCATCGCCTCGAAGAAGCCCGGCCGGGGCAGGATGCACCGCTGGAGAGGTTCGATGACGATCGCGGCGAGTTCCCCGTGGTGGCGCTCCACGATTTCGGTGGCCCGTTCCACGTCGTTGAAGGGCACGGCGAGCATGTCCGTCGACCAGCTTCGGGGAATGCCGCCGCCGTCCGGCAAAGTGTCGGGATAGGCGCCGGGCGCCAGCGTCCGCGCCCCGTGCAGCGCCGAATCGCTCACGCCGTGCCAGCCCCCCTCGAAACGCAGGCAGCGGTCTCGGCCGGTGAAGGCCCGGGCCGCCCGCAGGGCGAACTGCATAGATTCGGATCCGGTGATCACCAGGCGGACCTTCTCCCCGCAGGGCGAGGCTTCGACCACCCTTTCGGCCAGTTCGATCGCCGGTTCGTTGAGCGCCATGAAGGTCGTCCCCCGCGAGATCTGGCGGGTCACCGCCTCCACCACTTCGGGATGGGCGTGACCGAGGATCATCGGGCCGGACCCCAGGAGGAAGTCGATGTACGACCGGCCGGCCGTATCGAAAATGGCCGCGCCTTCGCCGTGGGTCACGACCATGTTGGCTTCAGGCGGAAGGCGGAATTCCCCGTTCGACCCGCCCACGAAGACCCGTTCGGCCCGTTCGATCAATGCGGTTTGCGACATGCGGTTCCCTTTATAAAGTCAGCGCCCTTCGGTCGCCACGGTCTGCCTGTGGTCGATCAGGATCTGCTCCAGCGCCGATAGGAACGCTTCGTTCGCCTCCGGAAGCCCGGCGCTGACCCGGATGCTGTGGGTCAGGCCGAAACGGCTGCCCGATCCCACGAGAATGCCCCGTTCGGCCAGGCGCGCCGTTAGCTCGTCGGCGGGAACCGGCGTCCGGAACAGCACGAAATTGCCTTCACTCGGCCAGCAGGCGACGCCCAGCCGGTCGAAGGCCGCGTAGAGCGTCTGCTTGCCCCGCTCCGCCAACGCCACGGATTGCGCGACGTGGTCCTGGTCCCCGATGGCCGCGGCGGCCGCCTCCATCTCGAGCGAACCCAGATGAAAAGTCCTGCGGAGTTCCGCCAGGCGTTCGATGATGTCGGGGCGGGATATGACCACGCCGACGCGCAGGCCGGCCAGCCCATAGACCTTCGAAAAAGAATGGAGGACGATCACGTTGCGCCCGGCTACGGCATCGGCGGGCGAATCGGGATAGTCCGGCCGGGTCACGAACTGGTGGTAAACCTCGTCGGAGACCAGGGTCACGCTTCCGGGCAGGTCCCGGTAGAGCCGGTCCATGTCGTCCCGGGTAACGATGGAACCCGTCGGATTGTTGGGATTGCCCAGGTAGACCAGGCGCGTCCGCGCCGTCACCGCCTCCATGACCGCGTCGACCCTGACGCTGTAATCCTCGTGGTCCAGGGGTACGTCGACGACCTTCGCGCCCTGCCGCGAGGCGGTCCGTTCGTATACGTGAAACGTCGGCCCGCAGACGATGACCTCGTCGCCGGGCGCCAGAAAGACCCGGGCTATGAGGTCCAGGGCTTCGGAACCGCTGTAGGACGTGAACAGGTGAGCGGGCGTCACGCCCCTGCCGCAGAACTCCGCGAGGCGGTTTCTCAGCGCCTCGTCGTCCCTGGGCGGATAGAAGCTGAGGCCGGCCAGGTGGGTCCTGATCCTGTCCAGCACCAGCGGGGACGGACCGAGCGGGTTCTCGTTGTAATGCAGTCGGTAGGGTGTATTCGACATGTGCGTACCGGAAATGGCCGACCGCGGGAAGCGTCCGGGTCTCGCTGCGACCGGTTACCGGATCAGCCCGTAGTCCGCCAGGATCCCGCGCAGCTTCTCGCGGTTCGGCGCCGACAACGGGGCCAGGGGCAGCCTGACCTCGGGACCGATCTTTCCCATCATGCCCAGGGCCGTCTTGACCGGCACGGGGTTGATCTCCATGAATACGGCGTCGTTGAGCGTCATCATGTGATAATGGAGTTCGCGCGCCTCCAGCCACTTGCCCTCCTGGACCAGGTCGTACAGCCGTGCCACTTCCGCCGGCATCAGGTTGCCCGTGGCGCTCACGAATCCCGCCCCGCCGATGGCCAGGATGGGATAGCAGAGCAGTTCGATCCCCGAGTACACGAGGAAGTCCCGTCCCATACGGTGCAGCAGCCGGTTGATGTGCTCGAAATCCTTGTTCGACTCCTTGACGCCGATGAGATTGTCGTTGGCCTCTTTCAGCCGCGCCACGGTATCGATCTCGATGTTGACGGCCGTGCGCCCGGGGATGTTGTACAGGATGACCGGCAGGTCCACGCTCTTGGCCAGCGCGTCGAAATGACGGAAGATCCCTTCCTGGCCCGGCCGGCTGTAGTACGGCGCGATGAAGAGCAGGGCGTCGGCGCCGTTCTCCTGGGCGAAGCGGGAAAGCTCGACGGACTCCTCGTGGTTGGTGGATGCGCTGCCCGGTACGAAGGGCACCCTTCCGTCCACCGCCGCGGCCGCGGCGCGGATCACTTCCTTGCGCTCTTCAAGGGACAGCGAACCCGGTTCGCCCGTCGTCCCCTGCACCGACACGCCATGGGAGCCGCTCCGGATCTGCCATTCGACCAGTCCGGCCAGGCCGTCCAGGTCCAGCGACCCGTTTTTGAAGGGTGTAACCACCGGTACGATCGACCCGCGCATTTATGCTCCTTTACGAGTTCTCGTCAACACATGGTCTCGCCTGGTCTCGCCTGGTCTCGCCTGGTCTCACCTCGTCCTGGCTGGTCTCGCCCACACGCGCATGTCCGCGCAAATCCTCAAATAAACGTGGCGATGTCTTCCAGCGGTTTCTTCGTGATTACCGGCACTTCCGCGTCATCCTCCGGGTAGCCGACGACCAGGAGCAGGAAGGGCCGTTCGTTGGCCGGCCTGCCCAACAGGCGGTTCAGGAAATTCATGGGACTGGGCGTGTGGGTGAGCGACGCCAGGCCGGCCTGGTGCACTGCCGCGATCAACATGCCCGTGGCGATGCCCACCGATTCCAGGGCGTAATAGTGCTTGACGTTCCGGCCGTCGGGCAGCACGCCGTGGCGCTGGACGAAGATCGCGATCAGCCAGGGCGCCGTCTCCAGAAAGGGCTTGTGTTCGTCGGTACCCAGCGGGGCCAGGGCGTCGAGCCACTCCTGCGGCGCTTTCTCGCGGTAGAACTGCCGTTCCTCCTCCTCCGCGGCGGCGCGAATCTTCGACTTGATCTCCGGGTCGGACACCGCGGCGAAATGCCACGGCTGCATGTTTGCGCCGCTGGGCGCCGTACCGGCCGCCAGCAGGCAGTGATCGATGATCGGCTTCGGCACGGGACGGTCGGAGAAATCGCGGACCGTTCTCCGCCGGCGAAGCTCCCGGTAGAAGGCTTCGGCCCTGTGCGCCATCTCTTCGGGTGGATACTCCCGGTAGGTCGACAGGGATTGAAACACGGGGTCTTTCACACAAGCCCCCCTTTGCGTTCCATTTTGCGCGCGCTAGCGGGATCCATCGGATTCTCCACCTCCGGCCGGCGATTCCAGGTCATCGGATTCCCCGCCTCCGGCAGGCGATTCCAGGTCATCGGATGCCCCGCCTCCGGCAGGCGATTCCAGGTCATCGAGCAGTTCCTCATTTTCCAGGAAGGCCAGGACCTGCGCCGCGTACGCCTCCCGGTCCATTTCCCAGATGTCGCCGTGGGTCGCCCCTTCGGCCACGTAGATCTCCTTGCCCGCACCGGATATCTGCGCGTACAGCCGCTCGTTGTTCGACAGCGGCATGCGCCGGTCCGCCGTGCCGCCCACCAGGAGCACGGAGACGTCTTTCAGTCCGGACACCGCACGGCCGATGTCCAGGTCATCGATTCTGATGCCCACCCGGAGTTCCGTGATTGTACTCGTCAGAAACCCGAAGGGCACCGTGGGCAGGCCGAACATCCGGCTCAGGTCGCTGCGCAGCGTTTCGGAGGCGGCATAGAAACTGCTTTCGGCGATGACGGCATCGATCCCGGATTCCTCCGATGCCGCGAGCAGCGCGGTGGCGGCGCCCATGGAGATGCCCCACAGGATAACCGGCCCCTCCTCGCCCCGTTCGTCGACCGCGTACCTGGTGGCTGCCTGCACGTCGCGCCATTCGTAATAGCCGAACGTGGTCAGGTCGCCTTCGCTGTCCCCGTGACGGCGGAAGTCGAACAGGAGCCCGCTATACCCGTTTTCATGCAGGAAGGCGGCCTGTTCCAGCATCTGGCCTCGGTGGTTGGTGTGGCCATGACAGTAAATGACCGTGCCCCGACCGGCGTCGTTCGGTACGTACCAGGCGGCCAGGTTCAGGCCGTCGGACGTGGTCAGCGTTACGTCCTCGTAGGCCAGACCGTAGTCCGCGGGGGTGCTGTTCGCCTTGCGCCGGGGGCCGACGCCGCCGGTGTACATGGTCGAAATTAGGTAGGGCAGGCCGATGAAGACGAGCAGAAGGATGACCACGACGCCCATGGCAGCGCCCCGATAGGAGACCTGTCTCCGGCGCATGGCCAGGGCCAGGACCGGCCAGATCAGCGTGCCCGCGATGAAGGTGACGACCGGCCACAGGACGACGTGGGGAATGACCAGGCCGAACAGGACGTTGCGGCCCCAGGTGAAGTACTCGCCTTCGAGCCCCGCCGTCTTGCCCAGTACCGCCAGCAGGATGATCAGCAGGCGGACGCCGGCCGTGTAGCGCAGTGCCGCCCAGAGAAACCCGCCGTATCCTTTGCCCGCACGGAGACAGATAACCGCAAGCCAGGCGGCGGCGGCCGGAATGGTCCAGTTGATATTGAAGGGGCCGCCCGCAGCGAGGTTCGTCACGTCCAGCAGGAACCACAGGACGACCAGGCCCCAGGTAAAGATCAGGGGCAGGCGGATGAGCGACATGGGCGGCCCCGTGCTGCTAGCTGGTCTTGCCGAGTGTTTCTTTCAGCACGTTGAGGAAGACTTCCGTTTCCCGCTCGTCGCCGGAGGACACGCGGATCCACGTGGGCATCTGCTCCCTGCGCCGGTTCGTCACCATGACGCCCTTCCGGAACATCTCCCGCATGATGTTCATCGACGGCTTGCCCAGGTCGACCATCATGAAATTGCTTTCGGACGGGATGTACTCCAGCCCCATCTTCGTGAATTCGTCTTCCAGCCGGTCCCTGAAATGCTGGACGACCGCCCTGGAGCGGTCATAGTGGTTCCGGTCCTTCAATGACGCCTCGCCCGCGACCATGGCCAGGGCGTTGGCGCTGCCCGTCCTGTAGAACCGCAGCTTCTCCTGGATGGACTGGCTGCAGATCCCGTAACCGAGGCGCATGGCCGGCATTCCGAAGACCTTGGAAAAGGTACGGGTGACGATCACGTTTTCGTATTTGGTGGTCAGCGAAGCCGCGGTCCGGTACTGCGGATCCCGGACGAAATGAATGTAGGCCTCGTCGATGACCACGAGCACGTCCTCGGGCACGGCGGCGACGAACTTCTCCGTCTCCTCGAAGGAGAGCAAGGTGCCGGTCGGGTTGTTCGGATTGGTGATGACCACCACGGACGTCTTCGGCGTGATCGCCGCGAGCATGGCGTCCAGGTCGTGCCGGTAGTCCTTCATGGGCGTGCGGATGATGTTTACGTCGAGGCCGGCTTCCTGGTAGTTCTCGGCATCGCCCGAAATGTCGCCGTAGCCCATATCGGCCTCGATGACCTCGGTGCCGCCCTTGCTCAGATAGGTCAGCGCGATCTGGGAAAGGAGCGCGCCGGATCCCGCCGTAATGTAGAAAGGAGCCTCCCGCCTGAAACGGCCTCCACCGCCCATACCGCCGAACCTGGGAGGGGGCGGCAGCTCCAGACCGTCGAACTCGGCCAGCGCGCCGTAGATGTCGCCTCCGCCGAAGGAATAGCGGTTGATATTGAACATGTGTTCGGCGATGGCCTCCAACGCCCGTGGGGACGGTCCGATGGGGTTCTCGTTCAGCGCCATGCGGACGAGACCCGGCTCGACGCCGATCCCGTGGATGTCCTTGGCGGTAAGACCGCCGGAAGCCATGGTCTGGGCCAGGGCCAGGCGATCGGCCAGCGTCAGCGCGGCGCCGGCCGCCAATGCGCCCGAGAGAAAACGGCGGCGGGAGAGGCCGGAATCTGCCGTCTCCTTCATACGGTTCAACATGGAATAACTCCCTGGTGTGAGTGGACGCGGCCGCTAAGCGGCGGCGGTCGAAACCGACCCACCGGCACGTACGACCTTCTCATACGTCCCGCATGTACGCGGATGACCCGGTTCGATATCGATTTCGAATATACTCGGCAAGGGGTGTCCTGACAACCCTTAAAGTCACGGAACCAGGACACGGTACCGGGTGGATTCGTGTATACATTCTGGATACATTCAATCGACCGGCTTTCTTCTAACAATATGCCGCGGGCCGGACAGTCGCCCACTTTTCGATTCCTGAAGGACAGGGTCGTAAACGAAGGGATCCGTCCAGTCCGGCGCGGGCCGATTACCTTAGATTAACCTTGACACGAATATACGACGATCATAAAATGGCTTGGTCAGGAACCGACATTGTCAAATTGGATCGTTACCAGTGTATGTTGACCAGGCCGGCCCGTAGCGCGGGGAACCGGCTGGGACCAGTACACCGGGGAAATCGACCCATGCGGACCAGATACATCCTGTTGTGTGCCAGTACGATTGCCGTGCTCTTCAGCACCGCTCCCGCGGCCGGCCAGGAAGATGGCCGTTTCTCCTGGGGCGGCATGATCAGGTCGCGGCTTCAGGGCGACTACCAGGACGGCAGCCGGGCGGTCAATCGTTTCATGTACGGGGCCTTCCTGAATGCCACGCTGCGCGTTTCGGACCGCATCGACGTGACCGGCAAGGTCATGACGGGCAATCCCAAGGCCATCACCGTGGCCGACTGGATGAGTTACGGCGACCTGTTCGTGCGCGAGACCCCTTATGTATCGTGGATGTACGCGCGCATACGTCCCAATCCTTCGCTCACGCTGACCGCGGGCAAGTTCCCCCTGCCCTTCTTCCGTCCGACCCAGGTCGTCCTGGACAGCGATCTCTCGCCGGAGGGACTGGCCCAGCAGATCACCACGAAGAGCGCTGACGGTTCCACGACCTTCGGCATGAATTTCGGCCAGTTCATGATCAACCAGCTGGCCTCGCCGGTGAAGGACCTCGACCGCACCTATTTCCTGGGCGGACAGTTCACGGTCCGTTTCGACCAGCCGGGCAGGTCGCAGACGCTGGCGGCCGCCATTTATACCGTGGGCGGCGCGGATTCCCTCTTCGCCGCGCAGAACCTGAGGTCTCCCGCGCTGATCGTCGCGGCGAATTCCAACCGGCCGAACAAATACGGGGACGGCTACCTGTCCGAGTTCCGGATGATCAACTTCAGCGGCCAGTACACCCAGACCGTGAACGGACGGCCACTGGCGCTGAACGCCGACTACGTATTCAACACCGGGGCCGACGACATGCGGCACGGCGTCACCGGTTCGTTAATGTACGGCAGCACGGCGAGCGTCGGCGACACCCGCGCCGGTATCCAGGCTTTCCTCATGCAGCAGGACGCCACGCTGGCGCCGTTCAGCAACATCGACTACACCCAGACCAATACTAAGGGCGCCGCCCTCTTTTTCGGCCACCACCTGATGGAGAAGCTGACGGTCGATATCCACCTGTACACCCGCAAGTACGATTCCCCCGAGACCCTCGTTTCTCCCGCGGCCAACAACGCCTGGCGAACGCGGCTTCGCGTGATGTTCATGCTTCGGCTCAACTGACGGGACGCCCGCGTAGCACCGCCCGCGAAGTACCGCCCACTGATCGGTCCACAGCATGCGCCTCCGCCAGCTTTCACACCTGCTTCCTATCGCGCTGATCGCATCTGTGGCGGCTACCGCATTGGTTTTCGTCACTTCATCTGTCGCCGAAGCCCAGCCCCGCCTGAAACTCGCTACCACCACCAGCACCTACGATTCCGGCCTGCTGGACATCCTTCTGCCGCCCTTCGAAGAAAAACGGGCGGGCGGGATCCGGGTGGACGTCATCGCCGTGGGCACGGGCAAGG
Organism: Candidatus Latescibacterota bacterium; assembly: GCA_022822725.1. Lineage (GTDB taxonomy): Bacteria > JAAXHH01 > JAAXHH01 > JAAXHH01 > JAAXHH01 > JAAXHH01. Next base: position 135,586 of record JAJEAN010000002.1, read on the forward strand.
CGCTTAAGCTGGCTGAGAACGGGGACGTGGACGCGGTACTCGTACACGCGCCGAAACTGGAGGCAGACTTCGTTGCCGCCGGCTTCGGAGTGGATCGGCGGGGCGTCATGTACAACGATTTCGTCGTCGTCGGGCCGTCGGCCGACCAGGCCGGGATCGCCGGGACGGAAAAAGTCGCCGATGCCTTCGACACCATCGCGCGCCGGGAAGCGTTGTTCTTCTCACGGGGCGATCTTTCCGGAACCCACCTGAAGGAACGGGCGATCTGGACCATCGCCGGGATCGAGCCCGCCGGAGACTGGTACGTGGAAGTGGGCCAGGGCATGGCGGCCACCCTGCGCATGGCGGACGAGAAAAGGGGTTACGTCCTGATCGACCGGGGCACCTACCTGGCGCTGCGGGAAACGGTGAACCTGCGGGTCCTGGTGGAATACGATCCTCCACTGCACAATCCCTACAGCATCATCGCCGTCAACCCCGCGCGGTGGCCGCACGTCAAGTACGCCCACGCGCGCGCGCTCATCGACTACGTGACCTCGCCGGAGGCCCAGACCCTCATCGGCGGATACAAGAAATACGGTCAACAGCTGTTCACCCCGTCCGCGGCGGACTGAGCGCGGGTAAAGCAGGCAACGATTCTGACGCGGACCGGACGCGGTCAGCACGGACCGAACGTCCGCGTGTAACTTAGGAGGAATCGACTTGATACGCATCGGCATCCTGGGCATCGGATTCATGGGCACGACCCATTTCATGGCGATCAGGAACCTGGCCAACGCGGAAGTGGGGGCCATCTGCACCCGGGACGAGCGCAAGCTGAGCGGCGACTGGCGGCACATCCAGGGCAACTTCGGCGGCGGAGGGGGCGTGCAGGACTTGACCGGCATCCGCACCTGCACTGATATCGACGAGGTGCTGGGCGACCCGGATATCGACCTGGTCGACGTGTGCCTGCCCACGGCCCTGCACCACGACGTCGTCCTGCGCGCGCTGGACGCCGGCAAGGACGTCATCGTCGAGAAGCCCATCGCCCTCGGACTGGACGAGGCGGACCGCATGATCGCCCGGGCCGGAGAAGCCGGCCGGACCCTGATGGTCGCCCATGTGCTGAAGTTCTTCCCCGAATTCGCCTTCCTCAAGGCCGCCATCGACGACGGCCGCTACGGGCGTCTGCTGGGACTGCACCTCAAGCGCGTCATCTCCAAGCCCCTCTGGGGAGAGGACAACTGGTTCGGAGACTACGAGCGCACGGGCGCGGCCGGTATCGACCTGCACATTCACGACACCGATTACCTGCGCTACCTCTTCGGCATGCCGGACAGCGTGCACGCCGACGGCATGACGAGTCCGAACGGATACGTGCTCTACCTGAACACGCAGTACGGGTACGACGACCGCGACATCACCGTCTCGTCCCAGTGCGGGGCGATCAGCTCGGCCGCCTTCGAACACGGCTACGACGCCTATTTCGAGGAAGGCACGCTCTGGTACAACGTGCTTTCAGGCCAGCCGGTCACGCTCTACACGCCCGACGGCGGCCGTACCGAACCGGAAATCGACTTTCCCGAGGCCTTCGAGGCCCAGTTGGGATACGTCGTCGACGCCCTGGAAAACGGCACGGAGCCCGACCTGGTATCGGCCGGCGCGGCCCGCGACGCCCTGCGGATCTGCCACGGAGAAGCCGAATCGGTGAAGACGGGGAAGACCGTGCGGTTCTCCGACTGAAAGAACCCGCCATGCCCCAGTTGCATTTCGGCACCGGCCGATCCGTCATCACCCCGCCCACGGGGGTCGAACTCTGTGGATACGGCCCCTACCTCGAACGCCGGGCCACCGCTGTGCACCAGGACCTCCATTGCACGGCCCTGGCCCTTTCGGACGGCGACCGCGTCTTCGTATGGGTATCGAACGACCTGGTGTGGACGGACCGCTCCCTGGTCGACGAGACCCACCGCATCGTCCGCGACCGGCACAGGCTCGACCCGGCCCGCGTGGTCATCACCAACACCCATACCCATTCCGGCCCGGCCTCCATGAAGACCGTGGCCTGGGGAAAGTGGGACGATGACTACACGTCGGGGTTGCCGGCGTTGTTCGCCGATGCCATAGGACAGGCGGTGTCGAACCTGGAACCCGGACGTATAGGGTTCGGGAGAACGCCCGTGCCGGAACTCTCGGTCAACCGGGTCGACGAGTGCGGGGAAGCCGACGCGGAAGCGCTGCTGATGCGGGTCGACGATACCCGCGGCCGGATGCGCGCCGCCGCGATCAATTTCGGCGCCCACCCCGTTACGCTCGGCGCCGACACCCTGATCTGCGGCGACTATCCGGCCGACGCCATCGGGAAGATGGAAGGGGAAAGGACGGGGTTCCGCGCGCTATTCTTCCAGGGCAGTTGCGGCGATCTCAACTGCCGGGGGTTCGGCGAAGGCATGGATACGATGAATTCGAACGGCACCCTCCTCCGCGAGCACGCCTTGCCGGCCCTGGACGAAATCGAGACGACCGCCGATGTGGACCTGGACGGCGATACCTACGAGGTCGCGCTGCCCACGGAAGTCCCGGACCGGGCGGCGCTGTCAGCGGAACTGGCCGACTGCCGCGACCGTCTCGAGGCCACGGAAAGTGATGCGGATCCCGCAGAACTGCGCAAACTGCGCTTCGAGGTGGACTGGCGCGCACACCGTCTCGGCCTGCTCGACGGCCCCCATCCGCAGCGGCTGGAATTACGCGTTTCGTGGATGCGCATCAACGATGCCGTGTTCCTCGCCCATCCGCTGGAGTTGTTCCTGACCTACGGTAAGCAAATCCAGTCGGCCTCTCCTTACCCGCACACCATGATCGTCGGTTACGCCAACGAGACCGTCGGCTACCTGGCGCGGCCGCAGGACTTCGAGCAGGAAGGGTTCGGCTGGTACGCCGCGGTTTTTGCGCCGCGGATCTGCCGTCATTTGCCGTTCGAACCCGATGCGGGCACCGTGTTCCGGGACCACCTGATCGCCATGCTGCACCGAATCAGGCAACGGGAAACGGAATCCGCCTGAATGAGCAATGAAACTTCCATTATTTTGGTCATTGCAACTCCTTTGAACTGTTCGATCCAGAGATTCTCATGTGACCTTCTACCCGGCCCAGCCGGCCGTTCATGTCGTGCATCTCCTCACGTAGCGACTTGATCTCACCGAAGACTGCCATCCGGTCCGCACGCATCTCCTCACGAAGCGATTTGATCTCACCGAAGATGACTTCCCGGTCCGTGCGCATCTCTTCGCGCAGAGACTTCGTTATCCGTCCCGTTAAGGTCACTATTCCGAGCAACAAGACCCCCGCCGCGCAGATTACCTGGGTAACAACCATGAATTCCGTCATTTGTCTCTACAGCCCCCTTTCCAGCATACGGCGCGTCGTTGACAACGCTCTATAGTTCACTATCTTAAAATCAGCCTGCTGCCGAAACGTCCTGAACGTCCCTGACCCGGCCATGAAGGCGACGGCAAATGCGTCGAACGGGACCCGGAACCGGCAATAGCGCTAAGCATCCCTGATAAAAGTGTTAGTCATTTGCGTCCGCTGTAACCTCGTAATAAAAAAACTACTGTAACACATTCGACCTCTGAAAGGGCCGATCATGTCCATATCCGGATCCATCAGGACGGGTTTGATCCTGTCGTTGCTTCTGATCATTACGCCTGCTTCAGCGGCACACACCGGCGAACCGGTTCTCCAGGAAGCAGCCGGACCGTCCGCGCAGGCCAACCCGGCCGATCAGATGTCGTCGGAGCCCGCGCCGAACGACCCGCCCGATCAGACCTCATCGGCGCCCGCACAGAACGACCCGCCCCGGCTCGCGGTGCTGATCATCATCGACCAGTTCCGCCACGACTACCTGCAGCGGTTCGAGGACCTCTTCGTGGAGGACGGATTCCGCCGGTTCATGGACCACGGCGCGTGGATGCAGGACGCCCGTTTCACGCATGTGCACGCCTCCACTTCACCGGGCCACAGCGTGGTCACCTCCGGAACCTACGCCCACAAGACAGGGATGGTCAATAACGCGTGGTACAGCCGGTCCACGGGGGTGTTTCGGCCGTCGCTGGTGGATCCGGAAAGCCACATCCTCGGATTGTGGCCCACCGCGACCGGACGCGCCTCCACGCGGGAACTGGTCGGCTCTTCCCTGGCGGATGAACTGCGCATGGCCACGCGGTACCGGGGCAAGGCCGTCACCGTATCGCTCAAGGACTACAGCGCCATGATCTCCGCCGGGAAACTGGGCGCGCCGTACTGGTTTGAAGCGGGCCTGGGCCGGATCACGTCGAGCAGCTACTTCATGGACGACCTGCCCGACTGGGTCAAGCGCTTCAACGACCGGAAAATCCCGGACCAGTCCTTCGGCCGCACATGGGACCGCCTGCTGCCGGAAGAACTGTACCTTGAACGGGCGGGGAAAGACATCCGCGAGGGCGAGGAGGACAACCGGAACAGCGGAATCGTCTTTCCTCATGTGACGAAAGGCGGCCTGGAGAAACCGGGGCCCCGGTTCTGGAATGCCTTCAAGCACACGCCCTGGTCCACGGACTACCAGCTGGAATTCGCCCGGCAGGCCATCATCGAGGAGGAGCTGGGACAGGACGACATCCCGGACGTCCTTGTCCTGAGCCTCTCCGCCAATGACTACATCGGTCACGACTTCGGCCCTTTCAGCCAGGAATCCATGGACGCCACGCTGCGCACGGACCGGCAGCTCGCGGACTTCTTCGCCTTCCTCGACGAGCGGGTCGGGCGCGACCGCACCCTCCTGGTCCTGACGGCCGACCACGGCGCCATGGAACTGCCGGAGCAGTTGGCGCTTCGGGGCCTGGAGGCCGGACGGGCCGGCCCCGAGCCGCTGACGGCCCTGATGGAGGAGGCCCTGGACGGGCTGTACGGGGAAGACGACTGGGTCCTGCACGTGGCGGAATCGGGCGTGTACCTGAACTGGGAAGCCATCGACAGCCGCGGCCTGAGCCGGGCCGAGGTGGAAGAGACGGCGGCCGCCGCCGTCGTGACCCATCCGGCCGTATTGCGGGCCTATACGCGCCACCGCATCGAGCGGAAGCTGTTGCCCGAATCAAACCTCACGAAGACGGTCTATCACAGCTACCATTCCGAGAACAGCGGCGACATCATGCTCATCGCCACGCCATTCTACCTGCTGCTGGGCGAGTACGGGTCGACCACGGTGGGCACTTCCCACGGATGGCCCCACGACTACGATACGCACATACCGATCATGTTCCACGGTCCATGGATCGCGCCCGGCCACTACCGTCACTCCATCGACGCGGCGGATATCACGCCGACGATCTGCAACCTGCTGCGGATCACCCTGCCGTCGAACCGCGACGGGCGCATACTGGGCGAGATCATCAGGTAGGCGTTCCGGTGACGTGCCGGCGACGCGAGGCGGCGTGCCGGTACTTCAGTATACTTCGGGAATGAAACGCTGGTCGTCCATGGGGGGGCGGACGTACCCGGAGTCGGTGTCCCGGTCGGGCAGTTCGATCCCCGACGTAGAAGGGTCCTTGTCATAGGGGAAGTGGCTGAGCAGGTGGGTGATGCAGTTCAGCCGGGCGCGGCGCTTGCTGTCCGACGGCACAACGAACCAGGGCGCCTGGTTGCTGTCCGTGTAGTTCATCATGTCATCCTTCGCTTGCGAGTATTCGTCCCATTTCATGTAGGACTGCAGGTCCATTTCGCTGAACTTCCAGCTCTTCAGGGGATCCTTGATCCGGCTCCTGAACCTTCGTTCCTGTTCCTTCGCGCTCACCGAGAACCAGTATTTGATCAAACGGATGCCGGACCGCACGAGCATGCGCTCGAACTGGGGGCAGGTCCGAAGGAATTCGCGGTATTCCTCCTCTGAGCAGAACCCCATTACCCGATCTACGCCCGCGCGGTTGTACCAGCTCCGGTCGAAGAGGACGATTTCGCCCGCCGAAGGCAGATGCGCGACGTACCGCTGGAAATACCACTGCGACTGTTCCCGTTCTGTCGGCTTGGCCAGTGCGGCCACGCGGCAGACCCGGTGATTGAGCCGGGCCGTTATACGGGCGATGGTGCCGCCCTTGCCAGCCGCGTCGCGCCCTTCGAAGATGACCACCACTTTCTCGCCCTGGTCGACCACCCATTCCTGGAGCTTGGACAGCTCGACCTGCAGTCGGGCCAGTTCCGCCTCGTAGGCCTTGCGGCTCAGTTTCTTCTTCTTTTTATTCTTCACGGTGGCCACCGGTTGCATGTCTTTGGTTTTTTTCGCCACAGTTCCTCCCGCCGCGAACACGGCCGCGGCCGCCTCAGGCTCCGGCCGGCTCAGGCTCCGCTTACCCTGAACCGCACGCCCATTGTTTCGCGGCCACCTCAGTCTACGCTTATCGTGAAGCGGACGCCCATGCGGTCGAGCTCTTCGATCAACGTATGGTACCGGTCGCCATAGATCGCCTGTTCGGGGGTAATGAAAGGCGAACCGGGATGAGGCAGGTCGCCCCGGGCCGCCATGCGCGCGGCGATGGCCGCGGTGAAAGCCGTGGTGCGCGCCATGGAAGTGAACCCCGTCTCCTCGTCGTACCGGTCGACCATCTCGGCCGATCTCGTGGTCGGCCGACCGTCCTTTTCGCCGATAACCGTAACGCGGTAGGCCGTGATGTCCCGTTCCTCCGGCGCCATCTTCACGCTGGGGTAGAGCACGGCGTCCACCACGTGTTTCGGAATAACGGAAACGCCGTCCACGTCCACGGGCTCTTCGCTGAGCAGGCCGAGTTCCCGCAGCACGGTCACCTTCTCGGCGTAACCCGGCCAGCGGACGGTCTTCTGCGTCCCGGCGCGCAGACCCTTGAGGGCGTCCACCTCCAGCAGCCAGGGCATGAAACCTTCGTGCCACGCCTCGCATTCCCCCACGCCTTCGAAGACCGCGGGTTCCGGCTCGGAGTAACGCGGCACGTCCACGAGACGCCCGTCGACGACGGCTCGGGCCGTGGAGTCGCGCAGGGGCAGGCGCTTGCCGCCGAAGACGATCTTGTACCCCAGGGGCGGTGACGGTCTTTCCGGAATGCCGCCGCACTGGATGTGCAGTTCGTCGGTCCGGTCCAGCTTTTCGGCCAGGTGGCGGGCCATGATCTCGGTCAGCCCCGGCTCCAGGCCGCAGCCCAGGATGACAAAACCGCCGGACCCGGCATGGGACGTCGTCCAGGCTTCGAGGTCCTCGTCGGCCACGCGCGTGAGATCGATGTAGGGCATCCCCGCTTCGAGGGCCAGGGGAATGGCCGCCATGCTCGCCGCGCGGGGCAGGGCCGCTACGCCCGCTCCGTGATCCTTCATCACGGCGACGGTCTCGGCGTCGTCGTTCATGTCCAGCCTCCGGTAAGCGACCTTGTCCGCCCCCGGCAGTTCCCGCAGCGTTTCGCGGCAGGCCCCGAGCTGTTCCTCGCTGAGATCGCAGACGGTGACCCGTTCTACGGCGTCGTCCACCATGGCGTTGTACGCCGCCGCGGGTCCCATCAGGCCGCTGCCGATCACGAGGATGCGCACGGGTGCCTCCGTAGGTTTTTCCCCATCCGTTCTGTAATGTTCATAAAGGAATGAATGATGATCCGGACAGTTAATTTGTGCCGCGAAAGCCTGTCACGTCAAGGGCAATCTGGAAACGTATAAATGGAAGCGACGGACCCGCATCGGACCAGCGGACAGCGCCTGCCGGATAACCCTTGATCCGCCTTACACCCATCTGTATCTTGGCGGTTACATTTTCCAAAAAGACTGATCCAGCTCCGTAACCATGACAGGAACAACCATGTCCCGAGTCGTTTCGCTGTACTCGCTCCTCATCGCGCCCGTTCGAGTCGCGCCCGTTCGAGTCTCGCCCGTCCACCTCGCCGCCGGCCTGCTCTGCGCCCTGATCCTTTTCCCAGGCAGCGCCCGGGCCCAGGAACTTCCTTTCTCCATGGAGGTCCGCGTGCCCGGCGTCGTGTCCTACGACCCGGCCATCCCCCGACCCGAATCGGTCATCGGCCACGTGGTGGGCGACACGCACACGCGGTCCCACCTGGTGGCCGCCTACTACCGGGCGGTGGCCGAGGCCTCGGACCGCGTCGTGGTAAGCCGGCACGGCGCCTCCTACGAGGGACGCCACCTGTTCCACGCCGTGGTGACGTCACCGGCCAACCATGGGCGCCTGGAGGAAATCCGGCTGGCCAACCTCCGGCTGTCCGACGCGCCTGGTGACGTGACAGGCGCCATGATCGAGACCATGCCCGTCGTCGTCCACATGGGCTACGGGGTACACGGCAACGAGGCGAGCACTTCCGAGGCGGCCATGCTGGTGCTTTACCACCTGGCCGCGGGCAGCGGACCGGCCGTGGACGACCTGCTGGACCGCGCCGTGATCATCATGGACCCCAACTACAATCCGGACGGCCGGGACCGTTTCGTCAACTGGGTCAATGCCAACCGTGGCCGGGTCGCCACGCGGGACGGCCAGGACCGGGAGCACATTGAACCGTGGCCGGGTGGGCGGACCAACCACTACTGGTTCGACCTGAACCGGGACTGGCTCGTGGCGCAGCACCCCTCATCGCAGGGGCGGGTTTCCCTGTTCCACCACTGGCGCGCCCAGGTGTTGACCGATTTCCATGAAATGGGCAGCAACGCCACCTATTTCTTCCAGCCAGGCATCCCGAGCCGTAACAACCCGAACACGCCGCAACGGACCTTCGAACTGACGGCGGCGCTCGCGGAGCACCACGCCGAGTGGCTCGACCGCCACGGTGCGCTGTACTACAGCCGGGAGACCTTCGACGACTTCTTCTACGGCAAGGGCTCCACCTTTCCGGACGTGAACGGCGCCATCGGCATCCTCTTCGAGCAGGCCTCGTCCCGGGCGCTGGAACGGATGACGAACGACGGGGTCCTGACCTACCCCTTCACGATCCGCAACCAGGTCGCCACATCCCTGTCGACCCTGGCAGGAAGCCTCGCATTGCGGAGGGAACTGCTCACCCACCAGCGCGACTTCTACGCCTCGGCGTCCGACGCGGCGCGGCGCAACCCCGTAAAGGCCTATGTCCTCGACCTGGCCGGTTCGCGCACGCGCACGCAGGCCCTCCTTCAGATGCTGATGCGCCACCGCGTCCGCGTCTACGAACTCGCGCGGACCGTGCAGACCGAGCGAACCGTTCAGGCCGACCGAACCTTGCCGACCAGCCGAGGATCGCAGGCCGGACGCACCGCGGGTTCCGGCGGACGTACCTTCCGCGCCGGCGAGTCGGTCATCATCCCCCTGGACCAGCCACAGACGCGGCTGATCAAGGCCTCGATGGAGCGGACCACGACCTTCACGGACTCCCTCTTCTACGACGTCTCGGCCTGGACCCTGCCCCTGGCCATGGGCGTTACGACCGGTGAACTGAACCGTTACTCCGACGACCTGGCCGGTGCGGAGATCACCGAAGCCGCGTTCGACGGTGGCGAACTGATCGGCGGCCACGGGTCCTATGCCTACCTGATGGAATGGGACCGCTACTTCGCGCCGCGCGCGCTCTACCGGATCCTGGACGCCGGCCTCCGGCCCCGTCTGGCCAGGCATCCCTTTACGGCGGTCGTGGGCAGCACCGAACAGTCCTTCGACCGGGGCACGATCATCATCCCCGTCGCCCAGCGCGACGCCGCGTCCACCGTGACGCCCGAGGACGTGCGCGCGCTGATCGACCGGGTCGTGGCGGAAGACCACGTTGTAGTGCACGGCACGGATACGGGCCTGACGCCCACGGGCGGCGACCTGGGCGGCCCGACTTCCCCGGTGCTGGTCAAACCGGAGATCGCGCTGCTCTCGGGCCCCGGCACCCGGGCCTACGAGGTCGGCGAGACCTGGCACCTGCTGAACGAGCGGTTCGGCATTCCCGTCTCCCTGGTCGACGCCAACGGATTCTCGAACCTGGACCTGGACCGGTACACGACCCTGGTCATGGCCATGGGCAGCTACGACCTGGCTACCGAAGACGTGAACCGGCTTACCAGGTGGGTGCGGGAGGGCGGCATCCTCATCGCCTGGAAGAGCGCCGCCCGGTGGCTCATCGGCCAGGAACTGATCGACGAATCGATCAAGGCCAGTCCGCCCGACACGGTCGCGATCCCCTATGAACGGGTATCGTCCACGCGGGGGGCGCAGCGTATCGGTGGCGCCATATTCGCGGCCGCCCTGGACACCACCCATCCGCTGGCCTTCGGCTACGGCGGCGAGGCGCCGCTCTTCCGCAACCACGAGATCTTCTTCGAACCTTCCGAGACACCCGGGGCCACGGTGGTCCGGTACACATCGTCTCCGCTGCTGAGCGGCTACATCTCGCCGAAGCGTCACGGCGAACTGGCGGGCACGGCCGCGCTGATCGCCCGCCGGATGGGTGGCGGCGCCGTCATACTCTTCGCGGACAACCCGAATTTCCGGGCCTTCTGGTACGGCACGAACGGCCTGTTCCTGAATGCCGTCTTCTTCGGCGGCGCGTTCTAGCGCGCATTCCTGGTAGATCACATGCCCGTAACCATCACCGACGTAAAGACCATCCTGACCCAGCCCGCCGGGTCGCGCCTTATCGTCGTGAAGATCATGACCTCCGAACCCGGCCTGTACGGCCTGGGCTGCGCCACCTTCACCCAGCGGTTCCACGCCGTCCACGCGGCCATCGAACACCACCTGAGACCCTTCCTCGTCGGCAAGGACGCGGACGATATCGAGGACCTGTGGCAGACGGCCATGGTGAATGGCTACTGGCGCAACGGGCCGGTCCTGAACAACGCGATCTCCGGCATGGACATGGCCCTGTGGGACATCAAGGGCAAGCAGGCCGGCATGCCCGTGTACCAGCTTCTCGGCGGCAAGTGCCGGGAGGCGGCGGACACCTACGTCCACGCCGACGGCGCATCGCCCGAGGAAGTGGCGGAAAACGTTCAGAAGTACATGGAGCAGGACTACCGGCACGTCCGGTGCCAGATCGGGGGATACGGGGGCCGGAAACCGCGGGTCACGCCGCCCGAAGGCGCGAAACCCGGCGACTATTTCGACCCGCGGAGCTACATGCGCCGCACGGTCCAGATGTTCGAGCACCTGCGCGCGGCCGTGGGCGACGAGGTGGAACTGCTCCACGACACCCACGAGCGGCTCACGCCCGCCGACGCCGTCGTCTTCGCCAGGCAGCTCGAACCCTTCAACCTCTTCTTCCTCGAAGACGTCCTGGCGCCCGAAGACAACGCATGGTTCCGCCGCATACGCCAGACCTCCACCACGCCTATCGCCATGGGCGAGCTCTTCAACAACCCCGCGGAATGGCTGCCCCTGATCGAGGGACGGCTCATCGACTTCCTGCGCATGCACATCAGCCAGATGGGCGGGATCACGCCGGCCCGCAACGTCGCGGCCATGGCCGCCATGTACGGCATCCGCACGGCGTGGCACGGACCGGGCGACGTCTCTCCGGTGGGCCACGCCGCCAACCTGCACCTCGACCTGTGGGCGCCGAATTTCGGCATCCAGGAGTGGTGCCGCTTTAACGACCTGGTGTACGAGATCTTCCCCGGCACGCCCGAAGTGCGCGGCGGATACATGTATCCCAACAACCGGCCGGGGCTGGGCATCGACGTGAACGAGGAACTGGCGGCCCGTTATCCCTGCAAGGACGAGATCATCAACTGGACCCAGTCCCGGACGCCCGACGGAGGACCCACCCGGCCGTGACCTTCATCTCCGGCTATTCCCTGACCGAAGACTACGCCGGCCACTTCCAGCGGATCGGCGCCTTCGCCATCGACCTGGCGATCCTCACCGCCGCGGGCGCCCTGATTGCGCTGGCCGCCGAATTTCTGGCCGGCTCGGACCCGGTAACCGTCCCGCTGCTGAGCGCCTTCCAACTGCTCATGCCCTGGTTCTACTACGCGGCCATGGAGAGCTCGTCCAGGGGCGCTACCATCGGCAAGATGATCCTGGGCATCCGTGTCGTGGATGCCGAGGGATATACGTCCACCTTCGGCCGTGCCGCGCTCCGGGCCATTCCCAAGTGCCTGCCCGTCCTCTGGCCGGGCTACCTCGCCGCGGTCTTCACCCGGCGCAGACAGGCCTTTCACGACCTGATCGCGAAGACGCTGGTGGTGCGGGCCGAGTGAACCGGGTGGCCTGAAAAACCGGTTGCCATCATCGAAAAATCCCATCATAATTAGCGTTCGCCTGACGCTGATGTTTCGCCTGTCTCACGCGAAAACACAGGTACTGAATGTGTCACGAATCCTGTTGAATACCTTTACCGCGCTCGCATTCGGCACGCTGATTGCGCTGACCGCGGCCTGCGGCAAGGACAGCTCCACCGCTCCTGCGCCGTCGCCCCCGGCCCCGACGCAGCCCCCTCCTCCGGCCCCGACCCCGGTTGCAACCCTGATTGCCATCACACCGGCCTCGGCGACACTGAACGCGATCGGCCAGACGGTCCAGTTGACGGCCCAGGTCTTCGATCAGAACAACAACGTAATGCCCGGCGCTTCCGTAACCTGGACCAGTGCGGACCCCAGGATCGTGTCGGTCAGTTCGGGCGGCCTGGCGACGGCGGTCGCGTACGGCATAATCCGCATTACGGCCAGGTCCGACGGCGTATCGCGAGACGTTGAAGTAAAGGTGGTGCAGACTGCCGGCAGGATAACCATCGAACCCGCAGAGGCCACCTTGACGGCCATCGGGGAGACGGTGCAGCTCACCGCAACGGTACAGGACCAGAACGGGCAGGCCATAGCGGGAGCCAACGTGACCTGGCGGAGCAGCGATACAGCCGTGGCGCGCGTGAGTACTACCGGCCTGGTTACCTCGACGGGCAACGGCACGGCGCGGATTACAGCCCGGTCCGGCAGCACCGAGCAAGGCGTCACCGTCAGGGTCATGCAGGCGCCCACCGGCATCACGATCGATCCGTCCGAGGCGACACTCACAGCCATAGACGAGACCGTACAACTCGAAGTGAGGGTGGTCGATCCGAACAATATGACCATCGAAGAAGCCGTCGTGGCCTGGCAAAGCAGCGACGCTTCCGTGGCGACGGTGAGCGACGGCGGCCTCGTGACCGCGGTGTCCAACGGCGCCGTCAGCATCACGGCCACGTCGGGCGATCTAACGGTAAGCAGCGAAGTTACCGTCAAGCAGACGCCCGACAGCATCGTAGTCGTTCCGGTGGAGACGATCCTGCCGGCGGTCGGCGAGACCGTGCAGTTGACAGCCACCGTACTCGACCATAACGGGCACAATGTAGACGGCGCGGACGTAACCTGGGCAAGCAGTGACGAAGCGATCGCCACGGTCGATGAACAGGGCCTGGTGACCGCCGTTGCCGGCGGCACCGTGGAAATCGCCGCACGGTCGGGAGAAATATCTGCCGTATCGGCGATTACCGTGAAAGGCCCCGGCCTGGACCGAGAGACCCTGACGGCGTTCTATCACGCCACGAACGGGGACGAGTGGACCAACAACGAGAACTGGTTAAGTGGCGGGCCACTGCACACCTGGTATGGTGTCCAGGCCACCAGCAGTGATGAAGTAGTACGCCTGCAACTGACGCGCAACAACCTCCAGGGCCCCCTTCCCGCTGAATTGTGCTATCTCGCATCACTTGCCGTGCTGGACCTCAGGTACAACGACCTGACGGGTAACCTGCCACCGGAATTCGGACTACTCGCCAACCTCATCTGGCTTGGGCTGTCCGGCAACGGGTTGACGGGCGGGATCCCGCCGGAACTGGGGCAACTAACCAATTTGGGTACACTGAGTCTCGACAGCACCGATCTGACGGGGAACATTCCGCCGGAAATCGGGCAACTGACCAACCTTACCTGGCTGAGCATACTCAACAGCCAGTTGTCGGGGGACATTCCACCGGAGATCGGGCAGTTGGTGAACCTGACAGCCCTTGACCTTGCCGGAAACGAGTTGACCGGGAACATCCCGCCGGAACTGGGACAATTGACCGTCCTTGAACGCCTGACGCTTACAGGCAACAACCTGACGGGAATCATTCCGCCGGAATTGGGGCAACTCGTTGACCTTACTCATCTGGGGCTCAGCAGCAACAGGCTGACGGGGGATATCCCGTTGGAATTGGCCCAACTCACCGCACTCACCCATCTGTCGCTTGCCAAAAACCGATTGACGGGACCCATACCACCGGAATTGGCTCAACTCTCCGAGCTCACCTTCCTGGATTTCAACCGGAACGTATTGACCGGGAACATTCCGCCGGAACTGGGACAGCTATCCAAGCTCGAGTTACTCAATCTCGACAGGAACGAGTTGACCGGGAACATCCCGCCGGAACTGGCACAGCTTTCGAACTTGAGGGAACTCTGGTTCAAGGACAACCGGCTGTCCGGGACAATCCCACCGGAATTTGGTAAACTCAACAACCTGTTGTCGTTGACCTTCGACGAGAACAGGCTGACCGGATCGATACCTGACGAACTGGGACAACTCACAGGGCTCAGGACACTTTGGCTCGCTGATAATCCCGGACTATCCGGACCGCTGCCGGATTCGTTTTCCGAGCTCGAGTTCATGCAGGATCTGACGCTGCAAAACACCGGCCTGTGTGTACCCCCGACCGTGGATTTCCGGGCGTGGATCAGCGGTATACGATACCGTTCCGGTGTGCAGTACTGTTCCGGACCGTAGCACGAGGCATCAAGACGCCTCCTGCTGCGTGATCAGCACCCCTTCCAGCCGGCCAACCCGAACGTCCATCTTGTCCTCCAGCGAGACGATGCGTTCGTTCATCTTGTCCTCCAGAGCGACAAAGCGCTTATCCATCTTATCCTCCAGAGCGACAAAGCGTTTATCCATCTTGTCCTCCAACGTGACAAAGCGTTTATCCATCTTGGTTTCCAGCGCAACAATGCGCGCATCAGTCGCGATAAAGCGTCTATCCATCTTGTCCTCCAGCGCGACAAAGCGCGCTTCCGACTCGACAAAACGCGCTCCCAGCCGGTCCTCCATGCGATCCATGCGCTGTACCAGCCGGGTCTCGAGTTCCATGCGACCCGCCTTGGATTCTTTCCAGAAGAAAATGAACGCTCCCAACAAGATTGCCGGCGATACGATCAGTTGAGCAATTTCCATGGAACGATCTCTCCCTGACTGATTTCTATTTGGACACTTCCCGTTTAATTACATCCACTTCCTGTTTAATTACATCCACTTCCTGTTTAATTACACCGATTTCGGTCTGCATGCCCGATACAACCTCGATCAAGTCTCTCAATTTCTCTTCTACCGATAGCATCCTGTTACTAAGATCACCATTTGAGAAGAGCATTGTCGTAACGATGATACCCGTCATCATGATATGCATTCCGGCCATGGTAATAACCGGAGACCATGACCAATCTCTCTTGCTGTGTTCGCTCATTGTTTAGACCTCAGCTTTTCTGACTGTTCTTCATTCACATACCAGCATGCATTCCGTCATTCAGGCAGAACCGACAGCAGGGATCATTCTATTCGTTTACAGAAACGCGCAGGTATCCTTCGACGCGACCGAGGCGCGTGTTCATATCGTGCATCTCTGAACGTATGGAGGCGAATTCGGATTGCATTTCCGTCCGCAGTCCGGTCAATTCGGTCCGAATCTCGTCCCGAAATTCCTTGTTGGATGAATTGATGAAAGTGACGATTGCGATTATGAGAATGCCGATGGCCGATACGATCTGCGCGCCAAAGGCCCAGTTTTCGCGGGACATTCCGGTCATCTTCCGATCTCCTGGTGAGTGTGACAAAGCATGAATATCCGACCCCTATAATGTTTCAGTCGGAGATCACCAGGCAATACTCGGAGTTTTTCTTTTTTAATTGCAAAAAGTTTGGCTGGAGGAAACGCGCGAGCTCAGTCCCGAAGGGCGAGGCTTTCTCCACTGAGCGTCACACCCGCCGGCTCGATGACCACCTGGCGGGGGCCATCCTCCACCACGCCGGCGACCCAGGCGCGGACGCCTTGCGCCTCGGCGCAGGCCACTGCCGCGTCCCCGTCTTCCGGGCGGACGAAGAGGGCGAATCCGGCGCCCATGTTCAGGCTGCCGTAGGCCTCTTCCGCGGTCTGGCGGGTTTCATCCACCATGAATCGCAGGACCTCGGGTACGGGGGGCACGTCGGTCATGCGGTAGGTGAAACGGCCGGGGTGGCGCATGAGCTTGCGCCAGCCGTGGCCGGTGATGTTGGCGATGTAGCGCAGGCCGATGCCGGCCTCGAAGGCCGCTTCGGTAACCGGCGGATAGAGCACGGTGGGGTCGAGCAGGGCCTCACCGTAGGTTCGGCCGCCGGGCATGGCCGTGGCGTACCCCTCCGGCAACCGTTCGGCGAGCTTGCGCGCGAGGGTGAGGCCGTTGGCGTGTATGCCGCTGCTCTCCAGGAGGACGATGGCGTCCCCGGCGGCCAGGTCCTCGCCCAGGGTGAGGCGCGACTTCGGCCGGATGATGCCCACGCAGGAGGCGGCCAGGTCGATGGCGCCTTTCTCCACCACGCCGGTCAGGCAGGGCGTCTCGCCGCCGCCCCAGGCCACGCCCAGGACGTCGCAGGCCGCCTTCCAGCCCTCGACCAGGTCGTTCATGCGCTCCACGTCGTCGAACCAGTCCGACGAACCGGCGGCCCAGTAGGCATGGATGCTCAGGGGACGGGCGCCCACGGTGACGAGGTCGTTGACGGCCGTGGCGATGGTGTCCTGCGCGATGTGGTCGTACCAGGTGCGGCCGGACTCCCGAATCGCGTCCGCCACCAGGGCCTTGGTGCCCAGGCATTCGGTGATGGAGGCGAGGTACGCGTCGCCGATGTCCACCACGTAGGCCGACTCGCCGCGGCTGGCCGGCACCTCGCGGGCACCCGCACCCGCGCCATCGAGGTTGGCCCCCGTGGACCGCGCCGCCCGCTGGGCGAGGACCTTCAGGGGATCGATCCGGTCGTAGTCCACGCCGGATTCCTCATAGGTCAGGCGATCTTCGGCCGGCGCGGCGCCCGGCTGCTCGCCAGCCCCGCCCTTGCCGTCCTGTTGCTCGTCGGCCATGCCCTTCCTTTCGGAGTTCCTTCAGCTTCCCGCGTTGAACAGTTCCCGCAGCCTGCGGGCCACGAGTTCGACTTCGCCTTCCTCGAGCTGCAGCGTACGCGGGCCCGGACCGTCGTAGATGATCTTCGGGTCGCCCTCGCGCAGGAGCCGGCCCACGTCATCGGCGGACAGGGGAATCACCGTCTCGTCCCAGACCAGTTCCACGTCACAGTAACCGTGCGTGTTGAGCTCGTAGCGGGCCTCCAGGCCGTCGATGCCCTGCAGCCGGTCCGCCAGCCGGCGGGCCTTTGCATTCCAGGCGGCGATCTCCTCTTCCTCGTCGAGGGCCACGTACCGCTCCAGCGCGGCCACCAGGCCGACGATTTCCTCCTTGCCGACCTTCAGTCCCCGCCCGATGCCGTTCACCGGCGCGTTCTGCATCCGGGCGGCGTGGATCAGGTCGGCGCGGCCCGCGAGGATCCCCGTCGAGTTCGGCCCGCGGATCCCCTTGCCGCCGCTGACCACGACCAGGTCCGCGCCGGCTTCCAGGTACTTCGTCAGGTTCTCCTTCGGCGGCAGGTTGGATGCCAGGTCGATCATCACCGGCACGCCCCGGCGCTTGCCGATCTCGATGATCTCCAGGGGCATGAGCGTCTTGGGATCTTGTTCCTGCCTGTGGCGCACGGGAAAGGGCGGTACGCCCCGCGTCTGGTGCTCGATGTAGGCCAGGCCCACGAGCAGGGCCGTCCGGTCCGTGATGGCCGCCTCGTATTCCGCGCGGGTGCCGGCCTCCACCAGCCTCATGCCCGCGTAGCCGAACACGTTGTCGTAGAAGAATCGATGGGCCGTCTGGAACAGACACTCCACCTTCGGCCAGGTCGGGTTGGGCAGGAGCCGCATCCGTTCCTGGTCGGACCCGGTCAGAACGCCTGCCGCGCCCACCAGCATCGCCGCGAAGGCGCCGGACGATACCAGGGCGGCCTCCGCTCCCATGATCTCGGCGATGCGCCGTCCCGCCGCGTCGTGCAGCTCCGCCATGTCCACGAAATAGCGGTTGGCCTCGGCCATGGCCTCCATCACTTCGGCCGGCATGCGCGAGCCCCCCATGCTCGAGAGGTGCTCGTGGGCGCCGACGTGGGGCCGCACGCCCAGCAGCCGGGTATATACGTTGTCCTTCAGATCGGCCGCAAGCGAATCCGGGTCGCCGCCGAGGCCATCCACGGCACTGTCGGCGCCGCTCGAACCGCCCGTGCCGCCCGTGCCGCCATCTCCCGCCGATCCGTCCTGCCCGCCCGCGCCACCGCAGCCGGGCAACGCGACGCTTGCCGCGCC
Organism: Candidatus Latescibacterota bacterium; assembly: GCA_022822725.1. GTDB lineage: Bacteria > JAAXHH01 > JAAXHH01 > JAAXHH01 > JAAXHH01 > JAAXHH01. The sequence goes on from JAJEAN010000002.1 coordinate 153,996, forward strand.
GGCTACACCTGCCGCGCCGGCCAGGGCGCTCACCCTGATAAACGTGCGCCGGTCCAGCGGGTTCTGATGGATCGGGCGGTCCAGCCCATCCAAGTCGTCCAGTCCGCTTTCCGCTTCCGCCGATTCCGGCTCATCCACGCGCATGTCTTCCCGTATGTCTTTGTCCATGTGTCTGCACTCCCTACGCCCGCTTCTTTGCTTCCATCAGGTTCTCTGTCCGGCTTGCCGCCTGCGCCTCGATCTCCTTGCGCGTCCAGCGCTTCCCTTTGTTCATGCCCCCGCACGTCTCCGCTTCTCGTTCCCACCGGCGCCTGGACTTCAGGATGTCCTGCCAGAAGGGATAGCTGCTGCACTGGGACGGACGGACCGGATAGATGGTACACCCCTTGTCGTAGAAGACGCAGGGACCGTCATTGGGAGAGACCAGGGAAACGTAGCCATCGATCTCTTCCGTGTATCGTTCCAGGAAGGTTTCGAACGGCAGATCCAGGTATTCGGCGATGCGCCGGAACTCCTTCTCGCTGCCATAGATGAATCCACCCGGGAATGTGCAGCAGTGGCCGCACCCGTGGCAGGAGAACTGCAATCCGTCGTGCCAGAACTTGCCTTTAGCCATGGCTATTGATCGTTACTGAAAGAGATTCCCTGTTCTTTCGCCTTCGCGTCGACGATTCGTTCAATCTTGCTCAGCACGCGCCTATGATCGCTCACCAATGACCTGTGATCGGCCATCAGTGATTTGTACTCCTGATCGACCTCTGAATCGTTGGGTGGGAGTTTTTTTCTGGGTTCTTTCATATCATACACCGCCTTTCCGGCTTGTATGGCGTCCTTCGCCAAATTTAAAAACGTTGATAGGAGTTCGGTCACTACAGCCGGAATTGCAGAACTCCCCTACGTCCCAGTCGAATCCCCTACTCGCCCACCGTGGCGATCACTTCGACCTCGCACCGGGCGCCGAAGGCCAGGCCGCTGCCGGCGAAGGCGCTGCGGGCCGGCTTGTCGCCGGGGAAGTACGTGACGTACACCTCGTTGAAGGCGGGCCATTCGGCAATGTCCGCCAGCATGACCGTGGCCTTGAACACCCGGTCCATGGAGGATCCGTTGGCTTCCAGGACCGCCTTGATGTTCTCCATGGTCTGACGGGCCTCGCCCTGGATGCCCCCCGGCGCCAGGTCCGTCGTACCGGGGATGTTTCCGATCTGGCCGGAGAGGAACAGCAGATTCCCCACGCGCACGGCGTCCGAGAAGGGCAGGTTCATGCTCGCCGTGGTCTCCGAGACGAGGTAGACCGGCTCGTTCGAAGGTGCGGCCGATGATGTAGCGTCTGCCGTCGAGGCATCCTGGGCCGGTTCCATGCAGCCCGCGGCCGCCAGCGATAAAACAGCAAGCAACGGCACGACGGCGGTCGATAGCAGCGAAAAGAAAGTAGGGCGTTTTCCAGACATGCTTCACCTCGATGTGCGATAGGTTTTTCTGCCTTACGGCCAACGCAAGCGGAACCGCCGAACTTCACCTGCCAGGACGGCTGGCGGTTCCGGCTTGTACCCCTGTCCCGGTGCCGTTATATTCGCAAAGGCGAAATAAATGTGCCGGGTTCCCTGACATTATACCATTTATCCGCGCATTATTCAACAACAGGGATTCGTCATACACCGTTCGCCGCTGCTCACGATTCCACCGTTGCAGATTTATAAGGAGCGAGAAGGCTATGAGAACCGTTACGATGTCTGTCTTGTTGGTATTTCTTGCCGCGGGATGCGGGGGCGACAGCAGTGTCCAGCCGAGAATCCCGGATGATCTCACACCCACGGTGGTCGAGACCTTCGAATCGCAGACGCTGATCGCGGAGCGGGAGCGCCTTACGATCAGTTTCGCGACGGCCTTCAAGGACCCCGAGGAACGGCCCCTGACCTACACGGCGGAATCGAGCGACGCATCGGTCGTCATGGCCACCATGTCCGGCCCGGTGCTGACGATCGATCCCCTGGCCGAGGGCATCGCCACGGTTTCCGTCAGGGCCACGGATCCCGGCGGGAACAGCGCCACGATCACCATCTCCATAACGGTAAACCCTCCGGCGCATCCCGATGACGACAAATCCTATCAGCCAATACACAGCCTGGTGGTCAGCGCGGGCCGCGTGGAGTTCTTCGAGCTTTCCGCGCAGGGCGGCGGCTCCTGTATCGAAGTGGATCCCGAGATTTCATACGGAGATGAAGATGAACACGAAGCAGCGTACTACCAGTTTCACCATTCACGGTGGCAGCGCCAGGACGCCTTCGGCTGGATCACGATTCCTGGAACGGAGCGCGGGGAGAACAGGCTATGCACGTACACGCCGCCCGAATCCGGACTATACAGAATGGTCGGCGAAGTGACGATAACGCGAGGAACGGACACTCGATTGCGATTCAGCACGAACGTGTTGAATCATTAACCGCCCTGCATCCCTCCGCAGTACACCACTTGATCGGCAGCCTGAAACCGCTCCAGCCACTCCAGGAACGCAGGTTCCGGCGGCACGCACAAGCCGGTATAAGACAGATCCATCCCCTCCAGGTAGTCGAGGTTGGTGAACGTGGCGGGCAGCGGACCCGACAGGTCCTCATTGTAAACCAAAGAAAGATACGTGAGTTCGGAGAGGTTTCCCAACTCAGGCGGGACGCTGCCGGACAACGCATTTAAGCCAAGTTCCAGCGCTTCCAGGCTGGCCAGGTTGCCCAGCTCAGGCGGGATGCTGCCCGACAACGCGTTGAGGGTCAGGTTCAGTTCCATCAGATTGGCCAGATTCCCCAACTCGGCAGGGATGCGGCCAGATAACGCGTTGAAACCGAGATTCAACGAATACAGGTTGGGCAGCTTCCCCAGTTCCGGCGGCACGCTGCCGGACAATGCGTTGAAGCGGAGATCCAGTACCTGCAGGTTGGTCAGTTTCCCCAACTCGGCAGGGATGCGGCCAGACAGCGTTCTGAGGCCAAGCCTCAGTTCCTCCAGGTTGGTCAGGTTCCCCAACTCGGCAGGAATGCGGCAAGCCGGGTCGGGGACAGGATCCCACTCCGGCGGAAAGACCGCCGGGAAGATCGGAATGGAGTAAAGGTAGAGCCCGTACAGGTTGGTCAGGTTCCCCAATTCTGGTGGAATCACGCACGACAACCGATTCTGGCTAAGATTGAGCTCCTCCAGTTTGGCCAGATTGCCCAGCTCCGAAGGAATGGTGCCGCTGAGTTCGTTGTAGGCGAGACTCAGCCGAGTGACTCTTCCCTTGTCGTCGGTGCCCACGCCGTACCACGCATCCAGAGGCAGGTCGGACAGCCAGTTGGTATTATACGTCCAGTTCGGTCCGTCAAGGGCGACATACAGCGCAATCAACGCGTCTCTGTCGCCCGGGTCGGCGATCTCCACTTCGATCCGGGCAGTGGCGGTAAAATCGCCGTAAGACGCGGTGATCCCGGCGCTGCCGTTCGCAACCGCCGTCACCAGTCCATCATCGTCGACCGTCGCGACGCCCGGGTCGCTACTGGCCCATGAGACGGAGGCGCCGTCCACGGGCTGCTCGTTCAGGTCCAGTACGGCCGCGGCCAGCTGCACGGTCTCGCCGGCCTTGGTGAGCGTCGCCATCTGCGGTTCAAGGACGATTCCGTGAGCGGTTTGCATGACCGTGACAGCCGCGGTCGCAGAAACGCTGCCCGAACTGGCCGTGATCGTGGCGCTGCCGTTCGAGACTGCCGTGACCAGGCCCTGGGCGCCGACTGTCGCCACGCCATCGTCGCTGCTGGACCAGGTTACTGCAGCGCCTTCGACGGCCAGACCGTTCGCATCCTGCACAGTGGCGGTGAATTGCACGGTTTCCCGGAGGGACACAAGCGTTGCCGAGGCTGGCTCAAGGACGATGCGGCTTGCGGACTGCATCACCGTGACGGCCGCGGTCGCCGACGCGATGCCTGAACTCGCCGTGATGGTCGCCGTACCGTTCGAGACGGCGGTGACCAACCCCTGGCTACCGACCGTCGCCACGCCCTCGTCACTGCTGGACCACGACACTGTTGCACTACCGAGCGCCGCGTTGTTCTGATCGAAGACCCTGGCCGTCAAGGGCATGGTCTGGCCAACGGAGTTGAGCGAAACGGACGAAGGGGTGATCGTAATGCGGGTAGGTACGGGCGCCGGGGGCGGCGGCGCGGGTGTTGCGGGCGGAGGCGGTTCAGTCGCCGCAGGCTTCGTCGTGCTGTCCTTGCCGCAGGTGACCAGGACCAGGCAGGCCGTGATCAGGAAAACAGTCGTAAAAGGCGCAGAATTCGATCTTCTCATTCGCTTAGAATAACGAGCATTCATATGAAGTGATCCTCACGAGTGTAAGTCGGCGTCCGGAACCCGACGACTGCAGTTGGCAGAAACTTCAGATGTGCCTGAAAGTGGTTAACCTCTTGCTATGACCAAACTCAGGTGTATTTGCTCCCGGCCTGATGTGGAAGGTGTTGCATACGGCTCTGGGGGCTACCGATCCCAGTCCTCAAACTCCGGCATACCCCAGCTGATCACGACCTCCAGGCCCGGCTCGGGTGCCGCCCTCCTCGCCGCTGCCGCTGAAATGCCCGGCGTCGAAACACCCTGGTCCGGCCAATCCTGCAACAGGCCCCGCACGCTTCCCGTGACAGGATCCAGCAGAAGCGCGGCGGCTGGTGCGTCCCCGGCGTCCAGTTTCTCCTCCCCGCCCAATGTCGTGACACCTTCGGGACCCGAAAGGGTGATCCGCGCCAAACGATCCGGCCAGTCAGATCGTGCCGGAATGATGAAGGCGAAGACCCCGCCCTCGCTGTGCGATATCTCGGGCATCCCGAAGGAGAGGCGAAACAGCGTGCCGCCGTCCCGTGCCACTCCTTCGATCAAGTATGGGCCGTCAAGTTCAGGGAGCGCCGCCGGCGCGTCCACCACGAAGGCCGGTTCCAAAACGATTTCCCCGTTCTCGTCCACACCGCCCCAGAGCAGCAGGCTCCGGGCATCAGGAGCGAAAGCCGCTGCCAGAGGTGCTTCCTGCGCCTGCAACACCCGGTAGTTCAAGGCCTTGGTGAAATGATAGTCACTGATCCAATCCGGCGGCCCACAGTAGCTCATCAGGTCCGGAATGTCCGGACTGACCAGCGCCTCCTCGAGCACATCATACCCCCACGCGCCGATGGAGCCATCAGGATAGGGATAGTTCCGGTCCGGGTCGCCAGCGTTTCCGCACGGGACATGTTTCAGATTGAAGTTGTGACCGAGTTCGTGGGCTATGGTCCCGGCTCTGAGAACCGAAACGCTGGCCAGACCGCCCAGTTCCCCCCAACCGCCACCGCTTCTCAGCACACCCATGTGTAGGTGTCCAACCGATCCTTCCACCTCACTGATCATCTTGGTAAGACGGATCACCTCGCTGTGGTTTTCCCAACCTGGATCTACCGATATCCACACGGGTTCATGCACGTCGAGCAAAAACTCGTCCACAGGCAGGATGTCTCGGGTATACCGAAACAGATCGGATTCGGCGGTCAGGCTTTCAACCTGCGTCAGAATCGATCGGTCCGGGTCTTCCGTCCAGAGGAATGGAACCAGCGTGAGGTGAAAGGGCGGCACGTCTCGCACGTCCACCGCAATCCGTCCTTCTGTCGGCAGGCGTACGACGACCGCGGGAACCAGCTCTGGTGCGACATCCTGGCCAATCTCTACAACCATCTCCAGACCTGGCATGACGATCGATCCGGGAACCGTCGCGTTGGCCGAAGCCGAGAGATCGCCTTCGTAGATCTCATCGGGAACATCGGTTTCTCCGCCGGGTACAACCACCGAGTGAACCTCGGCGCCGTCCAGATAGAACGCGGCCTTTACGGGCGGTCTGAGTACGGGCGGCCCGGGGATCTCTTCGTCTTCCTGCGTCGCGACAAACACGCGCAGGAGGGCGTCCTCGCCGGCCACAAGGGGCACCGGATGCGTAAGAGACTGCGTCGCCTGCGTCAGGTACGCCGCCACTCGTCCTCGGGCGACGGAGACGCAAGGCTCCACCCGGCCACCGGGAGTCGTTCGCAGCCAGTCCTGGAACGCGGGATCCGGCGGCGCGCAAAGCCGGGTGTCTTCAAGCCCCAGGCTCTCCAGGTTCAGGTTGATAAGCGACAAGGGTAACGCGCCGGCCATATCCGTATTCCCCGAAAGGCTCAGAACCTTGAGACTGGTTAGATCGCCAAACGTGATTGGTACGTTTCCCGACAGGCGGTTGGAGGCAAGGTGCAATTCTGTGAGATTCTGCAGTTGCCCCAGTTCGGGGGAAATAGCGCCCGTAAACTGGTTGTGGCTGAGTCCTAGCCACTCGAGATTCTGCAGTTGTCCCAGTTCGGGAGGAATGGCACCTGTTAACTGGTTGTTCCTAAGTGCCAGCTCTTCGAGGTTCTGCAGTCGTCCTAATTCGGGAGGGATAGGACCGGACAACTGGTTGAAGATAAGTCCTATACCCTCGAGATTTTGTAATTGTCCTAATTCGGGGGGGATCGGACCTGATAACTGGTTGGCGTTAAGCCTCATTCTTGTGAGACTCCGCAGTCGTCCCAATTCGGGGGGAATCGGACCGGACAGCTGATTGAGAATAAGGTCCAGATTCGTGAGGTTCTGCAGTTGTCCCAGCTCGGGGGGAATCGGTCCCGTTAACTGATTTCCGCTAAGATTCAATCGTCCGAGACTCTGCAATTGCCCGATTTCGGGAGGAATGGTACCCGTCAACTGGCTACTACCAAGTCCCAACCACGTGAGATTCTGCAGTTGTCCGATTTCCTCCGGGATCGAGCCACTCAACGGGTTCCCACTAAGCCATAGTACTCTGAGCTGCTGAAGTTCCCAGATCTCCGGGGGAATCGGTCCCGTCAACTGGTTGCCGCCAAGATCAAGCCTCGTGAGATTCTGCAATTTGCCTAATTCGGAGAGAATCGGACCCGTCAACTGGTTCTTGCCCAGCTGCAGAAAACTGAGATTCTGTAGTTGCCCGATTTCGGGGGGAATAGAACCTGCCAACTGATTGCCCCAAACGTTTAGTTCTGTGAGATACTGCAGGCGTCCCGATTCTGGGGGAATCTGTCCCCGCAGATTGTTCTCACGGAGATCAAGCCCGGTCACCCGACCGTCCGAGTCTGTGGATACTCCGTGCCACGTGCCCAGGGGCTCATCGCTCAACCAGTTGTCGCTGTTCGTCCAGCCGGGTCCGTTTGTGCTTTGGTACAGCGCCGCCAAAGCGTAATAGTCCGGGCGATCGTCCGTAGTACAGACGGACACGTCAGCGTGCATTATCCGTCCAAGCCATTGGGCGAATTCGGGGTCTGGCGGCGCGCACACCTCCGTTCCACCGAGTACCAAACGATCTGGATTCAGCCCGAAAAAAGAACTGGGCAGTAGTCCGGACAGGCCTTCGTTATTGGAGAGGTCCAGCACCTTCAGGCTCTCGAGATCGCCCAGTTGGCCGGGAATCGATCCGACCAGGTTGTTTTCGGCAAGACTCAGTGCCGTCACCTGTCCATCTTCATCTATCGTCACGCCATACCAATCGCTTAAAGGATCCGAACTCAGCCAGTTCGTCGAGACCGTCCAGTTGTCGCCGCCCGTACGTTCGTAGAACGCGACCAAGGGGTCCCTTTCCGGATCGGGACAATAGCGGTCGATACGCTGTTCCGAGATACTTCCCAACCATTGTCGAAATGCGGTGGTGGAGGGCACACAGAGATTCGTGTAATCGATAGAGAAACGACCAAGTTTAAGATTGAGAAAAGAGCCAGGCAGGGGACCGGTAAGACCTGGATTGTCGGCCAGTCCCAGGCCAAATAGATTGGCGAGTCGTCCTAGTTCATGAGGAATCCGACCCGTCAAACGGTTAGACCCAAGATCCAGTAGTGTGAGTTTCCGCAGTTGTCCGAGTACCGGGGGAATCGAATTCATAATCTGGTTGGACCAAAGTGTCAGGTATTCCAGATTTTCGAGTTTTCCGATATCCAGCGGGATTGGCCCCGATAACTGGTTATTACCCAGATCCAGCCTCTGCAGGTTGCCCAGGTTGCCCAGGTTGGATGGAATTGAACCCGATAACGCGTTTTCGTAAAGCTCCAGTATAATCACGCGCCCCGCGGCGTTGGTGGTCACTCCATACCACTCACCTATCGGCCTGTCGCTCAGCCAGTAGGTGCTGTCCTTCCAGTTCGATCCGTCGGTTGCATTGTACAGTGCGATCAAGGCTTCCCGGTCCCGGCTGTCGCCCATCACCGTAACGGCCGCGTTCGCAGACACACTGCCCGAACGAGCCGTGATGGCCGCTGTGCCGTTCGAGACCGCTGTGACCAGGCCCTGGCTGCTGATAGTGGCCACACCCTCGTCGCTGCTCGACCAAGCGAGGACTGCGTCTTCAATCGGTTGGCCATTCTGATCTAGCACAGAGACTGCAAGCTGCAACGTCTCGCCAAGGGACATCAGCGTTACTGAGGACGGCTCGATCACGATGCGAACGGCGGACTGCATAACCGCTACGTTCACGCTCGCAGACGCGCTGCCTGAACGGACCGTAATCGTCGCCGTACCGTTCGAGACCGCTGTCACCAATCCCTGACTGCTCACCGTCGACACGGCCGGATGGCTACTCGACCAGGACACCGTCGCACTGCCGAGTACAGCGTTGTTCTGATCGAAGACCCTGGCTGTCAAGGACACGGTCTGACCTACGGAGTTGAACGTAACAGATAGCGGGGTGATTGTAATACGGGTAGGCACAGGCCCTGGGGGAGGTGGCACAGGCGTTGCAGGTGGCGGTTCAGGCGCCGCGGGTTTTGTCGGACTGTCTTCGCCGCAGGTGGTAAGGGCCAGACAGGTCGCGATCAGTATAACAGCCGCGAAATATGAAGAACTCGTCAAGGACAGTCGCTTCAAAGAACGAGCATTCATATGACGTTCCCCGGGCCCGGTGTGGACGGCATTACCTATGAGTTTTCGACTAACCTTTTGAAATGTGGAATGATCAAAGTATGGACCATATTCAGATTTACAATATAAAACCACCCATATCCATGTATTTTCTGGTACAATACCCTGGCTTATGATATTTGCGTGATGTATTGGGGTTATATGTGATTATTCGAGAACGAGAGGGGACGAGGGCACAAACACATGCCGCCAGCGCTTCCGGATCGTTGGCGATCCGTCCGGAATCCTGTGTTACGGAAGCTCCGCCTCCCCGTTCCATCCATCCGGGAAGGGTATGAAGGCTGGGTAGGATCTGAAGGCTGGGTGCGGAAAGTCCTGCTAGGGAAGTAGCACGACCTGGCGCCCGCTCCCGCTTGCCAGGTCGTAGAGGCGCCACAGCTCGTCCGCGCGGACGGCAAGGCCGGGGTTTTCCGACGGGACGCGCGTGGGCTCGCCGGTCCTCGAGTCGTAGGCGACCCGGAAGATCCCGGCGAAGTTCATCCCGACGATGTATCCGGAATGATCGAAAATGAGACTGCCGCTCGTGCGGCCGACAAGGTCCAGGTCATGCTGGATGATCCGGCTGTTCGCCGGCGTGGGGACCGCGTCGACAAAGGGCCTCAGCGCGCCGATCGTTCCGCCTTTGAATGTGGCGATAGGAACCGTGACGGACTCGCCCGATTCTTCCTCCGGAAACCCGATCGTACCGATGGGCTGTCCCGTGCGCAGTCCCTGGGCCTGGTCCCTGGGCAGGAAGAACGGCAGGTCCGTCAGGTTCGCGTCGATGATGAGCAGGGCCGCGTCGGGCGAACCGGCCGTGCCGTCGTAGTCGGGATGAATCCAGTAGTTCTGCAGCCAGTACGTGTCGGCGCCGCCGATCTCCGTGCCCGACTTGACGGCAAAGGCCCGTGGGTTGAGATCTTCGATGAACTGGGTCGAAACGAGCACGGCCTGCACGACGCGGGCATTGGTCCAGACGGCGTTCCAGAAGTGCGCGACGAACCCGGAACCCAGCACGTAGTTCTTCCCCTGAACCTGCACCCCGATCGCGTAGACCGCGTCGTCCAGGTTCTGGTTCTCGATTACGTCCGACCAGTCCAGCGTCTCCCCGGGTTCGCCCTGCGGTCCCGCCGGACCCTGGATGCCCTGCGGACCCGCGGCGCCGGCCTGCCCCGCCGGTCCGGCCGGACCCGTCGGTCCCTCACAGCCGAGAAATACAAGAAAGAGTAACAGCCTGGCGGGGTGGTGTAGCACGATGGAGACCTCCGGATGTTGCCGCGATCGGCTAAGTAATATGTTCCACAATACACTGCTTTCAATGCAATACCAAGCCACGGCGCAAGGATTCCCGGTCTACCGGGTATGTCGGCACGTCGGCATAACGCAACCGGAACCATGAAGCGCCGCGACGCAGAAAGTAACTTTCAGGAGGGGCTTAGTCAAGAGGGAGGGAACAGGCGGAAAAGCACAAAAAAAACCGTCCGCCCTGTTCGGTCGCTAAAGCTCCTACTAAGGACGGACGGGAAGATACTCGGTGCTAACTGAGTATTCTGTATTTTCGATTGTTGCTTCTTGTCAATGCCTCTCAAGAAACCTGGTGAGTGGTTATAACCTGGTGGAATACAACCACTCACCCGTTAGGCTATCGAGATCAGGTCTACGGCTTGACGTTGTTAGGACGTGTGATGTCAACTTCGATGTAAATCGTGTCGGCATACCTGGAAGAAATTTCTATCCTGGCGGTGCCTCGGCCCATCACCTGACCGTTACTGTTTTCATCCGCTGCTAATGTTGCGGTGACTTGGCCCGAACCACCTGCGACAGGGCCGCTATGATCCAAGGTAATGATGTCAGCATCCAGACTCAAGAAACTCACCATGCCACCATCATCAGCGACATTACTCCACGAGTCAGCGTTTGCGTCGTACTGCTCGAGTGTAACCGTAACGTTCACTGTCGTCGGATCCAGCACTGCAGCGGCCGCCTCAGCGTTATACACTATCGGAGTGGTATTGGGATCACTCGTAGTGGAATCACCCACAGCCGTGTACTGCCCGGAGATAGGAAGTGTAGCAGTCAGCCTGCGTTGAATGGACTGAATGTCGAACACGGTGACTTTGATCTTGTTACTCGCGACATCGCCGACATTAGCCGTGATATCAGCAGAACCGACACCAACACCCGTCACCACACCGTCTTCATCAACGGTCGCCACGCCGGTATTGGAACTCGCCCAGGTAAAGGTTATATTGGGAACCACGTTACCATCGGGACCCGCCACATCATCCTGCGCGGCATCACGGGCTTCAGCGTTGATAGTAATCTCATCGCCTATTGCAAGCCTTCTATCATCACCAGTCGAAGCGATGATACCCTTGACTACGTCATGGACGACGATGTCGAACTCTACTTCTATTCCACGACCATCAGCGGTCATGGTAACCGTCGCCGTTCCCCTTCTATGACCGGTAATCGTAGCGCTAACCGGCGAGGTACTCTCCACTGAGGCGACTTCCGCGTCGTCGGTTTCCCATGAGAACGTAACGGGGATCGCCGTACCGCTGACTGACCCGGCCTTGGCGACATATGACGTGGAAGAGCCAGTAAGCAGGCCAACACTCTGGCTTTGGATGTTAGAAACCAGTACCTGGGTACCCTTCTTGGGATCTGTTTCACCGTCCTTCAGCAACAGGATGTGGTGCACGTCAGCCAGGACACCACCAGCGATGACTTCGTCAACGATCCCCTGGACAGTACCAGGATCGACGCCGGTACCAGGTGCACCATCGGCACCATCGGCACCAGCCGGACCTTGCTCACCCTGAGGGCCTTGCTCGCCCTGCGGACCTGCCGGACCAGGCGCACCATCGGCACCATCGGCACCGTCAGCACCAGCCGGACCCTGGGGACCAGCCGGACCAGCCGGACCAGTCGAACCCTGCGGGCCAGCCGGACCTGCCGGACCAGCGGCGCCGGACGGGCCCGTCGGACCTGCCGGACCTGTCTTACCTTCGCATCCATACATACTGAGAGCGAACGCAATCAGTACTACTATGAAGTAATGCATCTGTATCTCCCGTAGAATGAGACCTGCATTTTACAATCTGCTCATATACATAAGTAAGCAACCTATATGCGCTCCTTTCCCATATGCCCTCTACGTGGCATGGACACTAAAAACCAAGTGGTATCCTCAAGAATGTACGAACTGAGACCCAACTCCACTTCTCGGCTGCATCGTCCGAGATATTGTACTCCACAACCGCGCCCAGTCTGTTCCACACCGTACCGATACCGCCGTTCACAATCCAGGTCGTCATATTGTCCTCGTCGCCCATGACCCGGTAAGCACTTCCCGCCGTGGCCTGGACGTAACAGAACATGTCGTCATCCGATGTGGTGGACACCCTCAACCCGGCCATGACCGGGAGGGACGAATAGTCGCTGTTGTGCCGATCATACGACAAGTTGCCAATGAACTGAAACCGGTCGTTCAAATCCGCTGCCATTTCGACCCTGACTCCGTACCCGATGCTCGAATCAGTAAGATCCGTAAGACAAGAATAGGGTCTGCTGCCGGACACGCCCAGGTTCAGGTCCAACTGGGCGTATGCATCACCACATGCAAGCGTGGCAATCAAAAGAAAAACGATTCTTGCCATATCTCCTCACGAAAAGTACGGGTTTTGAACCCATATAATATGATTCACTTCGATAATGCAAGGAAAAAATGAATCTTTTTATTCCCTTGCAACACCATTCCTTACGTGCCGTTTGCAACCATAACCTCAACTGACTGTATAAGTTTTCAAGGAACCGGCTTTGTCGTCCGGCCCGAAAAGGCCGCACTAATTGCAAGTATAGTGCCGGCCATTGGGCGTGTCAATCGGTTTTCTTCATGGATTCTGCGGTCCATTTGGCCTTTAGACCTCACTGGGTGTTGAAACGAAACGCTTTGCCAACTCAATCGTCTAACTTAGATTATGCAGGGACTTTGAAGAATCTGCCCTGAGTCGCCGATCTTAAACCGGTTCTATACGGTCCGCGCGTTCAGGTCAACTCAATGCTGTAGGTCACGAGGTTCATTATTAACATTCATTATAATAAATGTAAAGTTAAAAGTAAATGGGCGGGTGTCACGGGGCTCCTGCCGGTCATTCTGCTGCCGGCCTGCCTGATGCTGAGTCTCCTCCCCGGGGCGGCGCTCGCGCAGTTCCCTTCCGGCGGCAGGGGGAGCGGTGCCACCGCCGACGACGACACGACCGGCCAACCGGAGATCGAATACAACGCGAATGCCTTCGAGTACGTTTTCCGCGACACTACGCTGGTGATGACCGGAAGCGCCTATGTGAAGTACGGCGACGTGGAGCTGACGGCCGGCCGGCTGAGCTACCAGACCCATAACGAGGTGCTGACCGCGGACTACCTGCCCCCTTCCGCGGAAATTGATCCCGAGACCAACACCTATCCCAGGCTGGAAGACCCCGACAACATCGTGGTCGGGGAACGCATGCGTTACGACCTGAAGACGGGCGAGGGGCAGATCTGGAACGGCCGGACCCAGTACGACCAGGGGTTCTTCAACGGCGAGATCATGCGGCTCAACGCCGACCAGACCTTCGAACTCAAGGACGGCACCTACACCACCTGCAACAATCCGAACCACCTGCACTACTACCTCAAGATCAACGACGCGAAGGTCGTCCCCGGCGACAAGGCGGTCGTCCGGAGCGCGACGGGCTACATCCTCGGCATCCCGGTATTCTATCTGCCCGTATACGTCTTTTCGGTGAAGAGGGGCCGGTCTTCGGGCTTTACGGTGCCGAACTACGGCAGCGGCGTGGAGGAAGGCCGGTACCTGCGCAACCTCGGCTACTACTGGGCGCCGAACGAGTATTACGACCTGAAGGTCACCGGGGATATCGAGGCCAATACCGGGTTCCTTCTGAAACCGCGGTTCCAGTACCGGCAGGACACCCGGCTGCGGGGCTATGCGAGCGGCTCCTGGCAGACGGGCTTCGGCGGGAAGACGACCGGCTGGGACGTCTCCGCGCAGCACCGGCAGGAAGTGATCCCCGGGCTGACGGTCCGCGGCCAGGCCAACTTCGCCCAGTCGCTTCGTTACCTGCATTCGACGACGCGGGGGACGGACGTCGGACAGCTGAGGTCCAACACGCGGTCCAGCTTCGCGGTGGACAAGAAGTTCGGCCGGAACAGCCTCAACCTGAGCACGTCCACGAGCGGCCGGACCGGCCAGCCGAGCCGGCCAACCTCGACGCTGCGGTTCCGGTTCGCCACGCGGCCCATCATCCAGCCGCCCAAAAGGCAGACCCGGCGGGGCAGCATGCCGGACTTCAGCCGGCCCCGTACGCAGATCGAGGAGCGCTGGTACCACTCCTTCCTGTTCGGATTCAACAACACCTTAAGAAACCGCAGGAACAACGTGCGGCTCGACCGGGACACGACCTATACGGGACCGGATACCCGGTACAACTACCGGCACGACACCATCCGGACCTTTTCCAACGCCTTCAGCCTGAGCGCGCCGCAGAAGATCGGCGACTGGCTGAAGCTGCGCCCTCAGGCCCGGTACACCCGGACCTGGGAACAGGATACGGACCCGGATTCCGAGGACGGCCTGGAAACGACGGAAAACCATTCGGTGGGCATGTCGGCCACCACGACGCTGTATGGCCTCTTCCAGCCGAAGATCGGCCGGCTGAACGCCCTGCGCCACGTGGTCACGCCGCAGGTCTCCTTCACCCAGAGCGGCGGGACAAGTGTGCGGAAGTCGATGCGATTCTCCCTGGACAACATCCTGCAGGCCAGGACCGAACACGAGAACCGGGAGAAGAAGTACAACCTTTTGTACGTCAAGGCCTCCACCTCGTATAATTTCCAGGCCGATACGAAGAAGTTCTCGGACCTGACGACCAGCGTGCGCATCCCGAGCCGCCGGCTGAACCTGGACCTGAGGCTGTACCACGACTTCTACGACCCGGAGACCGACGCCTTCCGACGGCCCTGGCTGCAGCGCATGGTGTTCAGCGGGTCCTTAAACCTCGTGGGACCCCGCAGGGACCTCGGCCAGGGCTTCGGGGATGACGGGTTCGGCGGCAGTTTTGGCGATGGTTTTTCCGGTGGCGGGTTCGGGGGCAGCAGTTTCGGCGGGAGCGGGTTCAGCTCCGGCGGGTTCGGCAACGACTACGGCGGGTACGGCGGGTACGGTAACGACCGGTTCGACCAGCGGTTCGCACAGGTCAAGGGTCCCTGGACGGTCCGGCTTTCCCACCGCTACTCGATCCGGCGCTCGGATCCCGACGACGAAGCGGGATTCACCACCAGCAACCACGAGATCAGCGCCACGAACCGGTTCGCCCTGAACGACATCACGGACCTGGTCCGGCTGACCAACCGCGTGACCAACCAGTGGCGCGTGCAGCACTCGATCAATTACGACTACCGCCGTAAAGAGATCGTCTCCCACAGCATCGACCTGTACCGGCCGCTGCACTGCTGGGAGTTTACTTTCAGGTGGGTGCCGAACGGTCACAACAAGGGGATTTACCTCCGGATCAACCTCATGGCCCATCCGGACGTGAAGTTCGAGCAGGAGCGGCGGAGCGGGGGGGATGAGTAGGGCGGGTGCCGCGGTGGGTGGTTCAGGTAGTTGTCCGGGCGGTTAGGTCGGGCGAGAGGTTAGCGGGGCCGGACGCACGGCTAACGCGCAAGCAGGAACGCGCCGGCCATGGCCCCGGCGACGCAGATGCTGACTGTTTAGTGAATCATGCGGGCTAAGACAACAACACACGGAACTCTTCGACTGTTAGTCCAGCATCCCTTACAATTCCTCCCATAGTATATGCATTCACGGGGTTATTGCGAGGAACAGTCAAAATACGGACTCCATCGGTCATTACGATATGCTTTCCCTGTCGTGCAATACGAAATCCTGCCTTCTTGAGTGCCCTGACGGCGTCAAGGTGATTGATTCCCGCAACTTTCGGCATGTTTACTCAGCCAGTTCGATTTCCCGGATGTCTTCGTGCTCTAATAAATCGTCAACGACACCGAGATATTCTCGTATCGCGGTTTCAATATTTGCCAGGGCCTCCTCTTCCGTCTTTCCCTGTGACCAGCAACCAGGTAAGCCGGGTACCGATACGCCGTATCCTTCGTCTGTTTGATGTAGAGCGGTTTTATACTTCATATCGGCACCTTTCGAGTAGCGTGATTCCAATACACAACCATCGACGAGTTCCATACGTAATTTAACCGGCAAACGCCTGACGCGCCAGCAGGAACGCGCCTGGGTCGCGGCTAACGCCTCAGCAGGAACGCCCTAACGCGACAGCAGGAACGCGCCTGCCATGGCGCCGGCCGCGCAGATGCTGACCAGGCCGTAGCGGGCGTCGCGCCGTTTCATCTCGTGGGCCAGGGTCGTGAGGATGCGCGTGCCCGTGGCCGCCCAGGGATGGCCCACGGCGATGGAACTGCCGTTGACGTTCACACGGCTCCAGTCCACCGGGCCCGTCGGCGCGCCCTTCCAGCCCCGTTCCCACGCGGCCGCGCTGGCCAGGGCCTGGGCGGCGAAGGCCTCGTGGATCTCGATGAGGTCGATCTCGGCCAGGGACACGCCCGTGCTCTCCAGAAGCCGGGGCACGGCGATGGCCGGCGCCATGAGCAGGCCGTCGGAAGGGTCGTGGGCGGCGTAGGCCATGCCCCCGATGTACGCCAGCGGCTCCAGGCCGCATTCGGCCGCTTTCTCCTCGCTCATCAGCAACACCGCCGCGGCGCCGTCGGTCACGGGCGACGAGTTGCCAGCGGTCAGCGTGCCGTGCTCCGGATCGAAGACGGGCCGCAGCGCGGCCAGGGCCTCGAGCGACGTGTCGGCCCGCGGGCCGGAATCCGTTTCTTCCCCCAGCAGCGGATGGATCTCCCCGGCGAGCTTCTCGCGCGCGGCCACGGCGTTGCGATGGCTGGCCAGGGCCACCTCGTCCTGCCGCTCGCGCGGGATATCCCATTCCTTGCAGGTGAGCTCCATGTGCTCGCCCATGTTCAAGCCAGTGGACGGTTCCCGGAAGAGATCCATGGAGGCCCGGGTGAGCGAATCGACCCCGCCGGCCAGCCCCACGTCGATCCGGCCGCCGGCAATGGCGTCGGCCACGACCGTGACCGCCCGCAGGCCCGTGATGCAGTAGGACGCCACGGTATGGGCCTCGGCGTTGATCGGCAATCCCGCCTCGAACACGAGCTCCCGGGCCAGGTTGGGCTTAAGCGGATCGGGCGTCATCGTCCCGAATACGACGGATTCGATCAGCTCCGGGTCGATCCCGCTCCGGTCCAGCATGCCGCGCGTGGCGTGGACGGCCATGGCCAGGGAGTCGATTTCGGCAAAGGCCTTGCCCGACTTGATGAAGGGCGTCCGGCCGCCGGCGACGATGGCGACGCGCCTGATCGGGGCCGTGACGCGCTGGTTGGCGTAGGGCTTGTCAGCGACATGCTGATTCGCGACGCGCTGGTTGGTCATGGAAGGTGCCTTTCGAGATTCGGAGTGGTCGGTCATGCCCGAGGGGCCTGGGAGCAAACATGAACGCGATGTTTGCCGGAGAGGTCACCGTTCTCCCATCACAAAACTACGTTACAATGCCATTAGCCAATTAACACAGGATGAGGCGTATAAGGCAAATCCCAATTGGTGACACCATCGAGCAGAACGAGGCTTCTGTGTGCATTATCCCGGGCGGAACTTCAACTGGCGGAACCTTAACAAAACACGAAAATGTCCGAGGATTTCGGAATGGGCTCCGACAGTTACGATTAAGAGGGGTCGAATGGTGGGTGAAGAGCCTGATGAGATGAACCGGATGCGACGAGCCGGATGCGACGAGCCGGGTGCGACGAGCCGGGTGCTGCGAGCCGGATGGGTCCAATGTCTTCAATAGTAATGATCAATAAATTGAATCATGAACGCGAAACGAAAGCGGGGAACCAAATGTACCAGAAACTGATCGTATTTGTCCAGGCGCTGGCTGCCGTCGGTATTCTTGTCATCGCAGTCATCACCTTGATGGGTCAATCCACCAGTGAGCTTCGCACCGAAATGCAGGAGGAATTCAGGTCGTTCAGGACTGAAATGCGGTCGTTCAGGGCTGAAATGCAGGAGGAATTCAAGGCCGTCAGAGCTGAAATGCAGTCGCTCAGAGTTGAAATGCAGGAGGAATTCAAGGCCGTCAGAGCTGAAATGCGGGAGGAATTCAAGGCCGTCAGGGCGGATATACACGACTTGAACAAAAGGCTTGGCCGCGTTGAAGGGGAAGTCAGGGCATTGAAGCAGGGGCCGGACTGAGCAAGCCGACCTGGTACGAAGCGTTCGCCGGCCCCTGGTGTTAGACCTTGACATCGCCGGGTCGAGCCATTCGGTACCCGACCCCTCGCACGTTGAAGATATACCTGGGAGCGTGCGCATCGTCTCCGATCTTGCGCCGCAGAGTTTTTACCAGGCTCCGCACAAGCTTGTGGTTGGCGAGGCCATAGGGACCCCATAACTGGCGTATCAGGTTGTCGAAAGTCGACACCCGGCCGGCATTCAGGGAAAGCACGCGCAGAAGTTCGAACTCCTTGGCGGTGAGTTCGACCGGGACGCCGGCCACGCTCACCAGGCGGCGGTCGTAGTTTATGGCCAGGTTACCCAGCACAAATGGTTCGGGATCGGCCCGCCTGCGCAGCGACGTACGTATCCTTGCCACGAGTTCCGTGGGCGAGAAGGGTTTGACCAGGTAGTCGTCCGCGCCTTCTTCCAGCGCCTTCGCGATGGTCTCGTCCCGGCCGTAGGCGGAGATGAAGATGACCGGGAGATCGGACAGTTCGGGTATGCTTCTCATAAGCTCGATGCCGTCCGTTTCGGGCAGCAGCAGGTCCAGCAGGACCAGTTCGGGTTTTTCGGCCCGGATGATGCGCGCCAGTTCGGTGTGGTCTCCGGTTACGACCGGGTCGAAACCGGAGACCGAGAGGGCGTCCCTGATGAACTGCAGGATCCGTGGATCATCGTCGACCACGAGTATGCGAGTGGGCACCAATGCCCCGTCCGCGCCGGTCGTTTCCCTCTGAACCGTTGCGCGATCGATGGTCGCGGATTCCTGGACCACCGGGATGGTGAAGGCAATGCGCGTGCCCTGGCCGATGCCCGTGCTTTCTGCCCAAATCCGCCCTCCGTGGGCCTCGACCAGCCCCTTGCAGATGGAAAGGCCAAGCCGCGTGCCGGCCGTATTCGAAGAGGCGTCGCGATTGCCCGGTCCAATACGCTTCTGAAAAAGATGCGGCAGCATTTCCGGCGCCACGCCGCTGCCTTCGTCGCGGACCGAGATTTCGACGTGTTGGCAGTCATGCACGGCGGAAACCTGGATGGGGGAGGACTCCGGCGCGTGGCGCACGGCATTGACGAACAGGTTGTTCAATACCTGTACGATGCGCGCGCGATCGGCCATGACCTTCGGCAGGTCCGACGGAAGATCGATTCTGAGGGTGTGCTTGCCGCCGCCGCTCTGGAAGGAGCTTCGCGCCTGGTCGACCAGGACGGCGACTTCAGATGCCTCTGGCGCCACCGACAGCGTGCCCGTGTCGATGCGGCCCGCGTCCAGCAGGTCGGCGATCAGCCGTCGCATCTGATCGGTCTGATCCATGATGATGCGGTAGAACTCGCGCGTCTCCGCGGGATCCAGCCCCGGGGATTCCTCCATCAGGGTGGCCGCGGAACCCTTGATGGAGGTAAGGGGGGCCCGAAGCTCGTGGCTCACCATGCTGATGAACTCCGTCCGCAACCGGTCCAGTTCCTTGATCGGAGCCAGGTCCTGCATTGTGACGACGACGGACTGGACCTCTCCTTCCTCGGAATGGATCGGCGTGCAGTTTACCAGCGTGGATACGGATCGTCCGTCGGGCACCGAGAGCAGTATCTCCTCGG
This sequence comes from Candidatus Latescibacterota bacterium, assembly GCA_022822725.1. Classification (GTDB taxonomy): domain Bacteria; phylum JAAXHH01; class JAAXHH01; order JAAXHH01; family JAAXHH01; genus JAAXHH01. The sequence goes on from JAJEAN010000002.1 coordinate 173,920, forward strand.
CCCGTACGTTCTCGGCGTGGAACAGCGCCTGTGACAAAGGGAACTGGTCCAACGCGATCTCGCGTCCGTCGGCGCGCTTCAATGTGATCTGTTCCAGCAAAGATTCCGGCGGATTTCCCGGTGTGAGCAGGACCTCCACGATCCGTCGCGCCTCGCGGTTGAACCACTTCGGCCACCCGGACCCCGCGTCGAAAACCGCAACGCCTACCGGTGAAGTCTCGACCAGGGCTTCCAGGTCGGCGCGCGCGCTCTGCTCCGCCCGGTACGTGCGGGCATTGACGATCGCCGTGGCGGCCTGCGACGCGAACAGCACGAGGAATTCCTCGTCCTCGTCCGTGAAGTGTTCGCCACCCTCCTTTTCGGCGAGAAAAAAGCTGCCGACGTGCTGTGTGCCATAACGCATGGGCATGCACTGGAAGCTTCTGAACGGCAGCGCGTCCGGGGAGAAACCCAGCGACCGTACGTAGGCCTGCACGTCCGTCAGTCTCAACGCACCCGGCAGGTCGCGTAAATGTTCGAAGAGCCTGGCGCCATCCGGCCAGTCGATCATCTGCTGTCGCTCTTCGTCCGTGAGGCCGGAAGTGAGAAAGTCAACGGGGCGGCCTTCCTCGTCTATCGTGGCGATGACGCCGTGGCAGGCCCGGGTCAGCGCACGGGCGCTTTCCACGACTTCCTGCAGGACGGTCTCCAGGTCCAGGCTCGCGCTGATGCGCAGGCTTGCCGAGTTCAGCTTGGAGATACTCTCGCGCAACGCGGCGTTCTCCCGCCTGAGTTTTTCCATACTCGTCATGTTCCGGTCCTTCTGCCACACTGCTGTTCCCGGTGCGGATCTGCGCTTGCTGCAGACAAAACCCCACTACACTACGTGCCCGCCCATGCGTGGTTCAACTCGAAAAGACCGTCGAACGCGCAACTTCGCGCAAATTACACTTTGTAGGCGGAACTTCACACACAAAACACATACAAGAACAAGTATACTTATAGGCAAAACAAACAGGCCTGTCCAGCAGGTCCTGACAGACCAGCGGGCATGATGGAGATTTCGGTTCGAGATATTCCGGTGTCCAGAGACTTCTTCAGGACCAGTGGGAATGTGCAAGTAGAAGGGAAGAAGAAGGGATAAGGTACTTGTACCCTTTACCGGCACCTTGTACTCGTGGGTTGGCCGTTTGCCTTATCCTGTTCGTACTGGCCGCCTGCGGAACGGAAAGCCCTTCACAGCCCAGCCGCCCGTCGCAACCGCCTACGACCCCGCCTCCACCACCGGCGCCGGTAGCAACCCGGATCGAGATATCCCCCTCGTCCGTCTCTTTCCATTCGATCGGTCAGACCCGGCAGTTGACCGCCACCGTATTCGATCAGCGTAACGCCCCGATGACGGGCGTTCCACTCGTATGGTCGAGCAGCGACGTGCGCGTTGCCGGTATCGACTCCAACAGAGGCCTGTTGACGGCACGAGGTCCGGGTAAAGCCCGGATCACAGTACAAAGCCTGACCCTGTCGGCAAGTATCGAAGTCGCGGTCATGCAGGATGTGGTCGAACTGGAAATCGAACCGGGCGAGGCAATGTTCACGGCCATATGCGATTCGGTCCGGTTCGTCGCGACCGCATTGGACCAGAACGGACATCCGATCGTAGAGGCCGTCATGGCGTGGTCGAGCAGCGACGAGACCGTGGCGACCGTCGGCGACAGCGGATGGGTTTTCTCGATCGGAAACGGGACCGCCCAGGTAACCGCCCAATCGGGCAACATCGAGGAGAACGTCGACGTTTCGGTCATGCAGGCCGCGAGCAGTATCGCCCTGGGGCCGGAAGAAGCCTGGGCCGTGGCCGTTGGCGATACCATTCGGCTGGCCGCCGTCGTGCTCGACCGGAACGAACATCCCATAGCTGGCGCCGACGAGGAGTGGTCGAGCAGTGATGAAACCGTGGCGACCGTCGGCCCGGAGGGGCTGGTAACCGCGGTCGGCGAAGGATCGGCCCGGGTAACGGTCCGGTCGGGAGACGAGGAGGCCGTCGCCTGGTTCGTCGTCACGACCATGGAGGCGGGGCCTGACCTGCAGGCTATGATCGCACTATACAACGCTACGGAAGGGCCCAACTGGTCGGACAACACGAACTGGCTGAGCGGAGAACCCCTGGGTACGTGGCATGGCATAGACACAGACCACGAAGGCCGCATATGGTCGCTGTGGCTTCCCGAGAATCAGATGTCAGGCCGTTTGCCTCGTGAACTGGGGCAACTTACCGGTCTCAGGTACCTGAATCTCTTTCAAAACCAGTTGTCGGGCGATATCCCATCCGAGCTGGGCAGGCTGGAAAACCTGGAGCTCCTGGATCTCGGCCTGAACCGGCTGACCGGCGAAATCCCTCCCGAACTGGGCATGTTGGAAAACCTGGTGACGCTAAAACTCCAGAACAATCAGTTAACAGGTTCAATTCCTTCGGAGCTGGGGAGGATGGAATCCCTGACGTCACTGGGTATGTCAAACAACCAGTTATCAGGTGAAATACCGGCGGAGTTGGGGAGACTGGAAATACTCAACGACCTCGATCTCTACAACAACCGGTTGACGGGAGGCATCCCCTCCGAGCTGGGGCAACTCTCCCAACTGACCTACCTGAGCCTCGCAGTTAACCGGTTGACCGGCGACATCCCTTCCGAAATCGGGCAACTGCAAAAGCTCGAGTCTCTGTATTTGAACGGCAACTCGTTATCTGGAGAAATCCCGCCTGAACTGGGTCAACTTGAACAGCTTTCGCAACTGCATCTAGCGGGCAACCGTTTGTCGGGAGGCATCCCCTCCGAGTTGGGGCAACTCTCCCGCCTTACCTTGCTGGATCTCGGGGTCAACATGTTGAAGGAGGCCATTCCTCCGGAACTGGGAGCGCTTAAGCATCTTGTAACGCTGCGCATGCCCTGGAACGATTTAACGGGCGAAATCCCCTCAGAACTGGGGCTACTTGAGCAACTAGTGGAATTGAACTTTCATCATAACGAGCTTTCCGGTTCCCTGCCGGATTCGTTCGGTGGACTCATCAACCTGAAAATACTCGACCTGTCCTATAACGCCAGACTCACTGGAGGAATCCCGGCGGCCCTGACCGGGTTGATGCTGGAAGAACTGCGGCTCGATCTCACCAGATTGTGCGAGCCCGCGGATTCTGAACGGTGGGACTGGCTGAATACGATTCCCCACTCCCTCGTAAACACCTGTCTGGAGGTGAACGTGGTGAGTTCCAATGCCGTCCTGACCCAGTCGACCCAGACCCGGGGAGCAAGCGTTCCCCTGGTGGCGGGAGAAGAAGCGCTCCTGCGCGTATTCATCTCGGCGCCCGTGGAAACGCCCATGCCGCCCATGACCGCGCGGTTCTTCCTCAACGGTGCGCTGGTGCACGTCACGAACCTGCGGACCGAAGGCAAGGTCATTCCGCCGTTGATCGACGCGGGAGACCTTGAAGCCACGGCCAACGCGATGATACCCAGTTCGGTCATCCAGCCGACGCTGGAGATGGTTATAGAGATCGATCCGGACGGGACCTTCGAAGCGTCCTTTCCGTTGCCCGACCGCCTGCCCGCATCGGGCGCGATCCCCGTTGACGTGCGCGAGATTCCACCGATGAAACTGACCCTGGTCCCCCTGGTTTGGACGGAAAATCCGGACGAAGCGCTACTGGCGGAGATCAACGGCATTACATCGGCTTCCGAGTACTTGAGACCGACCATGACCTACCTTCCGGTACACGAGCTCGCTGTGGACGCTCGGAGCCCGGTATGGGTTTCGGAAGAGCCGGTGGATACGCATTCCACGCTCATCCTGACCCGGATGATCCGAACCATGGACAGCGCGGACTGGTACTACCTGGGCATCGTCTACGGCGGAGGGGGACGGGCCTTCAGCCCTGGTCTCGATTCCGTATCCGAACTCGATGCCTACTACATCGGCCACGAACTGGGGCACAACTTCAGCCTGGGGCATGCGCCCTGCGGCAGGCCAACGGGCATCGACGAGAACTTCCCATACCCGGAGGGCAACATCGGCGTCTGGGGATATGATATCTGGAATGACGAACTTGTGCCGCCGTTTACGCCGGATCACATGTCCGGTTGCGGCCCGCCCGACTGGACCAGCGACTATCATTTCAGGAAGTCGATGGATCACCGGCTGTCCGAAGCGACGCGACTTTCCCCCGTTCCGTTCTATTCGCCATCCGGCAAAAGTCTGCTGATCTGGGGCGGTATCGACGAGGACGGAGCGCTCTACCTGGAGCCATCCTTCGTGGTCGACGCGCCGCCGTCCCTGCCTCCGGAGCGCGGACCCTACCGTGTCTCCACTACCGATGGCGCTGGAAACACGCTCTTCGACATGAGTTTCTCCATGGACGAGATCGTTTGCGGTGAAGGGAACAGCGAAACCGGCGGGTTCGTCTTCGCGGTTCCGCTGAACGCGGACTGGCAAGGTGGGCTGGGGCGTATCGAACTGACCGGACCCGGTGGATTCGCAGTGATGAAAAAGGATGGCGGTCTGGATGGTGGCCAGGACGGCGGCCTGAATAGCGGCGTGGAAAGCGGTTCGTCCGCCGCGTTGCTGCTGGATGAGGCCACGGGTGAAATCCGGGGTTTCCTCCGTGACTGGCCGGCGCCGGGGTCATCCCAGGTGTCCGCCCGTCGCACGCTGCCCGAACCGGGCCTGAAGGTCATCGTCAGCACCGGGGTGCCGTAAGAACCGTTTTACCAATTACATAAGGGGATTACGATGCGTCACCTCATTCTCTTTTCAATGCTCTTTGTTTTTACGGCATGCGAAGGACCGACGGGGCCGGCAGGTCCCGCGGGGCCGCAGGGGCCGCAGGGAATACCGGGAGTCGGGACCGAAGGACCTCCGGGGCCGCAAGGGGAGGCGGGGCCGCAAGGTCCCCCGGGGATACCCGGCCTGCTGCCCTTCGAGTTCGTCTTCAAAATGTCTGACCTGGTCGTCGACTATGAGACCTCGGATAACGGGCAGAAACACGCCGTTCTGCACCTTGAGATTCAGAACATTTCCGACCATACCCTGAAGGATAGTTACATCCAGTTCGGCCTGTTCTTTTTCGACGCCGAGGGCACTAGATTGGACCGACACTTCTTTTCGATAGCAGAACCAGATGATGGAATTGAAATCGAGCCCGATGAAATCCTGACCAAAAACGGACGCTATGATATAACGCGGATTCATGATCGAACGATCTATGTCGGATGGGGCTTCTTCATAAACGCCGCCGGGATCAGAGTATGGGATACACGACCAGACGACGAGAAAGACGAACTTTCGCCGGTTCCCATTATCTTGCTCGAGGAGCAAGGTACTTTTCACATCGAGGCTGGCAACAGATATGCACATGGCGCCGGTGTCATATTGAACAATACGGGCATGGATATCACCGACGTCAGCGTCACGATTGAATGGTATGACGAGAACGGGGAACTGTTGGACTACGTGTTAGTACCTGTTTTAACCATGGATGGAGACGGAACGTTGCCTTCGAAATCCAGGGGCGTGTTTTCCTATCGCCATCTTGCAACAAGTTGGAGCGACCGGGTGTCTTCGTACAAGTTCGTGTTTTTTGTCGGTGAAACCTACATCAGGCACCTGGACAGATCGGACGAATAGCCGGCCGGCGTTCAGGGAAAGCACGCGCAGTAACAACGGGCAAGAGCAGATCTAATTGTCGCGAGAAGTTCGAGTGTCGGAAACAGATCCTATTCATCCTGGCGCTTGCCGCCGTCTGTGTTCTTTTCACTGCCGTAACTACCAGGATGTACGCTATAAATAACGGCTTGTGCGCGGTGTATCCGCTTCAATTCACTCGGAAAACCAGCTCAGACCACAATGTCAGGTGCCGTCAGGGGGCCTCAATTTCCGCATCACGGGCACGTGGCAGCGGTTACGTTGTCGATCCCTTCGATCCAGGTCTGGAACTCCGAGCTGGTCGGCACGCAAAGCTCAGTTCCATCCAGGTTCAGGGTTTGAAGCTCGAGATTCGTAAACGAATCAGGCAGAGGTCCGCTCAATGATTCATTGTCTTGTAGGAATAAACCACGGAGGTTAGCAAGGTAACCAAGTTCGGCCGGTATCTCACCTGACAACTGGTTGTCGCTCAGGTTCAGTTTGCCGAGATATTCCAGCTTTCCTATCGTAGCGGGAATCTCGCCCGATAACCGATTGGATCCCAGATTCAGTTCTTCAAGCGTCCACAGTTGTCCCACATCCATCGGAATCGAGCCACCCAGGTTGTTATTGTTCAGGTTCAGTATCACAACCTGTCCAAACAAGCCGACCGTAACACCGTGCCATTCTTCCACCGGTGCATCAGTCAACCAGTTCGTGTTTTGTGTCCAATCCGGACCATTTGTCGCCATATACAACTTGCCCAGTGCAAACCTTATCGAGACAAAAATATTAATCGAGTCTGACAGGTCTCCCGATCGGGCCGTGATCTGTGCAACCCCGCTCGAGACCTCGTTTACCACTCCTTGATCGTTGACGGTCGCTACGGATTCATCGCTGCTCGACCATGTCACTTCCGCTCCGACCACCGGATGTCCGTTTCTATCCTGTACCGTGGCTTCCAGTTTTAACTGGCCCGTGTCCGTGGTCGGGAACTCGATTACGATACGGACCGGCACCTGCGAGACGGTGATACTCGCAGATGCCGAAAGACTGCCCGACTGTGCTGTGATCACCGCGGACCCGTTGTTGACCGCCGTGACCAGGCCTAGATCGTTAACCGTCGCAACGTCCACGGCGCCACTAGTCCACGTAACCGAAGCATCGGCGATCTCAGCACCATTCTCGTCAAGTACCTCTGGGGCCAACTGAACGGTCTGATCGATGGCGTTCAACGTAGCGGACGACGGGGTGATTTCGATGCTGGCGGGTACCGACGCAGGGGGTGTTGGAGCGCTTGGGGCGGTGGAACTATCCTTGCCGCAGGTGGAAAGCACCAACAGGGATGCCGGAAGTAACGCAATACACACGAGTCTAAGACACAAGCGTGTCATGACAATCCTTTCGGATGGAAAAACACTAGGGTTATACCTGCACGCCCATTTGACGATTTTAATATGAATGGGAAAGCCGTTGGCTGTAAGAGTGCTTCCTACTTTACCGAAGGATATTTCTGGAAATGTGGTTACTCCGTCATGAGGTATTGTGAAATATCGATAAATAAAGGTACATGACAAAGGGTTTTTTTGTGTTTTCGTAAAAAGTTCGAGAATGAGGCTCGGACGCGTGGAGGGGGCAGTCAGGCCGTTGACGCAAGGACGGGAGTGAGCGTTTTAAAACTGACTCGCAGAGCAGCGCTGAGCGACAGTAGCCTGGTCGCCTGACCTCATCTGATCTCTCAGCATACGGCGGACCAGCTTGCCCGATGCGGTATGGGGGAGTTCGTCCACTACGATGACGCGGTAGATTTTGAACAACGGGTTCAGTCCGGAGGAGACCATGTCCTGGAGTTCCGACTTAAGCGCATCGGGGTCGAGATCGTGATCAAGGCCGGCATGTGAATCGGTTGGGACGGCAGGGGATGTGTCGGCCTGGCTAATCGGCGATGAACCCGCCCTGGCATCTGCTCGAAAACTTGCGGGGCCGTCTCCGCCTTCTTGAACGACGAAAACAACGAGCCTTTCCGCCCCTTCCCCCTCGGGCTGCACCGCTACGGCCGCGCTCTCGTAGACCGCAGGGTGTCCGTCCACGATCCGTTCCAACTCCAGGGGACTGACCATGATGCCGCCCAGGTTCATCCCGTCGTCCGCTCTACCTTGTGCCCGGTAATAGCCGTGGTGAAGCCGCTGGGTGTGGTCGCCGTGCCGGCGCAGGACCTCGCCCCGGGGGCCTTCCGGACAGCCATCGAAGTAGACTTCGTCGTGGTCTCCGTTGAGCAGCCGCTGCGACATGCCCAGGGCGGGCGGCACGAGGAAGAGTTCGCCGGTACCGCCGTTTCCAACTTCCGCGCCGGTCTCGTCCACGTCCCCACCGGTCTCGTCCACGTCCGCGCCGGTTTCGTCCAGGATCACGAAATCCACGCCCAGGTTCGCTGTGGTGAATGCCGCGGGCGAGCAGGGCTGGAGGACCGTGCAGGCCAGGTGTCCGCCCCCGATCTCGGTACCGCCCAGGTATTCGATCACGGGCGCGCGGTAATCGGTCCGGCTCATGAGCCACAGGTAGTCGGTCCGGCTGGCGGGTTCGCCCGTGGAGCTGAACACGCGGACGGACGGCCATTCGACGCCTTCGCACGCGCCGGTGCGCCGCCAGGTCCGCACCAAGGTGGGAATCACGCCCTGCATGGTGACTCCGGCGCGCCGGATGAAACGCGGGTATTCGGCGGTATTGGAAGCGGCCGGATACAAGGCCATGCACGCGTCGTTGATCAGGGTGGCGTAGATGAGCCACGGACCCATCATCCAGCCGATGTTGGTCGGCCAGGCCGTGACGTCGTCCCCGTGGACGTCCTGGTGGTAGAATCCGTCCATGGCGCTCTTGATGGGGGTCAGGTGGGTCCACGGTATGGCCTTGGGATCGCCGGTGGTCCCCGAGGAGAACAGGATATTGGTCGTGCGATACGGGTCGCCGGTCACGGATTCGAAGGTGTCGTCGGAGGACAGGAGGTCGGGCCAGTGGATGTCGGATGGACGGATGCCGGGGCGGTGCTGGGTCGCGTCTGATGCGGCCGGGGAAGCGTCTGGCGCCGTCGCGTCGCTCTGAGGAGGGACATCGCCAGTCGGCGGATCGCTTCGCATGGAAGAGCCATCCGAAGCGCCGGACGGCACGACGATGATCGTGGACGCGCCCGACTCGACGACCGTGTCGTAGAGCGGTATGCGCTTGCCCCCGTGGACGAACCGGTCCATGGTGACCGCGCAGGTCGCGCCGGCGATAGCCATGCGGCGCCGGACCTCAGAGGCCGGGAAACTGTGGGCGATGGAGACGACCCGCGAACCCGAGCGGATGATGGCCAGGTAGGCGATCACGCATGCCAGGTTCAAGGGCATGTAGAGGGCGATGGCGCGATCCGGCGCCAGGCCCCGTTCGCTCAGGCCGTTGGCGACGCGGTTGACGAGGCTTTCCAGTTCGCCGTAGGTCGTCGTGGAGAGCGATCTGCCGTCCGGACCGGGCGTGACGACCGCGGGACGGCCGGGATCGGCGGTGAAGCAGCTGTCGACGATGTTGAGCCGGGCGCCCGGCAGCCACCGGGGATCGCGGACGCCCCCGCGCAAACCGCGTTCATCGCCGTCCAGATCGAGGATGGCGTCCGGCGGCCTCGTGAATTCGATGCCGAGCCGCTCGAGGGTGTGGGCCCAGAAGGCGGAGGGAGCGCGGACGGACCAGGCGTGGAAGTCTTCGTAACGGTCGATACCCACGGCCGCCATACTCGCTTGGAGGTTCGACCGGCGCACGGTCTCTTCGTCAGGAGACCAGGCCGCTGGCGGCCCGTCCTCCGGGCGGCGACCATCGAAAATGCGCCGGAAGGCCGCCAGGTGATCCTCAAAGGGCAGGGACTCGCGCCGCGAACGGTCAACGAAATCCCGCCAGGCCTGGTCCTGCCGGGCGGGATCCGGATTGGCGGCGCATTCCGGTTGATTACCGGGGTCGCCTGACGGGTTTTCGGTGGCGTCGTCCGGATTGCCGAGCTCGGAGTTTGGGCTTTGCGCGCACATGGGCCGGACTCAGTCCAACACGACCATCTTCAGGCACACCGCCATGGGGATTTCGGCCACGACGCCGGAGAGATGGAGCAGGCCCGTGTCCGGATCGAGCCGGTGGTAGGTGACCGTGTCCGAGCTCTGGTTGCCGACGAGGACGAAACTGTTGGTCGGATCGATCCCGAAGTTCCGCGGGTTCTCGCCGCCCGTGGGTACGATGCCGAGCGTCGACAGCCGGCCCGATTCCCCGTCCACGGCGTACATGGCGAGGCTGTCGTGGCCCCGGTTGGAGCCGTAGAGGTACCTGCCGTCGTCGGTGATGTGGATGTCCGCCGTGTGGCTGACCTCGTCGTAGCCGTCGGGCAGCGTCGTCACCGTTTCGATGGCCGTGAGCGTGCCGGCCGACCCATCGTAGGCGAAGGCCGTGATCGTGTTGCCCATCTCGTTGATGACGTAGGCGAACTTCCGGTTGGGATGGAATTCGATGTGCCGGGGTCCCGATCCGGGCGGCACCGACGCCTCGCCGTGGGGCGTCAGCACGGCCGTGTCCGGATCGAGGGCGTAGATCATCACCTTGTCGGTGCCCAGGTCCGGCGAGAACACGAAGTTGTAGTCCAGGTCGTGTCGGATCATGTGGGCGTGGGGCTCCTGCTGGCGGCTCTGGTCGACGCTCGAACCGGTATGCTGGATGACCGACGCCGCTTCGCCCAGGGACCCATCGTCGTTCACGGGGAAGGAGGATACGGACCCGCCTCCGTAATTGGCCGCGAGCACGGCCTTCCCGCTGCGGTGCACGTCGATGGAGCAGGGCCCGGCGCCTCCGGACGACTGGCTGTTCAGCGGCGTGAGCGTACCGGACGCATCCACGGAATAAGCGAAGACGCCGCCGTGGGGATCGCCCGTCTCGCCGACGGCGTAGAGGAAGCGGGCGTCCGGCGTCAGGCACAGGAAGGACGGGTTCGTGATGCCGCCCACGTGGCTGACGTATTCCATGACGCCGGTGGCGGTATCGACGTCGTAAACATAGATGCCCTTGCTGGTGGTCTGGGTGTAGGTGCCGACGAAAACGCGAATGGTCCGGGCGTTACTGGACATGGGGTGATTCTCCTTGGTTGACTGTAGGTATCCGGTCTAAATTTGAACTAAACCGATCGGAATTGATTTCTTGCTTCCTGCATCTTTTTTAAAAAGTCCGCGAGAATGTTTAACGGAATTCCAACTGATTCAATATGACAGATCATGATACACAATTAAACAGCATAAATGGATAAACATAGCGATGCCACGCACACACCGATAGGAGCACAACCCAACGATGAACAATCACAAAACCCAAAGAGACACGGAAGAACTGATGGAGGAAGTGTACTTCAAGGACCAGTGCGTCAAAAGTCGTCTGTCCGGTCTTGAGACATCGGAAGACGGCATGCGGGAACTCATTGAATACAACGCCGCACAGTTGAAGGAAATGAAAAGCGATGCCCGTTGGTGGAGAAAAACCCTGATTACATGTATCATTGCGAATTTTGGGTTGCTCATCACCATTACAATCAAACTGCTACTGGACTAATCGAAGGGAGGCATACATGTCGACGAAGAAAGGCCGGGTTCTGACCCCCGAGGTCGTTGAACACATAAAAAACACGATTCTGGAAACATTGCATGACGAAGACATCCTGACCATGGGCATCGAGATCGATATCAAGCTCACCAGCGGTTATCGGGACAAGATCTGGCGTGGCTGGAAGCATCCAAGACCCACCAACAGACCTTCTCTCCGGGTAGACTGACCTGCGCACTAACCCGGCCGCCGCTGCCAGTCCCACCACGACTCCTGCGGGGCGTACCCCAGGATGCGTTCGGCCTTTTCCAGGCTGTATTTCCCCGGTCCGTAATGGCTGTGCAGGTTGAAGGCCTGGTAGTAACCGGGCACCGAGGGGAGTTCGAGGCCCTGGCGGCAGGCCACGGCGAGATCGTCGTAGATGATGAGGAATTCCCGGGTCGATTGCTTGCCCGTATGCTCCGTCGGCCGGGGCGCCAGGCCCTGGAACAGGAAGCAGACCGTGTGGATCTCGTGGTGGCGGGCGAAGCTACGGACGATCTCGTTGCTCATGTGCTTGGTGATGAAGTAGTAGTCGGTGGAAGGCGCGTCAGGCGCGTCGACGGGGATATCGGTGTCGTGCACGTAGGCCAGGAGGGTCTGGGCCGGGCCGGTGTGGATCACCTTCCTGATCCCGGCGTCGGCGGCCGCCTTCATCACGTTCCAGGCCCCGATGGTGTTGACCTGGAAGCTCAGCGTGTCGTCGTGGCGCAGGACCGTGAAGTTCATGACCGCGTCCACGCCCTCCACGGCCTCGCGGACCTGGCCGTAGTCCCGCACGTCCACGTGGAGGACGGGCTTTCCGTCCGGATGGTCCTTGATGTCGGCCAGCCGCAGGTCGTAGTCCTTCTCGAGCGCGGGGGTGATGTGCGGCGCGATGAGCCCGGACGCACCGAGCAGCAGGACTTTCTTCATGGATGGCACCTCAATTCCGCCAGTTCGATTTCGCGGCGAGGTCCGTGGTTCGTGGCGATGCCGGGACTCATCATGTTTCTCCTCAGTCCCGCCAGTTCGCGGCGAAGTTGTGGACCGGCGCGTAGCCGAGATTGCGGACCTGGTTAATGAGGTACTTGGGATTCTCCAGGTCGGCGCAGATATGGTACATGGCATACCGGCTGGTCCACCAGACCTGGTCCGATGCGTCGCGCTCCAGGGCGAGGCGGAAGGCCTGGGCCGCGTCCCGGTAGTCCAGCCACAGCAGGTCGGGCGCCTGGCCGGCCACTTCCTCTTCGCTGACGAGGGTGCCCAGCCGAAGTCCCGTGACCGTCACCATGTGATCCCTTGCGAATTCCCGCGCGGTATGCTCGCCCAGGTAGCGGGACATCTCCGGCATGTCGGGCTCGGGCAGCGGCTTCCACAGTTCGCTGATGTACACGTCGTCCGGATAGGGCCGGAAGAGGTCCAGGGTACCGCCGTAGACGAATCGCCTGACGCCCGCTTCCACACCGGCCTTGAAGAGCTGGTGGGTGCCGCGCGTGGCCAGTTCCAGGAGTTGCTTCTCGCGCTCCACCTCGGACGCCGGCAGGTCCTGCGGCGGCTCGCCCGTGTGGACGATGGCGTCCATGCCGCGGACCGCTCGCCAGGCGAAGTCCTGGTCCAGCAGGCTGCCCTGGGCGGCATCGCCGGGCGATTCGCCACGCGTTTCGGCCCCGGTCGCGGCCGGCGCCTCCACGGGCGATTCGTCCACGAGGCGGAGCCTGTGGTCCTTCAGGGCTTCGGCCACCGCCTGTCCCAGCCGGCTCGCGGCGCCGGTGATCAGGATGTTCATGGTTGCTCCTTTGTGATTCTTTTTTCTGCCGAGTTTTCCGAATTCGACTCCGACTAATCCATTATAGGGCCACGCGACCGGCAGGGTCACACGCCCGGTGGCGAACCAGGTGACGAAACCGTCTCAGGCCTGCGGGTCGTCAAAGGTCCACAGGTCCAGGGCCGTCCCACCCAGCACACGGGGCATGTCCTCCGGCGCGATGAACTTCATTTCGTCGCGGACGACCGTCAGGGTCTGGCCGTACGCGGCGTTGGCAAGGCAAACGGGCCAGTCGGTGCCCCACAGGATGCGGCTGCCCCCGAAGGCCTGGTAGACCGCCTTGACCATGGCGTGGGTATCCGACCAGGGATAGCCCTGATCCGAAATGGACCAGGTATGGCTGATCTTCACGTATACCCTGGGATACCGGGCCAGGTCGAGGACGGCCTGGATTTCGTCCGGCCGGTCCGGCCGCGCGTCGGCCATGTGGTCCACGACGACGTCGAGATCGGGAAACCGTTCCAGCAGGCTGGCCAGGTCGGGCAACCGGCCGGGCCGCGTCAGCATGAGCAGCGGAACCTCGAGTTCCTCGGCACGCCGGAAGATCGGCGGCATCAGGGGACCGCGGAACCAGTCGCCCGCTGGTCCTTCGGCAGGGCTCAGCCGCACGCCCTGGAAACCGTGCTCCTCCACCCAGCGGGCGAGGTGGTCCGGCGCGGCAGGATCTTCGGGATTGACGCGGCAGACCCCGGCAAACCGGTCCGGATAGGTGCGCAGGACGTGAGCAACGTATGTATTGTCCCAACGGTAGCCGATGAACTGTACCAGGACGGTCTTTTCCACGCCGTGCCGGTCCATCAGGTCCAGAAGCATTTCGGCCGTCCGGTCCTCGGCGGGCGGGGCGTCGTTCTCCGCGGGCCAGGGGAAGGCGGGATCGTTAACCCAGACGTGGGTATGGGGGTCGATGATGCGCATGGATCACATATCAGTGTATAGTTTAGAACGAATCGCTAATTTCGAGGCCTGAACAAATTAAATCAAGGAGAAAGTGAGGTGCATGCGCAATGGCGAGACAGAACATGATACTGGGCCTGCAGGCGATCTCGGCGATCGGTATTTTCGCGCTTGGCCTGTTAACCTATTTCGGCCAGTCGAGCCGGGACCTTCGATTGGAGATGAGACGGGGATTCGAGTCACTCGGGGTGCAAATGAGGGAAGAAAACCGCACCTTCAGAACGGAGATGAAACGAGAATTCGCCGCCTTCAGAGCAGAAATGCAAGCAGAATTCGCCGCCTTCAGAGCAGAAATGAAAGCAGACTTCGCCGCTTTCAGAATGGAATAAAGCTGAATTCGCCGATATCAGGAAGGAGCTGAGAAACGTCAACACACGCCTCTCACGCATTGAAGGACATCTCGGGATTCCGCCGGTACAAATCCCGGTTCCCTGATTACCGCTGGCCTATTGGAATCAGCGCGTCCGTCAGGCTCAGCGCGTCCGCCAGGTTCAGCGCGTCCGCCAGGCTCAGCGCGTCCGTCAGGCTCAGCGCGTCCGTACGAACTTCTGCAAACGGGCGTCGGCCTGGACTTCGCCGACGTAGAGGTCGCCGCGGGAATCCATCCAGATGCCGTGGGGGCATCCGGCGAACTCTCCGGGCCGGTCGCTGCGCCGGCCGCCTCCCCAGCTGGAGACGAGGTCGCCGTCCAGGGTGTATATGCCCACCTGCTGGTCGAGTTCGGCCACGTAGACGATATCCTCTTCCGGATCGAAGTAGGTGGTGTCGGGCTTGCCGGGAACTGCGCGTTCCTCGAGGTAGTTTCCTTCCAGGTCGAAAAGTTGGATGCGCTCGTTGGTGCGATCGCACGCCCAGATCCTGTCATAGCGGTCTATGCGGACGCAATGGCTGAGTTCGAACCGGCCCGGACCCGAGCCCCAGCTTCCCCAGGAGTGGATGTGGCGGCCCTCGGCATCGTAACGGTGGATCCGGGCATTCTCGTAACCGTCGGACACGTAGATGTCACCATTCGGCGCGACGACGGCATCGGTGGGCTTCCGGAAGGGATCGCCGTCTTTCGCACCCGGAACGCCGGGCGTGCCGATCACCCTCACCTGGTTCCCGACACGGTCGAACTTGCGGACGCAGTGATCCAGCCAGTCGGTGAGGTACAGATTGTCCTCGCCGTCGATGTAGATACCGTGCGCATCCTTGAGTATGCCGTCTCCGATCGTCTTGATGAAACGGCCGTCACGGTCGAATACGACCAGGGGATGCTCGCTCCGCGAATACACGTACACCCGGTCCTGCGAATCGCAGGCCACGCCCGTAATCCAGCCGAAGGACCAACCCTCCGGCAGGCTGTACCAGTTCTCCTGCACCTCGTAGGTGTACGCGCCGCTGCCGAAACTCATGTGCATGCCTCTTTCGGTTGTCTATTCGTATTAATATGGTTCGTATTCAAACGATAATATGCAGTGATGGGAATTACCCGATCAAGACGCGTACGGCAACAATGCTCAATGCTGGCCTTGTTCAATGCTGGCCATGCTCATTGCGTGCCGCCCGGGCTCCGGTACGCCGCCTCGATGCCGGAATAGAGATGCACGATCCAGCCGTAACCCAACGTCCACAGCATGACCGCGCCGACGAAATGGATGAGCGCCGCCGGACTGCGGCCCTGGTACAATTGCCCCAGTCCGGGGATGACCAGACTGAATATCATGGCGCCAAACCTGGTGCCAAAGGGCGTGCCTCAAAGCATGATGCAACTCCTGGGTAGTTGCCACCCGGCCCGATGGTGCGGGTGCTCCGGGCTTCTCAGGGCGCCTGTGCAACCCTGTGGGCCTGCTTCGGATTGCGGCGCTGTTCCTCGAGGGCCGCGACCCAGCTGTCCGCCCAGGCCTGGTGATCGGTCAGTACGCGCTCCGGGTTCGACCGGCTCCGCACGCAGAAGTCGGGAAAGAAGGGCCGGCCCGTCGGCGCGCCGTAGGCCACGTACCGCAGGTCCAGGCTCCACCGCACGTCCCATTCGGTCAGGTTCGGCGTGGACCGGTGGGGTGTATACTGGCTCAGGAAGACGACCCCGCCCTTGCGCACTTCGGCCGGTTCCGCCTCGGTCTCGGGCATGAGGTCCGGCTTGATGCGCGTCCCGGCGTCCGACACGTGGTCGAGATGGCCGGTGTGGATCACGTTCGGGATCACCTCCAGGCATCCCCGTTCCACCGTGGCGTCCACCAGGGGCAGCCAGCAGGTCAGCGCCAGGGTCCGGTCCGACTCCGCCCAACTCACCCCCGAGTCCTGGTGCCAGGGCACATTGTACGACGGGCTGGCGTCCAGCCGCGACGGCGGCTTGGCCCGGATGTGCTGGATGGGCGAGCAGGTGATTTCGGGCCCGACTAAGGACTCCACGGCGTCAAGCAGGTTGTCGTTCCGGAGGAAGTCGAAGACCGGTTTCGCCCGCAGGTCGTAGATGTCCATGCCGCTGCCGATCTCGGTACTCTGGTCGAATACCCGCGCGTAACGCGTCAGGAAGGGTTCGTCCTCGTACAGGTCGGTGATCTTGCCCTCGGCCTGAAGGTCCCGCGCCTTCCGGTCGACGAACTCGGTCATGGTGTCGATCACGGGATCCAGGTCCGCGTCGGTCAGCACGTCCTCGACGACCACGAGTCCGTGGTCATGAAACTCCGCCAGTTGCGCTTCGGTGAGGGCCATGGGGAATGCCTCCTGAACGGTCGATGGCCGGTGCGAATCTGTCGATGGCCGGTGCGAATCTGTTGCTCACAATAAGATACAAGTTAAACGGTGCATTGGCAACACGGGAGGATCGGAAATAGCAGCTCCTGCCGGACCGGAACGACGGGCAGGCGTAATCAATCCTGGTGAAACACCTCTTCCATCTCCGCCCACCATTCGCCTTCCTTCCGCGTCGGCAGCGGCTCCTGCATCGGCATCATGATGTCCCACCACTCCTGGGTCGTGGGATCGGCGGCCATCTTCGCCATGTCCGCCTTGAAGTCGTCGCCCACGTATTCGAAATAGGAAAAGAGGTAGCCGTCCTTCAGGTAGATGGAGTAGTTGGTGATGTTGCATTCCGTGATCATCTTGGCCACGCCCGGCCAGATCTCGACATGGTATTCCTTGTATTCCTCAATCCGGTCCGGCCGGACCTTGAGGACCATGCCGTAGCGTTGATGTGATGCCATTTCAGGCTCCTTGTGATGGCTGATAGTAGGGTGGCGGCGCGTCATGCCCGCCGCGATTCCTCACGCCGGCGTCGGTGCGTCCTCGGGGATCAACGCTTCTTCCCGGAGTTCAGTCCAGAAATCCGCGGGAATCTCGACTTCAAACATCCGCACGTTCTCGTCTACTTCCTCGGGCGACCGCGCGCCCGGAATGACGGCGGCCACCGCCGGATGGGCCAGGGGGAACTGCAGGGCCGCCGCTTTGAGGGGCGTGCCGTGGCGGTTGCAGACCGCTTCGACGCGCCGCACCTTGTCCACGATTTGCGCCGGCGCCTTGCGGTAGTCGAATCTGGCCCCGTCCACGGCGCCCTGCGCCAGGATGCCGCTGTTGTACGGTCCGCCTATGATGATACTGATGTTCCTTTCCTCGCACAGGGGCAGAAGCCGCTTGAGCGCCGTATGATCCACCAGAGTGTATCTACCAGCGCACAGAAAGCAGTCGAAATCGCCTTCGGTGGCGAAACGGGCAAGCATCTTCGCCTGGTTCATGCCGACCCCGACCGCGCGGATGACCCCTTCGTCGCGGAGCCGAACGAGTGCCCGATAGCTGCCCTTCATCGCTTCTTCGTAGTGATTGTCCGGATCGTGAATATGGAGGATTTCGACCCGGTCGAGTCCGAGGCGGGAGAGGCTTTCCTCCAGGGAGCGCAGCGTGCCGTCGTAACTGTAGTCGAAGACGGGACCGACGGGCGGAAGATCGTCGGACCAGACGTCCTGGTCGCGCTCCGGGTCGCGCACGAGGAGGCGGCCCACCTTGGTGGCGAGGACAAAGGATCGGCGGTCGCGGCTTGAAAGCACCGCCCCCAGGCGGGTCTCGCTCACGCCGCTGCCGTAGAGCGGCGCCGTATCGAAGAACCCCAGGCCGTGGTCGAGGTAGGTATCTACGACCCGGGCGGCGGCATCATCGGTAACGCCCTGGTACAGGCCGGCCAGGGGCGCACCGCCGAGTCCCAGGCGGTTGACCTTGAGCCCCGTGCGGCCGATCTCCGCCCGGTCATCCCTCTTCATCTGTTTCGCCCTGCGTCTCGCCCTGCATGGACTCCCCGCGCAGGAGGAAGGCCCGGATATCGTAGCGGCCGGGGCGCTCCACGGGCAGGTCGCCCGCCTCGATCATCTCCTCGATGGGCGAACTGTGGGTGCGCACGGGCATCTGGACGACCTCGTGCAGGCGGGCGGACTCGTAGATACCCATGATGATCTCCACGGCGGCCCGGCCGTTGGACGCCTCGCCCCGGTGTTCGGACTTGCCCTCGATCCAGTCCGCCAGTTCCACGGCCTGGCCCACGCTCGGGTCCTCGCCGGTGGACGGCCGCTCTTCCCAGCCGCCGGTCTTCGAGTTGATGAGCAGGACGCGCTGTTCGTTCACGTCCATCATGCCGTCCGTGCCGTAGAGGTACCCGCCCTGCCGCCGTTCAGGGTGCATCTCCTGCAGGAGCTGCCCCACGGCGCCGTTGTCGAAGCCCACGATGCCCGCGCTGCGGTCCTCGATCCGGATGTCGCGCTCGTACCGGTCCGTCTTGCGTTCGATGTTGCCGAGTACCCATTCGGGCGCGGGATCGCTCATGACGTAGCGCATGAAATCGAACATGTGGGAGCAGTCGTTGAGCAGGCCCTGGCTGCCGCTGCAGTGGACGTGCCGCACGTCGCCGATGGCGCCTTCGGCGATGAGGTTCCGGGCGTCGGTCCACACCGGGTTGAACCGGCGCTGGTGGGCGATGGCCAGCTTGACGTCGTTCCGGCGGGCCGCGATCATCATCTCGTCGCATTCGCCCATATTGACGGCCATGGGTTTCTCGCAGAGAATCGCCTTGGGCCGGCGCGCGCAGGCGGCGATGGTCAGGGGGGCGTGGAGCTTGTGCCAGGTACAGATGCTGACGACGTCCAGCCCCTCCTCGTCCATCATCTCACGGGCGTCGGCGTAACGTTTACCTATATCGTACCGGTCGCCGAAATCCTGCCTGGCCTCCGCAACCGGGTCCGAAAGCGCGACGACCTCGAACCGCTCTTCTCCCAGGTATCCCTTCATGTGCAGGTGCGAGATGCTGCCGCACCCGATTATGCCGACACGATAGACCGTGGACATCTAAGACTCCTTCCAGGTCGGATTTTGAGTGTATACGTGTTGCGACGATGCGTGTATACGCGTTACCAGGATGTGTGTATACGCGTTGCGACGATACGGCGACGCGGTGTGACGATATGGCGACGCGCTGTGAAAATGCCCGGCGACCGGCAACGTCGGACCTTAAGACGGCCTAAATCGAATATCGGAATATAGACGGCGGCATGGGCCGTGTCAACGATCCCGAAGACCGCGCCGCGCACCGCATATCAACCCGGCGACATGACTTGACACGGAACCAGGAAATAGCATAAGATTCAGTACGATGGAACTGCTGATCATACTCAACGTAATCCTGCTCCTCATCCTCATCGGGACCTACCTGTCTCTCTCGGGGCGCGTAAAACACCTCGAGGACACAGTCCGGCGCTATTTCAGGGATTCAAGAGACCCGGCTGCGGGGCCCACCCATCCGGCCGAGCGCGTTCCAGGCCAGGCGCGCACCGCACAACCTGTCGCGGATGTTACAGGCCAGGCGCGCACCGCACAACCTGTCGCGGATGTTACAGGCCGGGGGCGGGCCGGTGACGGGACCAGCCGGCTGTCCCACATGCTCCGTCCCCGCTCCCGCGAGGAATGGGAGACCCTGATCGGCGGCAAGCTGCTGAATCGCGTGGGCGCGCTCGCCCTCGTCATCGGCGTGGGGTTCTTCCTGAAATACGCCTTCGACAACGACTGGCTTAACGAGACGGCGCGCGTGGTCCTGGGCGGAGCGGCCGGCCTGCTGCTGCTCGCGGGCGGTCACCGGTTCCACCGCCGCGGCATGTCCGTATTCGCGCAGGGCGTGACCGGGGCGGGCGTGGGCATCCTCTACCTTTCGATTTACGCTGCCTACGATTTCTACCACCTGGTTCCGCAACCCGCCGCCTTTCTGCTGATGGCCGTGGTGACGGCCGCGGCCCTGCTGCTTTCCCTGCACTACGACGCGCGGGCCATTGCCCTGCTCGGATGGGCCGGTGGATTCCTGACGCCGTTCCTGCTCGTCACCGCCCAGTTGAACACCTGGGGCCTCTTCGTCTACATCACCCTGCTCGACGCGGGCCTGATCGCGGTCATGCTCAGCCGGCGCCACTGGAGAGTACTCGAACCACTGGGCATCGTCGCGACCTACGCCACGTACCTGGCCTGGTCGTTCCGGGCGGACCTGCCCGATGGTTTCGGAACGGCCCTGGCCTTCCTGGTACTGTGGTGGGGGCTGTTCGCCTGGCTTGGTCTCTACCGGTCCACGACCGGCGACACGGGAAAGCGCCGGTGGCTATGGATCGCGGTAACGCTCAACGCGGCTGGTTTCTACGTGATGCTCATGCGCCTTTCGCGCCACACAGAAGGCATCTGGGACTTCATCGGAATCCAGACTGTAGACGCGCAGAACTACCTGGCCTATTCGGAAGGAATCGCCACAGTCATCCTGTCATTGGCCTACTTCGCACTGACTGCCCGGATCACACGCAATACAGGGAACAGGTCCGCGGCCAGCGGGCATGCGACCGCGGCCGGCATACGTGCGACCGCAACCAGCGTGCACGCGACCGTGGCCATATTGCTGGCGATCAGGGCCCCGCTGAGCTTTTTCACGCCTTTCGTGACGGTCATCATCTGGGCCGTCGAAGCCCTGTTGCTTTTCGGGTTCGGCGCATATCGCGGAATCCGCGCCGTCCGACACGCCGGGACCGCCCTGCTGGCGCTTTCTTTCGTCGGGATCTTTCTCTTTGGCGGCACCTACGTATCTACCCTGGTTTCCGGATATATGCCGGTATTCTCGGCGCGCACCGCCGCGTACTGGGTCGTGGGCGGGTCGCTGCTTGCATGCGCCGGCATGCTGCGGGACCATACCGGATCGGTGAGCGACCGAAGGCATTACACGGTCTTCCACCTGGCCTGGACCTTCCTCCTCCTGGTCTGGGGCACGGTGGAAGTCCTCAACTACTTTCAATATCTGGCCGTCACGGCTGTAGGTGGCTCGCCGGAGCAGTTGCAGAACCTGCGGCAACTCGCCGTATCGGGCACATGGCTCTTCGGTGCGGCACTGGTCATGACGCTGGGGCGCTGGCAGGACATCCCCGCCCTGCGCGCGGCGGCCATCGTCTACCTCGGCTGCACCGTGGTGAAGGTATTCGTCTTCGACCTCATGTTCCTGGACACCCTCTACCGTATCGCCGCTTTCCTCGGCCTGAGCGCCATACTCATCGCCGTCTCCTACCTCTACTACCGGAACCGGCCGGCTTCCTGACCGGTATGCCTTCCTGAATTGATCGTCCCAGCCTGAATCGATCATCCCGGTTGATTCTATCGTCCCAGCCTGAATCGATCATCCCGATTAAAAAAACGTGCGAGAGGTTTCAAAAGACCTCCGACTATTTCAATAGACCCTATCGAATTAGTCCATTCACATGCGCATCCATTTTTTTTCCGGGAGGTAAATCATGGGAGACGACAAGGTAAAGGAATCGCCGGCTGAGGTGTTCACCACGGTGACGGAGGTGAACGCACTCTTCCATTCACTGGAGGACATGTTGGCAACTCGATTCGAGGCGATCGATGGCAAGTTTGGGGTCCTCGAGAAAAACCTGGCCGAAATGGACGCCAGGAACGAAAGACGATTCGAGGCGATCGATGGCAAGTTTGGGGTCCTCGAGAAAAACCTGGCCGAAATGGACGCCAGGAACGAAAGACGATTCGAGGCGATCGATGGCAGGTTTGGGGTCCTCGAGAAAAACCTGGCCGAAATGGACGCCAGGAACGAAAGACGATTCGAGGCGATTGATGGCAAGTTTGGGGTCCTCGAGAAAAACCTGGCCGAAATGGACGCCAGGAACGAAAGACGATTCGAGGCGATCGATGGCAGGTTTGGGATCCTCGAGAAAAACCTGGCCGAAATGGACGCCAGGAACGAAAGACGATTCGAGGCGATCGATGGCAGGTTTGGGGTCCTCGAGAAAAACCTGGCCGAAATGGACGCCAGGAACGAAAGACGATTCGAGGCGATCGATGGCAAGTTTGGGGTCCTCGAAGAAAAGCTGGCCGAGATGGACGCCAGGAACGAAAGACGATTCGAGGCGATCGATGGCAGGTTTGGGGTCCTCGAAGAAAAGCTGGCCGAGACGGACGCCAGGAACAGGGTTCAGTTCGCAGCATTAGAGACAATGATTGTGGAGCTGGATACCAAAACCGAGGGGAGATTCGATCTGGTTGAGCAGAAATTCAAATCTCAGGAATTCAAGATCGAGCATTGCGTGACGTCATCGGCCAACAAACAGTTGATTATGATGCTCGTGATAGCCGGGTCGATCATCGCCAGCCTGCTCTACGTCGGCTAGTCCTTGCCGATTGATCCATGGACGGCCTGGACGATGTCTATCCGGTCTCCTCGCGCGAGGTGGCCTGCAGGGCGAACTCCGTAAGTTCAACCGTCATGGGATAACGGTTGAAGGGCGTGATCAGGTAGAGGCCGTTGAAGT
Organism: Candidatus Latescibacterota bacterium; assembly: GCA_022822725.1. Classification (GTDB taxonomy): domain Bacteria; phylum JAAXHH01; class JAAXHH01; order JAAXHH01; family JAAXHH01; genus JAAXHH01. Next base: position 196,771 of record JAJEAN010000002.1, read on the forward strand.
GCGTCAGGACGGATTCGATGAGTTCCCGCGCGATGGCGACGCCCTCTCGGCGGGCCTTGCGTCCACGGCCTGCACGGGCCATGCGCGCGCGTACGTCGTCGGGCACGACGAATCCCGGCACCTCGTTGTGAAGGAATTCGGTATTCCCTTCGCTGACCAGGGGCATGACGCCCGGGAATATGGGGACGCCGGCATCCCGCGTCGCCGCGTGGAGCGCACGGGCCTGGCACGGGTCGAACAGCGGCTGCGTCATGATCAGGTCGGCGCCGGCTTCGACCTTCCTTTCCAGCCTTCTGATCCTTCGGTCCAGGTTGGGTCCGTTGGGGTCGAAGGCCGCGGCCACGGTAAACGCCGTCCTTCCGTTCAGGGTGCGGCCCGAAAAACCCACGCCCTCGTTCATCTGCTTGATCAGCCGGATCAGTTCGAAGGACGAGACGTCGTAGACATTACTCGCCCCCGGCTGATCGCCGAATTTCACGGGATCGCCCGTGACGGCGAGGACGTGGTCGATACCCAGGGCGTGCAGCCCCAGCACCTGGGACTGCAGGCTGGCCAGGTTCCGGTCGCGGCAGGTGATGTGCAACAGCGGCCTGACGCCGGCCTCCTCCTTGACGATCTGCCCCACGGCCATGTTGCTGATCCGCGTGACGGCGAGGGAATTATCGGCCATGGTGAGGGCGTCGGTGCCCGCCTTCTTGAGGGCTTTGGCGCCGCGGACCATGGGACCGTGATCCAGGTCCCGGGGCGGATCGAGTTCGACGATGACGGTCACCCGCTTCCTGACCAGGTCCACGATCGACGGTTCTGCCGCCGGGGGAGCGGGAGCGGGACGGTCGGGCCGGGCAGGACGCGCCGGGACCCGGACTTCAATCGGAAGGACCTTCTTGCGCGTGACGATCGTTTGGCCTTCCAGCGCCCGGGACATGGCTTGCACGTGCTCGGGCATGGTGCCGCAGCACCCGCCGATCAACCGCACGCCCTGTTCGCGCAGCCGGAGTGCGCTCGCCGCGAAGTATTCCGGCGTCGCCTCGTAGATGAACCGGCCGTCCACGTAGACGGGGGAACCGGCATTCGGAAAGGCGGAAAGCACCAGACCCTCCGACAGGGGAACCGGCGCCAGGGCGTCCAGCAGGCCCTTGGGACCGCTGCGGCAGTTGACCCCCACCACGTCGGCGCCGGCCGCGCGCAACTGGTCGAAGGCCTCCACGACCTCGGCCCCGTCGTCCGTCTGTCCGTACTGGTCCACGGCGAGCTGGCAGATCGCAGGCAGGCTGCATACCTCCTTGCAGGCCGCCAGCGCCCTCTTCAGCTCATCGAGCCGGAGAAAGGTCTCCAGGATGATTGCGTCCGCGCCGCTGCCGGCAAGGGCGGCGATCTGTTCAGAATGCACCCGTACCTGGTCCGCTTCGGTGTATTCCTGGTGGGGCAGACCCCGGGCCGGGCCGACGGCGCCGGCCACGTAGGCCCGGTTGCCCACGGCCTGCCGCGCGACTTCGACACCCCGGGCGTTCAACGACTCGACCTGGTCTTCCAGGTTGTACTTCGACAGGGACAGGGCATTGGCCCCGAACGTATTGGTTTCGATCAACCGGGCCCCCGCGTCCACGTATTCCTCGTGGATCTGCCGGATCAGATCGGGCCGGCTCAGATTGATTCCGTCGAAACAGACATCCATGGGCACGCCGCGGGCGTGCAGCATGGTTCCGAGCGCGCCGTCCGCCACCAGCAGGGAGGAACGGAGATGGTCGAGGAGGGATGTGTTCATGGGTGGGAACCCGTTGGCGCTGCAAAGTGTCTGACGTTCGGCACGTATCCAGGCGCCTTGTTCAACGGCCGTTCTTCAACGCGTATCGACGAATCGCCCAGGCAAAGCCGTTCTCGTGGTTCGGCGGGGCGATGACCAGGCCCTGTGCCCGGCCCGCATCCTTGACCGCGTCCTGGGCGTTTTCCATGATCACGCCCAGCCCCGCGTTGAACAGCATGGGCAGATCGTTGTCGCCGTCCCCGACGGCCATCACGTGGTCCATGGATATCCCGTGCTCGCGTGCGACAAACTCCACGGCGACCTTCTTGTTGACGTCGGCGTGCATGGCTTCGATCCGGTCCGGATTCGTCTTGACGAGGTAGAGGCGGGATGCGAAACGCGCCTTCAATTCCGCCAGGACCGCCTCTCGCCGGTCCAGACCGGGCAATATCAGCATCTTGGGCGGCGGCGGATAGTCGCCCTGTCTCAGCCTCGCCATGAGTGCGTCGTCCCGGTCGACGGCGGCGCGGCTCTGCTCCTCGATGGACGCGATGGATGCGGTGTATTCGTTGGTGATCACGCTGTCCAGGGGACCGTTCTCCGTCACGCGCAGCCAGCTGTATACGAAGTTGAAGCCGTTTTCTTCGATAAAATCGAGCAGGTCCAGGAAGACGTCCCGCTGAATGCGCTTTTCGAATAGCAAGGGCCTTTGCCCCTGCCGGACCGGACCGAGTATGATTCCGCCGTTGTTGGCAATGACGTAGAGCCGGTCGAACAGCGGACGCGCATCGGTGAAGGGCTCGCAGCTTCGGTCGATGTTGCGGCCGCTCACGGAGCTCACGACCAATCCCTGTTCGAGGGCGGCTTCGATGGCGCTCAGCCCCTCGGGCGAGGGCCTGCCGTCGGGCAACAGCGCCGTGTCGTCCTGGTCGAAGGCGATCAGCCTGATTTCAGCGGTCTTGTCGCCGGTTATCGGTACTTCGGCGTTCATGGCGTTCCTTTCCGAACCTTCAGGTTTCTGCTTCACAATCCTTCAGCCGCTTTCCAAGACGCCCGCCGGGATGATACCGGGCGAACTCTTCCCGGGTAAATCCGCGGCCGGCCTTCAGGGCCATAGCGAGCCCGTCGGCCACGGCGAGCTGACAGGACGTGCTCGCCGTCGGCGCGAGTCCGAGGGGGCCGGCCTCTTCCGCCACGGGCACGTGCAGGACCGCCGCGCCGGACCGGGCAAGGCTGGATTCAGGGTCCCCCGTGACCGCGATGATCGTCGCGCCGTTCGCGGCGAGGGTCCGCACGGCGGCCATCAGTTCCTCCGTCTCCCCGCTGTGGGAAAGGGCGATGACCGCGTCCCCTTGCGCCACCTGGCCGCTGTCGCCGTGGTTGCAGTCGGCCGGATCGAGGAAATACGCCTTCGTGCCGGTACTCTGCAGCGTGGCCGCCAGCTTGCGGCCGATATGACGGGATTTCCCAACGCCGGTGACGTGTACGCGCCCGCCGGCGGCTTCCGACTTCCGGATGATTGCGATGGCTTCGTCGAAGTAGGCGCCGGACAAGCCTTCATGCAGCGTGGAAAGCGCTTCGGCGGTCCGCTGCACCGCCAATAATCCAGCCGCGCCGGGGGATGCAGCGCCGCCATCTGTCCCGGCGGACTCGGCCGTTTCGACGTGCACCGTTGCCGATTGCGAGGCCGCCACGGATTCGGGTGCGTTACGGGCAGGGATCCGAGCGCCTTCGTACAGTGCCATCACGTCGTCGCGGCTCGATCCGAGTTGCGGGAATGCCCCCGGGATGCGGCAACACACGGCGCCGCAGGCATTGGCGAGCGATGCGGTATCCCGCAAAGAAAGCCCGTGGAAGACGCCCGCGATCAGTCCGCCCAGGAAAGCATCCCCGGCGCCGGTGGTGTCCCGGGCTTCCACGGGCTTCGCCGGCACGCGGATCGTCTGCTTCCCGTCGGTGACGACTGAGCCCTGCGCCCCTTCGGTGATGGCCACCAGACGGGCGCCGTACCGGCTGAAAATCCTGTCGGCCCGTTCTTCGGAAGTGTCGGCTGCCGTTATTTGCAGGGCGGCGGCCTTGGCGGGTTTCAAGATGTCGGCGAGTCGGAGGGCTTCCTCGAAATCTTCTGCGGATCCGAGTCCGGCCACCTCGATGGCGAAATCAGGCGGGACGTCCACGTCCAGCACGGTGGGTACGCCGGCCTCGCGGGCAATGCGCAGTACCGCGATGACGGCGTCCAGCGGGAGTTGGGATATCTCCGTCGTCACCATGGCGGCCGAACGGATATAGTCGGCGAAATGCGTCTCCACGTGCACAGCCGTGGTTTCCGCCGTCAGGGCGCGGGCCATGTAGATCGCCCGGTCCGCGTCTTCGGCCACGTTCACCACCGAAAAGCCCGAAGCGCGGCCCTCCACGACCCGAATCGCCGACCGGTCAATACCGTGGCGGTCCATCTCTTCCCGGATCATCGCGCCGTACCGGTCGTCTCCCTGGAATCCGAAGAGCCCGGCGGGGACCCCCATCCGGGCCGTCCAGGCCAGGTGGTTCAACGTCACCCCTCCCGCAATCTCGGTGACGACCGAGCCCGCATCATCGGGCAGGATATAGGTTTTCTCCTCCGGTCCCGCGATCCGGTTCACCCGGTAGATCACGTCCACGACGTTGCTTCCGATGCCCACTACCCTGCGTGTGCGGTCGATATCCTGGATCACGGATTACCACCTCCGGGGAAACCGTTCGAGCGGCCGGTACCTATTAACCCGCGGAAATGCAGTGTGTCAACATTGATCAAGGTAATAACCAGCATGTTCTTTCGTTTGGGACGTGCTTTCGTTATTTGTGGTCTGTAAAGTCGAGATACATTCGACTGGGTTGGATACCCTTGTTGTTTTGATACTTCCCACTGTCATAGGTTTCGAAATCGCCATCCAGCGTATGATAGTAAACCTGGCAGATTTCCACATTCGGATAGACCCTGATAGGCCGAACACAAAACATCTCCAAAGTCCAATAGCCGGCAAATCCCACATCGCCGAAACCCGCGGTTACGTGTACAAAAAGCCCCAGTCTGCCCACTGAGGACCGTCCCTCGAGCATGGGTACGTAATTGGTCGTGCTCGTAAATTCCGCGGTCCTGCCAAGATAGAGCGTATGAGGTTGCAGCTCGAACCCGTCTTCCGGTATCTGAATGGACTGCGTGCGGTGCTTCTTCTTCATATCGAGTACGTCATCCTCGTATTTCAGGAGTTCATTGGCGAGTGAGAGATTATAACTGTTTGGATTAAGCCGGGCAGGATCGAATGGATCGATCACAATGTCTTTTCCAATGCGCTCGTGAATCTTTTTTCCCGATAGGATCACTTGTAGTATTCCCTTTCCGGTTGAATCTGATTGAGATTGACTGGCCTCAGCCGCTGTTCACCAGGACGACGGCGACCAGGGTCAGGCCGATGCCGACGAAGGCCGGTCCACGCACCTGTTCTTTCCAGTACAATATAGCCACGAGCGTGGTGATGACAAGGCCGACCGCGCTGACGAAGGGAAAGACGACGGTACCGGGAAGATACGTGAGCGTGAGGACCAGAAGCCAGGTCCCGCCGACGTTGACCGCACCAAGCAGGACGCTCCAGCGCACTTCCGGCAGGCGCGCCTGGATCGGCTTGTACCGGAGGTAGCATAATCCCATGATCCCGGATACGGCGAAGAGAGAGAAGAGGTAGAGCGGCATCTGGCTTCCGGGCGCGAGTTCGCTGAAGACCTTCGGGGACAGGTGGCAGAATCCCGTGGTGATGAAGAGGGCGCCGACAAGCCAGGCGACGCCGCGCAGGGACAGATCGGCCTGCCTGCCGACCCCGAGCGTCAGGAGCGGGAGGGCGATGCAGACCGTTATGATGCCCGCGGTCTGCGTAAGGTTGGGGATCTCATGCCAGATGACGATGGAGCAGAGGATGGGGATCAGGACGGAAAGACGGACGATGGCCAGCGTCACGGCGACGCCGCCCTGCAGAAGGGCCTGGATCAGAAAGTAGAAAGCGACGAAGTAGAAGAACCCGCTGGCCGCGCCGATCAGCACGGTGGTCCAGTGCCAGGTCCAACCGGGATCGATGAGCAACAACAGGCCGGAGATTACGGCGCCTGCGCCATAATTGAGACTGCCCACCGCCAGGGCATTGCGCCCGTTCTGGTGGGCAGATTTCAGGATCAAGCCGAAGCACGACGTTACGACGGTCGCCGTGATCAGCAAAAAAAGTCCGAGCGCCGTGGTCTGCTCTCCGTCCTTAGATAGCAAGAAGCCGGCGAACGGATACCGCCTCGCCGGCTTCTTGATTCATGATCGCCGAGGGTGCCGCTTACGGCGTGAAGGCGAAAGTACCCACGTAGGCGCTGCGCTTGTTCGGGATGCTCCAGGTCGCGATCAGGTCAGATCCGCTGTACGCGTGGGCGGCGGTCTGGACCAGCGCGGCCGACGCGTCCGTGGTAAAGGGATCGTACCACACCATCCGGTCGCAGTTGGGCTCGTGGTCGGTCGCCAGCATGGTCCGGGTGGACACGCGCACCTGGCCGTCCACCGTCACGGCGTAGGCGTCCCCGCCGTCGTGTCGGAAGGAGATCTCCGTGGGCTTAACCGTTTTGACGGTACCGAACAGCTCGCCATACCGGGCGGTGAAAGCGCTCTTCAGGTCCTGGCGCTGGCCGGGCGTGGCCCGGCTGTCGATCAGCAGCACGGTCTCGCGTGCGTGATGCCCGAGTTGCAGGTTGCCCTTGCCGAGAATGACGGCGACGACGGACAGATCGGCCAGCGCGCCTTCACGGATGTGCCAGGCTACCACGGCCTGGTTGGCGTCGCCTCCCGCTTCGGCGGAGTACGTACAGCCGCCACCCAGGATGTGGTTGGAGCGAACTTCCACGTAATCGCCGGCAATGGACGGTGAGCCGGCCATCGCCGGGGATGCCGCGAGGACGATCGCGGCCATGAGTGCGAAACCGGTCTTCAACATAGTGCCTCCCTGTTTTGCGTTTGTGGCTTCTGGTCTGGGGGTCGACGCGACGCGCGTCCGGCCACACAGTTCGTGACGAGGATTACTCGTAACGAGGACTACTCGCGACGAGAACTTCGACTTTGCTGGCTCAAAACGGACCGCCGTTCCGAGCGGGTCAATATCGTTTGGGCGCGAAACTGTAACGCGGTATATTCTACCGTACCGGCAACATCGCAGTATATTCAATATATGTGCTCCCCGCCCTCAAAGTCAATCGCAAATCGAATCGATCAAAGGGCGGCCGGCCTCGACGGATCTTCTCCCAAAGGAAACGAACATGGAATACAGAGCGCTCGGTGAATCGGGCCTGACGGTATCGGCCATCGGCATGGGCTGCTGGCCCATGGCCGGGGTAGGTTGGACCGGGATAGACGACAACGCGTCCCTGGCGGCGCTCGAGACGGCCATGGACGGCGGCATCACCCTCATCGACACCGCCTACATGTATGGGCGAAGCGGCGAATCGGAACGGCTGGTGGGACGGGCCATCGCGGGCAGGCGCGACCAGATCGTCCTTGCGACGAAATGCGGCCTGTACTGGGACGGCACGACGCTGCTCCGCGACAGCTCGAGGAAGCGTGTCCTGGAACAGGTCGAGGAGAGCCTCCGCAGGCTGAACACCGACTACATCGACCTCTACCAGGTGCACGCGCCGGACGAGAACACGCCCTTCGAGGAGACGGCCGCCACGCTCGCCGACCTGAAGGAACAGGGCAAGATCCGCGCCATCGGCGTGAGCAATTACGACGTGGCGCAGATGAAGGCCTTCGCCCGCCACGCGCCTCTCCACTCGGACCAGCCGCCGTACAACCTGCTCAACCGGGACATCGAAGCGGAGATCCTGCCCTACTGCCGGGAGAACCGCATCGGCGTGATCTCCTACTGGCCGCTGTACAAGGGCCTGCTGACCGGGAAGTACGGACGGGGCCACCGGTTTCCCGAAGGCGACAGCCGCAACGAGGACGTCCGGTTCCAGGGGGAGGAGCTCGAGCGCACCCTCGACATGCTCGACAAGCTGAAGCCCATCGCAGACGAATACGGCAAATCCATCGCCCAGCTCGTGATCCACTGGACGGCCCGGCAGCCGGGGATCACGTCGGTCCTGTGCGGCGCGACGCGACCGGACCAGGTCGAACAGAACATCGAAGCGGTGGGCTGGGAACTGTCCGACGCGCACCGTGCGCAGGTCGACGAGATCGTCGCGGGCATGGGCGATTAGGCGATGGAGTCGGGGTCGGGCGGTCGGCACAATCGGGCGGCGCGCAAGGTACGGGCAAGCGGAAATACGAGGCAGACGGAGCGTCTCACACGGACGGACGACTGGCCGGTTATCTAGTTGGCCAGCGCACCGCTGGCGATTGAGCGGATCTTCTTGACCATGGACCGGAAGCCGTTGCTCCGGCTCGGGCTGAGGTGGGACGCCAGGTCCAGCCGTTCGAAGATGTCCTCGATGTCGGCGTCCAGGATCTGGCGCGGCGTCTTTCCGGAATAGACCATGAGCAGGATGGCCACGAGGCCGCGGACGATGTGGGCGTCGCTGTCGGCGTCGAAGCTGATGGTCGGCGGCAGGTTCTCGTCCACGTGGGGTACGAGCCAGACCTGGCTCACGCAACCCTTGACCTTGTACGCATCGGTCTTGTAGGCATCGTCCAGGGGCGGGAGTTTCCTTCCCAGGTCGATGATCTCCTGGTAGCGCTCTTCCCAGTCATCCAGGTATTCGAAGTCTTCCAGCACTTCTTCTATCGTCGTGTCCATCGTCACGATTGTGCGTCCTCCACTTCAATAAGTTCCCGCCGGCGGCCTGCTCGACCCGGCCGCGGCGGCCCGCCCGATCCGTTCGTGGCGGCCTGCACGGCCTGTCCGCGGCGGTCCGCCCGACCCGGCCGTGGCGGCTTCCTGCTCAGTTCGCTCCGATCAACAGCATGGCCGAAACACCGGCGGCCGCACCCGATACGAATAGGTTCCAGTGGCGGTGCGGCGTGCCCAGGAGCCGCAGGAACACCAGGGCCACGGCCGCGAAGATCGCCACGATCATCAACTGGCCCAGTTCCAGCCCGATGTTGAAGGACAGGAGCGGCACGACGATCGATTCTTCCATGCCGAGCAGCGCTCTCAGGTAGTTCGAGAATCCCAGGCCGTGAATCAGGCCGAAGAACAGGGCCAGTCCGTAGCTCGTCTTCCGGCCGAATTTCCCCTCGAAGGGCCGCCAGACGTTCATCAGGCAGGTCGCCAGGATCGTCACGGGGATGAGCGTCTCGACCAGGTCCGTCGGGACCAGAATGAGGCGGAGCGTAGCCAGCGCCAGGGTGATCGAGTGCCCGACCGTGAAGGCCGTAACCAGCAAGATCACCGAACGCCACCGGTTCAGCGGATAGGCGGCGCAGAGCGCGATGATGAAAACGATGTGGTCGTAGGCGTTCAGGTCCGAAATGTGATCGAAACCGAGTTGCAGATATACCTGGAATTCGGACATCTTCCGCCCAGTGTTCAGCCGGCGCCGAGGGCGAAACCGCGACCCCGACACGGTCGGAACCAGAAGTCATGGTCCGAAACGGACCGTCCCGGTGACGGTTTTCTTGCTCAGATTGACGAATTTCTTCTCGCCACCGATTTCGAACCGCATCACGTTGGCCTGCGTGTCGAACATTTCGATCAGGATCCGGTTCTCGACCTCGATCGTATCCACGCTTTCCACATCCGTAATCTGCACCAGGCAGGCCGTCGCGTCAAGCGCGTCCTCCATGCCGGCGTAGGTCAATTGCCGGTCGGCGCCGTTGATCCGAAAGGCCAGCCTGGAGGTCAGGTAATCGGACACGTAGCGGTCGCGGTCTGCATGGGCCTGGTCGGTCCAGAGCCTGAGCCGGGGTCCTCCCTCGGCCACGATGGCCTCTTCCAGGTCGTCCGTGAAGATTCGCACCGACACGTCGAGACGCGCGTCGTCCACGTTCCACTTGACCCGTGCGATGCTCACGTAGAACACATGGGCGGGTGCCGCGGCCGGACCGGGGGCCGTACTCGGACCAGGGGCCGGACCGGAACCAGGGACAGCGGCCAGACCGGGTGTCGCGCCCGAAACCGGTTCGGCCGCGGAGAGGATCATCAGGCAGAGAAGGACCCCGAGCGGCTTCATCGCCTCCATCCTACTGGGCCATTGCGTCCCGCAGGCCGTACTTGTCGATCAGATAGATCAGCGTGGCGATGGATGCGCCGCCCAGTTCCAGTTCGCGGCGGTTGACCGCTTCGAAGTTGTCGGTGGGCGCGTGATGATAGTCGAACGCCCGCTGCGAATCGGGGTTGAAACCGATGGTCGGGGTACCCGTCTCCCTGCGGAGCGGTCCGATGTCTGCGCCGCCGCCGCCCACGTTGATGTAGGAGATCGTGGCCTGGGGAAACAGGGGCAGCCACGATCGGAAGCGTTCGATGACGTCATCGTCCGCGGAAACACCGAATCCCCGCGGGCTGAAGCCGCCCGCGTCGCTTTCGAGGGCGATCAGGTGCTGTTCGCCCGTTTCCTTTGCCACCTCGGCGTACTTAAGGCCGCCGCGGAGGCCGTTTTCCTCGTTCATGAACAGGACGGCCCGGATGGTGTGGCGGGGCCGGATGCCCAGTTTCTGGAAGGTCCGCAGCACGCCGATGGAGTGGACCACGCCCGCGCCGTCGTCATGGGCGCCTTCAGACACGTCCCATGAGTCGAGATGGCCGCCCACCAGGATGATCTCGTCCGGCCGTTCACTGCCACGGATCTCGCCGATCACGTTGTGCGACAGGGCGTCGGGATGCCATTTCGAGGACAGGCGCATGTAGAGCTTTGCATCAGGCTGTCCCTCGAGCGCCTGCTCCAGGCGGTCGGCGGACTGATAGCCCAGGGCCGCGGCGGGGATGCGCTCCACGTCTTCGGCGTAGCGCAGTCCGCCGGTGTGAGGTGCATCGCCGAAGTCCGAACCGGCCGACCGGATCACAACGCCCACGGCGCCGAACCTGGCCGCCTGGGACGGACCGGCGGTCCGCTGGTCCACCGCTCCGCCATATCCGGGGCCCGTGGCGATCACCGTCTGGTCGAAGCGCCGGTTGTAGAAGACGATCTTCCCTTCAACAGCCTCGCGGCCGATTTCTTCCACTTCTTCCAGGGAATGGACCACCACGACGGGCGCCGTAAGCCCCGTCGGCGCGGTCGGCACCGATCCCCCGATGGCCAGGGCAGTCAGCTCGATCATGCCTTCGTCGACGTTGACGATCCGCACCTGCTCCGGTTCGCCCCGTTCCCAGTGGGGCACCATGACTTCCTGCAGGTAGACCCGGTCGAATCCGTAGCCTTCCATCACCTCTTTCGCCCATGCCACGGCGCGCTCCGCGCCTTCCGAACCGCTGAGGCGCGGCCCGATGTTCTTGCTCAGGTCTTCGAGGAGGAAGTACATCTCTCCCGAAGCCAGCCGTTCGTTGAAGATTGCGGTTACGGTCTGCTCGTCTTCGGTCTGTCCGTGGACTTCGTGGGGGAAGGCCGTAGACAAGCCGAGCGAGAAGGCCAAGGCAAGGAGCGGGGCCATGCACAGGGGAAGGAAAGACGACAGGATCGTGCCTTTCGCAACCCCGGACAGGTTGGGATGCGTGGACTTCATGAAGACCTCCGTGGTCAGAGATTAACTGCCGGACATCATGGGACCGTATTGCGTAACGGGTTCGTTCAGAGACGGCGATGTGGTGCAGGTACGTTCGCGGATCAAGTCGCGTAACAGACCAGTGCGCAGACCGAGATTCTGCCGGGTCAGTGCGCAGACCGTGATTCCTGCCGGGCCAGTGTGCAGACCGAGCTTCCTACCGGGTCAGTTCCCAGCCCATGTGGGAGATTTCCGTCGCGATCAGTTTTTCCCAGGCCAGCTCCACGGCGGCGGGGGAGCCGGGCGTGGAGATGACCACCGTATTGCGGTACACCCCCGCTGTGGCGCGGGACAACATGGCCGCGGAGCCGACCTGGTCGTAGCTGAGCATGCGGAAAAGCTCGCCGAACCCGGTCAGGTGCTTTTCCAGTTTGCGGTTCAGCACGTCGAAGGTCCGGTCCCTCTTCGAGATGCCGGTCCCCCCGTTGAAAATGACGATGTGGATGTTATCGCCGGTGCAGTCCTCCAGGGCGGCTTCGACCTGGTCCGGTTCGTCCCGGATCAGCAGATAGCCGGCGACCCGGTGGCCCGCTTCCTCAATGCGCGTCCTGAGGTAATTTCCGTTGACGTCCGTTTCCGGCGTCCGGGAATCGCTCACCGTGACGACGGCGACATCCAACGGTCCGCCCTCGGCCGCAATGGTTCTGTGTTCTGAAGTGCTCTTGGAAGACATGAGGCCGGATCCTACAGCACGTCCTGCAACCGTAGCCCCTGCTTTTTCAGGAACGGCATCAACCCTATCTTCGTGACCGTCCGCAAGGCGCTGACGGACATCTTGATGCGCACCGTGCGGCCGAGTTCGGGCACGTAGATACGCTTCAGCTGGAGATTGGGGTACTGACGCCGCTTGGTCTTGTTATGAGCGTGGGATATGTTGAAACCGACCAGGGGACCTTTACCGGTCAACTTGCATTTTCTGGACATGAGGCAAACCTCCAGGAACGCGGCTACCGCGTCTCCCGGTACATGACGTGCCGCCGCAACGTCGGGTCGTACTTCTTGATCTCGATACGGGCGGTCGTGTTACGCCGGTTCTTCTTCGTGTAGTAGCAGTGCGCGCTTTCCGTGCTCTTGAGTTTCACCAGTTCACGGTTCTTGCTCTTGGCCATGCTGTACTCCTCGACGAGCCAATATTCAACATGCCGGTGTGCCGGTTCTTGATGCCGGTGTGCCGGTTCTTGCCAACCAAGCGATGAAATCTAATAGGCGTGTGCGTGAAAATCAAGGAAATAAAACAGGGTTCTGCAGTTATACGGAATGTACCCGGTATATGGCATGCTCCCGGGATGCTTTAATCTGAAAAGAAGCCCGGCGTATCAAAAAACGAAAGCGTCTCAAAAAAGTCCCCGAATCGTCAAATTAAAAACGTAAGATGCTATGATCGACCCCTGTTCCAGGACCATCCGTTATTGCTATCGAGGAGCCGGCATGAGTCAAGAAGTCCTGATGGTCATCGGGTTTGCCCTTGGCGCGTATTCGATCATCGGTAACGACGCCATTCAAACGCTGGGGACATTCCTCAGTTCAAACGCCCACCGGCCGTGGTGGGTATTGTGGCTCTTCGCCGGCGGTATCATTACGATGGTCCTGGTATACGGATGGATGGCTCATGGCGGAGACGTCTCCTATGGCAGGCTGGAGGCCATCGCGGTGCCGGACCACTTCAGCTGGATCTACTGCGTCCCTCCCTTTGTCCTTCTCCTGCTGACCCGCTGGGGCATACCGGTCAGCACCACCTTCCTGACCCTGACGATCTTCGCGCCGTCGGTGCTGGGGGAGATGCTGATCAAGTCGCTGCTCGGATACGCGACGGCTTTCGTGGCCGCCATCGTCGTGTACAGGCTGGTCACCCGGGGCCTCGAGGCGCACTTCGCCAGGACGGAGGGACCGACGAGTTCCTGGTGGGTCGCGGCGCAGTGGTGCTCGACCGGCTTCCTCTGGAGCCAGTGGTTGATCCAGGACCTGGCCAACATCTACGTCTTCCTGCCGCGGGATCCGGCCAGCCGGACGCCCGATCTGGCGCTCGGATGGTTCATGCTCAGCGTCGTCGGCATACTGGCCCTGCTCGCCGTCATTTTCTACAACCACGGCGGCGCGATCCAGAAGGTGGTGTTGTCCAAGACCAACACGACCGACATCCGTTCGGCCACCTTCGTAGACCTGATCTATGGAATTGTGCTTTATATCTTCAAGGAAATCAGCAAGGTCCCGATGAGCACGACCTGGGTATTCGTCGGTCTCCTGGCCGGACGGGAGATCGCCATCGCCTGGAACCGGCGGCACCGCAGTCGCCGGGGCGTTTCGCGGTTGGTGATCTCCGACTTCACGAAAGCCCTGGCGGGTCTCCTCGTGAGTGTCGCCCTCGCCCTGCTGCTACCCCGATTGACGTAGCGGTTTCGTAACCCGGCGTGACGGAGTAATAAGGCCTTGATCCGTCTCGTCAGCACCGCCGGGCAGTCCCGCCTCGTCCGGAAAGCTGGGAAAACCGGATTACGCCCCGTCAGCCGCGCAGGCCTGCAGTTCGTCCAGCGTTACGAACTCCAGGGCCATGATGTGGGTGGCGCTCAGCACGACCGGCGGCGCCGCACCCGCGTCGTAGGCCTCTTTCCAGCGGTTCACGCACACGCACCAGCGGTCGCCGGGTTTCAGTCCCTCGAAGCCGAAGGCGGGGACGGGGGTGCTGAGGTCGTTTCCCGCCGCTTTGGAGAAGACCAGGAACTCCTCGGTCATCACCGCGCAGACGGCGTGGACACCCGCGTCGCCGGAGCCGGTGTTGCATGCGCCGTCGCGGTAGAATCCGGTCAGCGGATCCATCGAACAGCCGGTCAGTGGTTCGCCGAGTACGTTCATGATCTCCTAAAGATCGAACAGGTAGGCCAGCTTGACGATCAGCGTACGGTCGAGCGGTTCACCGAGCAAGGCATCCGAGGTGACTCCGTTATCCCTGTTCTCGTTGTATACGACGTAGATATTGCTGCCCGGACTGATGATGTAGTTGAACCGGAAATTCGAAACGAACCGGTCCCGATTCGTATCCCACTGCACCAGCGCGTTGAGGGATACGTCGGGGGAGAACGAATAACTGGTCCGGATGCCGAAGAGGTGGGCGGTGACATCGCGCTCCATGTTGCCCGCATCGGTGAGCGACACGTCGTTCAACTCGTAACGGGGCCCGAAGGTGAACTTCGAACCGGTCCGCACGCCGCCCTCGAGATTCAGTGAACGCCGGTTTCCGTTGATGTACTGGCCCACGATGAGCTGGAAATCGGCGAACAGAGGTTTGCTCAGGTTCGTCGTGTAGTGCATGCGCGAGGCCGCGTCCGTGTAGTTGCCCGGGGCGAGCTTGACGCCCAGGATGGGCCGGGTGTCTGCGGTGACGCGCGTGTAGTTCCGGTCCAGCGTGATCCCGGCCCGTTCACCCCCGGTGAGGAAAAACTCGAAATGATAGTGCTCCATCCGGGTCAGCTGCGTACCGTCGTCCCCGAACGTGGCACCCACTACGGCATGGGGGAACCACCGGCGGACGACACTGTTATCAGGTTCGGGCGTGTAGAACACGCGGCCTGAAACCTCGTGAAACCCGCCGAAATTACGCGCGAGGCTCCGCCGGCTGAAGAACCCCATGCCGGGATCGAAAAACTCGGAAACGCCCATGTAGAGGCCCTCTAGCTGCCAGAGCGGGCCGTTCCACCGCGACCATAACCGTCCCGCGAAGCCCGATTCACTGCTTTCATCCTGCTTGAAGGTGGTCCCGGCCAGGAAACCGCTGACGGCCAGCTTCGGACCTATGGCCAGGTTGAAGTCGGCGCCGGCCGCCCGGTTGTAGTCGCCGCCTCCGACCCGCTGGTTTGTCAGGATGAAACCGATATTGGATTTCTCGCCCACGTCCTGGCTGACACGCGCCACTGCGTAGATGTTGTCCTCGAGCCTGGTGTCGCCGAACCGCTCGTCACCCGTGCGCATGAGCAGCAGGCCGAGGTTGGTCCGCCCGGCCTTGCCCGTCATGCGCCCTCCGCCTGTAATCGGCACCTGCCTCAACGCACCGGAACCATCACGTGCCAGGCCGATGTTCCGGCTGTAAAAGAGCTCGGTCTCCCGGGCTACGCCGAACCGGAACAGCCCGGCGTTTTCAAGGAAGAAGGTGCGTTTTTCCGGGAAGAACAGGTTGAATTGCGTGAGGTTGACCTGCGCGTCGTCCACCTCCACCTGGGAGAAGTCCGTGTTGTAGGTCATGTCCAGCGACAGGTTGTTCGTCAGGCCGTACTTGACGTCCAGTCCGCCGTCGAAGTCGTCGTCCCGCCGGGTTTCAGTGGGGTCGTAGGTCCACGTGGCGCCGCCCAGGGAATAAGGCGTGACCTGCAGGTACCGTTGGTCGTGCCGGGTGAGGTTAAGGCCCGCCAGGGTCCCGGCCACCGACACCTGGGATATGTTGAACGGGCGGATGACGGGCGCCCAGAAGGCCTGCTCGTTTCGGCGGCGGATCTGGCGCTCCAGGTTGATGCCGAAATCCACATCGTCCCCGGTCTCGAAGCGCAGCGTGCTCCAGGGAATGGACATCTCGGCGTACCAACCTTCTTCGTTCCGGGAGGTGTATACATCCCACACCCCGTTCCAGTCCGTCAGGATGTTGGTGTTGAAACGGCCCTCCGACCGGCCCTCGTTGCGCACCTGGGCGTCATAACGGGCGCCGTCGGGGTTGGTGGCGAAGAGAATGCCGTTCTGCCGGTCCATGAACGTATCCAGGATGATCTGGAAGTAATCGTCGTCGGCCAGGTCGCCGTCCCGGGCCATCTGCGTGGCGATGATCCGGGAGGGGTCCGAGTCGTAGGCCCAGACGCCGATGTACAGCGTCTGCTCATCGTAGAGCACCCGCACCTCGGTCCGCTCGGTCGCCGGCTGGCCCTCGTCGGGGCGTTGCTGGGTGAAGCCGCTGGCCGCCAGGGCGTTCTGCCATACGCCCTCGTCAAGGACGCCGTCCATGTGCAGCGCTTCCAGGATGCGCAGCGGGACGATCTCCCGCTCCTGCGCCGACGCGGGGCCGGCGGTCTGAAGCATGAGCGCTGCGGCCATACAGAGTGCCATGGCCATTCGCCGGAAGGCTGTCGCGCACGGTAAGGCCGACGCGCGCTGGACAGCCGCCGCCTGCCCGGACCAGGTCGCGGCCAGTGCACGATTACAGGCGCGGTACCAGTGCATTTCTACTCCTCCATGGGCTGTCCAAACGGTATGGACAGGCCGAAAGTAACATTGCGGCCGGGGTTGTCGATGAAGTACCTGTACCGGCTCAGGTAGTCCCGGTACCGCTGGTTGAACAGGTTGCGAATACCGAATTGCACGCGCACGGGCTGGTCGGCCACGGCGATTTCAGCGCGCAGGCCGAGGTCGAAGATCTCGTAACCGGCCGGCGGGTCCGCGTAGTCGATACCTTCGGGAAAGTCGTCCTGTCGCAGGACGAAACGGCCTTCGAGTCCGATGTCGGCGTCCAGGAGCCGTCCGCCGGTGGGCAGATGGAAACTCAGACCGGCGATGATCCGGGTGGACGGCATCTGGTACAGGGGCTGTCGTTCCTCCGTGTTTCGCCCCCGGACGAAGGAGGCGGACAGATGAGTGTCGATGTCCGGCGTCAGTTCGTATTCCAGGTACCCGTCGAATCCCTGGATCACCGCGTCGGACTGGACATAGGTGAATTTAGGAAACGCGCCCCGTATCGTCAAGACAAGGTCGTCTGCCGGCAGCAGCGTGATGTAGTTTTTGTAATGGGAACGGAAGAGCCCCAGTTCGCCGCGGCCCCGGTCCCCCTGGTACCGCAAGGTCAGGTCCGTGTTCAGGCTGGATTCCGTGTCTAGCTTCTTGTCCCCGATCTCGAACTGCGCGGTGCCGTGGTGGACGCCGTAGCTGTATAGTTCGTTTACCCCGGGTGGCCGCCAGGCCCGGCCGACGTTGGCGGCGACGGCCGTGTTCGGGGTCAATTCGTGGATCAGGCCGAGTACACCGGTCGTGTTGCTGTAGGTGAAAACGCCGCCCTCGACGATCTCGGTGGCACGGCGGCCCGAGTTCGAGTAGATCTCCATCCATCGGTAGTCGTAGCGCAGGCCCGTCTCCACCGTCGTCTTTCCGCTGGTCCAGGACTCCAGGGCGAACACGCCGGCACTGTAGGCCAGGAAGTCGGGAATCAGGAATCCGGTGCTGAAGCGCCTGTTTTCCTGGCGTATGCCGCTGACGCCGACTTTTCCGTACCAGTTGCCGAAGTTGCGGTGCTGGAAGATCACGTCGCCGCTGTGCGTCTGCAGTCCCTGGGAGAACCCGGGCCTTACGATCACACCGCTCCTGGCGTGGGAATCCCACTCCTCCCGACGGTTGTACTGCTGTCCGTACCGAAGTTCGAGATTGCCGCCGCCGCCCAATCTGATCCGGGAGCGGACAGACAGCAGGTCGTGGTCCACCCGTTGACGCGGATTGTCGATTTCGTAGGTGAAGGATCCCACGATGGAAGGATCGCCCTGCTCGATCAACCGCTTCAGGTCGGTGGTGTTGCCGATGTGAGCGCCTTTGAAAATCCCGATCCAGGTACCGAAATGGCTGAAATAGGCCTCCGTGTCCATCCAGTCCCTTGTCAGGCCCAGCGCCACAGAGTAATCCCGCTCATCGAACCCGGAATTCCGTATGACGTGTTCCGGCGCCCGGGCGTCGCCCGCCCGGCGCAGGCTGCCCTGGACGCGCCACTTGAGTCCACCCAGCCGCCGCAAAGCGCCCTGCAGGAGCAGAGAACCCGCGCCCTGCCTGTTGTTTGTAAACAGATTGGTGTTGAGCCGTCCGCCCACGCCAGGGTCTACGGGCAGTGCCGGCGGTTCGATGCGGATTACGCCGCCAATGGCCCCGGCACCGTACTGCACTCCCGCGGCGCCCTTGAGCACCTCGATGCGGGCCGGCGCAAAGGGGTCGATCTCCGGGGCGTGGTCCCCGCCCCACTGCTGTCCTTCCTGGGTGATGCCGGCATTGAGCACCAGCACCCGTGCGCTGTGGACTCCGCGCAGCACGGGCTTCGAAATGGCCGGTCCCATGGTCATCGAGGATACGCCCGGAAGGGATTCCAGCGTCTCGCCCAGGGTCTGGCCCCGCCGTTCTTCCAGGGCGGAAGGAGGCAGGACCAGGACGGACTGGCTGGACCCGGTGAGTTCGCCCGCCAGGTCCCTTTCGCCGGTTACGGTGACCTCCTCGCCGAGAAGCGCCTCCCGCTGCATGCTTACTTCAAGCGCATTCAGCTCGGTTTGGGAGACGACCACCTCGCTACGGATCGTCCTGTAACCGACGAACCGGAACTCGATCGTGTGCCTGCCGTCCGGCACGTTCTCCAGGCGAAAACGGCCTTCCTCGTCGGAGAACGTACCGAGCTCGAGATCGGGCAGGATAACGGTCACCGCCGGCAATGGCTCCCCGGCCTCGTTCAGCACCTTGCCGCTCACCGTGGCGGCATGCGCCAAGGCCGGCAGGACCAGGCAGGACACGGCTATCGCCAGCAGGACGCTCAGGGTTTTCGTTGTATTCACGGGAAAACCTCAGGCGCGCGATTCCGCTTAACGCATTAACGCACCAGGACTTCGAATTAACGCACGAGGACTTCGAAGGTCACGTCAATGTCTGTCTCGTCGCTTCGGGTCACGCCGTCCTTGGGCGCTTCGTCGAAGTGACTCAGTATGACTCGTAACTCGCCGTTCTGCGCACTGCCCACAGAAAGCGTAAACGAGAGGCCAACGGGATGATCCGCTCCCGAATTCGTCACATAATCGGATTCCTTGTCCGCGTATTCTACGGTGGCCATCGAGAATCCCCCGAGGGTTTCAAAGAAGAACTGGTGTGCCTCGGCTTCCTCCTCCACCTCCTCGGTGATGTTCTCCGGCGGGGTTTCGGACTCGTTCAAAACCTGGATCGTACCGTTGTAATCCGTTTGGGCAGTTACAGCCAGCACATCCACGACCGGTTCGTTGCCGCCTTCGCCGTCCAGGTCGCGGAACCGTACGGTGATCGGCGATCCCCCGCCACTGGGCGTAAGGGTCACCGCAAGCGTCGTGATGAGTTCTGCTTCACCCGGTCCATGATCATGGTCATGGTCGTCGTCATGGTCATCGTCATGATCATCCTCTTCATGTTCGTCATGGTCGTCAGGACCGACCGGATTATCATCATCGGCGCAGGCGAACGTCAACGCGGCGGAGACGAATACCGCGGCAGTCAGAATGGAAAGTACGTTCCAGTGATGCCTGAACATATCGGGCTTCTCCTCAATAGTGTTGAGTGTTGAATTACTTAGGTTGAAACGATGCTGCTGTAAGCATCGAAGGGCTTCTGTGAATATGCCCGTGTCGACGTTCACGATCTGGGCTTGCGCGGCCTCGACCGGATCGGCGCGACCTCGACCGGACTTGCGCGGCCTCAACCGGGCTTGCACGGCCTCGACCGGCATTGCCGGCTTCAGGACAGGCGCGGCCGACGTCAGGACCGGTGCAACCGGTGTCGGTACCTGCGTCAGACCCCACGTCACAGCCGGTATCCGATCTGGACGATATGAATCGGTTCATCTAAAATGGTTCGCGGGCGATGCCCAGTGGGTCAGGCGATCGGCCGGAGCCCGCGGAGTGTCGGGTCAGGAAAGGGGCGGTGCGCGGTTCTGGTGCTGTGTGTTTCGTGTCTGGGGGTACCCGGTTTCAGGCGCGGCGGCCTCGAACCAGACAAGCGCATGGACCGGGAGAGAAGAAAGCGACGCTACGAGCACCGCGTTGGATGCGACGCTGAAAAGGCAGCCCTGGCACTCGTCAGCATGGGCGACGTCGGGTTCCGGTCCATGGCAGTGATGCGGCGGACTGGTGAAAAACAAGGCAAATACGACGGCGCAGGAAAGCGTGAGGAGTTTCATGAGAGACCCGTCACCAGATGGCTTGACCTATCAAAGAAATGATACAGCTTCTGCAAAATGCCAGTCATGAAACATGAACGGCGAGCGCTGTATTGTCAAGCGAATTCTACACCGCCGCAATCCGGACTTGACACGGACATGACCCCTTGTTATTATCCGACGCCGCGAACAAAAGAACGCTAAAAGTACGCGGACATCTGCTTTTAAACGCAAGAAAAGGAGCGAGAACAGGGGTGTCCGGGAAAACCATGATCGAGGCGAAGGGCCTCAGCAAATACTACGGTTCCTTCGTTGCCGTACAAGACATCTCCTTTACCATACCCGAGGGCCAGATCGTGGCCTTCCTCGGACCGAACGGCGCGGGCAAGTCCACGACGATGAAGATCCTCAGCGGCTACCTGGGCGCCAGCGCGGGCACCGCCGCCGTCGCCGGACTCGACGTCAGGCGGGACCGGTTGGCCATGTCGCGCCGCCTGGGCTACCTGCCCGAGAACGGTCCGCTGTACCAGAACATGACGCCGCTGGAACTCCTGCGTTTCTTCGGCGAGGCACGGGGGTTGGAAGCCGGTACGCTGACGTCCCGCCTGGACTACGTCATCGACCGGTGCAGCCTGCGCGAAGCGCTCGAAAAGCCCATAGACAAGCTTTCCCGGGGCAACAAGCAGCGGGTCGGCCTGGCACAGGCGCTGCTCCACGACCCCGACGTCCTCATCATGGACGAGCCGACCGCCGGGCTCGATCCGAACCAGATTCGTGACTTCCGCCAGGATATCCGTCTGCTCGGCCAGACCAGGACCATCCTGCTCTCCACCCACATCCTGCAGGAAGTGGACGTCATCGCCGACCGCGTGCTGTTGATCCACGAGGGCCGGCTGGTCTTCGACGGCATGCCGGAGGAACTGCGCCGGGAGGGCACGCTGGAGGAGTCCTTCTACGCGTTGACCGGGAACGGCCAGACGGCGGCGGATGAAACGGCGCCGGCAGGGTCGGCCGGCGGCGAACCGGCCGGCAGGAACTCCGCGGATGGGGACACGACGCGCGGGGAGGCCGGAGAATGAACCTCGGCCTGGCAATCCGGATCAACGCCCAGGTGGTGGGGGCCATCGTACGCAGGGACCTGCGCCTGGCCTTCAGCAACCCCACGGGATACGTCTTCGTTACGCTTTTCATATTCCTGAGCGCGGCCGCCGCGTTCTGGCAGGTCCCGTTCTTCCTGAACAACCTGGCGAACCTCGACCAGTTGAACGCCGTTTTCCCATACCTGCTGCTCTTCTTCATCCCCGCGCTGACCATGGGCGTCTGGGCCGAGGAGACCCGGCAGGGAACGGATGAACTGCTGTTTACGCTTCCGGCGACGGACCTGGAGATCGTCCTGGGAAAATTCCTCGCGGTGCTGGGTGTATACACGGCCGCGCTGGCGCTGTCGCTGACCCACGTGCTGGTCCTGATGTTCCTCGGCAGTCCCGACCTCGGCCTGATGGTGGGGAACTACCTGGGTTACTGGCTCGCCGGCGCGGCACTCATCGCCGTCGGCATGCTGGCGTCCCTGCTGACGTCGCACGTGACCATCGCCTTCATCCTCGGCGCGCTGTTCTGCGCCGCCTTCGTACTCGTCGGACCCATCGCCGGCGGGATCAGCGACGGGCTGCGGGACCTCCTTTCGCCCCTGGGCCTGTTTACCGCCTTCGACGACTTCGCGCGCGGCGTCGTCAGTTTCTCCGGGCTGCTCCATTTCGTCTCCGTCGCCGGTCTGATGCTGTATCTCAACGTGGTGCTGATCGGCCGTCGCCACTGGCCCGTGCAGGCAGGCGGATACCGGATGGGGATCCACCACGGCGCGAGGGCGGCGGCGCTCGTCGTGGCGGTAATCGGGCTGAACGTCATCCTCGGCCGGACGGGCGTCCGCCTGGATGTAACCGCCGAAGGGCTTCATTCGCTTTCCGACGAGACCGTGCAGATGTTGTCGGACTTGGACCCGGAGCGTCCCGTGTTCATCCAGGCCTTCGTGAGTCCGGAGGTGCCCGAGTCCTACGTACAGACCCGTTCGAGCCTGATCGACGTGCTCAAGGAGCTGGACGCCGTGGGCGGCAGCCGGGTCCAGGTGCGGATCCAGGCCACGGAGATGTACACGCCCGAGGCCCGGGAGGCCCGGGAGCGGTTCGGAATAACCCCCCGCGAACTGCCGGACCTGCGCAGCGCCCGGTCGGGGTTCACGAACGTCTTCGCCGGGATCGCCGTCACCTGCGGACCCGAGGAAGAGGTGATCGGGTTCCTGGACACGGGACTCCCCGTCGAATACGAACTGGTGCGCAGCCTGCGCGTGGCCGCCCGGGCGGACCGGGCGAAACTCGGCATCCTCGCCACGGACGTGCGGCTCTTCGGGGGATTCGATTTCAACACCATGCAGAGCCGTCAGCCCTGGGCCATGACCGAAGAGTTGCGCAAGCAGTACGACGTGGTGCAGGTCCAGCCCCAGGAGGATTATCCCGATGACCTGGACGCGCTCCTGGTCGCCCTGCCCAACACCCTTACCCAGCCCGAGATGGACCGGCTGTCGGACTACATCGCCTCCGGGAATCCCACGCTGCTTCTGACGGACCCGCTGCCCTCCTTCAACCTGACCCTATCGCCCTCTGAGCAGAAGGGTGCCAGCGCCAATCCCTTCGCCGGCAACCAGCAACCCGCTCCCGTGCCGAAGGGCGATATCCAGGGCCTGCTGCGCCGGTTCGGCGTGGAATGGACCACCGGCCTGATCGTATGGGACCGGTACAACCCCCACCCCGCCATGGCCCACCTGCCTCCGGAAGTGGTCTTCGCGTCCCCGGGCAACGAGAACCCGGACACCTTCAACCGGGAAGCCGTCAGCACCGCGTCGCTGCAGGAACTCGTCTTCATCTTCCCGGGCCGGCTGCAGGATACCGGTTCGGCGGACTTCACGTTCACCCCCCTGGTACAAAGCGGTACCATGTCGGGGCTGACCGCGTACTCCCAGCTCGTTCAGCGCAACTTCTTCGGCGGTTCGCAGCTGGTCCTCTCCAATGTCCCGCGGCGCGCAAGCCAGAACGCCTACACGGTGGCAGCCCACGTAACGGGCAACGCCGCTGGCCCGGTGGGCGGGGCCGGTAATGAATCCACCGCGGAATCCGCGGCCGGAGCGGTGGACGCTGCCGGAGCGGATGGCGCGGCCGGAACCGGAGAGAACGTGCCGGTCAACCTGGCCGTCGTGGCCGACGTGGATTTCGCTTCGCAGCAGTTCTTCGACATCCGCCGCATGGGCGCCGCCGGACTGCGCTTCGACAACGTCACCTTCTTTCTGAACCTCATGGACGTACTGGTCGGGGACGAGTCCTTCATCGCGCTGCGCAGCAAGCGGGTGCGATACCGCACGCTCGAGACCGTCGAAAGGCAGACCCTGGCCTACACGGAGCAGCGGGTCAGGGACGAAGACGCCGCCGAGGAGGAGGCCCAGGCGGCGCTGGACCAGGCCCGTCGCCGGCTCACGGCCCGCGTGGACGAGGTCCGCCAGCGAACCGACCTGGACGAACAGACCCGGCGGATCATGGTACGAAACCTGGAGGAAGTGGAGAACCGGCGGTTCGAGACGCTGCAGACCAATATCGAGGCCGAAAAAGAAGCCCGGATACAGGAAAGCAAAGAGATGATGGAAAGCCAGATCAGGCTGATCCAGAACACCATCAAGAACCTGGCGGCCTTGCTTCCACCCGTGCCGGTCTTCCTCCTGGGCGTATTCATCTTCCTCCGGCGCAGGCGGCGCGAGAACGAAGCGGCCGCCGCCGCGCGGCGGCTGAGGAGCTGATCATGGATGAAACACGCAAGACCCTGGCCTTCGTCGCCGCGGCGGCCGTGGTGACCGCCGCCGCCTTCCTGGCTGCTCCGGCCGACCCGACGCCGGAAGCGTTCTCGGACCGCGGCGAGGCTTTCTTTCCAGATTTCGTCGATCCGAACGAGGCGGTCTCCCTCGAGGTAATCGACTTCGACGAAACGACCGGTCGCATCAACGCCTTCAGCGTGGTGTTCAAAGGCACGCGCTGGCGCATCCCCTCCCATCACAACTATCCCGCCGACGACAAGGACCGCCTGGCCCGAACGGCCGCAGGGCTCATCGAGGTCCGCAAGGACGACGTGGTCGCCGAGATCGCCGCGGACCACGAAGCGCTGGGCGTGGTGGACCCGCTGGACGAGTCGGTCGCCTCCCTGTCCGGACGCGGCAAGCGCGTAACGATCAAGGACGGGAACGACAACCTGCTCGCCGATCTCATCGTCGGCAGGAACGTACCGGGGCGTGAAGGCCAATACCGCTACCTCCGGGTGCCCGGACAGAAGCGGACCTACGCGGCACGGTTCGACGTGGACGTCTCTTCCCGGTTCGGCGACTGGATCGAAAAAGACCTGCTGGAAGTGGACCAGGCGCGTATCGACCAGGTGATTCTGAAAGACTACTCCATAGACGAAGGCACCCGCCTGCTGGACCAGCGCGACACGATCGTGCTGTCGCGAGGGGACCCCGACTGGACGGCCAACCGCTTGCGGACCGGGCAGAAGGTGGACGGGGTGAAGATGGAAGACCTGCTCAAGGCCCTGGACGAGCTGACCATCGTGGGCGTCCGGCCCAAGCCCGCCGGCCTTTCCAGGAGCCTGGAAGACAACGACGAAGGCATCAGCATCACCCGCGGCGATATGGCCTCGCTGCAGCAGAAGGGCTACTACTTCACGGGGGACGGCCAGCTGGTCTCCAACGAAGGCGAGACCGAGGTCCGCACGGAGGACGGGGTCATCTACACGCTGCGTTTCGGGGAGATCGTGTACGGTGCCGGAGACGAGGTCACGGCCGGCATGACCAACTCGGACGGGACTGGTTCGGGAGCGGCCGGTTCGGGTGCTGCCGGATTGGGCGGGAACGCCGGCTCGGGCGCTGCCGGCTCGGGCGCGACCGGCGGTTTCGGCAGTTTCGGTGCCGGCGGCTTCGATGCCGGAGGCCCCGCGGGACCGGGCGAGAACAGGTATCTGTTCATCACGACCGGGTTCGACGCCAGCCTCTTGCCGGAACCGGCCCGGCCCGCCGACCTGGGGTTCCAGGCCCGGGCGGACTCCCTCTGGACCGATGCCGACCGGACCAATGCCGATCTCCACGAAAAACACGAGACCTGGCGGCAGCGCGTCGATACGGGACGCCGGATTTCCGCCGACCTGAACACCCGTTTCGCCCAGTGGTACTACGTGATATCCGCGGAGAGCTTCGACCGGATACGCCTGAGGCGCGCAGACCTGGTAACCTCCGAGTAGAAGGTGGCCGGTTTGACCCGAAATGACACCTGCGCGGAGGTCATCGCGCGGACCCTTCACAAAGCCGGCGTCCGTTTCGCTTTCGGGCATCCCGGCGGTGAAGTGCTCGAGCTCATCGACGCACTGGAACGGACGGGGATCCGGTTCGTCCTGACCGGGCACGAGTCCACGGCGGCCTTCATGGCGGCGGCCGTGGGACGTCTGACCGGTATCCCGGGGGTCTGCGTAGCGACCCTGGGACCCGGCGCGTGCAACCTGGTGCTCGGTGTGGGAACCGCCTGCCTGGACCGCGACCCCGTCGTGGCCATCACCGCGCGGACGTCGACGGAACGGCACCACCGGAGCAACAAGCAGAACCTGCCCCTGATCGACCTGTTCACCCCCATCACCCGGTGGTCCGTCGACCTCGAAGGTGCGGACGTCGAAGACACCGTGAAAACCGCGCTCTCCGTCGCGGCGGGGCCGCCGCGGGGCCCGGTATATCTCGCCCTGCCGTCGGACGTGGCGGGAAAGCCGGCCGCCGGCCACGGAACCGCGGATGGTACGGCCAGCCCGGACAGCGATGTCGGCCATCGAACCGCGCATGCTCCGCCTCCAGTCCCCGCGGACGAAGCGGATCTTCCCCGCATCCTGTCCACGTTGAACGGCGCCGAAAGCCCCGTCGCCGTCGTCGGCATCGCAATGGACGCGGACAGGGACGCGCCGGCTGTGCGGCGTTTCCTGCGCGATACCGGCCTGCCCTATGCAACGACCGTGCAGGCGAAGGGGATCGCCGATGAGCTCGGAGACCGATTCCTGGGCACGATCGCGCCGGCCGCCGGTGAAGACCGGATCATCGAATGGCTGCAGCAAAGCGACTGCGTCCTGGGCATCGGGTTCGATCCGGTGGAGGTCTCCCGGCTCTGGCATTTCGACGCGCCGCTGCAGATCGTCGCCAACGCCCCCGTGGGTTTCGGCACCTTTACGCCGCCGGCGGCCTGCATAGGCGACGTGTCCGCACTCCTGGGCCGCATCGCGGAAGGATACCACGGGCGATGCCTGTGGACGACCGACGATATCGGTTACCTGAAGGCGCGGGTCGACGCCGTCTACCACCCGCCGTCCGCGGAGGGACCGGCCGGCATGTCGCCCTACCACCTGGTGGGCGCGCTTCGGGAAGCGCTCCCGGAAGACGCCGTCGTCTCCTCGGACGTGGGCGCGCACAAGAATGTAATGGGTCAGCGATGGCGGGCGCCGGAACCGGGCACCTTCCTCATGTCCAACGGCCTTTCATCCATGGGTTACGGGGTAGGCGCGGCCATGGGCGCGGCCATGATTCTGCCCGATCGTCCGGTGGCGGCGATTACGGGAGACGGCGCCTTCGCCATGATGGTCCAGGAACTCGAGACGATCCGGCGTACCGGCATCGCGCCGTTGATCGTCGTCCTGTACGACGCTTCGCTGGCGGTCATCAAGATCGCCCAGCAGGCCAGGAACCTCCCCGTGACCGGGGTCGACTTCGCGCCGGTGGACTGGGTGAAAGTCGCCGAGGGATTCGGCATCGCCGCGGAGAACGTAAGCACCCCGGACGAAACCCGCGACGCCGTTTCGCGGTGGATGCGCCGACGGGAGGCGCGGGTCCTGGTCGCCCGCGTGGACGAGCGGCTCTACACCGGGTTGAAGTACTGATTACCCCCGGAATTCTAGACGTTCCGTTTTAAGGTGCTGCGGTACGGGAAACTATCCGCGGTACAGCAAAAAATCGGTGGCGGTGAAGCGCCCTGTCGGTATATTGAACCCACCATTATCAGATCCGGTGAGACGGCGGTCCGACACCGGTCCGGACCGCCGTCTCACCACCCATTTGACACCGGGAGAGTAACTGGATCCATGGGGAGCGACTTTACCCTGTATCTGGCCGTGGCGCTCGGGCTGTACATGGCCTTCTCCATCGGCGCGAACGACGTGGCCAACGCCATGGGAACCTCGGTGGGTTCCAAAGCGCTGACGATCAAACAGGCCATCCTGATCGCCGGTGTGCTCGAGTTCCTCGGGGCCTACCTGGTGGGAGGGCAGGTCACCAAAACCGTTCGGGGCGGCATACTGGATCCGGAGATTTCGGCGACCGCGCCGGAACTCATCGTGTACGGCATGCTCGCGGCGCTCATGGCCGCGGGTACCTGGCTCGTGGTCGCTTCCCGGCTGGGCTGGCCCGTGTCGACCACCCATTCGATCGTGGGCGCCATCGCGGGATTCGGCATCGTCGCCTTCGGTTTCAACGTCGTACAGTGGGAACAGCTGACCCAGATCGTCGCATCCTGGGTCGTCTCGCCCCTGCTGTGCGGCATCCTCGCCTACCTGATCTTCAGCGCGATCAAATGGACGATCCTCCGCTACCCGGACCCCGTGCGCCGGACCCGGAAATGGGCGCCGCTCTATATCTTCAGCGTCGTCGTCGTGATTTCGCTGGTCACCCTGTTCAAGGGATTGCAGAACGTCGACCTGGATCTCACGCTCGCCGAATCGCTCCTCTGGTCCGGCATCCTGGGCATCTTCGCGGTGATCGCCGGCCACTTCCTGCTCGGGATGATCGGTAACCGGTCGAACGCCGAGTCCGCGGAGGCATCGTCCGGCGACGGCCAGATGGCCATCGTCGAGAAGATGTTCGGCGTGCTCCAGATCATGAGCGCCTGCGCCGTGGCCTTCGCCCACGGGTCCAATGACGTGGCGAACGCCATCGGACCGCTGGCGGCGGTGGTGAATATCAGCCAGTCCGGCATGGTCAACCCCGAGTCTCCGGTGCCCGGCTGGCTACTCCTGGTCGGCGGCATCGGCATCGTCATCGGCCTTGCGACCATGGGATACCGCGTCATGGCGACCATCGGCACCAAAATCACGGAACTGACGCCCACCCGGGGGTACTCAGCCGAATTCGCCGCGGCCATTACCATCGTCCTGGCCAGCCGCCTCGGACTGCCCATCTCGACGACCCAGACCCTGGTCGGCGGAGTCATGGGCGTGGGTCTCGCCCAGGGTGTCAAGGCGCTGGACCTGGGCATCCTTGGCCGGATCGCCGCGTCCTGGATCGTCACCGTACCCATCGGCGCCCTGCTGGCGATTTTCTTCTTCTACGTTTTCCGGGCCATACTTTAAACCTGCGGACGGCCCGTCGACCTGGACCGGACCGGGTTCGCCAGGTCGGACCGAACTGATTCCTCCTGGGCGGCCGGCACGTTGGACCCTTCCAGGCCCTCGAATCGCCAGGAATCCCGCATGACCGAACCCCTTCCGGACGCCGTCGAGCCCGAAGAGGTCCAACCGCCGCCGCGAATCGGGTTCACGGTCGTTTCCACCGCGCTGGTGCTGGGTGCTTACCTGGTGTTGCAGGTCACCGCGACGGTCGTCCTGGTGGCCGTGCTGGACCTGGATCCAACCGAACGCATGGGCGACCTGATCGCCCTGGGCGTTCTCCTCTCCGCCATACCCTGTACGTTCCTTCTGCTGCTCATCCTGGACCGTGGCGGCCGCGCACGGGGCATGGACCCGCGAACCTGGCTTGCGCTCCTGCCGGTCCGGAGCTCGACCGTGCTCGGCTGGGCGATATTCGCCTTCGTGCTGCTTCAGCTGGCCGACCTGGTCACCGTGGAGCTCGGACGGTCGCCGATACCGCCGGTCATGGAGACGATCATCGAAACGACCCGGTACACGACGCTGCTCTGGTTCGCGCTCGTGATCGCCGCGCCGGTCTTCGAAGAAGCGCTGTTCAGGGGATTTCTCTACGAGGGGCTGCGGCGGACGAAGCTGGGCGCCGGGGGAACGATCGTCGTCACCACGATGCTCTGGACGCTGCTGCACGCCGCCCAGTACGAACCGTTCTTCCTGGCGCTGATCGCCCTTATCGGCCTCCTGCTGGGGATCGCGCGCGAACGTACCGGTTCGCTCTATGTCCCCCTCGCCATCCACGGGCTGAACAATCTCCTCAGCACGCTTCAGATAATGGAAGAAAGGGACGCGCTCGTCAACGCGTTGTTTTAGCGGAATGGTCCTGCTTCAGACGCCGAGGGCTTTCTTGTTCTCGGGGGTCAGCCTGGTCAGCGTGCGCTTGAACTTGTAGTGACCCTCTTCGGACTTGACAGGTTTGACCAGCAATACGGTCTGAACCTCGTCCTCCTGATTCTTATCGCTTCCCTTGGCCATCTTGGCTGCAAAACTTCGGTCCTTAGCCATTTCCGTTTCCTCCCAAACCTGGCATTTCAGCCTTATCGCATTTCAGCTTTATCGCATTTCAGCCCTATCGTCCCTGTTACCTTAAGGTTTGTTCAACGTCCAGCAACGTCCAATTTAACGACTCTGTCCTTCAAAAGCAACTTGAACCGGTTCATCCCTGCCCGATGCTGGCGAATTAATAAATGCAATACTCATAGATTTCTCACAGAAACATCATGCATTTAGTATATTTAATGGTTATATTTAAATAACACTTGTCGATTTTACATCAACCTCAGGTTCCGAATCCGTCCTTCGCCGGCAAAGGTGCACGCATACTTCAAGCATCACAGGCATGCAACCGGCAACTTCAACCAAAGGGAGAAAACAGATGCAGTGTATTTTCGGCAACAAAACAGCGACGCGCGTGCTACGCTTTGTCGCGGTGTTCTGCTTCATGGCGGTATTCCTTGCGGCTACCGCTCAGCGGGCACTGGCGCAAGAGGGCTCCGAAGAAACGGCAGCCAGTGAAGACCAGTCGGCTTCGGCCGATCAGCAGTTACCCGAACTGCCCATCGTGCTGGACGAGGAACTGGAAAGCATTACGGTGGTCGGAGCGCGGACGCAGCCCCGGACCATCACTCAGTCCACCGTACCCATCGACGTGATCCAGGTGGAGGAATTCATCCAGCAGGGCGGTTCGGACCTGGCCGACCTGATGCGGAACGTCGTTCCTTCCTACAACGTCAATACCCAGCCGATCAGCGACGCGGGCACGATCATCCGGCCCGCCAATCTGCGCAACCTGGCGCCCGACCAGGTGCTGGTCCTCGTCAACGGCAAGCGCCGGCACCGCGGCGCCGTGATCAACTGGTATGCAAACGCCGTGGCTGAAGGCGCGCAGGGTCCCGACCTGGCGGCGATTCCTTCCATTGCGCTCGAAAGAGTGGAAGTCCTGCGCGACGGCGCATCGGCGCAGTACGGTTCCGATGCCATCGCGGGCGTACTGAACTTCCAGCTCAAAGACAACTACGACGGATTCAACCTGGAGACCAAGGCAGGCAGCTTCCAGGACGGTTCAGGCAGGTTTCTCGGCGACGGGGAACTTTTCATGATTGCGGGTAATGTCGGCGTGGGCCACGAAGACGCATGGCTCAGTCTCAGCGTGGAATACGGCAATTCCAGCGAAACGGTCCGTGCGGTGCAGACCGCTTCCGGCAGGGCCCTGATCGCGGCCGGTAATCTCGACATCGCCAATCCCGAGACGTTCTGGGGCCAGCCCTTTGTACGGGACGACCTGAAGATCTTCGCCAACTACGGCGCGGCAATCGCCGATAACCTCGAGTTCTTCGGCCACGCCAACTATGCCAGCAAGGAAGTCGACGGCGGGTTCTACTTCCGCAATCCGCACACCCGCGGCGGCGTGTACGAGGGTCCCACGGTGGAAATAGACGGCGTGATGCGGCCCACGCTGCTGGTCGGCGACCTGGACGGCATTGGCCAGGGTGGCGAATGCGCACCGGTGCCCATCATCAACGACCGCCCGGACCAGGAAGCCTGGCTTCGTGTTCGCGACGATCCCAACTGCTTCTCGTTCCTGAAGATGTTTCCCGGAGGGTTCACGCCCCGGTTCGGCGCCTTCGCGTCGGACGAGTCCGTGATTCTTGGCATCAGAGGACGGGCGGCGAACTTGATGCGCTGGGAACTGAGCGCGGCGTACGGACGCAACGAGGCCGACTTCTTCATCTATAATACGGTCAACGCCTCCATGGGTCCCGACACCCCGACCTATTTCGACCCGGGCTCCTATGTCCAGTCCGAAGTCAACCTGAACTTCGACGTGACCTATCCAGTCGGTAACAACCTGGTCCTGGCTGCCGGCCTCGAACGGCGGACCGAGACCTTCGAGCTCGTCGAAGGCCAGGTCGAGTCCTACCTGATCGGCCAGCCCCTCGCCAGCCAGGGATTCGCGCCGGCTACCAATGGTTTCGCGGGATTCAGCAAGGTCGCCGCTGGAGAGTGGAGCCGTTCCAACAATGCGATCTACCTGGAAGGCGGACTCACGCCCACGGACCGATGGCTGCTCGACCTGGCCGTGCGTGCTGAAGATTTCGAAGATTTCGGTACGACCACCAACTACAAGGTGGCCACGAACTTCAGCTTGTCCGACGAAGTGAAACTGCGCGGCAGCGCCAGCACGGGTTTCAGGGCGCCGACCCCCGGCCAGCAGAACGCGTTCAACATCACGACGGAGTTCGACTCGGATTTGAACGACCTGGTGAACAACGGGACGGTGCCCTCCAACAGCCGTGCGGCCGAGTTGAAGGGCGGCAAGCCGCTCGACGCGGAGAAATCTGTGAATATCTCCGCGGGCCTCGTTTTTGATCTGGGCGCCGTGAGCGCCACGATCGATTACTTCGATATCCGGGTGCGCGACCGGCTGACGGTCTCCCAGAATTTCGAGCTCAGCGACGCGGAGAGAGCCCAGTTGATCGTCGAAGGCATCACCAGCGCGGCGGGGCTGCAGGGATTTCAGTTCTTCACCAACGACTTCGACTCCGCCAACCGTGGGATCGATGTCGTGATTTCGGCGCCGGTAGGGACGGGCACGATGAGCCTGGCCTACAATTACACGAGCGCCGAAGTCACCGACCACAATCCGGAGATCCTGGACGCCACGCAGATCAAGGCGCTGGAGGAGGGACTGCCCAGGCAACGCGGCAATCTGACCCTGACCCAGTCCCTGGCCGATAATCTGAACGCCCTGGGACGGGCCAGCTACTACGGTTCCTTTTTCGATTTTCGCGATGGCGAGACCTATGGCAGCAAGGTCCTGCTGGATCTCGAGAGTACCATCACCTTCAACGACGACCGGTCAAGGATAACCATCGGCGCGCAGAACATCCTGAACACCTATCCGGACGAGAATCCGCATGCCGCCGGAGGCCCCTTGGGAGGACCCGGCAACAAGTACAGCCAGTACAGTCCGTTCGGCTTCAGCGGCGCATTCTGGTACGTCAAGTATGGCTTCTCGCTCTAGGTTCGGTTTGTCGCGCTGAATTCCGCAACCGATGCGGCCGCTTTACCAGACTGAATGCAGGCACAGTCGACTACGCCCCGGAACGCTTGAAGTTCCGGGGCGTTACGTTTTATACCGGGCGGCCAGGGATTCGGGCGGCCCGGGATGCGGGCGGCCAGGGATTCGGGTGGCCAGGGATGCGGGCGGCCAGGGATGCGGGTAGACCGGGATTCGCGCGACCCGGGATTACTATTCAATAGACATCGCGCTCCTCCCGCCGTATCTTGGTCCGGCTTACACGTATTAACCGGAGCGGCCGCATGACTGCGCAAAAGACACGTGATAAAGTTAAAAACCGGGCCGATAGGAAGCGCGAAGGCGTGAAGCCCGAAGGCGTGAAGCGCAAAGGCGTGAAGCCCGAAGGCGTGAAGCCCGAACTCAGAGGCCTTACGCTGCCCGAGATCTCGCGTATCGTCGCCGAGATGGACGAACCGGCGTACCGGGCCGGACAGATCGCTTCGTGGGTGTACGAGAAGGCCGCGGGTTCTTTCGACGAAATGACCAACCTGTCCAAGTCGTTGCGGACCGAACTGGCCGGCCGCACCTGTCTGAACCCCCTGACTCCCGTCCAGCAGTCTGAATCCCGTCACGGACCGACCACGAAGTACCTGTTCGAACTCCGGGACGGCCAGAAGGTGGAAACGGTGCTGATCGGCGGGTCGCGGCGCAATACGCTCTGCATTTCCACGCAGGTGGGATGCGCCATCGGCTGCCGGTTCTGTGCGAGTGGGCTCGAGGGTCTCGTGCGAAACATGACTTCGGCCGAAATCGTCGACCAGGTCGTGCAGGTCAGGAAGCAGGTCATGCTGGCCGGTGATGCACGCCCCATCAACAACATCGTCGTCATGGGCATGGGGGAACCGCTGGCGAATTACCGCCAGGTGCTCCGGGCCGTACGGATCATCAACGCCGATTGGGGACTCGGAATCGGCGCCCGCAAGATCACGCTGTCCACCAGCGGACTGGTTCCGAAGATCTACCAACTGGCCGAAGAGAAGATCCAGTTCGAACTGTCCGTTTCGCTCCATGCCGCCGACGACCGGACACGAACCTCCATCGTCCCGATCAACCGGCGCTATCCGCTCAAGCAACTCATGAAGGCCTGCCGCCATTACACCGGGGCCACCGACCGCATCATTACCTACGAATATGTCCTGCTCAAGGGCGTGAACGACCGGTTCCAGGACGCGGAAAACCTCGTAAAGCTCTTGAAAAAGGACAAGTGCAAGCTTAACCTCATTCCCTATAACCCGGTACAGGGCCTGCCCTATGAAACGCCCGATGAACACCGGCGTTCGGCATTCGCGGATGCACTGCGGGCGGGCGGTCTCCAGTTGACCATTCGCCGGGAACGCGGCCGGGACATCGACGCGGCATGCGGTCAACTGCGTCTTGCCGAGTCCCGCAGATCCGGTTGACCGCCGCCAGGCGGACGAGCGGAGGACCACGCGGACGTGCCAGGCCGGCGGAACGAAAGCGTGGCGGCTGGTGTACCGCGCGAACGGGCGGAGGACCGCGCGGACGTGGCGGCGCGGAGAAACATCATGGATCATGAATCGTCACCCCGGATCCTCGTGGTACGGCCCGACCGGATCGGGGACGTGGTACTCTCCCTGCCGGTGCTGGACGCCCTTCGCCATCGCTGGCCGAAGGCCTACCTGGCCATGCTGGCACATACCTACACCCGCGACCTGCTCGAACGAAATCCCTGTCTGGACGCCGTATTCGAAGACGACCCGGAGGTTGTTCACCGTGGACCCGCGGGCTTTTACCACCAGGTGCGGCGGCTGCGTGCCCAGGCCTTTGACACCGCCCTGGTACTCATGCCGACCATGCGCCACGTGTGGATGATATTCCTGGCGGGCATCCCCCGGCGCATCAGCGTGGGACGGAAGGTCTACCACGCGCTCACCGGCACCCGGTCCCTCAGCCGCCACCGCTATATACCGCTCCGCCACGAATCGGATTTCTGCCTGGACCTGGCCCGGGTCATCGACGCCCGGGAACCCGGGGACCGGCCGTTGATCGAATTGACGGAGGAGGAGCGTCGGGATGCCCGCGCGGTCCTGGACCGGACGCGGGGACAGCCGGTCATTGGCATCCATCCCGGCAACGGACGCAACGCCCCGAACTGGACGGTCGAGCGTTACGCACGGCTCGCGCGGGCCCTGCAGGACCGCCATGGCGCGAAGATCGTCGTAACCGGGAGCGCGGAGGAAGGGCATCTGGCCGAAGCGATTTTATCCGGGCTGGAAGGTCCCGCCCTCTCGTTGGCGGGGCGGCTTACACTGGGCGAGCTGATCGCGGTGATCGGCGAACTGGACCTCCTGGTAAGCAGCAGCACGGGGCCCATGCACCTGGCCGGGGCGCTGGGCGTTCCGACGGTGTCCGTCTTCTGTCCCCTGCCCGCCAGGTCGCCCGAACGGTGGCGTCCCCTTGGCGGCCGGGACCGCAACCTGCTTCCGCCGGAAGGACAGTGTCCGACCTGCGACCGCGGACCTTTCTGCGACCTGTCCGGCATCACCGTGGACATGGCCGGGGAGGCGGTCGGCGAGCAGTTGGCCCGCACGTCGGGATAGCATGCAGGCGAGCAGTCGGCCCGTACGTCGGGATAGCATGCAGGCGAGCCCGTCACCGCGCCGGCCAACGTACCTTTAACCTCGATGTACGCAACGATGACCGTCTCTGAAACGCCATCCCGCATCCTCGTCATCCGGTTCAGCTCGATGGGCGACATCGTGCTGACGTCGCCGTTGACCCGGCAACTGGGCCGGATCTGCCCCGGTGCGGAGGTCGAGTTTCTTACCCGCACAGCATACGCGCCACTGGCCCGTGCGCTGCCCGGGGTCGTCGCCGTGCAGTCCTTCGAACCCGGCACCAGTCTCGTGAGACTCGTCTCCCGCCTGCGCGAAAGACACTACGATCTGGCACTCGACCTGCATGGGAACCTGCGCAGCCGGCTCGTTGCCGTGGCGGGGATCGCGGGACGGGTGCTCCGGTACGACAAACGCCGGTTTGCCCGGATGGCCATCGTCAGAAGGCGCAGGCGATCCAGGTCCGTCCCCCATACGATCGACCGGTACCTGGAAGTTCTCGGCAGGCTTGACCCGGCCGCGACGCCCGGATTGCAAGGCGCGCAGGACGCGGCACCTGGACTGGAAGGAGCACAGGCCGCGGACGCCGCACCTGGACAGGAAGTTCTCGGCAGGCTTGACCCGGCCGCGACGTCCGGACTGGAAGGCGCGCAGGACACGGCATCTGGACTGGGAAGGGCGTCGGACGCGGACGCCGCACCTGGACTGGAAGGCGCTGATAACGCCGCGGAGTTGAGGCAACCGCATCTGAACGTCGAAGGCGCGGCGATAGCCATGGTGGAGGAACGACTGGCCGGGGCCGGCATCGGGCCTGATGTCCGGGTACTCGGCGTTGCACCGGGCGCCTCACATGGTCCGAAGCGCTGGCCGCCGGAGCGGTTCGCCCGTGTTGCGGACCACATGGCGGAGTCCCGTGATATGAAGATCCTGCTGCTGGGCAGCGAGGCGGACCGGCCGGTCACGGGCGATGTGGCGCGCGCCATGAAGCATCCCGCCGTGGACTGGACCGGGGCGACCGATCTGGCGATACTGCCCGCGGCCGTTCAGCGGTGCGCACTCGTGGTCAGCAACGATTCCGGTCCCATGCACATGGCAACGGCCGTGGGCACACCAGTAATCGGCGTCTTCGGCGCCACCCATCCCCACCTGGGGTTCGCGCCGGTCGGACCGGCGGACGCAGCCGTAACGCTAGACCTGCCGTGCAGCCCCTGCAGTCTGCACGGGAACCGGGCCTGCCGGTTCCGCACCCATGCATGCATGGAGGAACTCGATCCCCGGCGCGTTATTGCCGAGGCGGAGCGCCGGGTACCGATTTAATCGTACGCATGAACGAAGGTTGAGGCGCTGAGGTGGGATTTTACTCGTCGGCGCCGTATTCGAGGAGCGAGAAGACCGGACGATCGCCCAGTCGCTTCCGGCCGTCCAGGAAGGACAGTTCGATCAGGAACCCCAGGCCGGCCACGACGCCACCCGCTTCCTCGACGAGTCTGCAGGCTGCCGCCGCGGTCCCCCCCGTGGCCAGCAGGTCGTCCACGATGAGAATGCGGTCCCCGGGTCTCACGGCGTCCAGGTGCATTTCCAGTGCGTCCGTGCCGTACTCCAGTTCGAATTCGATCCGCCGCGTCTGGGCCGGGAGCTTGCCGGGTTTGCGCATGGGAACGATGCCTTTGCCCATGTGGTAGGCCAGTACCGGGGCGAGGATGAACCCCCGGGCCTCGATGCCGGCGACGAGATCGATGGCGCGGTCCGTGTACTCGGTTACGAAACGGTCCACGGCCGTGCGGAAGGCGGCGGGGTCCTTGAAGAGCGTGGTCACGTCCTTGAAGTTGATACCGGGAATGGGAAAATTCGGCACGTTGCGGATCTTTTGTTTCAGTTCGTCCAAGTCACACCTCGATATTTATGAATACTACGGACTGTAGCAGCGCTGGGCCATGCTGGTCACTATTCGAATTCACCCGTCCAGTTCTGCACGATGGTGAGTGACGGACGGGCTTCTTCCGTGTTGGCCGCGATAATGAACGACTCCTCGCTCCCGTACGCCTCGAATCCGGGGAAACGCAGGTCATCGGCGCCCACCTGGACACCTTCGAAGAGCGCTTCGGGACGCCCGTAACTGAAACCCGGTCCCTCCACCACGGGAACGGCCATCAGCCTGTTGCCCTCAACGTAATACAGGATATCGCCCGAAGGACTCCAGCGGGGGGTCCAGCCGCTGTTCGACGAGACCTGCCATCGCCCCGTCCCGGTGGGAAACCGGGTCACGAAAACCTGCCAGCCGGTGCCCTGGTTCGATACGTAGGCCAGGTATTTGTTGTCCGGCGACAGGGCCGCCTGGACCACGCGTCCCTGGTCGGCAACGAGTACCTGGGGTTCGGCGTCCTCCTCCATTGAAACTGATCCAACCTGCCCCTGGTTGAGATAGACGAGATACCGGCCGTCCCTGGAGAGCATGGGGCCCCAGCCTCTCAGCGAATCGGCGGAGAAAACCGACATTTCGTCCAGTAAGCCGAGATCCAGCCGCATGAACAGGGCATTACCGCGTGAACGTCCGGGATTTACGGCCGGGGAAGCCGTGAATACGATGGAACCGCCGTCCGGCGTAAAACTCGGCCTGCTGTAGTTCATGTCCGCGAAGGTCAGCCGGGTTGCGATTCCGCTATCGAGCTCGTACATCCACAGTGCGGTCTGTCCGCCTTCCTCGACTTCCACCAGGATCTGCTTTCCGTTGGGGGAAAGGACCAGTTCCGTGATCCTCTCCCTGGGCTCGCCGATGGTCCGGTCTACCCGTCCGCGACGATCTACCAGGGCCAGTTGCTGGGGTGACTGGTAAGTTTTCCGGTAGACCATGACCCCGTCGTCGGACACACTCAGCGTATGGACGTGCCGGGCAACCAGGAAGGCATCGCCCGCCAGTTCACCCGATCCCGGTGAAAAGGGTACGGCCCAGAGATCGTTCTCGGGATGGTTCGTGTTCTCCCGGTAGTACAGGAGATGGCCAGACGCATACCCCGCGACGAGGAGAAAGTCCCCCTCCAGGGACAGCATGCGGCGACCGTTCCGCGGGGATTCAACGGCAATGCGGGACCCGGTGATCCGGCCCATGGAGATCCGCATGCTCAGGTTTCCGTTTCCGCGGTACTTTTCGCTCAGGTCTGCGATCAACTCCGGATCGTCGGAGGACTGGACCACCGCGTACAGGCGCAGGTCGTATTCGGACAGGATCAGGGGGGAAACCAACGCCCTTTCACCCATCTCCCTGTCCGGTTCCAGCACCAGGGACGGATCGCCCCCGTTTTCGGACACGGCGAATAGCCCGCCGCCGGATCTCGCGCCGCCCGTGCTAAAGAGTATCTGGCCGTCGCCTCCCCAGGAGATGCCCATCTGACCCTGTTCCGGCAGGTCGCAGAGACGCACCTGGCCGCCCCCGTCCGCCGAGACTTTCCAGAGCGACCGACCGGCAAGGTATCCGATCTGGCGACTGTCGGGTGACCAGAAGATCTCTTCGATATCCTCCGTTCCGGGGATCGCCCGGCCCTCGTCCTGGGCGAGATAACGCACCCAGAGGCGGTTTTCGTGGACATAGGCGAGCAGCGAACCGTCCGGTGAGATGGCGGCGTTGTCCCGGCCCAAATTGTCCAGACCCATCTGGAATTTCCGCAGCGGCGCGGCGGGTTCCGCGCCAAGCGCACCCATCAGCGCCGCGACGATCAGTGCTCCGGCGGCCAGGCAGGCGGCACAGGCGCCGAGTACGACCGGATTCCACAGGTGGGTTACGGCCGACCCCGACCGCGATGCACCGCCGGTCATATCGGCCGCCTCTCCCGTCTCGTACGCTTCACGGCTGTCGGACAGGTCGTGGCCCACGTCGAGCACGGACTGGTATCGGGACCTTGGATCCTTGCCCATGCAGCGGCGGACAACCCGGTTCAGCAGGGGAGGGACTTCATTGTTCGCTGCGCTCACCGGCTCAGGGTCATCCTTCAGGGTACTGCTGATGACGGATACGTAGTTGTCGCCCGTGAAGGGCCGGACGCCCGTCAGCGCCTCGTACATCATCACGCCCAGGCTGAATATGTCGCTCCGGTGATCGCCCCGGTCGCCGGTGGCCTGCTCCGGCGACATGTACGCCGGCGTGCCAAGGACCGTGCCGGCCTGCGTGAGACTCATCGTGGGTCCGGCGCCATCGCTTTCGTCGGTATGCCCGGCGACCACCCGGGCCAGGCCAAAGTCCAGGACCTTAGGCACGCCGTTGTCAGAAATCATGACGTTCGCGGGCTTCAGGTCCCGGTGCACGACGCCCCGCTCGTGGGCGTGGTCCAGGGCGTCCGCAATGGGCAAGAACCAGCCGTAGAAGGATTCCAGCGGCAGGGGCGTGCCGGGCAGGTGCTCGTTGAGCGGCCGGCCGGACACGTATTCCATGGTGATGAAGTACATGGTGCCAGGAGCGTCCGGGCCGCCGGGGCCGTCCGGTCCGCCGGGGCCGCCGGGTCCGCCCGGTTCGCCGGGTCCGCCGGGTCCGCCGGGTCCGTCCGTCCGCGCTTCCTCGATGGCGTACACCTGGGCGATATTCGGGTGGTTCAACTTGGCGGCCGCTTCCGCCTCGATGCGGAATCGCTGGAGCAGCGCGGGGTCGCGGGCCAGGTCCTCCGGCAGCACCTTCAAGGCGACCTGTCGCTTCAGACGGGTGTCCTCGGCGAGGTAGACTTCGCCCATGCCTCCCCGTCCGAGGATGCGTTCGATGCGGTAGTGGAGGACGGCATCGCCCTGCTGCATTCGCTTGCTCCATGTCAACTGTTGGTCCAGCCGTCGATTGCTAGTTCGGCTCGTCCAGGCGCACGGGCCGTCCTTCCGACGCGGACCGGTCTGCCGCGAACACGACGCGGTGGGATTCGAAGGCCGTGACCAAGTCCGTATGGGGCATGGGGACGCCGTCCCGGATGCTGTCCGCGAAGGCCTGGAACTGGGGCTCGTAGGGGTGATCCTGGACATCACCCGAATCGATCAGCGAGGTCTCGAGGGTGCTCCACCTGCTTCGGTCCATCCCCCGGATTTTCTCGGAATAAAACCGGTTGTCCAGCAGGCTGCCTTCGCTGCCCACCAGGTGCGCGTGGAAGTAATAGGGTTGCAGGCAGTCGATGCAGGAGGTCACCTTGGCGATCCGGTTTCCGCCCTCGAACTTCAGGATGGATACACTGGTCGTGTCATACTCGTACGGTGCGAAGTGGGGGCTGGAAGACTTCGTGTTATAGCTTGAGACTTCCTCCACCTTGCCGTCCATGAAGAAAAGCAGCGCGTCCAGCGCGTGGCAGCCGGCGGTCAACAGGCTGGTCCCGCCCATGGCCTTCTTCACGTTCCAGTCGTACTGTCCGTACCACGGGCCGATGCCGTGGTAGTAGTCGACCTCGGCGTAGTGCAGGTCGCCAAGCAGCCCCTGGTCGATGACGGACCGGATCATCGTGAAGTGGGCGCTGTAACGGCATTCGAAACAGACGCAGACCGATACGCCGGTCCGGTCCACGGCGGACTGGATGCGCACCGCGTCCCCGGGCGTAAGGGCGATGGGCTTCTCGATGATGAGGTGCTTGCCGGCTTCCGCGGCGGCCACGGCCTGGTCGGCGTGAAAGGGATGGGGCGTGCAGATGTCGACGACATGTATATCCGGATCGGAAAGCAGGTCGCCGTAATCGACACAGGATTTCAGCGGCGTGCCGAACCGGGCCGACAGGGCCGTGTCGTCATGGGTCCTGCGCGAACAGACGGCGGTGACGTCCGCCCCGTTCACGGCCTTGAAAGCGTCGATATGCGCCCCGGCCACCCAGCCCAGGCCGACGATCCCTACATTGAGTTGGTCCACGGTCTGTTGGTCCACGGTCTGTTGGCCCATGGTCAGCCTCCGAAGCGCTGCAAGTCGTTCAACATGGTTATCCACCGGCCGTGGTCGGATTCCAGCGTGTCGAGGGAAGTCCGCTCGAAAACAAAGGGATAGCCGGCGATCGCCGCCGCATGTCGGGCCGGATCGTCGGCGCAGCAGTCCTCGACGACCGCGGCAAGGAACCCGCGCTGCACCGCGGAAGCCGCGGTCAACAGCACACAGACGGAAGTTTCCAGTCCCGCAACCAGTATAAAGGATTTTCGCGCGCGATGTAAATGGGTTAATAGGTCCGGCTGCAGGAAGGCATCGAAGGTCTGCTTGCGCAGGACCGTTTCTCCGGACCGTTCCGCGGCGCAGGGCAGCACCCCGGCGCCGGAAGTACCCCGGACACAGGGCGTTTTACCCTTGACCCGGTAAGGTGACATCCAGTCCGTTCCGTCCGGATCGAACTCCGCGCGCACATGCACGATATCGAGGCCGGTCGCGCGTCCATATTCCAGCAGCCTTGCGACATTCGACGGGAATGCCGGAAAGGCCTTCGCGGTTTCTTCCGGCCAGAAATCCCGTTGGACATCGATGAGTAACAGCACAAACCGGCGCCAGTCTGTCTGATCGGTCATGGACATGCTTTCGAATGAAGGTGATTTCCACTGAAGGTGAAACGTTTTCGTTCCACTTTGACACGTTGAAACGCGTTATCTTTCGCACTCATTCTTGTATCGAGCGCGCTCATTCTTGTATCGAGGCCGGCTTCGGGCAAGGCGATTTGCTCAGTCTGTTCAGTAGTTGCCGACGGATTTTAGAACGGTCAAACAAACTTTTGTTCATTGCGGATGTTTCTGTCTGCACGCCCACCTTCCCTTGACATTCCCATGGGCCGGTGTAGATTGAACCGTAATCCTGTTACACGGCGCGGGCATCGTCCCGCGTCGCATCGTTTTATGGTAATCCTTACATGCATTTCGATCCACGGAAACTGTTCGAAGACGGTTTCATCGTGCTTCGTGGGGTGGTTCCCCCTGACTGGCTCGGTCCCCTGAGGGACAGCTTCGAGCGCATGGTGGACCGCCAGCGGGAGATCTGGGCCAGGGAAAGAAAACCGGACGATCCACCCGGAGGCCAGTGGGAAACCGGCCATCAACCCAGGCTGAATTTCGAGCGCCTCGTGGACGGGGACACGGCCAATACGATGGCCTTCTGCCTGCACGAGCACACCATGGGCGTCAGCCGGCGCCTCATGGACGCGGAAGCCGCGGGCAATACGGGGTTCATGTTCATGTGCAACCCGGTGACCGACCGCGGACCGGCGGCTTGGCACCGGGACATACACCCCATCGACCAGGCGCCGTTGCGGGGCCTCCAGGACGACCTGCTGCACAACGCGCCCGGTTATCTCCAGTGGAATATCCCTCTTTACGACGACAACGTGCTCTGGGTCGTTCCGAAGAGTCACCGCAGAGGGAATACCGCCGACGAAAACCGGTGTCTGGGAAAGAACCCCCGCGAACCATTGCCCGGCGGCGTCCAGGTCGAACTGAACGCCGGCGACGGCGTGGTCTACACCAACACGATCCTGCACTGGGGAAGCGATTACAGCGCCAGGACCCGGCGCACCATCCACCTGGGATACCGTTCCTACGGCGGGCCGGTTTTCCCCTACGTCAACCGGACCTTCCGCGACCTCGGCTTCATCGAATGCCTGCCCGACGAACTGCAGGCGGTATTCAGGGACATCCGGCGCAGGTATGACGAGGAGTCCGACCGGATCGAATCCGTTTTTCGCGCCGCCATCGACGGCGACGGGGACGCTTTCCTGGAAGGCGTCCCCGTGCTGCATCCCGGTGAAAAAGGGCGGATCGTATGTGCCGTGCTGCTGTCCAAGATCGCCTACAAAATGAGGTTCGCCACCCATCCGGTCCGAACGCACTATGGCAGCGACATCTCGCACGACGAAGACCTGAAGCCACGGTTCACCGACGTCGAGCTGGACACGCTCTGGAGGCGCTTCGAACCGCTGGACGAGCAGATTCAGTCCGATGAAATCCAGTACGTGCCGGGGTTCCAGTCGGATCCCATGCATTACTTTTTCGAGGAAATGCCTTCCGGCCTGAGCATGGAATCCTTCATAGCGGGATGGCGGAAAAACTGACGAGCCGCTTCCACGCCTTCCTGGAGAGACCACGATGAAGATCACCGCAGTTTCCGTATGGACCGTCGTCGTACCTACCATACCCGGCCGGGTGCACAGTCCGGAATACGCGGAAAAGACCGGGTGGGACGAAGTGCCCAAGCACATCATCCGCGTCGATACCGACACCGAGTATTCCGGGATCGGGGAAACCGGCCGGGGCCGTCCCATCGAACAGGTCCGGGAAGGGGCAACGCTGCTCATCGGCCGCGATCCCGAGGACATCACCCCTCAGGACATCTTCGGACGCCGCGCCGGTCGGGCGTCGGACGACATCACGGTGGGAAACGGACCGGCCTACGACGCCTTCGAGATGGCCGTGCTCGACCTGGTGGGACGGATCCGGGGGCTGCCCGTCCACACCCTGCTGGGCGGTGCGGTCCGTGACCGGGTACGGGCCGATTACTGGATGGGCCACCAGACGCCGGAGGACGGCGCCAGGGCCGTGGAAAGGGGGCTGCGCCTCGGGTTTACGGGCGTCAAGATCAAGTGCCGTCTCGAAGAACCCATGTACGAACGCCTGAAGGCCATGCGCGATGTCGCGGGACCCGAATTCAAGGTGACGGTCGATCCCAACGAACGGTTCTATACCGCCGCCCAGGCCATCGAGCTGGCCGGGCGCCTGGAACCCCTGGGCAACGTGGAGGTCTTCGAGGATCCCATACCCAAGTCGGACATCGCGGGCTACGAGGAAATCCACCGGGCCATCCCCTTCCCCCTGGCCATGCACCTGGGGAACGGGGAGGGTGTCGTGCGCG
This sequence comes from Candidatus Latescibacterota bacterium, assembly GCA_022822725.1. GTDB lineage: Bacteria > JAAXHH01 > JAAXHH01 > JAAXHH01 > JAAXHH01 > JAAXHH01. The sequence continues at coordinate 241,103 of JAJEAN010000002.1, forward strand.
CCCTGCAGGCGGACGGGGGCCGGGGCGTGGTGGACTGCGTGAACCTGGGCGGCAGCATGTTCGGATTCCAGCGCAACGCCGCCACGGCGGCGGCCGCGGGGTTGCCTTGCTGGCATGGATCGGGCAATGACCTGGGCATCTCGGACACATCCTTCGTCCATGCCGCGGCTGCGGCGCCGAACTGCACCATGGCCTCCGATTTCGTCGGCGGCTGGACCCGGGAGGACGACCTGATCCTCGAACCCATACGCTTCGTCGACGGCCACGTGCCCACGCCGATGAAACCGGGACTCGGCTGCGACCTGGACTACGACGCGCTGCAGCGTTACACGCAGGGTTACGAGGAGCTGAACTGATGCGCCATACGGAACCGGGAAAGGAGCGTCCATGCGGCTGATCGCCGTGGGCTGCGAATACGCCGGGGTCTCTACGCTGATCGACGGCCTCTACGCCTGGGGAAACGAACGGGGCGTCCACCACCATCTCGACGATCACTTCACCATTCCGGACGCGTACCACCTGGGCGAAGAGGAGCAGCAGGGATTCATCGACATGCTGCCGGCCATCAAGGAGCGTTTCCAGCGGTTCCAGATCGTGTACCACGTCCGGTTGATGCACAAGTTCGATCACATCCTCCTGGGCGGGTTTCACATCGAGGAGATGGTCTACGGACCCCGGTACTATTACCCGGGCATCAACATCGCGGTGCGCGAGTACGAGCCGGACATGCCGGACGACGCGATCCTCGTCCATCTCCACGCCCGTCCGGAGGTCATCCGGCGGCGCATGGAGACGGACCCCCATCCCCGGCAGTTGGTCCCGGCGGAGGACGTCGAAGCCGTCCTGGAAAGGTTCGCCGAAGAGGTCGCACAGTCGTGGATCCACCGGAAGTTCGCCATAGACACGTCCGATCTGACGCCCGGCGCACTGCTGGAGACCTTCCTGGAACGATCGGTTCCCTACCTCAACACCCGGGATGCGTTGACCAGGATACAATGACCGGAAAGAAATGAGCACGATGCGTTGACCTGGTTGCGTCGAGCACGATACCTTGAGCACGATGCCTTGAGCACGTTGCCTCAGTCCCAGTCTGCCGGACGGGGAGTTCTGAACGGGGAGTACCCATGAAAATAACGCACGTGGGGGCCGTGCTGCTCCAGCCTATGCCCTGGGTGCTGGTCAAGGTGAAGACCGACGAGGGACTGGTCGGTATCGGCGAGGCCTATCACGGTGCCGGGGTCCACCAGATCGCCACCGATCCCAGGCTGGTCGACCGGGCGCTCCTCGGCCAGGACCCGCGGAACGTGGACCGGCTTTTTCACGACATGATGGGGTCCATGTCCGCCTCCGGCTTCTACCAGGGCGCGGTCATGAGCGCCATCAGCGGGATCGAAATGGCCCTCTGGGACATCACGGGACAGGCCTGCGGCGTGCCCATCTGGCAACTGCTCGGTGGCAAGTTCAGGGACCGCATCCGCGTATACAACGACTGTCACGCGGGAGACGAAGAAACGCCGGAGGCCTACGCGGAGAAGGCCAAAGCCGTGGAAGCCCGGGGCTTCGACGCCATCAAGTTCGACATCGATCCCCAGCCTTCCCGGCGCGACCGGTACAACCGGACCATCAGCAACCACGACGTGGCTTACTTCGTCGATGTCATCACGGCCTTGCGGGAGGCCCTGGACCCCAACACCGACCTGCTCATCGACGCCCACTGGAACTACGCGCCGGTGGATATACTCAAGGTGGCCTACGCCATCGAGGGCCTCGACCTGATGTGGCTGGAGGACCCCGTGCCGCCGGAGAACATCGAGGCCATGGCGAAGGTGACCCAGGCCACGCGCGTCCCCATCTGCACCGGGGAGAATTTCTATACGCGCCACGGCTTCCGGGAGCTCATCGAGGCGCAGGCCGCGGACATCATCTCTCCCGACCACGCCAAGGCGGGAGGCCTGCTGGAGGGCCGGAAGATCGCCGACCTTGCCGACATGTACTACATGCCCATTTCGCCACACAACATCTGCGGCCCCATCGGGACGATCGCCGTCTGCCATCTGTGCGCGGCGGTGCCCAATTTCCAGGTGCTCGAATTCCACCATCTGGACGACGAGGTGTGGAACACGCTGACGGTTGAACGTGACCTGATCCGGGACGGGCACATCGACCTGCCCATGTCGCCGGGCCTGGGTGTCACACTGGACGAGGAAGCGGCGCGGCGCGCGACCCGGGAGGACCGGGGCTTCTTCTGACCAGGCGTGATGAGCAGGAACGAATCATGAGCGAAACAGTATTCGGTGGCGCCACCGAGCGCGACGCCCCCCTGATGGACATCCAACGGGCCGAACTGCCTGTGCGCATCGGCATCTCGTCCTGCCTGCTCGGTGAGCGGGTCCGCTACGACGGGGGGCACAAGCGCGACGACTACCTCGTGGACGTGGTCGGCCGTTACGTGGAGTGGATCCCGGTCTGTCCGGAAGTGGAAGCGGGCATGGGTACGCCGCGGGAGACCGTGCAGTTGACCCGGCTGGACGGCGATATCCGGATGCTGACGAAGAACGGCGTCGATCACACCGACAAGGTGGACTGGTTCGCCCGGCAACGCGTGCAGACCCTGGAGCAGGCCAGGCTCAGCGGATACATCCTGAAGAGCCGGTCACCTTCCTGCGGCATGGGAAAAGTACCCGTGGTCCAGCCCGAGGGCGCCGCGCTGCGAAACGGGCGCGGGGTTTTTGCCCGGCGGCTGATGGATACCCTGCCCCATCTGCCCGTGGAAGAAGAGCAGCGGTTGCATAATCCTCGGGGCCGGGAGAACTTCATCAGCCGGGTCTTTGCCTGCTACCGCTGGCTGCAACTCGCCGATTCGGGCCTGACCCGGCAATCGCTGATGAGCTATCACCGGGCCTACAAGTACCTTCTCATGGCCCACAGCCAGGAGGGCACGCGCCGTCTCGGACGGCTGCTGGCGAAACCGGAGCGCTACGCCACCACCGGCGAACTGGCGGACGCCTACCTGGACGAATTCAATCGGGTCATGAAACGAACGCCGTCCCGGCGGAACCATACCAACGTGCTGCAGCATATGGCGGGCTATGTCTCCGACCGGCTCGACGCACGCACGCGCCGTGAACTGACGCGGATGATCCAGAAGTACCACGAGGAGCTCCTGCCCCTGATCGTGCCCGTGGTCATGCTGCGGCACTACGTGCGGGAGTTCGGCATCACCTACCTGCAGGACCAGACCTACCTCCATCCTTTCCCCGGCGAACTGATGCTGCTCAACCAGTTGTAGCGCCCCCGAATCGCGGCGGCGTGCAGCGGGTTCGCAGGGCTCAGGACATACTCCTTGACCGGACATTTCGGGGCCGTTTTCTTAGGTTGATTGTCTTCCGGCGCGAATCTGCGCCGCGTACCGTGTCCTTTACCATAAACTGTTGCCTGCGAGGACGGCGGAATATGACGCGGAAAGCCCTGTCCATCCAGCTCAACGACGCGCAGGTCGCCCGGTTCCACGACGAAGGCTATCTCGTCGTCCCGGACCTGCTGACGGCGGATGAGGTCGACGCCTTCGTCCGGCACCAGGCCGATCCGGAAGCCGAATCCCTGCGGCAGGGACTTCGTACCCACCTGTCCGACCCCTACTGGCGCGAACTGGCCCACCATCCCAACGTTGCCGGCGTCGCCCGACAGATCCTGGGCGGGCGGCCCCGTATCGTACAGACCATGTACATGGCCAAGGAACCGGCCGGACCGGACCAGGAACTGGGCGGTGCCGGCATCTCGCTGCACCAGGACTCCCATTACCTGCCCAACGAACCCGATACGCTGATGGCCTGCTGGATCGCCATGAGCGATACCGATCCGGAGAACGGCGGCCTGTGCGTGGCCCCGGGCAGCCACAAGGACACCTTGCGCGAGACGACCCTGAATACCAATCCGGAACATACGAGCTGGGAAAGCGACTACGGCATGCGGTCGCCCGACGGACGCGAGTGGACCGAGAAGCTCTACTCCTTCGACGTGGTGGGTATCGAAGAAGACGACCTCGTCCGGCTGACCGTGCCGCGCGGCAGCGGTGTGTTCTTCACCAGCAGGACGGTGCACGGTTCCTACGCCAACCGGTCGCGCACCCGGCCGCGCCTGGCCTTCACCGTCCACTACGTGAAGGAAGGCACCTGGGTGTTCCGGACCGACGTGCAGGATACGACCCCGGTGGACCTGCCGGAAACCTGACCTGCGCATTTCCTGGAGAATCCATGGAACGCCTGAACGTCCTGCTGCTTCCCGTACGCCCTATTTACAGCCCGTGGTGCGTGGACATCCGGGATGCCATCGGCGACCGCCACGAATTGCGGGAACTCGACGATGACAGGCCCCTGGCGCCCCAGTTCGCCGGCGTGGACGTGGTGATCGACCAGGGCGGCAGCCGGGGCACGCGGGAAATGATGGACGCCGCGGCCGACTGCCGGCTGTGGCAGATCGTGGGCACGGGATTCGACCACTTCGACCTGGCCTACATCAAGACGAAGGGCATCCCCACGGCAAACACGCCCGGACTTTTCAGCGACGTCGCACTGGCCGAGACCGCCATGATGTTCATCATTATGGTCTCGCGGCGTTACCAGGAAGCGGCGGACAACTTCGCCGGCGGACGATTCTACGATCCGCTCGGATACGAGTTGGAGCACCAGACGCTGGGCATCGTGGGATTCGGTGCGAGCGGCCAGGCACTGGCCCGCCGGGCCAAGCCCTTCGGCATGCGGATCCTGGGCATCGACGTCCGGGAGATCGAACCCGAGGTCCTCGACGACATTCAACCGGACTTCATCGGCGGCCCGGACGATCTGGACCGGGTCGCGGCCGAAAGCGACTTCCTCTCCCTGCACCTGCATCTGAACGACGAGACCCGCCACATCATCGACGGCCGGCGGCTGGGACTCATGAAACCGACGGCCAGCGTCATCAACGTGGCCCGCGGCGCCCTCGTGGACGAAGCGGCCCTCTACGACGCCCTCGTCGATGGGAAGATCGGAGGGGCCGGGCTCGACGTCTTCGCCAAGGAACCGCCCGATCCCTCCCTTCCCGTCTACCAGTTGCCCAACGTGGTCGTCACGCCACATATCGCCGGGGTGACGGACGGCACCTCCCGCCGGCGGGCCGCCGTGGCCGCGGAGAATACGGACCGGGTCGCCCGGGGCCTGGAACCCCTTTACCGGATCGACCTGTGACCGTCCAGTCAACTTTCCCGGAAACCTGCCCTCCATGCCGCAGATGACCACTGCCGAAGCCATCGTCCGGACGCTGATCTCCCACGGTATCGATACCGTCTTCGGACTGCCGGGTGTGCAGAACGACGCCCTCTACAATGCGTTCTTCGACCATCGAGACGAAATACGCGTCGTCCACACCCGCCACGAGCAGGGCGCGGCGTACATGGCCCTCGGATACGCCCTCTCGACGGACCGGGCCGGGGTCTACAACGTGGTCCCGGGACCGGGGTTTCTCAACGGAACCGCCGCCCTGTCCACGGCCTATGCCACCAACGCGAAGGTGCTCTGCCTGACGGGCGAGATCCCGACGAAGTACCTCGGGCGCCACACGGGCCAGCTGCACGAGATCAACGGCCAGCTCGACGTGCTGCGGTCCCTGACCAAGTGGGCCGCCCGGATCGACAGCACCGCCGGTGCGCCTTCCAGGACGGCCGAGGCCATCCGGCAGCTGAACTCAGGCCGGCCGCGCCCCGTGGGCCTGGAATGCCCCTGGGACGTGCTCGCGTCCGAGGGCGAAGCGCCGCGCATTCCGGGACCGTTAGCCGTATCCAATCCCCCGGTGGACGCCGGGATGGTCGACGCCGCCGCGCGGAAACTGGGCCGGGCCGAAAACCCCATGATCTTCGTCGGCCGCGGCGCCATGAACGTTTCCGGAGAGATCACACGGCTCGCTGAAATGCTCCAGGCACCGGTCATCGGGTACCGGACGGGCCGCGGCGTACTCGACAGCCGCCACTACCTGAGCCACCCCAACCCCGCGGCCCACAAGCTCTGGGCGAAGGTGGACGTCGTCCTCGCCGTGGGGTCCAGGCTCGCTATCCCCCAACTCTACTGGGGTGTGGACGAGAACCTGACGACCATACGGATCGAAGTGGACGCCCGGGCCCAGGACCGCATCGCCCGGCCGGATATCGCCATCACCGCACGGTCCGAAGACGCCATGCCCCTGCTGGTCGAAGCGGTGGAAAGACACAACCGCGCCCGCGCGTCCCGGGAAGCCGAAATGCGCGCGCTGAAGGCGGAGACCGAGGAGATGTTCGCGTTCCTGGAACCCCAGACCTCATTTCTGCGGGTGATCCGGGAAGAACTGGGCGAGGACGGCCTCTTCGTGGAAGAACTGACCCAGGTGGGTTACGCCGCCCGGCAGATCATGCCCGTGTACAAACCCTACACCTTCATCTCCACGGGTTACCAGGGCACCCTGGGCTGGGGCTTCCCCACGGCCCTGGGCGTGAAGGTCGCCCACCCGGACCGGCCCGTCATCTCCGTAACGGGCGACGGCGGGTTCATGTTCGGCGTGCAGGAACTGGCCACGGCCGTCCAGCACCGCATCGGCCTGGTGACGCTCCTTTTCAACGACAACGCCTACGGCAACGTAAAGCGGATGCAGCAGAAACTGTACGGCAACCGGGTGATCGCCTCCGACCTGCACAACCCCGATTTCGTCCGGATGGCCGAGTCCTTCGGCGCCCGGGGCATCCGGGCAGAGACCCCGGAGGAGCTGCGCCGGGTCATCCGCGCGGGGTTCGCCGAAGACGGTCCCACCCTGGTGGAGATTCCGGTAGGCGAGATGCCGGACGTGGACCGCTTCAAGCGGGGGGCCCGTGTGCGGGGCACGGCCGAACGTTCCGAACACGCCCTGCAGTGGTAGGACCCGGGGCCGCGCATCAGGAAGCCAGGGCCGCATATCCGGATGCCAGCCGCACATCAGGAAGCCAGCCGGGCAGTCGTGCACGGACTCGCACAGATATGTTCTTGATTCCCGAAGACAGCGGGCTTTACCGGACCCTTCAGCACCTGGCGGACACCCGGAAGATGGTGTTCCTCGCCGGACTGCCGGGCACCGGGAAGAGCCTCCTGTTGCAACAGTTGGCCATCATAGCCCACGGCCACGGGCGCACACCCCACCTGCTCCAGTGGGACGTCTGCCGGCTGCCGTTCTTGACAAACGACCGCGTGAAGGAACATTATCACGAGAAGGACGGGATCACCCACGCCGGCGTACGCAAGGCGGTGGGCTTATGGGCCAGGCGCGCCGTCGGACACTGGGCCCATATGCACCGGGCCGACCGGGATATCCTCATCGGCGAGGTCCCGGTCATCGGCAACCGGCTGGTCGAACTCGTCCGCAGGGAACAGGACCCCGTCGAATCCCTGCTCTCGGACGGGGCATCCGCCTACTTCGCCATACCGACGCCCTCCCGGCAGGTCAGGCGGGTCATCGAGGCACAGCGCAAGGAACGGAGCGTCAGCCCGCTGCACGAGCGGGAGAAGGGGGACGCGCAGCCCGACATCATGTACGCGCTGTGGGAAGACCTGCGCGCGGTGGCGTTGCGATTGGGCCTGCTCGATGAAAAGGAGGAGGCATGCGGGACGGGCGCGTACGACCCGGACCTGTATTGCGACACCTACTCCGCCCTGCTCAAGCGCCGGCCCTCGGGACGGATCGACCTGGACATGCTCCTGTCCACGGAAGGCCGGTCGGTCTACGACCTGTCCGCCGGACAGCGGGACCTCGTCCCGTCGGCGCGTGAAGTCGAAGCCGCCGTCCGGGAGATGGAAAACCGGTATCCCGGTCCCGAAGCACTGGAGCAAGCCGTGGAACAGTGGTACGAGGTGTAATCGTGTATAACGGAGATCAAGTATGAAAACAGCGCGCTTCGCCTGCAACGGCCAGGTCCTCGAGGCCGTCTTCGAGAACGGACAACTCATGGTGGGCACGGTCGCCTACGATCCGGAGGACGTCATGTTCCTGCCGCCGGTGGACCATACGAGCAAGGCCATCGGCGTCGCGCTGGGGTACACCGAGCACGCGAAGGAGCTGAACCTGGACCTGCCCGAGGAACCCATCCTTTTCAACAAGATGCCCCAGACCTTCATCGGCCACCGGGCGAAGATCGTGGTTCCCCCGGAATTCGACTACCTGCACTACGAATGCGAACTCGTCGCCGTGATCGGCCGACCGGCCCGGAAGGTGAAGGCCGATCGCGCCCTGGACTACGTGGGGGGCTATACCATCGGCAACGACCTGACGATCCGGGATTTCGTGAGCAATTACTTCAGGCCGCCGATCAAGGCCAAGGGTTTCGACACCTTCGGCCCGCTCGGTCCCTTCCTCACCACCGCGGACGAAATAGATCCCGCCGACGTGCGCCTGCGCACCTACGTCAACGGGGAACTCCGCCAGGAAGGCTGGACCGGCGACCTGCGCCACGGCGTCTGCGAACTCATCGAGTACATCACCGCCTACATGACCCTGAACCCCGGGGACATGATATGGACGGGCACGCCGGAAGGCATATCCCACATCCATGCGGGCGACAGTCTCCGGCTGGAAGTGGACGGACTGGGCGCCCTGGAAAACGACGTGGTGGCCAGTCTCAAGGAGGGCGGATCATAACCATCCAGGTTTCCACGCAGGTTCATCCGAACGAGGCCAAAGCGAAGCGGCTCATCGCGCGCTTCCGCGAAGAGGGCGTCGGACACCTCATCGGCGGATCTTCCGTCCCGACCACCGGCGGCGATACCTTCGAGAATGCCACGCCCATCGACAACACCGTGCTTTGCGCCGTGGCGAACGGCGGGCCGGAGGAGATCGACGCCGCGGCCCGTGCGGCGACAGACGCCTTCGCAGGCTGGCGCGAGACCACCGGGACCGAGCGAAAACGGCTGCTGCACCGGGTGGCCGACCTGATCGAGGCGCACGGCGAGGAGATCGCCCTGCTGGAGACCTTCGACACGGGCCAGCCCATCCGGTTCATGTCGAAGGCCGCGGCGCGGGCCGCCGAGAACTTCCGGTTCTTCGCGGACCGGGCCGAAAGCGCGTCGGACGGCCTTTCCCTGCCGGCGGCCGGACACCTGAACTATACCCAGAGACAGCCCATCGGGCCCGTGGGCATCATCACGCCCTGGAACACGCCTTTCATGCTCAGCACGTGGAAGATGGCTCCCGCGCTGGCTGCCGGCTGCACGGTCGTGCACAAGCCCGCGGAATGGAGCCCGATCACGGCCATGCGCCTGGCCGAACTGGTGCACGAGGCGGGCGTCCCGCCGGGCGTGGTCAACGTGGTCAACGGCATCGGCGAGACCGCGGGACGGGCGCTCACCGAGCATCCGGACGTCAAGGCCATCGGGTTCGTGGGCGACACGCGGACCGGGCGGGCCATCATGCGCCAGGGCGCCGAAACGCTGAAGCGGGTGCATTTCGAACTGGGCGGCAAGAACCCGGTGGTCGTCTTCGCCGACGCGGACCTGGACCGGGCCCTGGACGCCACGGTGTTCATGATCTACAGCCTGAACGGGGAGCGATGCACGTCGGGCAGCCGGGTGCTGGTGGAACGGAGCATCTATGATGACTTCGTCGGCCGGCTCGCGGAACGGGTGAAGCGCATCCGCCTGGGAAACCCCTTCGACCCGGCCACCGAACTGGGTCCCCTGATCCACCCGCTGCACCTGGAGAAGGTCCTGGGTTACGTGACCGCGGGGCGGCAGGAGGGCGCCACGCTGATCGCCGGGGGGAGATGCCCGGAGGACGCCGGGGGGAGCTGCCCGGAGAACGCCGGTGCCGGGAACTATTTCGAGGCCACGCTCTTCGGTGACGCGGACCGATCCATGTGCATCGCCCGGGAGGAGGTTTTCGGTCCTTTTCTCACCGCCATCCCCTTCGACTCGGAGGAGGAAGCGCTGGAGGTGGCCAACGACGTTGACTACGGCCTGGCCGCCTATCTTTGGACGCGCGACGTCACCCGCGCCCACGCCTTCGCCCGGCGCCTCGAGGCCGGCATGGTCTGGGTGAACTCGGAAAACGTGCGCCACCTGCCCACGCCCTTCGGCGGCATGAAGTCGAGCGGGATCGGGCGGGACGGGGGCGACTACAGCTTCGACTTCTACATGGAAACCAAGAACGTCGACATAGCCCTCGAACACCACCCCGTGCCGAAACTGGGCAAGGGTTGAACCCGTTCGCCTGCCGCCGCCCGCCTGCCGCCGACCGCCTGCCGCCGACCGCCGGTGATGGGCGGTCTTTAGATCCATCGGGATGTTACAACGGAGGACGCATCGTGGCCATTCCCGCAGCGAATCCCTCTCCGCCCTTCAACATCGTCCGTGCCAGCCACGCAGAGTGGGGGGTGACGGACATGGACTACGCCCGCGACTTCTATATCGACCTGCTGGGGTACGTCTGCGAGGACGACGCGGGGGACACGCTCTACCTGCGCGGCATGGAGGAGCGCAATCACCATTCGCTGATCCTGACGAAGGCGGACACCCCGGTCGTGCACCGCATCGCCTTCAAGGTCGCCAGCGATGCCGACCTGGACCGGGCCGAAGCCTTCTATGACGGCGCCGGCTGCCGGACGGCTTTCGTCGGCCGGCACGCCCAGGGCCGAACGCTGCACGTGGACGATCCCTTCGGCATCCCCCTTGAGTTCTACCACGAGATGGAGCGCCGGGACCTGCTGCTGCAGGAGTACCACCGTTACCGCGGCGCCCATATCCAGCGCATCGACCATTTCAACCTGTTCTCCCATGACGTGAACGGGATGACGGCCTTCTATGCCGAGTCGCTCGGATTCCGGCCGACGGAGGTGACCGTGGCCGACATCGCGGACGAGGACTCGGACCTCTGGGCCACCTGGCTGCACCGCCGGGGCGGCGTCCACGACATCGCCTTCACCAACGGGCTGGGGCCGCGCCTGCATCACATCGGCGTCTACGTGCCCACGGCCATGGACATCATCCACTTCTGCGACCGCCTGGCCAGCTCGCAGCACCGCGACGCCTTCGAGCGGGGACCGGGGCGCCACGGCATCTCGAACGCCTTCTTCCTGTACCTGTTCGACCGGGACGGCCACCGGATCGAACTGTTCACGGGAGATTACGTCACCGTCGACCCCGACCATCCCGCGCGCGTCTGGGACCTGAAGGATACCCGGCGGCAGACCCTGTGGGGACAGGCCGCCCCGCGGTCCTGGTTCGAGCACGGCACCCGTTTTGACGGGGTCGAACCGGTTCCTTCGCAACTGGATGCCGCGCCGGTGGTCGCACCGGAATAGGACCCGTGCCGAAAAGGAGCAATCATGTCGATTTCCAAGGAAACCGGATTAGCCGAGGACTCCATACCTCCGGGGCAGCCCCGGTTGCTGCGGGCCCTGAGTGCAAGGACCGGTACCGCCCTCATCATCGGGGCGATCATCGGCTCGGGAATCTTCATGGTCCCGAGTTCGGTGGCGTCCCAGGTCGGATCGCCCTCGCTCAGCCTCCTGGTCTGGATCATGGGCGGGGTACTCTCCCTGGCCGGCGCACTGTGCTACGCCGAACTCGGCGCGGCCATACCCCGGAGCGGGGGGACCTACGCCTTTTTGAAGCGCGCCTATAATACGGACCTGGTCTCCTTTCTCTTCGGCTGGGCCTTCCTCTTCATCATCATCACCGGCGCCATGGGCGCGGTGGCTTCCGTATTCGCACGGTACGCCAGCGGGCTTTTCGGGATCGAGGACCCGTGGACCGAACGCTGGATGGCCGTGGGATGCATCCTCTTTCTCACCGTGATGAACAGCCTGGGGATCAAAGTCGGCGGCATGCTGCAGAACATATTCGCCTTCATCAAGGTCGGCGCCGTCCTCGCCGTCATCCTGCTCGGGTTCTTCCTCGCATCGGGATCGGGGGTGGCCTGGACGCCGCTGGTCCAGGAACAGACCGGCACCTCCCTCCTCGGAGGTCTCAGCCTGGCCATGCTCGGTGTGCTGTTCGCCTACAACGGGTGGTTTTTCGTCACCTTCGTCGCGTCCGAAGTCAAAGACCCGCAGCGGGCCATTCCACGGGCCATATTCGTCGGTCTCGCCATCGTGGCCACGGTCTACATCCTGGCCAACGTCGTGTATCTTTCGGTCCTGTCCTTTGAAGACCTGCAGACCTCGCGCCGGGTGGCCGCCGACACCCTGCAGATCCTGGTCGGTCCTTCCGGCGCGATGCTCATCTCGGCGGCCATCATGTTGACTTCCTTCGGCACGGTCAACGCCCAGCTCATGGTGGCCCCCCGGGTCTACCACGCCATGGCCAACCACAGCATCTTCTTCAAGGCCTGCCAGTACGTGCATCCCCGGTTCCGCACCCCGGTCGTCTCCATCGTGCTGCAGGGGGTATGGGCGTCGGTCTTCGCACTGACCGGCACCTTCGTCCAGATCATCGGTTTCGCCATATTCTTCAACTACGTGTTTCTCAGCCTCGCGGTGATTGGCCTGATCATCCTCCGATTCAAGGAACCCGGAATGCACCGGCCTTACCGCGTATGGGGCTATCCGGTCACGCCAATCCTTTTCCTGATGATCTCACTGGGCGTCCTGGTCAACGCGTTCATAACCGATTACACGAGACCGCTGCTCGGACTCGTAATCCTGGCCATCGGCCTGCCCTTCTACTTCTACTGGAAAAAGCGCCAGGCGGACGGCGCGACGGTCATGGAGTAAACCCGGCACATGCCCCGACCGCACGTCATCTACATCCTGTCCGACGAGCACGCCGGCCAGGCCATGGGCCACGCGGGGGATCCCAACCTGCGGACCCCCAACATGGACCGCATGGCCGCGGAGGGCGTGAGTTTCACGCGCGCCCGGGCCAACTGTCCCGTGTGCACGCCTTCGCGGGGCACCATATTCTCGGGCCGCCACGCCCACGCCGGACCGGTGCAGGGGTTTCACGACGTGTACAAGCCGGCGGCGCCGAGCACGGCTACGCTGCTTCGCGAAGCCGGCTACCATACCGCCTACTTCGGCAAGTGGCACTGCGGGACGGTCCGCGACCAGATCCCGCCCGACGTGCGGCGCGACCCGGAATACTACGAACTGGAATCGGCGCCGCGCACGCCGGAGTTCCACCGGGGCGGTTTCCAGGACTGGTACGGATTCGAGATGAACAACGCGCCGTTCAAGGGATTCTACTACCGCAACGGCGACGTCAATCCCACGCGCATGACGGGCTACCAGACCGACACGTTGACCGACATGGCCATCGCGTACCTGCAGGACTACGACGGGGACCGGCCGCTCTTTCTCGTCCTCAGCGTGGAGCCGCCCCACTGGCCCCTCGAAGCGCCGGATGCCTGCATGCGCTTCGATCCCGCGTCCCTGAAGACCCGCCCGAATTTCGGCGGCCGGGCCGACCTGAGCGATCTGAGGGAACGATTGGCCGCATACTACGCCATGATCGAAAACCTGGACGGGAACATCGGCCGCCTGCTCGACGCGGTGGAAGGCATGGACGGTTTCAGAGGCAACACGGTAACCACATACTTCTCGGATCATGGCGACTTCATGGGAAGCCACGGCCAGATGGAGGACAAGGGGCATCCCCACGAGGAGTCCGTGCGGGTGCCCGTGGTCTTCCACGCCCCGGGAATCCTGAAACCCCAGGGCGCGCGGGAAGACCTGTTCAGCCTGGTGGACATGGCGCCCACGACCCTGGGTCTGGCCGGGGTGCCCGTGCCGGGCCACATGCAGGGCGCCGACTTCTCTGCCGCCTGCAGGGGCGGGGACTTCGACGGACCCGGGGAAGTCCTGCTCGAAATGGTGGGCGCGCCGCGCGTGCACTTCGACTACGCGGACTGGCGGGGACTGGCCACGGACCGGTGGAAGTACGCCTTCTACGAGACCGGCCACGAAGTGCTCTTCGACCTGTGGGAAGACCCGTATGAATCGCGTAACCTGGCGGACGCGGATCCAGTCGTGCTGGCGGAGATGCGAACGCGCCTGCTGGCACTGCTGGAAGCCACGCGTGAGCCCTATTTCGACGTCATCGTGCAGCACGGCGTCCGTCCTGACGGTCCGGCCCTTAACATATCCCGGCGGCGGCGGGACGGCATCGCGCCGTCGTGGAACGACCTGATACGCAATGCCTGAATCCCACGCAATGCGCGTCACACACGCCAGAACACCGAACGCGGGAGATGCCAGAACTCCGAACGCGTCTCGCACGCCAGACACCGAACGCGGGAGATGTCATGCTGGAACAGTTTAGGCGCGACGGCTACATCCTGGTGCCCGGCGTCTTCGGCGCAGAGGAAATGGACGCCGCGCTGGAGGCCATGGAACGGAACTTCTATGGCAAACCCTACGCTTCCTGGCTGGAGGACTTCGCACGCGGCGAACAGGGCTCCGTGGGCGACGGGTTCACCACGAAGCAGGACGAATTGGTGGGACGGTCCCAGTTTCCCGTCGGCGATCCGGCCCTCGACCGGCTCATCGAGAACGACCGTTATCTCGATCTCTTCGAGCTGTTCCTGGGTGACCGGGCCAGTTACTGCAACGCCCACCTGTTCATGCGCACCGGACCGGTGGACGAGCGGTATCCCGACGAATCCTGGAGCGGATACCACGTCGACCACAACACGAACTGCGTCCTCCCCCCGTCCATGGACGCCGCGCGTTTCTCCTACATCAACTCCGGCGTGTATCTCCATGACGTCGAAGACGACGGGGCGCCCATGCTGCTCGTACCCGGTTCGCACACGCGGGCGGCCGAGGTTTTTGCCAGGGGATGGGAAACGGGCAACATGGCCAGTGCCAGTCACGTCCGCGACATCCGCAAGGCCGGCCTGCAGGATCCGGTGCCCGCCGTAGGTCCGCGGGGAAGCGCGCTCTTTTATTCCTCCTACCTTCTTCATTCCGCGCAGCCCTTCGAGAACCGGAAGAAACAGCGGGCGTTCTGGTCGCTGTCCATGTGCCGCCGCGACACCGACCGGTGGACCCGTTTCTCGAATCCTTTCATATACGGCGAGCGGGAATACATGATTCCCTTCATAACCGGTACGACTCCGCGCGTCCGGTCGCTGTTCGGCTGGCCCGAACCCGGCCATTCCTACTACACGGAACGGACCGTCGGCCTCCTCGCGCGGGCCTTCCCGGGTATTGACCTGGACGCTTACCGCCAGGCTTTGTACCGAGCATCATGACCTTGACAATAGCGCGGTTTTCCCGTTATTCTGATCCTGCATAGTCCTTCCCATTCGGACCGCGGGACACGTCCGCGGTAGAACGCTTTGGCAAGGTGGTCCGGAGTTCCCGGCGCCACCCCAGAACCTCTTCCGGAACCATGTGCAACTACACCGGCCCTTACCCCATACCGAAGATCGACATCCATACCCATATCCTGCCCGAAAACTGGCCCGACCTGCATAAGCGGTACGGTTACGGCGGATTCGTGGAACTGGACCATTACCGGCCGGGATGCGCGCGCATGATGATCGACGGCAAGCAGTTCCGCGAGATCCAGGCCAACTCGTGGGACCCGCCGACGCGGATCGGGGAGTGCGACGCCGCCGGTGTACGCGTCCAGGTCCTTTCCACCGTACCGGTGATGTTCAGCTACTGGGCTCAGCCGGCGGACGCGCTGGACCTGTCCCGCATCCTCAACGACCATATCGCCGGGGTGACGGCCGCCTGGCCCCGGCGGTTCATCGGCGTGGGCACGGTGCCGATGCAGGCGCCGGAACTGGCCATCCGTGAAATGGAACGGTGCGTCCGGGAACTGGGGATGGCCGGCATCCAGATCGGGACCCACATCAACGGAGACAACCTGAGCGAACCCCACCTGTTCCCGGTGTTCGAAGCGGCGGAGGAACTGGGCGCGGCGGTGTTCATCCATCCCTGGGACATCATGGGACAGGAGTCCATGGAGAAGTACTGGCTGCCCTGGCTGGTGGGCATGCCGGCCGAGACCTCCCGGGCGATCTGTTCCATGATCTTCGGCGGCGTGTTCGAGCGCCTTCCGAAGCTGCGCGTGGCCTTTGCCCACGGCGGGGGATCCTTTCCCGCGACCATCGGACGAATCGACAATGGGTTCAAAACACGACCCGACCTGTGTGCGATGGACAACGACGTGCTCCCCAGCGAGTACCTGGGCAGATTCTACCTTGATTCCATTGTCCACGACAGCCGATTCCTGGACTACCTGATCGACCTCATCGGCCCGGACCATATCGCCCTGGGGTCCGATTATCCCTTCCCCCTTGGTGAAGCGGTTCCCGGCAGTATGATCGAGTCAATGAGCCACCTGGACGACGACGTCAAGTCCAGGCTGCTGTACCGCTCCGCCCTCGACTGGCTCAATTTGGATGCGGACCGGTTTTTCGGTGGGGACGATTAGTCCATGGACACGCGACCCGACCAGCGATTGGACGCCGGCGAGATGCACACGCGACCCGACCAGCGATTGGACGCCGGCGAGATGCACACGCGACCTGATCAGCGAATGGGCGCCGGCGAGATGCACACGCGACCCGACCAGCGATTGGACGCCGGCGAGATGGATGCCGGGGACGGGCTTTCGGCTTTCCGGTCGCGGTTTCACTTCCCGAAAGCCGGAAACGGGGCGGAGGCGGTCTACCTGGTGGGCCATTCGCTCGGACTCCAGCCCATCGCCGCAAGGGGCTACGTGGAACGGGAACTCGACGACTGGCGCAGGCTGGGGGTCGAGGGCCACTTCGGGGGGGACAACCCCTGGATGCCTTACCACGAAGCGCTGGCGGACCCGCTGGCCAGGCTTGCCGGCGCCCTGCCCGGCGAAGTCGTCGCCATGAACACCCTCACGGTGAATCTCCACCTGATGATGGTCTCCTTCTATCGGCCGACCCCGGTGAGATACCGCATCCTGGTCGAAGGCGCCGCCTTCCCCTCCGACCAGTACGCCGTCGCCTCGCAGGCCGCATGGCATGGATACGATCCTGACGAAAGCGTGATAGAACTGCGTCCACGGGAGGGTGAAGAGACTATCCGTACCGAGGATGTCGAGGATCTGCTCGAACGGGAGGGCGAGACCATCGCCCTGGTCTTCCTGGGTGGGGTGAACTACCTGACCGGCCAGGCTTTCGACATGGAACGGATCACGGCGGCAGGCCATCGACAGGGCTGCGTCGTGGGGTTCGACCTCGCCCATGCCATGGGAAACGTGGTGCTTCGGATGCACGACTGGGACGTGGACTTCGCCGTCTGGTGTTCCTACAAGTATCTGAATGGTGGACCCGGCTGCGTTGGCGGGTGCTTCGTCCACGAACGGCACGGCCGGAGAAACGACCTGCCACGGTTTGCCGGATGGTGGGGACACGACAAGTCCACCCGGTTCCGGATGCCTTCGGATTTCGAGGCGATCCCGGGCGCGGAAGGCTGGCAGCTGAGTAATCCGCCCATTCTCCCGCTGGCAGCTCTTCGTGCCTCGCTGGAACTCTTCGACGAGGCGGGCATGGACCGCCTGCGTGCGAAAAGCAAAAGGCTGACCGGGTACCTGGAACACCTGCTCCGGACCCGCTTCCCGGATGAACTTTCCATCACTTCGCCGGCGGACCCGGAACAGCGCGGGTGCCAGCTTTCGCTCAGGACGGGACCGGAAGGACGACGCGTGCACAGGTACCTGTCGGAGCACGGTATCTGGTGCGACTGGCGGGAGCCCGACGTGATCCGCGTCGCCCCCGTGCCGTTGTACAACCGTTTCGCGGACGTCCGCCGTTTCGTGGAGGTCATGGCGGAGGGAATGGAGCGTGCCGGATGATCCAGGTGAACCGGGTGATCCGATCGGGTCAGCCGTGCCGGGTTAGTCGAGTCGAGCGTGCCGGATGATCCAGGTGAACCGGGCGAACCTGTTTACGTACCGGTCCGGATGCAATCGAGGTCTTTCGTGGATTCCCATCGGGAAACCGTAACGCTGATCGGCGCGGGCCTTGCCGGATCCCTGCTGGCGATCTTCCTCGCCCGTCGCGGATTCCGGGTCGAAGTGTATGAGAAACGGCCCGATATCCGCCGCGAACCGGCTGTCGACGGCCAGGCGGGACGATCGATCAATCTGGCCATGTCGGCGCGAGGCCTTCATGCGCTGGAGCAGGTCGGCCTGCAAAACGAAGTCCTGGACATGGCGATCCCCATGGTGGGCCGGCTGATCCACCCCGTGGAAGGCGACCGGGTCCTGCAGCCCTACGGCCAGCGGGAGGATGAAGTCATCTACTCCGTTTCCCGCGGCGAACTGAACCGGTTCCTGCTGAGCGCCGCGGAACTGCAGGACGGCGTACGGCTGCATTTCAACGCCCGGTGCACCGGTCTTGAGTTCCGTACCGGCGTGCTTTACGTCCGCGACGACGCGACCAACCACGTCCACTCGCTCCGCCCCGACCGGATCATCGGCGTGGACGGCTCGGCATCGGCCATCCGGACCGCCATGATGAACGTGGGCCGGTTCGACCTCTCCCAGCAGTACCTGACCCACGGATACAAGGAACTGACCATTCCCGCCGGACCGGACGGCGCGTACAGGATGGAGCGCAATGCCCTCCATATCTGGCCGCGGGGCATGTACATGCTCATCGCGCTCCCCAACCAGGACGGCAGTTTCACCTGCACCCTCTTCTTCCCCCACGAAGGCGAGTACAGTTTCGCCAGTCTTCTTGACCCCCGCCAGATACTGGACTTCTTCGAGATTCAGTTTCCCGATGCGACGGCGCTGATGCCCGATCTGACCGCCCTGTACCGCGACAATCCCACCGGATCCCTGGTCACCCTCAAGTGTTTTCCCTGGCATTACCGCGACCGGGCGCTGCTCCTGGGTGACGCCGCCCACGCGATCGTGCCGTTCTTCGGCCAGGGGATGAACTGCGCTTTCGAGGACTGCACCATCCTCGACGAGTGCATCGAGGCGCACTGGCCGGACTGGGGAAGCGTATTCGAATCATTCGGGCGCCGCAGGAAGGAAGACGCGGATGCCATCGCCGACATGGCGCTGGCCAATTACGTCGAGATGCGCGACCTGGTAAGCGACCCCGGTTTCCAGTTGCGGCAGAAGGTGGGTTTCCTGCTGGAACAGAAGTATCCCGACCGGTTCATCCCGCGGTATTCCATGGTATCGTTCCACCGGTTCCCCTACAGCGAGGCACTGTACCGCGGCGAGATCCAGGAGGGCATCCTCCGGGAGCTCTGCGCCTCCATCTCCTCGGCGGACCGGGTAGACTGGAACGCCGCGGATCGGCTCGTCCGCGAGCGCCTCGACGTACGGATGACGACCGGATGACGCGAGGATGACGCCGCGGATCGGCTCGTCCGCGAGCGCCTCGACGTCCGGATGACGACCGATACGCCCGGTACGCCCGGTTGACGCCCGGTACGCGGTACGCGGCGTGGCGGTTGCGATGGACGGCCGTACGCCGGCTTGACAGGGCTTAAGTACCGTTCTACATTAACCTGTTATCCGACGCGGCACACCTGGCGCGGTATATCCAAGACCACATTCCCGGCGGTTTCGCAGCATTATGCATGTACGCAACTACATCGGCGGCGAATTGCGCGAACCGGCCGGCGGCGCTTACCTGGACAATATCGAGCCCGCCACGGGTGCCGTGATCGGCAGGACGCCCGACTCCGGCACGCGGGACGTGGAGGAAGCGGTCGCCGCCGCGGAAAAGGCCTTTCCGGCCTGGTCTTCCCTGTCCGTCCAGGAACGATCCGGCCACCTCCTCCGCATCGCCGGCCTGATCGAGGAGAACCGGGAGGAACTGTCCCGGGCGGAATCGGATGACACGGGCAAGCCGGTGGCCCTGGCGGATACGGTGGATATCCCCCGCGCCGCGAGCAACTTTCGTTTCTACGCGACGGCCATCGAGCACTTCGCCAGCGATGCCCACCCCATGGGCAATACCGCGCTGAATTACACCCTTCGGGCGCCGATCGGCCTCGCCGGGTGCATTTCCCCCTGGAACCTGCCCCTCTACCTGCTGACGTGGAAGATCGCGCCGGCGCTGGCCGCCGGCAACTGCGTGATCGCCAAACCGTCGGAGCTGACGCCCACGACCGCGTTCCTGCTGTCCAGGTTATGCATCGAAGCGGGACTGCCCGCCGGTGTACTGAACATCGTGCACGGCTACGGCCACAAGGCGGGCGCCGCCGTGGCGGGCCATCCCGGCATCCCGGTCGTTTCCTTCACGGGCGGAACGGCGACGGGCAGGCGCATCGCGGCCGCGGCCGCACCGAACTTCAAGCGGGTCTCCCTCGAGCTGGGCGGCAAGAACCCGAATATCGTCTTCGCGGACTGTCCTTACGAGGATACCCTGCACACCGCACTGCTGTCCTCCTTCTCCAACCAGGGAGAGATCTGCCTGTGCGGTCCGCGCATCCTCGTCGAACGGCCCCTGTACGAGACCTTCCGGGACGATTTCGTCGAACGGACCCGACGCCTGACCGTCGGGGATCCGAGGGATGCCGGCAACCGGCTCGGCGCCGTCGTGTCCGAGGCGCACATGGACAAGATCCTGTCCTGCGTGGCACTGGCCAGGGAAGAAGGCGGGCGGGTTCTCTGCGGCGGGAAGCGGGTGCGTGTAGACGGCCGCTGCCGGGACGGGTGGTTCGTCGCGCCCACGGTGATCGAGGGCCTGCCGCCGGACTGCCGGACCAACCAGGAAGAGATCTTCGGTCCCGTGGTGACCCTCCTGCCCTTCGATTCCGACGTCGAAGCGGTGACCCAGGCCAACTGCACGCCCTATGGCCTGGCCGCCATGGTCTGGACCGACAACCTGGGCCGCGCCCACCGCGTGGCCGAACGCCTGCACGCGGGCATCATCTGGATCAACTGCTGGATGCTGCGGGACCTGCGCACGCCCTTCGGCGGCATGAAGCAGTCGGGCGTGGGCCGCGAGGGAGGATTCGAGGCCCTGCGGTTCTTCACGGAGCCCAAGAACGTGTGTATCAAGATGTAGCGGACGGTATGACGGTACGGACGGTATCCCTCAGGACCAGGATGAACGCGGAGACACGGCAATGCAACAGCACTACGATTCCGATCGGGCCCCCGAGCCGGTGGGACCCTATCCCCATGCCCGAAGGGTGGGGAACCTGCTGTTTCTTTCGGGCATCGGGCCCCGCGCCAGGGACCGGCAGGAGATTCCGGGCGTGACCCTGGGGCCGGACGGCGAGATCGCGTCTTATGATATCGAGCAGCAATGCCACGCTGTTTTCCACAACGTCCGCTGCGTCCTGGAAGACGCGGGCAGCGCCTGGGAGAACCTCGTGGACATCACCGTGTACCTCACCGACATGGAAAAGGACTTCGCGGTATTCAACCGGATCTACCGCGAGTATTTCCGGGAGCATCAGCCCTGCCGCACGACGGTTGGCGTTTCCCGCCTGCCCACCCGGATTGCCATCGAATTGAAGTGCATCGCTACGATCTGAACAAGGAGGTCGATCATGGCCGTAACGGCTCCATTCAATTTCAAGGCCTGGATAGACGAACACAGGCACCTGCTCAAGCCTCCGGTCGGCAACCAGTGCGTCTATACGGAGGCCGAAGACTTCATCGTCATGGTCGTCGGCGGGCCGAACGCCCGCAAGGACTACCACTACAATGAAGGCGAAGAGTTCTTCTACCAGGTGGAGGGCGATATCGTCCTGAAGATCATCGACGACGGAAAACCGGTGGACGTCCACATCCGGGAAGGCGAGATCTTCCTCCTGCCGGCCGGGGTTCCGCATTCGCCCCAGAGACCGGCGGACACCGTGGGCCTGGTCATGGAAACCAAACGCAGAACCGGGGAGATCGACGGGTTCATGTGGTATTGCGAAAGCTGCGGGGAGAAACTCTACGAGGAACGGTTCGAGCTGGAAGACATCGTCAGCCAGTTGCCGCCCGTCATGAACCGGTTCTTCAGCAGCGAGAATCACCGTACGTGCAAGATCTGCGGCGCGGTCATGCCGAGACCGGAAGGCGGGTGATCGGGAGACAACGTAACCTTCGAAGATATATGTATTGTTTTCTGCGGGTTTATTCAGGCCTTTTCCGACTAAATCACTGTACAGCGTCGGCGATCGCGTTTACGGGACGGACTTGACATCCCAACGCAGGTAAAATCGGCAAAAATTGCGGATTCCTGCGAAAAAACGCGTCCGTAGTCCGGATTTTAAGCAAAAAATCGGCAAAAAGTTGACAAAATGTCGATTTGTGCTTATCTTTTGTTTAGTAGTCCGGTGGTGCTTTCGGAAAGGGGGTAGAATATGGTCCTGATTTACCGCGGATTCGAAGGCAACAGGGTGTTCAAGTGGTGCCGGGGAGACTCGGACCGGGTCAGCGTGATGTTTCCGGCGAAACCCTTCTTCAGCCGGTGCATCAGCCGCGTGCTGGACGAAACGCGCGCCGGCAAATCCGTCCTGGCCTGGGGAGATCCCGAAGGCCTGTCCCGGCTGGGCATGGCCCTCAACGAGCGGCACATCCCGACCACGCCCTTCGGTGATGGAATCGCCATGCACTGATCGCGGCTGGCGAAACCCGAATCGACGCTTTGCCTGCTGGTCAGAACGCCAGGCCCAGCTGCAGGGTGTATTTGTTCGTGTTCTCGCCGCTACCGCCCCTGGCTGTTCCATATTCCCTGTCGTGGATCCATTCGAACGTGCTGAAGAGCACGTCCTTCCACAAGTCGACGGTGACTACGGACAGGTAGCGATTCGATGGTATGCCGAGTCCCGCCGCCTCCGATGTGCCCTGATACCCCAGCGTGAATTCTCCACCTCTTCCCGCAAGTTCGAATCCATAGCCGGCCTCCAGAGACCAGGCCGCCGGTCGGGCGCCCCGGCCGTCGAAAGCCAGCACGCCGGGTGCGTATCGATTCTGGGAAATCATGTATTCGGCGGCGAATGCAACACCGCTGTAGCGAATGGCAGTAGCCACCGACCATCCGGGTACCCGTTCATCGACGCCGGCAGGTGGCCCGCCGTGGTCGGCGTCGTGGTCGGCGTCGTGCGCTTCGCCTTCATGGCCGAACACCTCTTCCTGAAAACCGGCCAGCGTGCCCAGGTCATCGATAAACGACAGGTTGAAGGCGATTTCGTCTTCTTCGTCCACGTGTTTCTTATAGCCCACCGCGGCGCCGAAACCCGACCTGGGTTCCTCCGAGCGCGCATCGTCACCGTAATACCCGTAGACGCTGCCCAGGAACTCGCCGCGTGAAATGCCCAGCAACAGGGATTTTTCCCTTTTGGATCCGAACTCGAAAGACAGCGGATCGACAATCGCGCCGGTTTCGAAGGGGCCGATACTGGCATCGTGCGCCGCGTGGACTTCGGCCAGTTCGAACATGGTAAAGGGAAGGAATTGTACGCCGCCCTTGAGCCACCAGCTGCCGTTGGGCGGTCCGACGATGATCGTACCCGTAAAGATCCCAAGAGCGTGCCCCTCCTCCTCTTCATCGTGATCATCCTCATGCTCGTGAATCCATCCGAATTCCGAGCCGATCCATGGGTGGGGTTCGATGCCAACGCCCATTTCCAACTGTTCGGCCGCCGTGGAGGTGGAAGTTTCCCCCTCGGACGACTGTTTACGTGATATGGTAAACTCCGCAACCCCTCCGATTTCGATAAACCTGAGCAACGACTCCTCGCCGGAACGCTCTTCGGCTTCCTGCGCGGAGGCGAAGCCGATGCACAGCACGGCCGGAAATACTATGGCAAGGGAAACCAGGATCTGTGCCGGGCTTTTCAACGGGCTAATTCCCATGATCGGTACTTCCACTGTCTCATGACAACCAGCAACCCATACTTGTTTTTAGTCTGCATTAAATAAATAGTTATGTGAGATATGTGTCAATAGTTAGATTTAGAAAATATCGTGCGGGTCTTTCGCGTACGGATCTTTCGCGTACGGACGCCGCGTGGGTTGGATTTCACCCGTAAAGGTTGGTGAGTCTACGAGGGATATACCGAAAATCGGCTGCAGCCGGCGGGTGGGCGCCGGATATGCACGTTCCCGACGGATCGATCCGGTTCAGGGATGGGGCGCCATGAAAACCAGGACCACCAGCCGACCTTCGCTCGAGTTGCGTACGCCGTGGTCTACGCCGGGAGGACACAGCACCGCCGTACCGGGAACGCCCTTTACGGTTTCGTCGCCGACCGTGAAATCGCCGTTCCCTTCCAGCACGTAGTAGATCTTGTCGTTTTCGGCGTGGCTGTGGGCCTTCTGTTCCTGGCCGGGTTCGAAACAGTAGATATCGCAGAACATGCGATCCGTATCGAAGAGATTGACCTTCTGGAACTTGTCATCCGAGAAACGTTTCTGATCCGGGACGTACGCCGCTGGCATGGTGGCAGGCTCCTGTGACAACGCATTGAGGGACAGGCCGCCCGGGCAGACAAAGACCTTGCGATCCGTCGGTGCCCCGGCTTACTTTTAACGCGATTGAATGTATCCGCGCAACGTCCGGATGTCAACCGGCATCACGTGCGGACCTCGATATCACGCTGGAGAAAAACGAGGAATCGTCCTGCACGCATGACCCATGAAATCGCCATAGGCCCGCACCGCATAAAGTCGCTCAGGCCGGGCATGCCCATCCTCACGCTGGCGCCCATGGCGGGCATCAGCAACTGGCCGTTTCGTCTGATCTGCGCGAAGATGGGTGCGCAGATGGTCGGCGTGGAGTTCATCAACTGCAACGCCATTCTCCACCGGAACCCGAAGACGCTGCAGATGATGAACTTCTGCGATGCCGACATCTACCGCGATACCGGCATGTCGCTCCTCGCCGCCCAGATCTACGGGAACGACATCGGCCGCATGGTGGAGGGCGCGCTGGTCCTGGAGGACAAGGGCGCGCAGATCATGGACATCAACTTCGGGTGCTCCGTGCCCAAGATCCTGCGTTCCGACTCCGGCGCCGCCTTCCTCAAGGACATCGACCGGATGATGAACGCGGTGCGCAGTGTGGCCGAGGCCGTCTCGATCCCCGTCATCATCAAGACCCGCCTGGGGTGGGATCACGACAACATCAGCATCCTGGAGGTGGTGAAGCGCGCCGCGGATTCCGGCGCCCACGCGGTGGCGGTGCACGCCCGCACCGTGGCGCAGAAGTTCAACGGGAACGCGGACTGGTCATGGATCGCCCGCGCCGTGGAAGTCTCTCCCGTGCCGATCTTCGGAAACGGCGACGTGTTCACCTACGAGGACGCCGTGCGCATGGTGGAAGAGACGGGGTGCGCCGGCGTGATGATCGCCCGGGCCGCGAGGGACAACCCCTACATCTTCTCCGGCGCGCGGATACCGTCGTTTTCCGAGCGCGTCCGACTCGCCCGGGACCACCTGGGCATGATGGTGGAGTACAAGGGGGAGAAGGTGGGCGTGATGGAAATGCGCAAGTTCTTCGCCTCTTACTTCAAGGGCTTCCCCAACGCGTCTCACCTGAGGACCAGCCTCGTCCAGGTGGATACGGTCACGCAGGCCCACCGGATTCTTGACGAATGGGTGACTGATTCGGATCGTCAGTCGTATGATGCTTGATCACGCGGCCCTGGGAGAAATACACCACGCCTTCGGCGATGTTCGTGGCGTGATCGGCCAGGCGTTCTATGTGGCGGGAAATGAAGATCAGCAGCATCGCCTGGGGCACCGACCCTGAATCCTCCTTCATGCAGGCCAGCATTTCCTCGAAGATCTGGTCCTGCAGCTGATTGACCTCCTCATCCCTGTCGCAGACGTCCAGGGCCAGCGTCTCGTCTCCACGAACGAAGGCGTTGAGGCTGTCCTTGACCATGGACTGGGAAAGATCCGCCATGCGCGGCAGATCGATGAGCGGTTTCAGGTGCGGCATCACGGTAAGCTTCTTCGTCTTCTTGGCGATGTTGACGGCGATGTCGCCCAGCCGTTCCAGGTCGATCGTGATCTTCATGCTGGCCGCGACAAAGCGCAGGTCCCGCGCAATGGGGTGCTGGAGCGCCAGCAGCCGGATACACTGCTCGTCGATCTCCAGTTCCATGGCGTCGATGGGCTGGTCGCCGGCGATGACCTGATCGCACAAGTCGACATCGCGCTCCATGAACGCGGTGACCGCCCGGGCGATCTGTGCCTCGACCAGCGCCGCCATATTCAGCAGGGCGGACCTCAGGCCTTCCAGTTGTTGTTGAAGGTGGGTTTCCATGGTCGCTGTCCAAGGGATTCAGGCCGCGGCGCCAGCCGGCCGCAACGCTATCCCGCCCGGCCCGTGATGTAGTCTTCCGTACGCCGGTCCCGGGGCGTGGTGAACATCGCGTCGGTCACGCCCGTTTCCACCAGTTCTCCGTGGAGCATGAAGGCTGTGAAATCGGACACGCGGGCCGCCTGCTGCATGTTGTGCGTCACGATAACAATGGTGTAATCTTCCTTCAGATCAAGCATTAATTCCTCGATCCTGGACGTGGCGACGGGGTCCAGCGACGAGCATGGCTCGTCCATGAGCAGCACTTCCGGTTCGACGGCGACCGCCCGCGCGATGCAGAGACGCTGCTGCTGTCCGGCGGAAAGTTCGAGCGCGCTTTCCTCGAGCTGGTCCTGGACTTCTTCCCACAGCACGGCCCTGCGCAGGCACCTTTCCACGATCTCATCGAGGAATCCCCCGGACTTGACGCCATGGATGCGGGGACCGTAGGCCACGTTCTCGTAGATCGACTTGGGGAAGGGGTTCGGCTGCTGGAACACCATGCCGACGCGGCGGCGCAGGCGCGTCACGTCCACGTCCGGACCGTAGATGTCTTCTCCGTTCATCCGGATCGATCCCGTCATTCGGATCCGGGGAACCAGGTCGTTCATCCGGTTCATCAGCCGAAGCAGCGTGGTCTTCCCGCATCCCGAGGGGCCTATGTACGCCGTGATGCCGTGACGTTCGATGGACATGGTGACGTTTCGCAGGGCCGGGTGCTCTCCATACCAGAAGGAAATGTCTTCGATGTCGATCACCGGAAGATCCTGCACGATCTTCGGTGTGGACGGTCCGTGTGCTGTCGTCATGGACTGAAGTTCCTTTGAGGCGCGCGGTCTGGAGCCGGCCCGGTCAGACCTGTAGCAGGCCAGGTCAGGCCTGGAGCCAGCCCGGTCAGGCCTGGCCCGCGGACAGTGAATACAGCCTTCTCAGTCGCGAGCGCAGTCCGATCGCCGCCGCGTTCAATACAACCACGATCACCAGCAGTAGAAGCGTGGTCGTATAAGCCATCGGCAGTGCGGCCTCGCCGCCGGCCGGTCGAAAACCGGTGTCGAATATATGATAGCCCAGATGCATGAATTCCCGTTCCAGGTGTACGAAAGGCCATACGCCGTCCACGGGCAGTTCGGGCGCGAAGGCGACCGCCCCGATGATCATCAACGGCGCGACGGTACCGGCCGCCCGCGCCACGGACAGGATCAGGCCTGTAAGTATGGAGGGCAGCACTACGGGCACGACTACCCGCCACAGAGTCTCGAACCGCGTGGCGCCCAGGGCGTGGGACGCTTCGCGGAGTTTGAGGGGCACGCCGGCCAGGCCTTCCTCCACGGCCACGATCACGACAGGCAGCGTGAGCAGGGCCAGGGTCAGCGCGCACCAGAGGATGCCTCCCTGGCCGAAAGTCGGTGCCGGAAGATCCTCCGGGTAGAACAAACGGTCCAGGGTGCCTCCAAGAAAATACACGAAGAAACCGAGCCCGAAAACCCCGAATACGATGGAGGGCACGCCGGCCAGGCTGTTTACGGCGATACGAACCGCGTTCAGAAACGGACCCGGACTGCCGTATTCTCTAAGATACAAGGCCGCAAGAATGCCGAAGGGCATGACGACGACCGACATGAGTATGACCATCGCCGCGGTTCCGAATATCGCCGGGAAGACCCCGCCATGACGGTTTTCGTCCCTCGGCGGCGTCCACAGGAACGACCACGCGCCGGCGGCGTAGTGCCGGATCCTGTCCCACGCGGTCATGGCGTTCGGCGCGTAAATGTGCCGGACGTTCGCAAGGGAAACGGTGTGCTGGCGACCGTCGGCCGAAGACAGGACGATGGACAGCGCCCGCTGTCGGCGCAGGCGTTCCAGTTCAGGATACTGCGCCTGGTAGTGCGCCCGGACCGCATCGTAACCCCGGGCGACGACCGCGCCGTCGTCCACGAAGGAATCCAGGAATCCGAAGATCTCCCCGGCCCGAACCTGTTCCACCACAACGGCTTCCCGGGGATTGTCCTGCCCGGCGATCCGGGCCTCCTCAAGCCAGACGTACCCTTGCGGATACCGTTCCCGGTTTCCGGTCTCAACCCTTAATCGATACGCCACGGATCGCTCCCCCGCGGAGCCGATGGTACGGACGCCTGCGCGGGAGGTCTCGTGACCCAGGATGATGCTGCCGTCGCGTAGCACGTACCGTGTCAGATCCTGGGGCCAGAACCGGGCCAGGCCTTGCACGGCGATCACCAGGACCAGTCCCGCGACCATCAGGAAGCAGAGCACCAGGCCGCCCCCGGATAGCCAGATCAGGGCGTCATCTTTTGACCACTTCGAACCCATCGATTCTCCTCGAGCGCGGACGGCACATCGAGCGCGGACGGCACATCGAGCGCGGGCGGGGCATCGAGCGCGGAGGGTATATCCGGCATTCAGGCATACCGCCGTCTCAGCCTGCGTCGTACGAGTTCGGCCACGGTATTTACCGCAAAGGTCGAAACGAGCAGGAGAAAGGCCGCTAAAAACAGGACCCGGAAAAGACTGCCGTCCCGCACAGCGTTCGGCAGTTCGAGGGCCACGCCAGCGGACAGCGCCATGAACCCCGAGAAGGCGGACCAGTCCAGGTCCGGGACATTGCCCGAAACAAACACCACGATCATGGTCTCCCCGATGGCCCTGCTGAAAGCCAGCAGGACGGCGGCCAGAATGCCGGCACCCGCGGCGGGAAGGACGATGCGAACGGCGGTCTGCCAGCGCGTGGCCCCCAGTGACAGGGACCCTTCCGAAAACGAACGGGGCACGACAGAAAGCGCCTCTTCGGAAATGGTGAATATGATCGGTGTCACGGCCAGGCCCATGACCATGCCCACTACGACTGCGTTTCGCTGTTCGTATGTGATTCCCAGGGATTCTTTAAACCAGGTGTTGTAGCCGGCATGCAGATAGGCGGCCTCCAGCAACGCCCCGCATTCCAGGGCCAGCCATCCCCCGGCCAGGACGGCGACCAGGAGCAGCCAGATCTCCCGGCCCGGATGTCTAAACACCCGGAACAGGGCCGGGGCCCGGTGCCTGAGCACAAAAACCGCCACTACGGCGCCCGATATGGATACCGGCGCCAGGAAGAGGGCGAAGACGTGAGAAGCCAGGTATGGCGCGAGCCAGACGCCCCCGATGAATCCGAGCACGACAGTCGGTACCGCGGCCATTATTTCCACAAGCGGTTTCAGGGTTTCCTTCAGGGTCCGTGGCAGGAACTGCGACGCGTAGAGCGCCGCGAGCACCGAAACGGGTACCGCGAAAAGCAGGGCATACACCGCCCCCTTCAGGGTCCCGAAAATCAGCGGCAGGAGGCTTTGCCCAGGTTCGGACCCATCAGGGCCGGAGATTCCCCAGCGGTATTCCGCGGGCGACAGAAACAATGGGTAAATCACCCACAGCAACACGGCAAAGACGGACAGGATGGTCAGTATCAGTACCGTACCACCAAGCGCGGCCAGGCGACCAACCAGCAAGTCCATCAGGCGGCGCCGGTCCATCCGGCGATGGCGGGTGCGTTCGGTCATCCGGGGGTCCTGGATCGGGATTTGGTCGGACTTTTTTCGACGAGGACGACGAGTGGATAATAAGCCGTGGGGCCGTATCGCGTCAACCCCGGCGGATGACCATGTCTAACAAAAGAGCCCCGCGTAAATGGAACTGCGAGGCTCTTTTCGTCTCTGTTAGACGTTCCGCATTGGCGATATCAACCACCTGCGGCCTGGAACGACCGCTTCCGGATTACTTCAGAAGTGTCATCTTCCGGTTAAATACCTGGGCGGTCCGCCCATCGGCGGTTGCCTCGAATCGGTAGAAATACACACCGCTCGAAAGATGCTGCGCGTCCCAGTGCTCCGTGTAGTACCCCGGAAGCCTGATATCGTTCACCACGGTCGCCACCCGCTGTCCCAGAAGGTTATAGACCTCGATCTTGACGTGACTGGCGGAGGACACCGCGTAATCGATGTTCGTAGTCACATCGAAGGGGTTTGGACTGTTCTGCGCCAGGCTGAACGCGTCGGGAGCCACTATACCCGGCTCTTCGGGCGGAGTCGGCACGGGCGGGGGCGCGGTGCTGAAATAACCCAGGTCCGCAAGGGCCGACCAGTTCGCCGCCCAGTTTTCCGTACCGAAGGCACCCGCGTAATCGACGTCCATGAAAAAGCCGCTGCTCCGGGGCTCTTCCATGAGCTTGCTCGCATCCCAGGCGGGGCTGGTATTGCCGGGACGCGGATCGAGGCCGCGGTTCCGGTTCCAGCTGATGCCCTGGAGCATCGGGTCGGTGATCCGGTTGGCGTTGCCCTCATTGGCCAGCAGTTCCCGCGAGTGGATATCGCCGCCCAGGTCGGCCGGCGTGTTGCCCGCGCCGAAGGCGCCCAGGATGTTGTACTGGAAGGCCAGGTCGCCCGCGTCCAGACGCGCCTTGCTGTCCTGCGCGCTGCGGGACGGGTCCAGGTCCTCGATGGAAAGCATGTGCCCCTGGAACTCGGTGAAGATGCTGTTGAAATACATCCCGCCCGCATTGTCCCGGAAGATGATGCCGTTGTTGTCCTTGCCCCCCGTGGACGCCGCACCGCGGCCAATATAGGTGGCGTTCATGATCGTGGGGCTGGCATAAGGCCTGCCGTCCTCGGGATCCGTGCCGCCGTCGTGCTCGCCGGCATGGTCGCCGATGGCCGGGTCCTGGATCGAGAACCAGAACTGGTGCTCGCCCCGGAAGCCCTCGTCGTAGTCGAAGCTGTCGTCACCGGCAAAGGCCGAAATCAGGAAGCGTGTATTGACCGTGCCGCCGAACCACTCGAACCCGTCGTCCTGGTTGTAGAACACCTCCACGTGCTCGATGGTCGTGCCGCGGCCCACGCCGCCCATGGTCAGCCCGTTGATCTCGTTGTTGGCGCCGATGTCGGTCCCTCCGTGGCGGATCGAAACGTAGCGGAACACACCCGAGTTGTCGTCATCGTTCGGGTTTCTGCCGCCGCCGTATATGCCCCGCGGCTCCGTGCTCGCATCTATACCCTCGATGTTTCCCTCGCCCGTGGCCGTGTTGATGGACGCGTTGCCCAGGATGATGACACCGCCCCACAATCCGCGGGAAGCGGTGGGTGAGGAGAGCAGGATATCGTTGGGATCGTTCACATCGTCGGCCTCGGCCGTGAAGATGATCGGATTCCTGGCGGTACCGTCAGCGAATATCTTGCCGCCCCGGGCTACGATCAGGGCCGAATCGTCACCGGAAGTACCCGTCGCCCTGCCCTTGATGACCGTACCGGGTTCGATGGTCAGGGTCTCGCCTTCTTCGACGAAGACCAGTCCCGAGAGAATGTACACGGAATCCGCGGAGAAGGTTACGTTACCCACGATGTCGGCATCGGTGACAACGCGCATGTTGCCCTCGACAACCACGTCTTCCTTTTTACCTATGTAACCCAATTCGGACAGCGCGGTCCAACCTTCCAGCCAGAGGTCGTTACGGCTGAAGGCGCCGGCGTAGGTGTTCTGCCTGAGACGGCCGGTCGTATTCGGACTGAACGCCGCCGGGATCTGCCACACCTTGCTGCCGTCCAGGGCCGGACTCGTGCTCGTGGGTCGGGGGTCCAGTCCCTCGTCCCGGCTCCAGCTGATGCCCTGGAGCATCGGGTCCGCGATGCGGATCACGTTCGACGCGTCGGCCAGGAGTTCAGCAGTATGCTCATCGCCACCCAGGTCGGCCGGCGTGCTGCCCGCGCCGAACGAACCCAGAATGTTGTGCTGGAAGGCCAGGTCACCGGCGTCCAGCCGCGCCTTGCTGTCCTGCGCACTGCGGGACGGGTCCAGGTCCTCGATGGAAAGCATGTGGCCCTTGAACTCGGTGAAGATGCTGCTGTAGTACATGCCACCCGCGTTGTCCCGGAAGATGATGCCGTTGTTGTCCTTGCCGCCCTCGGCGTTCGCGCCGCGGCCGATGTAGGTGGCGTTCACGATCACCGGACGGGCGTAAGGCGTACCGTCCTCGGGGTCCGTGCCGCCGTCGTGCTCGCCGGCATGATCGCCGATGGCCGGGTCCTGGATCGAGAACCAGTACTGGTGCTCGCCCCGGAAGCCCTCGTCGTAGTCATAGGCGTCATCGCCCGCGAAGGCCGAGACCAGGTAGCGCGTGTTGACCGTGCCGCCGAACCACTCGAAGCCGTCGTCCTGGTTGAAAAAGACCTCCACATGCTCGATGGTCGTGCCGCGGCCCACGCCGCCCATGGTCAACCCGTTGATCTCGTTGTCGGCGCCGATGACCGCGCCCCCGTGGCGGATCGAAACGTAGCGGAAGACGCCCGAGTTGTCGTCGTCATTGGGATTCGCGCCACCGCCGTAGATACCGCGCGGCTCGGTCGTCGCGTCTATACCTTCTATGTTGTTCTCGCCCGTGGCCGTATTGATGGACGCCTTGCCCAGGATGATGACACCGCCCCACAATCCGCGCGATGCCGTCGGTGAGGAGAGCAGGATGTCGTTCGGATCATCCACGTCGTCGGCCTCGGCCGTGAAGATGATGGGGTTCTCGGCCGTGCCGTTGGCGAAGATCTTGCCGCCCCTGGCCACGATGAGAGCCGTGTCCTCGCCCTCGGCGCTCGTGGGCTTGCCCTTGATGACCGTACCGGCCTCGATCGTCAGCGTCTCGCCGTCTTCGACGAATACCAGGCCGGACAATACGTACGTGTTATTGGATGTGAATGTCACGTTGCCCACGATGTCGGAATCGGTGATCAACTGGATGCCTTCGTCCACGTCTTCTTTCCTTCCGACGTATCCCATTTCGGACAAGGCCGTCCAACCCTCGATCCACAGGTCCTGCCGGCTGAAAGCACCGGCATAGGTATTTTGTGCCAGGCGGCCGTGGGCGTTCGGACTGAACGTCGAAGGGATCTGCCACACCTTGCTGCCGTCCAGGGCCGGACTCGTGCTCGTGGGCCTCGGATCCAATCCCTCGTTCCGGCTCCAGCTGATGCCCTGGAGCATCGGGTCCGTGATCCGGATCACGTTCGACGCATCGGCCAGAAGCGCATCGGTGTGAGCATCGCCGCCCAGGTCGGCCGCCGTGCTCCCTGCACCGAAAGCGCCCAGGATGTTATACTGGAAGGCCAGGTCGCCCGCATCCAGCCGCGCCCTGCTGTCCTGCGCGCTGCGGGACGGGTCCAGGTCCTCGATGGAAAGCATGTGGCCCTTGAACTCGGTGAAGATGCTGCTGTAGTACATGCCACCCGCGTTGTCCCGGAAGATGATACCGTTGTTGTCCTTGCCGCCCATGGCGTTCGCGCCGCGGCCGATGTAAGTGGCGTTCACGATCACCGGACGGGCGTAGGGCGTCCCGTCCTCGGGGTCCGTGCCGCCGTCGTGCTCGCCGGCGTGGTCGCCGATGGCCGGGTCCTGGATCGAGAACCAGTACTGGTGCTCGCCCCGGAAGCCCTCGTCGTAGTCGAAGGCGTCATCGCCCGCGAATGCGGATACGAGATACCTGGTATTGACCGTGCCGCCGAACCACTCGAAGCCGTCGTCCTGGTTGTAGAACACTTCCACGTGCTCGATGGTCGTGCCGCGGCCCACACCGCCCATGGTCAGCCCGTTGATCTCGTTGTCGGCGCCGATGACCGCGCCGCCGTGGCGGATCGATACATAACGGAA
Source organism: Candidatus Latescibacterota bacterium (assembly GCA_022822725.1). Lineage (GTDB taxonomy): Bacteria > JAAXHH01 > JAAXHH01 > JAAXHH01 > JAAXHH01 > JAAXHH01. Next base: position 275,006 of record JAJEAN010000002.1, read on the forward strand.
GACGCCCGAGTTGTCGTCGTCATTGGGATTCGCGCCACCGCCGTAGATACCGCGCGGTTCGGTCGTCGCGTCTATACCTTCTATATTGTTCAGGCCCGTGGCCGTGTTGATGGACGCCTTGCCCAGGATGATGACGCCACCCCAGAGCCCGCGTGAAGCGGTGGGGGACGAGAGCAGGATATCGTTCGGATCGTCCACGTCGTCGGCCTCGGCCGTGAAGATGATGGGGTTCTCGGCCGTGCCGTTGGCGAAGATCTTGCCGCCCCGGGCCACGATAAGGGCCGTGTCCTCGCCCTCGGCGCTCGTGGGCTTGCCCTTGATGACCGTACCCGCCTCGATCGTCAGCGTCTCGCCGTCTTCGACGAAGACCAGGCCGGACAATACGTACTCCGTGTCGGAAGTGAACGTCACGTTACCCACGATATCGGCATCGGTGATCAACTGGATACCCTCGTCCACGTCTTCTTTCCTGCCGACGTAACCCATTTCGGACAAGGCCGTCCAACCCTCGATCCACAGGTCCTGCCGGCTGAAAGCACCGGAATAGGTATTCTGTGCCAGGCGGCCGTGGGCGTTCGGACTGAGCGTCGAAGGGATCTGCCACACCTTGCTGCCGTCCAGCGCCGGGCTGGTACTTCGGGGTCTCGGATCCAGTCCCTCGTCCTGGCTCCAGCTGATACCCTGTAGCCTCGGGTCCGTGATCCGGATCACATTCGACGCGTCAGCCAGGAGCGCATCGGTGTGGGCATCGCCGCCCAGGTCGGCCGCCGTGCTCCCTGCGCCGAAGGCGCCCAGGATATTGTACTGGAAGGCCAGGTCGCCCGCGTCCAGCCGTGCCTTGCTGTCCTGCGCGCTGCGGGTCGGGTCCAGGTCCTCGATCGACAGCATCCGGCCCTTGAACTCGGTGAAGATGCTGCTGTAGTACATGCCACCCGCGTTGTCCCGGAAGATGATGCCGTTGTTGTCCTTGCCGCCCATGGCATTCGCGCCGCGGCCAATGTAAGTGGCGTTCACGATCACCGGACGGGCGTAAGGCGTGCCGTCCTCGGGGTCCGTGCCGCCGTCGTGCTCGCCGGCATGATCGCCGATGGCCGGGTCCTGGATCGAGAACCAGTACTGGT
>JAJEAN010000001.1 GCA_022822725.1 Candidatus Latescibacterota bacterium
ACAGCCTCGGTGCTTGATGCGAACGGTCAGGCTGTGGAAGACGCGGCCATAGCCTGGTCGAGCAGCGACGAGGGGGTGGCCACCGTCAGTGGTCAGGGCCTGGTGACTGCGGTCACGAACGGTACGGCGACGATCACGGCGCGGTCCGGCAGCGCGTCTGCGACCGCCACCGTCACGGTGATGGAAAACAGCCGGGATCGGGAGGCCTTGATCGCGCTGTACAACAGTACGGATGGGCCTAACTGGAGAGTTTCGACTAACTGGCTTAGCGACAGACCGCTGGGCGAGTGGTTTGGTGTATCCACTGACGCTGCAGGAAGGGTTACTCAACTTCGGCTAGCCATTCTTGATAGCAATACCAGACAATTAACCACCAATGGATTATCAGGAAGTATTCCACCTGAACTGGGCAACCTGAGCAACCTACAAAGGCTGGACATTATCGGCGCCGAGTTGACAGGTAGCATTCCATCTGAACTGGGCAACCTGAGCAACCTACAAAGGCTGCGGATTTCTTATTCCGAGTTGTCAGGGAGCATCCCTCCGGAAATCGGACGACTGCATAACCTTACGAGTCTAGGATTGGTAGGCAACGAATTTACGGGTCCGATCATCTCGGAAATCGCAAATCTTCGGAACCTCAGATACCTGAGTCTTTCACATAATCGCTTGACGGGCACGATCCCTGTTGAACTCGCACAACTCAGAAACCTTAGAGATTTGAGGCTTGATTCCAACCAGTTGTCAGGTCCGATCCCTCCGGAAATCGCAAATCTTCAGAACCTCAGATACCTGGACATTGGAAACAACTTCGGCCTCACCGGACCCCTGCCCGCAGGATTTCTAAATCTCGGGCTTGATCACTTCTATTTGAGTCGTACAAGTCTGTGCGTGCCGTTTACCACTGTATTTCGGCAGTGGTTTGACAGTATACCAAACTCTACTACCAGTGGATTCTGCCCCGATCCGGAAAGAGATCCCCTGATCGCGCTATACAGAAGCACGGACGGTGCGAACTGGACCGTTTCGACAAACTGGTCGAGCGACGAACCCCTCGGCGCGTGGCATGGCGTCAAGACCGACACCGACGGGCGCGTGAGTGAGTTGAGTCTTGGCGAAAACAACCTGATTGGATTAATCCCCAGTCAGGTAGGTGATCTCGTTAGCCTTGTGTCACTGGATCTCTCAGGCAACGCAGCTCTATCCGGTATACTGCCTCGCTCGTTTATTAAACTTAGTCTGCAAAACCTCAATTTGAATGGAACGGGTGTGTGCATCCCGACCGACACTGAGTTTACGCAATGGCTCGAGCGGATCCGTTTCTTTACTGGGTCCGTCTGCACGGAGAATCGTCCGGACCACAACGGGCTGATCGAGTTGTACGCCAGTACGAACGGACCAGGTTGGAAATACAGCAATAACTGGTTGAGCGAGAGACCCTTGAGCGAGTGGTACGGCGTTTCCACAGATTCCAATGGACGCGTGGTCTCGCTTGATCTAACCGATAACAACCTGCAGGGTTTGATGCCCTCAGGAATCGCACAATTACAAAACCTCAGAGTTCTGTACCTTGGCGGCAACGGTTTGACAGGTCCGATACCCACTGAACTCGGACGACTACAGAAACTTACGAAGTTGGGGCTTGATAGGAATAGACTAACTGGATTGATTACCCCGGGAATCGCACAATTACAGAACCTCGATTTCCTTAACCTTGGTGGCAACGGTTTGACAGGTCCGATACCTGCCGAGTTTGGGCGACTACAGAACCTCAGAACCCTGGTACTGGAAGGCAACGAATTGACGGGTGCGATTCCCGTTGAACTCGCACAACTCCGAAACCTCTTCTACCTGCACCTTGGCTACAACAATTGGTTGACGGGTGCGATTCCCGCTGAACTCGCACAGTTGCAGAAACTCCAATCGCTGCATTTTAGTGGCAATAGCTTGACGGGTACGATTCCCGTTGAACTCGCACGACTACAGAATCTCAGGATCCTGCATCTTGGTATCAATAAGTTGACGGGTATAATCCCTGCGGAACTAGGACAATTACAGAACCTCGAGATACTGGTACTGGACAGCAACGAGTTGACAGGTTCGATCCCCGCCGAACTCGGGCGACTGCGGAATCTCTCGGGGTTGTGGTTGTACAGCAACGAGTTGACAGGTTCGATCCCCGCCGAACTCGGGCGACTGCAGAACCTCGATATCCTGCACTTTGGCGGCAACGGTTTGACAGGTTCGATACCTACTGAACTAGGACGATTGCAGAACCTCAGAATCCTGGTACTGGAAAACAACGATTTGACGGGTACGATACCCGTAGAACTCGGACGGCTACAGAGTCTCGAAAATCTGAATCTGATTCACAACAAGTTGACGGGAAACGTCCCGAGCACCTTTGGCGATCTTGCCAATCTCAAGGAACTGAACCTTACGGGAAACACGACCATGTCTGGAGCGTTGCCATTGGCGCTCGTTGGCCTGAACCTTGAAAGCCTGGGGCTCGGAACCACTGGACTGTGCGCACCAAAGGATCCTACGTTTCAGGCCTGGCTGAAGATGATACCCGCAAGCTTCGTGGAAAACTGCGTCTCCGTAGTCGGGCGATCGGCGGCGTACCTGACGCAGGCGGTGCAATCGCTTAAGCATCCGGTGCCCCTGGTGGCCGGCGAGGAAGCCCTCCTGCGCGTCTTCGTCACGACGCAGGCGGGCGAAGAAGTCCCAATGCCGGACGTAAAAGCCGTGTTCTACATGGACGGCGCCGAGGTTCAAACTGTGGATATTCCTGGCGGGGGAATCAGCGTGCCCCAACATTTAGACGAGGGAGACCTCTCGGCTTCGGCCACCGCAATGGTGCCCGGATCAATCGTCATGCCCGGTCTGGAGATTGTCGTAAATATAGACCCCGTAGGTGCGCTGGATCCTGCCTTGGGCGTCCGCAGCCGTATTCCACCAACAGGACGGTTGCCCGTGGAGGTGCGGTATTTGCCACCCTTTGACCTTACGTTGGTACCATTCCTCTACACAGACTTCCCCGATCGGTCCGTAGTGACGGAGACGGAACACCTGACCGCCGAATCAGATCTGTTTCGGCTTACCCGCAATATCCTACCTGTGCGCGAATTCCACCTTACCGTTCGCGAACCGGTGTGGACTTCTTTCGATCCTATTGGCGAAAACATGGGTCTATTGCTACGGGAAACACAGATGGTTCGGACCATGGACGGAGCGACAGGAAACTATATGGGTATCCTGAGAGACGGAGGAGCAGGAAGGGCAAATCTACCCGGACCCGTGAGTGTATCAGGCCTGGGAGGAGGTCTTATGGCTCACGAACTCGGTCACAACATGAATCTGCGCCATGCTCCGTGCGGTGGTGCTGATGGCCCGGATCCGAACTATCCCAATCCGGACGGCTCAATCGGTGCATGGGGATATGATCTGCTCAAAGGAACGCTGGTCAGTCCAGACACACCGGATCTGATGAGTTATTGTGGTCCGCGGTGGATCAGCGACTATCATTTCACCAAGGCTCTGAACTACCGGGTGTTGCAGGCGCAGAATATGTCATCGGCTTCGTTATACACATCTTCACCGTCTGCCCGGAACCTGCTGCTCTGGGGTGGCGTGAACGAGCGCGGTGAGCTCGTCCTTGAACCCGCCTTCGCGGTGGACGCACCGGCGGCGCTTCCTGATCTTGACGGTCCATACCTGATAGAAGGAGAGGCCCGAGACGGTGGCGTCCTGTTCCGCCTCTCCTTCGGGATGCCCGAAATCTCGCACGGCGAGGGCGGGGTCTTCGCCTTCATCCTTCCGGCACGATCCGACTGGCCGGATCGACTGGCACGGATCACGCTTTCAGGTCCCGAAGGTGTCGCGACACTGGGCGGGGAGGAAGAACTGGATGACTGGGACGCACCAGCCGCAGCACTCCTGCTGGATCCCGTCACGGGGAGCGTGCGGGGCCTGTTGCGGGACTGGCCGGACCAGGGTGTTTCGGAACCGGGCGTTTCGGCGGCAGCGGTGAGGAGTGCGGCGGCGAGGTGGGCGGCGCCCGAGCCGGGTCTGGAGGTCTTGATCAGCAGGGGCATACCAGAGTTTGAAGACTGGGAACGGTAATCGAGTCACGGTCTGTAACACCATCCGCGAATCAACTTAGAGGACCAATTCCGCCGACATTAGTCAACCTTGGCGAGTTGAGAAACTTGGGGCTAGACGGGAACACACTGTCGGGGCAAATCCCACACGAACTGGCTGACCTTTTTGCTGTTTACGAAAGCCCTGATTTTCATTGCGAATCCTATTTTCTGATATGAATCAACGCCAAGAGCCTGTCGAGCTGATCCATAGCCGGATTCCCCATATTCGTAATTGGAGCAGCGCATCGTGGCAGGTATCAACGCGCAGAGAATGCTAGGCGGCATGTGTGGCGTAGATACCTTCGATCCCACGACCCCGGTTGCCTGGAACAATGATCTGGCCGGTTCATAGTCCGCCGACTCATTCCCTTGACCCTCTCCCAGCCGCGCGCGTATAATCCGGGATGACGAGACGACCGGTCTTCCGGTCCGCTGATGGAAGAAAAATCGGCCATCGGATCCATTGGTTTCATCGATTCCATCGGTTCCATCAGTTCCATCCGCCTATAAATCATCCCGGAGTCCGCCATTTCCTCGCGTACCCTGTTCATTGGCGACATCCACGGCTGCGCCCGTGAATTCGAGCAACTGCTTACCAGACTGCCGTTCCGCGAAAGTTCGGATCTCCTGTACCTCACAGGCGACGCTTTCAGCCGGGGACCCGACCCCGCAGGCGTATGGAAGCTGATCCAGGACACGGGCGCGAGGATGGTCCTCGGCAACCACGACTACCGGCTGGCGGACCGGCTTCGACAGCTCCTTTCCGGTGCCGCGGTACCCACGCGTAGCCCCGGTACCCTTCAGACCCTGGAAGCCCTTGCACCGTGCGCCGACGCCCTGATCCCCTGGCTGGAATCGCTGACCCTGTGGATCGACGAGCCCGATTTCCTCCTGGTCCACGCGGGCATCAACCCCGAAAAAGGCTTTCACGACACGACCACTGAAGAGTTCCTCGTCATCCGTACCTGGCCGCCCGTGGAAGGCATCGTAGGACCCCGATGGCACGACGCGTACGATCCATCCGGCAAGCTGATCATATTCGGCCACGACGCCCCCGGCGGCCTCGTCATCAAGCGCCGGGAAGACGGATCCCCCTATGTGATCGGCCTGGACTCGGGATGTATCTATGGCGGGCAGCTGAGCGGGTACGTGCTGGAGGAAGACCGGTTGGTGCAGGTTGAATCCAGCCACCCCCGGAGCGTGCGACCGGATGCAGGACCCTCAACGCTGTCTTGATCCGTGCCCGGATGACGCACGGACCCCCTCCCCATATTGCCTCCAAAAATTTTTTTTCTACGAGATTAAGTGAAAGTTCCCTGTCTAACGTTTATACGCACCAGGTTCGGGAATATGCACCAGGTTCGGGGAGGAAATAATAAGGAGATAGGCTGAGGCCGTGTCGACCGAATACACAAACCACGAAGACCGGATCGGACGCCTGGAAGGCATCAATAAACAGATATATAAAAGCTTATCCCGGATCGAGACGGTAGTCATCGGCCAGTTGGTCATGACCTTCGCGATCCTCTTAAAGTTGTTTACCCCGTGATCCAATACTCGGGTACACACCAAAAGAAATGCCCAAAAAGGAATAAAAATGGAATCGATACCTTCGTGGCTGCCCGCGGTTGCTGCCGTACTGATGATCGCTATAGTCGGGGCTGTGGCAAAACTGTGCCTTTGGATGGGGAAGAGAGAGGGAATTGAAAGTGGCGTCATACCAACACTTGAAGACATCAAGCAAGACATCAGGATGATCCGGATTGCAATTTCGGACCTTGTAACCGGCAACGATTCCAATGGCCGTCAATGAGAATCAGGAACCAATGGCAACGTGGACAAATGGCGTAATGTATGGGGAGGGAACGAAATGTCCGAGTCAGGTTGGTGGCAGCGCCACGGCGCGGTCTTCACATCAATAATCACCCTTATTTCAGTATTAACGTATTTGCACGTTTCATTAAGTGCCTTAAGGGATGAAATGAGAACCGAATTGGGCAGCTTGAGAACCGAAATGGGTAGTCTGAGAGCTGAATTTGGGACTGAAACAGGTAGCTTGAGGACCGAACTGAGAAAAGATATGAGCAGCTTCAGGACCGAACTGAGAAACGAAATGGGTGGCTTGAGAACCGAACTGAAAAACGATATGAAAAGCTTGAGGACCGAACTGAGAAGCGAAATGGGTAGCTTCAGGACCGAAATCAAAGCGGAAATCAAAGTTCTGCGGGCATCGCTGGACCGGGTGGAGACAAAGGTCGATGAGGTCAGGGGATTCCTGAGACTGAACACTTCCGAACCACAGGACGGACCACGCCCAAAGGAGTAGATTCAGACCATGCCGGCCGAAGCCAAAGCCTGACGGCCGAATCCAAAGCCTGCCGGCACCGTTCAAGCGTACAGGCATCAAACGTGCCAGATGTACAGATCTCGGTTTGACAGCGGGAGATCCACCCATGCGCCCCCGCGCCGGTGGCTTTCGGCGACGGCGATGCAGGCTTCCGTGATGTGGTGGGCGATCTCGACGTGCCCCAGGCTTTGGTCGCCTGTTTCGTACGCACGGACGAGGTCTTCCATGCAGGAAACGACCGTGCTCTCCGGCGTAACGAACTCGAACGGCACCTCCTCCCAGGCGCTTCGTCCTTTGCGATCGTCCCGCCCATCGATCGGCGCCCGACGCAACGACGCGCCGGCCCCGTTGTTCAGCGACCGGATGGTGCCCTCGGTCCCGATGATCTCGTACTCCCATCCCGCCGCGGGGATCGACCATGCGCGGACACCGTTCTCGAATTCGAGCTCGTACGTCGCGATCGGATCGTAGGGGATGTGGTCGCCTTCGATGACGTAATCCCGGGGGCCGATCTCGCCGCGCACGGAACGGATGACGGGATCGCCGATCAACCAGGAGAGCGTGTCGATGGAATGAATGTGACCGTGCATAAGGGATGAACGCGCGTAGTGGATGGCCGCCCTGGGTTCCCCCACGTCGCCCCGCAGGACCGCGTCCCGCACCACGCCGTACCGGTTGTCGAACCTGCGCAGCACGCCCGTGTTGAACACCGTTCCGTTCTTCAGGACGGCGTCGTGGATGTCGTCGGCCGCCGCCATGGAACTGGCCATGGCCTTCTCCACGTAAAGCATGGGCACGCCCAGTTCAGCCAGCGCGACGGCAAGTTCGGCATGGGAATCTCCGCGGAACGACGCGTCGGGCGCCTCCCGGGCCGGCTTCTGCAGGCCCGATGCGGTGGTGCATACGGCAACGATATCCGGGCGCTCCTTCTGCACCATTTCCCGGAAATCCTCGTACAGCGCGTGGACGCCCCAGCGCCTGGAAAAGTCCTCCCTGCGTTCGGAGCGCAGGTCGCAGCCGGCGGCGATCTCCAGCCGCTTGCTCGCTCGGCAGGCCGCCGCGACAGAATAGGGCAGAGGCGTATGTCCCTCGTCGTCGATCGTACTTCCCATGCGGCCCAGGCCGATGATCCCTACGCGATAGGTTTTCATGATTTCGGGCGGGTATTCTGGCGTTCGAAACCCGCTCGTTTCCTCCTGACTGTCAGCACTTCATCTTATCGGCATGACTGTGTGGTTGAGAGATGACGAGGAATACGAGATCCTCCTCTTCCGGGTTTTCCAACCGGTGTGGTGTTTTGGGGGGCACATGAATGGCGCTACCTTCCGGCACCCTGTATGTCTCCTCCCCGAGTTGAACAGAGGCAACACCTTGCAACACATAGAATAACTGCTGCGCCTCGCTGTGATAGTGCATCTCTTCCACGCCTCCTTTTGGAACCCTTTCTTGGATTACGCTCAAGGAAGCCGTATTCAGGAGGAGCCATCCATCACAGTGCTTGCCCCACTTATAATGTCCTGCATTAGCTGGATTGATAACCATAATGATTCCGAAAGAACACCTATAGTGATACGATAGGTTCAAGCAGCCTGCGCCATCGCCTTCACCTGCGCCGGAAGTCTTTCAGTCGAACCCGCCGGACGCTCTGATTGAAGATAGAACGGGACCGGAGACAGGGCAAAAACAATCTCCGCCCTTCCGGACCATCATGGCGCCGGCGAGGGCCGTCGTAAGCGACTGTCTGCGAGGACCGGCGCGGGACCGGCGGCGCGCCAGCGAAAGGTCGGCGAGGGACCGGCGAGGGCCGTTGAAGCGCCGGCGAATTGTATTGACAGGCCCGGCCCGGTGGTTTAGCATGGCCTTACCTCATTTCCCCCCAAAAAACGCGTGTCACAACCAAGGTTCAGATACCCCAGGAGACGGATCATGGCGTCGCTACCCACCACGAACAAGGGCTGGCTCGAACTCGGCAACCAGTACCTCTTGAGACATCCGATGCGGACCGCGCCGCTGGTGCCCGAACGCGGAGACGGGCTCTACATGTGGGACGTGGAGGGCCGGCGTTTCATCGATTTTCAATCGGGCCAACTGTGCGTTACGCTGGGCCATTCCCACCCGGATTACGTGAAGGCCCTGTGCGACCAGGCAAAGAAGATCATCCAGGTAGGCACGACCTTCATCGCGCCGTCGGAGGTGCTGCTCGCCAAGAAGATGGCCGAGATCGCGCCGGACCCGCTGCAGAAGTCCTTCTTCGCCTGTACGGGATCCGAATCCAACGAGATGGCCCTGCGCCTCGTGCGGAAGTACACGGACCGCTTCGAGGTAATCGCCCTCATGCGCGGCTATCACGGCCAGTCCTACGGCAGCGCGTCCATCACCGGCCGGGGCGGCATGCTCAGAGAAGGATACGGCCCCATGCCCACGGGCGCCTCGTTCATCCCGACGCCTTACGAATATCGCTGCCAGTTCTGCCGGGACGAAGCCTGCTGCAACCTGGGATGTGCGGACGCGGCGGAGAACGTGATCGATTCGTCGACCTCCGGACGGCCCGCGGCCTTCTTCTTCGAACCGCTCATGAGCGCGGCGGGGCAGATCGTGCCCTCCAAGGAGTGGATCCAGCGGATCGTGGAAATCTGCAAGGAACGGGACATCCTGACCGTGGCGGACGAGGCCCTGACCTGCTTCGGACGGACGGGCAAGTGGTTCGCCTTCGAGCACTTCGATTTCGTGCCCGATATCGTGACCTGCTCCAAGGGCCTCGGCGGTGCCGTGCCCCTGTGCGCGGTCATGACCAGCGCGGAGATCGCGGACGCCGCGGTGGCCAAGGGATTCATGCCCTTCTCGTCCCACGCCGGGGACCCGCTCCTCTGCGAGACGGGACTGGCCAATATTGAAATCGTCGATCGAGAGAACCTGGTGGAAAACGCCCGGGTCGTGGGCAACTACTTCATGGACCGGCTCAAGGTCATGGAGTCCGAGTACGAGATCGTGGGCGAGGCCCGCGGACTCGGCCTCTGCCTGGGACTCGAACTCGTGACGGACAAGCAGAGCCGGCAGCCCAACTTCGATGGCGCCGCCATGGTGACGGAGTATTGCTACGAGAACGGCCTCTGGCTGCCCATCGTGCCCAGGATGCGCGACAAAGATCCGCTCAGCCTGCGCTTCATGGAGCTGTCGGGCTCCCAGGTCCTGCGGTTCATGCCGCCGATCACCATCACCGAGGCCCAGATCGACGAGTCCCTCGAGATCATCGAGGCCGGCGTACGCATCGCAGAAGAACGGACGGCGCGGGTGGCCCCGGCGGTGGTGTAGGCGCCGCGCGCCGCCGATACGCCTTAAGAAACTTCGGTTCAGGCATCCTGATGGACCCTCATGGACACTGCCGTACTCTTCGATCTCGATGACACGTTGGTGGACCTCCAGTACGCTCGCCGTCACGGACTGCGCGTGGTGCAGGAGATACTGCCGGAGTTGAAACCGGTTCCGCTGGAGGAACTGGAACTCGTCCATGACAAGGTATTGCGGGCCAACTACCTGCGCATGTTCGATGATGGCCTGTCGGACGAGGAAGCAGGCCGTGAGCACATGCGCGGTATCTGCCGGTACTACCAATTGGATACTAACGCGGCGGCAGAGGCGGCAGATGGCTACCTGCGAGCGCTACAGGCAAACTGGCGACTGGTTCCGGGTGTCGAGGCGTTGCTCGAGGCCCTGCGGGGACAGATGAAGATCGGCGTCGTCACCAATGGCCGCGCTCTGGAACAACGGGACAAGCTGGAATTCTTCGACCTCCTGCCGCTCGACGTCCTGGCCATATCGGAGGAAGTAGGCGCGTTAAAGCCGGATCCGGTGATTTTCCAATACGCTTTTGAAGGACTTGGCGTGCGGAAGGCCACGATGATCGGGGATTCGTGGGAGAATGATATTCTGGGCGCCACCGGAATCGGGATGGATGCGATCTGGCTGAACCGCTACCGGCGTACTTGTCCCGATCCTTCTCTCGCCGTCGAGATCGGCGGGTTCGAACCCGTTGAAAACATCCTGCAGATGCTGAAATGCAGATGCTGAAATGAACGCCATCGTAAAACCGGTAATATACAAGTCAAAACGTTGTAATGTCCTTCCTTCCCAGTGACTTCCACAACCTGCTCCGATATGACTCGCTGACTTTCGACAGCGGCCTGGCGGCCGCTTTCACGGTAGGATACCGCCTCGAAGACCGACCCGAGGATGTATGGAGCGCCCGGTTCACGAAGTTCAAATTCGATCCCGACGATGCTACGACCGAGGGCGCGGCGCGGCTCATGGCTCACGCGGGCCGCATCCTTGTTCGCGGTCTTGGGCTGAATCCCGGCAAGACGGTCTTTGCTCCTGCTCTTCGCTCCGGGGAGCAAGTCGCTGATCCGGATGGCGTGATCGCTTTGCTTGCACGTCGCTGCGCGGGAGCCTGTCGGTATCAGCCGGAGCTGCTGCAGAAAGAACCCCACCTGTCCACAGGAAGAGGGGGATTGGATCCTGCATTTCGTGAATTGTTGCTGGAGGAGGCAGGCTACCGCTCCGCCTCTGCGGGTGACGCCGAGACGATCATTATCGTAGATGACTTCATAGCGACCGGAAAGACGCTTTCACTGGCCGCCACCGCGATCCTGGAACGCAACCCGGACACAACCGTGTATGGCTTCGCTTTGGCAAAACCGGAGTGGCACGCCATGATGCTCGATTGGTATGACGTGGACGTGGGCAACGGCCACATACCCCCGGACTGGTCGGCTATCTGGGCAAACTCCGCGTAACCGTCCGCCTGCGCGACTGGTCCGGCTCGCTGGTTCCCGACGGTTCCTCAGCGATAGCCTATGGCCCGCCAGTTACCAACGGTTCCTCAGCGGCAGACGAACTCCAGCCGGTAGCTGTAATCAACCGGACAGGCGCACGAAGATGTACCAGAGCCCGATGGAGATGTAGGTCGCGGTGATGGCGACCATGATGATCCGGGTCAGCGGATGGGGCTTTGTCCACGAGGGGAAGGCCCGGGGCACGAGCACGTAGTTCAGGTAGATCAGCCCGGGACAGAAGAGCCCCATGGCCAGGAAGGCGATGACGCCCCGTATGATGAGCAGGTCCCCCGGCTGCGCCAGGGGCAGCGTGATGGTCGTCAGCAGCGTGAAGACCACGACGAATCCGTAGTACAGCGTGCGGAAGTGGTACCGCCGCGCCCGTTTCACGTTGGCGTAGATGAAGTCGGCCTGCATCCGGGCGAATCCGTCGGTGGACTGCAGCCAGGCATCGCACAGAAACGCCGCGGCGACGATCAGGAAGAGGACCTTGCCGATGGCCCCCCAGCTGACCTCGAAGAAGGCGGACTGCACCACCGCGATTTCCCATCCCTCGGGAACAATGCCCTGCGGCATCAGCAGGGCCCACGCCAGCCAGCACATGATGACGGTCGTAACCAGGTTCAACCCAACGCCGAGGCCCGACTCGAGCTTCAGGTACCGCATGAACTTGCCGTAGTTCTTCCGGTTGGCTTCGTTGTCCTCGAAGGCGTACCCCGTGGCCGAGATGGCCTCTGGCGCGGTGCGCAGGGGGCTGGTGATGCGCCCGATATAGGCCGACATGCCCACGCCCTTGTCCCGCATCCAGTAGGAGAGAAAGAGCTGGCCGAATCCGCCGGCGCCGGCGAAGACGATGGCCGTGAGCACCGTGGACAGGTCCGCCGGGTCCCAGTTTGCGGGCTTATGGTAGCCGGGCGTCAGCAGGACGCCGAAGAATTCGCCCGCCACGTCCAGTACCGGCCGCTGGAACACGGCGAAGGCGATCCCCACCATCGTGATGACGACCACCGCCATGGTGAGCCGCTCCACGATCAGGTAGACCACCCGGCCCATGAACAGGGCGACCAGGTAGATGCCGATGGTCAGGTAGGCCCAGAAGAGCGACTGGCCGCGGACTGTCCATCCGTAGGGGAACCCGGTGAGCTCGGCCAGGGCGCCGCCGCCCGCCGACGCGTAGGCGCCGAACCAGATATTTTCGAGAAACACCCCGACCCAGATGGCCGACACGTACCACTTCCCGACGCGGCTGAAGCCGGTCAGCGCCGTCTCGCCCGTCATGATCGTATACCGGGCGATCTCCACGTTGACCCAGTACTGCATCAGGGCGGCCGGGATGAGCAGGCCGATGAAGGCCGCGCCGTACTTGGCGGTCAGGTAGGGCCACCAGATGAGCTCGCCGCTGCCCTGGGCCAGTCCGGCCCACACGATGCCGGGACCAACGTACTTCAGCATGCCGGCGAAGGTGGGCACGGCGGCCAGCTTCAGGGGCGAGAGGCGGCCGAGGGGGCGGGTGGCTTCGGTGGCGGTTTCAGCGGGCATGAAGTGGGATCCGAGATTGGGCATTGCTATACCGACTATGGCATATAGTCCGATCAACGCCGAAGACGAACGATCAGTCGAAAACAGGGAAAGTTGACGGATCCGGTCGAACCGGCATAGTACACGGGGGTGCGAGATAGTTCAAGCACAAAAAGGAAATCATACTTGCCTGAATCTACAGGTTTCTCAAGGCCGGTTTCGCAGCCTGCCGCCAGACGAATGTTAAGCTGTAAATCCGTTGACTACCAGCCAGTGCCCTGATAGCTTCCAGTTGAAGGAGATCATAATATGAACGAAAGAAAACCACATAGCTCCAACGATGAAGTAATGGTTGAAATCTATTACAAAGACAACAGTATCAAGAACCGGTTGGCCAGACTTGAAGCGTCAGATGATCACATCAGATACCTGATCGAAAGTAACGCAACCTATTTTCGGTGGATCCTCGGCATTATTCTAGCTGCCTATATTTCAATAATGATCAAACTGGTTTTTATTCCATGAGGGATGGGTTATGTCGAAGAAGAAAGGAAGGATTCTTGACGTAGACGTCGGCGAGCGTCTCAAAAGTGCGTTAATGGATGTTTTAAGCGACGAAGAGATCGTCGCATTGCGTATGGAAGTTGACGTTGAAGTCAAGAGTGGATATACCGATAAAGCGTGGTACGCCTGGAAGAGCCCGGTCTGTAACCAAAGTGTCTCCTCCGGAAGCATGTAGCGAAACAACTTGCTCGCAACGCGAAACGCCCTGAAAGAGACAATGCCATGGTGGACTTCCCCATTGTCGACACCCACGTTCATCTCTGGGACCCGAATCATCTGAGGTACAGCTGGCTGGACGATATCCCCCTGCTGAACCAGCGGTACCTGCTGGAGGAATACCGGCAGGCCTGCGGAGCGGTTCAGGTGGAGCAGATGGTCTTCGTGCAGTGCGAATGCGACGCCGGCCAGCACGTCCAGGAAGCGGAATGGGTTTCCGGACTTGCCCGGCAGGACGGCCGGATCCGCGGGATCGTGGCCAACGCGCCACTCGAGAGGGGCGGGGCAATCAACGCCGACCTCGAGGCGCTTGCCCGGATTCCCCTGGTCAAGGGCATCCGGCGCCTGCTGCAACCTGAATCCGTTGATTTCTGCCTGCAGCCCGGGTTCATCGAAGGCGTTCGCCTGCTGCCGTCCCACGGGCTGTCCTTCGATATCTGCATCTTCCACCCTCAGCTGGCGAACGTGATCGAGTTCGTCCGGCAGTGTCCCGACGTCTCCTTCGTCCTGGACCATATCGGCAAGCCCGACATCAAGAACCAGGTCTTCGACCCCTGGAAAGATGAACTGAGGACCCTGGCTGAAATGCCCAACGTATGCTGCAAGGTGTCGGGACTGGTCACCGAGGCGGACATGGAACGGTGGACGCCCGAAGACCTGAAGCCCTATATCGACCACGTGACCGATTGTTTCGGCATCGACCGGGTCATGTACGGCGGGGACTGGCCGGTCGCCTTCCAGGCCACCGAGTATCCGCGCTGGGTGGAGACCCTGTCCTGGGCGACCGGCGGATTCTCGGACGCGGAACGGCGCAAGCTGTTTCACGACAACGCCATCTCCTTCTACCGGTTGTAAATGACCCTCGCCTCCCTGCGTCAGAAACTCCTGCCCGGCGGACCGGCGCTGGACATCCACGTACATCCCCTGAACTGTTTCGGTTCCTATGGGGTTTCGTCGCCCGTGGAGGATGCGGAAAGGCTCGTCGCCACCGCCCGCCGTTCCGGCGTGACCCGGATGTGCGTGTTCTCCCTGTACGAGACCACCCCTTACGAACCCACGCCCGACCAGTGCCGGCAGGCCAACGACTACGTGCTGCGGATGCGCGACGCGCGACCCGATGCGATCCTGCCTTTCTGCTATGTCACGCCCGCGTTCCCGGACGAAGCGGTCGCTGAAATCGAGCGTTGTGTGGGCAAGCACGCCATGGCCGGGGTAAAGCTCTGGGTGGCGCGGAAAGCGACCGACCCAGGCCTCGACCCGATCATGGAAGCGGCCGTCTCGAAGGACGCGCCGGTGCTGCAGCACGCCTGGCTGAAGACCACCGGCAACCTGCCCGGTGAATCGACGCCCTTCGACGTAGCCGACCTCGCCCGCCGCCATCCCCGGGCGAGGATCATCATGGCCCATCTCAACGGCGTGGGATACCGCGGCATCGAGGCGGTCGCCGACGTGCCGAACGTCGTGGTAGATACCTCGGGCGGCGATCCGGAAAGCGGCCTGGTCGAAGCGGCCGTCCGGCGCCTGGGCCCGCACCGGGTCGTCTACGGTTCGGACGCGCCCATCCGGCACTTCGGCGTCACGATGAACAAGGTCCTGGGGGCGGACATACCGGACGCCGACAGGCGCGCGATTCTATGGGATAACGCGTTGCGGATATTGAAGTTGAATGACTGAAACGAGAATCGATGTGATGGAAAACGCAGATCATCGACGAAACCTGCCCGGATCGGCCCGACGATCCAGGCTGCCCGGAGATTCGCTGTGATCATCGACGTCAACGCCTGGACCGGGCCGTGGCCCGCGCTGGTCAACGTGCCGCACGATGCGGCCTCGGTACGGGCCTCACTGCGCGAATACGGTGTCGAACGCATGTTCATGGCGCCGCTGGCTGCCGCGTGGAGTGCCAACCCGCATCTCTGCAACCGGATCGTCTATGAAGCAGCGGATGCGTATGGCGACATCAGCCCCGTACCGGTCATCGACCCGACGCTGCCGACCTGGCCTGCAGAACTGGAGAAGGCGGCGGGACATCGTGCCGTCCGCATGATCAAGCTATTGCCGGGCTATGGAGGGTATGACCTGGCCGCGGCGGATGAACTGTTCGAAGAAGCGGGCCGGGCGAACCTGGCCTCGATGGTCCAGATCCGCATCGATGACCCGCGTCGGCATCACCCGATGGCGATGGTGCCCGATGTACCGGCCGGGGATGTGGTGGAAGCGGCGAAGCGCCATCCCAATCTGAAACTGGTCATCGGCGGAACGAGCGCGGTTGCTTTGAGAGAATGCGCGGCGCACATCCGCGACCTGCCCGGTCTTTACGCGGATACTTCCCAGGTGGACGGGGTGGACGGCGTGGAGATGCTTGTGGAGGAAGGGCTCGGAAACAAGCTGCTATTCGGCTCTCACGCCCCGGTTTTCACACCGGCGGCTGCAATAGCGCGCGTGCTTATCGACCTACACGAAGACACGGCCGTGGGTATTTTGAAAGAAAACGCGGCGGGATTGCTGGGTGTTTGATCGGGTGAATTGTATCCAGAAGCTTCCATTGTATCCAGAGGCTTCCGATGTACCGCCCGGGTAATCAAACATCTCAGCTCCCCAGTACGGCCCGGATCCATTGGCCGATCTGGTCGATTTCCTGCGGACACACCTCGTGGCCCATGGGATACGCGTGGTATTCGGGAACCATGCCCAATCGCCTGAGGGATTCGGCGGCGGCGCGTCCCAGGGATTCATTCAGCATCGGGTCCATCGATCCGTGGCAGACCAGTACGGGAATCCCGGACTGAGCCGGATGCACGACGACGCTGTCGGCCGTGGGAAAGTAGGTGGACAGGGCGATGATGCCTCCGATCCGGCTTGAGTACGACAACCCGGCTTCGAAACCGACCGCGCCACCCTGGGAAAAGCCCGCCAGCAGGATCCGTTCGCTAGGAACGCCCCGATCGATCTCCCGTTGCAACAACGCCTGCACCTTGCCGGCGGAAGCGCGTAGCCCGGCCGCGTCGATACGACGGGCATCGCCCAACTCCATGATGTCGTACCATGCGGGCATAACCATCCCCTGGTTAATCGTCACCGGGATGGATGGCGCCGACGGAAACACGAAGCGGACCGCGTAGGACGCCGGCAGCCCCAGGTGCGGAACAATCGGCACAAAATCGCCTCCGTCCGCCCCCAGTCCATGAAGCCAGATGATGGATGCGTTGACATCGGCCGAATTGTTGGATACGCGTTCAATAACGGGGAGATCGGTCATGCAGATATCGAGGTCCTGGTACAAACTTTTGCACTCGCTTTTTGGGGGATAGCAGGACGGCCGGAGCCGGGGACCAACCTTCTATGGATTCGACACCTCGTCAGACCGGTCGCGGTACGTATCGTTTTACCTTGATCTTATTCTCTCGGGCCTGTGCCTGCGCGATGTCGTAAGCCGCCTGCAGACGTATCCATGTCTCTGTGGTCGAGCCAAAAGCCTTTGCCAGTCGGACCGCCATGTCGCCGGAAATCCGCGAACGGCAATTCACCAGATTGGAAAGCGCTTGACGGCTGACGCCCAACACCTTCGCGCCTTCGGTCACACTGAGGTCGAGTGGTTCCAGGCATGAAACGCGCACTACCTTGCCGGGATGTGGTGGGTTCTTCATGGGCATTTGCTATCCTGCTTTCTTCAATGATAATCGATCATATCTACGTCGTAGACATCATCGAGTAGTGCTAGCATCACTTCGACCCTTTCGCGCAGGTCGGTACGAATGAGGCTGGGATCGCCACGCTCGTAGAAGCGCTTGAGTCCACGATGTCGGAAGCTCCGAATCATTTAGAATGTAAAGTGTCAATTGTCACTTG
Organism: Candidatus Latescibacterota bacterium; assembly: GCA_022822725.1. Lineage (GTDB taxonomy): Bacteria > JAAXHH01 > JAAXHH01 > JAAXHH01 > JAAXHH01 > JAAXHH01. The sequence continues at coordinate 17,472 of JAJEAN010000001.1, forward strand.
TCAATAGTTAGTAAGTGCAGACTCTTCACCCAATAAGAACGCACAGTGAACGATCTCCTTGTAGCCTGAATGGCTACGTTGCTTCAGTCGGAATTGACATTCGCAGTCTAGCGCACATAGATCGATTATCGGGCTTGATCTGTCAGAAATTTGGGTTTAATGGTGGGGACGCTTATGCGCTGATAGAGCTTCAGCTGCCAATTTTTCAAGCAGATCCTCTGACTCTGAACTACTAAACAACTCAGCCCAGCGACGTTCCGAATCAAGTTCAGCCAACAGGAATCGCGCAAGTCTATCCTGTTCCTCTTGAGGAAGTGTGTTGGCTTTTTCGAACGCCTCTTGAAGCAGTTGGGTCATGCCAAGATATTCCCCGTTTCTCGTTCAATCGACTACATCTGCGCGGTGGCGATAGTGTCACGTCAACCGGTACTTGCAATTGTTGACTACAATGAAGGTAACGTGCCAAGCATCTTCAAATTACCTTCCAGATATGACTCTGTCTACATGGACCCACGAAACCAAAATGTGCGAAATGAGAACGATCATCATAGGACGTCCCAGTCTCCAGGCACCACAGGTTCGGTGGGATCAAGGTTTTTTACGGAAGTACCGCGCAACGGATATCGATCATCCTCATTGTTTTTCGAAGCACATCTGAAAATGACGACTTCGACCGACTCACCAACATCGAAAGGCAGGTTTTTTAGAAGAACTGTTTTCTTCTGACCTACAGTCGTCTTCACACGATGGGTCTTCATTAACAGTCCTCCGGATCGCTGCGTCATCGTCAGGCTATTCTTCAAAAAGATCGGAATGAGAACCCGTTCGGACTAAATGCAGTTTGTCTCCTTATCATCCTTTTTAGACCGAGAAGAATGTACAGGAGTCAGCATTTAGATGTCGAGGTCTCGGAATAAGTCCTCGGCATTGTCAAAACGCTTACCCTTACCTTCTTCCAACTCTTTCATTGCCTTGATGGTTGCAGGACGCGGTACCTGGATCGCGAAAGGCAATCGTTGCTCGTCTTCCATGCTTAAATCCGCCACTCCTCCACCACGGATTCCTCGACCGGGGCCGGTTCGAGGATGCGCTCGGTTTCTTCGTAGCGGCAGGCCACCGGGGTGTCCGGGTCGGCCTTTGAGCCGGCGTACCGCACGGTCATGCCCGCGATCTGCCGAAGGTCGTCGTCGGTGGGGTGGCCCTCGACCAGGGTGGTCGGACCCGTGACGTCCTTCGTTTCCAGTCTCCACCGGCCCGGAGCGTAGCGCTCCAGGAACTTGTTCTCCCCTTCCTCCCGTCCCATGACAACCTTCACATCGGGCTTGACGCGGAAGTGACGGCCGATCTTGAGGAGCATCACGTCGTCCATGGTGAGGTTTTCCTTGCCCTCGTATTCGAAGAAGTCGAGGATGCGCCGGCCGAAGTTCGCATCGGTCAGGTAGCAGCAGCCTCCCGCGGGCGAAGGATAGTCCTCGATGCCGTACTCTTCGGCCATTTCCATCTGCTTCTGGCGGGAGCGCCCCTGGATGTCACCGAGCTGCTCGCGGTCCACCCATCCCTTCTCTTCCGCCACGGTGGGCGGCAGGCGCTTGGCGGACAGCGGTCGCAGCAGCAGGCCGTCCAGTTCGGCATCTCTGTCGATGACGTTCATGGGCTGGCGGCGCTGAGACATGGGCCGCTGGCCGAGGACCTCGCCGGTGAACATGAACTGGGCGCCGATCTCGTCCATGTACTGCCGGGCCCGCCGGAACATGAAGATGCGGCAGTCGATACATGGATTCACGGTCTTTCCGTAACCGTATTTCGGATCGGTCAGGACTTTCAGGTAGTCCGGACCGGAGATGTCGATCATCTCGACGGGCAGGTCCAGCTTGGCGCCGGCCTGGAGGGCCTCGTTGCGCACCGGCTTCTTGCGCTTCCGCGTCTTGGAACGGCGGTTGTGCTCCACCACGCAGAAACCGGTGTAGAAGGTGAGCCCCTGGATTTCGATGCCCTGCCGCATCAGCATGGCGGCCGCGATCGTGCTGTCCAGACCGCCGGACAGCAATCCGACTGCTTTCACGGGTTTGGACATGGTCGCTTCCCCCTTATACCCCGATCGATGTCCGCAGCGTTTCCGCCACCCGGCGGAAGGCCTCGGTCTGCTGCGATTCCGGATCCCTCCGGACGATGGGGGTGCCCTGGTCGCCCGCCAGGCATACCGCCGGATCCAGTGGCAGTTCGCCGACGAAGGGCACGCCCAGCGCCTCGCTGGCCCGCCTGCCTCCGCCCGTCGTGAAGATATCCGTGCGTTCGCCGCAGTGGGGACAGTTGAAATAGCTCATGTTTTCGATGATGCCGAGTATGGGCACGTTGACCTGCTGAAACATGGCCACGCCGCGCCGCGCGTCGATGAGGGCCACGTCCTGCGGCGTCGTCACCACCAGGCCGCCGGTCAGCGGCACGGACTGGGTCAGCGTCAGGTGCGCGTCCCCCGTGCCCGGCGGCATGTCGATGACCAGGCAGTCCAGTTCCCCCCACAGGACGTCGCGCAAGAGCTGCTGCACGGCCTGGTGGACCATGGGACCCCGCCAGGTGACCGACTGGTCCTCCGGGATCAGGAAGCCGAAGGACATCATCTTTATGTCGTGGGCGATCATGGGCAGGATCTTCTGCCCCACCACGCCCGGCTGGTCCTTGACGCCCATCATCGTCGGTATGCTGGGGCCGTAGATGTCGGCGTCGAGCAGGCCCACGCTTGCGCCAGCGTCGGCCAGGGCCGCGGACAGGTTCACCGAGACCGTGGATTTGCCCACGCCGCCCTTGCCGCTGGCCACCGCCACGATGGTCTTGACCCCGGGCAGTTCGATCTTGCCGGGCTGCCCGGCCTGCCCGTGCTGGCCCGCAGCGGGTCCCTGGGCCGTGGCCGACTGGCCCGGCGGCGGTCCGGTGATCTGCACGTCCTGCACCCCGGGCATGCGCTCCACCGCTTCCTTTGCCGTCATCGTGATCTGGCGCCGCGTGGATTCGTCCTGCGTGGAAAAGGCCAGGCTGAAGGCCACGTGACCATTGGAAGCCTGCACGTTCTTCACCAGGCCGAAGGAGACGATGTCGCGGTCGAATCCCGGGTACATGATCTGTTTCAAACAGTCCACCACGTCCCGCATGTTCACTTCTTGGGCCATCACTTCCTCCAGAACGGTAGCATCTCAGTATCGCGGCGTTTCGTTCCCTTCAGACCGTGCGCGCTGTTCCTGCGCGTCTGTCTCGAACGATTGCGGCGTTTCGTTCCTGCGCGCCTTGCGCGCGCTGCGGTCCCACTTCGCTGCGCAATCTACATCCGGCGGCCTGTCAGGGCAATCACTTTACCTTCTTAACGAACAGCTTGTATTCTTCTCCATCCTCTATGGTGTCGAGCAGCGCGTGCCCGTTACTCGCGCACCATGCCGGCATGTCCTCCAGGATCTGGGGATCGTCGGCCAGTACTTCCAGCACTTCCCCTACGGCGATCTCACGGATGGCCGACGCGGTCTTCATGATCGGAACGGGACAAAGCAGACCGTATGTGTCGAGGGTCCTGGCCGCCTGGATCACGTTTCGTCGAGCCTCCTGTTTCTAAATGGCGGCAGTCGTCCGCGGTGGCGGCGATCGTCCGCACCGTGGCGGCAATCGTCCGCACGTCGGCGCCGATCTTCCGTACCGCCGCACCCGCCACCTATGCCGTCACGCCTGCGATGGCGCGCAGTTCTCCCACGACCTTGGCGAGCGCGTCCAGTGCCTCGGTGACCTCGAATTCCACGGTGTCCGGACCGGCGGTAACCAGCAGCGAGCACCGGGCTTCTGTCGCCGTCCGGCCCAGGGCCAGCAGCACGTGCGAGGGCTTGTCCGCGTGGGCGGCGCACGAAGAGCCGACGGAGACCGCGATGCCCCGGGCGTCGAGCATCAGGACCGCGGATTCGCCATCGGCCTCGGGTATCCACAGGTTGATGTGGCCCGGCAGGCGCAAAGCGGGATGTCCATTGACGGAGGCATCCGGCAGGCGGTCCCTCAGACCACCCAGCAGCGATGCGTCCAGCCGCTTCAGGCGTTCGATCCGGGCAGGCAGTTCATCCGCCGCCAACTCCGCCGCCCTTCCGAAACCCACGATCGCCGGGATGTTCTCGTGACCGCCGCGTCGGCCGTCCTCCTGAACGCCACCTTCCACCTGGGGACGCAGCCGGGTGCCGGCCTTCACATAGAGGGCGCCGGCGCCTGGCGGACCGTTCAGGGGTCGGGCGGAGAGGGACAGGGCATCCACGTTCAAATCGCGAACGTCAACGGGCAGGCGACCCACGGCAGCCACGGCATCGGTGTGCATGGCCGCGCCATTCCGGTGAGCGACCTCGGCGATTTCGCGCACGGGTTGGATCGTGCCGGTCTCATCGTTGGCGCGCATGACCGAAACGAGCACGGTATCGTCCCGCATGGCCCGCGCGACCTGGCCGGGCTGCACGACGCCGTCCCCGTCGGCAGGGACCTCCGTGACGGTGAAACCCTGCCGTTCCAGGGCCTTCGCGGCGTACAGCACGGCGTGATGCTCGATACTTGAGACGACGATGTGACGGCCGCGATTCGTGCTCGCCTGCGCGATCCCCTTGACGGCCAGGTTGTCCGCCTCGGTGCCGCTCGCCGTGAATATGATCTCGCCGGGATCGGCGCCGATCAGCCCGGCGACCCGACCGCGTGCCTGGTCCAGCGCGCCGCGCGCCTCCACGCCGGCACGATGCAGGCTTGACGGATTGCCGGCGTTTTCCCTGATACAGGGCACCATCTCTTCGATTACGCGGGGGTCAACCGGTGGCGCCGCGCCGTGGTCGAGGTTTATCATGACAGGGACCGGATTTCAGGTATTGCGCTCCACCCATTCCCGCTCGCCGTCTGCCCGGATCTCCTTCTTCCAGACGGGCACGATCTGCTTGACGCGGTCGATCGCGTAGGAACAGGCCTCGAATACGTTTTTTCGGTGGGGGGTCGCCACGGAAATGAGGATGCTGATCTCACCGATATCGAGCGTGCCGATGCGATGAATCATGGCGACGTCATCAATGCCCCATTTCGCGCGGATCTCCTCGCCCACCTCCCGCATCTTGGCTTCGGCCATCTCGGCGTAGGCCTCGTATTCCAGCCGCAGGGTCTGCCGGCCGTCCGAGTGGTTCCGCACGGTACCGGCGAAGGTGACCACCGCGCCGTGGTGGGGCTTGAGAGACCATTCGAAAAGGGCGTCCGGCTTTATGGGTTCGCTCGTAATCTTGTACATGCGCTTGAACCTGACTCTATATGAAGGGACTGAGCCGCCGCTCAAATTTAGCACCGCCGCTCACGGGCGGAATACACGCCAGTTCGTCTCCGTCCGCCAGCACGGACCGCCGGTCGGCGTATTCGCGGTTCACGGCCAGCATCACGCTCCGGTCATAGCTTGCCAGGCCGGGGTAGGAATCGACAAGCCCCGCAAAGGCCTCGCCCACCGTGGTCCCCGCCGGGAAATCTACCTCGACCGATGCCGCGCCTACCGCGTCCTTGCATCCCGCGAAACATTTGACGATGATCCGCATGGCGGTCCTTTGCAGGCGTCATCCATAGTTGGGAAAACCGTTACAGGATAAAGCAAAAACGCCCGAAAGTCAAGCGGGGCGGGAGTTCAGGGACGATCGCCGACGGAACGGGAAGGGCATACGGGCGGCTGGCGGTATTTCGGGCTGACAGCTGACGGATGGGCAGACGGGCAGCTGGAGGGCGGACGGGCTACTGGCGGACGGCTCGCAGGAAACCGGGCTGCTGGCGGGTATTCGGGCGGCCGGCGGGTATTCAGCCTATTTCATTTTTCTTACCCGGTAAAAGCAGGTGGCGGTCAGGCCCACGATCACGGTCCACGCGATGATGAGAAACATCCATCCACCCGTGGTCAACTCGGTGGCGTGTTGTTCCATGGGAAGCAATCTCCAGGTTTCGTTTTTGAGCGTCGGGGCCACGTTTTCAGCGTCGGGGCCGAAGGTGTTCGCGCGAACGCGGTGTGCAGGCTAACGCTAATCACGGCATCGGGTCATGTCAAGTCTTTTGCCGGCGGGCTTCCCGGCATGGAACGCAAGGTATCCGCCGGTCGTCCTTCTGACGTACCAACAGGTATTGCGAGTGTCGCTTTCCAGGTTTATTTTCGTTAATCTATGAAACGCATTTTCACGATTTTCCTCAGCCACGTGCTGGCAGCCGCGTGGACCTTCTCCGCTCAGGCGCAGGTAGAAGGCCCGGCGATCCGGCTCGAAAGCGCGCGCCTGCACATGGTTACTTTCGAAGAGGTCGAGGAAATCGCCCGCGGGCAAAGCAAACCGCCGCTCCGTACGCTCTCCGACGCGCCGTGGACATTCGACGGCCGGATCGTCGTCTATCCCGGCCTCCAGCTACTGGCTTACATCGACGAGGAACGCGGCCTCGGCCGGCGCGTACCGCTGGTCCTGTCCTTCGACCAGTACTACCGGCAGCGCAGCGCGGCGCAATTCAGGCAATTGTGGCGGACGTCCGTGCTGTCCTACGTCTTCGACACCCAATTGCGGCTCAGCCAGGAAGGCCTTCTGACGCTGGATGTGCCGGTGAACCTGCCTACGTTCCTGGGCGGCGGCTCCCCGGTCATCCGTATTCTCGGAAACCAGCGCATAGAGATGGACATGGCCAGCGAATGGACCGAAGGCAGCGCGAGCACGGCGACGAACCGGTTTTCCCGCACGCCCAACGTGTCCATGAAGCAGAACCAGGAATTTACCGTGACGGGGAACATCGGCCAGAAGATCGAGGTGAACATCAAGCAGAACAGCGAAGCGTTCACCGATCTCGACAACAACCTCGCCATCCGGTACCAGGATGTCTTCGACGACGGACGGGAAGGAAACGGCATTTTGAAGAGTTTCGAGGCGGGCAATGTTTCCCTCGAACTGAAGAACACGGAATTCACGGGCTACACGCAACAGCATACCGGACTGTTCGGGATCAAGGCGACGGGCCAACTCGGCGGCTTCCACCTGACCGCGATCGCCAGCCAGGAGAAGGGGGAAGGGGAATCCGCCACGTTCCAGGCGGGCTCGCAGGGGTCAAACCGGACGATCAGGGACCTCGACTTCAGGCGCAGGACCTACTACTTCATCGACGAGCAGTTTCGCCGGAACTTCTCGCGCAGGGACGCAAGCGGTTCCCGCATCGCGGCGGAGGACTCGGTCCGGTTGATCCAGGTCTACGTGTCGGGCCAGGTCAACCCGAACAACGAGGCGAAGCTGGTCATTGCCAAGGCCTACCCCGAGCCGCCGGTATACGACTCGACGGACCGGCTCATCGAGGGCTCGGACGAAGGGGAATTCATCCAGGGGAAGTTCCGCTTCCTGGAATCCGACGAGTTCTACGTGAACGAGAGATTCGGTTACATCGTCCTTGACGCGCCACTGCAGAGCGACGACATCCTGGGAGTCTACTACGAGACCGTGAGCCTGGCCGGAGAAGTCAAAAAGTACGGACGCCTCGACGGCGACGTCCCGCTGCTTCGCCTGCTCAAGCGGCAGCAGGAAAGGCCGCCCGAAGTGCCGGACGATCCCTCGCAGTGGGGTACCTGGCAGTACGAGTGGCGGAACGTGTATTACCTCGGCCAGACGGACATCGATCCGAACAATTTCGAACTGAGGATCTTCCGCCTCGAGCCCTCGGGCGAACACAGTGAGATCGACGAGAACGGAACACCCTACGTCCAGCTGCTCGGGCTCGACCGAAGGGGGGTAGACCCCGGATCCGAGCCCGACCGGCGTGTCGATATCGACTACTCGCTGATCAATTTCGAGCGGGGCGAACTGATCTTCCCCGACCAGTATCCCTTCGCGCCGATGCTGACCCGGAATTCCGCCGGACAGTTGGCCTATCCGGAAACCCAGGGCGAAGGCCTTCCCGACGAAACGCCCGCCGAAGCCCTTCCCGGCGAGTCGTCCGGGTTTTACGCCCTTTCGCACGAACAGATCATCCGGGAGCACAATCGGCTGCACAAGTACTTCCTGGAGGTCGAATACCGGAACCAGTTGTCCCAGTATGCGCTCGGGCGGACCAACATCATCGAGGGGAGTGAAATCGTCCGGTTGAACGGACAGCAGCTCCAACGGGGTACGGACTACATCATTCTGTACGAGGTCGGACAGATCCGCTTCACGAATGAGGAAGCCCTTACCCCGGATGCCGACGTGACCGTCCAGTTCCAGTTCGCCCCGTTCTTCAAGCCCGTGTCGAACACCCTGCTCGGGCTGCAGGGCGAATACCAGTTCAGCGAACGTTCCTGGATAAAGGGCACCTTGCTGTACCGGTCCGACAAGTCCCTGGAACAGAAGTCCCGGATCGGCCGCGAAACCGGTCGCTACATGATGTGGGGGGTTGATACGCGCCTGGAATTCGAACCGGACTTTATGACTTCCTTCATGGATTTCATCTCCCCCGCGGACCTCGGGGCCGAGGCGTCCTCGCTGATCATCGAGGCCGAGCTGGCCCAGAGCGTGCCCAATCCCAACATACTGGGCGACGGGTTCATAGACGACTTCGAAGGAAGCAAGGAGGAAACCGACCTGGGCGTGCGCCGCAGCGGATGGCGGCCGGCCAGTCCGCCCGATCTGCACACGCACGGCCAGCGGGGCCGGTTGATCTGGTACAATCCCCTGGAGCAGGTCGATGTCCGCCAGATCTATCCGACCCGCGAGGTCACGGGCCGCGACCAGCTGCAGCACGTGCTGATCATGGATTACGATCCCACGGAACCCGACCTGCGCTGGGGCGGCATACACGCCGATTCCACCTTTAACGCACCGGGGCAGCCAAGCGGTCCGGATGACGTGCTGAACCGTTGGGCCGGTTTGATGCATCCGCTGTCCGGAAGCTACGTCGACCAGACGCGCAGCCGGTTCATCGAGCTGTGGGTGAATGGAAACCGGGGAGAACTGCACATCGACCTCGGCGTGATCAGCGAGGACGTCAACGACGACGGGCGTCTGGATACGGAGGACGACCGAAGCGACGGTTTCGGAAACAACCTCCTGGAACCGGAAGAAGACATCGGCCTGGACGGCCTGCGTGACGAGGACGAGGCCGGTTTCGACCCGGTCGCCAATCCGGACCCGCACGGGGACAACTTCTCATTCGAAGGTACACAGGGCGGCAGCGTGCCGGTCGACCAGGTCGACTACAGCAAGATCAACGGGCCGGAAGACAATGCCAGCGATCCGGACCAGAACCGGCGTCCCGATACCGAAGATCTCGACTACTCCGGATTCCTCGATGTACGAAACGATTACTTCAAATTCGCCGTGAATCTGAGTCCGGACCACGAGGACACAATGTTCGTGGCCGGCGGCGACCGGCAGCGGGCCAACTGGGAGAACCCGGACAGCTGGCGCCTGTACCGCATTCCGCTGGATACCGGAGTTTTCGGCGTCGATCCGGCCAACGGCGATCCGGACGGCTCCGATCCCGCTGGCGCCGATCCGCTGGGGGATGGCGCGGGTGGGCAGGACAGCGCGGAATCGATGGCAGGGGGTTCCGCATCGGCAAACCGGGCGTTCGCCGGTGCGGTGGGCATGCCGGGATTCGACCGGATCGAAACGGTCCGGCTCTGGATCACTAAGGTGAACGAACCGGTGAAGATGCGCATCGCCTCCATCAACATCGTGGGCAACCAGTGGCAGGAAGACTTTCAAGGGGCCATAACCGATTCCAGCGGTTTACCCGTACCGGCCGAAACGCTTGCTGATTTCGAGGAGACTTTCGAGGTCGCCGTGAAGAATACCTACGATAACCCGGGTGAGTATACTTCTCCACCCGGTGCGATCATCGAGTACGATCGGGTAACCGGCCTGCAGAACAAGGAGCAGTCGCTGATCATCACCTATACCAACCTGCAGCCTCACCACAGCGCCCAGGGCTACCGAACGCTGTTTTCCTTCCAGGACTATACGCTGTACAACACCCTGAGACTGTACATCCACGGATCGGACCATTTCGAAGGCGGACGGTCGCCCGACTTTTTTATACGATTCGGCAGCGGTGAATACGACTATTACGAATACAGGACCCGCGTGGTCCCGGGCTGGGACGACGCGAACCATCTCAGGGTCGTTTTCGACGACCTGACGATCCTGAAAAGCGAAACGGAAGCCGCCCGGGCGACGGCGACGACGGCGGATACCACCTATACGGTCACGTTGAGCGACGGAAAGGAACGTCCCGTGCGTTTCATGGAAGGACCACCGGGTACGGGGAGCATACTGGCCGTTACCGAGCTGGAAGGGAACAAGCAGTACAGGGTACTCGGAGCGCCCGCGCTGGCGCGGGTACGGCACATCACCATCGGGATCTACAACCCTTACGACAGCGTACTCGCGGGAGGCGAGCTCTGGCTGGACGAACTGCGGGCCGGTGACGTCAGGCGCGACCGGGGCCTGGCCGGCCGGTTGAAAATAGACGCCGATGTCGCCGACGTGCTGTCGCTGTACGGAACCGTCAGAAGCGTGGGCAGCCACTTCCGCCGGATTGGCGGTGCAGAAGCGGGGAGCAGGACCACCGTGATGAACTTTTCCACCCTGTTGAACCTGGGAAACATGCTGCCGGAAGACTGGGGGCTGTCCGTTCCGGTGCGCCTTCGCTGGCGGAACGATCGCAGGCTGCCCCGGTTGCAGGTCGGCTCCGATATCGTCCTCCTTAACAGCGCACAGCGCGAAGCACAGCGCACGGAGAACACCGACAGGTCCTTCTCGACTTCCATCTCCAAGCGAATCGGTTCCACGAATCCCTTCGTCGCCTGGACCCTGGAACGCATCCGGTTCGACTACACGTCGACCAACTATTTCCGGCACTCCGTTTCCAGGATCGATACCACCGGAGCATACCGGGCCCGGCTGCAATACAACCTGACCCCGCGTGCGAGGATCCAGTGGCCGATTCTCGGCTGGATGCCGCTGCCGGATTTCATATCAGGACTGACGTTCAACCCGCTCCCCGTTCGACTGGAGCTGTTCTCCGAGATCAACCGCGACAGGCGGATCTATCTCAACAGGCCGGTGCAGATCGTACAGGCCGGAGATGCCGGTGAGGCCGGAGATGCCGGTGAGACCGCATCGGCCAATCCGGACCGGAGCGAACGCTTCACCCGGTACCTGAATCGGAATGTACGGGCGATCATGGAACCATTCCGGTCCCTCAGGATGAACTACAACCTGGCCGTTTCCAACGACATGAAGGCCGATTCCACCGTATCCATCGCCAGCATGGAATTCGGACCGGAAACCAGCTTCCGCCAGAACCTGGGCATCGACTACCGACCTGAAATCACATCCTGGTTCAGGCCTTCCTACAACTTCACCACGTCGTACGCGGAGAACAGGAATCCACAGCTTCAGCTTGTCGGCGCTTCTCCGGAAGCGAGGACCATCACGTTCAACAACCAGCAGGGCGTGCGTACCAACATAAACATGGCCAGGATGGTCTCGAACGTTTTCGGTAGGGCTTCCAGTAGATCGGACCCGGAAGATTCCGGTTGGATCAGGCGTAACGTGGCAGACCGGTTTGTTACCGTCTTAAGCAATCTCTCGCCGGTCACCCTCAATTTGACGGTGAGCCGCAATCAGAACTTCTTCAACGCGGTCTCCCGCCCGACCCTGCGGGATCGCATGGGATTGTCGGACTATTTTTCCGTACCTTTCGATACCCTGGGGACCGGCGGCGGGACAACCGGCATCCAGCGCAACCAGGAGTCGGAAGCGAACCGGTCGGCCTTCAACGTCGGAACGGGGATCAGTTTTCTGGGAGCGTCCTTCTCCATCAGGCCCACGTGGGTATCGAGACATGACCGGTCAACGAACCTGAACCGGAAGCAGCGCAACACCACGTGGCCGGAAATGAACCTGCGCTGGAGTCCCAATCCTGTAAGCATGGGTGAATTCGGCCGGATGTTTCGTCGAATCGAGCTGTCCAGCGGCTTCTCGAGACGCAACGGCAAGAGCACCGACCTGAAGCAACAGGCCCTGGCGGTCACGCAGGGCGCTGGAACTGAGGATGCGGACCCCGGCGAATCCGGCATCACCCGGACGACCACCACGACTCTGTCTCCACTGTTCGGTTTCGTTTTCGACCTGAATGCGGGCCTGGTGCTGAGAGGCAATTTCACTACATCGGACGGACTGACCGAGTTCGGTCGGAACGCGACCGATCAGAAACTGCAGACCAGGTCACTTACCGTCGCCGTGGACTACCGGCTCAGGCCCGGTTTCCGGATCTTCGGGAAGAGAACGAGCGGGGACATCAACGCCCGGCTGCAATTCACCCGGAATTCCAACAGGACGCTGATTTCCCGGATAGGCGGTGAATTCCAGGCCAACAACGGTCAGAACCAGAACCGGTTCTCGGTTTCGACGGACTACCGGTTCAGCAGGTACGTCCGTGGTGGCGTGACGCTCGAACTGACGAATACGCTGAACGTAATCACCCAGCAGAAGCGGCTTCGTCGAGGCGGCGGGCTGTGGACCGAGTTCGTCTTCAACTAGTATACTCGAGCTTGTTCATGAAATCGGCATTTACGTACCCGTAACCAGATAGTATCGGTCTAACACGGACATCGGTCCAATTATGACAAAAGGGGAGATACAGGCCGTCATCTTCGTAGTGGTCAGCCTATTGGCCGGAGCCGTTATACTGCTGGTGAACCGGTACGATTCGGATTTCCTGCCCGATCTGGAACCGGCTTCGGCCCACGGACGTTTGAACGCCGGCATTGAGACGGAATCCGCCACGACTGACGTGGACGATTCGATCGCGCGCCTTCCGTCCACCAGGGCGAACTCGGGACACCCGGCTGCCAGGGCGAATTCGGGACGCCCGGACGCCAGGGCGAACTCGGGACGCCCGGCTGCCGGAACGGTCCCGGGACTTCCCGCTGGCACGCGGAATATGGAGCAGCCGGCAGCCGGGACCTCTTCGAATTCCGCTTCTGCCACCGGCAATCTGCTCGTGCCGGTAAACACCGCCCCTGCGTCCGAACTGCAGAAACTGCCGGGCATCGGTCCGAAACTTGCGGAGGCGATCATCGAACACCGGACACGGTCCGGAGATTTCGTACGGGTCGAGCAGCTGCTTGAAGTAAAGGGGATCGGTCCCGCAAAACTCGGCCGTATACGACCCCTGGTGAAGCTGAAGTGAATGTGCGGCCGCGCCTGGTCGCGGCTGGATGCGCCCGGTCATGCCCGGACGCGCCTGGACGTCCCCGGGCAGACCCGGTGCCGACGTGCTGGACGGACCCGGTGCCAACGGCCCTGAAAACCCCGAAAACAGCGGGAAAACCGGGTTTCCCCGGCGGCCTTTTTTGTTGACATGCACCCCCTGCAAATCTATTTTCGATGTGGTCCGAACGGTAATGGCCGGAGGTGGGAATCATGTTGCGAATCGGCACAGGAATCGCCAGGGGTCGTCGGCTGAAGTCCGTAACCGGCGCCGTTCGTCCCACCGGCAGCCGGGTACGCGGATCGCTGTTCGACATCCTGTCTGCAAGAATAGTCGACGAGACGGTGCTGGACCTTTGCGCCGGCACGGGAAGCCTGGGTATTGAAGCGCTGAGCCGCGGCGCGCGCTGCTGCCTGTTCGTCGACCGCGACCGGCGTGCCGTTCGCACGATAAAGGACAACCTGGACTGTTGTGGGTTTCGTGAAAGCAGCAAAGTCTGGATGACAGACGCCGTTCGGAGTCTTGATCATATCACCGACCATTCCTGCGCGGTGGACATCGTGCTGGCCGATCCGCCCTATGGCGATCCGGTCGCGCGGCAAATCGTCCGGACCGTCGGCGAACGTAACCTGCTGGCTCCAGGCGGCCTGCTCGTCCTGGAGCATCACAAAGACGATCATCCGGAATCCTGCGAAGGTCTCGACCTGGAACGCAGGCGAACGATCGGTGACACGACGCTTTCTTTCTTTCGGCCCGTTCCGGCGGCAGCCCAGTCCGACCGATCCGATCAGCCCGTCCGATCCGATCAGCCCGTCCGGTCAGCTCAGTCCGTCCGATCCGATCAGTCCGATCCGGCGGCATCCGTGAACAGAACGGAAGTCCTGCCCATCGATATTCCACCTCCTGCACCGAGAACCCGGCGATGAAAGTTGCGGTATATCCCGGTACTTTCGATCCTGTGACCAACGGTCATCTGGACGTGCTGAAACAGGCGCTGACCGTGTTCGACCGGGTGGTGGTGGCCGTAGCGACGAACATCGAAAAACGCCCGATGTTTTCGGTGGAGGATCGCGTGGACCTGTTCCGGCAGGCCGTGGACGGCTTGACGGGGGTCGAGGTGATGTCGTCCGACGGGCTGACGGTCGACCTCGCCGGAAGACTCGGCGCCCATGCCATCGTCCGCGGCGTACGTTCCGCCGGAGACCTGGAAACGGAATCCCAGATGGCGCTCATGAACCGGCGCCTGGCCCCGTCGGTGACCACCGTATCGTTCTTTCCCGGAGAGCCATCGGTTTACGTGAGTTCTTCACTCGTCAAAGAAGTCTTCCGTTTCGGTGGCGACGTAAGCCACCAGGTCCCGCCTCCCGTGCTGAAGGCGCTGTCGGAAAAGCGCGGCCCGATCAGCTAATCCCGCGGTTATCCAAGGACTGCCCGACACCACCCTCCGCCCCTATCCCATGCCCGCTATCCGTCCCCTTTCCCGAAAACTGGACCGCATCGCACCCTCCGCGACTACCGTGCTCAACGAGCGGGCCATCGCGATGAAACGCGAAGGCGTCGAGGTTTTGAACTTCGCCGTGGGCGAACCGGACTTCCCCACGCCGGACCATATCAAGGAAGCCGGCATAGCGGCGATCCGGGACAACATCACCCGGTACACGCCCGCCACCGGCATCCTGGACCTCAAGGAAGCGATCTGCCGCAAGCTGGCCAGGGACAACGGGCTCGAATACGCACCGAACCAGATCGCGACGACCTCCGGCGGCAAGCACGCCCTGTACAACCTGCTATACGTGATCTGCGACGAAGGCGACGAAGTCCTCGTACCGGCGCCCTACTGGGTCAGCTATCCGGAGATGGCTAAACTCGCGGGTGCCGTTCCGGTGGTGCTGAACACGGGGCCGGACGCTTCTTTCAAGGTGACGGCCGGCCAGGTGCGTTCCGCGATTACGCCGAAGACCAAGGCGCTCATGCTCAACTCCCCATCCAATCCCACGGGCATGGTGTACACGCGGGACGAACTCGCCGCCATCGCCGAAGTGGTCCTGGATGCGGGCATTTACGTCATCACCGACGAACTGTACGAGAAGATCCTCTATGACGGGCATCGACACGTAAGCATCGCCGCCCTTCATCCGCGGATAAAGGAACAGGCGCTGGTGGTCAACGGGCTGTCCAAGGCCTACGCCATGACCGGCTGGCGCCTGGGGTACGCTGCCGGTCCCGCCGAGGTGATGGATCTGGTCGTGAAGTTCCAGGGGCAGACCGTCCTGCACCCCAGCGCCATCACCCAGCACGCGGCCATTGCCGCGCTGACCGGTCCCGAAGACTTCCTGCCCCCCATGATCGGGGCATTCGACCGGCGGCGGAACTACATTCTGGGAAGACTGCAGCATATGGAAGGCGTAGTGTGCGCCAGGCCCGGCGGCGCGTTCTACGTGTTCCCCGACATGTCGGCGTATACGGGCCGCAGACGGCCTGACGGCAGCCTCATCGAAGGATCGCTGGACCTCGCAGGATACCTGCTCGATGCGTTCGGGGTGGTTTCGGCGCCGGGTATCGCCTTCGGTTCCGAGGGATGCCTGAGGTTTTCCTATGCGACCACCCTGGATGTGATCGAACGGGGCATGGACCGGGTAGAGGAGGGATTGTCGTCTCTGGCGGGTTGACCGACCGCGCAGCTAAAGCGGCAGCCTGCCTGACGCACGGCGGATACATGGAAAACTCGAACATTGCGCTTCCGGATTACCGGCATCTTTTCGGCAGGATCGACGAAAAGGGGCTCACCCGGGTCCTGGAACTCGCCCTCGACCGACAACTGATCGTCAAACTGCTGCACATCTGCGGACTGGTCCGGGATGGGCGCGACCTGGAGACTGCGGCAATGCATACGCTCGCCGCGCAGCTCGCCGGGGACTGCTTCGAGCGGGAAGTCACCGCCGCGCAGGTCATCCGGACCCTCGTTCATACCAGTTCAAGGGAGATCGAACAGATCGGGAAAGCAACCCCGGAAGGCATCAATTCCCTGCTGAGCGACCGGACCGACGCCTATACGCGGGAGTGCGGCCGGATGACGTTCGCCATGTTGCTGGATGAACGGGAGGCGGTTTACGCGCCGGCTATCGAACGCCTGAACCGGATCCCCGCCTTTCAACCCCGGACCGGCGTATCGGAGGAGACGGCGTCCCCCTACCTGAGGGACGATCCCGTCCTGAACGGAGGACCGGAAGACGCCCGCCTGTTGGAGGATGCCGATCCGGCGTTGATCGAAGCCCGGCGGCACGGGGCGGACCTGGAGAAGCGGAACCGGATCCTGGAAGACCGCGTCAGGGAGATGCAGCGGCGAATCGAGAAGTTCCAGGAAGGCGCCGGCACAGAAACGGAAAGGGTCGCCCTTTTCATCGACGTGCAGAACATGTGGTATGCCGCCCGGCAACAGCACGGGTTTTCGGCGCGGGTGGATTTCGAGAAGCTCATGCAGGCCGCCGTGAGCGATCGCCGGCTCATACGGGCCTACGCCTACGTGATCCAGACCCCGGAGGTGGACCAGAGCGGATTCGTTACCATGCTGGAGCAGTTCAGCTACGAGGTGAAGCGGAAGGACCTCCGCAGACGAAGCGACGGTTCGGCGAAAGGCGACTGGGACATGGAGATGGCCATCGACATGATCAGAATGGCCGAAAAGGTCGACGTCGTCATCCTGGCCAGCGGCGATGGTGATTTCGTGTCGCTGATCCAGCTGCTCAAGGAACTGGGCCCGCGCGTGGAGGTGTTTTCCTTCCCGCACAACACGGCGCGGGACCTGATGGAGACCGCGGACCAATACCATACCATCGACGCATCGCTGCTCATCGATATGGACCCGGTCCGCTGAGTCGGACCCGGCCCGTTGAGTCGGACCCGACCCGCTGAGTCGAAGGAAATCAGATACATCGTTCATACATGGAGGAACCAATGGTAAAGATCGGCATTGTCGGTGCGGGAAACGTGGGGGCGACCGCCGCGTTGTACGCCGCGCAAAAGGAACTGGGCGATATCGCCCTGATCGACGTGGTGGACGGAATCCCGCAGGGCAAGGGACTGGACATGATGGAAGCCGGACCCGTTCTCGGCTATGATTCCGCGATAGAAGGCTCCAACGATTTCGCGGCCCTGGAAGGCGCGGCCATCGTGGTGGTCACCGCCGGCCTGGCCCGCAAGCCGGGCATGGACCGCCTCGACCTGCTGAAGAAGAATGCGGAGATCATCACGTCGGTGACCGAGAACATCGTGAAGTACGCGCCGGATGCCCAGGTCCTGATGGTCAGCAACCCGCTGGACGTCATGACCTATGTCGCCCTCAAGGTGTCGGGGTACGGGCGGAAGCGCGTCTACGGACAGGCCGGCGTGCTCGACTGCGCGCGTTACCGGTCCTTCGTCGCCATGGAACTCGGCGTGTCCATGGAAGACACGCAGGCGATCATTCTCGGCGGGCACGGCGACACCATGGTCCCCATTCCGCGGTACACCACGGTTTCCGGCATTCCCATCACCGAACTGCTGTCCCGGGAAGCCATCGACCGCATCGTGCAGCGCACCCGCGACGGCGGCGCGGAGATCGTCAACTACCTGAAGACGGGCAGCGCCTACTACGCCCCGGCCGCCTCCGTCGTCCAGATGGTGGAATCCGTCCTGAAGGGCAAGAACCGCGTGCTGCCCGCCTCGGTGATGCTGGAAGGCGAGTACGGACTGCGGGACGTCTGCGTCGGGGTGCCCGTGAAACTGGGCAGCGAGGGCATCGAGGAAGTGATCGAGCTCGAACTTTCCGACGACGAGCGGGCGGCGCTGCGTGCTTCCGCCTCTGTGTACCAGGAGAGCCTGGACGAACTGGGCATATAGCACCCGTACAACAGCGCATGCGATAGCCACATCACATGGACAACGCCACATCACCTGTGTAACGTCATATTACTTGTGCGACAACCACATCACATGAAGGCATCCTGACCGAGGAGGAAGAAAGCGACATGGCCGCTAAACCACCCGCTGGTGGAAAGCACATTACCATCGATGCCCGGGGCGTGCTCAACGTCCCGGACCAACCGGTCATCCCTTTCATCGAAGGCGACGGCACGGGACCGGATATCTGGAGGACGGCCCAGCGCGTTTTTGACGCCGCCGTCGACAAGGCGTACGGCGGAGCCCGGCGGATCGCCTGGCACGAGGTGCTGGCAGGCGAAAAGGCCTTCAACATTACGGGCAACTGGCTTCCCGATGAAACGGTGGAGGATTTCCGGGAATACCTGGTGGGGATCAAAGGGCCCCTGACCACCCCCGTGGGGGGCGGCATCCGCAGTCTGAACGTGGCGCTGCGCCAGATCCTCGACCTGTACGTATGCCTGCGGCCGGTACGCTGGTTCACCGGCGTGCCCAGTCCGGTGCGTCATCCCGAAAAAGTGGACATGGTCATCTTCCGCGAGAATACGGAGGACGTGTACGCCGGGAAGGAACAGGAGGCCTACAGCGACGAGGCCGCCAGGTTGATCGCCTTCTGCAAAGATGAGTTCGGATGGGAAATACGGTCCGATTCGGGCATCGCCGTCAAGCCGGTGAGCGAGACCGGCAGCAAGCGTTTGATCCGCGCGGCGGTCGAGTACGCCATCGCCCGGAACAGAAAGAGCGTCACCCTGGTCCACAAGGGCAACATCCAGAAGTTCACGGAAGGCGCCTTCCAGAAGTGGGGATACGAACTCGCGAAGGAGGAGTACCCGGACCGGCTGGTCAGCTGGGACGAATGCGGGGGCGACGTGCCGGAGGGCAAGATCCTGGTCAAGGACGCCATCGCCGACATCTTCCTGCAGCAGATCCTGACCCGTCCCGACGAGTTCGACGTCATTGCCACCATGAATCTGAACGGCGATTACATTTCCGATGCGCTGGCCGCACAGGTGGGCGGTATCGGCATCGCGCCAGGTGGCAACATCAACTACAAGACCGGACACGCCGTGTTCGAAGCGACCCACGGCACGGCGCCGAAATACGCCGACCAGGACAAGGTCAACCCCGGCTCCGTCGTCCTTTCCGGCGAACTGATGCTGCGTTATCTCGGCTGGGATGAAGCGGCCGACCTGATCATTCAGGGTATCGAAAAAGCCATCGGGGACGGGATCGTGACCTACGATTTCGCCCGTCTGATGGACGGCGCGCAAGAAGTCAAGTGCTCGGAATTCGGCACCGCCATCATCGAGCGGATGTAGGCCACGGGCAACGCGGCCGCCCATTCGAGCGGACGTGGTGCCACCGGCGGCACGCCCATTCGACCGGCTACTTATTCGAGCGGGCGCCCATTCGACCAGGCGTGGGTGACCGGATCTTCGGATATCCCTCATGTTCGTCGACTTCGCGAGAATCCACGTAAAGGCCGGTCGCGGCGGCAACGGCTGCTGCAGCTTCCGCCGCGAGAAGAACGTGCCGCGGGGCGGGCCGGACGGCGGTCACGGCGGCGACGGGGGCCATGTCGTCCTGCAGGTCGACCCGGGCAAGCGGACGCTGCTCGACTTCCAGTACCAGCACCTGTACCGGGCCAGGAACGGCACGCACGGACAGGGCAAGGACATGCACGGTCGGAACGCCCCGGACATGGTCATCGGCGTCCCCCCCGGGACCATCGTCAAGGACCGGGAGTCCGGCTCGGTGATTTCCGACATGGTCGGGGAGGACCAGACCCTGGTCATCGCCCGGGGAGGCCATGGCGGCCGCGGGAACTCGGCCTTCGCCACGTCCACCAACCGGGCGCCCCGGCGATGGGAGGAGGGCCAGCCGGGCGAGGAACGCCTGCTGGAACTCGAACTCAAGCTGATCGCCGACGTGGGGCTTGTCGGTCATCCGAACGCGGGCAAATCCACCCTGCTGTCGCGCCTGTCCGCCGTCAGGCCCAAGATCGCCGACTATCCCTTCACCACCCTCGAACCCAACCTGGGCATCGTCAAGCTGGGAGACTACGACCGCTTCGTCCTGGCGGACATCCCCGGCCTGATCGAGGGCGCCCACGAGGGCAAGGGACTCGGACACCAGTTCCTCCGCCACATCGAGCGGACCCGGATCCTCGTCTTCCTGCTCGACGCGAGCCAGCCCGATCCCGTGCAGGACTACGAAGTGCTCGTCAACGAACTCCGCCAGTTCAATCCCGTACTCCTCTCCCGCCCCGCCCTCGTCGTCTTCTCCAAGCTGGACCTGATCGTGGACCGGTCCGTCCTGGACGGCCTCGACGTGGACCCTGACCACGCGAAGCACACGGGCCAGCGAAACAACCCCGTGCTGGCGATCTCTTCGGCCACCGGAGAAGGCATCCCCGAACTCCTCGGGGAAATCGGCCAGATTCTTCGCGAGTTCGGCCCCGCCTCGTCCGACTAAACTCATATGAAACGCGTCGGACGGTGTTACGCGCCGACGGATTCCCGGATCACTTCCGTAGCCTGCATCTGCACCGGATAGCCGTCCCTCGAGGACCGGTCTATGGAGGACTTGCCTGTGACGGACCTGGCATCCTGGCTGACCCTTGCGCGCGTGCCCGGCATTGGCGCGTCGCGGTTCCACGCACTGTTGCGCCGGTTCGGGTCGCCCACCGCGGCCCTGTCCGCCACCGTGGACGAACTGGCCCGGACCGAAGGGGTGGGGCCACAGATCGCCCGGGCTGTGCGCGGCCACCGGGACCAGGCCTTCGTCGACCGGCAGTTGCGCCTGCTCGACCGGAACGACGCGCGCATCGTCACCTTCCGCGACCGGGACTATCCCGAGCGGCTTCGCGACATCTACGATCCGCCGCCGCTGCTCTTCGTTACCGGCGGCTGGGAAGCGGAGGACGAACAGTCCATTGCCATCGTAGGGACGCGGTTTACCTCGGCCTATGGCCGTCGGATGGCCGAGGACTTCAGCGCCGAACTGTGTGCATACGGGTTCACCGTCGTGAGCGGCCTGGCGCGGGGTGTGGACACACTCGCCCACCGGACCGCATTGCGCGGCAACGGCCGTACGGTGGCGGTCCTGGGCTCGGGTCTCGACAGGCCGTACCCCGCGGAGAACCGCAAGTTGATGGCAACCATCCGGGAATACGGCGCCGTGATGACGGAGCATCCTTTCGGGACCGGTCCGGACGCCGTCAACTTCCCCCAGCGCAACCGGATCATCAGCGGATCGACGCTGGGAACGATCGTCGTGGAGGCCGGCAAGCGCAGCGGAGCGCTGATCACCGCACGCTTCGCCCTGGACCAGGGCCGCGAGGTCTTCGCCGTGCCCGGACCGCTGGACGCGGCCGGCAGCGAGGGGGTGAACCGGCTGATCAAGGACGGTACGGCCAAGCTGATCCAGCGGGTGGAAGACGTGATCGACGAACTGGCGCCCAGGCTGGGCTACGACCCGTCCAGGTCGAAACCGGAACCGGCCGGCGCGACATTCGATCTGCCGCCCGAGGAGGCATCCATGTACGGCCGGCTTTCCTCGGATCCCAGACACATCGACCACCTGGCGTCCTCTCTTTCCCTTACGTCCTCCCAGGCGCTTGGTATCCTGCTGGCGCTCGAACTGAAAGGCGCGGCGCGGCAACTGCCCGGCATGATGTTCGTAAAATCCTGAACCAGTCAGTCAGTCCGGCCGGCCGACGGTCCATCCATCCGTCCGGCCGTCAGTCCGTCCGTCCGACGGTCTGCCCCGTCCGTCCGACGGCCGACCCCCGGTTATTTCGGTTGACATGCCCCGCTCTCCCGATGTTACATCAAGGACAACTCGCTCGAATCGCCAAAACGCACGCTATGGCCGGCTATGCACGATCAGCAGACCCGCGGTAAACTCGTCGAACGCGATGAACTCGCAACGGCCGTGGAGCGCGCGCGCCGGCAGGGCGACACCGTCGTGTTCACGAACGGTTGCTTCGACCTGCTTCATCCGGGCCATGTCCATCTCCTGCAGACCGCGCGAACTTTCGGCGACCTGCTCATCGTGGCCATAAACACCGACGCGTCCGTCCGGGCGATCAAGGACGAGGGCCGTCCGATATACGGAGAATGGGAACGGGCCTACATGCTCGGTGCCCTGGCCTGCGTGGACCATGTGGTCCTTTTCGGCGAACCAACGCCCATTCCGCTGCTCAACCTGCTCAAGCCGGACGTCCTGGTCAAAGGAGGTCACTACGGTCACGAGGAAGTGGTGGGCTGGGACGTGGTGGAAGCCTACGGCGGCCGTGTGGAAAGAGTGCCCGTACTGGACGGGATGTCCACGTCGGGCACGATAGCGCGCATCACCGGAACCGGGTGATGATGGCGGCCGGTGACGATCCGGCCGGGGAAGACGGTGTCGGACGGCAGTGACGATCCGGCCGACGACGATCCGGCCGGGGAAGACGTTTCAGTACGGTAAGGCGCAAATCCGGAAAGGGAACTTCATGCCTGAAACACGCCAGAAATTGCTGGTGCTTTATTTGCGGACCCCCGACCTGCACGCCAGTGTCGTGGCCTGGTCCGAATACGACGGGACCGCGCCCGCCGACGAACGCCATACATCGGGTGACGCCGCCGACTCGGGCGGCGAAACCACGCCGCCCTACGATTCCGTGGTGGACGCCATGCGGGACGGCTGGCGGGTCGTCCAGTTTCCCCAGCAATACCCGGCCTATCCGGGTACGGAATACCAGGTGTCCTATCTCAAGTACGAGTACATCCTCGAAAAAATGGAGGTGGTCGATGGCTGACAGGAAGCATCTATTGAATTCCAAACAGATGGCCCGGTTCGTCGCGGAAGGATACCTCCGCTTCGACGAGCTGGTACCCGACGACCTGAACCAGGCCGTGAAAGAGGAAATGGACAACCAGACCGTTCCCCGGGAAAAGGCGGGATTGCCGCTCAGCGCCATCTGGCCGGACGCGGCCGTGGGACGCGTATTCCGCCTTCCGGAGATCGAGGGCATCATCCACAGCCTCGTCGGTCCGGATCCGCTCTACGATCACCACGCCGTGCACACCGTTGCGGCGGGCCATCACTTCGGACAGCACTGGCACGCGGACGCCATCATAGACACGCGCCAGCATTTCGACATCCAGTTCATGTATTTCGCCCACGACACGCCCAGGGAGATGGGGGGAACGCTGATCCTGCCCGGCAGCCACTACCGCCGCATCAGCGAATCCGACATCGCCCGGTACCACAACTTCGTGGGCCAGGTGCCGATGGTGTGCAAAGCCGGCACGTTGATCGTGCTCCATCACGGCATGTGGCACTGCGCCCAGCCGAATCGCACCGACGAGATGCGATACATGTTCAAACTGCGCCTCAACCCGACGGTCAGGCAGCTCCGGCTGTGGAATACCGATGACATCGACGACCCGGAAGTCAGCCATATCCTGAGCACGAACCAGCCGTGGCATGGGAACGAAGAACGCATCGAGCACGTCAACCGGATCCACTTCTGGCGGTTCCTGACCGGCGACGACCAGTTCGACAACCACTACTGGCTGAGCCGGATCGAAAACGAGCCCGAACTGGTGTGACCGGCCGGTCCTGTTCTCCAACTCGACGAAAACGCGTTCATGACCACGGGTAACCTGCGCCGACAACTGGGTATCTGGCCGACCACGGCCATGGTGATCAGCGGGATGATCGCCGTGGGGATATTCCTGGTGCCCGCCGGGATGGCCAAGTCGCTGGGATCGCCTCTGCTGCTGCTCGTCATCTGGCTGGCCATGGCGGGGATGGCCCTCTGCGGCTCGCTGTGCTTCGGAGAGCTGGCCTCCCGCTTTCCCCAAGCAGGCGGCGGATACATCTATCTCCGCGAAGCCTACGGCACTCCGACGGCCTTCCTGTATGGCTGGATGTCCCTGATGGTGCTGGACCCCGGCATCACGGCGACCCTGGCGACCGGCCTTTCGAGCTACGCGGGCCATATCTTTCCGATGGAACCGGTCGCGATGAAGCTGCTGGCCATCGCCGTACTGGTCGTCCTCACGGGCGTGAATATCTACGGCGTGCGCATCGGCGCCTGGATCATCGTCCTGCTGACCGTGTTCAAGGTCGGCGTCCTCGCGGTCATCTCCCTGCTGGGGTTCGGCCTCGGTCTCGGCGACTGGTCGAACTTCACGCCTTTCGTGGAGCGGCCGGCGGATTCCGGTCCGCTGTTCGGCGCCCTCGCGGGTGGCATCGTGGGCGCCTTCTTCGCCTTCGCCGGATGGTGGGACCTGAACAAGGTGGCCGGCGAAATCAGGGACCCGGCGCGCATCCTGCCCCGGGCGCTGCTACTGGCCGTTGGCATCGTTGCGTTAACCTACATTTCCACCAGCGCCGTCTTCATGTATCTCGTCCCCATCTCGCAGGTCACGAGCGACGAGACCTTCGCGGCACAGGCGGGCGAGGTGCTCTTCGGACGCAGCGGCGGCATCCTGTTCTCCTCCGTGGTCATTCTGTCCATCGTCGGCAGCCTCACCGGGCTTTTGCTGATGGCCCCGCGCGTGTATTTCGCCATGGCCAGGGACGGGGTCTTCCTCCGATTCGCCAGCGCGGTCCATCCCTCCTTCGGCACGCCTTACCGCGCGATCGCCATCCAGGGCGGACTGGCCTCGCTGCTGGTGTGGCTGGGGACCTTCAGCCAGATCCTGGACTATTTCATCTTCGTGGCCGTCCTGTTCATCGCATTGACCGTGGCGGGCCTGTTCGTGATCCGCCGCAAAACGGCCGATACGCCTCCATACAGGACCCCGTTCTACCCCGTCACGCCGGTCCTGTTCCTGCTCCTCGCCGCGGTCCTGCTCGTGCTGCTATTCGGCAACAGTCCCGTGCAGGCCCTGCTCGGTGTCGGCGTGACCGTACTGGGCATACCGGTGTACTTACTCGTGTTCAGAAAACAAACCACGCAGCAGAGACCGTCAGGAGAAGACCATGGCCTGGATTAAGACCGTCTCCGCGTCCGATGGGGACGAACGGCTGCTCGCCGCCCTCGAGGCGCAGCGCGCGCTCTATCCCGCGGAGTACGACACGCCCGTGCACCCCACCGACGACGGCACTTCCGGCATCGTGGCGTCCCATTCGCTGATCCCGGAAGCGCTGCACCACGCCTTCGCCACCTTCGGGGTGTTGCTGTCGCCGGATCTGCCGCTGAGCCGCCGGCAGCACGAGATGATTTCGACCATCGTTTCGTCGAGAAACCGATGTGTTTACTGAATTGATTCGCACGCAGAGTTTCTGCGTCGGGTCACGTTGGACAGCGAACTGGTCGAAGCGATCAAGTACGACTACGACAGGGCGCCGCTGAGCGCGCAGGACCGGGCGATGCTGGATTTCGCCGTCCGGATTACCGAGGATGCCACGCAGATCCGGAAGGCCGATCTCGAAGGACTTCGGTCCGTGGGGTTCGACGACGTCGCCATCCTGCAGATCACGCTGATCGCGTCGTGGTTCAATTACATCAACCGCGTCGCGGACGCCCTGGGGATCGGGCGGGACGAGGACGATTCCTGAGACGCCTCCTTGTCGATAGCGGGTCGACAACAGCTTTCGGGCGCGGTTGACGGAACCGGACTGGCGTTGACTGACCTGCGGGAAAGGCCCGGCCTACGCGTCTTCCGTCAGCACGTACCCATAGAGGTCGCGACTGAGACCGGGCACATCAGATTCCAGGTCACGTCGCTGGGCAGGTGTGAGCTTCATGGTTACGCAGGGCTCTTCCACTACGGCCCTGGAAGAGGGCCGGCGCAATTCGAACGCGGCCCTGGGCTCGATTATATTACCGGGACCGTACTGGCAAAGCCGCGCACCCATACCGTCGTAGACCGAAACCCTGCCACTTACGACAAGCTGCATCCCGTCGTGTAGATTGCGCGGTCCGGCAAGCAAATCCCCCGCATCATATTCGCACTTTTCCAGCCAGGGCGTGAGTTGCTCGACCAGGAGCTCGAAGCGGATCTGCCGGTCGAGATGGTCTTCCATTTCATCGCCCACGAGACTCAGCAGATCGGTCGACTCGTCATCCGAAGAAACGTTCCGGTTCCCGCCCTCAGACGCGATGATTTCGTCTTCGCATCGTTCCAGCGCATGGTCCAGGTTTTTTTCGAACCAGACCCTGTGCCGTAACACGGCTGGAAGGTCATGAGCGAGACTGGACTCAAGCCGCGGGGGAGGGGCGGCGAATACGACCCGTACCCCGCTGGACCTGGAAGTATGGAGAAACATGCACAGCGTGTTGACCGCGGAGGCATCGAACCACTCGACCTGGGTGCAGTCGAGCACGATGAACGTCGGGGCAGGCGACTGTCCCATGATTTTCTTAAGTTGATTCATCAGCCGGTAATTGATGACGAAATACATGTAGCCGGTCAGCCGGACAATCTTGATCCGCTCCGCATGCACCAGAAGAATGCCCCGGTCGGGTATGGACCGGACCTTGGCGCTGCGGTGATCTGTGCCGGACTCCACGGACATGACCGGTTCCAGCCGTACGAGATGGAAAGCCAGGGGACAGAGGCTGGCAAGCATCCCGATTCCTACGCCTTCGACAAAACCGAAGACGGCGATCGCCAGGGCCATGAGGATGATGACCCCATGTTCCATCCCGCTGACCTTCCGGCGGACTTGAAACACCCAGTTGTTCAGCAGATCGACGCCAATGAAGAACAAAAGCCCGCCCGTCAACGATATGGGGATCAACTCCAGGACCGCGCTGCCGAAGATCAGGGTCATCCCTAACCACAGGGAGGTCAGTACGCCCGTCCACGGCGTGTCGGCACCCAGCTTCTGCGATGTCGATGACAGTACTGGGAAGTGTATACCCGGGGGACTGCCGGCCACCCCGGCAACGATGCCCGCCGCGCCGGCCACGCGGAATTCTCTGTCGAGGTCGATTTCCTTTCCGGAAGCCACCTCCATGATATTCGAATTCAAAAGCAGGCAAAGCACCATGAGCAATGCCACGACGATGACCGCCGGAATCTGTTCCCAGACCACGTTCCAGTCCACGAAGCTGAAGTCATCCAGGGCGAACGCGGGCCACAGACCGCTGGTTACCCCGCCTCCGGACCACAGGAGATCGGCCGATTTGGCCGTTTCTATCGAAATGTCGAAAGCGAACAGCACCAGGTGAAAAATGCCCGTAAGGACCAGAAAACTCATAATCAGTATGGGAATGGCATTGCCGCGTCGCGTAACGAGCAACAGTATGACCCCGAAGGCGATACCAGGTACCCATTTCCAGATTACATCGGCATCGAAAAGGCGGGGTAATGCCTGCCACTCAAGCGACGTCGAACTCATCATGGACAGGGAAGCCATGCAGAGAATCCAGCCGAACCCGGCGAAACACCCGGCCGCGACCGGATAGGGGACGAAACGCAGCATGTAGGACAGCCGGCTTATACCGATCCAGAAGAAGATCAGGCCTGTAATAACACCGGTGAGTATCATCAGGATGACCATGGTCATATAGGTCGCTTCGGCAGGCGCGCTCATCATGCTCGCTCCGACAGCGGCGCTCATGGTTGCGAACGCCACGGCGGCGATTTCGTGCGGACCGGCGAGCACGCCGCGGTTGCTGCCGGCCAGGGAGAACAACAGGCAGGAGATAAGCGAACTGAATATCAACAGGCCGGTCCCGGGCAAGGCGAACGATTGAAGCGGACCGTGGAAGATGAGTTCCGAAAGCGCAAAACTATAGGGAATGAGGACCAGGGTCATGATCAGGCTGGCAAACGTCGCCTGCTTCCACTGGTTCGTTAACGAATGTACCAGATCAGTCATCCTGCGTTCCCGTTCGGCTTAAAAGCGCTCTTGGTCTGCCAACCCTGGCAACCGGGTGAGTACCGGCGAAACAGGCTCCGGTTCCGGCTTCTGCTTCGGTTACAGCTTCTGCTCCGGCGCCTGCGCGGACTGGTTCTTGCCAATATAATGAAAGGTCCTTCGTGGCTACCTGGCATTTTATACCAAGTTGATCATATTGCCTGCCGGAATATCACCGTTTTATTATATTCAGGTATATGAGAACTATAAAGAAATTTTATGACGATTCAGTTACGGACAGTACACAAGGCCGTGACAATGACGTATTTTACAATCCGCAGAAACACTCCTGTATCGCGTTCGAAGACTGAAGGCGCCTGATAGACAACATGTTCACGGCGGCGGGTTGCCCGGATCAACTGCAGCAGGTTGCCCGGATCAACGCCGCCGACCCACTTTCTCGCACTCATAAAGGAGCATCACCCGTGTCCAACCTGCGTGTCGGCATCATCGGACTGGGCGGTATCGCCCGTCCCCACTGCGAGGCCATTTCGAACCAGGACGGCGTGGAGATCGTGGCGGTCGCGGATCTTCTCGAGGAAAAGCGTCGCGAATACATGGACAAGTATGACATTCCCAGGGGCTACGCCACCCACACGGAGTTGCTGGCGGATGACGACGTCGAAGCGGTGGCCATCGTCCTGGGCCACCAGTTGCACCACCGCCTGACCGTGGACGCCTGCAATGCGGGCAAGCACGTCCTGGTTGAAAAGCCAATGGCCATCAGCCTGGACCAGTGCGACGACATGATCGCGGCCGCCGCGGCCAACGGCGTCAAGCTCATGGTGGGCCTGACGCAGCACTTCTACGGCACCAGCGTCAAGGCCAAGGAAATCCTGGACTCCGGCGAACTGGGACCGGCCATCACGGGGGTGTGCTACATGTCGAAGAACTGGGGGTACGGCAGCCGCAGGCCCCAGTACCGCAGCCGGTTCCACGGCGGCGGCATGTGGATGACCAACGGGGTCCACGTGGTGGACCGGCTTTCCTGGGTCATGGCCTCGCAGGCGGTCTCGGTCTCCGCCAACATCGGAAACCGGGCGCACTACCAGGCCGCGGACGATTCCGCCACGGCCTTCATCCGCTACAAGAACGGCACGTCGGGCGTGGCGGTGGCCGTGGGCTACGCCGACGGCGGCCCCAACCACGAGTGCCAGGTGATCTGCGCCAACGGTTCGCTGCGCTTCTGCGAGTCCGGCGAGAAGTACGTCAGGGTGGGCAGGGACAACAAGTGGGAGGACGTGCCCTTCGACGACCCGCCTCATCCCATGTATAACGAGTGGAAGGGATTCGTCGAGTCGGTCCGCAAGGATATCGAACCACCGACGCCGGGGGAATGGGGCCGCCACGTCATGGAGATCCTGTTCGCCGCGGAGCAGTCTTCCATTTCCGGCCGCGAGGTGCCGCTGGCCAGCGGGGGACAGTGGACCCACCAGCAGTCCGGTTCACCGGTCAGCATCGATCACGGCTGGATCTGACGGTACTGATGCCCCTTCCCGCGCACTGTCCGGTCGTCACCTCTTCAGGGGCGCACGGGCCCACCGTGCACGGGCCCACCGCGCGGGCGTTAAGCGCCGGTATGCTCCACCACGGCCAGGGTAACGTCGTCACATTGCCGGGACCCCGCGGAAAACTCGAACACCGCCGTCATGACGGTGTCCTTCAAAGCTCCCGCATCCTGGCGCCGGTGTTTCGTCAGCAGGCACTCGAGCCTTTGCTCCTCATACAGCTCGCCGTCGGCGTTGGCCGCCTCGGTGACGCCGTCGGTGTACATGACCAGCCTGGTCCCGGGTCCGAACCGTACCGCTTCCATCTCAAAGGAAACGGCGGCGATCCCCAGCGGCGGCGTAACGGAATGCAGCTTCTGAACCGGCCCTTCCCCCGCCAGGAGCATGGGCGGATTGTGCCCGGCGTTGCAGTACCGGAGGGTATCCGCCCGGGTATCGATCTCGGCGTGGAAGAAGGTGATGAACTGACTCACCGAGGAATGTTGGAGCATGTACTCGTTCAACCTGCCGACACGTTCAACCAGCGGTACACCGATGTCGATGAGGGTGGTAAGCATGGTCTTGCAGGCGACCATGAGCAGTGCGCTGGACGGGCCGTGTCCGGTCACGTCCGCGATCGTCACCGTCAGGACGTCCTCCCCATAGGGAATGAAGTCGTAATAATCCCCGCCGATCTCCTCGCAGGACACATGGGTGCCCGCGCATGCGAGAAGGTTGAAGGTATAGCTTTCTCCCGGCAGCAGCCCGGCCTGGATCTCACCGGCCAGGGCCAGTTCCTTGTCCAGCGCGCTCTTGGCCACGGCGGCGTCGAACAGGCGCAGGTTGTCGGTCTTGATGGCGGTCAGGTTGGCCACCGCGCTCGACAGGCCGAGATGGTCCACGGTGAACTGCACGGACGGATCCGCGGAATCGAGATACAGCAGGCCGAACACCCGGTCTTCATGCCACAGGGGCACGCACAGTATGGACACCAGACCGCGGACGATCACGCTCTGGCGGTCTCTGAACCGCTCGTCCCCCAGGGCATTCGAAGTGATCGAGGCCATGCGGTTCTCCAGCGCCTGCTTCACCGCCGTCGTGCTGATCGAAATCGACCGGTCCTCGTAACCGGGCCGGGAGGCCAGCGTCTGGATTTCGAATTCATAGCCATCCCCGGTTTCAACGGGTTGGACGATCGCGCAGCAGTCCGCCTCCAGCCATTCCAGCAGGCTTCGCGTCACGAGTGCTCCCAACTCGGCTTCGCTGCGGGCCGTCATGACCTCCTTGCTCAGTTCCGTGAGTTTCAACAGCCGGCTATCGGTTTCCTCGGGCTTGACGGCGGGTGTGCCGCCCGCCCTGCCCGCCATCGTGTAGGGAAGCTGATCCGCCCGGAATAGGGAGGGTTGCGCCTGGGGGCCGTCCTCCTTTGCCGCGGGCGCCGCCCCCGAGGGTGCTCCCGCCTCGAAGACCAGGATCGTCTGGCCGATCCGGATGCGGTCACCGGGCAGCAACGGGGCGGGCTCGCCACCAACGGGATGATCGTTGACGTAGGTCCCGTTCCGGCTGCCCAGATCCGCGATCACGTAGCCCGACGCCTCCGTTTCGATACGCGCATGAAGTTTCGAAACGCCCCGGTCGCCGCGAATGGCGATGTCGGCCTCGCCGGAACGGCCCAGGACAGTGACATCCCGCGACAGGGCATGTACTTGCGGGGTTTTGGCGTGCAGTAACTTCAGGTAGGGCACGGGCCTGCTCCGATTCGCACGATTTAAGCTGGATACCCGGCGGCGCCAGGAGTCATCGGGACTATGGCCGCGGTTCGGGCGCCATCGGGCCTATGACCGCGGTTCAGGCACCATCAGACTATGACCGCGGTTCGTTCCTCAGGTCGAAGGCTACCTTGACGGCGCCTTGCCGGCCGGCCTCCATCGCCCGTCCGATGGCCTTCCGATAGTCCTTCAGGGGGAAGAGATCCGTCACGAGGGGTTCAAGGCCGACCGCCCCCGACGCGATCAGGTCCATGGCCAGGTCGAAGGTCCGCACGGATCGGCCTTCATGTTCCTCCGTCCCGTAGGCGTAGGCCCCCTGCACCTTCAATTCCTTGTACCACACCGCCGTCCAGTCGATCCCGGCGGGAATGCCCGGCATGCCCACCACACTGACGCCGCCGCCGGAGCCGGTCAACCGGAGCGCGTCGTCGATGGTGCGCGACGAGCCCACGCAGTCGAAGGTCCGGTGCACGCCGCCGATGAATACGGGCCGCCCGATTTCGGGCCGGTGGATCTCCGCCCCGGTCACTTCGCTGACCGTATCGTAGAGGTTTTCGCCCCGGCCGATGACACGGTCGGCGCCGAGGGCGGACGCCAGGGCCTGCTGATGGGGATATCGCGCGGCGGCGAGGATGCGGCACTTCCCGCCCAGGGCGCGGATGGCCGCGATGGTGAGCAGTCCGATGGCGCCGCAACCGATCACCAGGATGGTCTCGTCGTCACCGGGGAAAGACTTCAGCACGGCGTGCAGACAGCAACTGAAGGGTTCGACCAGGACCGCTTCCTCGTCGGAAAGCCTGTCGGGCACCCGGTGGGCCTGGAAGGGGTGCGCCACCAGGGACGTACTCCACCCACCGCCCGTGTCCCTGCAGTACCCGGTCTGTATCCCGGGGGAAATGTCGCCATGCATGACCATCTCGCACAGCCCGAAATCGCCTGCCCGGCACATAGGGCAGGGCGGGTGGATACCACGGACGGCACAGCAGAGGCCGGGTTCGATCACCACGCGGTCTCCCCGGGAAACGTCCCTGGGACCGGAACCGGTCTCCACGACCTCGCCCACCACTTCGTGGCCCAGTACGAAAGGCGAGGAGATCAAGGGCGAGAAATAGGGGCTGCCCTTCGCCCGTATGGTGGAAAGATCCGATCCACAGATTCCGCTAAGGAGCGGCCTGACGCGCATCCATTCAGGCGTCGGAAGCGCCGGGGGATCGACGTCCGCCATGCGTATGCACGACAGCGCGCCGGTGGCCGAACCGGGGCGCCGATGGCCGAGGGTGCGGACGAACAGGTACCGGGGTACGCTCTTGATGTATTGTACGGCTTTCATGCATGGGTCCAGTGCACGACTTCCCATCCACCGGCTTCCGCGGCTTTCTTCAGCTTCCCGCCCGGGTTCACGGCGACGGCGTGCCCTACCACGCTCAACATGGGCTCGTCCGAACCGCTGTCGGCATAGGCGTAGCTCCGGGACAGGTCGATACCGCGGCGTTCGGCGTAATCCCGGACGATACGGGCCTTTGCCTCGTCCCCGATGGGCGGGCCTTCCGTCTCGCCGGTCAGCCGGCCCTCGTCTTCCTTCATGGACAGGGCGATGAGGTCGTCCGCCTTGGTGTATTCCGCCAACGGCTCCATGACGAAATCCAGGGACCCGGTGACCAGGACCACGCGCTCGCCCCGTTGCTGGTGCGCCCGTATGCGGTCTACGGCGCCGGCGAACATGCGCGGACGCATGACTTCCTCGAAAAGCCGCTCGCTCCGGGATACGCAGTCCCCGCGTTTGAAGCCCCGGTACTGCCGGTAGAACGACTGGATGAAACGGCTTCTGCTGATCTTGTCCAGGACGATGTAATAGAGGATTTTCGGCAGGAATCCGATGGTCCAGAGGAGGCGCCGCGGGGCGGAATAACCCCAGGTCCTGTAAAAAGCGTAATAGTGTACGATCGTAGCGTCCACGATGGTGCCGTCCACGTCGAAGAAGGCCGTCGCGGCGTGTTCCCGGCCGTTACCGGCGCGTCCCGTCCGCCGGCCGGCCGATCCTTCCGGCCTGCCTTGCGCGGACCCGCCCGGTCGGTCCGGCGCCGACCCGCCCAGTTGCGCGGTGCGGCCCAGGCGGACCGGGCGTTCGATGCGGTCCAGGCGGTCCGCGATATACAGGTATCCGTCCCGGTCGATGCGCCCTATATCCCCGGTGTGAAGCCACCCGCCGCGAAGGCGGTTCTCCGTCGCCGCGGGGTTCCTGTAGTACCCCTGCATGACGTTTTTTCCGCGCACGACGATCTCGCCGTTGCCTTCGTTGTCGGGGGCCTGGATTTCAACATCCACCGCCGGCAGGGCCACGCCGACGGAGGAGGGCTTGCTTCGGTCCATGGGATTGACGGTCACGACCGGGGCCGCTTCCGTGAGCCCGTATCCCTCGTGTATCGTCAGGCCGATCTCCCGGTAGGCGTGGTACAGATCCGAATCGAGCGTGCCGCCTCCGCTGACCAGCAGCCGCATACGGGAAACGACGCCTTCGCCGTTCTTAGCGGCCGTTTGCCGCAGTGACCCGTGCAACAGCCCGAATATCCGGGGCGCCGCGATCAGGCAGTTGACCCCCGTTTCATCCATCAGGCCGACCAGGGACCGCGGCCGTACCGACGCGGTATAGGTAATGGTCGCCCCCGCGTAGAACGGCATGAGGAAGCCGCCCGTAAACTCGAGGGCCTGGCTCATAGGGAGCAGGGACAGGAAATGGTCGGTCCGGTAGGCGCGAAGGATCTCGGCGAGGGACAGCAGATTCGAAACGAAGTTCCGGTGGGTCAGCACCACGCCGTGAGATTCGGCCGCCATGCCCCGGGTAAACATGATGGCGGCCGGCGTATCGGGTTCCACCGGCGCCCATGGGGGCGGCTCCTCATTGAGGGTGACGGGCGACGCGGACCGTTGCGGCGCGTCGAACGGAAGTCCGTAGTTTTCGATATTCCAGAACATGACGTCGCCGCCGGGCTCCGCCGGTTCGCCGCCGGGCTCCGCCGACGCCGTAAGCAACGCGTGACCGGTTTCCGTGCAGAGGATGGCTTTCGATTCGGTAAACCGGGCTATGCGCCATACTTCCTGGGGCGTCGAGCGGCGGTCTACGGGCACGAGCACCGCCCCGGCCACCAACCCGGCGAAACAGGTGATGCCCCATTCGGGCCTGTTCTCAGAGAAGAGCAAGATCCGGTCGCCCGGATGCAAACCGCTGGACCGCCACTGCCAGCCGATGTGCCCGGCCAGGGCGAACACGTCCTTGAAGGAATAGCGGATCCAGCCATCGTTACGCTGCATCTGCAGCGCAGTCTTGTCGCCGTACATGTCCGCACTCTTGGCCAGGATGTCCGTCAGCGTGTCGAGATGGGGCAGGGCGTCTTCCCCGGCCCGGGCGAACCCGGAACGCTCCGCCACCTCCTCTTCTTCCGTGACCACGGGCTTCGGCTCATCGGTCTTCAGCACGTGGCGTTTCAGGCCGGGGATATGGATTTCCTGGAAATACGTCTTCCAGTGGATCCTGGAAACGTCGCCGTTGAAGAGCAACCGGTCCTCCGGATCCAGACGCTCGTGCAACCGGACCGTGCGGTCCGTTTCGAAGGTGCATTCGAGGGACGTGTAGGGACTGTAGATCGCTGCGTAGTAGAGCATGCGCGAGATCGCCGACTTCATCACGGCGATTCTGCGCTTCAGGTTGTTCAGCAGGGTGATCCGGTTGAAGCGGTTCAACGTCCACAACGCGGCGTTCAGGGGATAGACATAGCGCATGTTGTACCGGCGCCGGAACTGGCCTAGCGTCGGGTAGGTCCACCGCTGGATCGGTATGGGTTCGTTGTTCCGGTTCAGGCGCGGGTGCTTTTGAAAGTACTCGTATGAGTGTTCGAAGGCCTGGTGGAAGAGGACGGGATTCCTGTCGCCCGTCGATACGTGGTACACGCCGATCCCGCCTTCCCGGGCCGTGTGCGCCATGGCCGCCAGGGTCGTGTTGGCCACGATGTCCACCGGGATGATGTCCACGATCATGTCCTTCTGGCCGGGGAAGTCCGGCAGGCGTCCCTTGCTCACCGCGTCGATGAGCGGGTCGGCCACCTTGAGCCCTTCGATCCATCCCGGTTCGGGGTCGACCAGCGCGCTTTCCACGATGGAAGGCCGAATGATGGCCGTGGGCAGGTCGCCCCGGTGCTTGACGATCAGCTGCTCGCCCATGGCCTTCGTCAGGGTATAGCTGTCGTGCCACCCCCAATGTTGCCCGCGGCGCATGCCCTCCTCGATGAGCCGTTCCTTGAGCCAGCGCTTGCGAAAAGTCTCCATCTGGGCGTCGAGCCAGCGCTGCGTGGGGCTCGGGTTCTGTTGCAGCGCCATCTTCCTGAAACGTTCCTGCTGGTCCGGCGACCGGGAGTCGTCGTGGATCTCATCCGCCCTGGCGAGTATGTCCCGTATTTCCCGTTCCAGGTCGAAGGGGGCGTCGCTCCGCCCCATTTCCTGGGCCATGGACCAGTCCGGGCGGGGCGGGGTTTCGGGAATCCGACCCCTGGTCTGGCCGTTGACGTAGGCCGTCGAGACGTGGATCAGCGTGGCGTCGCCGCAGGACATGGCGAAATCCAGCATGCGCCGCGCGCCGAGGGTATTGAGCTGGAGGGCGGCGTCGATTTCTTCGTCGAAAGTCACGGAAGCCGCGCAGGTGAGCACGACGTCGACTTCCGACGCGAGCCGGCGGTAGAGGTCCGGTTCCAGTCCGAGGTGGTTCAGGGTAAGGTCGCCCTCTACGGCATGGACCCTGGCGGCCATGATATCCGCGAAACGATCGCCGTGGGTCTCGCGCAGCCGGGCGAAGGCGGCGGACTGGAGTATCTCTTCCTCCACCCGTTCCCGCGCCGTCAGCGTGGTGCCGTCCTTCCTCCTGCGGGCCCGGACGACCAGGTAGATGCGGCCGACATCCGGGGCGCACCGCAGGATCTTTTCCACGATCGCTTTCGCAAGGAAACCGGTGGCGCCGGTGATCAGCAGCGTCTTTCCCCGCAGATAGGTGACGATTTCGCTCATATCCTGCTGTCCCTGAATGCGCGTGCCCTTTTTTGCGCCTGTGATGTCATTCGGTCATGCGCCGCTTGAACTGGTCGACCCACGGTATGGGTGAAGGATCCACATCGTTCATGACCGCCTGGTAGAAACTGGCGTAGGTGCCGAACAAGAGCAGATCGCAGGCCTGTTCGAGGGCGGTTTCTCCCCGGGGCGCTATGATCAAGGTCGCGATCCCCTGCTCCTCGAGCAACGTGCGGGTGATCTCCTGTCGACGACGGTTCCGCGGATCATACAGGCCGGACTGGATCAGCACGGCGGCGAGCCCGTCCCGATTCTCCGCAGGATGGGCCATCCCTTCGAGCAGATGGTGGTTCAATTCCGGTATGGCGAACCACGCGGCCAGGTTCTTGGCGTTCTCGTTCCACTGGTTGGCCATGATGTGGGCGTTGCCCGTGAGATGCTCGGAAGCCATGATCAGAATGGACTTTCCTCGTGTGGACCGGGCCAGCGCGTAGGCGGGGTTCTCCTCTTCGGGCGCCGCGTAGAGGGGGTTCGCCTCGCGAAGCAGCATGATGGCACGCGTAAGCTCGGATCCGGCGAGTTCCACGAAGCCCAGTTGCCGGAACATGGCCAGGAGGTACGTGACCGCGTAGCCCAGGCCGATCCGCGGCTGTCCGCAGGTGTTGAGCTCGCTGCCGAACACCACGGCCGGCAGCCCATGGCGACCGGCGAACGCTTCCAGGTTGCCCCCCGTGGTCAGGGCGATCATCGGGATCCCTCTGGACAGGCCGTGTTCCGCCACGGCCATCACTTCCTCCGTGCCTCCGGAATAGCTGGACAGTACGATAAGGGTCCGTTCGTCGATCCACGAAGGCGCCGCATAATCGGATACGACGGTCACCGGCACGCGCAGCCGGTCTTGGAAGACGTCCTGAATCAGGTGGGCGCCCAGGGCCGATCCGCCCATGCCCGCCACGACCACGTGGTTGACGTTCCGGCAGGCGTCGGGGAAAGTGCGTTCCGCGATTTCCTCCCAGGCCGCCTCCATCTGGTCCGGTATCGATCCGATGGATCCGTGCATGTCGGACTGGTCCAGGCGCGCTATCTTAGTTTCTGCCGCCTGCTTTTCAAACTGGCCGCCGGAATGTAAGGAATAACTCATTAATCGACCCGCCTGGTTCAGGATGATTCAGGATGATTCAGGATGCGCCGGAGTCCGTCCGGACGGCCCCGATTTCATTCAGATAAGCGACGCTTTCTTCGAATTCCCGCGTCTCGTATGCCTTCAGGGCCTCGATGGATTCGTCCTTCTCCCGGGGCGTGCGCCAGTCTTCCCCGCCGGGGCGGACGTGAGACCAGTACAGCCGCAGAAACGGCAGCAGGTCCCTGATATCTCGATCGGGGTATTCCGCCCAGTAGTCCTCCATGAGCATGCGCACGTGCCGGGCGTAGATGGCGCCCAGTTCGATGGTTTTCGTGATCTCGCCGGTCCATCTGGATTGACCGGGCTGGCCGGACTGACCGGATTGATCCTCCGGATCGGATTGGCCGCGCGAGTCTGCCGGGCCGCGCCGGGCCCGGTATCCGTCGATCAACGCAAGCAGTCCGGGGTAGTCGACCACGCCGCTGCCCAGTGAACACCGCGCGATGCGGTACCCCTCGTCGGAGGGATGAATCGTGTAGTCCTTGAGGTGGACATGATTCAGGTAAGGGAGGATTCGTTCCGTATATCCGAAGGGTTCCTCGCAGACCGCCAGCACGTTGCCCACGTCGAGCGTGATGCCGATGTACGGGCTGTCCAGTTCCTCGCAGAGCCAGCGCATGTCGTGGGAAGTGGCGTCCGAGTGGTTCTCCACGGCGATGGTCACCCCGTGTTCCTCGGCCAGGGGCAGCATCTCGCGCAAGATGTCCCTGCACGCCGCGAGATGGGCGTTCCACCGGCCCGACAGCGGCCGGCGGTCGCCGCCGAGTACACCGCTCATGACCACGCGCAACGTCGAGGCGCCGAGGCCCGAGGCCGCGGGAATCAGGCGCCGCAGCATTTCGCCCTCGACCTGGCCGCCGTCCGCCACGACGAACAGCCCGTTCTCCTCGGCGCGGGTACGGGCTCGTGCCAGCGAAGCCGGGGACAGATCGGGCAGGCAGTCGTCGGGTGGAAACTCCACGCCCGCGAGGCCGTGTTCGACGGCCATGTCCATAAGCTCAAAGGCGTCGTATCCCGTGTTGAACGAGTACGCGCAGACTCCTACCGGCATATGTTCTCCTTCATTTGTTATTTCGAATGTTCTTTATTTTGTGCAATTGCGCTGCTGATCCGCCCGGTGATCGCCCCTGGAAAAATTAGCCGGGCGGCATCCGACGAGGCGGACCGCTTCATTACGCTATTCCGTCGGCTGTCGCCCCTGGACCGCGTAGCCGCCGTCGCACCGGATGTCCGTCGCTGTGATGTCGCTGGATTCGTCGCTCGCAAGGAACACGAACACGTTGGCGACCTCTTCGATGGTGGCGATCCGTCCGATGGGGTGCAGGCGGTCGAAAGCCCTGAGCGCCGCTTCCGGGTCTTCGGCGTTCTCCTTCACGAAGTTGTGCAGCATAGGCGAATCCACCGTGCCCGGCGAGACCGTGTTGACCCTGATCCGGTCTTCGGCCAGTTCCATGGCCTGGCCCCGGGCCAGGGCGATCAGCCCGCCCTTCGTCGCCCCGTAGACGGCCACGCCCGGATGGCCGTTATGGCCCGTCACGCTGGCCATGTGGATGATTGATCCGCCGCCTGCCGCCCGCATGTGCGGAATGCAGTACTTGCTGAAGACGGCCGGCGCCAGGAGATTGACGGAGAGGATGCGGGACATGGTCTCCTCATCCTGGTCCTCGATGGAGCTCACCGGCATGATGGCGGCGTTGTTGACCAGGATGTCGATCCTGCCGAACCGGGACGCCGCGCCGTCCACGAAGGACCTGACCCGGCCGTGGTCGGTGATGTCCAGCGCTTCCGACAGGACGGGCCGGCCTGCCTCCGCGATCTGACGGCCGGTCTCCGCAACGGTTTCGGCGTTTACGTCGCACACCGCCACCGAGGCGCCTTCACGGGCGAGCGCCAGGGCGATGCCTCGTCCTATCCCGTCCCCCGCGCCCGTCACGATGGCGGCTTTGTTCGCTAACCGCATGATCACTCCGCCGGCGTCACAGACTACACGCGGCCTTTAGTTGTACAATTGTACAAGTGATATACGCGCCCTCAGAAGTCATGAGAAGAAATGAACCCCATCCCCGCAGGTCGGCGCGTTCGCTACCGGCACCGTTCAATCCCGCGGCCGTCCCAGGCAGGTCTCGATCCACACAACCTCGGTTCAATCCTGCCGTCGCAACCGTTGCTCCAGCCAGTGCGACATGGGCGCCGGGGCGGGATCGCATACTTCCACCATACGGCCGGGGAGGGGCTGGCCGATGACGCCCTCCACGTCGCTGCGACGTTCCGAAACGATGTCGGGATGCAGCGCGGCGACGTTCCGCCGCTCCTCCGGGTCGTTCGCCAGGTCGAAGAGTTCATCGCCCGCCTCGTCCTCGTAGCCCACCGACGTGCAGAAGTTCCATCGGTCGTCCCGCACGCTGGCCCGGCCCACGGCGTTGCCCGTGATGAAGGATGCCCACCCGGTCACGATACGGTCCCGGACAGCGGCCTGCTCTCCCGTGACCAGCGGCCACAGGTCGGCCCCGTCCGTCCAGTCCGCCCGGACCCCGAGCCGCCCGAGCAGCGTGGGCATGAGATCGTGGTTCTGCACGAAGGCGTCCACGTCGATGTCCGCCGGTCCTCCCGGTGCCCGCATCATGAGGTTGAGTTGCGTATTGAAGGGATGCAGTTCGTTCGGTCCCTTGCCGAAACTCCCCTGGTCGAGCAACTGGGTTCCGTGGTCCGACAGGATCACGATCATGGTCTCGTCGAGGAGGTTCAGGTCCGATACCGTGTTGAGCAGCCGGCCCACGTACTCGTCCACGAGGGTGACTTCCCCGAGATACAGCGCTTCGATACGCCGGAGTTCGGCTTCCGATGGTCCGCCTGAGATTCCTGGACCGCCGGGGCCGCCTGAGTCACCCGCCCTGCCAGACCTGCCTCCCCTGTCTCCCCCGGCACTCGCGTATGCGGGACCGGGCACGATGAAGTCGAGGCCGTCATGTTCGAAGTACCGGTCGGCGTATTCCGTCGGCGGATCCCAGGGCTCGTGGGGATCGAAGCTGTCGACCCACAGGAAGAAGGGCCCCGCCGTATGGTTGTCCGCGAGCCATTCGCAGGCCGAGTTAAACACCCGGGCGCACTGGTAGTCGTCCTTGCCCTTCCTGTGGCGCTGGTTCAGCAGGTAGTTCACCAGGCCTACGTGCCGGGACATGTCCACGGGCGCTCGAACGTGCCGGGCGAGTTGCGCCTCGACCAGCCTCGGGTCACCGCTCTTCCAGTTGTCCGACTCCTGCCCTCGCACGAAATCCAGGTGGGCGAACCCCCGGGAGAAGTTCATGGTGGGCTTGAACATGTGGTACGTGTCGGCGATGAGCGCCGTCAGGTACCCCCGTTCCAGCAGCACCTCCGCGATCGTGTCCTGCTCCGGCGGGATCTTGTGCCAGCCCGGTGCGTGGTGCCAGTGTCCGCGCCGGTCGAAGTTGTACCGCCACGGGAAGCTGCGCATCCCCGTAAACAGCGCCCGTCGCACCTGCAACGTGGGCTGTCCCTCGCCGAAGGCACGGTTGAACCGGATGCTGCTGCCGTGGAAGGCGTCGAGATTGGGCGTGTGCGCGTGACTGTACTTCCTTCCCGGGCCGATGATGTCGGCGCGGAAGGTGTCCAGGCAGACGCAAATGACGTTCACGCAAGGCTCCGCCGTGTAAGGGGGATGGTTCTTCGAGATGATCTTCAAGTTGCTTTGATCTTCAAGATTCGAAAAACAAAGGGAAACTTAAGGAGGGAAGGCCGTTGCGTCAACGGAATTGCGGGTTGGATCGCAGCACACGGGAGGAATTGTCAATGGAACTTGAAACTCCTTTCTGCTTAGCTATTTTGTTAAATGTAGAGCGCATTAAAGCATGTCGCTATATGAGACGCCTTACCTGACCGGAGAATCCGAATGACCCATCCAGCCGAATCCGAATACGATGCCATCGCCGGGGCCTACAAAGACTCCAAGCAACTGTCCTTTCGCAATTATATTGAGGAATTCACCCTGTTCGAAACACTCGGGGACATCAGCGGGGTGAAAGCGCTCGACCTTGCCTGCGGTGATGGATTCTATACGCGCAAGCTGAAACGCGCGGGCGCCAGGGAAGTGCTCGGCGTCGACGTCTCGGCTGAAATGATCCGGCTGGCCGAGGACGAGGAACGCGCGCGTCCTGCGGGTTGCCGGTATCTGCACCGGAACGCGGCGGCACTGGTCCTGGACGAGCCGGTCGATCTCGTCGTGGCCATGTACCTGCTGAACTACGCCCGTGACGTGGACGAACTCCTCCGTTTCGTCCAGGCGGCGTACGGCGCGTTGAAACCGGGTGGGCGGTTCGTGGGTTTCAACGACAACGTGCTGAACGCGCCCGGCGGC
Source organism: Candidatus Latescibacterota bacterium (assembly GCA_022822725.1). Taxonomy (GTDB): domain Bacteria; phylum JAAXHH01; class JAAXHH01; order JAAXHH01; family JAAXHH01; genus JAAXHH01. Next base: position 59,358 of record JAJEAN010000001.1, read on the forward strand.
ACGGTCTCATACGCCCGGTACGGATTCGAAAAGGAGTATACCGAGACGCCGTCCGACGGCGATCCGATTGTCTACCGGTTCACGAACGACGACGGCACGCGGTTCGAGTTCAACAACTACTTTTTCTCGCAGGGGAACTATCACCGGGCCTTCGAGGAAGCCGGCTTTGCCGGTTTTCACTGGATTGATTCGCAGTTGCATCCATCCGAGCGGGACAACAGGTTCTGGGACGAATTCATGGCTGCCCCGCCCGTAATCGGATTCGCCGCGGTCAGGGAGTGATTGGCGCGAGCAGGTGGTCAAGGGAAGAATCCGGGTCCTGGTATAACCGCGAAGGCCTCTCAACGGCATGTAACATCTATCCAGTGTTGAGCTTTGCCTGCAGTTAACACCTCAGATCTAAATCATCTACCTGCCATTCCTTTGATTGGTGTTAAAACAGATCTAAACACTTTCTACAAAGTAAATTCTGTTACATGAATGGTTGAAAACTGCTATATTTAGACTTGAACCGATACTTCTCCTTCCACTCCACAAGAAACCTATTGGCTTCTTCAACCGTCAGTTTTCCGTTACGGATAAGCTTCAATACGATGTCCTCTGTTTGCCACAGGACCAGATCCATGCAGAGCCGTTTACCTTCCTTGATCGCCCGCTTATCCTGAAGCCCGGCAATCCAACGCCGGGTAACTGCCGTGGCTAGTACAGCACACTCTCCAGCACCAAGTCTTCCAGCAGACATTAAATGTACAAACAACGATAACTCATCAGGGTCGGAGACACTATGTAGTTCCAATGTGTCTCTCGCGATTGCTTCTTCGACCTGTGCTATCTGATCCGGTCGTATAACTTCTGCCATGACTTGATCGAGTAGGACTACGGTTGTACCAAGACAGGCAAGTAGACCGATGCGACCGATATTCACGAAATTCAGTAACACTGAAGTATCGATGACTATTGGTTTTTCGTCCTTGAACTCCATTTTGGATTACCTCATTCAGCCAAGTCCAGGATCGTTTCGTCGTCAATATCCAGCAGGCGACCTACTTCAAGCAGTCGACTTTTCGAAATCTCCTCTCTCCACCACGCTTCCAAAGTCAATGACAGAATCTGCCATTTTAATTCAAGGTCCCACTGCTTATCGCCGTTGGAGTTGTTATCTTCTGAAGCCGCACTAACAGCACGCCGATATCGTAAAGCCTCTTCCGTCCGTGCAAGTAGGTCCTGGGCTTGTTCCTGGTTGATATGATTCAACCCGCGTAGCCGCCATACCGCAGCCGCATAGCTGACTCCAAAATGCCAGGCCAATAATGAAACATCGGTATAGGTGACTTTCTGTGAGCCTGATGGACTACGTAGTTGACCTTGAATTCCCTCGTCAGTTACGGCATCTACTGCAGTTTCATCTCGTCGAACAATTCTGCCTTTCCCCATACTGTGCATAAACTCACGCACACCCTCTTCCGGCATAAGAAACGCAGCAGCAAATGCGTTAGCTCGCTGCTCGGTCCTCATCTGGGCATTTCCAACATTGGTTATGGAGGCTGGCTTATCTCTGTCCATAAGTGCATGGCCGTGTTCATGGGCAAATGAGAAACGCCGACGGACGGGGGCCTGGGCACGATTCGCAAGGATCGCCATTCCAAACTCAGGACTGCTCAAAAAAAGACCGGAAACATCATCGGGCAACTTGATCGCCGCAGTCCAGATGTTCTGGTGGGAGAAGGTCTCGGGCACCTTAACGGGAGCCTGGCCCAATTGTAGACGCCTACGCTCTTGTTCAGCTACGTACTGACCCTGTGAGATTGCGTGACCGGTCGATCGAGGAATTGGTAGCTCAAAACGTGGCAGGGAAACTTCGGTACTCCCACCGGTCAGCCTTCTGAGTTTCGCTCCTTCTCGGAGTAACCGCAGACAACGATCAGCTTCCTTTTTTACAACATCCTCCTGAAGTCCCGGTTCAGCTCGAAAAAGAGCGACGATCGGGTCGAGCGAGTCCTCTAAGGAAGTCGGACTAACGAACCACTCAATAGGACGATTGTACAACTCCGCCAGCCGGGTCAGTTCCAATGTTGAAACTTGACGCTGACCAGTTTCCATACGACTGATCGCTGACGTTTGTACCCCTAGTACAATTGCAGCTTCTTCCTGCGTTATCTTTCGGTTTTCTCGTGCTAGCCGCAAACACTGGCCAAGCTGTTCTAGAGTGACAGTCATATCCGACTCCTTTCGGTGGAATTGAGTCCCGTTCGTATACTTGATCAGATATAACAACGGTATCGAGAAACCACTCGATTTAAAATTTACCATAATGCATATCATATGTCAATATTATCCTATAAGTTTTACTTCATAGCAAATAGTCGACTACTATTTATGTTTTAAGTCAATCTTGCTGAGGGTTATCCTGGATTAGCTTAGCAAGTTGACGATATCAAATCACTTATATACAGGTTTTGGGCGGAATCTCAGATAGGATAGGAAACAGTACTACATCACGACTAAGTTCGAAATGTTACTACTTCAATGACTACGAAGACTACATACTAAGGGGCAAATAACGCGGTTTGCGGACCAATAATTACTGAACTACTCCGCCTCTTCCCTTAGCTCATCCGCCGCCTTGCAGTTGCGGATCCAGATCTTGTCCTGCGCGGGTTCGTAGCCCTTCCAGGCATAGGGGTCGGTGCCGGAGACCGGGACGATGACGCGCCGGTCGGCCGTGGCGGGGCGCTCGCCCTCTTCGATGCCCCAGGGCAGGAGGCTCCACGCGTTGCAGTAGTGGTTTACCAGCACGCGTCGGGTCTGGTCGCTGCGGTTCTTGTAGGACCGGTGCAGGAGGTAGCCGTTGAAGAAAACCAGGGCCCCGGCGCGGACCTCGACCGGCACTTCCACGGACTCGTCGAAACCGTAGCTCTCAGGCGCGAAATCGAATTCGTCGGGGTTCTCGTGCGCGTGCTGGGGGTACAGGTAGCCGTTGCGGTGGGAACCGGGAATGACGTAAAGGCAGCCGTTCTCGATCGTCGCGTCGTCCACGGCGATCCACGCGCCGATCAGGGACCGGTCCCGCGTGGGGATGAAGATCTCGTCCTGGTGCCAGGCCTGGCCCTGGAACCGGGGCGGCTTGATGAAGTACATGGATTGCATGCACTTGACGCTCCCGTCCCAGTAGGGCAGGTGGGCGGCGGTGATCTGGCTCAAAACGCCGCAGATCTTCGGATGGCGCACGTACTTCTCGATCACCTCGCTGACGAAGTGGGGCTGGTGGATGCACAGGATACGTTGCAGCACGTCGTCGTCGGAATCTTCCGGGCCGGGCGGATCGAGCCCCCTGCAGGGATACTTGCCCCGGGCCACGTTGACCAGGTCGTCCTTCAATTCCTGGAGTTCGTCGGCGCTCATCAGGTCGGGTATCACGAGATAACCGTTGTCCACGTAGAACTGGATCTGCTCATCGTCCACGATCCGGGGGACTTCGATCGCGGGTTCGGTCTGCTGGGAAAGGTCTGTCATCAATGGCCTCGGCCCCTGGACTGCTCAGGTTCGCATAAAGGTTAATGGTGATGATTTCGCTGGATGAATTCGAGTTGTTCTGACGGTTATTCTACAAGAAGAGAGGGGGGAATGTCAACCGCGCATTGAACGGTCGGGGTTATCCCTTGAACGTCCTGCCCGGATGATACCCGTTACTCCGTACGGATTATTGCTGTTTTTGCGCGTATATTCCTTTATATTATGACATTCCTGTATCACATACGACGCTGCGCGATGATACGGCGCGCGACGATACGACGCTGCGTGATGATACGGCGCGGTCCCGTTCAGATTCCAAAGCTATGACGATGATAACAGATACCCGTGCAACAGCGAGGGGGATACTGTGCTGAAACCCGTAAACGGCACGCCGGGAGACGTGACCGATTATTCCTGCACCCGCATTGAATACGACCTGGCTGCCGGCCGCGAAGTCAGCGTCGAGGACCACCGCGTCCAGGACGACATGGACTTCCTGGGAGGCATCGGCCGGTCCTTCAAGATCCTCTCGGGCTATGACGTGAGCGATCCCTTCGCGCCGGATGCCCCGCTGGTCATCAATACGGGCTGCTTCACCGGCACGCAGTTCATGACCGGGCTGCGTGCGTATTTCTCGGGCTACTCTCCGCTGAAACGCACCCGGGCGGGGATGCCTATGCCGGTCTGGTCGGCCATGAGCGGGAGTTTCGGCCGAAAGTTCTCCTATACCGGCATCGGCGACCTGATTCTCACCGGACGCGCCGCCGTACCCAGCTTCCTGGTGATCAGGCAGACCGACGACGGCCCGGATATTTCCGTGGTCGAAGCCCCGTCTCACCTGGTCGGCGCACGGGTCCGGGAAAAGATGTTCTACCTGGATGAGCGCTACAACGACGGCGACAAGAACTACCACGCCCATTTCGCCGTGCTCGGACCGGCCGGTGAAAACTGGGAAACGGTCTGGTACGCTGCCGTGGTGGGGTCGACCCAGGAACAGTTGATGAGCGGGGAAGACAAGTGGCGTTTCGCGGGCCGGCTCGGCATGGGATCGGTGCTCGGTTCCAAGAACATCCTCGGCATCGTGGCAAGGGCGGAGACGGACTATTACCGCAAGGGCGACGACCGGCTCAAGGCCATAAACAACGAGATCGGACGAGGTGAGCAGAGCCGGGGATACCGCCATCCCAACAACCGGAACGGATTGGGCGGCACGGGCAAGAACAGCAAGATCCTCGACGGGTTCGGCGTGCTGCCCTATCGAAACTTCGAGCCGCCCGGCGAGAACGTGGCCGTCCCGGTCCACCTGGAGACCATGCGGGAATCGGACGACTTCATCGTCATCGACAAAAGCTGCTACGGCTGCCAGATTACCTGTCACCAGGACTTCTACGACGTCCCGGAAGGCGGCAAGGACCCCGACTGGCGCAAGGCGCGGAGGAACCATGGGGAATACCTCGGCCGGTTCGAGTTCGAGCCCATGGAACTGTCCGGCGCCAACCTCGGCATCCTGGACCCCCATGACAACCTGGAGCTCGCCCGGCTGGATGACGACCTGGGGTTCGATACCATCTCCGCCAACGTCGTAATCTCCTTCCTGATGGACTACAATGCCCGGGGCAACGGTACCGTCGCGGACGGCGTCACCTTCGGGGACGCGGAAGGCGTGCGCCGGTTGAAGGAAGATATCGCCTACGGCCGCGAGCGCCTCTTCGGCAAGGGCGTCCGGGCGATCGCCGAAGAGATCGGGGGCGAGGCCTTCGCCATGCACGCCAAGGGGGTCGAGTTCTCCGCCTACCTGGGACAGACCAATCCGGGCTACCCCTTCGCCGTGGCGGGCGGCCACATGTCCATGCGCACCTTCCTGCTGTACGTGATGGACCCGGACTGCAAGCCCGATTCGGCGGACTACTGGGTCCGCAACATCACCGAGGAAGGCTGGAAGATGGTCAACAAGGACCTGCACGGGGGATGCCTGTTCACCATGGCCCCACCGGACCAGGTCAGCGAAGGCATCGAGGCCGTTTTCGGCGTGCCCTTCTCGGCCGAGCGGGTGCTGGACGCCACCTACCGGGCCCACATCCTGGGTTTCGCCCTCGAGCAGAAGCAGGGGATAACCCCGGACGAATACGATCTGCCTTCCGACATCTTCGTTGGCCAGTCCAAGGGCGACCTGCCCGGAGTGCGTTTCCTGACCCGGGAGCTGTTCGAAGAGGTGCGGACCAGGGTGCTGGAACGCCTGCACCGGGACGTGGAAACCCTCGGCTACGGCGATCACGCGGCGCCAGCGTCCGTCCAGGCGGTTTAGCCGACCCAGGCAGGCGACCCAGGCGGATCGGGCGGGCCGGCAGGCCTGGCGGACCCAGGCGACCCGGGCAACCCCTACAACCCCTGCCGAAGCGTCCTCAGAAACCGCTCCATGCCGTTGACGGCGTAGTCCAGGACGTTGGCGTTGTTCGGGAGGCTGCGGTACCAGTCCCGCACGACCCCTTCCGCCGGTTTTCCCGCGAAACCGTAACCGCGATCCGCCGTGCCCTGTTTGTCCGGTTCCCAAATCCACAGGTAAAGGCCGCCAAAGTACTCTTCCCCTTCCCAGGCCAATCGCAGGGCTTCGTAGCACCGCCGCTGCGCCTCCAGGTTCAGCGGGTTATTCGATACGTAATTCCAGGGGTGGCCCGCAACGCCATCCTGGCTCATGTAGCCGACCTCCGTGAACACCAGGGGCTTGTCCCACCGGGCCCGCCACCGCATCAGCCGGTCCTTTATCGGTCCCCAGCCGGAGACCAGTTCCTCCACGGTGGGATCCTCTGATTCCGATAACTCATAGTAGGCCGAGATGCTCAGGTAGTCGAGCTTATCCCAGAAGGCGACCTGGTCATACCGGTCCCAGTTGGCCGAATAGGTGAGTTGTCCGGGAAAGATTCCCCGCACTTCGGCGATGGTCTCGCGCCACTGCCCGGTATAGCCTTCGGACGATACGAGTTCGGTCCCCACGCTCAGGTACTCCACGTCCGTTTCCGCTGCCAGCTGTGCGTAATGCCGGAGGAATCCGCGGTAGCTTTCGAACCACGCGTCCCAGTTGAGGGGAGCGATGGTCCCGCGCCATTCCGCCTTCCGGGGTTGATCAATGTTGACGATGGGCGTCAGCAGGACTTTCAACCCCAGCCGGTGTCCGTAATCGATGACCTCGCGCACCACGCGATCGTGCTGTTCGGGCGTGGCGCCGTCCGACGGCCGGGAAAAATGGGTAACGGAACGTACGGAGTCCTGCAGGAAGAAAACGGGGACGGAAAGGTGGGACGCGCCCAGGGCGGCGATCTCGTCCAGGGAGGACTTGTAATAGGACATCCCTTCAGAGGCCCTGAAAACCCCCAGCGTGACCCCCTTCTGCATCACGGGCCGGATGGCCGTGCGTCCCGACCAGAGAATGGTCAGGTCGAAAAGCAGCAGGCTGGTGGCGAGGAGCAGGCCCAGTAAGGGGAGGACGAGACGGCGCATGCTATCTGCGCGGAGGGGCCTTCCGCTTCCGCCGGCCAAACTCGGCGGGAGGAGGCGGGGCCTCCTTCAGGACATCGATGAACTCGGAGGGCACACCCGTCGTAAGAATGACCGGAGAGCGATCGTAGAAGTCAACGCCTCCCTCAGTGGCCTCCCGGGCCTTGATGCGAAAAACGACCGGCGTCTCCGTCTGGTTCCGGGCGACCTGCTCTGCGATCTCTTCGGAGAGGGACAGGTGGACGTACTGCCGGTCGCTGGGCTGCAGGCCGCCGTTGGTGACCACCGAAGCTCTTGAAGGTACCGTCGCGTAGTAGAGAAACTCAGGGGGTTCTATGGGGGCCAACCCCAGGTCGACAGGAAAACTGTGTCCGTAGCGCGCGCGGATGCGGTCCTCTTCCACCTCGAACCTTCTCTTCTCGGCGCCGTCGGCGATCTCCAGGATTTCATCCCGTGTCAAATCGTCGAACTTCTCCTGGGCGGCTTCGACAATGTCGTCGATCCGCGCGTATCCCCGGTCGTCGAGGACGATGGAGAATCTCTCGGGCTTGTGACGGAGTATCAGGGAGAGGAGCTTGGACAGTCTTTCGCGTCTTCTGGGATCCATTGGAAGTGTCTTTCCTGTGGCTGGCCTGTGCGGTGTGTAGGTTCAAACTGTGGATTTGGAACCTACCGAGTATATGGCGGGCTTTCCGTACTGTCAAGATCATTCCCGGCCGGCCGAACCAGGGCGGATTCGGGGTCGACCCGGCCGGCCGTAATGCACCGGCCGTTGTGCGTCGGCCGTGCGGCGGGCGCCTGTCGTGTGGCGGGTGCCGGTCCCGTGGCGCACACCGGCCGCAGCCTCAGTTCATTTCCATGCCGCCGTCGACATTGATTGCCTGGCCGGTGATCAGCGTGTTCTCGTCGGAGGCGACGAACACGGCCGCGGCCGCGATTTCTTCGGGTTCGGATACCCTTTTGAGGGGGATCTTCTCCACGAGCCGGGCGCGGGCCGTTCCCCGTTCGTAGCCGAACAGGCGGGCGCGGTCCTCGTCGATATGATCCCACATGGGCGTGGCCACGACGCCAGGGCACAGCGCGTTGACCAGGATCCCGCGTTCGGCAAGGGCGAGCGCCGCGGACTGCGTGATGCTGATGATGGCCATCTTGCTGGCGGCGTACACGCTGGAGTCGGCCCGCCCGTGACGGCCCGAGATGGAGGACATGTTGATGATGCGGCCGCCCCCACCCTGCCGGATCATCTGGCGCGCCCCGGCCTGCATGCAGAAGTACGCCCCCTTCAGGTTGAGGTCCATGACCTGGTTCCATTCCGTTTCGGTGACGTCGAGGAAAGGCTTGATCTCGACGCGTCCCGCGTTGTTGACCAGGATGTCCAGCCTGTCCAGGAACGAGACGGCTTCTTCGATCATGGGTTCTATGCGGTCGGTCCGGGTCAGGTCGGCCGCCAGCGCCACCGCTTCGCCCCCTCCGTCCCGAATCAGTCCGGCCGTCGCTTCAGCGCTTTCCCGGTCGATGTCCACCGCGGCGACCCGGGCGCCTTCCTGTGCGAACCGCACGGCCATGGCCTGGCCGATCCCGCGGCCCGCACCGGTAACGATCGCTCCCTTGTCCGCCAGGCGGCACTCCGACTTACTCACGTTCGATCACCTGTTTCTCCCATCATACTTGTGCTTGATCCTGACCTATGATTAAATGGCCGACTGTCGTTCATCTGGCCGACTGTCGTTCAGCAGGCCGACCATCGTTCAGCAGGCCGACCATCGTTCAACAGGCCGACCGCCTTTCTACCCTTCGACCCGAACCGGCCGTCCTTCCGCTACCGACTTGTAAGCCGCCTCGCTGACCTGGGAAACGGCGAGCGCGAAGTGGGGAAGTTCGTAGCCCCGTCCTCCGTTGCGAATCATGCGGAAGAACGCGGCGTCCGGCGTGTCCTCCCGGATCCTGGCCGGGACCTTCAACGGCTCGTCGTTCAACAGGACCGATTTGACGTGCCACTGGTGCAGGTGAAAGACCAGGCTGCCCTTGCTGCCGTGGATCGCGATGCGTTCGTCATGCCGGGATGCGTTGCCGAAGGTGTTCAGCGTTCCGTAGGCGCCTTCCTCGAACCGCACGGCGACCACCATGTTGATATCCACCTCTTTGTCCACCCGGTCCAGGAACGCACTCACCTCGAGGGGCTTCAGATCCGTGATCCACAGCGTGGAGGCCACGAGATGGCTGCCCGTGTCCAGGAACATGCCGCCGCCGGAGAGGACCGGATCGAGCCTCCACCCCTGCACGCCGCCCCAGTTCTGCGTGACATAGGCCACCACGCCGCGCACCTCGCCGATGGCGCCTTCTCGGATCAGCTCCCGGGCGTAGACATGCGGGGCCATGAAGTTCCGCTGGTAGCTGACCAGGAGTATCCGGTCCCGCGCTGCCGCCTTTTCGATCAGGGCGCGCGTATGGCCGGATGAAATGGTGAGGGGCTTCTCGACGAGGGCGTGCAGGTTGCGGTCGAGGACGTAATCCACCTGCTCGTAGTGCATGGCGTGGGGAGAACTGACCATCACTGCGTCGAGACGGTGACTTTCGATCATTTCCCTGTAATCGGTATGGAAGGGCACCTCGCCGCCCCACCGGTCCATCAGTGCCGATGCCGCATCCTCCGAAGTATCCGCGACCGCGGCAATGTCCACCGCCCCGTCGTCCTTGATGCGCGGCACGTGGGCGCCCCGCATGTTGCCGCCGCAACCGATCAGACCGATTTTCAAACGCTTTCGAGCCATAAAGTAAGCACTCCATGTTGTCCAGAAAAACCTGATATCGACTGGAAAGAATCCCGGATCGGCAATCCTACGATGCCTGGTCGCGTACCGCCTGTACTTTCGCCTTCTTTTCCTCTTCCAGCCGTTCCCGTTCCTGTGCAAGCTGCTCCTGCAGGGCGTGTACCTGCTGCTGAAACTCGGGTCCCGTCGCCTGGGCCGCGAGTTGCCTGATCTTCGACTCGGTCATGATCTCCTGTTCCGCGATCTTGGCCTGGTATTCCTTTTCCAGGTCGCCGATCGCCGAACGCTGCTCGTCCGTCAACCTGCCGGCCTCCTGCGTCCCGGCGGTCTTCTCCATGGCGATTTCCAATGCGCTCTTCATAGGACCTCCGATTTGATGTTTAACCGCCCGGGCCACCTATTTCGCGCCAAGCAGCCGGCGAAACCGTCTGGCGGTTTCATCGATGTAGCCGTCGAGTATCAAGTGGCTGGCATAGGCCGATACCGACACGACGTAGCAGACGATCGGAAAGGACTCGACGGTCTGTCTCAGATACATGGGGACGAGCAGGAAGAGCGCCGGCACCAGCAGCATGGCGAGCCAGGTGTGGGTCCACCCCCGGTGCTTGCCGAGTAAGGGAAGCATCGCGCCGAGACCCAGCAGGGCCGCGGTCCTGTAGTCCCCGATCAAGATAAACCATATATCGAGCAGAATCAATAAACGGTAGAACAGACGCTGCGATTTGCTCTCGGTGTCCACGTCCGGGAAACAGGCCGACAACATCCCGATGGCGATCAGCAGCAACACTTTCGGCCAAACGTCGAGGGTCCGGTAGGCGTCGAGACTTTCCGTCCACCAGAGGCCGGCAACGCAAAGCGCGCCCGACAGCAGGATGGCGGAGAAACCGCCCCAAAGATGTCCACGGAAATCGGCCATGGGTCCTTATTCCGTTGAACGTGCGGCGACGCTATCGACCGCCGGCGGCATCGACGTCTCCGGCATCGACGTCGCCGGCATCGACGTCTCCGGCATCGACGTCGCCGGCACTGTCAAAGTCCTTCAGGGTCACCAGCAGACGGGCCAGGGGAAGGCCGATCACGTTGTAAAAACATCCCTCGACACGCGTGACAAAACCGGCGCCCAGGGCGTGGGCGCCATAGGACCCGGCCTTGTCGAGAGGCTCGCCGGTGTCCACGTAAGCCCGGATCTCTTCGTCCGTGCAGTCGCGCATGCATACCGTCGTCCATTCATGCCCCGTCACGGATCGATCCGTCCCGGCATCCAGCAGCGCGAACCCCGTAAGGACCCGGTGGGACCGGCCGGTCAGTCTGCGCAACATGGCGCATGCGTCCTCCGCGTCTTTCGGCTTGCCGATGGCCTGGCCTTCATGCAGGACCACCGTGTCGGCCCCGAGTACCAGGCGGTCCCGGCCGCGGACGCCGGGCCGATCCGCGACGCTCCGCGCCTTGGCCAGGGCAAGACGTTCGGCGGTGCCCGCCGGGTTGTCGTCAAAGGAAAACAGGGACTCATCGACGTCAGGAGGGGTGACTTCGAAGGGTATCCCGATCTGTCGGAGCAGGTCAGAACGCCGGGGTGAGGTCGAGGCCAGGATGATCTTTTTCATCGGCGAGACTCAACGGTTAAAGTCACGGGGCCGTCGTTGACCAGGGCCACTTCCATGAAGGCCCCGAACCGCCCGGTGGCGACCTTCAGCCCGTGTTCCCGGAGGCGCTCAACCGCCAGTTCGTACAGGGGTTCGGCATGTTCCGGCGGCGCGGCGCGCTCGAAACTGGGCCGGCGGCCTTTGCGGGTATCGCCGAATAGCGTGAACTGCGAAATCGCCAGCACTTCGCCCGCCACGTCGATCAGGGATCGGTTCATCTTTCCGTTCTCGTCACCGAAGATTCGAAGCCCGACGCACTTGCCTACGACATATTCCACGTCCTCCGACGTATCGTCCTTCGCGATGCCGATGAGCAGGACGAGGCCGGGACCGATTGCTCCGGTTGACTCACCATCGATTTTGACCGAGGCGCTTGAAACGCGTTGCAGTACGACTCGCATTGTACCCAACCCAGGTTTTCGATTATGCGGAAAGCGTGCTGAACGTCTCATTGACGTTCAATCTGGCACTATCAGATCAGTCGTCCGACTACCGCCTGTCAAACCGGATCCGGACGTGGATTTCACATCTGGATTGCCTAGATCGCCACGCGTTTCCAGCGTCCACGCCGGAACAGGAACCAGGCGATCACCAGGCGGATGCCCCAGTCCAGCGCGGTGCCGTACCATACACCCGGCAACCCCCAGCCCAACTCGATCACCAATAGGTACATCATGCCGATCCGCAGGAAGATCGCGCCGAAGATGCTGATCAGCATGGGACTCAGGGTGTCTCCGGCGCCCCGCATGGCGCCGGTGTAGATCATCAGCAAGGCCGACGTCGGCAATTCCAGGGCGGCGATACGCACGCAGAGCACGGCCAGTCCGTACACCTCGGGCGACGGGCTGTAGATACCGACGAGCAGGCCGGGCACCGCGACGAAGATCAGGCCCAGCGCACTCATGGCGAGCAGGCCGATTCGGGCGGCTTTCTTGACGGCCAGTTCCGCGATCTCGGGACGTTCCGCGCCGAGGCTCTGTCCGACGACGGTGGCCACGGCCATGGAAAGTCCGAATACGGGCATGAAGGACACCATTTCCACCCGGATGGTCATGAAATGCGCGGTGAGCGCGGTCGTACCCAGGCTGGTCACGATCCACATGAACGAGAAATAAGCGCTTTGCATGACCATCTGTTCGCCGAGATTCGGGACGGCGATCCGAACGATGGTCCGCAGGTGACCCGATCTGATTTTCCCCAGGTCGCTGCCGCACAGTCTGAATCTCGCGTGTCGGCGAAACAGTCTGAACACCAGCAGGGAAGCGCCCAGGACATAGGCGGTTCCGGTAGCGAGGGCCGCCCCCGTTATGCCCAGTTCCGGGAAGGGTCCGATCCCGAAGATCAGCACCCAGTCGGCGAAGATGTTATATACGTTCATGACGCCCGTGATCCACATGGGCGTCTTGGTGTCGCCGGCCGCCCGCAGGATGCCGCTGGCGGTGTAGATGAACAGCCGCAACACGCTGAACGCGAAAACGATGGGCATGTACTCCTGGGCCCGTGCGACGACTTCCGGCTCCGTACCCAGGAATACCATGAGATCCTCGCCGAACATCAGGCCCAGCGCGGCCACCATCAGGCCGATGGACGTGCCGAGTATGATCCCCTGGCCGGCGGCCTCGCAGGCGGTCTTGCTGTCGTTTCGGCCCAGGTTCCTCGCCACGACGGCGCCGGTCGCCACCCCGATGCCGTAGAATACGAACACCACGGTAAAGAGGATCATGGAGCTCTGGCCGACGGCGGCGAAGGCCAGCGTGCCCAGGGATCCGATGAAGATGCTGTCGACGATGTAGACCGACGTGTGCATCAGGTTTTCGAGTATGGCGGGCCAGGCGAGGTTGAGGATGGTACGGTTGAGGCGTTTTCTGGAGAGGTCGAGCATGGGGTGTCCGAACGATCGGAGGCGTCGAAGAGCGGTCGGTGTAAAACCCGAGAAAATGGTCACTTACCAGGCATTGAAATCTCACCATGATAGCCGTTGAAGTCCCTGGATGTCAAGGGCATATGCGGTTTGCACGCGCACATGGATTGTGGAATGACACAACTTGGGCTCTACAACAGTTTAAGACCTCTAATGGTCTTGACGCGTACCATGTCAATGGACATAATGGCAGGTAACCACCCGGCCAGGGCTGAGTTCCGCGGAAAGGACGAAAAGTCTTGTCCAGCTGGAATACACCTGAGTGGCTTTCGACAGCATCCTGAACGGTGAATCAATGGAATCTGACATCAGGGATCCGGGTCTCGCCGAGTCCGGCGCAACACGCATGGAATGGGATGCCCGCGAGATGCCGGTACTGCAGTCGATAAAAAACCGGTTCGCGCAGGAACAGCCCTTACGCGATCTGCGCGTCGGCGTGTGTCTGCACATCTCGACCAAGACGGCCAACCTGGTCGCGGCGATCAAGGCCGGCGGGGCGACGCCCATCGTCTGCGCTTCCAATCCCTTAAGCACGCAGGACGACGTGGCAGCCAGCCTGGTGGTGCACCATCGCATCCCCGTGTTTGCGAAAAGAGGGGAAGACACCGGCACCTTCAACCGGCACCTGCACATCGTGCTGGACGCGCAACCGGACATCCTGCTGGATGACGGGGCCGACCTGGTCACCGCGCTGCACCGGGATCCTCGCTACAATCCGGACCGTGTAATCGGGGGAACGGAAGAGACGACTACGGGAATAACCCGTCTCCGCGGCATGGTCCGTGAAGACGCACTGCGCTTTCCCGTTATCGCGGTGAATGAATCCAGAACCAAGCACCTCTTCGACAACCGGTTCGGCACCGGACAAAGCGCGCTCGACGGCATCCTCCGGGCCACCAATACGCTGATCGCGGGAAAGACCGTGGTGGTGTGCGGCTACGGCTGGTGCGGCCGTGGCGTGGCGTCTCGCGCGAGAGGACTGGGCGCCGGTGTGATCGTCACCGAAGTGAACCCCGTCGCGGCCCTGGAGGCCGCCATGGAAGGATACCGGGTACTGCCCATGGCCGAAGCGGCCGCGCTGGGCGACCTGTTCATCACCGTGACCGGCAACCGCGGGGTGATCGGGCGAAATCACCTGGAATCCATGAAAGACGGCGCCTTACTGGCCAACGCGGGGCATTTCGACGTGGAAATCGACCTCGAAGCGCTGGACAGTCTGGCGGTCGGCCGACGTCCCGTGCGGCCCTTCGTGGAGGAATACACCCTGGCCGCCCGACGCAGGCTGTATGTCCTGGGCGAGGGACGCCTTGTAAACCTGGTTGCCGGCGAAGGCCACCCGGCGGCCGTAATGGACATGTCCTTTGCGAACCAGGCGCTCGCGGCCGAACACCTGGTGAGGCACCGCGGCGACCTGGCACCGGGCCTGCACACGCTGCCCGACCATATCGACACGGATATCGCCCGTCTGAAGCTTGAAAGCATGGGATTGTCCTGCGATGCAATGACAAAGGAACAGAAGGAATACCTGTCGTCCTGGAAGTAAACCGGAGGTCGGCAGGATGTCTAACCTCCCCGGCAGTTTTTCAAAGTACGATTCGGTCCGGGATTGAACCTCAGGGAGGTACCACGAGGTGCCAGCCAAGCACAGCATGCAAGAGTCGCCGGAAAACCGGCAGATCCCGGCCGATGCGCAAGGATCAGGCAGCGATAGTGGAGCCTGCGGCGACCTGCAGATGTCTCCCGATATCATGCTCGACCTCGCAAACCGTACGGCGGAGCTGATCATCGAGCGTATCACGAAGCTTCCCGACGAAAATGCCTGGGACGGCGAGTTCAAGAAAGAGCTGGAAGACCGGCTTATGGAAGATCCGCCCGAACACGGCAGCCCCGCGCTGGAGGTCCTGGAAAGGGCGGCAAAGGAAATCCTCCCCATGGGAGCCCGCCTCGATCACCCCAGGTCCTTCGCGTTCATCCCGTCGGCGCCGACCTGGCCCGGCATACTGGCCGACTTCATGGTCTCCGCGTACCATGTCAACCAGTGTACATGGCTCACCGCAAGCGGAGCAAGCCAGATGGAACTGGTCGTCACAGACTGGTTTCGACGCTGGCTGGGATATCCGGATACCGCTGGAGGACTCATAGCTTCAGGAGGCTCCGCGGCCAGCCTGGAAGCCCTGGTCGCCGCGCGGGAGTCCGCGGGCGCGCCCGAAGGCGGCACGGTCTATATGAGCGACCAGAGCCACAGCGCGCTGGTCCGAGCGGCCAGGATCATGGGCGTCAGGCCCGATCGCGTCCGCATGATCGAATCGGACGCTCTCTTCCGGTTGGACGTGGAAACTCTCATTCGCACTGTGGCACAGGACCGCGCCGCGGGATTCAATCCGGTCGCGGTCTGCGCCAACGCCGGCACAAGCAGCACGGGCGCCATCGATCCGCTGGAGCCCATGGCGGATTTCTGCGAGGCGGAAGGCATCTGGTTTCACGTCGACGCCGCCTATGGCGGTTTTACGATCATTACCGAGCAGGGGAAGCGTCTCCTGCGTGGCATCGAACGCGCCGACTCCATCGGACTGGACGCGCATAAGTTGTTCTTTCAACCCTACGAAGCGGGTTGCCTGCTGGTCAAGGACTTAAGTACCCTGGAGAGGGCATTCGCGGTACGTCACGATGTGCTGCAGGACACGGTTTGGGGCGCGAATCATCCCAACTTCGCGGACCGGGGGTTGCAACTGAGCCGGTCGGTGCGGGCCCTGAAGATCTGGGTATCCGTAAAGACCTTCGGACTGGCGCCGTTCCGAAACGCCATATCCAGAAGCATGGAACTGGCCGCGCGGGCCGAAGTGCATGTCCGAAACAACGAAACCCTGGAAATGCTGATACCGGCTTCACTCGGGATCGTATGCTTCCGTGTCAACCCCGATCATGCGGCACTCGATGAGGAGTCGCTCGAAAAGATCAACCGGAAAGTGCTGGCCCGCGTCTTCTGGGAGGACCGCGCCCTGGTGTCATCGACTATGCTACGGGGCAAGTTCTCGCTCAGGCTCTGCATCGTCAACCATACGACTGACTGGGACGATGTGCGAGAGACGCTGGAAGCCATCGAACGGTTCGGAAACGAGGCGTTGTCCGATTAGACAGCATACCTGATAAGTAAACAGAATCCCTGCGATAAGGTCTGGCGTAAGCCGCAGATGCGCGCAAACATTCACGGGAGACCCAATTGATGATTTCCTCTATCTCTGGTAGATCGATGGTATCTATGCTGGTTTTAGGGGTGATGACTGGACTCATTGGATGGCTTTACGGAACGAAGCCGGTACTTGCCCAGGACATGCCGACCGGGCCGCCCAAGGCCAGCGAGGTCGTGGACCGGGAGACGCTCGCGACTTTCGTGGAAGGCGCGAAAACCCACATCGAAGGAATATACGACTCAGGCGACGCGCTTGCGCCGTTCCTCAACAGTACCCGGGAAGAAGGAGACTGGAAACACGGAAACACCTTTCTCATGCTTATGCTCCTGGACGGTACCGTCCTGTTCCACGCGGACGACGTTACCGCCAGCGGCAAGAACCTGTTCGAACTCGAAGACGACACGGGAAAGACCGTGGTGCGGGATCTTATAGAGACGGGCAGACTGGGCGGCGGCCACGTCGATTACACCTGGGACGATCCGAACGACGACGAAGACGATCCTGCCAAAGTAGCCTACGCCACCAGTTTCTTCGGAAACAACTACGGCAACCAGGTCATCCTGGTCGGCGGTTTCTACCAGGACGTGTCCCGGATCGAACCGCCCGTGTACGATGCCTCGCTCATTCCCGAGCCCGAGGTGACGGCGGTGGAAGTGATGGACCGCGCAACGCTGCAGCAGTTCGTCATCGGGGCCATGAGAGGCTATATAGGCGCATTGCAGGAGCACGGGACCGATCGCTATAACGACATATTGGACGTCTTCCGGATCGAGGACGGGCACTGGCGGCACGGACCCATCTATCTGTTTATCCTGAACGACCAGGGTTACGTGATATTCCACGGCGCCGACCGAACGCTGGAAGCGCGGAACCAGTCCCACCTGGAGGACATCAACGGCGTCAGATTCGTCCAGGAATTCATCCAGGTGGCCAAAGCCGGGGGAGGCTTTGTCGAATACCAGTATGACGATCCGTCGGTGCCTGGAGACGAGGTAACCGGTACGCCGAAGCTGAGCTTCGTACAGTCTTTCGAAGCCCGTAGCGGGCGGCGGGTGATCTTTGGCGCCGGGATATACTTCGATCCTGCCGACTACGACCGGGAGACCATGCTGGCGGTGGATCCCTCCGTGCTCACCGAAGGCGGAGGGCCCCAGACCGTGACGGTGACCGCCACCCAGACCGGAGATCCATTGCCGGTAACGACCAGACTGTCGCTGAACCTGTCCGGCACCGCAACCGGCGACGACTACACGGTGACCGGAGACATGCATATCCTGATACCCCCGGAAGGCACAACGGGCACGACAAAGTTGTCCTTCACCGTCGCGGACGACGGGGTGGAGGAAGTCGGCGGCGAGTCCATTGTCGTCACAGCCAGTTACACCATGGAGGAATTGGCATCCGCCGCGATTACCGTCAACGACAGGACTGTCCCGGTTCTGGAGCCCGGAACGGTCACCGCTGCCGACATAGTAGACCGAACGACCCTGAAGACTTTCGTCCGTGCGGCGGCGGCCGCGTATACCGAAGCTATCGACGAGGTCGGATTCGATCATCACGAGGAGGTCGTAGAGGCCTTCCGGGTCGAAGACGGCATTTGGCGGGTGGGTGAGATATACATTTTCTTCCTGCAGACAGACGGGTTGTTGTTCTTTCACGGTGCCAATCCGTCGATCGAAAACATGAACATCATCGACGCCCAGGACCTGAACGGGGTCTATTATACCCGGGACCTCATCGCGGCGGCACAGGCCGGAGGTGGTTACGTCGAGTACTATTTCGACAACCCGGCCGTTGTGGGAGACGAAGAACTGGGATCACCCAAGGTGAGTTACGCGGAATCTGTCGTCGTCGACGGGATGGAACTCGTCATCGGATCCGGGTTCTATTTCGACTTCACCGGATACACCCCGGAGGTTACCCTTTCCGTGAACCCGGCG
Organism: Candidatus Latescibacterota bacterium; assembly: GCA_022822725.1. Taxonomy (GTDB): domain Bacteria; phylum JAAXHH01; class JAAXHH01; order JAAXHH01; family JAAXHH01; genus JAAXHH01. The sequence goes on from JAJEAN010000001.1 coordinate 77,829, forward strand.
ACGGTGTCGGAGGAAGGCGGAGCGCAGACCGTGACGGTGACCGCCACGCAGACGAGCATGGCCATACCGGTCCAGACCGTGATCCCGCTTTCGCTTTCCGGGACGGCCGGCAGCGACGACTACCGCGTGAGCGGCGACTTGAGCGTCACGATTCCCGGCGAGGCCAAGGAAGGTTCGACACAACTGGCCATTGCGGTCGTCAACGACGATGTGTATGAGTCCGGTGGCGAAGCAATCATCGTAACGGCGAGTTTCGATGACCGGGATCTCGACTCCGCCACCGTGGTGGTGACCGATTCCTACGATGCGCCAGCGACCGTGGGCACTTCGCGAGCGGTAACACTGGACGCCGGCGAATCCAGGACGATCGACGCGGGTGCGCTATTCAGCGGCACCGACCTGGGCTTTTCGGCTGCTTCATCGGATAATGGCGTGGCCGAAGCCGTCATATCCGGCGCCACGGTGACCGTTACCGGCGTCCGCAAGGGCTCCGCAACGGTGACGATCGCCGCCCGGAACGCGGCCGGAACGGCCAGCGTAGACGTGGGCGTGACGGTCACGGCCATCGCGGCGGAGCGGATGGCCTACGAGAACATCCTGGGCGCCATGGGCCGTAACATGCTGTCCAGCGTCTCGACGACAATCGGCGGCCGGTTTACCGCCGGCGCGGGTGCTCAAGGGATCACCGTGGGCGGCCGCAGAATAGACGGATTCGCGTCCAGCGTGTCGGCGTTGGCCGACATTACGGGCCACGGGCGCCAGGCTCAGGAGAAACATTCGGCCCTGTTGAACGACGCCGGACACCGGCACAACGCAGGCGGCGATTACCTGCTGCAGACGAGTTCGTTCTCCTATGCACTCGAGGACCATACGGCCACCGGCGGACCAAGGTGGTCCGTCTGGGGCGCAGGTGACCTGCAAAGCTTCCAGGGTGAACCCGATGCCGGCACCAGTTACGATGGAAACCTCAAGACGGTGTATCTCGGGTTCGACGTGGCCTTGCAACGCAACTGGACGGCCGGAATCGCCCTTTCGCACGCGACCGGCCAGTCCGATTACGACGTAACCGTCGCAAGCGGCAGCCTGGAATCGCGTCTTACCAGCGTGCTGCCCTACGTACGCTGGTTATGCAGCACCGGTCTTTCGGAAGCGTGGTCCATCGTGGGACTCGGCACCGGCGAGGTCGAAGTGGAGGATGCCGTGAGCGATCTCTCCATGCGCATGGCCATGGTGGGCATACGTACTCGATTGGCGGGCAGCGGGGGCAGCGGGGGCACAGGTCTTGACGTCATCGGGGACGCCGGGCTACTTTATCTGGCGACCGCCGAAAGTGAATCTGCCTCGCTGGGCGACATAGACAGCGACGCACAGCGGGTGCGCATCGGCCTGGAAGGATCGCGTTCTACGAAACTCGCCGGAGGAACGACCATCACCCCCTATGCCCAGGTGGCCGGCCGATACGACGGGGGCACCGGCCAGACCGGCCAGGGCCTGGAGGTTGCGGGAGGCCTGCGACTGTCCGGCGGCCGGGTGGGCATAAACGCGCAGGGCAGGTTCCTGGCCGTCCATACCGGCGAGGGGTACCGTGAGCAGAGCGTTTCGCTCGTCGCCTACCTGAGTCCGGGCGCGGGCGGGACGGGCCTCTCCATGTCGGTCGCGCCCCGCATGGGAGCGGGTACCGGCGCTTCGGGTATGATGTGGCGCGAAAGACCGCTCGAGGATACCTCCATGGACGGCCGACGCAATGCCCGCACACTCAGGGCGGAGGTCGGTTACGGATTCACATATCCCTCCCTGGGCCTTTTGATGACGCCCTTCGGAGAGATGCACCTCCACGGCGAAGACCGGCGGCATATGCGGCTGGGTGCCCGGTTCGGCGCGGCAGATGCCATTGCCGGCGGTGCATCTCTAGAATTTGCCGGTATGCGGACCGACCGGCATGGCACGGCATCCGAACACCGTATCGGCCTGCTGGCCCGTATGCGTTTCTGACACCCGACGACCGGGTCGTGACCTGCCCGTCGCGGCGGGAGCCGGTCCACAGGTAAAGGACTTCAACAGGTAAAGGACTTTCATAAGATGACATTGACAAGCGAAGAAGTCGCCCATTTCAGGACCCACGGTTACGTGGCCAAACCGGGATTCTTCTCAGACCGGGAGACCCGGGCATTCCAGGCCGAGATCGATCGTCTCATGGAAGACGGCGCGCTGCGCAACGTCGCAACGGCGGGCGACGGGAAGACGACGTCCACCACGCAGCGCAACCTGCAACTGTGCCCGATGTACCGTCACAGCGACCTGTTCAGGGCCCTCCCGTTCCAGCCCGGCGTGGTCGATACCATCTCCCGGTTGATCGGCGATCCCTTTATTCTCCACCTGGACCAGGTCTTTCTCAAACCGGGCGGAGACGGCATGGGCACCCACTGGCACCAGGACAACGCCTATTTCAAGATCCGTGATCCGCTCATGGGCACGGCCATGTGGATCGCCGTGCACGACGCCACCGTCGAAAACGGCACCATGCAGGTGATTCCCGGCAGTTATCGGACACCCTACGAGCACAGCCGTGACCCTTACAGCGACCACCACATCCGCTGTTATCCGCCGGAGGAGAAGGCCGATATCATCGAACTGAAGGCGGGCGGCGCCCTGTTCTTCTGCTACGGCACCGCTCATTGCACCGGCCACAACCGAACGGACCAGTCCCGCGCCGGCATCGCCTTCCACTTTCTGCGCGCGGACTACGCGCCTGAACAACTTATCGCGGACGGCCGCGACTATCGGCCCTATGTCACCGGATCACGGGCGACGGGCGGGGTAGCGGAGTACGGCATTCGCGTGGACGGCACATGGGAGTCCGAAGTGGAGAAGGCGCTGGAGCACGGCCAAGCCGTGGGTTGAACCCACCTCGCCGTCCCGGCGTGAGATCCTAAATTCCATAGACCGGCAGATGTGTGCGACACCGGCAGAGGTGTGCAGCGGATGGTACACCGTGCAGGCCGAGGGCTGCCCCTGGATCACTCCCCCAGGCTGTTCAGCACGGCGTCCCAGGCCAGTTCCGAGGCGATCAACCCGAAATCGGACGTGCTCTTCAGACGCCTGTTCTCCACCTCGCCCGTCGTCGCCGTAAACAGCACATCCCCGTCCCGCATCGTGTGAAAGGGCTGGATCGCCCGGGCCATGGACGCGTGGACCTGCCTGCCGATCTGGTTCAGTTCACCCTGGGTCCATTTCTGGTTGGTCACGACCAGCGTCAGCGTGGTGTGCCTGCCCACTTTGTCGGAACCGGATTTCGAGCCCCTGGCAAGGCGGGCTTCCAGCTTGTCGTAGGGATGGCGATGATCCCGCGTCCGGACCCGGCCTTCGCGGTCCACGATATCACCCAGGGCGTTCACCACGGTAAACACACCGATCTTCGTCTCTCCAATCTCGCGAAAAGCACCTCCCTGGCCAACGCCCGCCCAGCGTCCCGCTCCGCGCCGGCCGTAGTAGAACCGGCCTGGCGATGCCGATTCCGCGGCCGCTTCGCCAAGTAATTTGTCCGGATACACGAAACCTTTCCGGTTGAACCAGTCGAAGATGATCGCGCCGGCGACGAGGGGGAGGGGCGGGGGATTGCTCGGCGTCGCTGCTGCGGTCAGGACGGCCCGCACGCCGGAAACGGCTTCCAGTCCGTGCAACGAACCCCCGGCGAAGCAAATGGCGTGGTGGAACTGGTATTCGGATTCGACCACGCCGGGCATGCCGCCGCGCACGTCGACGGCCGTGACGGCGCCTTCGTCGAAAAGGAAGACCGTGCATCCGGTCGGTCCTTCTTCGTACTCGGCGATACCGATGCGCAGGCGGGGGAAGTCAAACTCGAGCGAGGACGTGTTGAAACCGGTAACGGGAACGGGAACGGGTGAGTCTCTGCCGGGCATACTGGCGTCTCCAGGGCGGCTCCGAAGGCGGCGTTAGATACACAATAGCCCGTGTACTGTTCGGATCAGTCCACGGGCTATCACACTTGCGTACTGTGCTGTGCAGGCGTCTCTATCCGGACACCTTGGTTACGTTAGCGGCCTGGAGTCCCTTGGGACCTTCAGTAATGTCAAAGGTGACTTCATCGCCTTCATTCAGCGTCTTGAATCCCTGAGCGACGATCGCTGAATAGTGAACGAACACATCGTCCCCATCGTCTCGCGCGATGAATCCGAACCCCTTGCGTTCGTTGAACCACTTTACCGTGCCGCGTTCCATACTGACACTCCTGCCCTTCTTAGGAAGAAATGTTCTCCGGGACAAACCTCATAAATAAATACGCGGCACCGACAAAGACGGTGGGATGCCTGGTCACGGTCGCGCATGAGGTTGTCGGGGAGAGGATTAAGAGATTTGCTCCTTCGGGCAAATATACGGAAGAGGGGTCTCTTGTCAAGTGATTTCTTGGCCTTCGAGCCAAAAACATGTTGCCTGATACCGTGCCGTGTCGCATAAATAAGAGTATCTCTTCACCAACTGATCCCTTTCGCCTTCAACCGATAAAAACCGTGCCGGAATCACCCGGTACGTCACCGGTTGCGGACGGTCATTCGGAGGTACTCCCATGAACACCCTCTTGCCGGATCTGAACTTCGATCCCAGATACGAAGACCCCAGGGAACTGGCGGCACTCAACCGCAGGGGTTTCCTGGGCCGCTTTCTCGGCGGCACGCTGGCCGGCGCCGCCCTGCTGTCACTCGGAACGAAATCCGCCAGTGCGTCGGTGGACATGAACGATATGGGCGCGGCGGCCGCGCCTGATGACGAGCAATTCTGGAAACTGGTCACCAAACAGTTCCTGATCCGACCGGATCTCGCCTACATGAATACCGGTACGCGGGGACCGTCGCCGCGCAGCGTCCACATGGCGCAGATCGACGCGTTGAATCGCATCAACAACGATTACGTGGATTTCAGACAGAATCACTATACCTCGGACTATGCCGACGAGTTCATGGCCAAATTTGCCGGGTACATCGGCTGCAAACCCAATGAAATCGCCCTGGCGAACAATACGACGGACGGGATGATCACGGGTACTTTCGGCCCCGTCCTCGAACCCGGCGACGAGATCCTCTATACCAACCACGATCACGGCGCCGGAACGAACCCCGTGCTGAACAGGGCGCACCGGGACAAGCTGAACATAGGCGTCATCGACCTTTCCGACCCGAAGCTTCACCCGCCCAAATCGCCGGACGACCTCCTGAAGGCCTTCGAAGCCGCGATCACGCCACGGACCAAGCTGCTCAGCTTCTGCCACACGAACTATACGGACGGACTGTTCATGCCGGTCAAGGAGATCTGCGAGATGGCGCGGTCAAAGGGTGTCATCACGCTGGTGGACGGCGCCCAGCCGCCGGGCATGGTCAAGCTCGACATGCACGACCTGGGATGCGACATGTACGCCGGCCCGTCGCACAAGTGGATGCTGGCCTCCATGCAGTCCGGTTTCTTCTATGTGAAAGAGGACATGTTCGACCGGATTCAGCCGGTTATCTCTACCACGCCCTTCGCCGGTAAGAACATGTACGGCGGGGATCTTTCCACGAACGAACGGTGGCTCGACCGCATGGGTTCGGCTAGGCAGTATACGAGCCGCGGTTCCAGCTGCTATGCAAAGTGGACAGCCGTCAACGCGGCGCTCGACTTCCACAATCACCTGACCCCTGAAGGCATCGAGGCCCGCATCCGCTACCTGGCCGGCAAGCTGGGCAACGGACTCCGTAATATCGACGGTGTGGAGGTATTCGCTTCCGAGGACCCGAGGCTTCACGCGGGCCTGGTTCCGTTCAGGATCAAGGGCGTGCCGACGCGGGATCTGAATATGAAGCTTATGGAGGATTACAACATCTACATCCGCAGCGTGACCCACCTGCAGGTCGGATGGGACGCCAACCGCGCCTCGATGCACATCATGGTCACGGCAGCCGAGGTGGACAGGCTACTCGGCGCGGTCGAGGAGATTTCCAAATCGGTGAACGGATAGGCCGGATCTTCAGGGCGGGTCTTCCTTGCCCGCCCTTTCGGTCTTCTTTCTGTCAATCCGCATCCAGAGGTGCTTCATGATCCATTCCAGGAGTCGGGGCGACAGCCAGTGGAAGAAGACGAAGAACTTGCCGTAGAAGGATACCACGACTTCACGGCTTCCCCGGCGGGCGGCGCGGACGATGGCCGCGGCCACGTATTCGGCGGAGATCGAAGGGGCGCTCATCCGCTGCCCCTTCTGTCTCATCAGGGGCGTGTCGTGGAAGGTCGTGTCGACCCGGGGCGGACACAGGACCGTAACGGTGATCCCGTGTTCGGCCACTTCCATGCGCAGGCTGTCCGAAAAGGCCTGTACGGCGAATTTGCTCGCGCAGTAGGCCGAGATGTGGGGCAGCGCCCGCTTGCCTGCGACGGATGAGATATTGACGATCCGGCCGCTTTTCTGCCTGATCATGTGGGGCAGCACCGCCTGCGTGCACCAGATCAGGCCGAAGAAATTCACTTCGAAGATCCGCTTCAATTCCTCCGGATCCATACCGTCCACCGGACTCAGCAGGCCGATTCCCGCGTTGTTGACCAGTACGTCTATACTTCCCAGGGACGCCGCGACCTCTTTCATCTTTTTGAACGCGGCGGACCGGTCCGTGACGTCCACGGCCATGGGGACCGCCCGTCCACCCGCCTTCTCGATGTCCGCGGCGATACGGACCAGCCTCCCCTCCGAACGGGCCGTCAGGACGACCGTGGCGCCTTCGCGGGCAAAGGCCTCGGCCGCCGCCTGCCCGATACCGGTCGATGCGCCGGTAACCACCACCACTTTGCCACGCACCGAAGCCATGAGCGCCTAACCCTCCCGGTCCTGTTCCAGGGAAACCATATGGCCCGTTTCACTGGAACGGTACGCGGCTTCTATGATCTGCAAAACGCGCAGGGCGTTCTCCCCGTCGTCGCAAGGGCCGGCCGATTGATCGACCCCCATGGCCGAAGCGATGAACCGGCCGACGAAATCCTGACCGTACCGGCCCCCGTATGCCTCGGATTCCGCGACGACGTACTTCAGCTCACGGCGGGGCGTGGCGTTCCAGGCCTCCGACGTGCTCTCGACGACGACGGGCCGATCGTCCTCGGTGGGATACCAGGTGATGTTGCCCTCCAGGCCACGGAAACCCAGGTAGGTGTCGTAGCTGCCCGACAGGTATCCGGCCTGGCTGATGGGCAGAAGGTATCCCGCGTGAAGCGTGGCGATCGCGCCGCCGCCCATCCGCATGACCACCCCGGCCGTATCCTCCACGTCGATGGGCTGTTCGTTCAACGTATCCACGATGGCGGTAACGGACGCGACCTCGTCCCGCGTGATATACCGGATCGCGTCGATCCAGTGGCAGCCCAGCCAGCTGAGGATGCCGCCCCCGGCTATCCGCCTGTTGAACAGCCAGTGCGCAGGATCGCGGAAACGGACCTGGGAAGTGACCATCCGGCCCTCCACGGACAACAGCTTTCCGATTACCCCCGCGTCGATCAACGCTCTGAGTTCATTGACGATGGGGTGGGACCGCCAGGTGTAATAGACCCCCAGGCGGACTCCGGCGCCGCGAACCGCGTCGAGCATGGGAGCCATGTCCGCGCTGCTGGCCGCGACCGGCTTCTCCGTCAGGACGTGCTTTCCCGCTTTCGCCGCCCGGATCACCCACTCCGGGTTCCGGTCGTTCGTCGCCAGCGAGACGACGATGGGTATGTCCTCCCGCTCCATGATCCGGTCGAAGGTGGGGCGTCCCGGTTCCAGCTTGGGATGATCTTCGCTCCGCAACCGTTCCAGTACCGTGTTGTCCTCGTCCCAGGCCACGATATCCGACACCTCGTCAAGCAGTTCCAGGGTGCGAAAATGGGGACGTGCGTGTGGATGGGCTACGCCCAGGAAACCGACCTTGACCTTCATCGTACCATTCCTTTCACGGACCGCCGGGGCCACGCGCGTCGTGGTCCGGCCAAATCCGCGCTGGCCGCACTAGCCTTCCCCGTCGAGGTCCTGCCCTGTTCCATACAGGTACTCGTACGTGTAGATGCCGGTGTTGTGGCCGTCTTTCCAGGTAAACTGCAGGGCGTAGCGGCCGACGGTATTCATGTCGATCACCTCGACGCTCGGATCCAGCGATTCGGTGGCAAGCAGGGTCAATCCGCCGGTGGAGGACAACTGATCCCGCAGATCGCGGCAGGTGGCGCAGGGACAGGCTTTTCGAAGATCGGCCAGGGCGTATTTTCTTGCGCTGCCGTCGTTCCAGAAAACGGTCAGTTCGCCCTTCTTCGGGTGATCGAGCGCCAAGTGTTCGGGCGAAGGTGGTGCGGTGGACATGACGGCGCTATCACTCCGAGCCTTCGGCAGGCTGTGTGGTGGCGGGACGGGTGGTTTGCTCACGTACCATCTCGGGGGTTACCGGATCGGGCGAATTGAATACCTGATCGTCCACGTACTCGAGCACGGCCAGGTCTTCGTGGGACCGCTTCTGGCCGTCCATCCGCTCGCGTTCCGCGGACAACAGGATGTCACCATGCCTGCGCCAGTCGTTCCACTTCCATTCGCCCCGGCTTCGCTCGTCCTGGCCTTCCCGCAACTGCAGGAGATAGACCCATTTGTCCATGAGGCGGGTTTCCCGATTTACATAGGCCCAGTACTCGTCTCCGGGCGTATTCCCCACTTCATTGAAACTGAGATGCAGCTTGTCGTATACGGTGCCGTCTACGACTTCCTCGCCATCGTAGGCCAGGTCAACGCCCGGGTCCTGCAGCTTGTAAGGCATCAGCAGCCAGTACGTGTCGTTTATCCACGCGCCGCGGGCACGTTCCAGGGACCGGTTCCGCTCCTCGGCGTCCGTGACCTCCGTGCCGTCGATGAACGCCCTTCCTTCCCCCGTGTTCAGATTCATCAGGATCACGTGGGACTGCCCGCTCTCACGGTCGGTCCAGGATAGGCGGTACCGGCCGTCGTGCTTGTCCCAGTAGTGGGTGCGGAACCCGAAGAACGAAAACCGGATGTACCGTGTGGCGTTCCAGTTTTCAAGGCCCCCCATGGCCTCCATCACCTCTTCCGCAATGACCCGGGCCCTCTCGCCGCCCGCGTCCGCGGCTTCCGGCTCCGGATCGGGGCCGGCGCAGCCAGGGATCAGGACGAGGAACAGGGGGATCATCAGCAAGCTGGTTATCCGGGGCGGAACCCGCCGCGGTGTCAGGAAAGGGATACCCATGTCTGCTGCTCCTCCGAGGTTGTTATGGCGTCGGCGACCCGCTGCACGCAGAACCCTTCGTGGAAACTCGGATCGGCTTCGACGCCGGACCGGATCGCTTCGACGAAGTGCCGCTGCGGAGACAGCGCACCTTGCTGGGACGGTACGGACAACGGCTGGAGGCTGCCTCGCAGACCCTGGCCGCCCTTCAGGCTGGCCTGCATGGTGTCCCGGACGAACTGGAAATGCAGCGCGCCGTCGCTCCCGTGGATGTCGATGTGAATGAAGTCCGTGTACAGTGCGCAGCGGCTCACGTGGAACACGGCCTGGATACCACCCTCCATCTGGGCGATGAAGGCGCAGGCGTCTTCGAGCTCGGATTCCCGCATGGCGGAGGAGTCCGGTGCGCGGCGTTCGGGGATGAGCGTGTGCATCAGCGCACACACCCGTTCGAACTCACCGGCCCACCACCGCGTCATGTCGATCAGGTGCACGCCGAGGTCGCCCATGGCACCGAGTCCAGCCTCCAGGCGCCGCTCCCGCCAGCTGTGTTCTTTCCGCGGACTCGCCCGGTAACCCATCATGTATCGTGCGTTCAGGTGGTACACTCTGCCGATGTAGCCCTCTTCGAGCAGGGATTTCATGCGGAAGGCCGGACCATTGAACCGCCAGCCGAAGTTGGTCATGTGGACCTTACCGCTCCGACGGGCGCTTTCGAGCATGTCTTTCGCTTCTTCGGCGTTCAATCCGAGCGGCTTCTCGCAAAGCACGTGCTTGCCGGCTTCCAGGGCCTCCATGACCATCTGCCGGTGCAGGTTCACGGGCGTGCAGATGCTTACCGCGTCGATGTCCCCGCGATCCAGCACGGCTCGGTAATCCGTGTGGGTCTCGGCGATCCCGTAGTCCTTCGCCACGCGCTGTGCGGTCGCTGCCGTCCTGCTGCAGATGGTATCGACCACCACGCCGGGGCAGGCCTGGTAGCCGCGGACGTGGTACTGGCCGAATCCAAGCCCGATCACACCCACGCGCAACGGGTCGGATGCCATGTATGGTTCCTTTGCGTTCTATACCTGCCCGGATGCAATGAAACGACACTGAATCCTACGCGCGCAGCGGGTCCTTGTCAAGCAGATTGGCGGCTCGATCCGGCCCGGTCCCGGCGCTATCCGGTCCGTTCGGCGACGATGACCAACTGGTTCGTTTCCCAGTCGTACGGCCTGAAATCGAGTCCGCCGTGGACCGCTGCGATCGTCATGCCCGCGGCGGCCAGGAGCAGGTCCAGTTCGGTCACCGTGTAGACTCGGATGGAAGATTCATACGCCCGTTTTTCGGCGCCGTTCAGTACGGTCGACTGCGTATGAACGCGGTTGGCCACCGGATCGAATTCGCGCTCTTCGAGCAGGATGCGGCCGTCCCGTCGATGGACTTCCTGGGCGACGAAGTGGCGGACGAGGTAGTCGCGGTTGACGAGCTGGCACACGAGCCGTCCGCCGGGCCGCAGTGCCTCGGAGACAGACTTCAACACCCTGAAATTCTCGTCTTCCTCTTCGAAATATCCCAGGGTGTTGAACAGGCTGATGACCGTGTCGAACTGCCCGGAAAAAGGCAGGTCGCGCATATCGCCCCTTACCCAGGTACCCGCGGGGTCCCTCGCCCGGGCGTGTTTCAGCAGCACGGGAGACAGGTCGTATCCCACGACCCGGAATCCACGTTTTCCAAGCGGCGTGCTCACGCGTCCGTAACCGCAGCCGAGGTCCAGGACCATGCTCCCCTCCGGACGTCCGATCAGGCGCGCGAGGCCGTCCACCTCCAGGTCCGTATCCTCGTGGTGGTCGAAGTTGTAGTAATCTTCGCCGAAGTAGTCGACGTACCAGGGATTGGTCATGATTGCTCCGGTCGCGGGCCGGTGCCGCTTCGGGGGACGCACGGTCGAAATCCACGACCGTCGCGGGCCGTTGCCGCATCGTTGGACGCATGGCCGAAATCCACTACCGACCGCCTCAGATTAACCTCCGCCGCCATGTATTACAAGCGTCTTTTCCGAGATTCCCCGGCTGCAGTGAAAATACCTTGATTTCTAAACACGCGTATAGCAACTTCCGGTTGCTGTGCCGGCGCACGACAGACCGGTCCGCCGACCCGCGACAACCTGATCCGCCGACCCGCGAAATCCAGTCTTTTACCCATGGCCAGAACGACCATACAGATCAAGGGAGCCCGCGTTCACAACCTGAAGAACGTGAACCTGGACCTGCCGAAAGACGCACTGATCTGCTTTACCGGCGTATCCGGTTCCGGCAAGTCCTCGCTGGCCTTCGATACGCTCTACGCCGAGGGTCAGCGGCGCTACGTCGAATCCCTTTCCGCCTACGCGAGGCAGTTCCTCGGCCAGATGCAGAAACCCGATGTCGACCGGATAACGGGACTGGCGCCCGCCATTTCCATCGAACAGAAGGCTTCCGGTCTGAACCCGAGGTCCACGGTCGGGACGATTACCGAGATCTACGACTTCCTTCGCGTGCTCTTCGCTCGCGTGGGAACGCCTCACTGTACGAAATGCGGGGCCGAGATCGGGGCGCAGACGCTCGAACAGATCGTCGCGCGCATTCTGGCGCTCCCTATTGGAACCAGGCTGCTCGTCATGGCGCCGGTGATCCAGGGGCGCCGCGGCGAGTATCGGGACTTGTTCGAAGACCTGCGCCGGCAGGGCTATCTGCGCGCGCGGGTGAACGGCGAGGTCGTCGACCTCTCCGAAGATCCCGATCTCGACCGCAACATGCGGCATACGATCGAGGTGGTGACGGACCGGCTCATTTTGCGGGAGAATATACGCACCCGGCTGGTCGAAGCCGTTGAAGGCGCGCTGCACCTGGGACAGGGCACCATGATGATCCAGCTGGAGGAAGACGGCCGGACCTCCGACCAGCTCTTCAGCACCCGGTACGCCTGCACCAGGTGTGATCTGAGTTACGAGGAACCCACGCCGCAACTGTTCTCCTTCAACAGTCCCCAGGGCATGTGCCCGAACTGCCACGGCCTGGGCACCATGATGCGGATCGAGCCGCGGCTTATCATACCCGATCCGACGAAGTCCATCAACGAAGGAGCGATCGAACCCCTCGGAACGATCGCCAATCTCTGGAAACGGCACTTCTACGAAGGGATCGCCCAGCACGTGGGATTCAGCCTGGACACGCCGTGGGAACAGCTGTCCGAAGAGGCGAGGCGGGTAGTGCTGTACGGGCTGGGTTACAAACGCATCCAATTTACCTTCCGGAACGGGAAGGGCGGCGAATGGACCCACAAGGACCGGTTCAACGGAGTCGTGAACGACCTTGAAAAACGGTACCATACGCTGAAGTCCCAGCGGCACAAGGCGGAACTCGAACGGTACATGGCCATCGGCAAATGCGACCAGTGCCAGGGCGAACGCCTGAAGCCCGAGGCGTTGTCCGTCACCCTCGGCGGCCGCTCCATCGCCGCGCTGTGCCGCCTGCCCGTCCTGGATATCCGCTCATTCTTCGGGAAACTGTCCCTGTCGGACGCCGAACGCCAGATCGGCGACGAAGCGCTCAAGGAGATCGTCGCGCGGCTCGACTTCCTGCTCAACGTGGGGCTCGAATACCTGACGCTGGAACGCACGGCGCCGACGCTTTCCGGCGGGGAGGCGCAGCGCATACGTCTCGCGAGCCAGATCGGCCGCGGGCTCGTCGGCGTGATGTACGTGCTCGACGAGCCGAGCATCGGCCTGCATCCCCGGGACAACCGGCGGCTGCTGGATACCCTGGGCCAGTTGCGGGACCAGGGCAATACGGTCATCATCGTCGAACACGATGAAGAGACCATGTGGGCGTCCGACCACATCGTGGATTTCGGCCCGGGCGCCGGCGTCAACGGCGGGGAGATCGTGGCCGAGGGCCGTCCCGGCGCCGTGGCCGCCAGCACGGCTTCGCTGACCGGGCAGTACCTTTGCGGGAAGAAGACGATCCCCGTTCCGGCGGCCCGCCGCGGCGTGGAGGACAGGTGGCTTACGATCCTGGGCGCACGCCAGAACAACCTCAAGAACCTGGACGTCCGGCTGCCGGTGGGACGGTTCACGTGCGTCACGGGCGTGTCCGGTTCGGGCAAAAGCTCGCTGATCAACGATATCCTGTACGCGGCCCTGGCCCGGTCGCTGAACAAGGCCGGCACCCAACCGGGCGAATTCGACGGCCTCAAGGGCGTGAGCCACCTGGATAAGGTCATCAACATCGACCAGGCGCCCATCGGCCGCACGCCGAGATCGAACCCGGCAACCTACACGAAGGTCTTCGACGCGATCCGCGCACTCTTCGCCGAAACCCCGGAGGCCAGGCTGCGCGGCTACAAGCCCGGCCGGTTCAGCTTCAATGTGCGGGGCGGCCGGTGCGAGGCCTGCGAAGGCAACGGCGCGACGCGGGTGGAGATGGATTTCCTGGCGGAAATGTGGGTGACCTGTCCGGTCTGCGAGGGCAGGCGGTTCGACCGGGAGACCCTGGAGGTGAAGTACAAGGGGCATTCCATTGCCGACGTACTCGGCCTGGACGTGCAGGAAGCGCTGAACCTCTTCGAACACGTTCCGTCCATCGCCCGGGTGCTCCGGACCCTTTACGACGTGGGTCTGGGGTATATCAAACTGGGCCAGCCCGCACCCACGCTGTCGGGCGGCGAGGCGCAGCGCATCAAGCTGGGGCGCGAACTGTGCAAGCGAAGCACGGGGCGGACCATGTACGTGCTGGACGAACCGACGACCGGCCTGCACTTCGAAGACATCACCCACCTGCTCGCCGTGCTGAACGCCTTCGTGGACAAGGGCAACACCGTCGTCGTCATCGAGCACAACATCGACGTGATCAAGACGGCCGACTGGATCATCGACCTGGGGCCGGAGGGCGGAGAGGGGGGCGGACTCGTCATCGCCGAGGGTACACCGGAGACCGTCGCGGAAGTCGCCGGATCGTCCACCGGACAGATCCTGGCCAAAGTGCTTAGGCCTCCCGGGTCTCAAGGGACTTTGCCGGCGACGCCGGTACTTCCGGAGTCATCGCGGACCGCCGGCGAGGACGACCGGACCGCCGGCGAGGACGACCGGACCACCGGCGAAAACGACCGGACCGCCGGCGAAAACGACCACATCCGGGAGATCACCGTGCGCGGCGCGCGGGAACACAACCTGAACGATCTCTCCGTGACGATCCCCCGGGACCGTATGACGGTATTCACGGGCGTATCAGGCTCGGGGAAGACCTCCCTGGCCCTCGATACGATCTACGCGGAAGGCCAGCGGCGGTACGTGGAATCACTGTCCGCTTATGCTCGGCAATTCCTCCAGCAGATGCAGAAACCGAAGGTGGACCACATCGTCGGCCTGTCCCCGGCCATTTCCATCGAACAGAAGTCCCCGGGCCGGAACCCCCGTTCCACGGTAGGCACCATCACGGAGATCTACGAGTACCTGCGCGGGCTCTACGCCCTCGTGGGCGTCCCCCACTGTCCGGTGTGCAGGGTGCCCATCGGCGCACAGACACCCAGCCAGATCGTGGACCGTATCATGACCCTGCCGGAAGGGACCCGCGCCACGCTCCACGCCCCGCTGGAACCGGAAGGCGCCGAGGGGTATGACGTCCTTCTGGACCGGGCCCGCCGGAACGGGTTTATCCGGGTGCGGATCGACGGAGAACTGCGGAGGCTCGAAGAGGACATAGAGATCGACCGGCGGCGGCGTCACGAGCTGTGCGTGGTGGTGGACCGGATCGTCATGCGGGGCGACGTGCGCCAGCGCCTGGCAGAATCGGTGGAAACGGCCCTGGAACTGTCGGGAGGGTTGATGATCGCCGAAGTGGAAGAGTCTGATGCCGCCGGGCCCCGCGACATCCGATTCAGCCGGTACTATTCCTGTCCGTCCTGCGGGAACAGCTACGACGAACCCACGCCCCAGAGCTTTTCCTTCAATCACCGGTCGGGCATGTGCCCAAAATGCGAGGGACTCGGGACCCAGCCCGGCATCGACCTCGACCTGTTGATACCTCATCGCACGAAACCGGTGCGTGAAGCCGTGGCCGCGATCTGGGGTGAAGACGCAGCGGGTGAAAGCGCCATGGGCGTGCGGTCCATGCTCGACCTGCTGGAACAGGTGGCGTCCTCGAGTGGATTTACCCTCGAAACGCCGGTCGACGCCCTGTCTCCGGAACAGCTCCAGGTGTTACTCTATGGAAGCGACCGGTGGGTGGACGACCGGCGGGTACCCGGCCTGTCCTTCCAGTTCCGGGGTATCTTCCCGACGGTGGAACTGGTCGCCCGGTACGCGAACCGCTTCCCTGAACTGGCCCGTATGCTGCAGCCGACGCCCTGTTCGGCCTGCGAGGGCGGGCGGCTCAGGTCCGAAAGCCTCTCCGTGCTGATCGACGGTGTATCCATCGCCGGTCTCTGTGCCATGCCCATTGACCGCGCCATGGACTTCATCGAGAAGCTGGAACTCTCCGCGTCCCAGCGGGAAATCGCGGGCGAGGTGTTGACCGAAATCCGAAACCGCGTGCGCTTCCTGCTGGACGTAGGACTGGAGTACCTGACGCTCGACCGCCGGGCGCCCACGCTTTCGGGCGGCGAGGCACAGCGGATCCGCCTGGCCAGCCAGATCGGGTCGGGACTGACGGGCGTGCTCTACGTGCTGGACGAGCCCACGATCGGACTCCACCCGCGGGATAACCTCAGGCTGATCGAGGCCCTGGAGAACCTGCGCGATCTCGGCAATACTCTCATCATGGTCGAACACGACCGCGACACACTGGAGCATGCCGACAACCTTGTGGATTTCGGCCCGGGGGCCGGCGTGTACGGAGGCCGGATCGTGGGCCAGGGCGCACCCGATACCCTCAAGGGACACGAGGCTTCGCTCACCGGGCGTTACCTCGCCGACCGGCTGCGCATCGAAGTACCCACGGACCGCCGCAGGCCGGGCCGCAACAGCCTGCGTATCCTCGGCGCACGTCAGAACAACCTGAAGAACATCGACGTGACGCTGCCCCTCGGCCTTTTCATCTGCGTCACGGGCGTGTCCGGGTCGGGAAAGAGTTCCCTCGTCAACGATATCCTGTACCCCGTGCTGGCCTCTACCCTGCACCGAGCGCAGGTAAATCCCGGACCCCACGACGAGATCAAGGGACTGCGGTTCGTGGACAAGGTCATCAACATCGACCAGACGCCCATCGGCCATTCCCCCCGGTCGGACCCGTGCACCTACGTCGGGCTCTTCGCGCCGATCCGCTCGCTTTTCGCCCGGACCGTTGAGGCCCGGATGCGGGGCTACGAGCCGCGCCGGTTCAGCTTCAACGTGCCCGCGGGCCGGTGCGAGGCCTGCCAGGGACTCGGCGTGCGCAAGATCGAAATGCACTTCCTGGCGGACGTGTGGATGACCTGCGAAGTCTGTGACGGGAAGCGTTTCATGAAGGAAACGCTGGAGGTGACCTACAAGGGGAAGACCATCGCCGACGTCCTGGACATGACCGTGGCCGAGGCCCTCGAGCACTTCGAGAACGTGCCGCGCATCCGGCGCATGCTACAGACGCTGTACGACGTGGGACTCGACTACATCAAACTCGGCCAGTCGGCCGTCACGCTGTCGGGCGGCGAGGCACAGCGCGTCAAGTTGGCAAAGGAACTGTCACGGCCGGGCACTGGCAAGACGATCTACCTGCTGGACGAGCCGACCACGGGGCTTCACTTCGACGACATCCGCAAACTGCTGGACGTCCTGAACAGGCTGGTGGACAAGGGGAACACGGTAGTGGTGATCGAGCACAACCTGGACATCATCAAGACGGCCGACTGGATCGTCGATCTCGGACCGGAAGGCGGCAACCGGGGCGGTCACGTTGTTGCCGCAGGGACGCCCGAGGAGATCGCCGGCTCGATGTCCCATACCGGAAAGATCTTGTCACGGGAACTGGCGGTGGCCGACTAGACTCCGGCTTTCCAGACCCTTTCCAGGCCTTCCAGCAACCTTCCGATCTTCAACGACGATTCCGTCTCGCCCCGGCAACTGTACCAGCACCGGTTGCAGTCGATCTTCCTGGAAACCTTCTTGAAATTGGCATATCCGGACTGTACGGGCAGTTCCGCGCAGGGCTTTATGTCACCGTCGGGGGTCAACTGCACCAGCCACTTGCCGGCCGCCGTGCAGGAGCGTGGTAGGGAATCCTGGAAATAGGCGGGGACGCGGCGCAGGTACCAGGAGGAACTGACGATGTTACCCAGGCGGGACTTCTGGTAAATCAGATCCTCGATCACCGATTCCAGCCGTTCGGCGTGGGCGGGATCCACCAGGTGGGTTTCATTCCCGTTCTTGAAGTCGCTGTAGCAGCTGTAGGAAACCTTCGCGCCCATGGTTCGCGCCAGGTGCGCTATGGGTACGACGTGGTCCAGGTTCTCCCGCATGATCACCGTGTTGAAGACCACGTTGATCCCCCGGGCCGTCAACCGGGGCACGAGCGTGGAGATATGCTCGTACAGACCCTCGATGCCCCGTTCCTCGTCATGTTCGCGTCCGATGTAATTCAATGAAATCGAGATGTGGTCCAGGCCGGCATCCCACAGGGCCATGGCCTTTTCCTCGGTCAGAAGAGATCCGTGGGTGACCATGCCGATGTAGACGAATCCCAGGGATTCCTTGATGCGCCTGACCGCCTCGGGCAGTTGCTTGTTGATCGTGGGTTCCCCGCCGGTCAGGGTGACCGACAGGGGGTTCAGCTTCCGCAGTGCCGCCACGTAGTCGTAGTCGCCTAGCTTGCCCGATCGTTTCACCTTCCAGTAATCACAGAAATCGCAGGTGGCGTTGCAGAGGTAGGTCACCTCCATGTTCACCGTCATCGGCCCGCCCTTAAGCCGCACCCAGAGGTATTTGAGCAAGGCTCGAAGCTTCGTGGCGAGGGACATGGGCCGCAACAACGCCCGGTCGTACCCGAGATATCCCGCGTCCGGCTGCAGTACGGGCGGCGCGGGTGCCAACGGTGCGGGCGCCGGGGGGACGAGCTCCGACGTGGAAGCGATCTGAATCTGTTCGGACATGAATACGCTCCTACGCCACCGCGCGTGTGGCGGCGGTGACCGAATCTCTGCCGTCTATGGTCCCTCTGACAGTACGTCCCGTCAGGTTCAGCATGGCGGGAAACACGTCCACGGTGCGGACGCATTCCGCCGCGATGTCCGAGTTCATCATCAGAGGTACGTGCATATGGTCGCGATGCAGTGAACCGTGGGTCGACTTGTGCTCGGGATGTTCATGCCGGAATCTCAAATCGTAGCCGTTCCGGGCGCTGACGATCAGGTCTCCGGACCGCGGCGAACCGAATACGCGCAGCAGTTGGTAAGGCGCGTCGGGGTATTCCGTGTCGAACGTTGCGGAGAGCATCTGCTCATCGGACGCTTCGGCCGGCATGCCGCCGTAGCCGAATGGATCCTTGCCCTCGAGCACCCGGTAGGCGATTCCGCCGGGTATCTCCCTGATTTCACTGGTTCCCCGGCGTCCGCAGACGATGACCGCGTCTTCCCGGGTCGCCGCCACCAGGTCCACCGCCTCCTGTTCGAGCAGGGCTTCTATGGGATCGGTCTGCCTCAATGTGCGGATTTCATCGTATGTCGGCCTTTCCTCCCATGTCTCGCCCATTTTAAAATAGATATGCGCCATGCCGTTGCCTGAGACCATCGTTGCCGCGTCGCATCCACTGCGCAGGATCCGGGGATAGTACAGCGTATTGAATCCGATCTCGTCGAGAAAGGACCATAACTCGAAATGCGTGTGGGTGGCGGTCAGGCCATGATCGCTGGAGACCACGAAAAGCGTGTCGTCCAGCCTGTTCAGCCGCTGAAGCCGCTCCGCCAGCCTGCCGAACCCCCGGTCGAATGCCCGGTAAGCCTCCAACGTGGCGTCCGAAAAAGGATCGTTGTAGTGGGAATATTCGTCCACCGCCGGGAATACGACCGACAGGAAATCAACGGCCTGGTCGACGGCCCGGTCGATGTACCTCCAGGCCGCGTCGTCCATGACCTGCCACCGGCCGGATAGATGTGCGTAATACAGGTACCAGTTCCTGGTCAGCAACGTCCGGTTTTCGAATAGGCCCAACCCCTTGTTGACCAGGCTGAACACGCCCGCCGGGCGCTCGAAGTATTCGAAGATGGTGTGAATCCCGTCCCGGAGATCGCTGTCGATATACAGACCACCCGGCCCCACGTAACTGCGCGCCTGCCGGTAATGGGTGAGTCCCTCCGGCTGGGACCGGTCGAACCATCGGATGCCGGGGAGATTGCACGAACCGGGCGTACAGCCGGTCAAAAACGGCACATGGGCCGGACCGGTCGTGGACGGGAACGAGGTAACCGCTTTACGGTAGTCTCCCCGGTCGAGGATGTACCGCCGCAGGGACGGTAGTTCGCCGGTCTCGATCATTCTCCGCATGACGTCTTCGCGTGCGCCGTCGACGAGGAAAAAGATACACCGGTTGTAGGCCGTCGCCGCCATTCCGTCTCCTAAATATATAGGACATTGATACATTACTCAATTCAAGTATACTGTACAGGCTTGCAAGTATACTCGTTTCGCTATTCGATTTCAAGGGTTTTCGCGCGCAGGATGTTAAGCAACTCTTCGTAGGAGGTCCTGCTGATCTTCTTGTAGAATGCGTCCCGGTTGGCCAGCGCGACGCTTGCTCCGTCGATGACCATGTCATAGATGAGCCATTCCCCTTCATTGAGCTCCATCTTGTAGTCGACGAGCGTTTTGGTGCCCTTGTACCATACCGTCGTTCTCACCAGCGACCGGCTGCCCCGGGTCTCTTCCCCGTCGTAGGTCGTCCTGTCCGACCGCTTGCGCAGCTTGTCCAGGGCCCGGTTTTCGGTCCACCTGCGCAGGACCGAAACGAACTCCTCCCGCTCGGTGTCCGTCCGCTCCCGCCAGTGCCGGCCGAGTGAAATGCGGCTGTGCCGTTCGAAATCGAACCCGGAGACGACGGCCTCGCGCACCAGGCTGTCCTGCGCCGCTTCGGTGGCGACCCCGTCCAGGGCGCGTAGCGTGGCATCCCGCTGCTTCAACGTCTCGATGGGCGAGTATTCCTGCGCGTAACTCCCGAAAGCCAGCAGCGACACCGTCACCCAGGCGGCAACGCGTCCCAGGCGGCGGACCGCACGGCGATTCGCATGCATTTCCCACCTCCATCCTTGCATTCATACGGCCTGATCGACCGGATTGGCCCGATCGCACGAACCGGCCGGGTTATCCGGATAGCCCTTTTCGCAGGGACCGGCCTGATCGACCCAATTGGCCCGATCGCACGAACCGGCCGGGTCAGGACCCGGTGTCCCGGCGATGAACTACGAAGTCGTCATAATCCCCCTTCGAATCCGATCCCGTCGCGTTTCCATCTGTCAGAATGCCGATCCCAACGGCCTTCCGCGGCGGCTTTTTCCCGAAGATCCGTACATAGTCCGCGTAAACGTTTACCGACTCCTCGACCCACTGTCCGAGCTTCTCCTCCCCGCTCTGGAGCACGATCACATGGGGGCGGCCGATGCCTTCACGGCGATAGTGGGTGCCGACCGGCACGGTGGTGCTCCAGACGTATTTCAGGGTCCTGGGCACGCCGATGAAGTTCTGATCAAGGACCACGTACACGGCCACGGAACTGTCATTCCTTGAACGGATGCGTTCATCACCGCCTTCGGGCAGGACCGCCGCCCTCCAACGCCAGGACAGCACCGGATATTCGTTCGCATCCCAATCACTGACTTGCTTGCGTATGATGATGGAGGAACCGTCGTCTGCCGCGTGGAGATAACGGTTGCCGTTTTCCTCCCGGATCGTGTACAGATTGCGGGCCAGGTCGTCATCGCCCCGCCAGGCTTTCCAGGTCAGCGGGAAACCGCCCAGGTCCGAATTGTCGAAGTCATCGATTGTGATTGACTTTGGATGATCATCGCCCCGCTGGGGAGGGCCCGCAGCATCCGCATGGTCCGCCCACGCGACGCCTGGTACGAAAGTGCCGGTTTGAGGCCAGGCTGACCAGGCCGACCAGGCTGACCAGGCCGACCGTGACTCCCGGAACTCCCGGTGCGACGACGCCTGTGTCTCCGTGTCCTTGCGAAGGACGGAAGTCGGATCGATAAACGCGGCGGAGATCAGCAGTACGGCGCCTGCCAGCAAACCGAACATCCCGCCCGATTGCGTGCCACGCGCCCTGCCCACCGGCATGGTACGCACCTTGCCTGCTTGTGTGCCTCGCGACGGGCCTGTTTGCCAAACACGTGGCCACCATTTCGACAAACCACGCCCCATGCCCGTCCTCGCAGGCCTATGTTTCATGCCCGTCCTCCGTTCCGTGTCTCAACGTTGTACCAGGTCATATCGCCGTCCCAAGTCATACCGCCGCCCGGTGTCTCAACGCCATGCACTACCAATCCCGTCGCCAGTCACGTGATCGAGTTCGGCCAGCGAAACCCGGTACTGGTACAGCGCCTGCCGGTGCGCATGCTGCATCTTCGCATGCGCGGTAAAGGCGTCCAGCAGTTCCGAACTGTCTCCGGTAACGTCGAAACCCAGTTGGGCCGATGTCAACCATCCCCTGGCGGAACGAAGCGCCCGGTCGCTGTTGACCACGTTGGTACGAGCCTCGATTACGTCGCGGTAGGTCTGCTCCACCTGCAGCGCGACCGCGCCTATCGCCTGGGATTCCCTGCTCACCAGTGCTTCCAGCTCCACTTTCCGTGCAAGGTACTTGGCGCGCGTAAGGCCGAAATTGAAATTCTGGCGCAAAGTAATCACGGCACCGCCGCGAAGGAAATTGAATTCGTCCCTGAGAAATGGGTTGTCGAGCTCCGGCCGGTGTGGCGCGATGCCCCACTGGAGGGACCCCGCCAGGGCGATCTGGGGGTAGAAGTCGCTCCTGGCTACCTTCAACAGCGCCCGGCGGGCCAGCACGCCCGCCCTCAGCTGCCGGATGTCGTACCGCCGGTTCTTTGCCCGTTCTATGTAGACGTCCAGTTCTTCGAAGGCGTCCGGTTCTTCGAGGTCCGCCGATTCGGTTCCCGCGGCCGTATGGACGATATCGAAATCGCTGGAGCGATCGATTTCGAGTATGGTCTTCAACGCCGTCTTGCCCATTTCGATCGACTTCTCGGCCCGCGCCCGGCTCTGGAGCACTTCGAATTCAAAGACATCGATTCTCAACAGGTCGTTCTGGCCGACGTCTTCCGAATCCTCCTCGATCATCTCGTTTACGCGGTCACGGGCCTCCTGGACCTTTTCTTCGCTTTCCAGGATGATGTCCCTGAGTTCCCTGGCCAGCACGAGCCCGTAGAACAGCTTCTTCACCTGGAACGCCACGTCGATCTTCCGGGATTCAACGGCCGCTTCGCCCGCTTCGAGACCGTATTCGGCCGCCTTCTTCGCGTTACTGAGCTTTCCGAAGGTGTATATAGGCTGGACCAGTTCGATCTGCGTGCGAGAGAAAACGCCAAGATCGGTCAGGTCGCTCCGGATGGTCTCGATCTTTTCCGTATCGCCCTCTATGCCCGGCGCGGGACCGAAGATATTGGTCCACTCCAGCCGAGGGGTGATGCCGGCGAATCTCGCCTCGCTCAACCTGGCTTCCAGGCCTTCGACGGCAATGACCGCCTGTTCGATGTCCGGACTGACCCGCAACGCGCGGTCCACGCACTGGTCCAGCGTCATCCGGACAACCGGTACAGCCGGGACGGCCGGGTCAACCTGATCAGCCTGGGCGGTCCGGACGGGTCCACTTGGGGCCTGCGCGAATACCGGCCCCGTGAATACCGGTCCCGCGATCAGCGATCCCGCCAGGATCTGGGCCAGAAATCGAATCACGTTGTCTCCCGCTTCTCGCAGACGTCGTCTCACCTTGAAGGTCGACGCGCCGAAAATGCAAGCACACCGATATCGACGACGCGCCGTAATCGCCGGACCTCAGTGATCACCGACGCGCCGTATTCGCCGGCTCGCAATACGAATCAACCCAGCGTAATCGCAAACGCACGCATGTTCAAGTTTATTAGACGCAACTATCCACTTATTGATCCAACAAATAGTGATGGCTGATCCATCTACGCAGCGGAATCAAGACCTGTCCGCCGACGACGGTTGCGACAGCAGCCAGATCGCCCGCGTCCAATGGAACGCCGCCGTTATCACCGTCCATATGGCCACACAGGTGAACGCTTCCTCCAGCATCCCGACCGCCAAACCCGCGAGCAGCAGCAGGACGTTTGTGTTTCGCCGGGCGCCGATACGGCGAAAGAAGCGGTCCACGGGCGCGTAGTCAAACAGTTCTTTACCTTGCCTGGACTTGAACATCCCTGTGGCCGCCTTGTCAAGCAGATAGAACAACGTGATCACCGTGGCGAGCACAAAGGGACCGGCCACCTCGCCGCCGGCACTGAGCATCCACCCCAATGCCCAGTACCAGGTCAGTTCCCAGACCACGTCCAGGATGTGTTCGTAACGGTCCCCGAACCGGGTGCATCGCACCGTCACGCGGGCCAGCTTGCCGTCTACGCCGTCCAGTACCCCCACGATGAATGCGATGACCAGTCCGGCGGCCAGGTATCCCGTTCCCATCTGCCCCGCGGCCAGGAGCCCGGTAGTCAGGAAGGCGAGCAGTATGGAGAAAGTGGTAACATGGTTCGGTGTCACGGAACTGGGCGAAATCCATTTCGTAAGCAGGTTCTCCAGGGGCGGATGGATGAATTCAGCCGGAAAATCCAGCGTACCCTTTTGCGCGGCGTCGGTAAGCAGGGCTTCCGCCCGGTGGATCTTCCGGTCCGAATCGACGACCAGCCACCAGGGGGGGAGGCTTCGGCGAAGATCCACGATATAGGGATCCATTTCGCGCAGGTCGAATACCGGACAGGTCGACTCCTGTGCCGAGTCCAGCGCAGACCAGAGCGACTCGGAGCCGGACCAGGACGCCGTGAGCCCTGCGAGGAAGTCGCCGTTGGTCACCAGCAGCCTGCAGGATTCCCTGGCCGCCGAGTCCACGGCTCGCTGGATCGATCCGCCGTCGATCAAGGCCCTCAATACCCGCGGGTCGTAAAGGTGTCCGGCGTCCATGACCAGTGCCTTTTCGTCCTCCCCGGGCAGCCAGCGGGCGGGGCTTTCGTCCGTCCGCACGTAATCGACGGCGGCCAGTTCCCGGTACCAGCGATCGTCGAATCCGTCGCCCCGTACGTCCGGTCCCTGCCCGGACGAAGGTCCGACAACCGTGACCTGCCGTGCCCCCAGGGAAGCGAATACCCGGAGGTGCCGCTCCAGCAGCGAAATGCCGTAAATCGACCGGCCGGCGCCGGCCGCCGAGGCTTCCGTATCCGCGAACAGGACTACGCTGAAATTCATTGCCAATGGTTCTCCATATAAATGAAGCCCGGAGTCTGGGCTTCTCTTTCTTTCCCGGTGCGCGACCATTCTTTTTCAGGAAAGAACATCTGGCTTCATGGTCCGCCCGGTCCGCCTGGTCCGCCTGGTCCGCCTGGTCTGCGCAGGCGCCGAAGGGCGATCCGGTCATCCTCTTCCAACCCCAGAAGACCCAGTACGCCCAGGTAGGCGGCCAGGAAGATCGTGGGCAGCGCGGCCATGCGCAGCCACGGGAATTCCGGCGCGTAGACGCCCGCCAGATAAGCGCATGCGAAGGCGGGTACTGCCGCGGCACAGGGCTTCAGGATGCGCCAGGACAGGGGAAGGATCCGGAACAGATGATACACTTCGGCCAGCCGGATCAGCGTCAACAGCCCAAAGGCCGCCAGCGTTCCCAGGGCGGCGCCCAGGATACCCAGGGCTGGTATCAGCCAAAGGTTCAGGACAAAATTTACCGCCACGACCGCGACCGTATTCACGAGATTCAGCCAGGGCCGGCCCGACATGATGAGCACAGTATCGCCCGAACCCATGGCGGAATAGACGACCTGGCTCATGGCCAGGACGACCATCGTCATGAATCCCGCGACGAATTCGGCTCCAAAGAGTCCGAGCAGTTCATTTCCGACCAGTGACACCACGCAGAGGAACGCCAGGCCTATGGTCAGCACCCACCGGGTGACCAGCCGCAGATTGAGCTCAAGCCGCCGCAGGTCGTTGCGATGATTCAGTTCGGCCACGATGGGGCTGAAAACGGGGTCGAACCACTGGCGGACTTTCTTGGTCACCAGGGCGATCTCAACCGCGATTACGTAAATGCCCACCTGTGCGGCCGGCAGAAAGTAGCCGACCATGAGCACATCCAGCCGGATCATGAACATATAGACCAGTTCATAGCCCATGACCGGCAGCGAGAAGCGGGTCAGCGGGGTGACGGCCCGCAGCGCACGCAGGTGTGCGAGGCAGGCCCGCCAGGAATAGAACCTGGTGAATATGTAAACGGCGTATAGCAGGCCGCAGGCCAGCGCGGCCAGGTGGGCGGCGGCGATACCGTAGGTGCGCCAGCCCGCGTAGAACAGGACACAGGCCGCCCCGAACAACACGAGCGGCTCGACGGCGCCCCGGACCATGGCGTCGTGCTTCATGACCTTGTGCGCCCGGGTGACGCCCAGGATGATCTGGGTCAGGGCGATGAGCGGCAGGCCGATCGCCAGCAGTCGCAGCATGCCGGTGAGACGGGGCTTATCGAGCAGGCCGTCCGCCAGCGCGGCCGCACCGGCGTAGAGCGCGGCGCCGATCCCCGCGCTCAGCAGCAGACCCACGCCCAGGGCCTGGGCGATGGTCCGGTGGATGGCCTCCGTTTCCCCGTCCTCGCGCATGCGCGGGATGAAATTGACCAGTCCCTTGTCCAGCGAGAACTGGCCGACCTTGGACACGAGGTCCACGATGGTCCACCCGAGCATGTACAGCCCGAAGATCTCGGCACCGAACAGGCGCGTAAGGACGATGAACGATACGGACTTGATCAGCCGCGCTACCGTTCCGATGAAATTGACGGCCGCGCCCCGGGCGATCGTCGATGCGTCGGATGGGGACCGGACCGGATCCGGCCGCTCCTGGGTACGCGTCATGATGGGGGATGCACCGGTCCGGAGGTCATCCTGTCCGCTTCGATCAACAGGGTCCAACCCCGTTGGTTCCCGGTGAACAGGTTAAAGACCGCGGATACCAACCTGCCGGCCGTTACCAGCCCCAACCGGATCACCGCCGCCGGAACCGCGTGCATGCGCTCCGTGGCGTAGCTCAGTCTGATCAACGCCAGGTCCAGCCGGGAACGAAGCAGGTATCGGTGTCGGGCCAGCCTGAATCCACAGGACTCCAGCAACGAGCCGACCGAGGGGTGCGTGTAGAACTGCAGGACGCTGTGGCGTTTCCGGTGCGCGTCGCGCCACGGCTCGCTGATCTCCTCGAGGCTCAGGCTGTCCAGGGTCAACAGGATGCGTCCCCCGGGCCGCAACACGCGCCACATCTCGCGGAGCGTCTGCCGGTCGTCCGGCAGGTGCTCGAAGACACACAGGCTCATGACCGTGTCGAACTGCCCGGAGCGAAGGGGGAACGCGTCCGAATGGGCGCAGACGAAACCCGTGAAGGGCGTCTTGTGGTGGACTCGCGCGCGTCGCAACTGCTTCCGGTCCAGGTCGAATCCGTATACCAGGGCGCCCCGCAGGGCAACCCGGTAGTCATAGGTCCCTTCTCCGCAGCCGATATCGAGAATACGCTCGCCCTTGCGCGGCTTCAGCCAGCGTAACGCGGGAACCGTTTCCTGGGTCCTGCGGAAGTTGAAGTCCTTCCTGAGCCGGAGGGCGAAGAGTCCCCTTGCACGGTGCAGCAACCCGCTCATGAGCTCAAATCCCCGGCCACCGTCCGGTCCCGCGCCAGCAGCCTCTTCGTCGAAACACATATGGCCAGTCCCATGGCCAGGCCGCCGGCCGTAACGGTCCAGAACATCCAGCTCAGCAGGTCGAGGGCGGCGAAACACAGCAGCAGCATGGTAAAGAAATCTCTTTTGGCCATCATCCTGAACAGGTTGAGCATTCTGGCGGCGAGGCGGCGCCGCCGCCCGGCGGCGTGCTCTCCGAAGGCCCGGTTGAACCGGACCAGGCTGCCGCTCCCGCCGGTCTGCAGCAGATAGTAGTACATCACGAGCATCGAAGCGGCCACCACGGCGACGGATCCCAGTCCGAGAAACCGGATTTCCGTTTCCCCGGAGCCGCCTGCGTAGGCCCAGACCACGGCCGCGAAGAATGCCAGGTAGGTCAGGTTGTCCGTGATGGTGTCGAGCCACGAACCGTATTTCGATTCGCGGTAGGTCAGCACCGCCACCTCCCCGTCGCATCCGTCGAGGATGGACGAGAACTGGAACAGCAACGCACCCAGCAGCACCGGCCAGTAGGTGCCGTCCAGCACGAACCACGCCCCGGCCAGGCCGGTGAGGAATGTGACCAGGGTCACCATGTTGGGGGTGACCGGCGTCCGGACCAGCCATCGGCTGATGCGGGTCGAAACCGGCCGGTTGATATACCGGGATACCCAGCCATCGGTGGGTTTTACGAGGCGTCCCAGCAGGGCCTTTTCGCCCTGGGCCAGCATCTCGGGCGTATCCACGTCCTGCCAGTAGCCGTCGCCCACGTCGAAGGCCCGCATCCGCCCTTCCGCGGCAAGCGCACGGATGCCGTCGCTCAACGCACAACCCTCCGGTCCGTCCACGGTATCGAGGGCGTCGAACAGGGCCGGCGTACAGAGGAACATGCCGGTGTCGACCGCGTTGTACGCTTGCAGAGCCTTGTCGATGCGCACCACTTTATCCCCGCGCACTTCGACCTTGGTCGCGTCGTCCACGTCGTACACGCGGTCGATTTTCCGGTCGATGGCGAGCAGGCACTCGTCCTCGGCCACCGGTTCCTCGAGCAGACGCTCCAGCGTCCGCTGCTCGAAGAGGTGATCGGCCATGAGCAGCACGAACGGTTCGGCCAGGCGGGAACGGGCGGCCAGGGCGGAAACCCCGTTGGGCAGATGCCACCGTTCGTTGTGCACCCATTCGATTTCGAGGGCGTCCAGGCCGGGATCGTTTGAAAGGACCTCGTGAAATCGGTCCGCCTCGTACCCCGTTACGATCACGAATCGCGTTACGCCGGCCCGAGCGGCCGTCAAAATGATCCGCTTGATCAACGGCAACCCGCATAACTTCATCAGGGGTTTGGGCACCGGGCCGGTGACCGCCTGCAGGCGCACACCCGCGCCGCCGGCGATGATGAGCGCCGGGGCCGCTCTTCTGTTCTGATGATCCATTTGCTTAAGATTCAGATGGCCATGTGGACGAAGGAAGAAGCTAGAAGATCGCGGAAAAGCCCAGCGTCATCTCCGGGTAAGGACGAGAGATGACATCCAGTTCCTTCCGGTAGGATGCCTGCATGACCACGGCGACGTGCCGCTCCCAGAAGTAACGCAGCCCGACCCCGGCGTCGATCATGGTCATGTTCCGGTTCTGAGGCCGAATCTCCAGGCCGGCGCCCCATCCGAAAAAAGGTGTGAATGAATCGCCCGGAACGAGCAGATTGTACCGGTAGAAGGCACCGATCCGGGTGATCCGTTCGGCCTGTTCTTCCCCTGCGGTCTCAAGTATCGTCTCCTGCGCCGACGAGGTCTCGAAACCGGCCAGCCTCCGGGCTCGAAGGAGGGACCCGCCGTACGGGGCGCCGGAAGGCTGCTGTGTATCTTCAAAGGCTTCCGTGTCGTTGGGCTGCCGGATGGAAAACACGCCGCCGAACTGGTGGGTCGGTGTAATGAAATAGCCGGCGCTCAGGGAGACCGTGCCGGGATCGAACAGCTCGTTGCCGGTCCGGCCCACGCCCTGCACCTCGATACGTCCCTGCCTGGCGTGGTTCCCCGTCGATAGCGTCCGATCCGGGATGACCGGGGCGGCGGCATGTCCGAGCACGGCGGGGTTGATCCGTTCGCGCTCCGTGGATTCGAGCATCCCGTCCCGGGGAAGTACAACCGGTTTCGTCATCATGGCGGCCATGGATCTGCGCGGCGCGGGCCGACCGTCTACCATGGACCGGCGATCGACTTCCCTTTCAGGCGGCAGGGATTGGTCTGCGACCAACGCAACCTGCGTCGCCGGATTGGATCCTTCACGATGTTGTGCACCGGACGCCGAATCAATCCGGAAGGAAACCGCCGGTTCGGCAGGCATGCCCGTCCGCGGCGGAACGGGCGCGTCTCGGGGGACCTCGACCGCCGGACGCAACAGGGGCATGACCGCGATCAGCGAGCAGATACCGGCGGCCAGCAGCGGGAAGAAGGCGCGGTCCTTCCGGCTCGCGGTCGGACCGAGCACGTCCCGGATACGCTGGGCCGCCATGGAGGCCGACTGCGCCAGTTCGAGGGCGGCCTGCCATTGCGTCCGGATCCTGCCCGTGGCTACCTTCAACAGAGTGGAAGCATAGCACTCCGGCTGCCTGGAAACACGGACGACGTCCGCGTCGCAGGCCCGCTCCGCCTCGATCCCGGCTCGGTGCGCGGCGTACCAGACCGCCGGGTGGAAGAAAAAGAAGAACCTGCTGAACTGGACCAGGTAGACCGTAAGGTGATCCCGCCGGGCATAGTGGGCCAGTTCATGAAGCAGGACCTGTCTCAGTTCCGCGCTGGAAAGCTCCAGGATGCACCAGGAGGGGATCACGACGGTGGGACGCCCGGCGGCGATCAGGACGGGCACTTCGAACTCATCGGAGACCCGCAGGGCCACGTTGCGCTTCAAGCCCGATTCGGCCAGGCAGCGGTCGAATAACGCGCTTACCCGGGGGACGGCGACCGGGACCGACCGCCGCCGTCTACGGGTCATGGTGATGACCGATGAAACTATGCGGTACAGGCCGAATCCGGCGAAGCCCATCCATACCAGACCCGCGACGGTGTAGACTCCGGATGCCGGGGCGTTGTGACCGCCCGCGGCGGACACGCCGTGGCTCGCCATCGACGCCCACGGTATTTCGAACGGTCCATGCCAGGGCAGCACGAGGGTCAATAGCGGTTTGGCCAGAACCAGCAGCCAGAGGAAGTGCCGTATCCTGGCTGGGCATCCCGGGTTCACGAACAGCAGGATCCATACCAGCACACCCAGCAGCAACGCTTCAAGGCTCGGTAGCCACAACAGGCCTGCGACCTCCCGGCCGAACCGCTCGAAGAAGCCTACGGCGTAAACGGTATCAAGCATCCGTTACCTCCGGGTTCGATTCCGACGCGTCCGACGACTCCGAGGCGTCCTGCGATTCCGACGCGTCCGACGACTCCGACGCGTCCGACGACTCCGCGGCTATCCGGTCCAGCAGTTTGCGCAGGCTTTCGGCTTCTTCCGCGGTCAAGGCATCCGATTCGATCAGGTGCAGCACCAGGGACTGCGATGATCCGGCGAACAACTTGTCCACGACGGCCCGGACGGTCTCCCGGCGCACGCCCTCGGGTTTCAGGATGGCGGTGTAGACATAGGCCCGGCCTTCGCGGGTATACCGGACGACGCCTTTCTGCGTGAGTATGGTCAGGACCGTTTGAACCGTGGTATACGCCAGGGGACGCTGGTTTCGAAGCGAATCGACAATCTGGCGCACCGTCGCCCGACCCAGCCGCCAGACGACGTTCATGATGTCGATTTCCAGGTCCGTCAAAGACGAAAGTTTCTTTCTCGCCATCCGATCCATTCCCCGGTTTGCCACTCCGATGCTTCGGAGCGCAAGGTGTTCGCACGCTGCGGTTGCGGCCGAAGATTTCGTTAGTTAAATATATGCCCTATTGTATTTTAATTAACGCGCGCACGTCTTTATGTCAATCCAAAGTTAAACCCCCTGGATCCTCGGGAAACCGGCGTTTGCCGGCCTGTTTCCGTCCTGGTGCCTGATATGAGTTCTGAACCTGTCTACTTCATTTCCGATGCCCACTTCGGAGTCGACGATTACGGGGCGGAAGAAGAGAGAAGGGACCGGTTGCTGGGATTCCTTCGAAGTCTCAGGGGCCGTACCGGTCATCTGTATATCGTGGGCGATCTGTTCGATTTCTGGTTCGAGTACCGCACCGTGGTGCCTCGACAGCATTACACGGTGCTTCACGCGCTGAGTTCGCTGGTCGAAAGCGGCGTCCGGGTAACCTACCTCGCGGGAAACCACGACTTCTGGCTGGGGACCTTCCTGGACGAGCAGGTCGGTGTGGTAACGGCCCAAGGCCCACTGACCGTTACCCATCACGGCCGGAAAATCTATATCGCCCATGGTCACGGACTCATATCCAGGGACCTTGGATACCGCCTGCTTTCGAAGATCATGCACAGCCCCTTAAGCATACGCCTGTTTCAGCTGATCCACCCGGACTGCGGCTTCAGGATCGGCCGCCTGGCATCACGGCTTAGCAGGCGCCACGGAAAACTCACGGCGTGGGATCCGCGGGAAGCTTACAGGGACCTGGCCTTTTCACTGCTCGAACAGGATTACGATGCGGTGGTCTTCGGGCACAACCA
The DNA here is from genome assembly GCA_022822725.1 of Candidatus Latescibacterota bacterium. GTDB lineage: Bacteria > JAAXHH01 > JAAXHH01 > JAAXHH01 > JAAXHH01 > JAAXHH01. The sequence goes on from JAJEAN010000001.1 coordinate 109,555, forward strand.
CTGCCCGACGCTGGAGCATAAGGAGGACAAGGTCTATATCAACCTGGGAGACTGGCTGGAGCACGACACTTATGGCGTGTTGCGCGACGGGGAAATGACCCTGGAACGGTACGTGGTCGCGGGGAATAAGCGCGGAACAAAATAAGCGGAACATCCTGAAAAGACAAAGCCCCGGCACGTTTCAGCGCCGGGGCTTCTGTATGTCAGGCCGCTCGCCCCTTTCAGTGGCCGTGGCTCCTACTCAGGGCGAACGGGAAGGTGTTCTAAGGTGCCTGATACAAATGCATGAGGCTTCCACGAAGGCTGATCCTCCAGAGAGAATCCTGACCCCATTTTGGATAATCCCAGGCGACACCTCGGAACTTTCGCGGTACTTCCAGGACTCTGTCAGCACCCTGGCTACGGGCCCGGATTATCCCGAACCGTGTTAACTGTTGCGGTGCGCCTATTCAGGCTCGTTGATCATGATCGGAGCCAGTGGTAAATCCTCGGCGCCTGCAATCGATACCACCAGGTACGCCGTACCATGACCTGCAATCCAGTCGGTATCGATGACTATCGTCCCGAGCGCGTTGGCGACCGTAGCCGGAGTAGCATTGTCGGGAATGGCGATCACCTCCGGGTTCTGGCTTCGGACCGTCGCCGTCACGGTTTCGTCATTGTTTGAAGTCTTGCCGTCCGGACCGACCTTCAGCACCTGAATTCGAAACTCGATGTTTACAGCAGGCGCAACGGCCCTGGCCACTGTTTCATCGACGTCAGTGGTGGCCGGATCGTCCACGACGGCAGAGGTAAGGGTCCTTGTACGTTGTGCTTCGCTGGAGGGGTAGGGATTCATCACGTACCTGATGACACCGGTACCGCCAGCGACGGTGACCGCGATCTTGGCCTTGGACGTAACGCCCTGTCCCTGGGCCGTGATCTCGGCTTTGCCTCGGCCTTCCGCCGTGATCGTGTTACCGTCCACGCTGACTATGTCGGGATCGGAACTTACCCAGTCAATCAGCGCTTCGGCGCCGTCGATTACGTCGCCGTCTTCTTCCTCATTGTAGGCAACGGGAGTCATAAGTTCGATCGAACCGCCGACCGGCAGCACATAAGAGGTCGCCTGGTCCGAAGCGAACTCGATCCGCCTGATCAGGTCGAGCACTTTGATGGTCAGGTCGATTTCCACACCTCTTCCGACAGCGGAAACCGTAACCGTCGCCTTGCTGGTCGAAGCCACGGCGTCGATGGCGCCCCCGTCTACCGAAACGGCGTCTGAATCGGAAACCCAGTCGAACGTGATGGGCAACGCCACACCGCTCTGGCTGGCGGCCTTTGCGGTGATCATGGTCATATCGCCCACGGCCATGATCAGGTCCATGGCGTTTTCCGTACCTTCCCTGAGTCCATAATCAGGCGCGTCGAACACGGCGATCTTCTTGTCGTTACCGTCCTGCATCAGCTTGATGTGATGTATGTCGGACAGCACGCCGCTACCGATGATCTGATCCGCGTCGATGCCCTCGCCCTGGGGTCCCTGGGGACCTTGCGGGCCGGCAGGACCGGCGGGACCTTCGGGACCGGCGGGACCGGCGGGACCGGCGGGGCCTTGCGGACCGGCGGGACCCTGATCACCCTGGTCGCCCTTGGGACCTTGCGGGCCTTCGGGGCCTTGCGGACCGACCGGACCTTGAGGACCGGTAGAGCCGGCTACGCCCTGCGGACCGGCTGCGCCCTGAGGACCGGTAGGGCCGGCGGGGCCTGTCTTGCCTTCGCATCCCATCACGGATAGCGCGAACGCAATCACAATAACTATGAGGTAATGCATTGTCGTCTCCCGTTTATCGAACGTTACTTTTTGCTGTTAAAGGCTGTTGCTTAACGGCACCGTCCTATATGTCCTCCTTTCCCGTCCAGTGCATTTCGCGTAATGGACAGTCGCTTAACTGTCGCAGATAGTGCGGATTCGGGTGTCGTCCGACGTGAGTCTCCCTGTTGCGGGCGTATTCAATTCAATCAAACGAATCTTAATTTAATATTGCTTAGCGTAAATTATGCTACGATTAATCTAAGTCAACACTTTTTTGAGTTTTTTTGATTGGAACAGCCGTTCCAGGCCCGTATTGCCGGGGCGACAGGTCCGATCACGCGTTGAAAGCGGACCGCGCGTTCGCAGACAGTCCTGGACCTTCCGGCTGTAGTCATGCAGGCACATCCGCATTCAATACATTATATTTAATTTTATTTATTGTAGTATATGCTTCGGGATCGCGGTAAGCCCCCCGGCACGTGTTCTGGCACGGAAACGAGCGGTGATGGGCCCGCGAACGCTGGCGAGGGCGGCTGACTATGACCTGGGTACTATCCCGATTCCCGGTCTATCCGGCAGAGTGAGGCGACCCTGCCGTACGGCTGCCCCGCTGAAGGGATCGTTGGAGATCAACAGGTTGCCGTCCAGGTCGGCATAGTCGGCCAATGGGGAGAGGTGGGCCGCGGCGGTGATGGCGACGGAGGATTCGATCATGCAACCGATCATGACGCGCATGCCGTGAGCCCGGGCGGTGTGGATAAGGCGGAGTGCTTCGCGAACCCCGCCGCACTTCATGAGTTTGACGTTGACGCCGTCCACCAGACCGGCCATAGCGGGCACGTCCGGGGATTCCAGCACGCTTTCGTCGGCGAAGACCGGCATGGACGCCGCTTCCCGCACCCTGCGCCAGTCCGAGGGCGAACCGGGGGGCAGGGGCTGTTCCACCAGTTCCACGTCGAACTCGGACAGGCGGCCGACCATTTCCACGGCCTGGTCCGCCGTCCAACCGGCGTTGGCGTCGATCCGGATGCGCGCATCCGTTTCCTCCCGGATCGTGCGCATGATTTCGAGGTCCTTTTCCGATCCGAGTTTGATCTTCAACGCCGGGTACCCGGCGGCTTCGCGCACTTTGCGGCGGACGGCCGCAGTCTCGTCGATGCCGATGGTGAATGACGTAACGGGCGTTTTCGCGTGATCGAATCCGAGCCACCGGTAAAGCGGAACACCGAGCCGCTGTGCGGCCAGGTCGTGCAGTGCGATGTCCACGGCCGCGCGTGCCGAGGGATCGCCCGGAAGCGCGGACGCGAGGCGACCGGTCGCTTCCTCGAGTTCGAAGGGATCACCACCCAGCAGCGGCGGCACTTTCTCCAGCGCGCGGATGACCGTACCGGCGTCCTCTCCGTAGTAGCGGGAAGGCGCGGCTTCGCCCGTGCCGGTCAACTCGCCGTCGGAGATGCGCACGAGCACGTTGTGCTTGTGATCGCTGACCTCGCGGGCGATGCGAAAGGGATGGATGAGGTCCAGGCGGACCGTTTCTACACTCAGCCGCATGAAGCTCCCGCTTAGAAGCTGCTGAAGATTTCGCTCATCAGAGTCAGGCTGATCTGGGCAGGTACGGCGATCCAGGTCCGGATGATGCCCAGCCCGAGCATCTGGTCCGCGATGATCAGGCCGATCAGCAGCATGGGGCCGTACATCTCCAGCTGGCCGTACCGCTGCGCCTGCGCCGGGGGCAACAGCCCTTTTAAGACCCGCGACCCGTCCAGCGGTGGGATCGGCAGCATGTTGAAGAAGGCCAGCGCCAGATTGATGATGATGCCGTACCGGATCATCTGGCGCAGCGTGTCGGTCAGGGCGCCGCCCGAGGGCATGTGGGTGAAGACCCCCACCAGGATGAAGGCCAGGATGATATTGGACACCGGCCCGGCCAGGGCGATCCAGAGCATGTCCTTCCGGGGATTGCGCAGGTAGCGGGGATCCACCGGCACGGGTTTAGCCCAGCCGATGCCGAACCCGCTCATGACGGTGATGACCAGCATTATGGTCCCGGCCGGGTCGAGATGCACCAGGGGGTTAAGCGAAAGCCGCCCCATGCTGCGCGCCGTGGGGTCGCCCAGTTTCCAAGCCGCCCAGGCATGGGCGTACTCGTGAAAGGTCAGGGCGAACAGGATCGCAGGCATGGCGACGAACAGGATCGTTAAGTCGGGCATGGACACTCCTTTGCTGTGACAGCGGATCCATTCAGGGTTCGGGACGGTGAAGGCGCGACCCGAGTTCTTGTGCGGCGCGGCGTTCTTCTTCCCCGGTGCCGATTTCACCGTTTATCTTCATTGAAAGCACGTCGTCCAGGATCCGGCCGTAAGCCGGACCTTCCGCGATGCCCAGGTCCTTGAGCGTGCCTCCGTCGATGGACAGGCGCACGTGGCGGTGCTGGTGGTAATAGGCTTCGCAACGCTTCCGCATGCCTTCGTCCGAATGGGTCAGCGTGACGAACAGCATGGTGTCCTCCGAGATCGTACGCACCGCGCGGAAGAAGTCCGCCGGGCTGTCGATTTCACCCGACTCGACGGCCCGCTCCACGGCGGACCACCGGGACATGTCCTCGATGGCTTTCCGAAGGCGCCGGTTGGGCTTCAGCCGGTCCACGACGCCCTGCAGCGTCTCCGCCCGCTGCGGTCCGAACAGCGCCACCAGGTAAAGGATCCACCAGCCGTCGCCGGCCGGGGACGCCGGAGACGGCGGAGACGGCGGAGACACCGGAGACACCGGACCGCCGGACGCACTGATCTCCCGTACCAGCGTCTTCAGTCCCTCGTCGGATCCCAGGGCGGGGTGGATGGCGCCGAGGACCGCGAGTTCCTCCAGCCGGTTGAAGACCAGCCAGGGATCGGGTTCGAAGCAGACCAGCTTCAACTGCTCGAGTAACCGGGGCCCCGAGAGGTTCCCGATCATGCCCCCGGCGACTGCTTCCCGGTACCTTCGTTCCGTCCCGCGCTCGAGCCTGAACTGAAGGCGCTGTTCGAAACGGACGGCCCGGAAGAGGCGGGTCGGATCGTCGATGAAGCTCCGGTCGTGGAGGATGCGGATCCGTTTCTTCCGCAGGTCGGCCCTGCCCTCGAACGGATCGACCAGTTCGCCGAAGCTCCGCCCGTTCAGCGAGACCGCCATGGCATTGATCGTGAAGTCCCGACGAGACAGGTCCACTTCCATCGTCGCGGACGCCACCCTGGGCAGCGCGCCCGGGTGCTCGTAGGTCTCGCTGCGGGCCGTCGCCACGTCCATGCTGCGGCCTTCGGGCATTTCCACGGTGGCCGTCAGGAACCGGGGATTCGGCGTGCAACGTCCTCCCGAGACCCTGGCCAGCCGGGCGGCGAACCCCATGCCGTCTCCTTCCGCCGCCAGGTCGATGTCCGTCCTGGAACGTCCCAGCAGCAGGTCCCGCACAGTCCCGCCGACCAGATACAGCGCCAGCCCCGATTCATCGGCCAGGCGGCCGGCGCGGCGCAGTTGCTCACGGATCTCCTCCGGCAGTTGGTCGATGGTTTCGTTCATGTCCTTTCCGATCCGGGCAGCGGTCCGGGGCGACGGGCTCAGGCTTCCTTCAGAAACCGGTGGACGATGATGCGGTTTTCCTGCTTTTCGAATTTCACCTTCCGGGGCTGCGCGCTGTGGCGGTATCCCCCGGCGATCATGGACTCGACGAAGGGAGCGGCCGCCCGTCGGTCGGGATCGCTCGCGAGGAACATGCCGCCCGGTTCCAGTGTTTCGTGCAGCAGGCGCTGGATCGGGGCGTGATTCGGCCTTTCGTACAGGATGTCCGAGCCGATAACAATAGCGTACTTGCGGTCGAGATCCGGGTTTCTCCAGTCCAGGAAGCGGAAGGACACACGGCCATCCAGGGCGTTCAACCGGGCGTTGAACCGGGCGAAGTCCAGTGCGTCTTCTTCGTAATCGCACGCGGTGACCACCAGTCCGGCCGCGGCCGCGGCGATACCGGCCAGGCCGATGCCGCAGCCCAGTTCCAGGATCCGGGAACCGGCGGGGGCGGGGTACTCGAACAGGTGGCGGCCGAGACCGATCGCCGAGGGCCAGATCTCCGCCCAGTAGGGCAGGCGTTCATCCTCATCGTAGTATTCCGGGTCGATTTCGTCGATGAGCACATCCGGATCGCGTACCGCCAGCATGTCCAGGTTCACCCACTTGCCAATGGCTATAGACTTGAAACAGACGTCGTAACGGCGGGCCAGCTCGGTGGGTACGGCGAACGTTGGCATGGCCATTGAAATTAAGGGAGAACCGGCCCGCGGTCAAACGAATTCAGGCTTGACAGGCCATGGAGCGACGGCTATTATACTACGGTATTTTTGGCGGCGGAACCGTTGCCCTTATTTGATTGCTCACGACGGTACCGGGTTCGACGCATCCTCAAAGCCGGTTTGTTTCAAGACAGCGTGTTTAGCGAGGAGTCTCGTATGACTTACATTATCGCAGAGCCATGCATTGACGTAATGGACAAGGGCTGTGTCGATGTATGCCCGGTGGACTGCATTCACACCAAGGACGGTGAACGGATGCTTTACATCGATCCGGAAGAGTGCATCGACTGCGGCGCCTGCGAGCCCGAATGTCCGGTTGAGGCCATTTTTGCCGAAGAAGACACCCCGGACGAATGGCAGAACTACATCCAGATCAACGCGGATTTCTTCAAAGAAGACTGACGGACCGGCACCGGTCAAGCCTGGACGGAGCGCCCTCCGGCGCCCGCCAGCGTCCGGTCGGTCCTGCCTGATCCCGCCCGGTCCCGCCTGGACCCGTCTGATCTTGCCTGATCCTGCCTGGTCCCGCCCGCCGCTCCAAGGCAACCGCACCTGGCGGCATGATCCGCGTGCATGCCCTCTTCAACATCAATCTTGCCCACCGGAGAGGAACGCGGTTCGCAGCCATTCCACCAACCCACGGTAACGGTCTCCTTACATGAAGGCACGCACCGTAAAGAACTTCCTGCTGGCCCTGTCCTGTCCCAAGCGCACGGGACTGATCTACACTGTGACCCGCTGGCTGGCGGAACAGGGCTGCCACGTCATCGAAAGCGACACGTACATCGATCCGCACAGCGAGCGGTTCTTTATGCGGGTGCATTTCGGCGGCAAAGTCACCCTGGGTTCGCTGTGGCGGACCTTCGCGCCCCTGGCGGATGAACTCGAGATGCAGTGGGACCTGTCCGCCGACGACACCCGGCCCCGGGCGCTCATCATGGTGTCACGGGAACTGCACTGCCTGCTGGACCTGCTGAACCGCACCCGTATGGACAAGCTCCGGCTGGATATCCCGCTGATCATCTCCAACCACCCGGACGCCGGGCAGCTGGCGGAGGAATCGGGCATCAATTTCCTGCACCTGCCCATCACGCCGGAGAACAAGGACGAGCAGGAGGAGCGCCTGATCGACGAGATCGAGGAAAACAACATCGATTTCGTCGTGCTGGCCCGTTACATGCGGATCATCGGCCCCGATGTCTGCGAGCGGATGGCGGGCCGCATCATCAACATCCACCACTCGTTCCTGCCGGGATTCAAGGGTGCCCGGCCCTACCACCAGGCCCATCGGCGCGGCGTGAAGCTGATCGGCGCCACAGCCCATTACGTGACGGCCGACCTGGACGAAGGTCCGATCATCGAACAGGACGTGGAGGCCGTGACCCATCGCATGTCCCCGGCGGAGCTGACGGCCGTCGGCCACGACATCGAACGCATCGTGCTCGCGCGGGCCGTACTCTACCACATACAGCGGCGCGTGTTGATCAACGGACGCCGTACCGTGGTGTTCCGGTGATGCCGCGGTAATATTCCGGTGATGCTGTGGATTGAAGAGTGAGCCCGGACCGGGCGGACCGGGCGGACTACGCGTTCAAGGCGGACTATGCGTTAGAGACGGACTATGCGGCCGGGCCGCAGGCTCAGGCGTACTACGTGTTCCGGGCGTTCCGGGCGGACCATGCGGTCCGGGCCCGCAGGCTCAGGCGTACTACGTGTTCCGGGCGTTCCGGGCAGACCATGCGGCCGGGCCGCAGGCTCAGGCGTACTGGTCCATCAAGGCGTCGATGGTCGCCTGCTCGTCGCCATAGGCCTTGGCGTACACGTCCTGCAGCTTGTCGGTATAGGTGCGGTACACGTCCTGGAAGAACACGCCGCTGTGGAAGACACCGTCGCCGACCTCTTCCATGGCCATGTCGATCGCCTTGATCCGGTCGCTGGTGTCCCACTCGTCCGGCAACGGCATGAAAGACTCTTTCCAGGGGTCGTAGGTGTTGTAGAAGGTGGGGCAGGGACTCATCGCGTGGACGAAGGCGAACCCGGGGTGATCGAGCCCCCGGCCGATGGTTTTCGCCATTTCCGTCGCCTGGCTGGAAAACGTGCGCGCGACGAAACTGCAGCCATACACGATCACCATGGCCAGGATATTCAACTGGCCTTCCAGCACGCCTTCGTAAGGCGCCATCTTGGGCATGGAAACGCTGCGCCGAAGCGCCTGCATCCCCGTGGGCGTGCTGGGTGACGGCTGGCCCTTGGTCAGACCGTACACCTGGTTGTCCATCACGATGTAGGTGATGTCCTGGTTGCGGCGCACGGCGTGGGGCACGTGGCCGCCGCCGATGGCGAATCCGTCGCCGTCGCCGCCGACGGCGATGACGGTCAGTTCGGGATTGGCCGCTTTGACGCCCTGGGCCGCGGGCAGCGCCCGCCCGTGCACCACGTGCAGGCCGTAGGCGTTGACGAATTCAGGCAGGCGGCCGGAACAGCCGATGCCCGACACGATGACCACGTCTTTGGGATCCAGGTTTCGTTCGGCAAGGGCGCGCTGCAGCGCGGCAAGCACGCCGAAATCCCCGCAGCCGGGACACCAGGTGGGCTTGACTTCGCTCCGGTAGTCCTTGAGCGATCGTTTTGCGGCCGGCTTGGCCGGGCCGGCCTGACCGGTTTTCCCGGGTCGCTCGGGCGCCGTGGTACTGGCCGTGTCGGCCGTACGTACTTCAGCCATACTGCAGCACTCCTTCGATGTATTCCTCTATTTCGCCCGCCTTGAAGGGCAGTCCCGTTATGATGTTGAAACGCTTGAGCGAAACGGCCAGGCGTCCCTGCAGGTAGTTCGCAAACTGCCCGCTGGCGTTCAGTTCCACCACCGAGACCACCGGGATGGACTCGATGAAGGCGCGGGCCTCCTTCTCCGGCAGGGGATGGAGCATCTTGAAAATCAGGGCAGCCACCTTGTACCCTTTCGCCAGGGTCCGGTCCAGGGCTTCCAGAATGGGCCCCTCCGACGACCCCCAGCCGATCAGCCCGAGCTGGGCGTCCTCCGCGCCGTACCGCTGTACGAATCCGGGCTCGTTCACCGCGGATTCGATTTTCTGATGCCGCTTTTCGGTCATGCGGATATGGGCTTCGGGCGAGTAATCGATGTGGGCGTGCTCGTCGTGTTCCAGGCCCGTGGCCACGTAATGCTGTCCATGACGGCCCGGCAGGGGCATGGGGGAAATGTAGTCGTCCGTCATCTCGTACCGGTCGAATTCCTGGGGAGATACGCTCCCGTTTCCGTCTGGCTGCTTGCGCTCGACGACCTCGACCTGGCTCAGATCGGGGCGGGACATGACCTGCGCACGCTGCGAAAGATGCTGGTCGCTGAGCAGGATGACCGGGGTCTGGTACTTTTCGGCGAGATTGAAGGCCTTGACCGCCGTATAGAAACAGTCTTCGGTATTGGTGGCCGCGATCACGATGCGGGGCGCCTCGCCGTGAGCGCCGTGGATGGCCAGATTCAGGTCCGACTGCTCCGTCTTGGTGGGCATGCCGGTGCTCGGACCGCCGCGCATGACGTCGACGACGACGAGGGGGATCTCCTCCATGGTCGCCAGGCCGAGGGCCTCGACCATGAGGGACAGGCCCGGTCCCGCCGTGGCGGTCATCACCTTCGCGCCCGTGAAAGATGCGCCGATGGAAGCGGTAATGGCCGCGATCTCGTCTTCGGTCTGCATCAGGACGCCGCCCACCCTGGGCATCGCTTTCGCCAGCGTCTCCATCACGTCGCTGGCCGGCGTAATGGGATACCCGGCGTAGTACCGGCAACCGGCGGCCAGCGCGCCCATGCAAAGCGCGTCGTTTCCCGTCATGATCAACTGGGCATGGCCGTTCCGCTGGTTCACCGGGACCCGAAGCCCCAGATCGATATCATTGTCGTCGACGTAGATGTAGGCCTGCTTAAGCGCGTTGATATTGGACTCGAGAAACTCCTTGCGTCGGCCCCACCGGCTTTCGGCGACCATCTGTTTCGCCGAATCGAAAGGAATGCCCAGGCAGGCGGTCAGGATCCCGAAAGCCAGCACGTTCTTGGACTTCATCGTCTTGATGACGGTCTTCGTGATCGTCTGGAGCGGTACGCCGATCTGCGTCAGCGCCAGGCTCTCGTCCGCGTCGCATTCGTCCGGATCGTAGATCACGACGCCCGTAGGCTTGACCTCGCCCACGTGAATGTCGTAGTTCTCCTGGTTCCATACCATCAGGATGTCCAGGGCGTCGCCCGGCGAGCGCACGGGCGTGTCCTGCACTCTGACCTGGGTCATGGACGCGCCGCCCTTGATTTCGGCGGGAAGGTTCTTGAAGGTATAGATGTACAGACCGGACCGGGCCAGCGCTTCGGCCAGCACGTCGCCGACGGTAAGCACGCCTTCGCCGTTCTCGCCGGCGATGCGTATAGTCAGGTCAAGCTGATCCATGAAACGGCCCTCGGCGATCTCAAGGCGGGTTCAAATCCACAAAACCATTTGATTATATGGGGTTAGGTACCTGAATGTCAATCCTATTCGTCATGGAATCGCAACAATTCCCGCACCCTCGCGCGCCAGGTGTACCGGCTGCCTGAAGCGCCTTCCTGCCGGGTGTCCGGCTGCCATGAACGCCTACCAGCCGTGTATCCGGTGTCCCTGTCCCGGGAACCAGAAGATGTCCACGAGGTTGGACAGGACGAGTCCCGTGCAGAATCCGACCAGCATCCCCATGATCAGCGGCTGGGTGCTGCGGAACAGGCTGATGCCGCCGGAACGGAGCAGCAGGACCTTGACCGCCCAAGCGACGAAGAGGGTGAAGGCCCCGTTGTCGATCGCCACCCCGCGGGCAATGGTGAGTCCCACGGGATGGAGCGGCCAGCCCGGAAACTTGTACCGGAGGAAGATCAGCACCATCATGGCGAATCCTCCGAGGAAAAACCAGGCGGCCTCCAGCACCGACATCCGGGTCGGGTTCTGGATCCATATCTTGACGCTCTCGAAGAAATGGATGTTCCCGGTGGTGAACGCCCACTGGTCGAACTGCGACGCGCCGACGGTTTCATACCCGGAATAGATCGTGTACGCCGCGCCGATCAGGAAGGCCAGGGCGAAGGCCCCGCAGATCACGGTGAACATCAGCTTCTTGTCGGTCCAGACCCGGTCCCCGATCCGGGTGATGTGGGATACGGAGACCATGGTAAAGGTCTTCCAGTTTCGCGCGAAGGCGTTGGTCAGGCCGAAGACCGTGAGGGACGAAGGATCTATGCCGGCGGAGCCCACCCCGCGTATGAGGAACTCGTGGGAGTTCATGGGCAGGTCGAGGGCGACCAGGCCGGTTTCCGCCACGATCCGGGCCACGCCGACGTAGAAGATGAACAGCAGGAACAGGAAGGGCGCCATGATGGCGATCCCCATGCCGGCCATGTGCAGGAAGGCCGCCATGTAGGCGACGCCCAGCAACACGCCGAGGACGGCCGCCCGGTAGGAGAAGAACTCTTCGGAATCGTCCACTTCCGGCGCCCGTCCCAGGCCGCCCAGCGCCTTCCGCGCCACGTCCCACAGGTGGCGCCGGGCGACCCAGAACCCCCACAGCACGAATACGATCAGGGCGCCGATTTCCTGCAGCCGCACCGCGGCGTCCGGCGAAGCACCGGTTTCGAGAAGGCCCACGGCGTTCATGCCGCCGGATTCGAGGATGGCCAGCAAGTGAAAGACCCAGATGCTGAACAGGATGTCCACCGGTGAGAAGAGGGCGAAGCAGAGGAGGTAGATGTTGATCTTGATCTTGATGGCGGGAAACAGGTGGCCGATGACCAGGTCCGTCGCGTAGGGTTGTCCGATGGGGATCACCCCGACCGGCGTAAAGTAATCGACGATGTTCCAGCCGATCACGACCAGCGGCAGCGAAAAGCCGATCCAGAAGAGCCTTCCCCGCATGAACCGCGGCAGGAACGAACGGCCGCCGGGTTCGTCAATGACCTGGGCGAGGACCTGGGCCAGCGGGAAGCTCAGTTTCTCGTGGACGATCCACTGTTTCCGCAGGATCACCACCAGGCAGGACCCCGCGAAGAACAGGGCGATGAAGAACGTGCCCCACCAGAAGAGCGGGACGATCCAGGGCCGCCACGGCAGCCGGGCGTAGGCGGGCCGTCCTTCGTAGAACCAGCGGATGGTATGGTCCGCGGGGTCGACCAGCAGCCATGACGGGAGGTATTGGAAGAAAACCTCTACCCACTGGTTTTCGGGAGATGCAAAATAGTACGGTGTGGTGATCACGCCGATGAAATAGCTCATGAAGGCGTGGGACGGCACCGTGGACGCGATCAGTCCGAAGGAGAGGATGACGAGGAGCTCAGCCGTAGTGAACGTGGCCGCGGGGCGGTACTTGCGCAGCAGGCCGTTCACGACAATGACGAAGAACAGGAAGGGCGCCATCAGGGACGCCGAGACGTGCTCGAAGTCCATGAACGTCCCGCGCACGACCCAAACGTTGTAGGGGATCCACAGGCCGATGAAGACGGCCAGGGCGATCCCGATCAGGATCGATCGGAGGGTCACGCGACGGTGGTCTTGTGTTTCCATGTTCAATAAAGCTCGGTTCGGGCCATCCGCCCCGGACCAGACGCGCGGGAGGTCGCCCGGTGACCGGAAACGTGTACGAGCCCGATACGTTGAACCGGCTGTACCGGAAGGGTGGCGATCCCGCTGACGACGGCCGCTTCCGGCTGCGCCGCCCGCGTTTCGAATCCCGCTGGACCGGCCTGCTGCTGCCGGAGGACCGGGACATCGAGGAGAACCGCGGTTTCGGTTACCTCATGGTGGAACCGGTCGATCTGCCCGCAGCGGGCGCCGACGAGGTCCTGGTCATCTTCCACGGGCTGAACGAAGGCAGCTACGCCAGGATGCTGCCCTGGGCCAGCAGCTTCGCCCTGCGGCTCGGTATCCCCGTCATCCTCTTCCCCCTGTCCTTCCACGTGGGGAGGCGGTCGGATCTCTGGAGCGTGCAGGAACAGACCCGGATCGCCGCCCGCCGCGCCGCCATGACCGGCAACGGACGGACCAGCCCCTTCAACGGCCGGATCAGCGAACGGCTGGACCTGGCGCCCGAACGGTACTGCCTGGGCGGGCTGCAGTCCTGCTTCGACGCTGCGGACCTGGTCGCGCGTATCGAAGCAGGCGAGCATGTATCCTGCAGGGCCGGAGCGCGGGTGCGCTTCCTGGGTTATTCGGCGGGCGGCTACCTGGCCCTGGTCCTGTTGCTGGCCGATCCCTTCGGACGGTTCTCCAACACACGGGCCGCCCTCTTCGCGTCCGGCGCTCCACTCGGCGGCATCCGGCCCGGAAGCCTGTTCATCATGGACGATGCGGCCGCGGAAGGGTTGTCGGCGTACCTTCGCGGGGCGTCGTTTCCGAACGGGGTGTCAAAAGTCCGCCAGGGAAACCTGGTCGATGGCCGCCACCGCCGATTGGTCGATCCCCCGCTGCGCTGGCTGAAAGAGGTGCTGTTTCACGGCGACGCCCTGGCAGCGCGCATGAAGGACATGCAGGACCGGTTGCTGGTCGTCGTCAATCCCGCCGACCGGGTCATATCGGCGGATCAGGCCGAACGGAATCTGTATCCGGCGCCCGTCCTGCGCCTGGAGCTGGGCGTGCACGAGTTCCCCTTCACCACGGGAGAACCGTTGCCGGACCGCTACGAACGGCGCGCGAAGGAGACCCGGTCCATGATCAGGAACCTCCGGAACGCCCACCGCATCGGACCGGAATACCGATCCGCCTTCGATCGATTCGTCCACGACGTATCGACTTTCCTGTTCCCCGACCTGTCAAATCCGGCTTGACAACAGCCCATTTCCCCGGTTATCTAAAAGGATATAAGATAACCTATTGTAAATAAGAAACGTTACACGCGCATTCCGCGTCGGCTGACCAATGGGGCAAGCATTAGTTTAAAATGCCCCGCAGCCCTGTCAAGCACGTTCAGGCCCCTGTCGGGCCGTCGAGGCGAGTGTCCCGATGACTGCCACGGTTGAAAACGCCCCTTCACACGCTTCGATCGTTCCGGTCCAGGTACTGCTGGAGCAGTACGCCATTTCCCATCCGGAGATCGACTCCGACGAGGCGCTGGAAGCCCAGTTGGACCTCATCGAACGGGCCTATCATTTCAGCGCAATGCACCACGCCGGCCAGGTCCGCAAGTCCGGCGAGCCCTTCATGGTGCACTGCACGCAGGTGGTGCTTACGCTGATCGGCCTGCAGCTGGACGCTGTGACCATCGCGGCGGGGCTGCTGCACGACGTGGTGGAAGACGTGGAAGAAGTGACCATCGAACAGCTGGCCGCGGAATTCGGTGAGGAAGTGGCCGTCCTGGTAAACGGCGTCACCAAGATCACCGGGCTGTCCTTCAGGAGCCAGGAGGAGCTGCAGGCCGAGTATTTCCGCAAGATGCTCGTTTCCATGGCGAAGGACGTGCGCATCATCCTCATCAAGCTCGCGGACCGGCTTCACAACATGCGTACGCTGTCCTTCCTGGAAGCGCAGAAGCAGCAGCGGATCTCTCTTGAAACCCGGGAGATCTACGCCCCCCTCGCCCACCGGTTCGGCATGGCCAAGATCAAGTCCGAACTGGAAGACCTCAGCCTGAAATACCTGTCTCCCGAAGTTTACCGGGACCTCGCGAGCAAGCTGGACCAGAAGCGAGTGGAGCGGGAAAAGCTGATCGAAGAGATCCGCCAGCCCATCGTCAAGGCCCTGAAGGACGCGGGCATCGACGCCACGGTGAACGGCCGGGCAAAGCACTTCCACAGCATCTACACGAAGATGCAGCGCCGCAACCGGCCCTTCGAGGAGATCTACGACCTGCTGGCGCTGCGCGTCGTGACCGACACGGTGCCCAACTGCTACCATGCGCTCGGGATCATACATACCCTCTACACACCCCTCTTCGACCGCTTCAAAGACTACGTTTCCCGGCCCAAGATGAACATGTACCAGTCCCTGCACACCACGATTATCGCGTCGAATGGGGAAACGGCCGAGATCCAGATCCGCACGCGGGAAATGGACCGGATCGCGGAAGTGGGGATCGCCGCCCACTGGCTTTACAAGGAAGGGAAAGAGGAGGTCAAGGACGGCGAGAGCCGCGAAGACTGGCTCAGCCAGGCGCTGGACTGGCAGACCGACATGACCGATCCGAAGGAGTTCATGAGTTACCTCCGCATGGACCTTTACGACGACGCCATCTTCGTCTTCACCCCGCGCGGGGATCTCAAGGAACTGCCGCAGGGCGCCAGCGTGCTGGATTTCGCCTTCGCCATCCACACCGACATCGGACTTCACTGCAGCGGGGCGAAGGTGAACGGCAACATCGCACCGCTGGCCGGGAAGCTGCAAAACGGCGACACCGTCACCATTTTCACCTCGCCGCACCAGACGCCGAGTTCGTACTGGCTGGATATCGTCAAGACGACCAAGGCGTCCTCCAAGATCCGGTCCTGGTTCAGAAAGGCCACGCTGGAACAGAGCATCAGTCTCGGCGAAGATCTGTTGGACCGGGAGCTGAAACGGCTCAAGGTCAAGCGCAAGGTTTCGGAAGAACTGGAAGCGCTCGCGAAGGAGTACGGGCTGCCCGACGCGAATCGTCTCTATGCCGCGATCGGCCGCGGAGAGTATTCCGCGGCCCAGGTCGCCCAGAAGCTGCTTCCGGAGGAACCTTCCGGAGAAGAGCCTTCCAAAACGTCGGTGCTGACGCGGTTCGTGGACCGGGTGCGCCGTCCCCGGGGCGGGGTCAAGGTCACGGGCATCGATAACCTGATGATCCGCTTCGCCCAGTGCTGCCAGCCGGTACCGGGGGATCCCATCGTCGGCTTCATCACCCGCGGACGCGGCGTTACCGTACATAACAAGGAATGCACAAACATCGTGGACGATCTCGAGCGGCGCCTCGAGGTGCACTGGGACGTGGAGAAGGACCAGTTCTTCGTCGTCGGACTGCGCATCTTCGGCACCGACCGGCCCGGCCTGCTGAACGAGATCTCCAGGACGATTTCCGATGCGGGCATCAACATCACCCACGCCGCGATGGACACGACGGACGGGATGGCGAACGGCAATTTCGGCATCGAGGTGGAGCATCTCAGCCAGCTGGACCGGCTGATCGTCCGCATCAAGAAGGTCAAGGGCGTGGACCGGGTGGAACGGGAAAAGGGCGTTAAATACGGCAACGTTTCGGAGGACGTCTTCGACCACCTCGAGCAGGATCCCGGCAAATGACCGCTGACGAATACATCGGCGACGATCCCGTATCGCGCAGGGACTTCCTCCGCGGCGGCCTGGCGGGCACGGCCGCGTTGGCGACGTGCCTTGCGGGGGTGACGGGGCTTGCGGGGGCGGATGCGGTTGCGGCCCAGCTCGCGGGCCGCCGTCCCGCGGACGTAAAGAGCGTGGGGCTCGAGCCGGGCCGGGTGCGGCTGGCCTTCAACGAGAATCCCCTGGGCGCCTCTCCGGCGGCCATTGAAGCCGTGCTGAAGCACCAGGACTGGATGAACCGGTACGACTACACGACGACCCTGCAGCAGGCCATCATCCGGCACCACGACCTGGACATCCCCCGCCCTTCGGGTTTCGATTTCAAGGCCACCGGCGACCGCCACGGCCTGATGCTGGGCGTGGGCACGACCGAGCTGCTCCAGATCCTGGCCCTGCAGGCCCTGATGAAGTACGGCGAAGTCCTGGAAGCCCTCCCCTCCTACGGACAGATCACGCGCGTCGGCGACGAACTCCGCGACGCGGGGCACGCGGTGCAGGCGCGCAAGTCGCCCGTCCTGCCCGACGGGAACCACGATCTCGACGCCATGGGCAGGCAGATCGGCGACCGTACCGGCCTGGTCATGATCTGCAACCCCCACAACCCCACCGGGGCGCTTTTGCCCCATGAACGGATCCTGGAGTTCATCGACCGGGTGCCGCCCCACGTCCTCGTGGCCATCGACGAGGTCTATGTTCATTTCGTCCGTGACCCGGCATACCGGGATTTCATCGAGGTCGCGAAGGAACGGGAAAACGTGATCGTGCTCCGGACCTTCTCCAAGGTGTACGGTCTCGGGGGCATCCGCGTGGGTTACGCCGTTGCCCACCGGGACGTGATATACCGCCTGGCGCCTTTTTCCATGGGCCTCCTGGGCCGAAACGTCCTGTCCGTCCACGCGGCCGCCGCGGCCCTGGGCGACGAGGAGCACGTCAGCCGGTCCCGCCAGGCCGTTTGGGACGGAAACGACTACCTGACCGCCGAACTGGAGCGACTCGGTGCCCGGGTCATACCCAGCCACGCCTGTTTTCTCTGGGCCGATTTCGGCCGGGAGACGCAGCGCATCGTCCGCCAGCTATGGTCAAGACGGGTCATGGTCCGCGCGGGCGCAGGCCAGTGGGCCTCGCCGAACCACATCCGCATCTCGACGGGTTCGAGGGAAGAAAATGAAGCCTTCGTCTGGGCATTGGAACGCACCCTCGGATAAGCCACCCGCATCGCCTTCGGCATCGTCCAACAGACCACCTCCGGGCGCTTCGCCCGCATCGCCTTCGGCATCTCTGTCGCCACTCGGCGCGTCCGAGCGCGAAATCGCTTCCGACGTCGGAGCGCTCCCTATCAGCGTCATCATCCCGACCCTGAATGAAGCCACGACGATCGAGGACTGCCTGGGACAATTCGATTGCGGATCGGGCAGGCCGACTGGAGCGGACGGAAGGCTCGATCCTGTCGGCCCCGTTCACCCGGGTGGGTCGAGCGGGGCGGGCGGACTGAACGAACCGGGTTGTCCGGGTGAATCAGTACCGCTGGAGATTGTCGTCGTGGACGGCGGAAGCGACGACGGCACGCCGGAGATCGTTCGGTCATGCCCCTGGGCACGGCTCATCGAACCCGGCACGCGGGGCCGGGCGGTCCAGATGAACGCGGGTGCCGCTGCTTCATCGGGGGACTTGCTACTGTTTCTTCACGCCGATACCCGCCTTCCGGTTCGCTGGCGGGCACTCGTGACCGAATCGATCCACGGGCGCGGCAAGGCCGGAGGACGGTTCCGTTTCGACATCGACCATGCGAAGTGGATATACCGGTGGATCGCGCGGGGCACCAATTTCCGATCGCGCTTCCTGGGCATTACCTACGGAGACCAGGCGATCTACACCACGCGGGAGGCCTTCGAGTCTGTTGGGGGATTTCCCGGGATTCCGGTCTTCGAAGACTCCCGGTTCGCCGCCCGGCTGAAGAAGGCCGGCGGCCTGGACTGGATCGACGAAGCCGTGCTGACTTCCGCGCGGCGCTGGGAACGCCGCGGACCGGTGCGCACGCTGCTGCTGACCTGGCTGCTGTGGCTGTCCCATACCTTCTTCGTCCCGCCCAGGTTCCTGGCGCGGTTCTACGGGGTGGTCCGGTAGAGACCCCGGATTTCTGCATGAAACTTTCGACCCGGGAATTACGTCACACGACACGGATGAGGACCGGCCAATCAGTCCGTTTCGGGTTCGGGTTCGGGTTCGGGTTCGGGTTCGTCAACCCCATCCGTCGCGGCTTTCTCCTTCGAACTCAGATACTCGACCAGGACCAGCACGGGTATGGCGATCACCAGGCCGGCGATGGCGGCAAGCACGCCACCGGTCAAAAAGGAACCTAAGCGGCATTTCATCGTTGTATTCTCCTTTGTGCCTCTCCGGACTTTCCCTGTCGTAGCGGGACAGAAAAATCGCGGGGAAGCGCCTGGATCCTGCGTACAGGAACTTCCCCGCGGGTGGTGCTTACAAGCCTTTCGGGTCGTGCTTGCGGACCTTCAGGCGGCTTACGCGTGGACCTTCACCGAGATCTGCTTCGGCTTCGCCTCTTCCGCTTTGCCGATGGTGAGGGTGAGCACGCCATCCTTGTACATGGCGTCGATCCTGGCGGTGTCCGCGTCCTGCGGCAGTTCGAAAGACCGGGTAAACCTGCCGTACAGCCGTTCGATCCTGTGCACGTTGTCCTTCCCGGTACTGTTCTCCGACTTGCGTTCGCCCGAAATGGCCAGCCGCCCGTTTGAGAAGGAAATGTCGAAATCCTCCTTGTTCATGCCGGGTAGGTCCGCCGCGATGACATAGCCGTTTTCAGTCTCGGAAATGTCGACGGACGGGGTCCAGACCGCGGAGTTGGTGCCTTCCCCATCCTCCGACTGGTTCCACAGGCTGTCGAACATGCGGTCCATGTTGCGCCTGAGACTGTACAGCTCGCCGGGTTTCCATCTGATGAGATTCATTTGAATCCTCCTTCTTGCAGTGGAAAGTGAGACACTTCTGACGTATCTACTATCTTTGAGTGAATTCACCGTCGACTGCCTATATCTGAAATGCAACTACCATGCCAGTTTGAAAAACCGGGTAGAACAAAACTCTGAGGACAGGTCTGATATCAGCTGTATGTATATATGGCACGGAAGATATGCCAAAATGGCATATCGCTGCCAATTTGTCAGTCCATGGCCCATTCCGGGCCATATCCTGGTCGTAATCGACTGTTGATACAGGTGCGGCGCAAAGCAGATCGGTACGGACGGCGTGGTTTCCGGTAACTGGATACCGGCGGATGCGCCGATGGTTACACATAGAAAGGAAGACGCAATGAACGATTCGCTGGAAGTCGCACAGGATTCCCTCCGGACGGCCGCTTCCCGAGCCGTAACGAACGGATACCCGGAACGGATCCAGGAAATCCTCGTCAGCGCCCTGGGAGAATCCATGACCGGAATCCTCTACGCCGTGATTACGATCCTGGCCCTGATGGTACTGTACAAGATTTCGAAGAACCTGGTCATACGGGCCATGAAGGAGAAGCACCGCAGCGACGCCCAGGTCCTTCAGTTCACCACCATGTGGAAATACGCCTTCCTCCTTACGGGCATCGTCTTCGTGATCGTGAGCATGTCCGGTTCGCTGGCGGCCATGGGTCTGACCGTGGCGTTCCTGGGCATGGTACTGGGCTGGTCGCTCCAGCGTCCCGTCACGGGCGTCGCGGCGTGGCTCATGGTCATGATCAAGCGGCCCTTCAAGATCGGCGACCGCATCATCATCATGGGCGTTCGCGGCGACGTCCTCGACATTTCGCCGACCCACGTCCTGCTGGGAGAGGTCGGCGGTACGGTGGGCGGCGAAGAGTCATCCAACCGGGGCATACTGATTCCGAACGCGGTGCTGTTCGACCAGATGGTGATCAACTACGCGGTATCGAAGGAAACGAAGTATATCCTGGACGAAGTCCCCGTGCGGGTGTCCTATGATTCGGACTACCAACTCGCGGAATCGACGCTCATCTCCTGCGCGCGGGAGGTGACAAAGGAAATCGTGGAAGAACTGGGAAAGGAGCCGGAGGTCAGGGCCGAGTTTTTCGATTCCGGGATCTATATGCGTCTGAGATACCAGTCCATCGCGGTGGAACGGCAGAAGATCTCAACCGCTATCGTGGCGAAAATCGTGGACGCTTTCTCCAACAGCGACAGGCTGGGTTTCGCCTATCCCCATTCTGCCGTGGAGTACAGGATTTCGCAAGACGCGTCGCTTCCACCGGTATTCAAATACGTTGAACTGGACCGGGGAGGCGAGGGTCCGGAATCACCTACGGGAGTGAGCCGGTAGTCACGGGGTGATGCGAAATGAACCGGGCAGCCCGTCGGCCTGACCACTGGCGCGCCGCGGCCGAACGCTCAGATACCGGTGCAATTCACCGACGTTGGTCATCGGCGGCGGTCCGTAGCGCCGGATAGCGCGGCCGAACTTCGCGGTCACACCGTGGTCGTCAGCAGACCGGCCATCAGCGTGGCGAGACCCAGGAAACTCATAAAACCCACCACGTCGGTTACGGTCGTCAGTATGATGGACGAAGACTGCGCGGGGTCCTGGCCGACCGCGTTCAGCAGAAGGGGGATCAACGCGCCGGAAATTCCGGCGATGACCATGGACGCGACCATGGAGATGCCGATCACCAGTCCGAAAGCGGGTATCCCGGTCCACAGCCCCACGGCGGCGCCGGTCGTCGCCGCGACGGCCAAACCGTTGATCAACCCGATGGCCGCCTCTTTCCGCGTGACCCTCCACCAGTTGCCGGTCCGGATCTCCCGCAGGGAAAGCCCGCGCATGACTACGGCGAGCGCCTGACACCCCGTGTTACCGGACTGGCCAGCCACGATGGGCAGGAACACGGCCAACGCGGTGATCTGGGCGATCGTGTCCTCGAACAGGCTGACCACGAAGGATGCGAGAAAGGCCGTCACGAGGTTCACCTCCAGCCAGGGCAGCCGCTTGCGGACCGAGAACGAAACCGGGGACCACGCGCGTTCTTCCCGGCCGGCGCCGAACATGGTCTGCAGGTCCTCCGTGATTTCCGCCTGGGCCGCCCTGAACATCGTATCGTGGCGGATGACGCCCATGAGGAATCCATCGGCGTTAACGACGGGAATGGTGGTGATCCCGTATTTCTCCATGAGCGCGACGACTTCCTCCCGCTCCGCCATGTCGGGTATGCGGATGGACTCGCCGTCCAGAAGCTCGATGAGACGGGTTCCCAGATCGGCCCTGACCAGCCGGTGCAGCGGTACCATGCCGGTTAACTGGTTCTCACGGTCGACGATACAGAGATCGAGCAGGTCGCGCCTCTTGACCGCGCGAAGCTGCGCCAGCGCTTCTTCCGCGGTGCTGTCCTCCCGGAACATCGTGACGCGCGAATCCATCAGACTTCCGGCGGACTCGGCGGGATAGGACATCAGCGACCGGTATGCTCTCACAAGGTGCCGGGGCAGATGGGAGAACGCCCTGTCCTGGTCCTTCCCTTCCATTCGGACAAAGACGCTTACCCCGACAGCCGGCTCTATGCGGGTGAACACGGTCCGGATCATTTCAGGCTGCATGGCGGGCACGCATGCCGCGACGACATCGGGATCCATCCTCCGGACGGTTTCCGCGAGTTCCGGCGGCGAGACCAGGGCAAACGCAGGCACGATCTCCTCCGGGGACATCCGCTCGATCTGTGAGGCCGCTTCCGCGGGGTACAGCCGGACATATTCCTGGATCAGCACATCTGCGCCGGACAGGGTGGTGGATTCACTCATGGCCTGATTCCTCTTTTTGCGTTGCCTTCGTCTTCGTTGCCTTCGTCTTCGTTGCCTTTGTCTTCGTTGCCTTCGGCCTGTCCGCCTTTTCTTTCCGGGTCTCCGTCGGCTTCCAGGTGCAGCCCGCCCGCGAAGGCCGCGAACCCCAGGCGGAACAGTTCGCCCAGGGCCTTTTCCGATGCGTGATCGTATTCCGAATCCCGGCTGCCGTGTCGCTGAATATCCACGAAACCGATCGTTCCGAGCAGAACGCCCTCGCCGTCTGCCACCGGCAACTCGCTGCTGTAACGCCAGCCGGGTGCGTCGACCGCATCCCGCAGGGTCACGTAGGGGGAAAACATGTGCCGGACGGGTTCCATGATATCCCGTACAGACGCGTCCGCGGGAGCGCCTAGTATCCGCCGCATGGGGGAGTGGCCCTTCAGGACGCCATCGCGGTCGACGACAAAGAGGACGTCCCTTGCGCGGTCGGGGTAGCGGCGCGCGTCGCCAAGCACGTCTCCCGATTTCATATCATCGGTCGCGGTCAAAGCGCGCGGGTCCATGCAGGCCCCGACGGAACGGTCGGGAAAGCGGTCCACCAGGCGGAACCCGGAGACGACTTCGTCCGGCAGGCCGACCAGGACGGCCTCCTTGGACTGCATTCGGCGCAGCAGGATCGCCATGGCGCGGAACGGCAACGACGCCATGATCCCGGTGGCCGGGCCGGTTTCAAGCCGGTCCATCAGGTCGGCCGCCGCATGGTCGTTCATTCGCTCGACCACGGAGGCGACGGTCTCGGGCTTCAGTTCCTCGAACAGCCGGAGCACGGCGCTTCCCCGCTGCCGTTCCAGGACCCTGGCCGCTTCCGTTGGATGTGCCTCCAGGAAAAACTGGACGAGATCGTTCTTGCTATTCATCCGGATTCTGCTTTTGGCCGCTTACGGTGATTCGTTCGTTGAATACGCTCGCGGGGACGACCACGCGGCCTTCATTGGATTCGAGAATGACCGCGGTGGCGGTTATCTGGATGATGCGTCCCCTGTGGCCTTCGACCTGTACGTATTCGCCTTCGGAGAAGGACTTTCGAAGGTAATGGCTCGCGAGGATGTTACTCACGGAAACGCGCGCGCCGAGACCGAAGGCCAGCGCGGCGCTGAGCAGCACACCGCCCACGATGACCATGATCAGGCCTGAAATGACCGAGACGTCGACGCCGAGTTGACCGGCGGCAAGCAGAAAGGCGACCGCCACGATCAGGAACCGGACGAATCGCAACAGGTGCTCACCCAGATCCAGGCCGATCGAACCGGCCGCCATCTCGATCACGTCGCGCAGGACGATACTGCCAATGAATCCTACAATCAAGATGGCGACGGCACCGATCACCCTCGGCAGGTAACCGGCGAGGGCCGCCAGCCAGCTGGACGCCACGACCAGCCCCAGCGTGTCGGCAACAACGGCGAGGACGACTACGATCACCGTCCAGTAGGCGATGCCACCGAGCAGGACGGGTACGCGGTGCCGCTGGATGAACGCCTTTACATAGATCTTCATGCTCCCGTATGGAACGAGGCGATCCGCTTTCTCCAACAGCCTGGAGACGAGTCTTCTGATCAACCGGGCGATTAACAGCCCGATGACCAGATACAGCAACGCTTCCAGGAGGAGCGGCGCCACCTGCAGGACGGTGTCTCTCAGCCAGACCGCGACCTGGATTCCGCTTTCTTTCAGTTGTTGAAAGGTCAAATCAATACCCGATCAGGAGCGTATGAGGGCTGGATGCCGAACGGTAAAGATGCGTCAATCGATCTGGATCTCATCTACGGCGGAGACGAACAGCACGTCGTTGACGCCTCTGTAGCGATTGAGCTGTGTCGCGATTTCGTCCTCCGAGGATTTCAACCGGGCCTCTGCCAGTCCGACGATCACCAGGCTGGCGTCGGCCGAACGGCTGGTGATCTCCTTCTCCAGGGATTCTTCCGTGTCGCAGGTAACGGAAGTGACGTTCTGCGGGGAAATCGGCATGCGTCCCTGCTGCAGCCGGTCCGACAACCTGTGGGCTTCGCGCTCTGAATCGCCGTCTTCGAGACACACGAAAAGATTGATCTGCGCCCGTTTCCACTCCGGGTGCCCCACGATGATGTACGCCAGCAGCAGCATCATCGGCGCGTTGGACAGGTTGTCCTCCGTCACCCAGACGTGGATGGTGGAACGATAGCCGAATCGGTACTTCGTCGACCGCAGGATCAGCATGTTGAACCGAGATTCGACCGCCATGGCGGTGCACTGGGAAACCTCCTCGAGTTCATTGGGTCGGTTCCGGTCGAACTCCAGGAGGATGCAGTTGTTCGGCAGCCCTGAGATCCCCGGCAACTGCATCGCCACCGAGAGGGCGTCCTGTATCGTGGGGCAGATCAACGTGTCGACAAAGACCCCCGCGCCGGTGACCTGCGACCGTTCGATCATCTTCTGAACTTGCCGGTGGGCATCGGCTTTACTGGCGTCCGAGTAATCTCCTTCCGAGAAACGGATGAAATGACCGAATCCGTGCCGGTGGGAAATCCAGCGAAGCAGGTCGAAGTGGCCCAGCCGGCGGCCGGTGTACCGGGTCAGGGCGATGATCGACGGCCGCCAACCGCTGTCGGCCCCGGTTGCGTAGTTTTTCTGCAACGTGATCTGCAGGCGTCGCGTCAGCTGGAACATCGCGCCCTGGAATATGGCCGTCAGGTCCCGCTCGCCTTTCTGTGAGTGGCGGAGTCCCAGGTAGATCAACGCCATGAGGCCGAAGGCAACGAAGGCGTAGAGGGCATTCATCTGGATCATCAGCAGGCCGCACATGACCGCACCGACGAGCGCCACGTACCACCGGGACCGGAATGTCGGCCGGTAGGACGGATTGCCGGCGAAGTACTCGAGGAACGACACCGCGCAGAGGGCGCCGTACGTCACGAGAAAGAACATGCTGAGGATCTGGGCGATGAAGTCCACACCGCCGGCCAGTACGAACACGATGGCGATGACGGCCGACACGCCCGTGGCGATCAGCGGTTCATGGGCGGCCCCGTACCCGCGTTCGAGCAGGCGGTTGAGGGCGCTGGAGGGCAGCAGGTTGTCCCTGGCGAGCGCCTGCAGCGTCCGGGGCGCCACGAGTATGGAGCCGAAGGCGGAGGACAGCGCGGCCGCGGCCAGGCCGATATAGATCGCCGGACCCCACAGCGCGACCTGGGTCATGACGAACTGATCCGCCGCCAGCACTTCCGGCGTGGCGCTCTGCGCCAGCTTGAAGGCGACCAGCACATAGATGAGCATGCCGGCCAGGGTGGCTCCTATGATGCCGAGGGGGATGCTCCGCTGGGGGTTCCGCAAGTCCCCGGACAGTCCGAGGCCGCCGATCATGCCGGTAAACGCCGGGAAGCAGATCGCGAACACCATGCTGAAACTGTCGCCGTTCGCGATCCTGGCCGTGAGGTTCAGGCCGTCCGGACGGATGGATTCCGGGGCCTGGCCCAGCAGGAACATGACGATCGAAAGCCCCAGGAGCGCGCTGACGATCCACAGGGACTTCACCGCGAAGGTGGCGCCGCGTTTGAGCACGAGACCGACGAGCAGGAGCGTGGCGGGCACGCTCACGAACCGGGTACCGATCGAGAGGTCGTAGTTCGCCGCCAGCCATTCGTACATCGGCGCGAAGGCTTCCGCGAAGGCGACCAGGTAGAATGCGATCGAGATGGCCTGCGACAGATACAGCGATACGCCTATTGCGCCCCCTATCCTGCTTCCGAAGGAACGGCTGACGATGAAGTAGGCCCCTCCGCCCGCGACGCGGCGGTTCGTCGCGATCTCCGAGACCGCAAGCACCGTGGGCACGGTGACGAGGTGCCCGAGCACGATGATCAGGAGGGTTCCCCAGAGCCCCACGTGGCCGACGGCGTAACCGAACCTCAGGAACAGGATCGCGCCGAGGATCGTGCTGATGGAGGCGAGGAAGACCGGAGCCGTCCCGAAGCCGTGCCCCGAACCGCCGGATGCGTCCCGGGACCCGGGGGCGTGTTGGTCTGCCATGTGGATCGACCTCTCGGAAAAAACGGTTGTGCACCATTATCTAACATGCGTTAATAAGCAAGTATATCCAAACCTTTCCGGTACGCATCCCGTATACAGGTATGCGGTCCATCCAGGAAACATATCCAGGAAGCCATACGGGAAGTCCATTCAGGAAGTCTTGGCGGCCCGACACGTTCCAGCTCGAAACGGATAGTGCGTCAACGCATGGAAAAGATGATGCCCACATGAAAAAGAAGATCATCGGCTGGAAGGAGTGGGTGTCTCTCCCCGAGTTCGGCGGAGCGAGCATCAAGGCGAAGATTGACACCGGCGCCAGGTCCTCCTCGCTGCATGTTTCCGATCTCGAGATAAACGGGCGGGATGGGGACGAATACGCCGAGTTCAATATCCGCCCGGACAAGCGCGGCGGCGGGATGGCGCTACATTGTCGAGCAAGGGTGGAGGGTTACCGTAAGATCAAGAGTTCCAACGGCCAGACCGAACAAAGGCCCGTCGTCGTCACCCGACTGGCCCTGTTCAAGGATTCCTGGCCCATCGAGGTTACGTTGACGAACCGTGACGGCATGCGGTACCAGATGCTCCTGGGACGCGAGAGCATCAGGGACCGGTTCTACGTCGACGCGGACGGCGCCTGGCATGGAAGAAAAAAGCGTAAAAAGCATAAGGCGGCCACCGGTCGAAACAACGAGGACAGACCATGAAACTTGCCATCCTATCCAGGGAACCCAGGAACTACAGCACGCTCAGGTTTGTCGAAGCGTGCAAAAGCCGTGGACACGACGTAAGGGTATTCAACACCCTGAAATTCTCGATCGACCTGGAAAGCGAGTATCCGGATCTGCTCTACCGTCAGAAGCCGATTGGCAGCTACGATGCCGTGCTCCCGAGAATCGGCGCTTCCATCACCTATTTCGGGACCGCGGTCGTGCGGCAGTTTCAGCAGATGGAAGTTTTCTGCGCCAATTCAGCCGACGGCATCCTGAATTCTCGGGATAAATTGCGTAGCCTGCAGCTGCTGTCGCGGCACAACATCGGGATTCCCTCAACCACGTTCGTCAAGGAGAAGAAGGACATTCTGCCCGCCATCGAAAGAGTGGGCGGCGTTCCCGTGGTGATCAAGCTCCTGGAGGGAACCCAGGGGATCGGCGTCCTGCTCGCCCATACCCTGGATGTCGCCACGTCCATCATCGAACTGCTGCAGAGCCAGAAGCAGAACGTATTGATTCAGAAATTCGTAGCGGAAAGCAAGGGTAAGGACATACGCGCCATCGTGGTGGGGGATGAAGTCGTTGCTACCATGCGCAGAGTCGCCCAGGGTCAGGAGTTCCGCAGCAACGTGCATCGGGGCGGAACCATGGAGCAGGTCGTCCTGGACGACGCATACAGGGAGACGGCCATCAGGGCGACCCGGCTCTTGCATCTTCGTGTGGCCGGCGTGGACATGCTCGAGAGCAGGGACGGTCCCCAGGTCATGGAAGTAAACTCGTCGCCGGGGATGGAAGGCATAGAGACCTGCACGAAGATAGACGTGGCGGGTGCGATCATCGAGTATATCGCCGCCAGGGTAGACTATCCGGAGATCGATTTCTACCAGCGGCTCAACGTGAGCAGGGGGCACGGTATCACGGAAATCAAGATCCCGGCGGGTTCCGAATACGTGGGCAAGACGCTGAGAGACTCGGGACTGAGGGACCGGGACATCAACGTACTGACGCTCCACAGGGAAGGGATGGTCATCCCCAACCCGAAATCGGAACGCAACCTGGAAGCCGAAGACCGGTTGCTGTGTTTCGGAAAGATCGAATCCATGAAGGATCTCGTTCCTGACCGGATCAGGCGGAGACGGCGGCCGCGGCTCAAGAAAATCGTGAAATCGGACGTCGTCACAGCGGCCGTCAGGGCAGACACGGCAGACGCGGCAGACTTGGCAGTCGGGGCAGACTCGGTAGACGCGCCGGATATGACCACCGACGCCGCTGAACCGGCCGGCGCGGCGAAACCACCCGGTGCACCCGGCAACGGCTGAACCGGCCGGCGCGGCGGAACGCACAGCGCACAAGGCAACGGCGAGACCACAGGCGCACAAGGCAACGGCTGAACCATCCGTCACATGACAGTTCACGGGTGCGGATTCCAATCATGATACCACGCAATACTCCTTCGTGATTTTCCTGTCATGAATACACAAACCCGTAATCGCACAAGAACGTTGCGCATCGGCGATGAACGGGTCAATCCGGGCGAGCGGAAGACCATCCAGCTGGATGTCGCTTCGCTTTACGACTACACGACGTTGAGCATCCCCATCGAAGTCGTCAGTGGAGTACGGGACGGCCCCGTGCTGTTCATCAGCGCGGCAGTCCACGGGGACGAGATCAATGGCGTGGAGATCCTGA
This sequence comes from Candidatus Latescibacterota bacterium, assembly GCA_022822725.1. Classification (GTDB taxonomy): domain Bacteria; phylum JAAXHH01; class JAAXHH01; order JAAXHH01; family JAAXHH01; genus JAAXHH01. Next base: position 138,229 of record JAJEAN010000001.1, read on the forward strand.
AAAGGCTCCTGAGGAGTGCCGTACTCAGCAGGATCAAGGGTACGCTCATCGCCATACCGGTCGTCAACGTATTCGGGTTCAACCACAAGTCGCGCTACCTGCCGGACCGCCGCGACTTGAACCGGTCTTTCCCCGGCAGCCCGACCGGGTCCCTGGCATCGAGACTGGCCGCGCTTTTCATGAATCAGATCGTAAACAAAAGCACGCACGGCATTGATCTCCACACGGGATCCATTCATCGGACGAACCTGCCCCAGGTCAGGGCTTCCCTGGACGATCCGGAGACCGAAGAACTCGCGAGAGGATTCGGCGTCCCGGTGATCCTGCATTCCCGGGAGCGGGACGGTTCTCTGAGAGAGGCGGCGAGGAAAAAGAAAGTCTGCACACTGTTGTTCGAAGGAGGCGAGGCGCTTCGGTTCGACGAGCATGTGATCCGGGTCGGACTCAGGGGATGCCTGTCCGTCATGAGGCACATCGGTATGATACCCCGGTCCAGAAGAAAGCCGAAGCGGGAAACCCGTGTGTTCGTCGCGGAGCAAAGTTACTGGGTCAGAGCCAGTCACAGCGGTTCCTTCAGGACGCTTAAAAACGTAGGCGACCATGTCGAAGACGGCGAAAGCCTGGCGGTCATCTCAGATCCCTTCGGGAAGGATCCGTACCGGGTTTCCGCCGAAGAAGGCGGCATTATCATCGGCATGAGCACCATACCCCTGGTCAACCGTGGGGACGCCATGGTCCATATCGCGACGTTCAGCAATTCGAAACGCGTCAGAAGGGAAATGGAACTGGCCGACGAGGATTACTTCTGATTACGGCCACGTTACCCGGGGCACTTCGAGATCTCGGGGAGCATTTCCACAGGACCGTGCGCGGCCGGTCCAACCCACAGCCGGTCCAACCGGACGTAGGCGTGGGAGTTAACTCGCCACCACCAACAGTGCTACCGTCGCCAGGACTGCCGCAAGCAGGCACGTGGCCACGACCAGTACGCACATGCGTCGCAGGTCGCCGGCCTGGCCGCCTTCCGGATCGCCTTCGTCGCCGATCCAGATCTCCGTAATCAGCTTTCCGTCCTGGTAGATGGGCCCGATCAATCTTCGCTGAACGGCGCCGGCCGCCGCCGCTTCGCTCCAGCCAGAATTCGGACCCGGAATGAGCGCATGGTGCCGCCAGCCAGCCGCCAGAGCCTTGCGTCCCGAATAACCAGGCAGAAGAAATGCGACCACCGCCATCAGCAGATAGGTCAACCGGGCGGGCAGAAGATTGAACAGGTCGTCCAGCCGCGCGCCGCACCAGCCAAAGGCTACATATCGGGGCGTCCGGTACCCCACCATGGAATCCATCGTGCTGATCACCTTGAAGAGCACGAGACCGGGCAGCCCGAGAACGGCGTACCAGAACAGCGGCGCGATGAACCCGTCCACCGCGTTCTCGCTCAGGCTTTCCATGCCCGCCCGGCGGCAGGCCGCGGCGTCCATGGCGGACGTGTCCCGTCCAACCAGCATGGACACGGCCCGTCGCGCGCCTTCCAGGTCCCCGGCGCGATCGATGGCCATGCCGTGCCGGCACAGGTCCCTGAGCGCCACCATGCTGTAGATCACGAAGACCTGGTAGATCCAGTTCAGTGCGGGATGCAGGCCGTGCAGGATGAGGGCCAACGCCGCGCTGACGACTACCCAGAACCCGGAAAGTACCAGGAACAGCGCGCATCCGCCGGCGTACCCATCGAGACCGGCGCGCCGTAGCAAGCGCTCCACGCCCGTAAGCGTATGGCCCATCAGGCGCACCGGATGCCACCGGTAGACCGGATCGCCCAGGAGGCCGTCCAGCACAACCGCGCACAGGAGCAGAACGGGATCCGGCGCGAGTACCGTCAGGTCCACCGGGTCCACCAGGTCCGTCAGTCGCGTCAGGTCCATTTTAGGCGCCATCCCAGGGCGATCGCGTCATAGACGGCATCCAGGAGCGCGTCTTCATGGACGGCAAGTTGTTCGTAACAGACCGGCCAGGCCTCCGGTTTCGCCGCCAGCGAGGAAGCCAGTACCGCCGCCTGCTGCCTCAACAAGGGGGCGGCCAGTTCCGGGGACAGTGTCCCGTGCCTCACGCGGTCCCAGACCGCCGCATAGGCGTACGCGGCGGCCGAAACGCCAGGGTCGTTGATGACCGAGGGGATGTTCTTGTCCAGGAGTGCGAATTCGTCCTGCGTCAGGCGGTTTTCCATGGCGGGCGGAAACCGGTCGGCCTTGAAATCGAAACGTTTCAACGCGTGATAAAGGCTGCGCGTGCTGGATGCCTCCAGTCCGTTCTGCCACCTTAGCGCTTCCAGGGTCGCCTTGCGGACGGTGCGACCGATCAACTCGCCCAGTTTCGCGTGGTGGCCCGTCCTGGCCTTGGGCCGTTTCGCCTCGTCGATCGGAGCCGCGATACAGTACTGGTCCGTACCTGTCCCGGTCGCCAGGTCCCGGGAATACAGGCTTGAAACGGCCAGTTCCTGCAGGGCGGCCGACTTGCCCTCGGTCATGGTGACGACCGCCCGCGCCATGGCGCCGGGCGTAACCGGCCAGTTTATGAGCAGCATCGTATTTATCGTGCCGTCGTGCGGGTGTCTTTCCATCTCCCCGGATTCGGTTTCATGCCAGTCCGCGGGATCGCCCGCGCAACCCGCGTTGCCCTCGACTCCGGCGGTGACGACGGCGCATACGCGGAGTTCCGCGAATGTCTCGACGGCCCGGGCGGCGTAGTTCATGTTGGCGGCCGTGCCCATCAACGCGACGGCTTCCGGTTCCAGCCCAAGCTCCTTGCATACATGGCGGTGGTATCCCTCCTCGCCGAGTTCAATCATCCTTTCGAAACGATCCAGGTGGCCCTGGCCCTCGCAGCTCTGGTGGTTCACGAGAAACCGGACGCGGCCGGTCAGGCCGCCGCTGCAGGTTGAAGTGCTCAGCACCTGGTGGGGCCTGCGCAATTCGGCGACGAGGTACCGCCCTTCCCTCTTGAGCGTATAGTCCGTCTGCCGATCGAGCGTTTCTTTCATATTCACCTCTGAACAACGGGTTTGGTATGGTTCCCGGTTTTACCCGGGGACTGTCGTGCCAGCATAGATTATATGCCGTAGAAACCTGCAAAACAACTATCGTCGTTGGCTCGAACCGCATCCATACTGGCGCGTCGAAGAGAATTTGCATTGCGTAAATGGACGTAGTGCGTAGATTGAAGGGACAATTGAATACAGCCGCAGGTGGCGGAGAAGGAAGACGCTGAAAAGGGAAGATGGTGCGAATCCATCACGGTCCCGCCACTGTGTTCGGGGACGAAACTCAAACTCGTCACTGCCGGTAAGGCTTAGTCCGATGACCGGCGGGAAGACTTGAGGAGTAGGACGATCCGTAAGTCAGGAGACCTGCCTGCAGGCTGTGCGAACGCTTCTCCGTGAGCAGAGAGGCTAAAGCCCGGATGCGCATGCCTGCCATCCCGACCCAGCCCTGCCATGACGGAGCGGCTGGTTTTTTTTTGACCAATTGGGGATGCGGCAGCGTGGATACCGCCATCAAAGTGGAAACCGCCATCAAAGTAGTAAACCTGTCCTGCGGTTACGACCGGCGGCCGGTACTGGAAGACCTTACCTTCGCACTCCACCAGGGCGAGATGCTGGGCGTGATCGGTCCGAACGGGTCAGGAAAAAGCACGCTGATCCGGGCGCTCACGCGCATCCTCCCGCTGAGTAAGGGGCACATCGAGCTCTACGGCACGCCGCTTCAACACTACACGGTGAAGGAGATCGCGCGCCAGGTCGCCGTCATCCCCCAGATAACGCCCGTCAACTTCGCCTTCTCCTCGCTGGACGTGGTCATGATGGGCAGGACGCCGCACCTCCGTCGCTTCCAGAGAGAAGGTCCGGGGGACCGGGAGATCGCCCTCGAATCCATGCGGCGGACCGACAGCCTCGCCTTCAGGGACCGCCCCATCCACGAGCTGTCCGGCGGCGAAAGGCAACGGGTCATCATCGCCCGGGCGCTGGCGCAGCAGCCTTCCATCCTCCTGCTGGACGAGCCGACCTCCTTTCTGGACCTGAACCACCAGGTCGAGATATTCGATCTGCTGCGACACGTGTGCGCCAGCGACGGTCTCGCCGTGCTTTGCGTGTCCCACGATCTCAATCTCTCCTCTGAATACTGCCACAGGCTGATGATGCTGAAGGACGGGCGCACTTACGCCGACGGGACGCCCGAGGACATACTCACCCATGGGCACATCAAGGCGGTCTTCGAGACCGATGTGACGATCATAGAAAGCCCCTATTCGGGTTCCCCCCAGATCATCCTGAAACCGGGAGACTGACCGAAGTGACGATGAAGCGACCCATCATACTGGTGTTGACGGCCGTGGTCCTCTTCGCCGCCTGTGTCTTCTCCATGGGTGTGGGCGCGGTGTACATCCCGGCCGGCACCGTGCTGCAGGTGCTGGCGGATCACCTCTGGACGACCGCCGCACTGGAGCCGGCGAATACGGCGACCGATACGATCGTCTGGGAGATACGCCTGCCGCGGACCCTGCTCGCGGTACTCGTTGGGGCCGCCCTGGCCAGTTCCGGCGGCGTGATGCAGGGCTTCTTTCAGAATCCCATGGCCGATCCCTATATCATGGGCATATCGGCCGGCGCCGCGCTGGGCGCCACGGTTGCCGTTACCCTGGACCTGGAATTCTGGATGCTCGGACTGAACGCCGTCTCCATCGCGGCGTTCCTCTGCGCCCTTGCCGTGACCATGGTGGTGTACGCATTTTCACGGCGAGGCGGACGCGTGGCTTCGACCACCCTGCTCCTCACGGGCATCGCCATCGGCGCCATGGCGACGTCCTTCACGTCCTACATGCTCGTGATGGGCGGCGAGAACCAGCGTCAGCTGCTCTTCTGGCTCATGGGCAGCCTGTCCGCCCGGCGGTGGGATCACGTATGGATGCTGGTGCCCTACGCGGCCGTGGGGCTGACCGTCGTGCTCATTTACGCGCGGGAACTGAACGTGCTGCTGCTGGGGGATGAGCAGGCGGCCCAGCTGGGCGTGCACGTCGAACGGGTAAAACTTGTCCTGTTGACGGCGGCGGCCTGCCTGGCCGCGGCCGCGGTGTCGGTGAGCGGCATCATCGGTTTCGTCGGCCTGCTGGCGCCGCACATGGTCCGGCTGATCGTGGGACCTGATTACCGCATCCTGACGCCCATGGCCGCGCTGGGAGGCGCCTTGCTGCTCGTACTGGCCGACCTGGCCGCCCGGACGGTCATGGCGCCGGCCGAAATGCCCATTGGCATACTGACCACGTTGCTCGGCGCCCCGTTCTTCCTGTACCTGCTGCACCGGCAACGCCGGGTTTGAATATTTGAATAAAGGAGATCGCATGCCCAGGTTGACGAAGATTTACACCAGAAAAGGCGACGACGGGACCACCGCGCTCGGAAGCCGTCAGCGCGTACCCAAGGAATCCCCGAGGGTAGCGAGCTACGGTACCGTGGACGAACTCGATTCCGTCATCGGCATCGCATTGGCCCACGGCCTCTCTCCGCGCCTGGCCGAGACGCTGCCGGTCATCCAGAACGAATTGTTTCACCTGGGTTCGGACCTGTGCTTCACGGAGGAAGACAAGGCGAAGTACCAGATCCCGCTGATCGAAGCGCGGCACGTGGAAGCACTCGAAGCGATCATCGATGAACTGAATCCCATCGTCGGCCGCCTCGATAATTTCATCCTGCCCGGCGGATGTCCCGGAGCGGCGTACCTGCACCTGGCGCGGACCGTCTGCCGACGGGCGGAACGGGAAGTGGCCGCCCTGTCCCGCGACGAGGCCATCGGGGAGTTCGTGCTCGCCTACCTGAACCGCCTTTCCGACCTGCTCTTCGTCATGTCCCGTTATGAAAATAAGGCGCGGGGTGTCGACGAGCCGCTGTGGGATTCGAAGTTGTAGGCGGAAGCGGGAGGAGCGGAATAGCGTGAGGAACGGAAGACTGAACGCGCGGGAGAGGAGGTAGAGCATGAATGAAGTCAAACGAGATGTAGGCAAGGAGGTTCTTGAAGGCCTACAAGAAATCAAACGAGGGAAATACGGCCGTGTAGTCAACGTGCCCAATGTTATCCGGATTCGGAAGAAAGCAGGATTATCACAGGTTCAGTTTGCGTTGAAGAAGAAGTAGAGGTCGCCCTGCTCGAGGTCGACGGTGTAACCGCCGGCCGGCAGGGCCTCGGTCCAGCCGGCCGGCGAAACACGCCACGACGATCAGTTCAGGTTGTTGCGTCAGAAGCTCATGCGGGCCAGCAGGCCGATACGGTGGTCGGAGGCGCTGCCACGCCGGTCTAACCGCATGCCGGAGAGTTCCAGGGATGCGCCGCCGGCATGGACGCCTGAACGGGCGAGCCTGGCGCCCAGACGCATCTGCCGCCGGTCGTCTCCCTGGAGATGCATTTCTCCGAAGGGCGTCATCAACACGCCCATGGACGGATACGCGAGGCCGTAACCGACTTCCGCTCTGAGCGCACGGGCGTTGTTATGGCTGCTCGCAGGCGCAGCAGACCCATCCTGTAGCGGTCCTTCGCGCCATATCATCCCCGATGCGCCCGTGCCGGCGCCCATGCGAGGCGCGACGGACAAGGAGAGGCCCCTCCCGCCTGCGCCGGGACTCAGGTAGGCGGCGAGGGAGACCCCGCTTTCGCTGTATCCCTCGGCCGTGTGTACCGCCAGGAACCGGCCCTGGGCGTTGATGCCCACCCGGCCGCCTGACAGGCGCAGGCCTCCGGAAACCTCCAGGCCCTGCCCCGTCTGGCCGGCCCCGCCGTCATAACGTCCTGCGAGCTGCGCATAGGGGGTTATGGTGGTTCCTTCGGAGAGCCTCGCCGAACGCGACCCCTCCAGGCCGACGCGTACGCGCTGCACGTCGCTCGTGATATCGCTCAGCGAAGCCGATTCGCTGTCCGAGGTCGACAGGCGGGCCAGCCCCGCGTCGCCCAACACGTCCAGCCCCATGCCGCCCGTGCCCGCCAACCGGGTTCGCAGGCCCACCATGGCCATGCGCATGGACAGATCGCTGGTAGCGTCCTCCACTTCGACCTCGCCCGTGCCCAGGCCCGCGATCGACCACACTTCCGTAAGACCGCCGCCGCGGCTCCAGCGCACGTACGGCAGCACGCTGGTAAGGCGGGATTCCAGGCTGCCGCTCGCCACGGTTACGTCGTAATCGGACTGGCCGATCGCGTGCGAAAAGGCGATCCCCGCCATCCAGCTCTGTTGCGCGGCCACGTCGAATCCCAGGTACGCCGCCCTCAGGTCTCCGTCGTAACTCGTGTCCACGTCGGGCTCGCCCTGGAAGTTCTGCATGTCGCCCGCGCCCCAGACGGACCACCTGAGTCCTCCGGCTCGCTGTCCGGCCGACGCAGGGTCCTCGAAGGCGTAGGCAAAGGAACTGTGCTGAAGCAGATAGTCGCCGCTGACGCTGTAGCGGCGGTCCGGGTCGGCAAGCAGGGCCAGCTCCTTCGAAGCAGCCTGTCGCCGGTGACCGGTGAGTCCGGCCAGGGCCGATATACCGGACGCGAGCCCGTTTATCCTGCGGCCGCCCACGGTGATCTCACCTCCGCCGCCGTTCGCGCTGAAGCGGCCGCCGATGGTCATGGAGACGCTGGACAACACGTTCCGGCCCATGGCGCCCAGGATGTGTTCGTAGGCCATCCGCTCCGCCGCGATGGCCGTTACCGTCACGCTCACGTCGCCGCTGGCCGCTCCCGCCGCGTTACGGGCGGACACCGTCACCGTGGCGGAACCCTTGCGCACGCCCGTCAGGGTCAGCGTGGCACCGGACAGGATGGCTGAGGCCACCCCGTTGTCCGAAGAAGCGGCTTCCAAGCTCAGGTCGGTACCGCTGAACAGCGCCCCCGCGTCGATCGTCTCCGAATCCCCCGCTTCCAGCGATACCGCCGGCGGGGAGCCCACGGTGGCCGGCGCGTCGTAGGCGTCGATTACCGTGATCGTCGCGGTGTCGAGGTCCTCTCCGTCGTAACTCGCCGTGACGACGATCGTCTCGTCGCCCGATTCGTACACGCTGTCTCCGTTGGCCGTGAGGGTGAGCTGCGTCGATCCTTGTGTGTATTCGCCGGGAATCGTGACGTTCATGTTGCCGCTCACGCTGTAGTCGTCGCCCGTGGCCGTACCGGAAAGTGACAGATCGATGACCGTTTCCACCGGATACACCGGGATCCCGGACAGCGTGGCCGTCACCGTTACCGTCTGGGAACCGCTTCCCTCAGTGACGGTCTCGGGAGAAACCGCCAGGGCGATCTGCGGCACATCCTCATCGGGATCGCTCAGGTAGATGCCCGCCCCGAAGATGAGCGTGTATTCAATCGTGCTCCCGTCCGGTCTCGGAATCTGGAAGACGTGCTGGAACGCATAGGTCACCTTGGGCACGTCGGCGCTGTCGCTGTCGTCCGCCGGGTCGTCGAAATAGTACTTCACGAATCCGCCCTCGGGGCCGCTTTGCGCCGCCTCGATGATCTGCGGCAGGATGAGTTTGCCGGTGACCTCGTCCACCAGGGTGTTCGTGGGTGCCTGGAACTCGAACTTGTCCGGGAACGCCCCGTGGAAGACCGTGTAGCCGTTAGGCTCTATCATGAAGAGGTACACGGGGCCGTGACGCCATCGCCCGTTCGGCTCCCGGAGGACGCTCTTCGCCTTTGCCAGGGCACCACGGCCTCCTGCCTGGAGAAGTTCGCCGACGTAGGTCGCCGCTCCTTGCACGAAGGTTTTCAGACTCGCGCGGTCCACCACCTGATCAGCCCGGACTCGCGGATTGCCCGGGTCGACGGTTTCCTCCGCCAGGTGGGATTCCCCGATGTCGAGACCGGCGGCCATGATGAGCGTGCTGACTCCGGCGGTTCGCTTGAAGCCTACGGCGTAACCGCCGCCGATCTGCGCCGGCAGGGCGCCGCCGTCCGGGTTCCCGAAGGCACCCGTCGTTCGCAGGGCGGCCGCGCCGGTCGCGTTGGCTATCGCCTTCCAGACGGCGGGCTTGAGCGGTCTGCCGCTCAAAGCCACGTTCTTCGAGTGGAAGAGCACTCTGCCGTCGGTGGACAGGGTGACGACGTAGGTAGCTCCGGATTTCCAGGGACCCTCATGCCTGATAAGGCACGCGCTGAACGCCAATTCCTGTCCAGGACGAATGCTTGCCAGGTAACGTTTCGCCTCCAGAGCGAAGGCCTTGAGGTTCCCGGCGCTCCCCGCCGCCTGCGCGGCCGTGACGGCGGGTATCTCGAGCGGGTTCACTGCCAGGCCCTCCGGGCGCGGACAGACCTCGCTAAGGGGCGGAGGGTCTGGTGCGCGCCCATAGAAGCCCGAACCGATGATGAAGTCTACCGGAAGCGCGCTTCCGTCTGCTCTCACGCGTTCACCGGTAAACCGACGGGCATAACCCACCTTGGGGATGTCGGCCCTGTCGGAGTCGTCAGTCGGATCATCCCAGTAATACTCCAGGAAACCGCCGTCCGGGCTGCTTTTCGCCGCCGCGATGACCTGTGGCAAAACTAGCTTGCCCGTAACCTCGTCCCGGACGGTCGCTATCAGGGGCCGCAGTTCGTGTCGATCCGGAAACGCACCGTGAAACAGGATGATGCCGCTGACGAGGTCCAGGATGTAGAGGTACACGGAGCCGTGTCTGAAGGGCCCGTCCGGGTTCCTCATGGCTACCCTGGCTTTCGAGATCCCGGCCGGGTCGCCGCCCTTCTCCTGTGACGCGAGGAAAAGTTCTCCCACGTTCGAAACGAAGGCTTTGAGCGTTTCCCGGTCCACCACCTCACGCGCAGTTACGGCGGGAACAAAAAAGTCCAAGTCTTCTTCGGCCAGGTGAGATTCAGTGAGGTCGAATCCGGCAAGCAACACGATAGGGGTCTGGTAACTTTGCGATAGATAAACAGCGGCATAACCTGAAGCCCCCGGGATTTGAGGCACGTTGAACTCGCCGCCATCCCTGCCCGCAGCCTCCATGAAAGCAGCGGTGATCGCGGCAGGATCAGTCAAATCGGTCAAACTGACGCCCAATGCTCGAAGAATTGCGCCATAGATCACACGGTTGACCAGCCTGCCCGACAGGGCCATGTTCTTCGAGTGAACAAACACCCTGCCGTCAGGCGTCAATTGCACAAGATAGGTAGATCCAGCGTGCAAATCGCTCCCATCCTCCCTCATGAGACAACCGACGTATAACTGCACTTCACGAGAAGGCGTCCTCTGATTAAACCGGTTTCTCGCCTCCAGCGCGAATGCGCTCAAGGGAGCGTTGCCGGCTTCCACCTGTTGCGCCGTCACGGACAACGGATCGGGAGGCGTTACGCCGGGAGGGAGCGCACACTCTACCTCGGTCTGCGCCAGGGCGGGACGCACATCGTAAAACACGCCGGCCATCGCGAGCAGGCCGGCCGCAGTAATCATGAATGCCGAGGTGAGCAATGTGCGAGCGTTCATCACGATGACCTCCTCATGCTGTCAGATGCAGGTTAGTCCCGCGCTCTTCGAGGGAACTAAAAGACTCGGGATCGTCCATCGAGCCGATTTTTTACACGCCAATAGTAACATTGTGTGATTTCAAGGTATTCTGATGTTATAAATATAACTAACAAATAAAACGGATCATGCGGTGGTCACAATGGAGAAACCAGGGAATACGGGCTCACCATTTCACGACCACACGTAGACTTCCGGGTCGTCGGGGGAGTAACCGATGAAGGTGGCCAGGACGATGCGCGGCTGGTCGCCCTCGACGGCCGGCACCTCGTGGATGAGGCGGGTGTTGAAGAAGTAGAGGTCGCCCTGCTCGAGGTCGACGGTGTAGTTGCTGACGCCGTTTCGCAGGGCATAGTCGGGAAAGGTATCGGTGGCGATGGACTCCTGCACCTCCGGAGTCCACATGCACCGGTGCAGGATGGCCTGGGTGCTGCGTCCCTCGTGCAGGGCGTTCTGGAAGCAGAGGACGCCGGCGAACTGGTGGTCGAAACGGGTCACGTCGTAGTTGAACCGCTTTTCGCGGAGCGTGACGTGGTCTATGTGGGGCTTGTAGGTATGTCCGCCGTAGTGGATGCGGAAGATGGCGGGCCCGTACCGGCGGCCGTCCGGCTCCCGGGCGGTCAGGGCGCGCTTTTCACCAGCGAGCGTGTCCAGCACGCCGTACAGCAGCTTCACGGGATCGTCATAGCCGTCGAACAGCGTCTCGTACAGGGATCGGGTACCGTCGGCATGCGCCAGGAAGGCTTCTTTGTCCGAACCCCGGTTCGCCAGACTCGTCCCGATGTCGATCCGCTTGCGGTTGTCTTTCTCCGCGGCCGCCGGATCGCCGGGGTCCCGCATCAGCCCGCGGTCGATGAACCGCTCTATCAGCGCCTGGCAGTGGGCAGGCGAATAGGCCTGGCGGCATATGATGGCGGGGACCCGGCCCTCCGACAGGGCCAGGAGGGGATCGCTTTCTGCGGCCAGGATGGATTCCACGTCCGGACCGAGGGGCTCCCACCTGTTGCTTTCCGTCATTACAAAATCCTCAAACTGCTCATCACAAACTGCTCATCACGCCGCGCCTTTCCCTAGACCCGCATCCGCAGCATGGGATGTGAAAAGGAAACATCGATGTATGCCCCGTCCCGCATGCGCTTTGTTCCGGGCGTCATGTAGTGGACGGCGAAGGCCCTGCGCTGCCGGTCGGTAACGTTGGCCGGGGTGTGGTGCATGGTCTGGCAGTGATGGAACATGGCCCCACCCGCGGGCAGGTCCACTACCGTAGCCTTCTGCGATTCGGCCTGGTCCCCCAGGTCGAGGAGGGCACTGGTCTCGGCCGAACGTTCGTGGGAGACCAGGAGCCGGTGCGAACCGGGGATCAGGTGCATGGCCCCGTTCGACACGTCCACGTCGTCCAGGGTGAGCCAGCAGCTCACCAGGTTCGCGGGGGTGCATTGCCAGTACCCGTTGTCCTGGTGCCAGAAGACGGGGCCGCCCTGCCGGGGCGGCTTGTAGAGGGCCTGGTCGTGGAACAGCTGTATGTTGGGACCGAGCAGGGATTCGACGACGTCCAGGATGGGCTCGTGATACAACAGCTTCCTGAACTCGATGCTGCGTTCGCACATCTGCATGATCTGCAGCATCTGCGACCGGGCCTTGCGCTTTTTATTTCCGTCTTCCGTGTCGTCGATGGACAGGTTCCGGTATCGCCCGCTTTCGCGCGCGGTCTCGAACACGCGGTCGTACTCCGCCCGCAGCACTTCGACGTGGTCGTCGTCGAGCAACTTGCCGGCTACCAGGAACCCCTGGTCGTGGAACGTGCCGACCTCTTCTACGGTCAGTCCGCGATGGGTTTCCGACTGTGCCTCGGACATGGCCTGGTCCTCTGTTTTGGATCCGCCTCGAAGGGCAAAATCAACCTTGCCACTGGTGAAGATCTGTCTGTATTTTGGATTATTCACGACCCAATGTAATGGCACCTGCGCAACGGGCAAGTTTTTTAGCCGGAGATCCTTATGCACGGCGATAGCGGGGACCGATTCGAGCTCCACCGGTGGCTGTACCGGACCATGTTCACGATCCGGACGGTGGAAGAGCGGCTGGCGAGGTCCTTCATGGCCGGCCTGATCCACGGCGCGTGCCACACCTATGTCGGGGAGGAAGCCGTCGCCACCGGGGTCTGCGCCGGATTGACCGATGACGACGCGGTCTTCAGCACGCACCGGGGCCACGGCCACGCGCTGGCCAAGGGGGTGTCGCCGGCCGCGCTGATCGCCGAACTGTACGGCCGAGAGACCGGGGTCTCCCACGGCCGGGGCGGCAGCATGCATCTCTTCGCTCCCGAGATCGGTCTCATGGGCACCAGCGGGATCGTAGGCCCCTGCATCCTTCAGGCCGCAGGCGCCGGGTACAGCGCGAAACTGCTGGAAAACGGGCGTGTCAGCGTGGCCTTCTTCGGCGACGGCGCCGTGGGGAACGGCGCTTTCCACGAGGGACTGAATCTCGCCGCCATCTACGACCTGCCCGTCCTTTTCATCTGCGAGAACAACCTGTACGCGACGGAAGTTCCCTTTTCCCATGCCTCAAGGAACCCGGACGTGGCATCGCGCGCATCCGGTTACGGCATACCGGGCGTCGTGGTGGACGGCAACGACGTGCTGGCCGTGCACGAAGCGGCCATCGAGGCGCTGCGGCGGGCACGGGCGGGAGAGGGGCCGACCCTCATCGAGGCGAAGACGTACCGTACCCGTCCCCATGCCGAGGGAATGGGCCTCACGGGCGTGTACCGCACCGAAGAGGAAGTCGCCGAATGGCGGGAGAAGGACCCCATCTCGAGGTTCAGAAGCCGGATCCTCTCCGAAGGGACGGTGCCGGAGTCTGATCTGGACCGGATAGAAACCGACATAAGGAACGAAGTGGACGAAGCAGAACGGGAGGCCGCCGCCGCGCCATGGCCCGATGGCGGCACGGCAGCCAGCCACGTGTACCGGGAGACTGTGTGACCGAGAAGACTTTCACGGAAGCCGCGCGGGAAGCCCTGACCGACGCCATGGACGCGGACCCCACCATATTCGTGGTCGGCGAAGGCGCCGGCGAACGCGGGGGCAATTTCGAGACCACGGCCGGTCTCTACGAGAAGCACGGTCCTGTGCGGCTATGCGACACGCCCATCTGCGAGCGGGGCTTCATCGGGATGTGCACCGGGGCGGCCATGACCGGGACCCGGCCCGTGGTGGACTTCATGTTCACGGACTTCATCCTCGACGGCCTTGGCGAACTGATCAACCAGACCTCCAAGATGCAGTACATGAGCAACGGCCGCCTGAAGATGCCCATGGTCCTCCGGGGCTGCATCGGCATCGGCCATTCCGCTGCGACCCACCATTCCGGCAGCTACTATCCCTTCTTCGTCCATATCCCGGGCTTCCGCGTGGCGCTGCCGTCCAATCCCGCGGACGCCAAGGGCCTGTTCGCCACGGCACTGCGCAGCGAGGACCCCGTTTTCTTCATGGAGCACCGGCATCTGCTGAACCTGAAAGGCGCGGTGCCGGATGGCGAGTACCAGGTGCCCTTCGGACAGGCCGCGGTAGCGCGGGAAGGGACCGATGCCACGGTCGTGGCGCTCACCGTCATGGTCCACCATGCCCTGCAGGTCGCCGAAGAGTTGTCCGGCGAAGGGATCTCCCTGGAGATCATCGATCCGCGGACCGTGGCGCCGCTGGACACGGAAACCATCCTCGAGTCCGTGCGGAAGACCGGCAGGCTGCTCATCGTGGACGAGACCTTCATGCCCTGCGGGATCGGCGCCGAAATCTCCGCCCACGTGACCGAACACGGCTTCGACGAACTCGACGCGCCGATCAAGCGGCTGAACGGCGCCCACGTGCCCACGCCCTACAGTCCGGCGCTCGAACAGGCCATCGTTCCGGACCGTGCCGCCATCGCCGAGGCCGTCCGCGAACTGCTCGCGGAATAGGATCGTATTATGCCCTACGAAATCGTCATGCCCCGGCTGGGCTGGAACATGGAAGAAGGCACGCTCGTCGAATGGCTGAAACAGGACGGCGAGACCGTTCGCCAGGGCGATTCGGTATGCACGATCGAAGGCGACAAGGCCGCGGCGGAAATCGAGTCTTTCGAGACCGGCACGCTGAAGATCCCGGCTGCATCGCCTCCGCCTGGCCAGACCGTTCCCGTGGGGACGATCCTGGGTTTCGTCGTAGCCGAACACGAAATTGAGACCTTCGATCCGAATGCCGACCGGGGCCGCGATGGACCAGGTGAAAGCGTTGCGGCGCTTCCCGGGGATGGCGCCGAAGACGGACACGATCCAATCGAGCCCGGTCACGATCCAACCGAACCCGGCCATGATCTAACCGGAAACGCACCGGACAACTCACGCGACACTGTGCCGACCGGACACGCACCGGACGGGTCACGCGACACTGTGCCGACCGGACACGCCGCCACGGGTACCCTCCGCGAACAGGACATACCCGCCATCAGTCCCCGGGCCCGCCGCGCGGCCGAGACCACGGGGATCGACTGGCGGTTGTTAAAGGGAAGCGGGCGATCGGGCCGGATCGTGGAGCGGGACGTGCTCGAAGCCGCCGGCCAGCCCGGACAGCCTGGCCAGCCCGGACAACCCGGACAGCTCAGGCGGCACGAAGCCGCTACGGATGGACCGGACGGAAAAGCCGCCGTACAGGGCGACATGCGGCAGGTCATTGCCCGCCGGATGGCCGAAGCCCACCGGACCACGGCGCCGGTCACCCTGCACACCGAGGCGGACGTCACCACCCTTTCGTCGTTTTTCGAGGACGACTTACGGCCGTCCTGGTACGACCTCATGGCCGGGATCGCCGCCGTCGCCCTCACCGAGCATCCCGTAATGAACGCATCCTGGCGCGACGGCGTGGTGATGAACGACGGAATACACATCGGCATCGCGGTGGACACCGAAGGCGGGGTGATCGCGCCCGTGATCAGGGACGTGCCCGGCAAATCCCTCCAGGAAATCACCGCGGAATCGAAGCGCCTGATCCGGGCCGCGCGGGACGGCTGCCTGACGCTCGACCAGATCGAGGGCGGGACCTTCACCCTGACCAACCTGGGCATGTATGACGTCGACGCATTCACCCCGATCATACATTATCCCCAGTGCGCGATTATCGGGCTCGGACGGGCGGCACCGAGGGTGGTGGTTGTCGACGAATCGAGCGGGGAGACCGGCGTTCGCCGCATGATGGCGCTCAGCCTCACCTTCGACCACCGGATCGTGGACGGCGCGCCCGCCGCCCGGTTCCTACGGCGTATCAAGCAGCTTGCGGAAGATCCGGAATCAGTTTTAGTAGACGGAAAACAGCCTGAAGCACACCTTTGAGGAGAATAGAGACGATCATGTCGTCAGAAACGCCATCACGAATGGACGCAAATGCGGGACATCGATCCAGGGGAAAGACCATGGGAAATGACGTGTTCGAACGATCGATTGCGATAGTCGGCATGGCGTGCCGGTTTCCCGGCGCACCGGACCTGGATTCATTCTGGCGTCTGCTTGAAACGGGCGGGAATGCGGTGACCGAAGGCGTTCCCGGTTCGGGCATCGGACGAATCGGTACGCTGTTCCCGGAAGGTGCGGTAATCAGCGAAGGCTGCAAGTACGGTGCCTTCGTGGACGACATAGACCAGTTCGACGAGTCCTTCTTTCGGATTTCGCCGGTCGAAGCCCAGTTACTGGACCCCCAGCAGCGGATGACGCTGGAAACGAGCTGGCAGGCCCTGGAAGACGCGGGGATCGACCCGGACAGCCTGAAAGGCAGCCGTACCGGGGTCTACACCGGGATCAGCAACGACGAGTATCGCATGCTGGTCCTGGAATCCACGCGGCCCACCGACGCTGCCTCCTGTCTCTACGCGCTAAGCGGTACGAACCTGAACGGTACCTGCGGCAGGGTCGCCTTTGTACTGGGTCTGATGGGACCCGTAAAAGCGGTGGACGCGGCCTGCGCGTCGTCCCTGGTTTCGATCCACGACGCAGTATCGGACCTGCAGCACGGCAAGGCGGACCTGGCCCTTGCGGGCGGCGTACAGGCACTCCTGAATCCCCGAATTTACGAACTGCGCGCCGATTCCATGATGCTGTCCCCGGATGGACAGTGCAAGACGTTCGACGCGTCGGCGAACGGTTACGTACGAGGCGAAGGATGCGGCGTGGTGGTCCTGAAACGTTTGAGCGACGCGGAGGCCGACGGCGACCGGATCTGGGGCGTAATCCGTGGGTCGGCCATTAATCACGGCGGTGCCAGCACGGGTCTGACCGTCCCCCATACCCCCGCGCTCATCAAAGTGATCGAAGACGCGCTGGACCAGGCGGGGATATCTCCTTCCGACGTGGAATACCTGGAGGCGCACGGAACCGGAACGACCGTAGGCGATCCGATAGAGGTCGACGCCGTGTCCGAGGTCTACGGCCGGGGACGCGACGCCGACCGCCCGCTGCTGACGGGTTCCGTCAAAACCAACGTCGGCCACCTGGAGTCGGCTGCGGGCGTGGCCGGCCTGATCAAGGCTGCGCTGGTGGTTAAGCATGGGGTGATTCCGAAGCACCTCCACTTCAACGACCCGAACCCCAGTATCGATTGGGCGCATGTGCCCTTGCGGATTACATCGGAGATGACGGACTGGCCGCGCCACGATGGCCGTACGCGTATGGCGGGGGTGAACTCCTTCGGCATTTCCGGGACCAATGCCCACATCCTGGTGGAGGAATACCGCGCATCATGTGAATCACAGGACAGTAACCGCGAGGTTGCCGGCTCGCCGGTCGCTGTGTCCGTTTCGATACCGGGAACGATGGATGACCTGGTTTCGACTGTTCCACCCGACGGCCTGGAACCACGCAAGGTCCGCTTGCTTCCCTTGTCAGGCAAATCGGAAAGCGCGTTACGCGAACTGGCGGGCCGTTACCTGGCCTGGCTCGACCAACGGACCGCCGAATCGTCGTCCGGCGATGGAGACCTGGAAGGGCTGCTTCCGGACATGGCGTGGACGTCGGGTGTGGGACGAAGCCATTTCGATCACCGGGCGGGCATCGCCTTCCACGACGTCGGTTCATTGCGGGAACAGCTTACCGGATTGGCTGAGGACGGTCCTGTCGAAAACGCCCTGAAACCGGCGAAAATTGCCTTCATCTACACGGGACAGGGCAGCCAGTGGACCGGCATGGGCCAGGCGCTCTATGAGCAGGAGCCTGTGGCGCGTACGGTGCTGGATCGTTGTGAGGAAGTGTTCCGCGAGGTACGAGGAACTTCCCTGCTGGACGTCATGTTCGGTCGCAGCGAAGCGGAAGGACCTTTGAACGACACCGCCTGGGAGCAGCCGGCGCTTTTCGCACTGGAATGCGCGCTGACGGCCCTCTGGTCGAGTGTCGGCGTGAAGCCCAGCGTGGTCATGGGACACAGTGTCGGCGAGTTGGCCGCAGCTCATGCCGCGGGCGTATTCGGACTGGAAGATGGGATGCGGTTCGCCGCCAATCGGGGCATCCTGCTTTCCGGGACCGAAGAAGGCGCCATGGCCGCGGTCTTCGCTCCCGCGGAACGGGTAGCATCGGATCTGGAAGCACTGAACGAAACATCCGACCGAATCGGATCGAATATCTCGGCAGACAACGGGTCGCACCAGGTGGTAAGCGGAACGATTCCCGGCATTGAAGCCGTCATGCGACACTTCGAATCGGAGGGAATCAGGGTCAGGCGGCTGAACACGACCAGGGCATTCCACAGCGCCCTGGTGGAACCGGCCCTGGACGCATTGGAATCGTCACTCGAAGGGGTAACCGTCCATGCCCCGTCGATTGCCGTGGTCAGCAATCTTACGGGACGGGAAGTAGCATCCGATCACCTCTTCGACGGAGCCTACTGGAGGCGACATGCCCGGGAACCTGTGGCTTTTGCGCAAAGTGTCGAGACGCTGTCCGCGCTCGGTGTGGACCTGGTCGTCGAGATCGGTCCGCACGCGATCCTGACTCCCATGACCGTCTCGGCCTGGCCGGAAACCCCGCAGACGCCGACACCCGCGGTATTGTCCAGTCTCACCCGGCCCTCCGGTGATACGCCGAAACCGGAAGCGGGCAGTTTCCTGAGTGCGGTGACGGCGGCGTACGAGGCCGGACTTCCGATACGTTTCGAGGGGCTGTTTGCCGGGGAGTCCAGGCGCAGGATTTCGTTGCCGGGTTATCCCTTTCAACGGCGGCGGCATTGGGTCGAAGCACCGAAACAGCGACGGAGCGGCGCAGACCATCCATTGCTGGGAGACCGCCACGAATCCGCCCGCGGCGAAATCACGTTCGAAACCGAGATCTTCCCCTCTGATCCGCCGTGGCTGGACGATCACCGTGTTTTCAACCGCGTTCTGGCCCCAGGCGCCCTGTACGGATCCATGGCCTGTGCCGTATCGATTCTTGAGGGAAGCGGTCCGATCGTCTTGGAAGACGTGCAGTTACACAACGCGATGGTCTTCGAGGAGGAAGAAGGTGAAAACGGCCGGCGGATACAGGTCGTGCTCGATGCGACCGAATCGGCACCGTCGAGGGGAATACAGATCTACAGCAAGGGGAATGAAAGCGATTGGACGGTCCACGTGGAAGGGCGCATTGCATCGGGCGTCCCCGATCCGGAAGCCGGCCAGGCCGGCCGCCGAACCGACCTGGAATCGCTGAAGGCCGGACTCTCCCCCGTGGACGTCGCGGGCTACTACCGGCAACGGGCGAGTACGGGGGTCGATCTGGGTCCCGATTTCCGCACGCTGGGCAGCGCATGGTCCCGGCCGGGCGAGGCGGTGGGGGAAATCTCTTTGCCGGAATCATATGCCCGGGACGGACTGGACGTGCATCCGCTCGTCCTGGACGGTTGCTTCCAGGTCGTGGGCGTCGCGCGCAACCTGGCGGGGACCGAAGGCGGCGCGACGTATCTGCCCTTCGGGTGGGAGCGGATGTGGCTGGCTGGGCGGCTGCCGGACCGGGTGACCTGTCACGTGCTGCTCAGCGAATCCTCGCGCGACGCCGATGCAGATACGGAAGAGACACCAGAGGTACTGAGCGGAGAGATGCGCATTTTCGATATGAACGGCATCCTGGTCGGCCGCCTGAGCGGCTACACGGTGAAAAGGGCAACCCAGTCGGCTCTGCTGGCGGCGGTCGAGGGTGTGAAGGATCTGCTGTACGAGGTCGTATGGCGCGAACGCGCCCTGCCGCCCGGAATCGAAGCGGCGGACTTTTTTCCGATGCCATCGGAGGTCGCGGACAACGCCCAGTTGTTTACGGGCTACCTGACGGATGCCGGTGTCGACCCTTTGAACCGGAGCGCCCTGCTGGCCGACCTGGAGCGATGGTCTCGGTCCCGCGCGCTCGCGGCGCTGGAGGAACTGGGCTGGCAACGTGAAAAAGGCGCCGTGGTGGATCCCGAGAGTCTCAGGCAGCAACTCGACGTCCTGCCCGAGCATTCGCGCCTCTTTCGCCGGCTCTTCGAGATGCTCGCCCGATCGGGCGTGATGGAAGAGCGGGACGACGGGTTCCTCGTGGTCCTGGGTCCGGAAGATCCGCTCCCGGACCACATGCCCGCCGACCTCGAGGCCTTCGCCGACTGGATGAAGGGCAAGTATGCCCAGGGACAGATCGAGATCGGACTGTTCCAGCGGTCCGGCCTCGCCCTGGTGGAGGTGCTCCGCGGTAGGGAGGACCCCCTTACCCTCCTGTTCAGCAGCGGTGAGCCGACGGCGGGCGATCTCTACTTGAAAGCGCCCGTTGCGAGGGCGGCGAACAAGATGCTGTCCGAGGCGGTACAGACGCTCGTGTCGGCATTGCCGGAAGGCCGGCGCCTCAGGGTGATCGAAGTCGGAGCCGGCACCGGATCCGCGACTGCGAACGTATTGCCGGAGCTCCCGGACGGTCGGTTCGACTATACGTACACGGATATTTCCGCGGGGTTCTTTTCCGAGGCTGAGGCGCGTTTCGGCGATAGCGGAGGGTCCATCGACTATCGCCCCCTGGATATTGAAAAGGATCCGATCGACCAGGGATTCGAACCTCATGGTTACGACCTGCTGATTGCGTCCAACGTGCTTCACGCCACGAGGTACCTTCAGGAAACCCTTGGCCATTGCTTGCAACTGCTCGCGCCATCCGGACACCTGATCGCGCTCGAGAACCTCAGCGGGCTGGGTTGGATGGACCTGACCTTCGGACAGCTCGACGGCTGGTGGCGGTTCGCCGACGATTACCGGCCGCATCATGCCCTGGCAGGCCCCGACGTCTGGCGGAAGGCCCTCGGCGACGCGGGCTTCCAGGAAGCGGAAGTGATTGGGCCGGGCGGAGCGGATGAGCCCGAAGTATCCAGGACGCTGGACAAGGGCGTGATCGTGGCCCAGGGTCCGGCGAAAGTATCGGAGCCTGCCGGCGCGTGGATCCTCACCGAGGACCGGGAAGGACGCGCAGCAGAACTCGCAACCGGGCTGGCGACGCGGAACCAGACGGTCTACCTGGTGCGGGACGCCGAGTCGGTGAACGGACGGCCTGCAGCTGCCGGACCGGGTATCATCAGGACCACCTCGGAATACGGTCAACGCGAATCGTGGCGATCGCTGATCGATAACCTGCCGCAGGACGTACCCTTTAACGGCGTGGTACATCTGGCCGGACTGGGCGGCCACGGTGCGCAGGCCGTCACCGCTGAAATGGCAAAGGATGTGAATCGAGCCGGCGCCAGTGCTCTTGCGCTCGTGCAAGGACTGATCGACACCGATTCGACCCCGGCCAAGGGTGTCTGGTTCATCACGCACGGGTCGCAGATAATTGAACGAGAGTTGGGCGGTGAACTCGCAGGCGCCGCCCTGTGGGGATTCGGCAAGGGGGTAGCCCGGGAGGCACCCCATCTGCAACCCAGGATGCTGGATCTTGATCCCGCGGAGATGGCGCCGGCCCCCGATCTGGTTAACGAACTCCTGTACCCCGACGATGAGAATCATATCATCTACCGCCGCGAACGCCGGTTGGTGGCACGGCTGGTTCGAATGGGGGACGGCCCCGACCGCCTGGACTTTCCCGAAGATCCGGACTGGGTGCTGGCTCCGGACCCGGCGGGTGTGTTCGATAAACCCTATGTACAACCGTTACCGCCGCGCCCCCTCGAACCCTGGGAGGTCCTCGTCGCCGTCGAGGCGGCCGGGCTCAATTTCTGGGACGTCTTCCGGTCCCTCGGTTTCATCGAAGAGGGTCTGCTGGGGCGGGAAATGTGCGGCTATATCGCCGAGGTGGGATCCGAAGTATCGTCCGTTAACGTGGGCGACCACGTCGTGGGACTGGGCTTCGGCGCCTTCGGGCCTCAGATGGTCACCCATGCGGAACTCGTGGCGCCCGCGCCTGAGGGTTTTGCAGTCACCGGTCTCGCCACGATTCCCAGCGCCTTCGTATCCGCCGCGCTGTCCTTCGAGTATTCGGGACTGGAGGCTGGAGAGAAAGTACTCATTCACGCCGGCGCCGGCGGGGTGGGATTGGCGGCTATCCAGCTGGTGCAGGCCGCGGGGGCCGAGGTTCATGCCACCGCAAGCGCCCCGAAACAGGCCTATCTCCGTTCGCTGGGCGTGGAGCATATCTACGACAGCCGCACGACGGCATTCGGACAGGAAATCCTCGAAGCCACGCAAGGTGAAGGGGTGGACATAGTGCTGAACAGCCTGACAGGCGAGGGATTCATCGAAGCCAGCCTGTCCTGCCTGAAGCCCGATGGCCGTTTCGTGGAGATGGCCCGCCGTGACATCCTGAGCGAGGACGAGATGGCCGCGGCCCGTCCGGATGTGGCCTACGACATCCTGGAGCTGGATGTTCTCAAAAAAACGGACCCCGCCTGGGTCGGCCGCGTTCTGCGGGCAGTCATGGAACGACTGGCGGCGGGAGAACTGAAACCCATCATCCACAGCCGCTGGCCGCTGGCCGAAGCAGGGGCCGCCCTGTCCTTCATGCGATCCGCCCGGCATCTCGGAAAGATAGTCGTGACGCCGCCACCGCTGGTCACAGGCCGTTTGAAGCAGGATCGCTCCTACCTGGTGACGGGAGGACTGGGCGGTATCGGATGTGCGGTGGCCGGCTGGCTCGCGGACCGTGGCGCCGGCACGATCGTGCTGAATGGTCGTCGCCAACCGGACGCCGAAGCCGAAGAAGCCATACAGAAGCTCCGGGAACGGGGTGTAAAGATAACGGTGGAATTGGCGGACGTGACGGACTTTTCCGCGGTAGACGCGATGCTTGAGCGCATGGATCGTGAATTACCTCCCCTTGGCGGTGTGATCCACAGCGTGGGCGTGCTATCGGACGGCGCACTGGGGAATCAGACCTGGGAGAAATTCGAAACCGTGCTGCGGCCGAAGATCCTGGGCGCCTGGCATCTGCACCGGGCTACGCTGGAACGGGATCTTGATCTGTTCGTACTCTTCTCGAGCCGTGTAGGCGTCATGGGCAACCCGGGGCAGGCAAACCACGCCATGGCCAATGCGTTCCTGGATCAACTCGCCGGTCACCGGCGGGCACTGGGGCTTCCGGGTCAGGCCATTGCCTGGGGCGCCTGGTCTGAGATCGGTGAAGCCGCTGAGCAGAAGGACCGGATCGAAAGCCAGCGCGCGGCACTCGGAGGCCGCTGGTTTACCCCGCAACAGGGCCTGAGGGCGCTGGACAGACTGGTGCGCCAGGATGGAACCCAATCCGTGGTCATGGCGATGGACTGGTCCGTATTCGCGGAAGCGGCGGAGAGCCAGCCGCCCTTGCTGGAAGATTTGCTGTCTACTGTCCTGGAAACGACGGTCGAAGCCCAGGATTCCTCGGATGATGTCCTGACCCGACTGCGGACTACGCCGTCCGCGGAACGGGAGAACATGTTGGTTTCCTTCCTGCAGCAGGAAGTGCAATCGGTGCTTCGGCTGTCATCCGCACCCGCGCCTTCGGTGGGGTTTTTCGACCTCGGCATGGATTCACTGATGGCGGTCGAGTTGAGAAATCGGTTGAATCGTGCGCTTGCGGGCAGCTATACGGCACCCAATACATTGGTTTTCGACTATCCGGATATCGCGTCGCTCGCCACGCACCTGCTCGACGAGGTCGGTGAAACCGCCGGAGATTCCGGTGATTTAACCACCATAGATACCGCAAGTGATGTTGACAACGTCTCTCAGGCACCACCTGAACCGCTGATTGAGACCGTCACGCGGCAGGACAACGAAGGTATCGCCATCATAGGCATGGCGTGTCGCTTTCCCGGCGCTCCCGATCTGAACGCCTTCTGGAATATGTTGGAAGAAGGTACGGATGCCGTCACTGATACCCGTCCCGACGCCGCCTCGGCAAATGTAACGTCAGACGAATCGGACCAGGGCAGCGAAGGTTGGCGCCGTGGGGGATTCATAGGCGGCATCGACCGGTTCGATGCGAGATTCTTCAGGGTATCGCCACTGGAAGCGCGCAGCATGGATCCCCAGCAGCGACTCTTGCTGGAGACGAGTTGGCATGCTATCGATGACGCGGGCGTCAATCCCGACCGGCTCAGGGGTTCGCGTACGGGCGTGTACACAGGCATTTCTTCCAGCGAGTACCGCGATCTGATGATGAGCCGGGGAGACGGAGTCAATTACCTGGGTACAGCAAGGAGCCTGGCCGTGAGCCGGATATCCTTCCTGTTGGGCCTGGAAGGACCCTCGATACCCGTGGAACTGAATTGTGCCTCCGCGCTTTTCGCTGTTCACCAGGCCGTGGCCAGCCTTCGTCTCGGAGAAGTAGACATGGCCCTTGCCGGTGGCGTGAATACGGTGCTGTCCCCCGATATCACGTCGGAAATGGCGTACCTGGGCATGCTGTCCGATGAGGGTCGTTGCTACGCCTTCGACGCCAGAGCGGACGGTTTCGTGCGTGGCGAAGGCTGCGGCGTAATCGTACTGAAACGACTGAGCGACGCTGAAGCGGACGGAGACCGGATCTGGGGCGTGATTCGCGGTTCGGCGGTCAACCAGAACGGCGCTACCGCGGGTCCCACGGTGCCCAATGGACCCGCGCAGGTACGAGTGATCGAAGACGCGCTGACACAGGCGGACGTTGCTCCCGCGGAAGTGGATTACCTGGAAGCCCACGGTGCCGGCTCGGCGCTGGGCGATCCGATCGAGGTGCAGGCGGCCGCAGCGGTTTATGGCAGAGGACGCGCACCGGATCGGCCTCTCCTGATCGGGTCGGTGAAGACCAATATCGGTCACCTCGAGTCCGCTGCCGGCCTCGCCGGACTGATCAAAGTGGTCATGGCGATGCGCCATAGGCGAATCCCGAAACAACTGCATTTCGAAAAACCGAATCCTAACGTGGATTGGGACCGCCTTCCCGTGCGGGTGACGTCGGAAGTGCAGGCGTGGCCGACTTATCCCGATCGGCCGCAACTCGCGGCGGTCAGCGCATTCGGCATATCGGGGGCGAACGCCCACGTCGTGGTCGAGGGCTTTGGGACTTGCGACGAAGGCGCGCATTCAGCCGAAACGGGGATCGAGGTGGCCGGCACTCGGCAAACCGTCGTGGTAAAGCTACCTCCGGGCGTCACTGAATCGCAACGGGACGACCCCCGCCTCGAGACGCGGACGAATCGCTTCCTGCCGCTTTCGGGCAAGAACCCCGCGGCACTCGGGGAACTTGCCGGAAGTTGCCTGTCCTGGCTGGACCGATGTCTCGCGACCGGTTCGGACGCGGAATCGGAAGAGGAGTTCCTGGCGGATATGGCCTGGACCGCAAGCGTGGGCAGAAGCCATTTCAATTGCCGGGCCGGCGTGGTGTTTCGCGATACCGCAACGCTCCGCGAGGGACTGGCGCAACTCGCGTCGAACGAAGCGCCTTCAGCGTCCGGCGAGACGAACTGGATAAACGTGGCCGCGGCCAGGCGGAAGGTGGCTTTCGTATATGATGGATGGGACGGCAGGTGGCGGGATGTCGTTAAGGGTCTGTACGACTCGGAACCCGTGCTGCGAGACGTCCTGGATCACTGCGAAGCGCTGTTTCGCAACGAAACGGACGCCTCCTTGCTGGATCCCCTGTTTGGCGGGGAAGGAACGGAGAACAAGATCAATGATCCAGCCTGGACGGATCCGGCGGCCTATGCGCTCCAGTGCGCGGTCACAGCCTTGTGGTCCAGCCTGGATATACGACCCGGAGTGGTGTGTGGCCGCGGCGTCGGGGAGATCGCCGCCGCGCAGGCCACGGGAGCGTTCACCCTTGACGAGGGTCTCCGCATCGCGTTGGCGCGCGGGGAAACCGTCAAGAACATGGATGAAAACCGCTCTGTACGTGTATCTGAAGAAGAACTGCTGACCAGGCTGGATGGGATTAACGTATCGACGCCTTCGCTCGCTATGGTCAGCGGCGCTACGGGAAACGAGGTTGGGGTGGCGGACGTGCTGGACTTCGACCGCTGGCGCCATCGGACCCCCGTGAGCGAGGGTGAAAGCGCTTCCGCCCGAACCCTGGCCGATCTTGCAGTGGATACACTATTAGAGATAGGTCCGGGATCGAAGTTTCCGACGAGCTTAACCGAAGCATGGCCAAAAAACCAGGGGGATGAAGTCACCGCGGTTCCCACGTTGTTCGGCGACCTCTCTCGTTCTTCCGGTGAAGGCTCTAAGGACGAAGGCGAAGGATTCCTTCAAGCTGTGAAGTTGGCCTACGATCTCGGATTGCCGGTCTCGCCAGAGGGACTGTTCGCCGGAGAATCCCGTCGAAGACGCTCCCTGCCCGGCTATCCATTCCAGCGTATGAGCTACTGGATCGGCTGAGCGCAAACGACCATGCCAGACGCACGAAACCCGCCTGCGAGTACGCATCGGATCTCGCAGACGGGCTGTGTAACGGTGGACGCCGGACGGAAGGAATACTCAGCCGGCGGCTTCCAGGCGATCGACTAGCTCTTTCAGGCTCTTGATATCAACACAGTCCTGAGGAGTGAATTCAAGGTTGAATTCCTCGGCAACGAGCTTTCCAAACGCAACTATGTCCACGGAGGAGACACCAGCCTCCGACAGGTTCAAGTTGAGATCATCGGGCACCGCGATCGGTTGCCCGTCGACCTCCAGGTTGTCTGCGATGAGCTTTCTGATACGATCGGCAGTCGTAGCCATTGACGCCTTCCTTTCCTTGAGAGTACGAATAGTAACGGATTGACTTGGAATACAGGCCATAGTATAACGGCTGGCCGTTTGAAAATCAACCGAACTTTAAGGATAATCGTACGGACAATACGCAGGCGGCAGCCGGGAGAAGCTTCCAGATGAGTGCTGGCGGACCCGCCATCCGATCCGGCTTGCGGTATCAACCGGATGAAGTTCCTCCTACGACACTGGCGCTAGGTCTCGGACTGCAACTGGCCTTGCTCAATATCGCCGCGGTGATGATCATCCCGACGATCGTCATGCGGGCAGCGGGTCAACCGGAAGAGTACGTCGCGTGGGCCGTGTTCGCTTCGGTTGCGATCTGCGGCGCGACCACGATGTTGCAGGCCCTTCGCTTCGGCAGGATCGGTTCGGGCCATCTTCTGGTCATGGGTACGTCCGCTGCGTACATTTCAATTTGCATCGAAGCACTGGCAGCAGGCGGTCCGGCCCTGCTCGCCGTGCTCGTCGTCGTATCCTCCCTGGTCCCGATCGCGCTTTCGTGGCGGCTTTCGCTGTTCCAGCGCATCCTCACGCCCACGATTGCAGGCACCGTGATTATGTTGATTCCGATTACGGTGATGCCCGTTATGGGCGATATGCTGTCATCGACGCCGGATGGGCGGATGTCACCCGGTGCCTTCCTCAGCGCGGCGGTCACCGTAGTCGTCATTTCCGGCTTTACCCTCAAAGGTACTGCAAAGCTGCGTCTCTGGGCACCGATCATCGGCGTGGTCGCCGGCTCCGTGGTTGGCGGTTCCTTCGGATTGTACGACGTGGATAGAGTTGTCGAGGCGGACTGGATCAACCTGCCCACGGTAGCCTGGCCGGGGTTCAACCTGGATTTCACGGGCGGCTTCTGGGTGCTGATCCCGGGTTTTCTGCTGGTGGCGGTGATCGTCTCGCTCCGGACGATCAGCAGTTGCGTCGCCATCCAGCGCATCTCCTGGCGACAGTCCAGGGCGGTCGACTACAGATCGATTCAGGGCGCCATGACCGTCGACGGCGTGGGATCCTTCCTCTCCGGACTCGCGGGAACCGTACCGGGCACGACCTACACGACCAGCGTACCGCTCATAGAAATCACCGGAGTCGCCGCCCGAACGGCAGGCCTCTTTACCGGCGCCGCTTTCGTGGTGCTCGTGTTCCTGCCCAAGGCGTTTGCCCTGGTCCTCGCGATACCGGATCCGGTCTTCGCGGCATTCTTCATCGTGCTGCTGGCGATGCTCTTCATCGTCGGACTCAAGATCGTCATCCAGGACGGCCTCGACAAGAACAAGGGTTTCATCGTGGGCGCCGCCTTCCTGGTGGGATTCAGTTTGCAGTATGAACTGATCTACCCGGAGTTTGTCTCGCAGTTCGCGGGTGGCCTGTTTCGGAACGGCATGACCGCGGGGGGCCTGGTGGCTATTTTCCTGAACCTGGCGCTCAGCGCCACAGGATACCGCCGCTTCCGGATGGAGACGGAACTGGACACGTCCGTCTTGCCCGATATCCGATCGTTCCTCGGAGACTTCGCCTCCCGGTCCAGCTGGGACGCGGATATGGCAGACCGGCTCCACGCCGTCGGCGAGGAGGCATTGATGACACTCATCCAGCAGGACGGACAGGGAGGAAGGGAGCGGAGAAGTCTGCGACTCGTCGTATCCAGGGAAGAAGACGGGGCGGTGCTCGAGTTCGTCGTTACACCGAGGGGTGAGAACATCCAGGACAGACTCTCCATGCTGCCCGACGTATCTGACGAAACGTCCATCGAACAGGAAGTATCTCTCCGGCTCCTGCGGCATCACGCGTCTTCCGTACGGCACCAGCAGTATCACGACACGGATATTGTCACCGTGCACGTAAAAGCCACGTCGGCGGAAGGTCAGAAAGGGCGGGGAAGTCAAGCCGGTTGACGCGGCCGAGCGGTAAGGCCGGCCAGTAAGGTCGGGGAAAGTCAGGCCGGTTAACGGGCTCCAGCCGTCTCAGGCCGAATGAAACAGGTCGTTGCTTTCGAGAAATTCCCGGAGCAACGATACGCATTCCTCCGGCTGTTCCAGGGGGAAGAAATGGGTCGTCTCGGGCAGGAAGTCGTAGTCGACCGTCACCATGTCGCGCAGGTCCAGGGTCGGCAGGTAGGAATAAGGGAGGGTGGGGTCCGCTCCGATGACCTTGGTCGGACAGTCGAGTTCATCAAAGTCCACGAGTACCGAATAGCTTCTCGAATAGTCGATGATCTGGGCCTCGTATTCCCGCGGACATCGCAACTCGAAACCGTCTCCCTTCTCGGTCTTTCTAAGTGTAGTTCTCGCCATGAGTTCTCGTCCACCAGGCACAACACGGACGAAACTGGGAGAGTAACTGAGCAGCTCCACGTAATCCTCTTCCGTCTGGAATAGATGCCCGCGACGTCTCGTGGCGGCGGCGACCTGTTCCGCGGCCGCGTCGAATTCGACCTGGCTTATCCCCGGCTTGCAGAGGGGTGGATCGAAAAGAACCAGTCCGGCGAAATCAATCGCCGGCCCCGATGAAATCAGATCCTTGAAAGTCGATATGGAAAGCAGGGTGATCAACGCCGAGACGGAATGGTAGACGCCGACTTTCGGCTTATGACCGAATTGGCTGTCGATGGCCTCGAGGATCAGGCGCTGGTCGTGGATCAGCGTCGGCACATCGTGTCTCTGCTGATCACCGACGATATTCCAGCCGTGATTCCGCTGGTCGTACAGGATCAGATCGTAGTTGTCGGTGAGGAGGGACCAGAAAGGATAGTACAGGTCTATGGCGAGTCCGTTTCCGTGGCTCAGGACGAGGCGCGGACCTTGCGGGTTTCCGTGCCTGCGAAGCACGGTCACGGTCTCGTCGTCCAGGCGGACTTCACACGATGCATGGGGATCGGGCACGATCCAGGTTTTGTCTTCGGTCATGTAAACTAAATGCAGCCTTTCCTTCGAAGCCTCGAATCAACCCCTTCGAAATATAAAAAATCAATGGACTCGTGTATGGGTGTTAACGTATCGCTCGCTTCAGTACTCGTCAAGGGTTTAAACTCTATTATGTGAATACTTATTCGTATGACAATTTCGCAGTTCGCGAAGCGAATGCGATGCGCCCGGAAGGCGGTGAATCCCCTTTGTACGTATGCGCGGCCCTACGCCGATCCACCGCCGGAAAGCACCTCCCGGCACCGCTGTGCCACGATGCGCTCCTGGCCGTCCTGCAGGTTATGGGGATTGATGGAGAATCCCTCCTCGTCCCGTTCCTGAACGATGATCCTGGGGTCGCCGTCGAGCAGGGCCTTTACCGCGTCATCCCCGGTCAGACCTGCTTCCGGATCGATGGCGACCTTGAGCTGCGGCACGGCGTAGGTTTCTTCCGGATCGAGCCGGCTGAGGGTGACGTGGGGTATTCCGCCGAGTTCCGTTTCAATGTAGCGCACCTTTTCTTCCCAGGCCGCCGCGTCCGCCGCGTGATCCCGGTTCAGATAGATCTCGAGGGCCTTGATGAACGCGAAGATCTCCTCCCGGCTGACCTTCATGGGACGGCCGACCGTGGCGAAGGGCGTCCCGTTCACCGCGCAGGCGCCGATCAGGTCCCGTCGTCCGATGATCAGGCCGGTCGACTGGGGACCCTGGAGACTTTTGCCGCCGCTGAAAATGACCAGGTCGGCGCCGGCTTCCGTGAACCGGGTCAGCGTGGACACCGGCGGACATTCCGAGGCGGCGTCGACAATGACGGGCACGTCCACGGCATGGGCCATGGCCACGGCCTGTTCCAGGGGGACGGCATTGTCTTCCCTGAAGTTCTTGCCCAGGTAGAAGACCGCCGCCGCGCGCGTGCCGTCGCCGATGGCCGTCCGCATGGCCTCAACAGGCGGACCGTCCGAGTCGTCCAGCTCGATCAGCTTTGCGCCGGTCAACCGGATGGCCTGGTCGTAGTCGATCCGATGCGTTTTCTGTACGACCACTTCGTCTCGCATCCCGGTCGTGACCGGTAGCTGGCGGATCCGCTCCGGGTCGGTCCCGGTCATGCAGGCCGCCGTGGTGATGACCAGGCCGCACGCGGCGCTGGCGGTGACGTAGGCCGCTTCCACGCCGAGCATTCGGGCGACCTTCTCCCCGGCCTTCTCGTGCAGTTCGTCGAGGAGACAGAACTCCCGGGAAGCCACGCGCATGGTCTCCATGATTTCCGGGTCCAGCAGGGCGCCCCCGTAACGCGTGGCCGTGCCGATGGCGTTTATGACCGGACGCACGCCGATGTCTTCATATATGCCCATGGCCTCGATCCCTTTCGCGATGGCCGCAATGCTTGTGCCTGGTCGGAAAACCCTTGTCCCGCCGTCGGACCGCACTGCATATTTTACTGTTGTCTCAAGACAGGTTTCTACTGGAAATAGACGCCGCGCCGACCCATAATCAAGGAATAAAACATGCAGCATGATGCATCCCGGCGGACATTCGACTGCGAGCCCACGCTCTCGGACTCGGAGGTACTGCGCTTCTGCAGGGATGGATACCTGCATTTCGAGGGCGTCGTCCCCGAAGAGATCAACCGGCGGACGCGCGATTACCTGAACGGGAAGATCCCCGCCAATCCGAGCTACATGCCCGACGGCATGTCCGAAGACGACCTGGTCCGGATCCGGAATTCCCGTGAACCGAGTTCGATCCTGCTCGAAGACTGGTTTATCGAACACGTCCTGCTCAACCCCGTGCTGGCGGGTGCGCTTCGCTCGCTCCTCGGCCGTCACGTGGGACTGCCGGTTCTGGTCAGCGACCATCGGGTCGAATGCCCGGAGGGTCCCCAGGGGTGGCATCACGACGCCGATCACCTGTTCGGGCCGGAGGTCCATTTCGTCGAGGTGTTCTATTTCCCCCAGGACACCCCCGATGAAATGGGACCCACCGAAGTCATACCCGGTTCCCACATCCGAACGACCCGGCGGACGCCGGAGCAGAACGGCGTCCTGTGTTCGGGTCCCGCGGGCACCATCGGCCTGCATTCGCAGAGCATCCTCCATCGCCGCGGCGCGTCCACGGCAACCGGCCTGCGGCACATGCTGAAGTACAGCTACTGGCGCACGGTGCCTCCGGCGCGAGACTGGATCGCCCTGCCGGATTTCGACTTCAGGCACGCCGATTACGGCGGGCATGGGTCCGCCCGATACGTGGCCCACATGTTCTACTGGCTTTGCGGCAAAGGCGATGAATTCCGCCTCATCGGCGGCCAGGCGTGGCCCTGGAAATCCACCAACCAGATCGGGCCCTCCTATGGTTTCGGACGTACGGAGGGATATCTCCCCGACTGGCGCGGAAACAACGACGACGATTATGCCCGGTAGCAGGTCCCCATTGTCCGAAATCTCCGAGAACCGACCCCGTTTCAGTCCGGAAGAGGCCGGCGAACTCGCCCATTCCCTGTATGGCGTTTCCGGCACGCTGCGCGCGTTACCGAGCGAGCGCGACCAGAACTTCCGGGTGACGGCCGGCAGCGGCGAAGCGTTCGTCCTCAAGATCTCCGGCGCGGGCGAGCGCCGTGGCATACTCGATCTTCAGCATGCCGCCCTGGAACACCTGTCCGCACATTACGAAGAAGCCGCCTGGCCGCGGGTATGCCGCACGGGGGAAGGGAAGGCCATCACCATGGTCGATGGGCTCGGTGGACGCCGTCACCTGGTCCGGATGCTGACCTATGTCGACGGACGGCCCCTTTGCGACGTCAAGCCGCACAGTCCCGGCCTGCTGAATCATCTTGGCGCCTTCCTCGGACGGCTGACCCGCGCTTTCGCCGATTTCTCCCACGAGGAGGAGCAGCCGGACCTCATCTGGAACATGGACAACGGACCGGACGTCGTGCGCCGGTACGCCGGCCTGATTCCCGATGCTGGACGGCGCGGGCTGATCATGGGTTACTGCGAAGCGTACGAAAAGGCCGTCGGGCCCTGGCTCGACACCCTTCCGCGCCAGTTCATCCACAACGACGCCAACGACCAGAACGTCCTGGCCCGTCTGGTCGGACAGATCGGACAGGTCGGCCAGGCCCGTCAGGTTGGCCAGGCCCGTCGGGTCCACCAGGCCCGCCCCGAGGGCCCGGCTTCGAGCGAACTGGAAGTGGCCGGCCTGATCGACTTCGGCGACATGGTGCACACCTGCGCGCTCTTCGAACCGGCCGTCGCCGCCGCTTATGTCATACTCGGCAAGTCCGAACCTCTTGCGGCGGCCGCCCACGTCGTGGCCGGGTACCACGCCGAGCACCCATTGACGGACCTGGAACTGAAACTGATGTACCACTGCGCCGTGATGCGGCTCTGCATGAGCGTGGCCATCTCGGCCCACCAACAGGCTGCCGAACCGGAGAACACCTATCTGTCCGTCAGCGAAAAGAACGCCTGGGATCTCCTCGAGAAAATGAAGGGCGTCTCGCCATCCTTCGCGGAGTACGTGTTCAGGGACGCCTGCGGACTACCGCCCTGTCCGCGGACGCCCGGCATCGAAGCGTACCTTTTATCCAGGCGCGGCACCTTCGCGCCGGTCATGGGCCCCGGCGTAGACCTCTCCACCGCCCTGGTATTCGATCTCAGCGTGAGCAGCCCGGACCGGGCCCTGCTGGGGGGGGCAATCGGCGTGGACGACCTTTCACGGGAGATCTCCCGTCGCATGGAGGAAACCGGGGCCGAGGCGGGGATCGGCCGATACGACGAAGCCCGCCAGGTCTACACCGCCGGGCAGTTCGCCCTGGACTCCGATGAAATGCCGGAACGCCGGACCATCCACCTGGGCATGGATGTCTTCCTGCCCGCGGGATCGCCGGTCTTCGCGCCGATGGAGGGAAGGGTCCACAGCTTCAGGAACAACACGCAGCCGCTGGACTACGGTCCCTGCATCATACTGGAACATGCCGTGGAGCAACCGGAAGGCACGTCCGATCCGGCGCTGACGTTCTATACGCTGTACGGGCATTTGAGCGTCGAGTCCCTCACCGGACTTATCGAGGGCAGGCGGATCGAAGCCGGGGAACGATTCGCCACACTCGGCGACCCGTCGGTAAACGGCGGCTGGCCGCCCCACCTGCATTTCCAGGTGGTCACCGACATGCTGGGCAAGCAGGGCGATTTCCCCGGCGTGGCGGGCCCCGGCCAACGTAACGTCTGGCGGAGCCTGTCCCCGGATCCAAACGCCATGCTCGGTGTGCCCGCCGGGGCGTTCCCGCCGGATCAGCGGACGCCGCGAGCGGTCCTGTCGTCCCGCCGCGAGCACATCGGCCGGTCTCTCAGCGTCTCCTACCGGCGTCCCCTGAAGATCGTCCGGGGCCACATGCAGTACCTGTACGACGAGGAAGGCCGCGCCTTCCTCGACGCCGTGAACAACGTGCCCCACGTGGGACACAGCCATCCCCGGGTGGTCTCCGCGGGCCATCGACAGATGGCGGTGTTGAACACCAATACCCGCTACCTGCACGACAATCTTGTGGACTACGCCGAACGCCTCTGCGCGAAGCTGCCCGAACCGCTCCGCGTATGTTACTTCGTGAACTCCGGGAGCGAGGCCAACGACCTCGCCCTGCGCCTGTCGCGGGCCTGGTCCGGACGGCGGGACCTGCTCATCCTCGACGGCGCCTACCACGGCAACCTGACGTCCCTGGTCGACATCAGTCCGTACAAATTCGACGGCCCGGGTGGCGAAGGCGCGCCGCCCCATGTCCACAAAGTACCGCTGCCCGACCCCTACCGCGGCCCGTACAAAGGCTATTCACCGGAAACGGGCGCACGGTATGCCGATCACGTGCGCGAACGCATCGATGCGCTCGCGGAACAGGACCGCGGCATCAGCGCCTTCATCGCCGAGTCCCTGCCCGGATGCGGCGGGCAGATCGTATTGCCGGACGGCTATCTCGAAGCAGCATTCCAACAGGTGCGCGAGGCGGGCGGCGTGTGCATTGCCGACGAGGTACAGGTGGGATTCGGACGGGTGGGTTCGCACTTCTGGGGATTCGAGACCCAGGACGCGGTTCCGGACATCGTTACCCTGGGAAAGCCGATCGGGAACGGCCATCCGCTCGGTGCGGTGGTAACCACACCCGACATCGCGAACGCTTTCGACAACGGCATGGAATATTTCAACACCTTCGGCGGGAACCCCGTTTCCTGCGCCATCGGCCTGGCGGTGCTGGATATCATCGAGGAAGAAGAACTCCAGGCCAATGCCCTGGAGGTGGGCGGCTACCTGCTGGAAGGGCTTCGCGCCCTGGCGCCGGACCACCCGATCATCGGCGACGTGCGCGGCAAGGGGCTCTACGTGGGCGTGGAACTCGTGCTGGATCGCGAAACGCTGGAACCGGGCGGCCACCAGGCCTCCTACGTGGCCAACCGGATGCGGGACCACGGGGTACTGATCAGTACCGACGGCCCCCTGCACAACGTCCTGAAGATCAAGCCTCCCCTGGTCTTCAACAAAGAAAACGCCGACTATCTCCTGCACTGTCTTAGCAAGGTGCTGGAAGAGGACTACCTGCAGGTTACGGCGTAGTCCGCCGCCCCTAGTGTATCTCGCCCCCCACCAGGTTGCCCGCCACGTAGACCCCGCGGTACAGCGTCTGGCGCAGGGGCGGCATGGATGCGAGCAGTTCGGGGTGGGGATCCCAGTTGTGCCACCTGGCGTTGACGGAGTTGTAGCAGCTGAAAACGGCGACGCGCGGATGTTCCTCGTTGATCCACGGCCTTCCGCTGTGCGTCAGGGCCTCGGTGAAGAACATCAGCGATCCGGGCGGACAGGTGTAGGTATCCCAGATCGCCGAGTCCGGCGACTGGATGGACTGCGGCGCGGGGAAGACGGCCTTGTGGCTGCCGGATACCAGGAGCGTGCCGTTTCCCTCCTCCACCGGATTCAACTCCCAGACCACCCGGGTCAGCGCGGAGTTGGCCTTGCCGGGAATGCAACGGTAGAGATGGGAGTCGCCGGGGAACCGCAGCATGCCGTTCCCGTTGTGGGGCCCGAACTGGCCGTCGCCGGCTTCCCGGTAGAACAGGCTGGCCGATTCCTGCCTGAAGCCGTAGCAGATCTGGTTGGACAGGCCGGGATAGGCCAGGAATTCGTTCAAGAACCCCACCACCTGCGGATGATCCGTCAGGCTTTGAAGCGGACCGCCGATCGCCGACCGCTCCGGTTCGGGTATGGAATCCGGATCATGGTGCAGCTGCAGGCAAAACGCCCGCATCTCCGCACATTCGGCCTCGGAAAGCACTCCGGGGATCAGGAGCCATCCGTCCTTGTCGAACATGTACTTCTGTTCGTCCGTCGGCGGGACCACTTCCCGGCCGTCGGCGTTCACCCTGGTCAGATCGGCCTGGGTCTCATCCAGGCGCGCGCCCAGGTTCTTGTCGATGATAAACGCTCCGTTGGATGACATGCGTGTACCTCCCTGTGGTCGGCTTCCGTTTTTGTGGTCGTTCGACTGTCCCGTGGTCGTTCGACGGTCCTGCGGTCGACGGTCCCGTGGTCGATTCCAGGCGCGGTCAGTCACCTTCCGATCCGCCCGTGTCGAACTCGATTCCCTGGGCCAACGGTAGATCGGTCGACCAGTTGACCGTGTTGGTCTGGCGCCGCATGTAGGCCTTCCAGGCGTCCGAACCCGACTCCCGGCCTCCGCCCGTCTCCTTTTCGCCGCCGAACGCGCCGCCGATCTCGGCGCCGGAAGTGCCGATATTCACGTTCGCGATGCCGCAGTCCGATCCCGCGGCGGAGAGAAACCGTTCCGCCTGGCGCAGGCTGTCAGTGAAAATCGCGCTGGAAAGACCCTGGGGCACGTCGTTATGGAGTGCTATGGCCTCGTCCAGGGTCTCATATTCCAGGATATACAGAATCGGCGCGAAGGTCTCCTGTTTAACGATATCCGACTGGGCGGGCATGCGTATGATGACCGGTTCGACGAAGTTCGGCCCCAGGTCCGGACGGCGGCCCCCTCCGGTTATCACTTCGCCGCCCTCGGCCTTCGCCTGCTCGATGGCCCGCATCATGTCGTCCACCGCGTCGGCCGTGACCAGCGGACCCATGAGCGTACCGTCGTCGATGGGATCTCCCATAGGCACCTGCGCGTAGGCACGGGCCAATCGATCGATCAGCGTCGTCGTCAGGCTTCTGTGCCCGATGACGCGCCGCGTGGAAGTGCACCGTTGACCCGCCGTTCCCACGGCGCCGAAGACGATGCTTGGGACGGCCAGTTCCAGGTCGGCGTTCTCGGTGACGATGATCGCGTTGTTGCCGCCCAGTTCCAGGATGCTGCGGCCGAAGCGGGACGCGACGCGCGAGGCCACGGTCCTGCCCGTCGCAGTCGACCCCGTGAAGGATACGAGGGGAATCCGATCGTCATCGAGAATGAGGTTGCCCACGTCGCTTCCGCGGCCGATGGCGAGGTTGAACACGCCGTCCATGCCATGATCGGCCATGACCCGGTTGCAGAGATGCTGCACGGCCACGGCCGTCAGCGGGGTCTGCCCACTCGGCTTCCATACGGTGACGTCGCCGCACACCGAGGCCAGGGAAGCGTTCCACGACCAGACCGCGACGGGGAAATTGAAGGCGGTGATGACGCCGATCACGCCCAGGGGATGCCACTGCTCGCTCATTCGGTGACTCGGCCGCTCGCTTGCGATGGTCAGTCCATATAACTGGCGGGAAAGCCCCACGGAGAAATCGCAGATGTCGATCATCTCCTGGACTTCCCCCATGCCCTCCACGTGGATCTTGCCCATTTCAAGGGAAACGAGTTCCCCCAGCGGTTCCTTGTACGCCCGCAGGATATTGCCCAGGTCCCGGACCATGTCGCCCCGCTTCGGCGCCGGAACCGTTCGCCAGGTATCGAAGGTAGCGCGGGCGTGTTCGATCACCCGGTCATAGACCTCCGGCGTCGCCTGCCGCACGCCCGCGATCGGATCGCCGGTCGTAGGGTTGTAGGACGTGAGGATGGGCCCCTCTCCGTGTATCCAGCCATCCATCCCCGTACAGGCGCCGGCGTTCAAAGCCTCGATATTCAGTTTCTCAAGCAAAGCCTTCATCTTCGATGCTCCAGTGTGTTGTTCTAGTTATTGTTGGTTAGGTTGAAAAGAGGCCACTTTCGTCTTCTTTTCGGCCTGGTTTAGACATTATCTCGACTCCTCTTGTTGTACAATTGTACAATTATAATACCCATCATGCCCGCGGTCACACGAAATCCTCGGCGTCCGGGTCCAGTCGCCTGATTTTATCCATGTATTCCGTGATGCGGCGGTCGGTTTCGTGCGGGTAGTCGAAATCCAGCCCGTCCGCGACCGCCACGGCAAGCCGCCTGAACAACCGGGTCATATTGAACAGCGCGGTCCAGTTTTCCTCGATATCCGCACCGGCGAACGTGGCATCGATTTCTCCAAGTGTGTCCCTGTCCAGGTACCGCTTGAACCACCGGCCGTGCTTGTTCGTGTTTACGGACCATGCGTGACCCATGCCGATGTACCATTCGATGACCTTTTCGAGCTCCTTGAAGTGACGTCCGCCATACATGTACTTCGCCCAGTAGATCTCGTCGCGCCAGAGACTCTTGGCCACGTAGGTGATGTCCCACCAGAAATCATGCATCACCTCGTCAAACGCCGATTTCGAGGGTTTGGTGATGTTGAAACCGGCATAGCTCGTCTGGAGTGGTTTTTCAACGAGCCGGTCCTTGTCCACCAGTACCCTGTAGGGCTCGGATGGACCGTTGAACCGACGTATATGCCCTGCCTCTTTGATGCCCCAGTCGATCCGGACGCCGTCTTCATAGATCACCAGGCGAAACAACCCGCCGTCATCCCCCCGGGCCGGGCTCGCCGGCCAGCGTATCAACACGGGACCGAAGTGTTCGAGCCACTCATCGCCCCGCTCATAGGGCGTTTCGTCCTTAACATAGATCTCCACGTCGTAATCCGACATCAGGTCCAGGACCGCGTCGTCGTTGACCCGCGAGCTCGTCAGGACCATGCCGCGGATATTCGCGTTTTCTGCCGCCCACTTTCGCAGCGCATCCAGGACTTCCTCTTCCTTACGCATTACTACCTCTGAGCAGCTCGTGAACAATAACGCCACCCGTATGCCAGGCGGCCAATCAATCTGTTTCGATCCGGACTTCCGTCACCCTCGGCGTGCTTCCCCCGTTCTCCGCGCCCAGTGCGAGGCGGTACTGGATCCATGGTCCCGCACCGGGAACCGGCAGCGGCTGCGGTGTTTCATACCAGGTACTGTCCCCCTCCGGTCCCTGCCAGGCGGCCTGTCCGAGCGCTTCCTCCGAATCCGCCGACCTCAACTGCGCGCGCACCCAGGTCTTGGGCCCGCAATCGGCCTCCCAGGCGATACCCGTGACTGACGTACCCCCGGGAAGTAGATACGGCGAAGATTCGTAGTATTCTTCAGGTCCTGCATCCACCATGTTGCCCGTTTGTACGGCGGTCATGCCGTGGGGACCCGTCGTGGGCAGCCGGGTCACCCGCCTGGCGTCGAACCCGTCGGGACCGTTCCACCAGACGGCGGAATGGCCGACGTGGTCGCCCTCGACCTTGTGATAGGCGATGGCGAGGTCGACGCGGCCGTCTCCGTCGAAGTCCGCGGCCACGCAGCCCGACGCGGAATGGGTGAACAGCCGGGTGCGGTCGTCGGCCGAGAATCCTCGCCCGGCACGGTTCCAGTATATGTAGGAATCGATGTCCCGCACCCGGTTATCGTGGTAGGAACAGACGAAGAGGTCGAGCAGGCCGTCCCCGTTGAAGTCCATGATGGACATGGCGTTCACCGCGTTGGACGGCAGGAGGGTGCGCCGGTCCTCGCGGAGCCCGTCGGGACCGTTCCAGTAGATGTGCACGAAGGAGTCGTGGGGCGCCCCGATCGACGGTTCGTGTCCGCCGATGACCAGGTCGGGATACCCGTTCCCGTTGAGGTCCGCCGCCCGGGCGCAGGCACCGTGCCACACGGAAAGCGCCTGGCACCGGTCCATGCTGAAGCCCTCCGGCCCGCCCCGGAGGATGAAACTGTAGTCGTCGGCGATCTGCGGCACGACCAGGTCGAGCCAGCCGTCGCCGTCGAGGTCGACGAGGAAGATCCAGCGCGGATCCTTGTATACGACGCCCTCGTATTCGAGCCGTATACGCTCCGTGCGTCCGGAATCGAAGCCGTCCCGTCCGCCGTAGAAGATGAGGATATCCGGATTGTCGAATCCGCAGAAGACGAGGTCCAGGTATCCGTCCCGGTCCAGGTCCGCGCAACAGACCCCGTGAGCCCGCACGGTCGGCAGGCGCACGTCCGGTTCGGTCCCGAACCGCCCATCCACGTTGTAGTACACGTAGGACCCCGGATCCTGGCGCACCGAGTTCTCGGAGGCGTTGGCCAGGATCAGGTCGGGCATCCCGTCGTCGTTCAGGTCACATCGGAGCGCTTCCACCGCGCCCCATCCCGACACTTCCTGGCGGCGTTCCGGCCTGAAACCGTCGAGGCCGCCGTGACAGACGTAGACGGGGATGTCGCCCCTCAGGTTCCGGCTGAACTGGTTGATGAAAACGGCCTGCGGCAGGGGATCGTCCGATGCCTGGGCCAGCAGCACCCGCCGGGCATCATGGGTCTCTAGGACACGCGGCGGCGACAACCCGTCCGGGCCCCAGCGGTACGCCAGGGATTCGGACGTGTAGCTTTCCGGCGTATGGGTCTGGCAGATCACGATCTCGGACCGGCCGTCCCCGTCCAGGTCCCCGACGGCCGCATCGCAGGCGTAGCGGCTGGGGACCGCCGTGCGGTTCCGATCACTGTACCCCTCCTTGTCCCCGCCGTGGTACAGCCACGAACACTCCTCCCCTCCGTGCCGGTCCCGGCAGGCCACGACCAGGCCGCATCGACCGTCGCCGGTCAGGTCGCCCGCGGCGGCGGCATAGGCGTTTCGGCAGGAGAGACGGACCGGCGTCCCCGCTGCCCGACCCCCTTCGAAGGGCACGAGAAAGACCGCGGCGGTCCGTGCGACGAATACATGGGGCACGCCTCGTATCCGGAGCACGGAGACCAGCGGGACGGCGGGGTCGACCTCCTCGGGATAGCCATCGAGGTCCTGGTCCGGACTTACGGGCATGTCGGCATCGACGTGGACGTCGGACGATCGTTCCGGCACGATTCCGCCGGGGCCGCCCCAGTATATCCGGACATTACCCCCGGCGTTCCGGATGACCAGGTCGGCGCAACCGTCGCCGTCCACGTCGCAGGACGCGGCCTGGTCCGCCTCGATTTCCAGGTCCCGGTATCCTTTCGGTTCGAATCCCAGCGCCGTCTGGCGGAACAACCGGACTTTGCCACCGGAAACGAAGGCCAGGTCCGGTCTTCCGTCGCCGTCGAAATCCCCCGCGGCCACCGATGTGCAGCACGGCGCGGGCAGGTACTGCATACGCCCTTCGCCGAGTCCGTCCGGGCCGCCGTAGTACAGGAACGCGTTGAGATCCCGCCGGATGCCGTTGTAGAACATGCCGACGACCAGGTCGTCGTAACCATCGCCGTTCAGATCGGCGACGACACCCGTTCTTGCCCCGTCGGACGGCAGGAGCCGGGAAGAGGTCCGGCCGAATACGTCTTGGTACATGGTGACCGGAGGTTTTTCACCGTGGTTCTGGCTGTTGCAGAAGACGAGGTCGACGTGGCCGTCGCGGTCCAGGTCGAACTGGTGGATGCGTTGCAGCACCCCCGCCCGCGACACATAGAGATTCTGGCCGCCATTTCCGAAGACGCCCCGGCGGAAGGCCTCGAAACCCCGGGTAATCCATGGCGATGAGACGGAAGTGGAAGGATGGGAGGACATGGCCATAACCTATGGCGCGGCGGACGGTCAAATCAACCCCTTTATGCCGCTCCTCAGTGATCGAACAGGTCCAGCGTCGCCGGGGATCCTCCGGGGGGCTCCACCGCCATGCCGTCTAGGATTCCGAGGAGGTCGCGGGCCACGGGAGTCCGCCGGAATCTGTAGATCTCGCCGGGCAGCCCCGACGAGGATTCGTCGTCCACGGCGAGGTCGTCGGAAATCGCCAGGATCAGGTTGGGCGGACCGTGGCCTCTGAGCAGGTCCAAACGCGTCCGGACCGCCGAGGAACGCCAGTAACCGAGGAAATCCAGGTACACTTTCGTCCCTGCGGTCGGATGGGTAAAGACGTAGTCAGGGACCAGCACGCCCCGGCCTCCGAGGTCGATGATTTCCGATCCGGCCGTCATGCGCCAGACCGTTTTCAGCCGGCCGAATCGTTCTTCGAGCCAGGCCACTTCTTCGGGCATCCACTGGCCCGTGGAGGGACCGATGGGTTTGAGTCCCGTTTCCGGCGTAAGCCTGAACTCGCCTTCCCGGCGCCTGGCGCCCCAGGTGACGGAAGCGGCGATACGCCAGTTCCCGCAGTGCAGGACCGCGGGCAGAAACTGGGCGATCTGCAGTCCGTAGCGCTGGGAGGACTTGAAGAGCGCCATGGGGCCGTCGATATGGATGTGGTATTTTCCCGGACCGGTCTGGCGGATCTCGTGGAGCAGCCGGAAGAACTTCAGTTTCCGGAAGAGATCGCGGTAACGGGCCGGGGTCTCGCCCTCGACGTGCAGGTCGAGTTCCGTCGCCCGCAGGAGGACGGCCTGGGCCAGGGCGACATTGTACCTGCCCAGGAGCCACTCCGGGGAGCAGGACTTGAAAGACTCCAGCCGTTCGGCCGCCTTGAGATCAGCGTAGAAGGCCCGGTCGACCTCCTGCGCTTCAATGCCGGCCGATTTCGCCGCCTCGGCCAGAACGGTCTCCCGGTCGACGCGGACCCGGTCCGTGTCCCGGTAAGCCGCCGCCGCCGCTTCGAAGATCCTGCTTCTCAGTTCCACCGGGTCGACGGGCGAAGCGGACGCGAACGTACAGCGATCCTTCAACAGCTTGCTCAGGCCGCGGTGAAACAGGAAGTCCGTTCCCGCGCCCGTGATATCCGCGAGTTCTTCATCGAGTTCCTGCCGGGATCCGCCTGCATGGCTTTCGAAGGCGTGGATCAGCGTTCCGGCCACGCCCAGGTGCTCCCCGCTCGCTTCGTCGATGTAAGGAAGCTGGATCTGTCCCTTGCGGAACCGGACGCGGAGCAGGTCGCCCGTCAGCATGTCGCCTCCTCCCCGGGCGAAGGTTTCCGGTAGGCACTGTGCTGCCTGCGCCGGGAACTCGCGTATTCCTCGCCCGTCTGCTCGGCCACCAGTTCGTAGAGCAATGCGTGCTTCCCCTCGACACGGCGCAGGATCCGGCCGAGACGCTGCACGTGCTCCCTCACGCTGCCGGTGCCGGAAAGTACCACGGCGATGTTGGCTTCAGGGACGTCGACGCCTTCGTT
Organism: Candidatus Latescibacterota bacterium; assembly: GCA_022822725.1. Lineage (GTDB taxonomy): Bacteria > JAAXHH01 > JAAXHH01 > JAAXHH01 > JAAXHH01 > JAAXHH01. The sequence goes on from JAJEAN010000001.1 coordinate 181,295, forward strand.
CAGCACGCGGGACGTGACCAGGAAGGGGTATCTGCCCGTGTTGAATGCCGCCAGGATGTCCTGGCGCTCTTTGACCTTCGTCTGGTGCGTGATGGCGGGGACGAGGAACCTGCGCGAGATCCGGTATACCGATTCGTTGTCGCTGGTGAAAATGAGCATGCGGTCGCGGCGGTGCTGCCGGATCAGCCGCTCCAGGACGCGCAACTTGGCCTGTGAACCCTGGGCGATGGTCTTCTGGGTCCGGTAGGCCGTGAAGGCCCTTCGCCCTTCTTCGCTCCGCGACGTCGCCGCCAGGAAACGTACCCATCCACCGGGGCCGGACAGGGCGATACGCTGGCTGTCCAGGAAAGCCCGGTAGATGTTTCTCGCCTCCTGGTACTCCGTCCGCTCCTCCGGAGAAAGACGCACGCTGATCTTTATGGTCTCGTATCCGGAAAGGTACTCCCCGCTCAGCGAACGGATCTCCTGGCGGTAGGCCGTATCGCCGATCGCGTCCCGCAGGAGGTGTTCCGCTCCGTCCTCCCGTTCGAGCGTGGCGGTCAATCCCAGCCGATAGGGCGCCAGGGACAGGTCGGCGGTCATCAGGTAGGAGGGACCGGGCAGGTGGTGGCATTCGTCGAAGACCACGAGTCCGAACCGGTGGCCGAACCGCTCCATGTGCAGGTACGCGGAATCGTAGGTGGACACGGAGACGTGCTCGACGTCGTAATATCCCCCGCCGATCAGCCCGACTTCGGTGTCGAACTGGCTGGAGATCACACCGTACCACTGCTGCATCAGGTCGATGGTCGGCACGACCACCAGCGTGCTGCGCTGGACGCGCGCCATGCACATGAGCGCGACGAACGTCTTTCCCGCGCCGGTCGGCAATACGACGATGCCCCTTCCGCCCGTCTGCCACCAGGCGTCCACGGCTTCCTGCTGGTAGGGAAAGGGGGACCGGTCCGACTGGAAGGAAAGATCCAGTTTCTCGTAGGAACGGGCCTCGTCCTGGTACGGGATGTCCCTGTCGGCGAGCAGCGTAATGATCTCGCGATAATGCCGCGCCGGAGCCCGGTGCAACGCCACGCGCCGGTCGAACGCACAACCGGGCAGGGACAACGCGTCCACCTGGTCCCGGTCGCCGTGCACCAGGATGGTCCCGTGGTCGAATTCGAGCCTGAGCATGGGTTTCGGCCTTACGCGCACGCAGCGGTGCGCGGTGGCACGCAGCGGCCCGCAGTGCCGCGTGGGATGGAGTGGACCGGGTTATTCCCGTTCTTCGAACAGTTCGTCCCGCCGGGTGGCGAGCACCTCCTTCAACGCGTCGATGAACCGGTCGATATCCTCGTAACTGTCGTAGAAGTGGGTAGAAATGCGAAATACGGGCTGGCCGCCTGCGCCGGTGGAGGCGATCTGGATGCGGTATTCCTCCCACATCAGCTCTACGACTTTGCGGAGATTGCAGCCATCCAGTGTGAAGGAGGTCAGGAATCCGGACATCTCGGGTCCGGGAGGCACGGTCATGCGGGCACCTTCGATCTCCGTCGTAATCAGTTCGCGCAGGTACCGGGCCAGGCCGAGGCAATAGGGCCTGATCCGGTCTTCCCACCCGATGCCCAGTTGAAAATCGATGGCGGCGCCCAGTCCGGCGAGGTGCGTCGTATCGCGGGTACCCGTCACATCGAACCGCCCGGCATGGCCGTAGGGCGCGGTATTGTATCCCAGAATGGGCGCCGGCAACGCGCTCAGATACGGATCCGCGACATAGCAGATGCCCGTCCCCTTGGGCGCCAGCAGCCACTTGTGCGTACTGCTGGCATAGAAATCGCATCCCCAGGCTTCGAGGTCGACCGGAACCATGCCGACCGCATGAGCGCCGTCCACCACGGCCACGGCGCCGTGGCTATGGGCCAGGGCGGTCAGCTCGCCGACAGGAGCGACAAGACCGGTGGTGCAGTAGACATGCGAGAAGACCATGACCTGGGTACGGGGCGTGATTTGTGCGGCGAAGGCTTTGACGATCTCCTCAGGCGATTCGGGAGGCGTCGGCAGCGGCACCTTCCGGATCAGGACGTGCTGCGTATTAGACATGTGTTCCCACATGCGCTGGACGGAAGGATATTCCTGGTCGCTCATCAATACTTCACCGCCGGGCTGCAGGGGCAATCCGCGGGCGGGTATGTTCATGCCCATCGTTGTGTTGAGCACCAGGGCCGTGTTTTTCGCGGAAGCCCCGACAAAATCGGCGACTTTCTCGCGGGCCGACTCGACCAGGGGGCCCATGAGGCGGCCGCCCTGGTTGTACAACGGGTTCGCCTCTACCTTGCGCAGCCACTCGATCACCTGCTCGATGACCGGTCTCGCCGATGGACCCACCGAGCCGCCCTGCAGGAACGTGACACCTTCCTCCAGGTAGAACTGGCGGCGTATATCCGCCCAGAACGCCCGGTCCTCATCGGTGATGGGTTTGTCGCGTGCGGCCATGTGGGTACACGCCTCCTTTCACGGGATCTCATGGTCTCGAATATGGACGGTTCCGCCTGCTTGAAATGTGGAGGAGATCGCCCCAATGTCAAGGGGATTAACGGCTTATCCGAGGTCGTATACTGTGCTGCGATGTGGGCATCCGATCTTGACAGCGGTCCGGGGAAGCGTAAGTTATGAAGCCATGACCCGTCCTAACGTCATTTTCATCATGGCAGACCAGATGCGCGGCGACTGCATGAGTTGCGACGGCCATCCCGTGGTGGAAACGCCCAACCTGGATCACCTGGCCGCCCGGGGCACGCGGTTTCCCCACGCCTACACCGCGGTGCCGTCCTGCATTCCCGCCCGTTCGACCGTGATGACCGGCATGGACCAGTGGCATACGGGCGTCCTCGGCATGGGGCGGGGACAGGGTCCCATACCCAACGACTTCCCCCATACCCTGGCCGGCACGCTCGCGGACGACGGGTATGCGACTCACCTGGTCGGCAAGGGCCACTTCACGCCGCAACGGGCGGACATGGGGTTTCAGTCGGCGGAACTGGACGAGTCCGGCCGTTTGTTCGCCCAGGGCCTGCGGGACGAGTACCGGCAGTGGTTCGACCGGGAGAAAAAGCGGGACATCACCCCGGACGATCACGGGGTCAACTGGAATTCGTGGATCGGGCGGCCCTGGCACACGGAAGAGTATCTCCATCCAACCGCCTGGACCATGAGCCGGGCGATTCACTACATCGCGCAGCGGGACCGCGCCAAACCCTTCTTTCTCAACATCAGCTTCGCCCGGCCCCATTCACCGTACGTGCCGCCCGGATGGTACTTCGACCTGTACCATGACCGGGAAACCCCGCCGCCATACATCGGCGACTGGGCGGACATGCACGATGTGCCCTTCGACGCCACGGACGTGAACGCCTGGCACGGGAAGCAATCGGCCTCGCGCATACACCGCGGAAGGGCCGGGTATTACGGAGAAATCTCCTTCATCGATACCCAGATCGGCCGGCTCAAGAACTGGATGGAACGGTACCAGCCCGAGGCCTGGTCCAACACCTGGGTCATCTTCACGTCCGATCACGGCGACATGGTGGGCGACCACCACCTGTGGCGCAAGACCTACGCCTACGAGGGCAGCGCGAGGATTCCGCTGATCGTCTGCCCGCCGGCCACCTGGGACGGGCAGGTGAAGTCACCCGTTGCCGGCGGCGTGGCCGAACTCCGCGACATCATGCCGACGATCCTGGACGCGGCCGGTGTGGAGGCGCCGCCCACGGTGACGGGCAGCAGCCTGCTTCCATTAGTCCGGGGCGACGCGGAAGGCTGGAGAGCCTACATTCACGGCGAGCATTGCTGGTGCTACGCGCCCGAACAGGAAATGCAATACGTGACGGACGGCCATCGGAAGTTCATCTGGCTGCCGCGCATCGGCCGGAAGCAGTTCTTCGACCTGGACGAGGACCCCGGCGAGTGCCGCAACCTGGTGGGCAATCCGGCCTATGAACAGGAAGTGGAAAAGTGGGAGGGATGTCTCGTGTCGGAACTCGAGGCGCGGGACTGCGGATGGGTGGTGGACGGCAGACTGCACTGCCCGGACGAACCGTTGGTCTCACCGTTCAAGGATGTCCGGTACCAGGGTTGAACCAGGCCGGCAGGCAGGATCCGGACCGAGTGAACGGAGACGCTGAACAGCCTTGACGGGGCCTTGCCGTTTTGATACACAATGGACTGGCTGGTTGGTCACGAGAGGGTCACGAGAGAGGAACAGGCTTTGGACGAAATCGGAACGCGCAAGGAAGACCTGGATACCCCGGTCCTCTGGGTTGACCTGGATCGTCTCGAAAACAACATTTGCACCGTGGGTCAACGGCTGAAGCAAGCCGGCGTGGACTGGCGCCCGCACATCAAGGGGGTCAAGATTCCGGCGATCGCCCACCGGTTGCTGAAGGCCGGCGCCATCGGGGTCACCTGCGCCAAACTCGGCGAGGCCGAGGTCATGGCCGCGGGCGGCGTCGAGGACATCCTCATCGCCAACCAGGTGGTGGGACCGCCGAAATACATCCGCCTGGCCCATCTCTGCAGGCAGGCGGACGTGAAGGTCGCCGTCGACAGCGACGCCACGCTGGAGGACCTGGGCCGCACCGCGATGGAAACCGGCGTCGAGATCGGCGTGCTCATCGAATTGAACACGGGGATGGAACGCGCCGGCGTCCGGCCCGGTGAACCGGTCGTCGAACTCGCACGGAAAGTCCACCAGACTCCCGGACTGCGGTTTCGGGGCGTCATGGCCTGGGAGGGACACGCCTGCGTCGATGAAGACTCCGACTGGAAACACGGGGAGATCCGGCGGGCCGTGGGAGATCTGGTGGACTCCGCGCAGCGCTGCCGGGCCGCGGGACTGCCCTGCGATATCGTGAGCGGCGGCGGGAGCGGCACATTGTCGGTCACGCCCGACCTGGAAGGGATCACCGAGATCCAGGCGGGCGGTGCGATCTTCAACGACGTGATGTACACCCTGTGGGGGGTTCGGACCGACCCGGCCATCTTCGTCCACGTGACGGTCACCAGCCGCCCCGAACCGGACCGGCTGATCGTGGACGCCGGGTTCAAGACGGTGCCCGCGTGGTTCGGCATGCCCATGCCGGTGGGCGTTCCCGACGTGCAGAGCGTGCGCATGTCCGCGGAACACGGCACCGTGACCTTCAACATACCGAATCACGAGATCGCCGTAGGGGACAAACTGGATCTCATGGTGGCCTACACCGACGTCACCCTGTTCCTCCACGACCACCTCTACGGAATCCGCAACGGGGTCGTCGAGACCGTCTGGCCCATCGTCGGCCGCGGAAAGCTGCGCTGAACCGGGCGGAAACCACGCCGAACCGGGCGGCACTTCGGCCAAACCGGGCGGAAACCACGCCGAACCGGGCGGCACTTCGACCGAACCGGGCGGCCCTTCGGCCGAATCAAACATCAGGAAACGCATCGGTCATGACTGAAACGTCCAGATACACTGCGCTGACCGGATCCGGTTTCGGAGCCGAACTCGGGAACGTGGACCTCGCGCGGCTCGATGAAGCCTTGGCCAACGAGGCCGTGGACGCGTTTCACGATGCGGGCGGGCTGGTGGTCATCCGCAACCAGGGACATATCGGACCCGCCCACCTCCGCCGGTTCGTGACCCGGTTCGGCACGCCCGAAGGCAACGAGAAATACGATCCGGCCTTCCTGGTTCCGGCGTTCCCCGACATACTGCGCATCGGGAACGCAAAGGAGAACGGGAAGTACACCGCGCTTTTCATCCAGGCGGACCCGCCGCCGCTGCTGTGGCACATGGACGATTCCTTCCGCCATCCCCAGCCGATCGGGTCCTGCCTGTTCTGTGTCCGCACACCTCCCGAGGGCGGAGAAACGGCGTTCGCGGGCATGACCGCGGCCTTTGAGGACCTGCCGGACGACGTCAAAGCACGCATCGAGTCCATCCGCACCGTCCATTCCTACAACCATCTCAACGAGCTGCTCAGGAAGAAGAACCCGCACCGGCCTCCGCTCAACAAAGCACAATTGGCGCAATTCCCACCGATCGTCCGACCCCTGGTCGCGCGGCACCCGGAAACCGGTCGCAGATCGCTTTATCTCCCCCTCTGCCACATCGAATCCGTCGAAGGGCTGGAAAAAGCGGAAGGCGAAGCACTGCTGAGCGACCTGCAGACCCACGCGACCGGAGAAGACTACACCTACATGCACCGGTGGCGTCCAGGCGACCTGGTGGTCTGGGACAACCGGTGCACACTCCACGCCCCGACGCCCTTTGACGACACGCGCTACGAACGGCTCATGTACCGGCTCACCTTCAGCGGACGCCAGATTTCCGGGTTCTGATCGGCCGGGGCCGGGGTCCGCTGTAGACGGGACCCGTGTGGACGGGACCCGTGTGGACAGGACCCGTGTGGACGGGACCCGTGCAAATGCGAACCGAACGCTACGGAGAGGATGCGGACGCTTTGGCAAATCGCATACCCTACCGGCAGTGGGGACAGGATCTGGACGCGCAGTCGATCCAGCAGATGGAACGGGCCTGTTCCCTGCCCGTGGCACTGGCCGCCGCACTGATGCCGGACGCCCACGTGGGTTACGGCCTGCCCATCGGCGGCGTGCTGGCCACGGACAACGCGGTAATACCCTACGCCGTGGGCGTCGACATCGCCTGCCGGATGAAGATGACCGTCCTGGACCTGCCGCTGGGCACGTTGCGGCACGACCGGGGAACCGACCGCCTGAAGAAGGCCATCGCCGCAGAGACACGTTTCGGCGTGGGGTCCAGTTTCAATAAACGCCGAAACCACCCGGTCCTCGACCGGAACTGGTCCGTCTCCCCCGTGACCAGAAAAGCGAAGGACAAGGCCTGGAGCCAGCTGGGTACCAGCGGGAGCGGCAACCATTTCGTCGAATTCGGCGAACTGACGCTGAACGAGCCGTTGAAAGGGCTGGATATCGGCAGATACCTCGCCCTGCTCTCCCACAGCGGCAGCCGGGGGACCGGTGCCATGGTCGCCGCCCATTACAGCAGGCTGGCCATGTCCCTGCGCCCCGAGCTATCCAGGGAACAGCGGCACCTCGCGTGGCTGGACCTGGACACCGAGCCGGGACAGGAATACTGGGCGGCCATGGAACTCATGGGCCATTACGCGGAGGCCAACCACGCCTGCATACACCGCCACATGGCCGGCCACCTCGGGGCGGAAGTGTTGCTGGATCTGGAGAATCACCACAATTTCGCCTGGAAGGAACGGATCGACGTTCCCGGCCAGTCTGGCCGGAAACCGGACCGGAAAGCGATCGTTCACCGTAAGGGCGCCACGCCGGCAGGTCCGGGGGTGCTGGGCATCATACCCGGTTCGATGGCGAGTCCGGCCTTCGTGGTCCGCGGAAAGGGCCATCGCGCGTCAATGAACTCCGCCGCACACGGCGCCGGCCGTGTGATGAGCCGGAAACGGGCGATCAGGAGCCTGAACTGGCAGGACGCCAACCGGTTGCTTCGGGAGAAAGGCGTCACGCTCATGTCCGCCGGCCTCGACGAAGTGCCCTTCGTGTACAAGAATATCGAAGAGGTGATGGCGGCTCAGACCGACCTGGTGGAGGTGCTGGCCCGATTCGAACCCAGGCTGGTGAAGATGGCGCCGGCCGGTGAGCGACCGGAGGATTGAGATCATGAGCATATCGAACGTCGAAGCTTTCGCGATCAAAATCCCGCGAGAAGAAGGCAGCCCGGGAGCCTGCGGCGGCGATACGGAAGCCCGCGGCGGCGCGTACTCCGCAACCGGCGAATCCCCCGAACCCACCGCGCCTCCTGGGTATTTCATCCCGGAGGCCAGACATGCTTTCAAGTCCGACATGCACGAGACCCTCGTGGTGCGCATAACGACCGAAGAGGGCCTGGTAGGCTACGGAGAAGGGCAAAGTCCCATATTGCCCGATACGACGCGGACCATCGTGGAAAACCTGTGCCGTCCCGTACTGATCGGTGCCGACCCGTTCGACGTGGAGTTCCTGTGGCAACGACTCTTCGACGGCATGCGGGAAAGAGGACATCCGACCGGCTTCTACGTCGACGCCCTCGCCGCATGCGACATCGCCCTGTGGGACCTGAAAGGCAAGGCGCTGGACCTGCCGGTGCATAAACTGCTCGGGGGACGGTTCAGGGACCGGGTCGAACTTTACTCGGGATGCGCCGGCCGCGACCCCGACACCGCGGCGGACCGGGCTGAAAGACTCGTAGCCGCTGGTTATCGCGGTCTGAAGCTGTCCCCGGCCAGGAACCGCGCCGGCACGGTCGCCATCGCCAGGGCCGTCCGCGAGCGCGTCGGGCCGGACATCGCCGTCATGGTGGACGTGCATACCGAATTCGACGTGGCCGAGGCGATCAGGCTGGGCCGGGAACTTGAAGCACTGGACGTATACTGGCTGGAGGCACCGATCCTTCCCGAAGACCTGGCCGGTCACGCGGCCGTGACCCGGGCGCTGGACATGCACGTCGCCAACGGAGAGTGGTACCGCACCCGGTTCGAGATGAAGGAAGCCTTCGACAGAAGGACCTGCGATGTGGTGATGCCGGATATCGGGCGTACTGGGCTGACCGAGGGGAAACGCATCGCCGTGCTCGCGGAGACCTACAACATCCCCGTGTCACCCCACATAGGAGGCGGCGGACTGCTTTCCATCGCCGCTACCATCCAGTTGTCCGCGGCCATCCCCAACTTCCTGGTCATGGAACACGGCCACGAGTCCTACCCCACAAGGTGCCGCTACGCGCTCGAGGCCCCGCAACCCGCAGGTGGCGCCTTTCCTGTAACGGACCAGCCCGGACTAGCTGTCCGGATCGACGACGATGCGCTGGAACGGTTCGCCGGAACCGTATAGACGGCAGGCACCGTACATAGTCTCAGATTACATCAGTCCAGGGCGGATTTCAGCCAGTCCCAGAGGCCGGGACTGCGCGGCTGATCCGCCGCGTCACGATCCGTGTCCCTGAAATACCCGTTCATCCAGGTCAGGTTGGACCAGACCTCCATGCCGAGGCGGTTGGGCAGGAGGGTCGGGCTGTAGAAATCGGGTTTCCACAGGCGGTGCTCCACGGGGAACCAGAGGAAGATGCCGCCCACGTCCTCCACGAGCCGGCGTTCGGCGGCGTGGTAGATGGCATACCTTTCTTCGGGCGGGCCCATGAACTCGTTGCCCTCGTGGATCAGCCGTTCGAAGGTGTCGTCGTGCCAGGCGTGGCGCCCCCTCGACCGCCAGAGCCCGAGCAGGTTGGCCGGATCCGGGAAGTCCTGGCTGTAGGCCACCAGGGCCAGCGTCACTTCGTGGTTGTTCAGGCCGTCGGTGAACACCTTGCGTTCGATAACCCTGACCCCGACCCGGACGTTCAACGCTTCGGCGATCATCGCCTGGATAGCCTCCGAGGGGATGCGTGTCGTGTGGGAGTCGAGGGCCCGGATCCAGATATCGACCTGGGGAAACCCCTTGCCGTCGGGATATCCGGCTTCCGCCAGAAGCTGTCTGGCCCGTTCGGGATCGTAGGGCAGCATTTCACGGAAGATCTCCGGTCTCGCGCCGGGGAAACCGGGCGCCAGCATGCTGTAGGCCGCCACGCCCACGTCCTTCAGGGCGGAGTCCATCAGGGCCGTGCGGTCGATGGAATGGGCAAAGGCTTTCCGGACGCGCAGGTCGTTGAAGGGCGGATTGTACGTATCCATGGTCATATAGAACGTGACGAAGTTGACCATGGAATGCAGCTCGCGGCTGAGCACCGGGTCGCTTTTGACCCGGCCCAGGGAAGCCTGCCCGTTCACGAGAATCATGTCCACCTCGTCGGCCGTATAAGCCGACAGCATGAGCGGTTGGGCTGACTGGGAGAACACCTTGATCATCACCTGGTCGAGATAGGGGGGCATCGACCCCCGGTACATCGGGTTGGCGTCCAGGATGATGACCTCGTTCTTGCGCCATTCCGTAACCTTGAACGGACCGGATGATACATGGGTCTCCGCCCGGGTCGACCACTCGTCGCCGTACTTGGCCACCGCGTGTTCCGGCGAGGCCCAGCTCATGATGAGGTTGAAAGGAAGGTATGGGACGGGCTGCTCGGTATGGACGGCCAGCGTCGTATCGTCTATCGCCTCCACACCCAGCGAATCGACGGGAAGCTGCCGGCCGACGACGGCGCTCCAGTTCTTGATAATGCGGTAGTGCCATTCGAAGTCGTAGGCATTGTCCGGGTCCGCTCCCCGTCGGAAGGTAAAGACGTAGTCATGGGCGTTGAAGGGCCGTCCGTCGTCCCATTGCATTCCGGACCGCAGGTGGAACAGCCACGTGTTTCCGTCCGGCGTGGCCTCCCACGACTTGGCGGCGGCCGGCACCAGGTCGTAGTTGTGATCCTGGCGGACCAGCGGTTCGGCAACGAGGTTCGTGGCCGGGCTGCGCTTGTATATCGTCTTGAACCATTCCATGTACGTCCCGTCCATCTCGAAGAACCGCAGTCGCTGCCGCTCCGGCGGCGCCGCGTCTTCGGGCATCTCGATGCCGATGGAGTTCACCCGCTGGGCGGAGAGTTCCGGGGCGGAAATAAATGCGAGCAAAAAGAGGTATGAGGCGATTCGTCGCATGGTCAGGTACGAAGACAATATTTGGTCAGGTACGAAGGCAACACATGGTCAGGTACGAAGGCAACATATGGTCAGGTACGAAGACAACACATGGCAAGGTCCGGTCATGATGGAGTGACCCTTAAGTAATATCCCAATAAACGCGACTCAGGCAAGGAATACCGGTTTCGTTTTCTCCTCACCCCAGGACGGCTGACAGTATCCCCGCCGTGGCGAAAAACGCGACCAGCGCCAGGATCGGCAGGCGCAACGCCCTGAGCAGGAAAAACCCGATGATGGCGAGCGCAAGATCCAGGGACGTAAAGACGGCGTTGACGAACACGGGCTGGTAGAGCGCGGCCAGCAGGAGTCCGACCACCGACGCGTTGACCCCCGCCACCGCGCCCGCGGCGCCCGGTTTTCGCGCCAGGGTCTCCCAGGTGTCGTGGAAGGACAGGATAAGCAGGAATCCCGGAAGGAAAATACCGAGGGCCGCGACCAACGCGCCAACCAGGGCGTGATCCGGGTTCATCGCGGCGCCCAGGAACGCGGACATGGCGAACATGGGACCCGGAATGGCCTGTGCGGCGGCGTAACCGAGCAGGAAACGGTCGATGGAAAGCGCATCGCCCACGGTCTGCTGGAGCAGCGGCAAAACGACGTGACCACCGCCGAAAACCAGGCTTCCTGTCTGGTAGAACCGGGAAAGCAGATCGAGGTCCGGCGACAGGCTCGCCAGAAGCGGAAGACCGGTGAGCAAAAGAAAGAAGATGGTCAGCGGCAGCCAGGAGAAACGCAGTCGGCCGCCGGGCGGTGCCTCCGGCGCGCGCAGGAAGCGCCAGCCGGCCAGCGCGCCTGCCGCCAGGACCGCGAACTGGGTCGCCATCGAAGGGACGACCAGCAGGGCCGACGCGGTCACGATGCAAAGCGCCCCGGCGAACGGGCGCCTGCAAAATGTGGCGTACATGCCCATCACGGCGTCGGCGACCACGACCACGGCCAGCAGTTTCAGTCCCTTGACGAATCCGCCGAAGTAGACCGTTTCCGTCACCGAGCTTCCGGCGATGGCAAGCAGGTACAGGAGCACGAACGACGGCAGCGTGAACCCCAGGAACACGGCGATACCGCCGGCAACGCCCGCCCGCTGGAATCCGATGGCGAAACCGACCTGGCTGGAAGATGGGCCGGGAAGGAACTGGCTCAGGGCGACGAGCCGGCCATAGGCCGCTTCGTCAAGCCACTTCAACCGGTCCACGAAGGCAGTCCGGAAGTACCCCAGGTGGGCGACGGGACCGCCGAAGCTGATGCATCCCAGGGCCAGGAATCGCCAGAAGAGTTCCCACATGATTCGGGTGTCCCGCGACAGGCCGCCGCCCGCGGCATGCCGCCGCTATGTCCCGCGGGAGCAAGGATGCCTTGAAAGTGCGCCCTGGTCGAAAGTGCGCTTTAGTCGGACAGCGCCGCCCGGGCCGCGGCCAGGCAGGCGATGGGCACGCGGTACGGGGAGCAACTGACATAGTCCAGGTCCACGCCGTGGCAGAACTCGACCGAGTCGGGATCACCGCCGTGCTCACCACAGATGCCCACCTTCATGCCGTCCCGCGTGGCGCGGCCACGCTCGACGCCGATTTTTACGAGTTCGCCGACGCCGCTGCTGTCAATACTCACGAAGGGGTCTTCCGGCCATATTTCGGCATGCAGGTAGTCGGGGATGAATTTCGCGTCGTCGCGGGAGAGTCCGAAGGTCGTCTGCGTAAGGTCGTTCGTCCCGAAGGAGAAGAACTCCGCTTCTTCCGCGATCTCGTGGGCGGTCAGCGCCGCCCGTGGCAGCTCGATCATGGTACCGATCTGGTAGTCCACCTCCACGCCGGTCTCCGACTGCACTTCCCGAGCCGTCCGGCGGACGACATCGGCCTGCAGGCGCAGTTCGTTGATGTGGCCGACCAGGGGGATCATGATCTCCGGGATGGCCTTGATGCCGCGTTTCACGCAGTCGCTCGCGGCTTCGAAAATCGCCCGGGCCTGCATCTCGGTGATCTCGGGATATGCGATACCGAGCCTGCACCCACGGTGTCCGAGCATGGGATTGGCCTCCCGCAGGTCCTCCAGCTTGCGCTGGTAACGCTCCACCGGGACGCCGGTCTGCTCGGCGAGCTGCGCGATGGCCCCGGCCTCGTGAGGCAGGAACTCGTGCAGTGGCGGGTCGAGCGTGCGGATCGTGACGGGGTAGCCGTCCATGACCTCGAATATCCCGATGAAATCGCTTCTTTGGATGGGCAGCAGCCTGGCCAGCGCTTTCCGGCGGCCGGCTTCGTCATCGGCCAGGATCATCTCCCGGACCGAATCGATGCGGTCTTCCTCGAAGAACATGTGCTCCGTGCGGCAAAGGCCGATGCCCTCGGCGCCGAAGGCGCGCGCGGTGGCCGACTGATCGGGCTGATCCGCGTTGGTCCGCACTTTCAGCCGACGGTTCCGGTCGGCCCAGGCCATCAGGCTTTCGTATCGCTGATAGACCTCCGAGTCCGCGGCCGCCCTGGATTTCTGCAACAGGACCTGCAGCACTTCGGAGGCAATGGTCGGAATGGCGCCGGCAATGACCTCACCGGTGGATCCGTCGATGGAGATATAGTCCCCTTCGGCGATGACCCGGTCGCCGGCACGCATCTGCCGGGCGGAATAATCGATATCCAGTTCCCCGCAGCCGGCGACGCAGACCTTGCCCATCTGTCGGGCGACCAGGGCCGCGTGGCTCGTCATGCCGCCCCGGGCGGTCAGGATGCCCGATGCGGCGTTCATGCCGCGAATGTCTTCGGGCGACGTCTCGATACGGACCAGGATGACCGGGTCGCCCCGGTCCGCCCAGGACTCGGCATCGTTGGCGTTGAACACCACTTTACCGGCCGCCGCGCCCGGACCGGCGTTGAGGCCCCGGGCCAGCACGCGCCCCTCCTGCTCCGCGCGGCGCTTTTCTTCCACGTCGAATACGGGGCGCAGCAACTGGTCGAGCTGGTCGGGCTCCACGCGCCGCAGGGCTTCCTTCTCGTCGATCAGCCCTTCCCGTACCATGTCCACCGCGATCGTGATGGCGGAGAAACCGGTTCGCTTCCCGACGCGGCACTGCAGCATCCACAGGTTGCCGCGCTGGATGGTGAATTCGATATCCTGCATATCCTTGTAATGGGTTTCCAGCGTGTCGCAGATGCTCACCAGTTGATGGTAGGCGTCCGGCATCTCGCCTTCGAGCTGTTCGATGGACCTGGGCGTGCGCGTGCCCGCCACGACGTCTTCTCCCTGGGCGTTTATGAGGTATTCGCCGTAGAACCGCTTTTCGCCGGTCGCGGGATCGCGGCTGAAGGCGACGCCCGTGGCGCAGTCGTCGCCCATGTTGCCATAGACCATGGCCTGCACGTTGACGGCGGTGCCCCATTCGTCCGGGATGTTGTTCAGCTTCCGGTACACCGCGGCGCGTTCGTTGTGCCACGACCCGAACACGGCCCCTATAGCGCCCCAGAGCTGCTCGCGGGGATCGTCGGGAAATTCGACGCCCGTGCGCGCCTTGATCTCGGCTTTGAAATCGGCGACCAGCGCCTTGAGGTCGTCGGCCCCGAGTTCCACGTCCTCCGTGACACCCAGGCTGGCCTTCTTCCGGTCCAGCAGCACCTCGAAAGGATCGTGGTCGTCGTCCTCCTCCGGACGCACGCCCATGACCACGTCGCCATACATCTGGACGAAACGCCGATAGCTGTCATAAGCGAAACGCGCATCGCCCGACTGCGCGATCAGGCCCTGGACGGTTACATCGTTCAGTCCGAGATTCAGAATCGTATCCATCATGCCGGGCATGGAGGAACGGGCGCCGGACCGGACGGATACCAGCAGCGGGTTGTCCGAGTTGCCGAAACCGGCGTTCATGACGGCCTCTACCCGGGCCATCGCCTGCCAGACCTGATCGTCCAGGTCTGCCGGATACCCGCGGTCGTTATCGTAGTACCAGGTGCAGACCCCGGTGGATATGGTAAAGCCCGCGGGCACGGGAATCCCGAGGTGGCTCATCTCGGCCAGGTTGGCTCCTTTGCCACCCAGCAGTTCCTTGGAGGCCGCGGATCCGTCCGCTTCACCGCCGCCGAAGTAGTATACGTGTTTCGCCATGTCGCTACCGTGCTCCTTTACTATATTCAGTTACTTCATTCCGTCCCGCCACGCAGGTCTTTTCCCCAAAAAAACACAGGGCGTTAGCTTAACTCGGCGAAGCGGCGGTGTCAACCGATTTACCCTTCCTACGTTTCCTGGCGCTGGCGAAAGACCTCATACAGCACGAGGGCCGCCGCCACGGACGCGTTGAGCGAATCCACGTGTCCGGCGACCGGGAGCCGCACCACCTCGTCGCAGTTGCGCCGGACCAGGGGCCTGAGTCCCTTGTCCTCGCCACCTATGACGAGCGCCACGGGGACGGTATAGTCCATCCTGCTGAATAGCGAAGGACCGTCAGCCGCAAGGCCCACGAGCCAGACGCCCGCTTCGCGAAGCGCCTGCATGGCGTGGTTCATGTTCGCCACTCTCGCGACCGGAACGTGCACGGTGGCCCCGGCGGAAGCCTTGACCGCGGCGGCGGTCAATCCCGCCGCGTTACGACGGGGTATGACGACGCCGTCGGCGCGGACGGCATCGGCGGTGCGGATGATCGCGCCCAGGTTATGGGGATCCTGGATGCCGTCCAGCAGGACGAGGAAGGGGGGAGAGCCGGACCGGCTGGCCGAGGCCAGGATTTCCACCATTTCGGCGTACTGGTGGCCGGCCACCATGGCGACGACGCCCTGGTGCCTGCCTTCGGTCAGACGGTCCAGCCGGCGGCGTTCGGTGAACTGGAACACGACGCCCTGCTTCCGGGCGAGGTCCAGGATGTCGGCCACGTCCTGGCGCGCAACCCCGTCTGCGATGTATATCCGGTTGAGGCTACGGCCCGCCTGCAGGGCCGTCCTGACCGGGTTCCGTCCGTAGATGATTTCCGACATGGCCGCACCTGCCCCTAACGATTACTGGACCATCCCGGGAAGGCGGCGCAGCGACGTGACGCCACCCCCGGGCACCCGGTCAAGATAAAGAACCGGCGCCGACGCGACGAACCTTTTTCGCCCGATGGCGTTCAATACCGAAGGCCGGCTGTGCCGACGCGACAGTGAATCCGGCGGTGAATCCGGCGGTGAATCCGGCGGTCAAGCTGGCGGTCAAGCCCACCCGTAAGTTCTTGACGTCCCCGGAAACCGCCGGTACCATATCGGTGCTCAGCGCCTGGATTCCGCCCCCCTTCCGAGGCGGTGAGAACCCTGACCGCCCGCAAACCAGGATCCATGTTCCAAGGCCTTAAAAGACTCACCACCCATTCGGCGATCTACGGTCTCAGCGACGTACTGGGCAGGTCCATGGCCTACCTGCTGGTACCGGTGTATACCCATGTCATGCCCGTCGAGGAATTCGGCTACTACGGGCTCGTCTATACCTTCATCGCGCTGACGAACGTCCTGTTCCTCTACGGCATGGATTCGGCCTTTCTAAGGTACTACGTGCTTGAGAAGGACCGCAGGCGGGAAACGCTGAGCACCGGCTACCTCACCATGCTTTTCACGTCGACCGGGCTCGCCGTGGTCATCGTCCTGTCCGCCGCCCGGATCGCGCCGCTTATCGCCGTCTCCGCTTCCCTGACTTCGTACGTCCAGCTGGCCGCCGCGGTCCTGGCGCTGGACGCCCTCAACGCCATTCCCTTCGCACGGCTCCGGGCAGAGGGCAAGGCCGCGACGTTCGCCTCCCTCAAGCTTATGAAGGTGATGATCGAACTGGGCGGAAACTGTTACCTCGTCGTCGTGCTCGATATGGGGCTGCAGGGCATTCTGATCAGCAACATCGCCGGGTCCGGGATCGTCTTCCTCATCCTGGCAGTCATCACCCTGCGGCATATGTCCTTCTCCTGGTCTCGCGGAACGATGGGCCGGCTCCTGAAATTCGGCCTGCCCTACGTGCCCGCCGGCGCCTGCATCATCATCATCGAAACCATCGACCGCCTGATGCTGGAACGGATGGCCGGCACCGAGACCCTCGGTATCTACCACGCGGCCCGCAAGCTGGGCGTCGGCATGCTCATCTTCGTCACCATGTTCCGGCAGGCCTGGCAGCCCTTCTTCCTGGAAACCTCCAGGGAGGAGAACCCCAGGCCGCTGTTCGCCCGCGTGCTGACCTACTTCCTGGCCATTGCGGGCGGCGTCTTCCTGGCCCTTTCCTTTCTCATCGACGACCTGGTCCGCATATCCATCGGCGGCTATACCCTGATCGAGGCGTCATACTGGGAGGGGATCGCCGTGGTGCCGATCCTGCTCGCGGCTTACGTGCTGTATGGGATCTACGTCAACCTCACCGTGGGCGTCTACCTGGAGAAGAAGACCGTCCTGCTCCCCTTCATCACGGCCGCGTCGGCCCTGGTCTGCATCCTGACGAACCTCTGGCTCATCCCGGCGATCGGCATGTACGGCGCGGCCACGGCTTCGGCGGCCGCCTACGCGGTGATGGTGGCCGGGTTGTACCTCGTGGGCCGGAAGTACTATCCCATACCCTACGAGTATATCCGACTGCTCAAGGTAGTCTTCGCGTGCGGAGTGCTGTTCGCGGTGCGTGAACTCACCGAAATCGCCTGGGCCGGGGAGATCGCCCTGGTCGCGGCCTACCCGGTGGCGTTGTGGGCGATGAGATTCTTCAACGCCGGGGAAATGGCGTTCGCGAGACGATTCCTGCGCCTTCGCGGATCGTGATAAGCTGGCCGCCTTCTACCCCGGTCGCGACGTCTCTCGCGCCGCCGGGCCAGTCCACGATGACCGAGTCCGCTTCGGCGTGGGCACCGAGTCCGAAGTGGGCCCTGAGGTCATTGGCCGCCAGGTAGCTGTAGGCGCTTCGGATTTCCCGCGACTGTCGCACAGCGCCTGTGACCACGGCGACACGCGCGCCGATGCCGTTTCGATTGCTCCGGACGCCCTCGGTGGCGACGAGCAGACTGTGCGCATCCTCCCCCCCGGTCCCGTCGTTCCGCAGCAGCAGCGGGACATCGTTCACCGTGGTGACCAGCACGTCGATGTCGCCGTCGTTGTCCACGTCGCCGAATGCCGCGCCCCGGTGCACGCGCTCCACCTGAAACGGCGCGCCGGCGCGGTCGCTGATATCGGTGAATCGTCCATCGCCTTCATTACGGAACAGCTGATTGGTCTGCGGGTAGGTAATCGTCGGATCGAACAGGGAGATGTTGTCGATCACGTGGCCGTTCGCCGCGAAGATATCAAGCCACCCGTCGTGGTCGAAATCCTTGAAGCCTGTACCGAAGCCCAGATAAAGGAGCGTGGGATTGCCCACGCCCGCGCCGAAGGTGGTTTCGGTGAAGGTGCCGTTCCCGTTGTTACGGTGCAGCGAGTTGGGTTCCAGGGAGAAATTGGTCACGTAGATATCCGGCGACCCGTTCCGGTCGTAGTCTCCGATATCCACCCCCATGCCCGCCCGGGCGACGCCGTCTTCGCCGTAGGCCACGCCCGCCAGCAGGGCCATGTCGGTAAACGTGCCGTCGCCGTTGTTCCGGTACAGGAAATCCGGCGTCAGGTCGTTGGCCACGAATATGTCCGTCCAGCCGTCCCCGTCGTAGTCGCCACCCACGACCCCGAGGCCCTTGCCTTCCGGATTGGCGATGCCCGCCTCCGCGGATACGTCGGTAAACGTGCCGTCGCCGTTGTTCCGGTACAGCAGGTCGGCGGCGCCCTCGTAGATGTCGGGTCCGCAGTAGGACTGGATGCCGTCCCGAACGCATCGCCTGTTGGTCTCGAACGCGAATTCGACGTATGCACACACGTAGAGATCCAGGTGCCCGTCCCTGTCGTAATCCAGGAACGCCGCGCTGGTCGAGAACGTGGGATTCCGCGGTACCGTCAATCTCGTCCGAGCGGTCACGTCCGTGAATGTCCCGTCGCCTTCGTTCCGGTAGAGGACGTTGGCCCCGTAGTTCGTGACGAACAGATCGTCGTCGCCGTCGTTGTCATAGTCCGCGACGGCCATGCCCATCCCGTAGCCCCCCGCGTTGCCCACGCCGGCCTGACCGGTCACGTCCGTGAAGGACCCGTTCCCGTCGTTGCGATAGAGGGCGCTGGACAGAGGCCGGTCGGGCACGAAACCCGGGATGGCCGCGCCGTTGAGCAGGTAGACGTCGAGATCGCCATCTCCGTCGTAATCGATAAACCCGCCACCGGACGCCACCGTTTCGAGGAAGTAGTAACGGCCCGATTTGCCATTGGTGTGCCGGAACGTGATCCCGGCCGAAGGCGCGATGTCCGTGAATTGCACGACCGCCCGGGAAGCATCGGGAAGATGATCGGGCTGGCTGCAGGAAGGAATGATAAACAGGAAGGTGAGAAGGACCGGAACCCGGATCAACGGCGTTTTCTCATGAGTACGACGGTCATGGCCACGAGGACAAGCACACCCAGGCTGACCCCGGCGACGAGAAAGCCCGACACCGGTTCCCTGATCAGCGGAACCTCGAAGGTGGCGCGCGTTTTCTGTTCACCGCGCACCGAAAACTCCACGTCGACGTGATGTACGCCCGGGACGCGCCGGGTCCACATGATCGGACGGTCAATGGCCTCGGCTTCGGCGCTGTGGTAATGCGTGTATACGTTGCCCTGTGGATCCGTGATCCCGATCCGGAGGACGCCCGCATAGTAATCACCCGTCGACCGGCGCTGGACGTAGGTCACGAACCGTGCGTCGCCGCCGAGATCGTAGGCTTTGAAGGTCAGTGTATATCCGGCCTCCATCTCCCGCGCTTCGTCGACGACGGCCTGCTCGGAGAACGTGTATCCGACGAAAGTGCCGCCCGCCACGTGACTGTCACTGGGCACCCCGTTGCAGGCCAGGGCCGTGACCGCCAACGTGACCACGGCCGTTACAGCCGCCGTGAACACCGGCGTGATGCCTGTCATGATTCCGCGCACTAGTTGTACTCCTCAGGAAAAACGAAGTTGTACCGGACGACTCTGTCCTCCTCCAGTTCCGCGAAATAGATCCGGCCCTGCCGGTCCACGTGCATGGGAACGCCGACCACATCGAACTGAGCCGACATTTCCCACTTTCCATCCGGCCTGAAGAAATCGAACCATCGATCCAGTTTCGTCATCTGCAGCCTGGGCATGCCCATCGCGTTGAGACCGACCTGTTCGAATTCCTGGTACTCTATGGAATTGACGATCCGTCCGTCGGGCAAAACGGCCAGTCCGCCGGACACGCCCACGGGCGGCGGCCGCCGCGTGGTCGTCCAGCGGGCCATGGGTTTCATATCGAAGGAAGTGGTCCGGTTGAACTCCAGCTCCAGTCCGTTTACCCGGTCGAATTTACGGATCCAGTAGGGGTGCCTCGCGGAAACGACCACGTAACCGTCCTCCGTCGTTTCCATGGCCGCATCGGAATACGCGATGAATTCCTTGAGCGTTCCCGATCGCCGCAGGGTCTCCATCGGATTGTAGAACTTGGTGATCGGATCTCCTTCCGGACTGTATTTATAGATGAGATCGTGCTGCGTAATCACGAAAACGAGCACGTTCCCCTCGGCATCGATGCGTATGCGTCGAGGCTTCGTGACCTGCGTGGACCAGATGTCCGCGAAGGTGAGGTCCGGATTGAATACCGTGACCCGGTCGAGTGCGTTGTCCAGCACGAACAGTCTTCCTTCGTCATCCAGCGCCATGTCTACCGGAGACTTGAACTGCAGCGGTCCCACACCCAACGACCCCACGGCCGTCTGAAAGGAACCGGTCTCGTCGAACCTGGAAATCCGGTTCTGGTACGAATCGGCTATATAGATGTTGCCGCTTCGATCCGTGGTGATCCCGAACACCGAAGCAAAGGACCGGCCCTCGGCTCCTTCGATCACCAGGTCTTCTTCGAGCATGACGTCAGCCGTTTGATCGGGGGCGTGCCGGATCGGGGCGTCGCTGATGACCCTTGAAGCGCCCGCGATCACTTCCGTTCTCCCACGCCACATCCCGTCATCGTCCGCTTCCGTGCAACCCATCAGAAGTGCCGCGGCCAGGAGCGGCAACGCTCCGGACTTGAACCGCTTCATCCGTTTCTCCTTCCGGTACGTCCATTCATGAACCATTCCTTTCCTGCCTGATCTGCTCCCATCGCTGCTGCAATATGTCGTTCTCCGGCTCGATGCGGACGGCATTCCCCATCGCCTCATCGGCCCCGCCGTAGTCCCCTCTCGCGTTCCGCACGATGGCCAGCGTTTCGTAGGCGACGGCGGTAGGCGCGATCTCAACCGCCCGGCCGGCCAGTTCCAGGGCACGGTCCAGGTCCACCCCGTGCCGGGCGATGAGCCAGGCCAGGTTCGTATAGGCCTCGACATAATTCGAATCGAGCTGGATCGCCTGCTGGTATGCGTTTCGAGCCTCTTCGTACATACCCAGCTCCACGTAAGCTACGCCCAGGTTGTTGTAGGCGTGAACGAAACGGGGCGACAGCTCCGTCGCTATCCTGAATTCCCGCACGGCGTCCTCGTACCGGCCCAGGCGGGTCAGGGCCGTTGCCATGTTGTAATGCACCTCCGCCACCCGCGGGTTCAGCCGTACCAGGGATTCCGCCTGCGACAACGCTTCCCTGAACCCGTTGAGCTGCTGAAACGTATCGAGAAAACGCCCGGCATCTTCCGGTCTACCCATGGCGTTCAGGGTGTTTCCGATGGCAAGATAGGGTTCGGGGTACGCCCGGTTGAGTTCGACCGCCCGTGAGAACGCTTCCAGGGCTTCTTCATGCCGTTGGTCGGCCGCATAGGCCGTGCCCGCATGGTATTGCAGGGTAGGCGACTCGGGATCCATCTCCAGGGCATCCCGGTACAGCGTGATCGCCCGTTCAGTCCGGCCCGCCCGCAGCGAGGCCTGGGCGAGGCCCGCGATGGCCTCCACCGAAACCTCATCGATGCGCAGCGCGTTCTCGTAAGACCGTACCGCGTCGTCGACCCGGCCTTCGCTCAACGCGATGACACCGAGTTGGCAGTAGGCCTGGGCCATGCCGGTTTCCACCTGCAAGACCGCGCGAAAGGCATCCCGCGCTTCCTGGAATTTACGCTGATCCAGGAGCACACGGCCCAACGCGTACCGGGCGTCGGCAAAGTCCGGATCGATGGACAGGGCATTGGTATAGGAGATCTCGGCCTCGCCAAGGGCGCCCAGTTTCTCTTCCGTGGTCCCCCGGCCGTAGTGAAACAGGCTGTTGTCGGGGTCGCGATCCGTCGCCTCGACGAACGACTTGATCGATTCGACAAGCCGGCCCGTATACTGGTAGGCCTGGCCCAGATTGTAGTACGGTTCGACGCGATCGGGATCCATTTCCACGACGCGGCGGAAGGCATCGATCGCGTCGTCGTACCGTTCCTGCTGGGCGTAGACCAGACCCAGGTTGAAACGGGCATCGACGTCTCCGGGACGCAGTTCGGTGACGACCAGGAAGGCTGCTTCCGCCGTATCCAGCTTATCCAGTGCGACGGCGGCCAGGCCCAGGTTGAAGTAGTTGGAAGGTTCGTTCCTGTTCTCCTCGATCTGACGTCGGAAATGCATCACGTCTTCGAGCAGAAGGGACTCGTCCTCAGGCGACAGTTGCCTGGGTGCATCATCCTGACGGACGTTGGATATTTGCGTGATGTATGGACCGGTGTCCATGAGCAGGAGCAGGGGCAGGAAAAGCAAAAATACTACGAGGAGGATATTGCGCATGCCGTACCCGTCAATCGAAGTAGGATCTGATACGATCGCGGAGGCTCAGCCCTTTCGAAGGCGTGGAAACTTCCAAGTGTCCGACCGGCCGTACCGAGGTGACGTCCGAAGCCACGGTCATGTCTTTCTGCGTCCACTTCTTGAGATCCGCCAACGGTTTGAACGCTCTCCTGTATATCAGATCGGTATGGATATCCACGCGGTCGACACCCGTCGGCATTTCAAAGATATACACAGAACGGTCTGCCTCGCGCGCCTTGATTCGCGTGTCCTCGACTATGCGGGTTGCTTGCCAATCCATAACGTGGGTATTACCCTCGTCATCACCGAAAACCAGGGCAAATCCCTTGCCCGGGTAGCCCGCGTAGTTTCCTTCGGCCAGATCGCCTTCACCGCCGTAGGACGGTACGCGCTGGTCCCCCACGTAACGCAGGGTATCGCCATTGGACAATACGGGCGTGACGAGCAACAGCATGTTCCTGATGGTGATCCCCGATGGGATATGGTGGCCGGTATTGACGTTCCGCACGTCCACCGTCACCGCCAGCTGCCCGCTTGAAACAACGGCATCTATGGCCAGGGTGGCGGCGTTAGGCAGAAGCTCCTCCGTGGCCCCGGGGAACCCGTGCGTTTTAACGGTGGTCGGGTCCCGGTATCCGATGGGTGTCCAGAACTTCTCCGCATCGCCGTTTACGAACGAACCAAAGGTGAATCCGTCGGCATCGGGTTTCATGTGGCAGTCCTGGCACTCGATGCCCATGGCCGAATAGGGGCTGTCCTTCCACTCCTGGTACGTATCCATGAACGGAAGGCCGTGCTTGTTCTTGTGCTGGTGGCAGGCGGAGCAGTAGTCGCTGCTCGTGTAGATCGGATTGTAACTGGCCACCATGGGCGAAGTGTTGGATGATCCCGGCAACGGGGTGAAGTTGATGACGTCGTCATAGGGACCGTAGACGAATATCGGCGGGAACTTCCCCTTGATGAGGCGGGCCTCCCGTTCCTCTTCCATGGCCACCAGGTTCAGGGTTACCGATCCGTTCACGCCCGCGTGATCATTAACCTCCACATTCTGTATCTTGTGGCAGAAGTCGCAGTGAATCCCCGCACCGTCGACCGAACCGGCCATTCTTTCGTACTCCATGCGTTCAAGCGTCTTGTAGTCCTGGACGGTCGGATAGGCCTGCGAACGATTGTACACGACTTTCAGGTCGGTGTGGCCCGGTGCGCGTACGGCGGCCGAGGGGGCGTGGCAGTCGGCGCATTCTCCGGCTTCATCGGGGAAATCCAGCCGGAAGCCGGGCCCCACGTTCTCATTGCCGTCCGCATCCGTACCGTCGTAGAGATTCAAAGTCCACGGATTGGTTACGCCTTTCGCGTGCTGGGAAGCACTCCATTGATCGTAGAGGTCTCTGTGGCAGAGGTAACAGGTCGGTTCGAAATGGCAGAGGTTGCATCCCTCTTCAAAGCCCGTGTGGGATTGCGTGCGCAGACGCTCCAGTTCTTCCGGGTCCTCGCGCAGGTCGACCAGTGATTTGTGAGGAGTGATGAAATCGTAGGATTCGTCTTTTTCTTCGGGTACTTTTTGCAATACGATCGTCGTATATGATGTTTTGGGATCTACCATGACCCCGCCATTCAACCAGCCTTCCTTGCCGGCCGTTACCGCGTAATGCTGCACAGGATCTTCAATGATGTTCAGGGTGAACCTGCCCTCGGAATCGGTAAGCACGTAATCCGGTTTTCCGTGTTCCCGTACGCGGACATCGGGTATGGGGTCTTTCCCATCGATAACGACACCGCTCAACCGAACGGCCTGGGCATGCGCATCCAAACCGGTCAGCGCCATGGCGGATGCGATACATCCGATCACGAAAACCTTTATCACCTGCCCGTATCCGCTCAGCCCTTTCAACATCATCGAATGCCCCAATTCTTTCATTACATAAGAGAATCCCTCATCGAACGGACTGAGGGATTCTCCAGTGCTTCAGCTAACGTTATTTCTTTCCATCCATCGGTACTTCCTGGCTTGTTGTTTAGAAGCCCACGCCGACGGACACGCGATGCAGGTCATCCAGCAGATTGTACTGCGTATACGCGTAATCAACATTGAGACTTAATTCACCCTGGCTGAACCGGAGACCGGCGCCAGCAGAAACGCCTTCATCCTGGCCGCCGCTGTATCCGGCTTTCCAGCCAACCCGGCCCGCGATGTATTCGTTCACCCACCACTCGATACCGAGATTGAGCACGGAATCGAACTCGCGAAGCTTCCAGAGTTCGGCGCTGGTCATCAAGCTTCCCACCGGCAGTTCGTACGGTTCAATGGCAAAACCGATACGGAACGTAGTGGGCAACTGGTCACGAGCGCTCGACTCATCGATGAACTGCATATCCGGACCGAAGTTCTGGAACGAGGCGCCAATACGGAAGTTACGGAAATCCGTCGTATAGATGGTGCCCACGTCGACCGCCACCGCCGTGCTGGTCCGGTCATCGTCACCGGCGCCGCTCGTGCCTTCCGACACGTACTTCAGCGAACCGCCGACCGCGAACGAATCGGTCAGACGACGTGCATAACTCGGACCGATGGCCAGGTCCGTCACGTTAAAGTTCTGGCCCTGGTTGGCGAATTGACCCGTCGGATCTCCAGAGGTGGTATAGGGTATGTCGCCCGAAAGCAGCGAATGCACACTCACACCCACAGCGCCGTTGTCGCCGAGATTCCAGACGAGGCCTGCGCTGAACACCGTCATTTCCGCAAAATACGGAGCGTAGGAAACGCCGACTGCACCTCTGCCCTCTACGAACACCATGGTAGCCTGGTTCGTCAGGGCCGAGAAGGCGCCCAGATCCGTATAGGAAGTGGCGGAAGATGCAACACCTGCGACACGTGCGCTGGAATCGAGCGTCAGAAACTTCGTCGCGGCGGTTCCACCTTTGGAAACCTGAGCATGTGCCGGTGCTGACAGTGCCAGCAGGAGTCCGGTGACCACGCCCCAGCGAAACAATACTTTCATTAGAAAACCTCCCTGAATCGGACCGCCCCGCGCCATGGCCCGTCATGGCCCATGGCGCTGGACGTAACCGCAGTTTACCGCCGGACGTAGAGTTTCAGTGTCTTCGCGTAGTCCACGCCACCGATCTCGGCTTCTACCACGATGATATACAGACCGCTGGCAACCGGCACGTTGGAATCGTTCTTCAGATCCCAATCCGTCACACCGCCGATCGTCGTGGTCTGGTCACCCGGCACGGAGAACTGCTTCACCTGCAGGCCGGCCGCATCGAAGATCGTGATGCGGGACGGTACCGGAGCGTTGAAGAACTTGACGGTTTGCGACTTCGTTGCCAGATCCCACTGGGCCTGGAAGACGAAGGGGTTCGGCGCGACTGTGATCAGATTCTCGAATTCGGCCACACCAGCCGCAACCTCGTTACGGACCACGGTAGTCGGGATAACGTCCTGTCCCGGTACCTGCGGTCCCACCGTCAAACCACGGTACGGATACTGGCCGTGCCAGCGTCCGTCCGTACCGTTCGCGTTCATCGTGTAGAAACTCTCGAGCCCGTTGATCGTACGGGTAATAACGCGCTGCGAGGAGCCTTGATCTGCCACGTAGTTGTCGAAATCGTGCTGTTGCGCGCTTTCGTTATCCACCGAGGCTACGTAGTACCAGTAGCTGAAACCGATCAGCACGGAACGATCTTCGAACATATAACCGCTCTTGCCGACCAGGCGGGGATCAGTGGCAATTCCGCCGACGCTGGTAATCTGCGCATCGCCGGATCCGATGGCATCCGGATAGCGATCCGAGAAGCTGGTGGCGATGGCTGTCGTAGCGCCCAGAGCATTGTTCGCTTCGACGATCTGAGCCGAACTGGGCTTGGTTTCGACGAAATCATCCTCGAAACCAGGCAGCCTGTCGCCAGCCGGATACGGGTTCGGATAGGAAACGGACTCAGGCGGATTCAGGCTGTTGGTCTGATTTCCGCCGCCGCCGCCGAATTCAGCGATCTGTACGTACGGACCGGAGAAGTTCGGCGCCGCGAAGCGCTTCACTAGGTCGTCGGCCACGAAGTCGTACACCCGGCCGATGTTGTAATCGGCGCCGAGTGTCAGGCCTTCGTGGATGAACCGGGCGTAGGGATGGCCCTGCTTCACCGCGGCACTCGTCGGATCGGTTACGTCCGTGACCGGTGCGGCGCCTTCGCTCAGACCGAGGTTCGGCGGGATCACCGTACTGTTGTAACCGACTTCATGGGCTACCGTAGCGGTCGGGAACTGATCGATGAAACCGGAAGCGCGGTATACGCGGTACTTCGCGAAATCCACGGTTCCCCGGCCCGGATCAATAGCCGTTTCCGCATTGTTGGCCCACGCCAGCGCGATCGTACCGTTGGCGGTCGGGAAGACCGACAGGGTAGGAGGCGGAGGCGGGTGGAACAGCGCGCCGCTGGCTGCGCCGCGACCGAAGTTGATCGTCTGCGACATTACAGCGCCGTCGGCGTCCCGCATGACGGAACCATCCGCGTTGTACATGGGGATGGTACGGTCATTGGAACCGTCCCAGTAGTACGTGTTGTTGGCCATGTTGTACTTCCGCTGCATCCAGACGTCCTGCGCGCGGAGGTAAACGTCGTAAGCGCCATCCTTGCCAGCGCCGATGAGGTCAACATGCCAGATGGTCAGGTCTTCGCCGGGCGCCTTGGTGTAGGGGCCCCAACCCAGGGCGTTCCGAATGCAACCGGCGCCCGAGGTCTCTTCCTTCGTGTCGCTTCCGTTGT
The DNA here is from genome assembly GCA_022822725.1 of Candidatus Latescibacterota bacterium. Taxonomy (GTDB): domain Bacteria; phylum JAAXHH01; class JAAXHH01; order JAAXHH01; family JAAXHH01; genus JAAXHH01. The sequence goes on from JAJEAN010000001.1 coordinate 208,482, forward strand.
ACGGATCGGGGACGATGCCCTTGAACACGCCGTCAAGATCGAAGAGCGTAACGCTGTCGTACTGACCAGGCTGCAGACCAAGGGCAGCCACGCCGGGATTGCCGGACTGGCCCAGGTTGCGCGGGTCGCCCCACATCAAGCCCATGCCCGCGGCCGATCCACCAGGCTGCGTCTTGGCGGTCCAGGTGCTGATATCGGTCTCTCTGCCGAGAGGAGAACCGCTGGTGAAGAGATCCGGATGCGGCGCACTGCTTCCGCCCGGAACGTTGACCTTCTTGCCCTCGAGGTACTTGGTAAGCGAACCCTCGTACCAGCCGAACACGCCTCTCAAGTCGGCAATCCACCATTCGTGGGTATTGAAGAGGCCGACGGACGGCGCATCGTAGATATCCAGCGCCGCGACGTTGTTCGTGTCACCAAGGGGATCATCGTCGCCGGAACCTTCAAGAATCATCAGGGACGCTTCGCCTACGTGCAACGGATTGAAGTTACCGTTGGTCGTATTCCACACGTAGGAATCGATTCCCGGATGTCCCGGATTGTCCTCGTCGAACATGGTGACCAGGCCCGAATAGAACCGGTCGTCGTACGGAGCCTGGTTGAAACGGCCCGAATTGATCAACCCTTCCGGTACGGCGAGCGGCATCACACGGCTGAACATGGCGGGCGGCTGCTTGTCGTCGCCACCGGTACCGCCGCCGATCGCCCCACCCGTAAGCAGCGGGTTGTTCGTCCACGGAATATCGAAGTCGTAATTGAAGATGATCAGGAAGTTCCTGACCGTAACGCCTTCTTCTTCCAGGGTGCCATCCGTATTCACGTCCACGTCGCCATGCACGTTCAACACATGACGCAGCAGGATGAAGTCATTCGTATGGCCGTAGCCGTAGCTGAAGCTGTACGATTGACGCAGGATACGGATGCCGCTGTTCGTGTTGAAGGTAGCTTCCGTTATGAAGGGCTCACGGTATCCACCGGGGCCCACGGTGCCGCCACCGAAACCGGGACTGGTCGAACCACCCTGATCGGACCAGAAGCCCGCAGGCGGATTCTCACGCTTGTGAGGCGGAGCCCGGTATACGTTGTTGGTACCGACAAAAGCGCCTTCAGCCCGGCTTGCAGGCATACCGGCCACGGCATTGGGCAGATAGGCCGTAATGCCGAAGGCAGACGCCCACAGCGGCGCATCCAGCCCGCCCGCCGGGAAGGTGTACGAAGGAAAACCCATCGTAGGACTCATGGAACGGCCCGACCCACGCCAACCCCAACCGGTGTAGGTATCGGTCAGTTCCGAATTCATGACGGCCATATAGGTCTGGCCGCCAATATAGGCATCCTGTCTTTCATCCACGCCGAGCTCGTGAGGTATCGGAACCAACTGAGCCGTCGCGGAATTCGCCGGGGCGTCCGGCAACGCCGTGAGATATGAAGCTGTCCCAAGGATTGCCGCCGAAGAAAGCACCAACGCTCCGGCTGTTACGTATCGACGCCATTTCTTCAAAATGAACCTCCTTATGCCGGCAACGTTCCGAGAACGCGGCCAACGTTGCGGGAAGACGCGCGGTTGATGCGCAACTTCCCGCGTTGGATTTACCATGCTAAGTTGAGACCTACCCAGATATCGCGTGGTCCGTTGGCCTGCGTACCGATTCCACCTACCGGACCGCCTACGAGACCCACTGGATCTCCACGGCGTTGCCACCGGTCGCCGGTCGCGTTGGACGAATCGCCGGTGATGGAATAGATGTTCGTCCGGTCGAAGAGGTTATTGACCTGGGTGAACACACCGAGCCGTACGTTGCCGAGATCGAAGTTCTTCTGGGCGTAAAGATCGGTGGTCCAGGTCCACGGCGAACGCTGTGCGGCGGCGAGCAGTCCGAGCGGATCGATCGCCTGGTCGCTGGACGTGCGATACTGGTTGCCGCTCTGCGCCTTGGTCAGGAAAGAAGCGCTGATGCCGTAGGGCAGATCGAGCAGGAGGTTCGTCACAATACGATGACGACGATCGAAACTGGTGAACTCGCGGATGTAGGTATCCGGTGTCGGGACCCCATCTACGAAGTCGGAGAATACAAGCACCGTTTCGCCGCCACGTTCGCGGACGGTTTGCGGCGTGGTCAGATCCGACGTGAAGGCCAGGGTGTAGTTGGCCCGTACCGAGAACCGGTTGGCCATCTGGCGCCGCAACGAGATCTCGAGACCGCGCGAATCCTGGGCGAACGTCGGAAGGAGGATGGATACCTCGCGTTGCGAACCGCCGATGAAAGCTACGTCCGGCGCGAAAAGCCAGGTAAGCGGCTGGTTGTTCGCATCCCGGAAATAACCCGTTACGTCCATGTAGTAACCGGGATAGATCTCGGCCTGCAGACCCATCTCGTAATTCGTGGACTTCTGGAACGGCAGGTCCGGGTTGCCGTGATTACGCTCGAACGGCGAGGTCTGGACCAGGCCCATGTACAGGTCCTGCAGCGGCGGGCGCTGGTTGAAGATGCCGTATGAATAGTGCAGCGCGGCGCGGTCCGTGATCGGATGAGAGATACCCAGGCGCGGCGCCAGACCCGTCTTCATCGACGGCTCTATCGTACGGTATTCCGGATCGTCGTGCTCCGGACCGGGGCCCGAGCGCGGACGGTACGGGTTGATCGCATTGGCGTTGGCGTCGAAGATATCCAGCCGCAGCCCTGCGTTCACCACGAGACTACCGTACTCGATCCGGTCCTGCATGTACGCGAAGTACTCGACCGGATACACGTGCGCCTGCCGGCCGGCGAGGGGCAGCGTGCTGGCGGTCGGATCCACATTGAGGTCATTGAAGAGCGTCACGGCGTTACCCCTGGCGGGGCCTCTCGTGCTCTCTTCATAGTCGTTCATGGTCACGCCGAAACCACCCTTGAACTGATGGTTCGAGTTCACCTGGCTGGTGATGGCGAAGTTGAGATCCGTCTTGAAAGGCCGTACGCTCGAGTAGTTGCCGAAATCGATCGCGGAATAGGCCTCGTCACCGTACAGGAGATAGGGCACCTGCGTTCCGGCGCCTTCCTCGAGTACCGAATAACCTACGGAGTTGATGAACGCGGAAGTAAACGCCGGCAGGGGTTCCTTGCCGTACTTGGGATTGTAGCGTTCAACGTATTCGCGCAGATGGCTGAAGCGGATCTCGTAGAAGGTACGCGGACTGAGCGTGTGGGTAAACGCCATGTTCACGTGGAACCGGCCGTTGTAGGCCTGGTTGCGACCTTCCGAATTGTATTTCCAGGCGTAGGGCGTACTCCGCTGACCCTTCCTGCTGAAGAAACCCTGGTCTTCGATGAGTCCGGACATGGACAGCTTCATGGCGGTCTGTGGCCGGTAGGTCAACTTCACGAAGGAGTTCATCAGGCGGGAGTAGTCATTGGGATTGCGTCCCCAACTCTCGCTGAACCGGCCTGAAGCGAACCAGTTCAGCTTGCCGCCCAGCGGACCGCCCATGCCGAAGTCGATCTGGACCGGGCGCTTCTCCGTCCGGTTGTTCCGGGCGAACTGGTTGTACTTGTCCGGGTTGAACGAACGATCCACCGGCGCATCGCGGTTCACCGCGACACCGCTGTTCGCCTGGGCTTCCGGCAGGCCGTCCGTCAGGTAGGACCAGAGGATGGCTTCGGGTTCGGGAATGACCCGGTCGTAATCCCAGTAATAGTTGTCACGCTTGTAGATGGCGGACCAGCTGTCCGGCGCGCCGGTCATATCCAGCACGTCGAACGGGTCCTGCATCCTGAGACCGTCATCGGCACGGGCCGGATCGCTGTTGAAGGCGTTGGTCTTGTCGATCGCGCCCTGGATGATATCGCGCAGATCCTGCTCCGACCAGGTACCGGCCCGGTAGGCGTCGACGATATCGAGATCGGGCGGCTTGGTCCAGTTGAGGCCCTTCTGACCGAGCGTGCGGTACTCGAAGTTGCCGTTGTAACTGGAACCGCCTTCACGGGTCACCACCGTGGTGATGCCTGCCAGCGCGTTTACGTACTCGGCGTTGAACGTACCCGTCTTGACCTGAAGTTCCTGGATCATGTAAGGGTTGATCGTAAACGCCTGTCCTCTGTTCAACTGCTGGCCCGTCACCGTGGAACCGTCGATCGTGGTCTGCTGATCCTGGGGACGGCCGCCGCGAAGGTTGCCGGCGAAGCTGCCCGCGGTGGTCAGAACCACTTCGGCGATATTCACCACCGGCAGCGCCTGGATTTCTTCGGCCTGCACGACGGTCCGGGTGGAGGTAAGACTCTTCTCTACCAGGTCCCTGGTCGCCACGACCTCCACCGCTTCGGCGGATTCGAGAATCGTGGATTCCAGCTCGAAGTTGAGGGTCGTGGTGATATCGGCATCCACCTGCGTACCTATGGCACGCACCGGGACATAACCGATGACGTTCACCACCAGGGTGTAGGTGCCGGGCGGTACGTTCAGGATGAAGTACTCACCCATGTCGTTCGCCATCGCACCCAGAACAGTGCCCTCGACTGCGACACTGGCGGCCGGCAGGGGTTCCCGCGTCGCACCGTCGACCACGACACCGGAAATCTTGCCCAGCGACAACTGCGCCTGTGCTTCCGTCGAGATGCTGAGCACTAACGCGAAAGCGAATGCGAAGCGCAAAGCTCGTGAAATTATTATAGACATCTAGTTCACTCCTCGTTTAACAGAGCCCTTCTGATTATTGTCAGCTTGCCCCGGCCTGCTGACGGTATCGTAATGTTGCAGAACCGACATCAAATTCCAGCTGCACTTCTTTCGACGCTCACCTCCCTCCAGCGATGGTAATGGGGCAATCGTATATAAATAAGTAATCTGAATACCTTAAAATGATAGAAACGACAAACATGACGGCCACGTGCAAGGGCATGAACACGCGACGAAACATCGATTTTGAATGTCAGGAATCCGAGTCATTATCAAATGCAAACAACGTGCCAGTTTTCGAACCGGTTTCGGACGTACACGTCTCCCTGCCCGAAACCCCATGAGACTCTAAGTGAAACAAGTCCATGCGCCGTATTTTGACACCTGTATGGGGCCGTTCCGGACGACATGTAGCACGAAATAAATTTCATCCTGTGATCAGGGCTGAAACGAATTGCACAACACGGCCCGAATCCATTACGCGTTTTTACTCATCACAAACACCGCGAACGCCGCCAATTCTTTCTTGACATTGCACACGGCCCCGCATAAGGTGTTGCGCTGGTAATGGTTCGGCTGTGTTTAGCAGTGTGATAAACAGCGATCAACAAGTTATATCCGGTCCCCGTCATAGTCAACATTTTATTTCATTCTTACTCAAAAAAACCGGTATTGGCGGGAATAAAAAGCGGGTCCTTCATGGAATACAGGTCCTGGTTTCGCTGCATAGAGGACTGCGGCGAAACTTATCCGTTGAACGAGATCATCTACCGGTGCAAGGCATGCGGGGGCCTGCTCGACGTCGCCCATGACATGGATAGCCTTAGGGCCCGGGGCGCCGCGGCCTGGATGAGAATGTTCGACGAGCGGTACCGGCGGACGGAGTATCCTTACGGGAGTTCGGTCTGGGGCAAGAAGGAGTGGGTCTGTCCCGCGGTGGACGACCAGCACGTCGTCTCCATTTACGAGGGCGGCAGCAACCTGTTCTGGGCCGAACGGCTTGGCGAGGAACTCGGCCTGGGCGATCTCTGGGTGAAGCAGTGCGGCAACAACCACACCGGTTCGTTCAAGGACCTGGGCATGACGGTGCTGGTCTCCATGGTCAACCAGATGATCGCGGAAGGCCAGGACATCCGTGGGATCGCGTGCGCGTCGACGGGAGACACCTCGGCTTCGCTGGCGGCCTATTGCGCTTCGGCGGGTATCCCGGCCATCGTGTTCCTGCCCCGGGACAAGGTCTCCGTGACCCAGCTCATACAGCCCATCTCCCACGGCGCGCTGACCCTGTCGCTGGATACGGATTTCGATGGGTGCATGGAGATCGTGCAGCAGGTGGCCGAACGCGAAAACATCTATCTGGCGAACTCCATGAACTCCCTTCGCCTGGAGGGCCAGAAGACGATCGGAATCGAGATCTGCCAGCAGTTCGACTGGGAGGTGCCCGACCTGATCATCATACCCGGCGGCAACCTGGGCAACGTCTCCGCGCTGGGCAAGGGGTTCCTGATGATGGAGGAGCTCGGGCTGATCGACAAGCGGCCGCGCATCGTCTGCGCGCAGGCCGCGCGCGCCAATCCGCTCTACCAGAGCTACCTGACGGGATTCAATGAATACGAACCCGTCCACGCCGGGTCCACGGTGGCCAGCGCCATCCAGATCGGCAACCCCGTCAGCTACAAACGCGCCGTCCGCGTGCTGAAGGCCTTCGACGGCAAGGTCGAACAGGCCACCGAGGACGAGATCGCGAACGCTTCCGCTCGAGGCGACCTGACCGGACTCTACAACTGCCCGCACACGGGCGTCGCGCTGGCGGCGCTTTTCAAGATGGTCGAACGGGGAGAGATCCGGTCCACGGACCGCGTCATCATCATCTCCACCGCGAACGGACTCAAGTTCACCGATTTCAAAGTCGGATACCACGAAGACCGGCTGGATGGCGTCGAAGCGAAACATGGGCAGTCTCCCCTCGAACTTCCCGCCCGTTACGATGACGTGGCGCGGGCAATAAACCGGGTACTTTCATGATAACCAGAACGAGGCTTAAATCCAGGCCGAGGCTCGGCGCGGCCGCCTTTCCCACTACCGCCGGTTTTTTGCTGCCGGTCCTGGCCCTGGCCCTGCTCGTGCTCGCCTGCGGCGGACCGTTGCAGTTCCGCGGGGGGCCTTCCGGGCCGGAACGCCGCCTGGCGGAGGACATCGGCCGGATCCTGGACCACCCGGATCTTGCGCCCATGACCATCGGCGTGAAGGTCATGTCGCCGGTCACGGGCCGGGTACTCTACTCACGGCATTCCGACGGACTTTTCCATCCCGCGTCCAATACGAAGCTGTTCACCGCCATGGGCGTCCTGCAGACCATGGGCCCCGACTACCGCTACCTGACGAGCGTCTTCGCGGATGGAGACGCCAATGCCGGAAGCGACACGCTTCACACGTCGCTGTACCTGCTCGGGCGCGGAGACCCCATGCTTGAATCGACGCACATGGACAGCCTCGCGGGCCTCGTCGCCGGGTCGTACGGCGCTCGGGTCATCGCGGGCGACATCGTCGTCGACGACGCCTACCTGGACGGGGTACCCTACGGCGAAGGATGGATGTGGGACGACGTGCAGTACAGTTATTCCGCCTCCCTGAACGCGCTCTCGGTAAACGGAAACAGCGTGAAGATCGGCATATCGCCCGGGGCCGCCGTCGGCGCGCCCGTCACGGTCCGGGTCGATCCGCCCACGACGTCCGTCACCTTCGAAGTGGAGGCCGTGACCGCGGCGGCGGGGGATACCTCGTCCGCCGAACCGCTCAGGATCGAGCGGGACTGGCCGTCGCGGTCCAACCGGATCACGATAACCGGCCGGGTCCCCATGGACGCGGGCGAGCGGGAGTTCTTCCGGTCCGTCGAAGCACCCGGCCTGTACGCGGGGAAACTGTTCCGGGACAGGCTTCAGGCCCGCGGGGTCCGCGTGACGGGTCCGGTCCGGAGAGGCGTCACGCCGGCCCGCGCCCGGGAGGTGGCGACCTACCGTTCGCCGCCGGTGACCGAGGCCCTGGCCCGCCTGCTCAAGGACAGCCACAACCTGACGGCGGAACTGCTCATCAAGACCATGGGACGGCACGAGACGGGCGAGGCGGGCTCGTCCTCCGACGGGCTGGCCGCCCTGCGGAAGGTCCTGTCGGACTACATCGGCCTGGACCCCGACACCTACCGGTTCGCGGACGGTTCGGGCCTTTCGTGGTACAACTACGTATCGCCCGACCAGGTCGCGGCGCTGCTTACGGCGGCGTACCACGATCCCGCGATCGCCGCCGACTTCCTGGAAGCCCTGCCCGTCGCCGGGGTGGACGGCTCCCTGAGAAACCGGATGAAGGATACGGCGGCCATGGGCAACCTCAGGGCGAAGACCGGCACCTTGAGCGGCGTGAGCTGCCTGAGCGGCTACGTCCATACCCTGGACGGCGAACCCCTGGTTTTCTCGATCATGATTAACAACTTCGTCGGGCCGGCGTCGACGGCGCGCGGTGCGCAGGATGCGATCGGCGTCCTGCTGGCGGGATTCAGTCGCAAGTGACCCGGCGCAGGTCACGTTCCGGGAAGGGGCCTGATATGGCGCAGTCCAGGGATCCTCACGTAGAAGGCAAGGTCAACCGGGCGCACTATACGAGCAAGACGGAACTGTCGGCGCGCCTGTTCGCCGTGCTGGACCTGACCGCGGAGGACCGGGGCCTGAAACTGATCCCCCAGCTTTCCCGGGCGGTGCGGCGGGGAGACGTCCTGGAACTGGTCTGTACCGATGAAGAAGACGCCGGACCGGGATCGGACGTGGACCGGGCCGCCTACATCGGTTTCGCGGAAGTATCGGAAGCGGGACTGCTCCTGTGCGGGGACGCGGTCTCCGTCCGGCAGGAAGAGATCGGGACGATATCGGGATTCGACGAGACGCACCTGCCCAACCACCTGAACGTCGTCATCCGATCGAAGCGTCTTGTATCGGGCCGGGAGATGGAGCTGCCCCTGGACGAGCTGATCACCTTCTCCGGGATCTGCGCGGACCCGGACCGGGGCATCGGATTCTGATTGCCCGCCCTACCGCCCGCCATCCAGTTCTTTTCGCAATGCGACGTAGCTGTCGTACCGCTCCTGTGACACGTCGCCCGCCGCCAGGGCGGCCCGCAGGGTACAGTCCGGCTCGTGGACGTGGGTGCAGTCGTGGAACCTGCAGCCCGCCAGGTGGCCGCGCATGTCGGGGAACAACTCCGGAAGCTCGCGCGGCGATACGTCCCACAGGCTGAATTCCCGGATCCCCGGAGAGTCGATCACCAGGCCCCCCGCATCGAGCCGGTGCGCGGCGAGGTAGGTGGTGGTGTGCCGGCCGCGGCCCGTCGTCCGGTTTACCTCGCGGACCCGCAGTCCGAGGCCGGGTTGCATGGCGTTGAGCAGGGAGGTCTTGCCTGCGCCGGACGGACCCGCGATCGCGGAGATCCGGTTCCGCAGCGTGGCCTTCAGCAGGTCGACCCCCTCCCCCGTTACGGCGCTGGCCGGAATGACACGGAATCCGCACCGTTCGTAGATCGCCGCGATGTCCGGATCCCCGTCCTTCGACAGGTCGATCTTGTTCAGGCAGATGACCGGGGCGAGGTTGCCGGCTTCCGCGGCCACGAGCAGGCGGTCGAGTAACTGCAGGTTCGGACGCGGGTCCCGCACCGAGAAGACGGCGACGAGATGGTCGGCGTTGGCGATCATGATCTGTTCGACGCGCCGCTTGCCGGGCGCGAGCCGGGAGAGTTTGGATCGGCGCGGAAGCACTTCCTCTATGGCGCCGGTCTCGCCCTGGTCCTCCACGACGCGCACGCGGTCGCCGATGGCTACGGGATTCACGGCGTCGATACGGCCGACCTGCTCGACGGAGTGATGCTGATCGTCCCGTTCCGGATAGATCAGCGCCTTCTTCATCCTGCTGCGCAGTGCGCAGGCGAAGGTGCCGTGCCGGGTCTCCACGTCGAACACGCCCCGGTGTTCCCTGATTACGATGCCTTCCGTCGAATTCACGATCGCGGCGCCCATGGCGCTTTATCTGTCCTCCGTGTCTATGCCGCGTGGCCGGTGCACAGCGTATACAACAACCGCCGCATGACGAGTTCGGGCGGCAACGCACTGGATTTCAGAGCCGTATCAGCTTCGTAGAGCGCCTCGAACCCACTGAGCAGGTCCCGGCCCGCCAGCAGCCTGGACTGCGCGGCATACCGGTTGTAGAACCGGTTGAACCCCCAGCCCAGCTGCAGCTTCTTCTTGATGTCGGCATCAGTCCGGCGGTCCCTTTTCAGGAACCTGATCTTCCAGAGGATCACCAGGTGGCGGACGAAGAGCGCAATGATGGCCTGGGGCGCGTCGCCGCCGTCTATCGCACGCTCATAGGCCACGAGTGCCCGGGCCAGGTCCTTTTCGCCGACGGCCTCGGCGATATCGAATACCGTACCCGCGCGGACGGGACCGAGCGTACTCTCCACGTCTCCGGCCGCTATCGTATCCCGGCCGCCCGCGAAAACGGCCAGTTTCTCCACCTCGCCGGCCAGTTCCCCCAGGTCCGTCCCAACGATGGCCTGCAACTGTTGCGCGGCTTCCGGGGTCAGCCGCTTTCCGAAACGCTTCGCCTGCTGCTGAAGCCAGGAAGGGATCTTCTCCGGAAACAGGGGGTAGAACACCACCGAGACCGACGACGACGCCAGCCGTTCGTACAGCCTGGTCTTCAGGTTCACCCGGGGCGTCTCGAGCACCAGGACCGTACTCGGCACGGGCCGTTCCGCGTAGTCCGCCACGGCTTCCCGGTCCTTCTGCGGCAACTTGTGGAAATCCCTGACGACGACCATTCGGCGGTCGGTCATCATGGGCACGAGGGAAGCGGCCGTCAATATCGCGGCGGCGTCGCTTTCGTCACCGCGAATCACGTCCATGCAGAACGCCTCCGTCCCCGGCTCGACGACGCGGGCGACCAGCGTATCCACGGCTTCTTCCTTCCGGTACGCCTCGTCGCCGGAGAAGAAATACACCGCTTCGATCCGGCCTCGGTCGATTTGCTGCATCAACTGCTCGGGGTTCATACGGGCGCCTCGCCTCCGAACCGCGGCCGTCCCCGGCAGGACAGGTGCGGATGCGGTACGAATCGGGTTACGGGAATCGCGTCATACGGATATATTCAAGTCAAGTATATGCATGTCAAGCCGTATAAGCCATTCCGTAGCGGGACCCGGGCGCAAAAACCAGTGCACAAAACCCGGGCATAGAAACCCCGGGCGTAGAAACCCCGGCACGCAAACGGACGTTTCGCTATGACGCGTATCGACTGGACCGCGATCGGAGACCGGCTGGAAGCCCTGTACCAGTCCTTCGATCCTGCCATGATCTCGCCCGATCCGCTCGAAGTGGTAAGACGTTTCGAACGTCCGGAAGACCAGGAGATCGCCGGGCTGGTCGCTGCTTCGCTGGCTTACGGCCGGGCGGAAACGATCACGGACGCGGCCGGGGAAGCGTTGCGGAGGATGGGAAACGCGCCCTGGGACTTCGTCATGGGTTTCGACCCGAAGCGGGACGGCGGACGATTCGACGGTTTCGTATACCGGTGGACGCGGGGAAGGGACCTGTCGGCGCTGGCCGGGGTCATGCGGAAGACCCTGCGGCGGTACGGCTCTCTCGGCGCGCTCTTCGCCGCGGGCCACCGCCCGACCGATACGCACACGGGTCCGGCGCTTGCCCATTTCAGCGATACGCTGCTCGGATTCACGCGGGAGGTCTGTCCCGGGGAGCGGCACGGGACGAAAACGGGGATCCGCTACCTGTTGCCGTCCCCGATTTCGGGAAGCGCCTGCAAGCGGATGAATCTCTACATCCGGTGGATGGTCCGGCGGGAAGCCCCGGACCTGGGCCTCTGGCCGTGTATAAACCCCGCCCGCCTGGTGATGCCGATCGACACCCACGTGGCGCGGATTTCCCGGCGGCTCGGACTGACGTCCCGGAAGCAGGCGGACTGGAAGATGGCCGAGGAGGTCACGCGGGCGCTGAGCAGGTTCGACCCGGAAGACCCGGTGAAATACGACTTCGCCCTTTGCCACTGGGGCATGCAGGAGTACAGGAACCGTTGAACCGCCAGGCAGGCGCGTCCGCCGGCGCCTAGTTTCTGCTTGCCGGGTGCGGATACCTCTTCCTATTTTACCGTGATTTATTACGCCGGTATTTCCAAGGGCATCCAGGCAGCGGCCCGATCAGCAGGCATCCAGGCAGCGGCCCGATCACGCGGTTGCCCGGACACGGAGGGATCATGTTAGACCAGCGATTCGTCAGGAACAACCCCGACGTGGTAAAACAGGCGGCGGCGAACAAGAACGAGCGGGTCGACGTCGACCGGTTCCTCGACCTTGATGCCCGGCGGCGGGAACTGCTGCAGACGAGCGAGTCGCTCAAGCAGCGGCGGAACACCGTTTCCGACGAAATCGCCCGGATGAAACGCGATGGGGAAGACGCTTCCGGCCGGATCGAGGAGATGCGGGAGGTGTCCGCGCGCATCAAGGGTATCGACAACGACCTGGCCGGCCTCCAGGACAGCCTGCAGTCCGTGCTCGAGCGCCTGCCCAACATACCCCATCCCTCGGTGCCGGTCGGCGCCGACGAAAGCGCCAACGTGGAGGTGCGACGCTGGGGATCGACACCCGAGGCGGCATTCGAACGCAAGGCCCACTGGGACCTGGGAGAAGCACTCGACATCATCGACTTTCAAAGGGCGGGCAAGATTTCGGGCAGCCACTTCGTCCTCTTCAAGGGCGAGGGCGCGCGGCTGCAGCGCGCGCTTATCCAGTTCATGCTCGACCTCCACATCCAGAAGCACGGGTACACGGAAATCATACCGCCCTACATCGTAAACCGCCAGAGCATGTTCGGCACGGGCCAGCTGCCGAAGATGGAAGAGGACATGTACCGGACCGACATGGACGACCTGTTCCTCATCCCCACGGCGGAGGTGCCGGTGACCAACATGCACCGCGACGAAATCCTTTCCGAGGACGACCTGCCGATCCGCTACACGGCCTACAGCCCCTGCTTCCGCCGCGAGGCCGGTTCCTACGGGCGGGAGACCCGCGGCCTGATCCGGGTGCACCAGTTCGACAAGGTGGAGATGGTCAAGTTCGTCCGTCCCGAGACCTCCTACGATGAACTGGAGACGCTGGTGAACGACGCGGAGGAAGTGCTGCAGCTGCTGAATATCCCGTACCGCGTGGTTTCACTGAGCACGGGCGACCTGAGTTTCGCGGCGGCCAAATGCTATGACCTGGAAGCCTGGGCGCCCGGTGTAGACCGGTGGCTGGAGGTCTCTTCCTGCAGCAATTTCGAGGATTTCCAGGCGCGGAGAAGCGGGATCCGGTACCGGAACAAGGCCGGGAAGAGCCAGTTCGTGCATACCCTGAACGGATCGGGCATGGGCATGGCGCGGACCCTGATCGCCGTACTCGAGCACTACCAGACCGAGCGCGGCACCATCCGTATCCCGGAGGTGCTGGTCCCCTACATGGGCGGACTGAAGGAAATCGGGTGAACGCTTCGATACATGCGGACACGCCGGTCCGGCGCGAACGGCGCAGTTACGACACCGACGGCCCCGGGCAGACCGCGCGGGTCGGGGGACGGCTGGCGGCGTGGCTGGCGCCTGGGGACACGGTGCGGGTGTCCGGCGACCTGGGCGCGGGGAAGACCTGTTTCATCCAGGGAATATGCGCGGGCCTGGGCATCACGGAACCGGTCACGAGTCCCACCTTCACCCTCGTGAACGAATACGATGGTCAGCCTGGCCGGGTCCCCGTGGCCCACTTCGATCTCTATCGCCTGGACGACCCGGCGTCGGTGCTGGACCTCGGCTTCGACGAATACCTGGACGCGTGTGTCTGCCTGGTCGAATGGGGCGACAAGTTCCCGGAGATCATGCCGTCCGACGCGGTAACGGTCCATATCGAAATCGGAACGGGAACGCGGAGAAAGCTGGAGATCGCGGGCGACATCGAGCTGGTTGCCGACCTGGAGGCAGCAGTCAGATGAACCCTCTGACGAGCTGGTTGCCGACCTGGAGGCAGCAGTCAGATGAACCCTGAACCCTAGACCGGCTTGATCGATGGCTGAGTGACGGACTGGGCGGGGAGCAGGGCGGGCACGAGGGATTCCACGACCGTTATGCCCATGGTCCGTTTGAGGACCTCGTCCATGGTCGATACCGGGAGGATTTCGATCCCGTCCTTCACTTCCTGCGGGACGTCCACCAGGTCCTTCCGGTTGCGTTGAGGGATCGCCACTTCCCTGATGCCGGCCCGGAGCGCGGCGATCAGCTTCTCGTTCAGTCCGCCGATGGGCAGGACGTTCCCCCGGAGCGTGATCTCGCCCGTCATGGCGATATCGCACCGGACGGGCACGCCGGTCAGCGCCGAACAGAGCGCCGTCGCGATCGTGATGCCTGCGGAAGGCCCGTCCTTGGGGATCGCGCCTTCGGGCATGTGCACGTGGATCTCGACGTTCTTGTAGAAATCCGGTTCCAGTCCAAGCGAGGCCGCCCTGGACCGGGCGTAGGTGAGCGCCGCGTGGGCCGATTCCTGCATCACTTCCCCCAACTGGCCGGTCAGCGTCAGTCTCCCGGCGCCTCGGCGGTTCAGGACACTGACCTCGATGGTGAGGATGTCGCCGCCCGACTGCGTCCACGCGAGCCCCGTGGCGATCCCCACCGAATCCTCTTTCACGACTTCCGAGTCCAGGTAGCGCGGGACGCCGAGGTAGCCTGAAAGCTGGTTGCGCGTTACCTGCATCCGCTTGCCGGACCTTCCTTCCACCACCTTGCGCGCCAGCTTGCGGCAGACCGCGGCGATATGGCGTTCCAGGCCCCGGACGCCGGCCTCGCGGGTGTATTCCCGGATGACGGACTGCAGGGCGTCCTTCCTGAACGTGACGCGTTCCTTCTTCAGTCCGTGGGCCTCGATCTGCTTCGGCACCAGGAACTCCTTCGCGATGGCCAGTTTCTGGGTCTCGAGATAACCGGGCAACTCGAGGATCTCCATGCGGTCGTTCAGTGCCGGCGGAATGGTCTCCGTGGTGTTGGCCGTCGTGATGAACAGTATTCGGGACAGATCGTAATCCACTTCGAGGTAGTGATCGTTGAAAGCGCTGTTCTGTTCGGGATCCAGCACCTCGAGCAGGGCCGACGCGGGGTCGCCGCGCACGTCCCGGCCGAGCTTGTCCACCTCGTCGAGCAGGATGACGGGATTGACGGTCCCGGCGCGGCGCATCGCCTGGATGATGCGACCGGGCATGGAACCGATGTAGGTCCGGCGATGCCCCCTGATTTCGGCCTCGTCGTGCACGCCGCCGAGGGACATGCGGACGAACTTGCGGCCCATGGCGCGCGCGACGGAACGGCCGAGGGACGTCTTGCCCACGCCGGGCGGGCCGACCAGGCAGAGGATCGGTCCCTTCAGGTGCCGCGTCAACTGGATGACCGACAGGTACTCGAGGATGTGTTCCTTGGGTTTTTCCAGCCCGTAGTGATCGGCGTCGAGCACCGACGCCACCCGGCCGATGTCCCGGCTGTCCCGCGTGCGTTTCCTCCACGGGACCTCAACGAGCCAT
The DNA here is from genome assembly GCA_022822725.1 of Candidatus Latescibacterota bacterium. Lineage (GTDB taxonomy): Bacteria > JAAXHH01 > JAAXHH01 > JAAXHH01 > JAAXHH01 > JAAXHH01. The sequence continues at coordinate 223,777 of JAJEAN010000001.1, forward strand.
TCCAGGTAGTTCCGGATCACCGTCGCTTCGGGTGAAGTCGGGTGCATCTGCTGTAGCTTGTCCAGCTCGTTCATGGCCTTTTCGTGGGCTTCCTTGGGCATCTTCGCGTCCGCGATCTGCTGGGCTAGGCCGCCCAGGTTCTCCGGCAGGTCCTCCAGTTCGCCCAGTTCCTGCTTGATCACGCGCATCTGTTCCTGGAGAAAGAACTCTCGCTGCGACTTCTGGATTCGGTCCCGGACTTCCCCGTCGAGCTGGTTCTTGATCTCCAGGATCTCCAGTTCCGTGGCCAGCAGGGCCGACAGTTCGTCGAGCTGCTCGATGATCGACGGCACCTCGATGAGCCGCTGCTTGACCTGGGGGCTTTGCTGGATGAAGGCCGACATCGTATCCACCAGGCGCTGGGCGTCGTCCATGTTCTGCAGGGACAGCAGAATCTCGTCAGGCGCCTGCTGGTTCAGCTTGATGTACTCCGTGAACTGGTCCACGACGGTCCGCAGTCTCGCCTGCACCTCCGCCTCGGTGTCCCCGGTCTCCTCGACCAGGGCGATCTTGACCCGCATGTAGGGGTCCGTGGACAGGAACCGGACGATGCGCGCGCGGACGATCCCCTCGACGAGTACGCGGATCAGGCCGTTGGGCAGTTTCACCACCTGCAGGATACGGGCCACGATACCGGTTCGGTGCACGTCCCCCTTCGCGGGGTTTTCCACATCGGGATTCCGCTGGGCGGTCAGAAAGAGCAGCCGGTCGTTGTTGACCCCATGCTCCAGGGCCTTGATGGAAGCGTCCCGCGCAATGATGAGGGGGTATTCCATGTAGGGGAACACGACCACTTCACGGAGGGGAATGAGCGGCAGCTTGTCGTCGAATGTGATGGGTTCGTTGCGTTTCAGTGTGATCATGGGAAACCGTTGATGCCGCCGGTTGGTGCGGATGTTCCGGGTCGGCCGGGCTGACCGGGCCGACCAGGCTGGCCGCGGGGTGGGGGATCAGGCGCTTTGCTTGCTTTCCTTGCCCTGAACGTAAACGGGCGGCGACTTTTCCGTGACGGTCTCTCCGGTGACGATCACTTCACTCAGGTCTTCCTGCGTCGGCGCGTTGAACATCACGTCAAGCATGACTTCCTCGAGGATGGACCGCAGCGACCGCGCGCCCGTCTTCTTGTCCATCGCCTCGTTCACCACCGCCTGGAGCGATTCGTCCGTAAAGGTCAGCTTGACGTTTTCCATTTCGAGCAGCCGCTGATATTGCTTTACGAGGGCGTTCCTGGGCTTGAGGAGGATTTCCATGAGGGCTTCGGCGTCCAGCTCCCCCAGCGTGGCTATTACCGGCAGCCGTCCGATGATCTCCGGGATGAGGCCGTACTGCAGCAGGTCGTCCGGTTCGACCCGTGCGAGGAGCTCGCTCGTGTTGCGGCTCTGGGAGTGTTTCGATACGCCGCCGAATCCGATGGTGCCTTCCGCGGTCCGCCGCTCGATGATCTGGTCGAGATCGTCGAAAGCGCCGCCGCAGATGAAGAGGATGTTCCGCGTGTTGATCTGGACGAAGTTCTGTTCGGGGTGTTTCCGGCCGCCCTTGGGGGGCACGTTGGCGATGGTGCCTTCCAGCATTTTGAGCAGGGACTGCTGCACCCCTTCTCCCGAGACGTCGCGGGTGATGGAGGGGTTGGCCGACTTTCGCGCCACCTTGTCGACCTCGTCGATATATACGATGCCGCTCTCGGCTTTCGGCACGTCGTAATCGGCGGCCTGGAGCAACCGGACCAGGACGCTTTCCACGTCTTCGCCCACGTATCCGGCTTCCGTGAGCACCGTGGCGTCCGCGATGCAGAAAGGCACGTGAAGCATCTTCGCCAGGGTCTGGGCCAGAAGCGTCTTGCCGGTGCCCGTGGGGCCGACCAGCAGGATGTTGCTCTTCTCGAGCTCCACGTCGTCCTGGGCGGCCTGGTCGGCGCCGTGCTGTATCCGCTTGTAGTGGTTGTACACGGCCACGGAAAGCACCTTCTTGGCCTGATCCTGGCCGATGACGTATTCGTCGAGCGACTCCTTGATCTCCGTGGGCAGCGGCAGACGTTCGACCGTCGACAGGGTGCTGCGGCTCATCTCCTCCTCGAGGATCCCGTTGCACATCAGGATGCACTCGTTGCAGATGTACACGTTCGGACCCGTGATGAGGCGTTCCACCTCGTCGGCGTTCCGGTTGCAGAAGGAGCAGCGCAGCTCCCGCGGTGTCGATCGCTTCTTCATGTTCCGGTCCTAGGCGGTTTTGCCGTTCAGCGACTCGGCGATGGCCCTGGAAGCGGCGGTTTCGACCACGTGGTCCACCAACCCGTATTCCACGGCCTGTTCCGGCGACATCCAGAAGTCCCGGTCCGTATCCGCTTCGATCTTGTCCACCGACTGTCCGGTGTGGTGGGCCATGATCTCGTTCATCGTACGCTTCATGCGCAGCATTTCCTCGGCCTGGATCTCGATGTCCTTGGCCGTGCCGGCCATATGCGGGATGGAAGGCTGGTGGATCAGAATGCGGGAATAGGGCAGGGCGTAGCGTTTGCCGCTCCCGCCCGCCGTGAGGAGGAAGGCGCCCATGCTGGCGGCCATGCCCAGGCAGTAGGTCTCCACGTCGGGCTGGATGAACTGCATGGTGTCGTAAATGGCGAGACCCGCGGTGATGCTGCCGCCGGGACTGTTGATGTACAGCTTGATGTCCTTTTCGGCGTCCTCGTACTGGAGATAGAGTAGTTGGGCGATCACCAGGTTCGCGATGGTGTCGTCGATCGGCATGCCGATGAAGACGATGCGGTTCTTCAGCAGCAGAGAGTAGATGTCGTAGGCCCGTTCCCCGCGGCCCGTCTGTTCAATCACCATCGGCACTAACATGATACGCTCCTTCTACTCCGTTTGTATGTCGGCGTGCTGCACGAGGTATTCAACGACCTTCTCTTCCCTGAGATCCGCTTCGATACGGTCCAGCCTCCCGTTCTCCCTGAATAGCCGGCGGACCTGGTCGACCGAGGCTTGTCCCCTTGCCGCGACAGCCTCCAGCCGCTCGTCCAGTTCCTCCTGGTCCACCGCCAGCCCTTCCTGCTCCGCGATGGCGTCCAGGATGAGGTGTCGCATGATCTGGCTGTTCGCCACCGGCCGGTACTCCTGGCGAAGGGCGTTCTCGTCGACCTGGTCCTGGTCCCGCGTCGACCGGCGCGCGTCGGCGACGACCTGGTCGAGAAAGGTCGTCATCATGGATTCGGGCACTTCGAATTCGTGGGCGTCCACGATCTGGGTGACCAGGTCCCTGCGCAACTCCAGGTCCGGTTCCCGCTCGATCTCCTCGCGGACAGACTGCTTCAGGGCGTCCAGGCTCTCCATGCCGATGTCCACGGCGAAATCGTCGTCCGCTTCCGGCAGCTGCCTTTCCAGCACTTCGTGGACGCGCACGATGAAACAGGCCTCCTGGCCCGCCAGACTTTCATCGGGGTAATCGGACGGCAGCGCGGTCTTTACGGTCCGTTCCTCCTCGGCCCGGACGCCGGTGAGCTGCGTATCGAAACCCTCGCCCAGCCGTCCCGACCCGACCTGGAAGAACTGGTTCTCTTCCTTGCGTCCGATGATCGGCACCCCGCTGGCGTCGGTGTGCTGAATATCGGCACGGATGAAGTGATCCTTCTCCGCTTCCCCGTCGATCCGTACCACGCTGGCGTAGCGTTCCCGCAACCTTTCGATCCGCTGGTCCACATCCTCGTCCGTGGCGTTCGCGGTCCGCCGGGTCACCCGCAGGTCCTTGTACTGCTTCAGTTCGATGGCGGGCTTGACTTCCACGCTGGCCCGAAGTTTCAGGTCCTTGCCCTCGTCGAAGTCGATCTCTTCGATCACGGGCTGGCTGATGGGCTTGATCTCCGCGCGCTCGTGGGCGCTGTTCAGATATTCCGGGATTTTCTTTTCCAGCACTTCCGCGCGGATCTCGTTTCCGAGCCGCGCCTTGAGGACGCTGAGCGGAACCTTGCCCCGGCGGAACCCGGGAAGGCGCACCTCTCTACTGTAACGCGCGTAGGCCTCGTTCAGTTCAGATTGTATCGCGTCGGAGGGCACTTCGATCTCCAGGACGCGTTTCCAGGGTTTGGGTTCGGAAACCGTATAGTTCAAACCGATTGCTCCCTGCGCCTTGCCTGTCCGGGCGTCTCGTCTGACTGCTTGTTTGCCTGTCCGGGCGTCTCGCCTGCCTGCTTGCCTGCCTGTCCGAACCGGGCTGGGTCAGGCTGGTCCTGCCGGTGCTGCGTAGACCGGCCGCGGAACCGAAGCGCCGCGGCCACCGATCTTCAAGCCGTCGTAATTAACCGTGGATAGGGTGGTGTGTCAACGGAAAAGCGCCCGGGAACCGGGGTCTGTGACAATACCCCGGGCAAGATGCGAGGGGGGGGAGTCGAACCCCCATGGGTTGCCCCACTGGATCCTAAATCCAGCACGTATACCAGTTCCGCCACCCTCGCGAAGCCCGCGTAATTCAATGCCCGGGGCTCAGCCGGCGGATTGCCGCCGTCGCTATTCCGCGGGATCGTCGCCGAGCAGCTTCCGGTATTCCCGTTCGTCATTCAGGATCTCCAGGGACGCCCTGATCTGGGGGTCGTGCCTCGCTGCGAAGGCATACCGGCCCGCCGTACCCCAGAGTCTCGCGCTGATCTCCGTACCGATACGGGCCACGAGCAGGTCCCGGTGCCTGGAGTACTCCAGTCCACGATGGCTGTTAAGCTTGCTCCGCAGGTCTGCGAGCGATTCCAGCACGTCGTCGGTCGGCGAGCGGTCCGCGACGATCTCCTCCAGTTCGTCGAGCGACTGTTCCGCCACGGTGGTGTAGGTGAAGGACCGTGTCTCGACGAACCGGCGGAAGGCGTCGATCATCTCGTCCGTGACGTCGAAAGTCGACTGGTCCGCAACGGGGTTGTCTGACACGTAGTGGTTGGCGAACTTCATGAACATGGTCTGGTTGTTCAGGGCGCGGATCAGGTTGGGGTATGCCGGGACCTCGATCTCCACGTCCGGCGCGATACCGCCGCCGCCGTAGACGGTCCGCCCTACTTTCGTCTCGTACGAAGTCCTGTCGGGCCCGTCCGTTTCATCCATCGCGGAATCCGGCGCGCCGCTTCCGTCCGGGTGCTCCCGGGTTTTCTGGATGAGCCTGCCACTCGGCGTGTAGTACCTCGCCGTCGTAATCTTCAGTGCCGTCCCCTGGTTCATGGGGAAAATCTGCTGCACCGAAGCCTTGCCGAAGGTCGGCTGGCCGGCCACGACGCCGCGGTCCCAGTCCTGGATCGCCCCGGCGACGATCTCGGACGCGCTGGCGCTGAACCGGTCGACGAGCACCACCAGCGGCGCGTCCTCCAGCGTGAAGGATTCCGGCGCGTGGTACGACCGCTGGTCCGAACCGGGCCGGCCCATCGTGTACACGATAAGGCGGTCCTCCGGCAGGAACTTCCCGGCTACGTCCACGGCCTGCTCCAGCAAGCCCCCTGGGTTGCCCCGCAGGTCCAGCAGATACCCGCCGGCGCCCTGCGCCTGAAGCTGCTTCAACGCCTGTTCCACCTGCATGGAGGCGTCTTCGGTAAACTGGTTCAGCTTGATGTAGCCGGTACCGCCGTCCAGCATGCCCACGTAAGGGACCACGGGTATGGTGATGATGGCCCGCGTCACCGTGAAGTCGATGAACGCGTCCTCGCCCTCCCTGCTGACCGAGATATTAACGGAAGTCCCGGGACTTCCCCGGAGGAGGTCCGCCGCCTGCGACACGTCGATGTCGGCCGTGGATGATTCCTCGATGCGCACGATGCGGTCGCCGGTCTGCAGGCCGACGTCGAAGGCCGGCGTGTCGTCGAACAGCGCGACGACGACCAGGGCGTCCTCCTGCTTCTGGATCCTGATGCCCAATCCACCGTACTTACCCTGGATCTGCATCATTTTCATCTCGTCGTTCTGCTTTTTCTCCAGGAACTCCGTATAGGGATCGAGCGTGCCCAGCATGCCTTTGATGGCCGCGTCGATCGCTTCTCCTTCGTTCAGGTCTTCCACGTACTTGGCGCGGATGCGTTCCACTACCTGCTGAAGCAGTTTCAGGTCGTATTGCTGATCGCCGACCGCCTGCGCCCTGTCCTGGCTCATGATCCATACGGCGCCCAGCAGACCGATGAATACCAGCAAGGCCAGGGTAATCTTCCTGTTTTTAGCCCACATGTACCGCACTCCTGTGACGTGAACCGTCACGTTTTGCATTCGGGACCGCGTCAGCGAACGGCGGTCCGCCTTCCCGTTTTGCCGCGCACCGGGGATCTCCCGGATCCTGGAACCTCCCTCACCCCTTCGAGGTCCTTCGAATGTGGAACAGGCGGGTGATGGCCGTGAAGTTCGACACCACGGCAATCAGGACCAGCGCGACGGGCAGGTACGTTTCCCCGAGCAGCGCACCCAGCCCGAGACAGACGATCCGTTCCGGGCGCTGCATGAGTCCCACGGTGCATTCCTGGCCGAGTCCTTCCGCGCGGGCGCGGACATAACTGACCATCAGGGAACCGCTGATCGCCATCACGGACGCCAGCACCCAGTAGGCGTTCAACGCGCTGTCGCTCGCGTTGAAGAGATAAAAGGCGATGATGCCGATGAATACGGCGATCTCAGCGTAGCGGTCCAGCGTGGAATCGAGGAGCGCTCCGAAGGTGCTTCGCGTGCCCGTCTCCCGGGCGAGATGCCCGTCCAGCACGTCGCAGCTGCCGCCGATGAACATGACCAGGCCGGCCCACCTGAAAGCGCCGAGTCCGAAGAGACAGGCCGAGACCAGGGTGATCCCGAAGCCGATCATGGTCAGCGCGTTGGGATGTATCCCGAAACGCACGGACGTGCGGACGAAGGGGCCCAGCATGTTTACGTACCATGTCTTCACTTTCGAACTCAGCATGGCAAACTCCCGCATCGGGCCGCGGCGCGTTCCCGCCAGCTTCCGGTTCCGTTCTTCCCCCGCCTCGCGGCGCTCCGCGCGACCGGGTCGACGGACGGAACTCGGCGCGGGTTTTCATAGCCGGAAACATATTGCGCAAATATACCCGAACGCGCTACCCGCAGTCAAGGAAAAGTCATTGCGTCCCGGGGGGAAAGGCGTCCCCGGCACCCAGCTTTTCGCTTGACATGGACCGGTGCGATTCGTAAATAGAGAATCAGTTTTTAACGCGTTCCCGCCCGCCCGGAGCCGGCTCGGGACAGCGTAAGTTCCGCCGGGAGTCGGCGCGCGGTCTTCGCCGCTTTCGGACCCGGCCCTTGACCGTCCTCCTTACAGACCGCAGGAACACAATGGCATATACCCTTCAGACCGACCGGGACCAGGACATATTGCGGAACCTGGTGGAACACCACGTGTCCACGGGCCAGCCCGTCGGCTCACGCTCTATCGCCAGCCAGAGTCCCTTCAACATCAGTCCGGCGACGGTGCGCAATACCATGGTGAACCTCGAAGACGCGGGCTACATTACCCGGCCCCATCCCTCCGCCGGAGGGGTGCCGACGGACAAGGGTTACCGGTATTACGTAGATGCTCTCCTCCGCATGCGGCCCATCAACAAGCGGGACCGGGAGCGGATCCATCTCGAACTGGAAAACGACTGGCTCAGTGTGCAGGAACTGCTGAGCCATACCGCGCAAATACTCGGCCTCGTATGCAGGGAAGTCGGTGTGGCGCTGGCGCCGAAGCTCTATGACGGCAGGCTCGAACGGGTAGAGTTGATCCCGGTCGCCCGCCGCAAGGTGCTGCTGGTGCTGACCCTTGCTTCCGGGCTGGTCAGGAGCATCGTAGCCGAACTCGATGCCGATATTCCCAAAGACCGGCTCGACAGCGCGAGCTGGTTCCTCAACGAGCGGCTGTCCGGATGTTCCCTCAGGGAGATCCGGGGACAGCTCGACGAACGCCTGGAAGACGCGCCGCAGTCCAGGCGGAAGATCGTGCAGTTGTTCATCCAGTACAGCGAATATCTCTTCGATTTCGAGGAAAACGAGAAAACCCACATCGGCGGGACGACCTATATCGTGTCGCAGCCGGAGTTCGTGACGGACTACACGAAGCTTTCGTCGCTGCTTCAGTTTCTCGAACACAAGCAGACGGTCGCGCACTGGCTGGGCGAGCGCCATCACGACAACCGGATCGCCGTCACCATAGGGCGCGAGAACGGGCAGCGCGAAGTTACCTCGTGCAGCGTGGTGACTTCGACCTACAGAATCGGCGACATGACGGGCGTAATCGGGGTGATCGGCCCGACACGCATGCCCTATGCCCGGCTGATGTCCGTCGTCGGGTACACGGCGAGATACCTGAATACGATATTCGCGTGAGTCCCGGGGAATTCGTAACGGACCGGTCTACCAGCGGACGTGAGCAATCACGCCCGCTTCGTTTTGAAATCCCCGGGTGTTACCTCGCTGAACGGGTGGATTGGTCGTTACGTCGAGGTTCGCGTGGTGCGGGCGGAACGAACGGATCAGGCAGAACGTGTAGCGCGGTTGGAGCAGACTGAACGAGTGACACGGTCGGAACGGAAAACGATCGTCGGAACTGAAAGTCCGGAGAAGTGACAGGAGGCATGAGGTGACTATGGGCAAGGAAGAGAACGCCGCACTCGAGTCCGCGGCGTCGCCCGGTGGCGAAGCCGAAGTGACCGGGACCACGATGAAGGATAACGACACCGCGGCCGGGGCCGATTCAGCGGCCGGGACCGACACCACGGCCGGGGCCGACAACGCGGCCGGGGCCGACAACGCGGCCGGGCCGGACCACGACGCCGAATCGGGGAATGGACTGGCAGACGGGTCGGAGGACCGGACCGACGGGGCCGCATCCGGCGCAGAAGCGGATCACGGGGAGCCCTCGGACGGCGTTCCGGTCGATGCGGAGGAGGATGAACAGGCCAGGCTGGCCGAGGAGGTCCTGCTTTACAAGGATCGCCTGGTGCGCCTTGCCGCCGAGTTCGACAACTACAAGAAACGAACCGGCCGCGAGTTCACGGCACTGGTAAAAAACGCGGGTGAATCGCTGATCACCGAACTGCTCCCCATACTCGACAACATCGAAAGGGCCCTCCTGGCTCCGCAGACCTCCGAGGAGACCCGGTCATTCGCACAGGGATTCGAGATGATCCGCCAGCAGTTCCTGGAGAAACTCGAGAAGGCGGGCATGAAGGAGATCGTCGCGGAGGGAACGCCCTTCGATCCCACGCGGCACGAGGCCGTCATGGCCGTGGAAAACGAAGAACACCCGGCCGACACGGTGATCAACGTGGTCGAAAAGGGGTATACGCTGAACGAGAAGGTCCTGCGCGCTGCCAAGGTCATCGTGACGCGCGCGCCGGCGAAACCAGCGAAACCGGCGGACCAGGTTGAGCAGACCGGTCAGGCGGACCAGGCTGAGCAGGCCGGCCAGGCGGACCAGCCGGGCCACGCTGAGCAGACGAGCCAGGCTGAGCAGGCCGACAAGACGGACCAGGCGGTCCAGCCGGGCCACGCCGAGCAGGCAGAGACGGAGAACCAGGACGGCGACGAGACGCCGGGATCCGGTGGAAGATGAATAAACAGGACTACTACGATACCCTGGGCGTGGCGCGCACGGCTTCTGAAGACGAGATCAAGAGGGCATACCGGAAGCTGGCCATGCAGTATCATCCGGACAGGAATCCGGACGACAAGGCGGCGGAAGAGAGATTCAAGACGGCCGCTGAAGCCTATGAGGTCCTCAGCGATCCGGACAAGCGCACGCGATACGACCGGTTCGGCCACCAGGGCGTGGCCAGCGACTTCGGATCGGGCGGATTCCAGTGGGAGAACTTTTCCCATGCCGGCGACTTCGAGGACATCCTGGGGAACCTGTTCGGGGGCGGGATATTCGGCGACCTGTTCGGCGGGCGGACCCGCGGCAGGGCAAGCAACCGCGGCGAGGACCTCCGGGTAAATCTCAAGCTGACCCTGGAAGAACTGGCCCAGAGCGTCAGCAAGACGATTCGCATCAAGCGTTACGTGCCCTGCGACCAATGCGAAGGCGTCGGCGCCGCCGACCCGAACGGCGTGCGGATCTGTTCCACCTGCCATGGGCAGGGGCAGGTACAGCAACGCGCATCCTCCCTGTTCGGCGTCGTGATGAACGTGACGACCTGCCCGAGTTGCCAGGGTCTGGGAAAGACCATAGACCGGCCCTGCAGCGCGTGCGAAGGGCAGGGCAGGCAGATTAAGACGGTTACGGTCAAAGTGGATATCCCGACCGGCGCCGGCGACGGGAACTACATGCGCCTGCAGGGCCAGGGCCACGCGGGGATCCGCGGCGGACCGGCGGGAGACGTGCTCGTCGTCATCGAACAGGAGCCCCACGAATCCTTCGAACGGCAGGACGACGACATCATCTACCTCCTGCCGCTCAGTTTCAGCCAGGCGGCCCTGGGCGACCAGGTCGAAGTCCCGACCCTCACGGGCAAAGTACGTCTCACCATCCCCCCCGGTACCCAGTTCGGCAAGGTGTTCAGGCTGCGCGGCAAGGGCATGCCCCATCTCAACGGGTACGGGCAGGGCGATCAGCTTGTAAAGGTCATCGTGTGGACGCCCACGGAACTCACCGGCCGTGAGAAGGAACTGTACGAGGAGCTGTCCCGGTTGAACAGCGGAAAGACGCCCGATAAAGACCGCGGGATTTTCAACCGGATCCGGGAAGAGCTGTTCGGCGAATGAAACTGCCGCGGACCCCGGAAACCCGGTCCCGCTTCCGCCCGATCCTCGCCTATGCGCCACTGGGTTGAAGTCACTGTAGACATCTCGCCCGAAACCGAAGAAGCGATCGTCAACGCGTTCTGGGAACTGGGTTCCACCGGGGTCCAGCAATCCGGGCGCGGACCGGGCGGATCAGCAGGCGCACCCGAGCGCGTGACCGGTTTCTGGCCCGACCTGCCCGGCGTGGACGAGAAACTCGACCGGATCGCCCGCCTGTGGGAAGAACTGCGCAACCTGGGCATGGCGGAAGGTCCATGCCGGATCTCCACGAGGAAGGTTTCCGAAGACGACTGGGCCGGGAAGTGGAAAGCGAAGGTGGGGCCCGTCCGTGTCTCGGAAGGACTCATGGTCGCTCCGCCCTGGTCCGAGCCACACCAGTCGGACGGGCCGTGCCAGTCAGACGGGCCGCACCAGTCCGAGCCGCACCAGTCCGAGTCGCACAAGTCCGACCGACCGCTCGTGGTTCGGATCAACCCGGGCACCGGGTTCGGTACAGGCGGTCACGAGACCACGCAACTTTGCCTGCGGCAACTGGAAAAACGGGTTCGGCCGGGAGACCGGGTGCTTGACGTGGGATCGGGTTCCGGCGTGCTCGCCATCACGGCGGTCCTCCTCGGCGCCTCCCGGGCGACGGGCATCGACATCGATCCCGAGACCCTCGGAAACGCACGGGAGAACGCCCGGCTGAACGGGGTGGAGGGCCAGGTCGACGTACATGCCGGCCGCATGGATCATCCCGCGGTGGGCGACCGCTACCGGATCGTGGTTTCCAATATCAGCGCGGCCAGCCTGACCGCCATGCTTCCCGCTTTCGCAGTTCGCCTGCACCCCGGAGGTGAACTGATCCTGTCCGGTCTGCTCATCGAGGAAGCCGGGTCCTTTGAGGCCGCGCTGGAAGACCAGGGTTTCTCGCTGCTCGAGCGGGAGACCCAGGGCGTCTGGTGGGCCGGCGCGGCCGTTCCGGCGACCGGACGGACAGCGCGCCACGATCGGCGGGAATGATGGAATTCAGCTACGTGCCCCCGGAACACATCACGGAGAACTCGGCCTTCGTTACCGACGAGGACGAACAGCATCACCTGGCCCGCGCATTGCGGCGGAAACCCGGTGACGCCGTGCAGTTCGTGGACGGTGAAGGCTGGATCTACGACGGCGTGCTCGTCCGCATAAAACCGGAGATCGAAATCGAGATCCGGGACCGCAGGAAAGACCGCCAGACGGAAGCGCCCGAAGTCACGCTTGCGCCTTCGCTGCTCAAGGGGCCGCGGCTGGACACGGTCGTCGAGAAGGCGACGGAACTGGGCGTCTCCTCCATCCTTCCCATGCGCAGCGCCCGGACCGTGGCGGGCGGCGGCGGACCGGCCGGTCAACGGCTGATCCGATGGCGGCGCATAGCCCTGAGCGCGATGAAGCAGTCGCTGCGCGCCCGGTTGCCCCGGATCGAACCGGTCGCGAGCATGGGGGACGTCGTGGGAACCGTTTCATCATACGACCTGGCCCTCATCGCCTGGGAAGAGGAAGGCGAAAGGCGTCCGGGCCTCGCAGCCGGCCTCGACGCGAAGGCAAAGCGCGTCCTGCTGATGATCGGTCCGGAGGGGGGTTTCACCGGGGAGGAGATCGCCATGGCCCGTGAAGCGGGCATGGTGACGGTTTCCCTGGGACGCGCGCGACTCCGGTCCGACACGGCGGCCATCGCGGGGCTGGCCCTGCTCATGGCGGCGCTGGACGCTCCGTGATCGCGGCCGCCTGAAGTCACCGGCCCATGACCGAAGCAGCCGTGCGTCAACGTACCGTGGCCGAAATCACCGGGAGTCGCCGGCCCATGACCGAAGCAGCCGGAAGTCATCGCCTCGTTTCGAGCACGAGGAACAATGGAGGACGATAGCATGTCCGAATGTCTTTTCTGCCGGATCGTCGCCGGATCGTTGCCCACCGAGTTTGTCTACGAAGACGAGCACGTCGTGGCCTTCCGGGACATTAACCCTGCCGCCCCGGTGCATATCCTCGTCGTACCGCGGGCGCATATCGAAACGGTCGCCGACCTGGGCAGCGACGAGACCGGGGTCATGAGCCGGCTCACGGCAGCGGCGAACCGGATCGCCCGGGAAGCCGGCGTCGAAGCCGGCGGGTACCGGCTGATCGTCAACTGCGGCCGGGATGGGGGCCAGACCGTATTCCACCTTCACATGCACCTGCTCGGAGGACGCAAAATGCCCGAACTGGCCGCTTGAGCGTCGTTCGGCGGGACGAAAGGCGCCTATCGGGATCGAACGAATTAAACTCCTTGCTTTTCCTGTAAATCCATGGCATATTGGGTAGGCTTGAATAGAGACGGAGAGTAAGACTTGGTTCACCCGATTCGAGTGGCAAGAGAGGGGGTGTGAGGATGCCAGGTATTCGTGTCAGGGAAGGAGAACCGTTCGAAAAAGCCCTGCGTCGTTTTACCAAGACTTGCGAGAAAGTCGGCATCATGTCTGAAATACGCAAGCATCAGCATTTCGAAAAACCAAGCGCGAAACGCAAGCGCAAGCTGAACGCGGCGAAACGGAAGAATCAGAAGCGGCTCCAGCAGGAAAGATACTGATCGACCGGAGCGGGTCATGGCGCTTAAAGAGCGTTTGACGGATGACATGAAGACGGCACTCAGGAACCGGGAAACCGTACGCCTCGGCCTGGTCCGCATGATACGCGCGCAGATCAAGAACCGGGAGATCGCCAAGGGAAGCGAACTGGTGGACGAGGAAACGGTCGAGGTGGTTTCTTCCCTGATCAAGTCCCGGAAAGAAGCGCTGGAATTCGCCGTCAAGGGAGATCGAAAGGACCTGGTCGCGCAGGCCGAAGAAGAGCTGGAGATCCTTGCGTCCTATCTTCCGGAACAACTGTCCGAGGAAGAGATCAGGTCCGTGGTTAAGGAAGTGATCGACCAGTCCGGCGCCGCGGGACCGGGAGACCTGGGCAGGGTCATGGGTGCGGTCATGCCCCGTGTAAAGGGGCGGGCGGACGGCAGGCTCGTCAACAACATCGTGCGGGATTGCCTGGCCGGCCTGACCACGCGGGACATGCAGTCCATGCAGACCGGATGATTCCCTGAAAATCGCGGTCAGCGGCAGTTCTGATTTCGAAGCCTCTCCGAATCCCCGGGGAGGCTTTCCGTGTTTTGGTGCCATGAACTGGATCGATATCGCCATCGGAATCCTCGTCCTGTACCAGGCGGCAACCGGCTTTAGAAAGGGATTCGCCCGGAGCCTGATCGACCTTGCGGGCATCGTTGCGGTGGTGGTCATATCCCTGACCCAGTTCGGTCTGGTGTCTGATTTCCTCGGCCGCCTGACGGGCATATCTACCGGCTGGATGCACTGGTTCAGCCTGTTCGCCTGCCTGGTCCTGTCGCTCGCGCTGGTCAATGCCGTTACCGGCGTGGTCGGCCGTTCGTTACAGAGCGCATCGAAGTCCCTTCTCGACCGATCGGCCGGCTTGCTGCTCGGTGGCGCGCGCGGATGCGTCATCGCGAGTCTGCTGTTGATCCTTTATGTATTCATGCCGTTCACCGGTACGGCGAAGACCCAGCTTGACAGGTCGTCTCTTGCACCGGAAGCCATGTCCATCATACCGGCGATCATCGATACCGTCATGGACCGTGTGTCTCCCGGTTCCCCGCCTGTCATGGAGAAACTGGAACGGTACCTGCCTAACGGGTAGCCGGTCCGATGTGAGCGGCCGGCCTAATGCGAATAGTCGGCCCGAAGCGCGCAGCCGGCCGGCGACGATTCGAAAACGACCGAACATGAAACCCGGAATACCTCCCCACACCCTGAACGTACTGGAATTCGACGCCGTCAGGACGATGTGTTCGGAAAGGACGGTCTCCGCACCGGGCCACCGCCGGGCCATGTCCCTGGTACCGGGCAAAGACGTCGTCGTGATCGGGAACAACCTGCAGACAGTCACCGAGATGCGCGGATTCCTGGACCAGGCCGAAACGGTCCCCCTGCGGGGCATCAAGGACATCGGCGCGGCCCTGGAACAGGCCGGTGTGGCCGGTGCGAGGCTGGAGCCCCAGACCCTTCTCGACGTGGCAGATACCCTCCGCGTAAGCCGGCGCATGCGGGCATTCGGCCTGAGGTCGCGGAATCGTGCCACGGCCCCGCGCGTCGGGTCCCTCGCGGCCGGGCTGGGAGACTTCCAGGAGATCGAAACCTCGATCGGGCAGGCCATCGACGGCGACGGCAACATTCGCGACCATGCCAGTCCCGGCTTGCGGCGTATACGCACGGACCAGCAGACGATGCGGGAGCGCGCTCGGAACTGGCTGCAGCGGTTCATTCAGTCGGAAGCGGGGGCCAGGGCGCTGCAGGAGCCGGTCATCACCATGCGGGACGGGCGATACGTGGTCCCGGTACGCATGGACCACCGCGGCCAGGTGCAGGGCGTGGTCCACGACCAGTCGGCCAGCGGCGCCACGGTATTCATCGAACCCATCGGCGTCGTAGAATTCAACAACCGGCTGCGTGAACTGATCGTGGCGGAAGGCCGCGAGATCGAGCGCATCCTGCTGTCCCTGACCGACCAGGTACACCAGCAGGTGGACGCCATATCCGTTTCCTACGGCCTGCTGGGCCAACTCGACTTCTTTCATGCGGCCGCCGTGCTTTCCATCGACCTCCGGGCCGCGCCGCCGCGTCTGAATACCGACGGGCGCATCGTCCTGCGCAACGCCCGGCACCCCATCCTTCAGTTGTCGGACCAGTGCGAAACCGTCGTCCCGCTGAACCTGCAGGTCGGGGAAAGCGCGCGGACGCTCGTGATCACCGGCCCCAACATGGGCGGCAAGACGGTCGCCCTGAAATCGATCGGCATCCTGACCATGATGACCCAGGCCGGATTGCACATACCGGCGGACGACGACACCGAAATCGCCGTGTTCGACACGATC
Organism: Candidatus Latescibacterota bacterium; assembly: GCA_022822725.1. Classification (GTDB taxonomy): domain Bacteria; phylum JAAXHH01; class JAAXHH01; order JAAXHH01; family JAAXHH01; genus JAAXHH01. The sequence goes on from JAJEAN010000001.1 coordinate 239,482, forward strand.
TTTGCAGACATCGGGGACGAGCAGTCGATCGAGGCGAACCTGAGTACTTTCTCCGCCCACCTGGTGCATATCCGGACCATACTGGAGGAGGCCGACGACCACACCCTTGTACTCCTCGACGAACTGGGCGCCGGCACGGACCCGTCGGCGGGCTCGGCCATGGGCATGGCCATCCTGGAGTCGCTGACCCTGCGGGGTACCGTAACCGCGGCCACGACCCACTTCGATACGCTCAAGGCTTTCGCCACCCGGACCGATGGGGTGGAAAACGGTTCGATGGTTTTCGACGTGGAAACCCTGACGCCCTCCTACCTGTTCAGGCAGGGTATCCCCGGCGCCAGCTACGCGCTGGAAATCGGCAGCCGGCTCGGTATGCCCGGCGACGTGCTCGAGCGCGCCTCCCGGTTCATGGGTACCACCGAAAAGCGCCTGGACGAAGTCATCATGGAAATGGACCGGAAGCACGAACTGCTCGTAGACGCGCAGGAGCAGGCGGAACGGCTTCGCGCTGAACTGGATGGACTCAAGCGGAACTACGAAGACCAGATCGCTTCCTACCGGCAAAAAGAACGCGACACGATCGCCGCCGGCCGGGAGAAGATGGACCGGCTGCTGAAAGACGCCCAGGCCGCCATCGACCAGGCGGTGGCCGAGGTCCGCAGGGAACAGGCCGTGTCCGGAGCCGTCGAGGCATCGCGCAAGACGGTCGTTGACCAGCGCGCGCAGCTCCAGCGCATGCTCGACGCCATTGATTCCGATACCGCTTCAGCGGACGGGGATGCCGGGGATGCCGCGACGGACACGAAGGACGCCGCTGCGGATCGTGCCGGGGACGCCGCTGCGGATCGTGCCGGAAACTCCGCTGCGGATCCCACCGGGGAGACCATCTCGGCGGGCGACGAGGTGTGGGTGGCGTCGCTGGGGCAGGCGGGGAGCGTGATCCAGGACCAGGGAGACCGGCTGCGCATCAGGACCGGCAGGATGGAGATCACGGCCCGGAGGTCCGATGTCAGTCGCCACAATCCCGATCCCGGGCCGTCACGCGGAAAACCCGCAAGCCGCGTGGAAGTCCGGGTGGACCGTCCCGGCGCCGCACTTTCGGAACTCGACGTGAGGGGCTTCCGCGCCAGGGAGGCCATCGACGCCGTGGATCGCTACATCGACCGGACCGCCCTTGATGACCTCAACGAAATCCGTATACTTCATGGTAAGGGTACCGGGGCGCTGAGCAGCGCGATCCAGGAGTTCCTGCAACACCACCCCCTGGTCAAGTCCTCCCATTTCGCCGAACAGCGCGACGGGGGGACGGGAGTGACCATCGTGGAGATGAAAGATTGAGCGCTTCCGCGCGCTGACGCCGCGATTCCGCATGTAGACGCCGAGGCGGCGCTGCGTAGTCGCCGCGGTGGTGCTGCGTTGACGGCGCGCTGGCGCCGCGGTGGCCGGACGATCCATCATCAGTTCCAATTGATATCGATACAACAGGAGGGCGATCATGGCCTTTACGCTGCAACCGGGTGAATCCGCGCCGGGGTTCTCGCTTCCGGGGACGGACGGCAGGACCTACAGCCTGGACGACTTCTCCACCGCCGAGACGCTGGTGGTGTTCTTCACCTGCAACCACTGTCCCTACGTAACCGGTTCCGATGAAGTAACGCGCGTTTCCGCGGAGAAATTCGCGTCCCGCGGCGTCCGGTTCGTCGGGATCAATTCCAACAGCGAGATCACCCATCCCGACGACGACTTCGATCACATGGTCGCCCGGATGAACGTCCATCGTTTCCCGTGGGTCTACCTGCGCGACCTGTCCCAGGATACCGCGCGGGCGTACGGCGCCCTTCGGACGCCTCACTTCTACGTCTTCGACCGGGATCGCAACCTGGTCTACACCGGCCGCGGCGTCGACAGTCCGCGGGACTCGGACGGCATAACGGTGAACGACCTGGAAGCGGCCCTCGACGACGTGACGGCGGGGCGTCCAGTGCGGACTTCGCTCACCAATCCCATCGGATGCAACGTCAAGTGGGAGAACCAGGACGCGCACTGGATGCCGCCCGAGGCGTGCGACCTGGTGTGAGGACCTTGAACAGGCCCGCGCGGTAGCGACGGGCGAACGCGGGGGAGCGCCATGGCGAGGATCCCGGAAGATCTCGTCGATTCGATCCGGTCGCAGGCGGACATCGTGGACATCGTCTCCGACTACGTCACGCTGCGCAGATCGGGCAAGAACTACCTGGGGCTCTGTCCGTTTCACGACGAGAAGACCCCTTCCTTCAGCGTCAACCCGGAACGCCAGATCTTCCACTGTTTCGGTTGCGGGAAGGGCGGTAACGTCTTCACTTTCCTCATGGAGCACGAGAACGTCACGTTCGTCGAAGCGGTCCACCATATCGCCCGCCGCCTGAATATCACCATACCCGATACGAATAGGGAACACGAGGCCGGCAGCGAGGCGGAAAGCCTGGCGCGCGTGACCCGGTTCGCCGCCCTGTTCTTCCACGAACGCCTGCTGGAAGCCGGCCGGGATTCCATCGTCCGGCGGTACGCCGAACAGCGCGGACTGTCCGAACAGACGATAAAGTCCTTCGGACTCGGCTACGCGCCCGATTCCTGGAACGACCTGCTGAACGCCGCACGGAAACAGGGCATCGGCACGGACCTGCTCGTCAAGGCCGGATTGGCCAAGGCGGGTGAGCAGCGTACCTACGATGCCTTCCGGAAACGGCTCATCTTTCCCATACAGGCGCCGAGCGGCCGCGTGGTTGGATTCGGCGGACGGGCGCTTTCCGACGAGGACCAGCCCAAGTACCTCAATTCACCCGAATCCCCCATCTACCGGAAGAGCCAGGTACTCTACGGGCTGTACCAGGCACGGGAGTCGTTGCGGCGGCAGGGACGGGCGCTGGTCGTGGAAGGATACATGGACCTCCTCGGCCTGCATGAACAGGGGATCCAGGGGGTGGTCGCCCTGTGCGGAACGGCGTTGACGCGGGAACAGGCCCGGCTCCTTGCGCGGTACGGGCAGCAGGCGTACCTCGTCTACGATTCGGACCAGGCCGGCGTGAGGGCGACCTGGCGCGCCATCGAACCCCTGGTGGAAAGTGGGCTATGGACCCGTGTCGTGCGGCTGCCGGAGAACCACGATCCCGACTCCTACGTGCGGGAACACGGGCCGGACGGGTTTATGAAACTCGTGGAACAGGCCGATTCCCCGGCCGATTTCATGGGCTACCATGCCAATCTCCAGGCATCGGGCGAAAGGGACGAGGTATTCCGGACGCTGGCCGGCCTGATCCGGAATACGTCGAACCTGGTTCACAGGGAAATGTACCGGGAAGAAGCCGAACGCCGCTTCCCGGCGTTGCAGGGCCTGCTGGCCTCTGAATTGCGGCATCCGGGCCGGTCGGGCCGGTCGGGCCGGTCGGACGGTCAGAGCGGTTCACGCGGTCCGGGCACCGATCCGCGTGATCGCCAGGCGGTCCCGGGCGCGGCGGCGCGGGACGGCGGCGAGCGGGTGGAACGGGACCTGGTCCAGCTCATGCTCAGCGACCGGACCATCGCCGAACTCGTCGAAGGCCAGCTGGAGCCGCATGATTTCAAGTATCCCCTGTACCGCCGGATCGTCGAGAAGTGTCTTGCCGGACTGGGCGACGGGGGTTCCTACGACCTGGCCGGCCTGATCGATACCTTCGGCGACGACGAGGCCGTGCGGGTGATCACGGAACTGATCAACACGTCGGACTCCGGCGTCAACCTGGAGCAAAGGGCCCGGGACCATATCGTCCGGATCAAGCAGAAACGGCTCAAGGAAAGCATGGCCCGCCTGATGGAACAGATCAAGCAGATGGAAACGGGCGGCCGAAGCGACGAATTGAACGACGCCATGGCCACCTACATGGAGCTCAAGCAGCAGGAAAAAGTCCTGCTGCAATCAGCCCGCGGTGGATGAGAAGAAACCCATCTTTTGCTTGACGATGACCCGCCGTACGCCTATATTGGCCCAATCTGTCGGGCATGCTGAACTGGGCGTCATTCATGGGCCTGTAGCTCAGTTGGTTAGAGCATCCGACTCATAATCGGACGGTCCCAGGTTCGAGTCCTGGCGGGCCCATTTGCCGGGCGCTTAGCTCAGCCGGTTAGAGTGCCACGCTCACATCGTGGAGGTCAGTGGTTCGAGTCCACTAGCGCCCATCGGTTTCAACGGTCCAAGTCGTAAACGGAGGCTTTCCTGAAGTCTCCGTTTTTTTGATCCGGTTTGCCATGTATCGCCTCCTCGCCCTGGACATCGACGGCACGCTGCTCGACGGCAGTCGGGAAATGTCCGATGCCACGGTCGAGGCCGTTCACCACGCGGCCGGACGCGGCGTCCGCGTCACGGTGTGTACCGGGCGAAGCCTGCCATCCGCCCGGGAGGCCGTGCGGCATCTGCCGTTGAACGCTCCCTACGTACTGAACAACGGCGCCGTGATTTACGACGCCCCCGCCCGTCGCGCCAGGTATCTGCGGAACCTTCCGAGTCATCTCGCGATGGATGCCGTCAGGGTCTTTCGCGGCATCGGGTTCCATCCCATCGTGTACGGTTCCCTGCCCGAAGTGCAGTACTTCTACTATGACTCCTTCGATCCGGACAACCAGGCGTTTACAGACTACGCCGCGCAGAACGCCGACCGCGTTCACCGGGTGGACGATGTCTGCGCGTTTCTGCGGCAGGACGTTGCCTGCATCACGGTCGCCGAGCGCAACGAACGGGTCAGGTCCCGGGAATCACACATAAGGGACCGACTACCCGATGTGGGGGTGGTCTTCGAAATCAGTCCGTGGGACCCTTGCTACCATGTAATCACGGTCATGCCGCACGGCGTGTCCAAGGGCGACGGGCTGCGCAGACTGGCCCGGCTGCTCGGGATCGGTCTCTCCGAGGTCATGGCCGTGGGGGACAACCTGAACGACCTGGAGATGTTAGACGTCGCGGGCCTGGGCGTGGCCATGGGCAATGGACCGCCCGAAATCCGCGCCCGGGCGGATCATGTCACGGCTTCGGTGGCCGACGAGGGCGTCGCCCGGGCCATCGAGCGCTTCATACCCTGAATCGAAAGAGCCGCGCATTGAGAGAGCCGCAGGCATGGCCTACGACCTGATCGCCATCGACATCGACGGCACGTTGCTGACGTCGCGCCGCGAGGTCTCCCCGGGGACGCGAGAGGCGCTTCACCGGGCCGTCGCGGCCGGGAAGCGCGTGGCGCTCTGTACCGGGCGAAGCCTGAACTCCGGCCGGGCCGCGGCGGAACAGGTGCCGTCTTCCACGACGATGGTCTTCCACAGCGGTGCGCTCATACTCGAATCCCTGGACGGCCCGCTGCTCAGGGCGGTGAACCTGCCCAGGGACCTGGCGGCCGACCTGGTCGATTTCTGCCGGCGGCGCGGCCACGACCCGCTCGTCTATGAACCGGTCCCGGAAAGCCGGTATATCTGGTACGAACCCCCTCGATCCGCGAACGGCTGGCGGGACCGATACCTGGAGGCCAACGCGGACAAGGCCTTTCAAGTAGACGACCTGGAAAAGGTGCTGGGCCGGGACCCCGCGCAGATCGCGGTGGCCGGAAGGGGGTCGTCCATGCAGGAGCTGGAAGCGGAACTGGCGGAATACGGCGACCGTATCGGCGTCATACTGTCGCGCAGCACCCTGGTAGGCGACTACTGGTGCATGGAAATCGTACCGGCCGGCGTGTCCAAGGCGAAGGCCCTCGCTTTCCTCGGAGAACGGTTCGGAATCGGAGCGGAGCGGATGATCGGTATCGGCGACAACTTCAATGACCTGGACATGATCGAATATGCCGGCCTCGGCGTGGCCATGGGGAACGCGCCCGATGCCGTGCGGCGCGCCGCGGACCTGGTCGCGCCGGACAACGACGCCGACGGTGTCGCCCACGTCATCGACACCTGTCTGCTGTGAGGGCTTCACCGGCCCGACCCAACCCGACCCGGGGAGAATCATTTGATTTTTTAACGGATTTCCCTATCTTCCTGTATAACCCTGTTGACGCAGACGACGCGACAAGGCGAGAGATGGAGTCTGTACCGAAACAACGTGACCCGAACCGGGACAAGGAGATTTAAAATGATTCGTATGGTTATGACTTCCGCGGCGCTTTCCGCGCTGTTGCTTTTGATCGGAACCGCAGCGCCCGTTCATGCCCAGCATGACGACCCGAACATGGAATGGGTGATGGACGGTCCCCTGTATGACCGGCTGGGCGGCGAAGAAATGATCATGGGCGTGATCGACGATTTCGTTGCCGCGGCCGTGGAAGAGGAACAGTTGAAGGGCCATCTCGAAGCAGTCGACCAGGATGCGTGGAAGGAGACCCTGCTGGCCCAGTTCACCTTCGTCTCCGGCGGTGAAATCGAATACGAGGGTAACAGCTTCAAGGAAAGCCTGGTGGAAATGGGCATCGAGGAAGCATCCCTGGAGACCGTCGCCGATCAACTGACGATCGCACTGGAGTTGAACGAGGCCTGGCCGGAAGACGTGGATGAACTGCTGGTCGCCCTGGAATTGAAGGAAGCCGAGTTGACCGAAGAGGAGATGGCGGAAGGGGAGATGGAAGAAGGGGAAATGGAAGAAGGAAGCGCCCAGGACAGTGAGACCGGGAACGCCGGCGGGGAAGCGACCGCGGACAGCGAAGCAGGAGACGCGGGTGGCGTAACCGTGGAAGCGGACAGTGAGGCCATGGAAATGGACAGCGAAGCCGGCACGGACAGCGAAGCCGGCGCGGATGCCGAAGCCAGTGAAACCAGCGAAGCCGGCGACACCGGGGATACCACGGTGGACGGCGGTACCCGCCAGTAGACTGACCCGCTTTTTCAACTGATGCTCATGACCGGACGATGCATGGAGATCGTCCGGTCATTTATTTATGGGGCGTATGATGGCCATTGCGTACTTCGATTGCTTCTCCGGTATCAGCGGCGATATGATTCTCGGCGCGCTGGTGGACGCCGGCCTGGATTTCGATATACTGAACCGCGAACTGGGGAAACTCCCCCTGGACGGTTACCGGCTCACCCGGAAGACGGTGACCCGGCAGCTTATCGCGGGAACCAAGATCGACGTCCTCGTCCGGACCGCCGAGGGCCGTGAAGTCATCGAAGGACCCGGCGAATCCGGACCCTTCCACGACCACGGGGAAGCGAGGCACCTGGATGATTTGACCTCCGTCATCGAAGGCAGCACGCTCGACGAGTCCGTCAGACGCCGGGCCATCGAGGTGTTCGACCACCTGGCGACGGCGGAAAGCAAGGTGCACGGCATCTCGAAACAGGAGGTACACCTTCACGAAGTCAGCGGGGTGGACGCGATCGTGGACGTCGTGGGCGCCTGTATCGGCCTGGCCCTGCTCGACATCGACCGGGTGTACGCGTCGGCGCTGCCGGTGGGCCGGGGGTTTATCCACTGCGCGCACGGCCGGATGCCCGTTCCCGCCCCGGGCGCGCTTGAACTGATGCGCGACATGCCGGTATATCACACCGGGATTGAAGGGGAGCTGGTCACCCCGACCGGCGCCGCGTTTCTGAAAGCCACGGCAGACGGGCACGGGGTCCTGCCGAAGATGATATTGAGAAAGATCGGCTATGGCGCCGGTACGAAGGATCTCCCCGAGCACCCGAACCTGCTCCGGGTATGTATCGGCGACGGTGTGGACTGACCGGGTTCGAACGGACCCACTGCCCATCGCTGCCCAACGGACACGGCCATCATGCTGCTCCAACTCGCCCTGGACACGCCGCACGAGGGTACGGTTCGTCGCCTGTTGGACCGGACCGCCGGCGACGTGGACATCATCGAACTCGGAACGCCCCTGCTGATCCGTTACGGGGTCGACATCATCGGCGGGATCCGGCAGGACCATCCCGATAAGAAGATCCTGGCGGATCTCAAGATCGCCGACGCCGGCGCCTTGGAAGCGGGCCTTGCCTTCGATGCGGGTGCGGACATCGTAACCGTTCTCGGGACGGCCCACCCGGCTACGCTTCGGGAAGCGGTCGAGCGGGGGAAGCGGTCCGGCGGCCGGATCATGGCCGACCTGATCACCATCCGCGAAGTGGACGAGGCGGTCTCCCTGGCCCGCAGGCTGGATCGGACCGGGCTGGATTACCTCTGTCTGCACACGGCTTTCGACGCCCGGGGGCAGGGCGGGCAGGGCGGACCGGGCGGACCGGGCGGACCGGGCGGACCGGGCGATTCAGAGCGGGCCTCGGAAGGCATCGGCCGGGTCGGCGCGGTGGTCGAACGGGTCGGCGCGGTGGTCGGCCAGGTCGGCGCGGTGGTCGAACGGGCGGGGCTGGCCGTCGCGGGCGGTCTGGATCCTGCCACGATAGAGCGGCTGATTCCGCACAGTCCGGACATCGTGGTCGTTGGGGGTTATATCACCGGAAGCGCCGACCCCGCCCGCGCGGTCCGTGCGGTCCGGCAGGTCATGGAGGTCGTGCATCGAACCGATGGATAACGAGAAGGCCTCTCCCCCATTCGATGTGATCGCCCGGTCCATCCTGGACGAACTCCGGCGAACGGTGAACCAGATCTCATACGATGAAGTCGAAGCGCTGGTAAGGGAAGTCACTGGGGCCCAGCGGATTTTCGTTGCCGGTGCGGGACGCTCCGGGCTGGTCATGCGCGGTTTCGCCATGCGGCTTGCGCAGCTCGGCCTGTCGGCCCACGTGGTGGGCGAAACGACCTCGACCGCGGTCCGACGGGGAGATCTGCTGCTGATCGGATCGGGATCGGGCGAGACGGACCGCCTGGTCCACTATGCCGGGAAAGCGGCCGAGGCCGGCGCACGCGTTGCGGCGGCGACCGCCGACCCGGATTCTCCCGCGGCCAGGCTGGCGGACGTTGTCGTCGTCATACCCGCGCCCACGCCGAAGTCATCGAAAGAATCCGGCGGTCCGGCACACCGGTCGCGCCAGCCGATGGGCACGCTCTTCGAACAGAGTCTCGGGGTGATGCTCGATGCCTGCGTCATGCTGCTCATGGCGCGGCTCGAAGAAACCGGGCGGAGCATGTTCGCAAGGCACGCCAACCTGGAGTAGGCGCCCGTCGTTCCCGTGGGCGCCGGTTGTTCCTGTAAGCGCCGATCGTTCCCTTAGGCGCCGGTCGTTCCGGCGTTTGCTGCGGACCTGGACCGCGGACGCTATGCCTTCGACAAGCGCTTGAGGACTTCCCGGTTCAGGACGGCCTTCAGGAATTCACGCCAGTGGCCGTTGCGGTCTCTATCCGCGGACCGATAGGGATCGGTGCCCATATAAATCGCGCCGCCGGCCTTGTGCGGCTTCAGGATCACCGCGGCCGAACCGTCGCCCCACCGTCCGATGACGCGCACGTCGTCGTCGATTTCCGCCAGTCTCATCCGCCAGTGGTGCGCTTCGAGCGCGGCACCTTCGGGCAGGTCGGGCCAGCCGGCGGTCAGCAGGATCCGGTCCGGATCGTTGAGGACGGACTCCGCCTGTATGCCGAACAGGCGTGCTCGCGCGTCGCCGTGACGCATCCCCTCGTCCAGGCTGAAGTCGTCGGCCGACCCCACGATCCATCCGCCTGCCCGCATGAAGCGGATCAGACGGTCGACGACCGCGTCTCTGACCGTTGGGCAGGGCGTGCAGCACAACCATTCACACCCGGAAAGCCGGTCTCCGTCCGATATCTGGTGATCGGACGCGTAGCCCACTTCTTGCCCTGTGCTTTCTTCGAGGATGCCGTGGGGCGTCCATACGTCCAGTGCGGGCACGCGGCTGGCGAAGGAATCGTACGAAAGCAGGCATCGGTATTCCGCGGACGAAGCATTCGGACGTTCCATCTCCGTCACCGATCGACTGAGCGCGGAAATCGCCGTCCATTGCTCCGCGTTCGATTCCGACAGGGACCTGCCCCTTATGGGCCTGTCTTCCCACCAAGCGGAATCGTCCCAGTTATGCCAGCCGACGGCCGACACCCCCGGCGCGCAGGCCGCGGCCGTCCACTCCCGCAGCTCCCGCAGCGTGGCCTGGTACCTGCCCCGCATCATCTGCGAGCCGACGACCATCCAGACGTCCGCTTCCGCCAGAGACCCGGCAGCGCGCGCCGCCCATCGGATCAGGCGGCCGGCATCCGTCGCGGACTGCACCCGCGGGGATCCCGGATCGATGATGACGAAGTCCAGTGCACGGGCCGTCTGCTGAAAGTGGACCAGCGTCTCAGCCGGCAGGAGGGCGTCGAGATGGAAAGCCATCGTCGTCTTCAGGTTCGATTTCACCTTCTTCACGGACTGGGCCACCTCCGCCGCGAACAGCGCATACTGTTCCATCTGCCAGATCCTGCGTCCGTGCAGGTACCCGTCTTCGGTCATTTCCATGGTCAACAGGCGGCCTTCGACGGACTCCATCACCTGTTGCCAGCGGTCCTCGGGGTACTCGCTGCCTCCCGTGGGTGCGTCCTCCAGTTGCAACGCGTACAAACCCTTGCAGGAACCGAATACTTCCGACACGCGCCGCACATAGTCGAGGCGCCACGCCCGGGTGTCGGGCAACAGGTACAGGGCCTTCGGGTTGCCGATGTGCAGGATGGACCGGATTCCCGCGTCCGCCGCGGCGTCGATCATTTCTTTCACCCGGTCCGTCTGGTCTTCCGAGGCCAGCTGGTTTCTCAGATCGAATCCGTCTCTGAAGACAACGAATTGAAATCCGCCGGCCTTGAGCTCGGCGAAGTCGTCGCGCCACCGGTCCGCGCGGTCAAAATCGTTATAGTACGTGAAGGCCTGCAGTTTTGTTTTGGCGAACATGTCTCCCTGCCCGATATGAATCCGTGATTGGTTCCGTGGATGGTCCGTGGTTGTATCCGTGGATGGTCCGTGGTTGTAATCGCGACTGAAATCGCCGCTGAAGTCGCGTCGGTCAATGGGTGAATAGGTAAATGGGTTAATGAAGGTAAGGCGGATAGGCGCCGTCCGGTCAGCTTCAAAACGCCTGTCCGAGACCGAAGTAGAAGAAGGTCCGGTCGTACTTCCTCGAATTGGGCGGGTCGATCTTGCTTTGATTGTGAAAGCCCACGTCGCCCCGTATCAGCCCGATGGGCGAATTCACCCGGACGCCCGCCCCGTAACCAAGCAGGAGATCTCCGAAACCGAAAGAACCCACCGTCTTTCCTACCCCGCCCCAGTCCGCGAATACGGCCAGGTCAAACCGGGAGAAGGGTATCTGCATTTCATGCTGTGCGCTGATGGCGATCAGTCCGCCGTCGGGCTGGCCGATCCGGTTTATGCCGAAACCCCGCACCGATCGGTCGCCTCCGATGAACAGTCTGCTGTCGAGAGGTACGCGGTTCTCATTCAGCGCCCTCACGTAGGCAAACGAGACAGCGGTTGAAAAATCCGGCGCGTTGGGAAAGGACAGGTATTTACGGGCTATGGCCCTCACCGTAAGTATCGAGCTCCGGTTGAGCGTGGAACTGCCGAGCAGAGGGCTGGCCACGCTGCTCTGGAATTGACCGAAGAATCCCGTCTTCGGGTTCAGGATATCATCCCGCGTGTCGTACGTCACAAGCCCGGTCAGACTGCCTTCGCGCCTGGACCGGAGGCTGTCGACTTCCGAACCGCTTCGCAGGAGTTCGGCCAGTTCGTCGCTGAGCGACGATACCTCGATGTTCTTCAGCGTATAGGTCAGTTGGCTTCGGTAGGTGCGGGAGAGTTCGCGGTTGACCGCCACGGACACGCCCGCTTCCTGCTCGGTATGGCTGATGCGGTCCTCGCGCCGGAAGAACGCGCGCAGGATGCCTGTCGTCCTGGTCCGGAACAACCACGGCTGCGTGACCCCCGACTCGACGTGCTGGAAGAGCGAACTGATCTGACCGTTTGCGCCGATGGTGATCCCCCGTCCCAGCCAGTTCCGGTAGGCGACGCTGAAGCTGCCTCTGAAGCGTTCCGCCGTGGCGAACCCGGCGCCGAAGCTCACCTCGCCCCCGGGCAGTTCGGTGACCTCCACCACCAGGTCCCGCACCGTAGCGGAGGTGTCGCTCCTCAGGGGAGACAGGCGCACGCTGCGGAACAGGCCTGTCTGGAAGAGCCGGGTCTGGCTCAAGGATATCTTCGCGTTGTCGTAGAGCTCTCCCGGTTGGATCTCCAGTTCGCGGATCACTACGTTTCTGTGGGTCTTCCGCAGACCTCGGACCTGTATCGCGCCCACGCTGACGGGATGCCCTTCGACAACCCGGAAGTTTACGGTAACGGAGTGGTCCTCCACGTGCAGCACGATGTTCGAGTCCACCACCACGTCCAGCAGCGCCCGGCGATCGGCGAGACGTTGGATGTAACGTTTGTCCCTCGCGGCGGACAAACGGAAGAAAACCTGGCCTTCCCGCGTGATCAGGTTCTGCCGCACCTCGTCTTCGGACAGGTATCCGAAGCCGTTCAGATTAACCGCGCGCACGGTGTACCGAGGGCCTTCGTCGATGACGATCCTGAGCGCGACCCGATCCGTGTCAATCTCTTCGCGAACGGACCGGACCCTTGCATCAAGAAAACCGCTGTTCCTGTAGAAACTCTCTATCGCCGACAGGTCGGTCCGCCAGGTGGCGTTGTTTATTCGTCTGCGTTGCCAGAATCTGGGCCTTAGAAAACTGTCCGTTCTGGTTTCGATCAGACTGAGAATGCGGTCCTCCGCGATGGACGCGTTGCCATCGACGACGATGCGCTCGACGATATGGGTCTGCTGGGCGTTGGTGGGGAAAGCGTACAGGATCGCCAGAAGAAACAGCGTCCGGATCGTACCGGGATACCACATCCGGGATGAACCGGTACGACCCGATTCGGCAACGGTTGGCTTCGAGGGAAGCCTCATTCCCTTAACCATGTGTATTGCCTGACCGTTTGGTCCCGTGACGTCCTTACATGCAAAGGCGCTCAGCTTACCGAAACCGGAATTTGACCCGGAGGTCGATTCCATTCTGGGGAAGTTCGCCCGATTGATCGGAAAACGTCTCGATATACAGGAAATCGGTCAGTTGGTAACCGACCCGCAGCGAGTAATCCGAAGATTGAAACAACCGGGTAAAGCTGACCCGGGCGCGCCGGTTGATCCGCTTGCTGAGGGTAAGTTGAACCGGCGATCCGGCTTGAATGGCGCTGTTCATCGAGAAAGGATCACCCTCGACCTGGACTTCGTCGAGATTCAACAAGGCCTCTGCGAGTGCCTCTCCGGTCATCAAAAAGGCCCTGTTTCTCATGCCGGCGTATTCATCGGGCGTACCCAGGCTGGTGAGTCCGGCCGTGCCGAAAGTCAGCAGGGAGACGACCTCGGGACCGTAGATTACCTCGGGACCGGCAAGCGACCGGGAACCCGAAGCCAGAATCTCGGTCGCGTTATCGTCGCGCGGCGCCGCACGCAACTGGGGTGTCACCGTCGACACCGGTCCGGATGCGAGCAGTTCCACTTCGTAATAAGTATCGTGAATGTCGCGAACGCGGGGCGCCCAGGCCTGTATGTTCAGGACCGGGTCGAGCTGCGCCACCGGGTACTCGATCAATGCGGTGAAGCTCTCCAACGGTACGCGCCTGGTCAGGTCGATCCGACCGGTTTCCAGTTCGAAGGTTGCGCCCAGGTACCTGATCACGCCTTCTTCCTCGGCGACGGCGTTTCCGGTCACCAGGGGATTCTGCACCGTATTGCCGAGGGCCACTCCGCCCTCGACGGTCAGTTGGGCGATATTGTTCTCGACGTCCAGGTCGGTCACGTCCACGGCTACGTCCAGCGCGATGCTCTCCAGGAACGGGTCCGGCGTGTCCTGCGGACGTATGATCGCGTTGTCGAGAAGCAATTCGCCTATATCCAGCGAATGCGTGACCACTCCGGTCACGACGATCGGATCGGCTACATTGTAAATCCGCGAAAGGTCCCTGTTGCCGGTCCAGGCAAGCGTTCCGTCGATTACAAGCATGGCCGAACCGAGTCGTTCCACTTCAGCCTGGCTGAAATCGGCATAGGCTTCGATTTCGGCGAAGGACAGGTTGTCTGTCAAGAGGTCGCCAGAAACCCGGACCGTGCCGTCCCCGGCGCGGAACGTCACGGGCTTTAGCGCGAAGGCGCCTCCGTCGACGTCGACCTGGAGTACGTCTGCCCGGAACATCGGTTCGAACTCACGGAACCGCACCGCCGCGTCCCGAACGGTGACCTGGCCGACCGACCGGGGAGAAGCGGGTGTTCCTCCGATGGACATGCGGATGTCGGCCTTCCCCTCGATGCGTTCGAGATCGTACACGATACCACTAAGGAAAGACAGGTCGATGTCGTCTCCTTCGACGGTCAGGGCGATATCCTCCACACCGGTCGCATCGCCGGTCCACTCGGTACGGGCCGGGTCATAGGGTATGGTTCCGTGGGCGGTTATGGTATCGCCGCCTTTGCTGATCCGCAGGTCCCGGACGGCGATTTCCCCGCCGCCATACACCAGGTGGACGGAGAGGCTGTCCAGGGAGGCTTGATTGTATCTCGGTTGATCCAAGGCAGCACGGGCGTCTATGACCCGGGCGGAGGCCGGACCGGTGACTTCGATCCGGGTATTCACGTTGCCACCCAGGGGAAGATCGAGATTGGCCAGCGCCATCAGGGCGTCCATTCTGATCTGCTCACCCAGGATGACGAGGTCGGACGCACCCGCCTCGGTTCCGCCATCGACGTATGCCAGGCGGCCGCGCATCGTAAGCCGGCCCCGCTCGTCATCGGGTTGATTGATTCGGCGGATCGTGGCGGACATGGAATCCATATGGATGTGGGCCCCGTCGAAGTGCAGCCTGACGGGTTCCGTGTTCACCAGCTCGTTCTGAAGTCCGAAAAGTTTCAGTGAATCCAGCGCCATGACCCCGTTGACGTCGCCGCGGTCCCGGACCGAACCGTTCACGTCGATCCTGCCCCGGATGTACCCGTCCAGATCGGCGGGAACCACCTCGAAGAACTCCCGCAGGGGCGCCACGGCCAGGTTGTCCACGACCAGGGACGCCGTGTATCTTTCGCCGGCCGGAAGCGACTCCGGCTGGACGTCCGGGGCCCATCGGAGATCGACCGGATAGACA
The DNA here is from genome assembly GCA_022822725.1 of Candidatus Latescibacterota bacterium. Taxonomy (GTDB): domain Bacteria; phylum JAAXHH01; class JAAXHH01; order JAAXHH01; family JAAXHH01; genus JAAXHH01. The sequence goes on from JAJEAN010000001.1 coordinate 254,574, forward strand.
AGATCGATCTCCGACCGTCCCAACGGGCTGTCCACGGATAGCATGGGAACCCGAAGCAAACGGTCTTCATAAAGCGCCGAGGCGGTCACCGTGCCAAGCAGGTTGGTTCTGATTCCCCTCGCATAACTCACGTTCGAAACGGTCAGCTGGCCGTCGATGCTGGGATCGCCCGGGGTTCCTCCCAGGGAGATCGCCCCGTCCATGGCGCCGCTGAACATGCCGTCCGACACCAGAAATGGCGAGAAGAGCTCCAGCTGCACGCCTTCCAGGACGGTCTCGAGGTCGACCGGTCCGTCCGCGGCGAGACTCGCCGTGCCGTCGACCGTTACGCGGCCGAAATCGCCTGCCAGTCTGAATTCGTCCACGGTAATGACCTGGTTTTCCAACTTCATGGTGGAAGGGGCCTCGGAATGGAGTATCCGGTCGTTCATCAATACATCCAGCGAATCGAGGGAGACCGTTATGGTGGACAAGTCCGGATACCCGGCCAGTCCCACGGCGTGTACGCTCCCGCTGAACGTGCCGGTGCCGCCTTCGATCGGTCTCTTGGAGAGTATGGAGAGCAGCGGAGACAGTGAAGTCTGCAGCAGATCGACCCGCAGGTCGTAGGGGTACTGCCCGGTCAGCTCGAGGGATCCTTCCGCGTGCACGGTGGGACCCGGCACCCGGGTCATGGTGAAGTCCAGGCGGTCCGTGCTGATCGTCATTTCCAGGTCGGTGTCTCCCAGGTCTTCGTTTTGAATCGACAGGTTTTGGACGGTGCCCTTCCCCGTTACGGTGGGCTGTTGAAGGGTACCGGCAATATCGCCCCGCATGCGAAGGATGGCGTCCAGCCCCCACCAGGATTCACTGCTGAGGTAATCTCCGAGCCTGAGGTCATGCACGTTGAAGTATCCTGAAACCGACCGGTCGCCGGCCAGGTTCGTCCTGGCCCGGAGCTCAAGTCTGTCCAGCACGGCGTTGATCGTCAGGTTGCGTCTTTCGTCCAGAAAACCTTCGATTTTCGTCTCGCCGAGGAGGACATCGCCATAGGCCAGGCCGCTGACCCAGCCTCCCAGCCGCACGGTCGGCCGCCGAAGCGTGCCCAGAAGGTAGAGATCCAGGTCGCCCGAACCGCGGAGTTCTGCGAAATCCAGCGGCGGCGGCAGCGTTCCGACGTCTTGCGCGACGACCGATCCGGTCAGCTGGATATTCCCGTCCGTACCGAGATGGCCTTCGGTGACGGCCCGGAAAGACGATTCCTGGAGTTCGGCCCTGAGCAGGCCACGCCGGTACGCGGCCGTCGCCGTTACCTCCCGCAACGGCACACCGCTTATGCTCACCAGGGCGGAAGTAGCGCTCAGATCGGCCCTGCGGGGCGCGTCGTCGAAGCCGCCGCCTTCCATTTCGAAGGCCAGTCCCACCTCACCCGCCAGCTCGCTATCGTCGCCGACGAGGACCGCTGGCAGCGCGGAGAGTGCGATCCCGGGCGACTCGAGCTGCAGGCGGTATCCGGTAGATTCGTTACTGAAATCGAGCCGGCCCCGTCCCGATATCAGGCCGGCCTCATGCCTGCCCCTGAAACGGCTGACCGTGAGCACGTCCCGCGCATAGGACAAGTCCACCGAGGCCTGGTTGAACGCGCCGTACGCCGATCGCACCACAGGCGACGTGAACCTGGCCTCGACGACCGGATCGGACAGGCCGTTGCGCAGCGACCCGGTCATGCTGAAGATGCCCGGCATGGTGTTTTCGAAACCGATGATCCGCAGTATGGCGCCTACCTGCCCGTTCGCGGCGAAGTCCAGCGTGGCCGGGTTCCCGTCCGTGGTCGAGATTTCGCCGCCGACGTGAAACCTCATCGGGGGACCGTGGGCGGATTCCATGGTCAGGTCGTGAATCGTAAGGTCGTCCCCTTCGAAGTACACTTCCGCGCGCATGTCCGTTGCCGCGTCCTCGAATCCTCCAATACGGTAAGCCACGTGCCCCGCTTCGATCTCGCCTTCCGCCGTGAACGGCCCGATGAGGGAGCCGCTGAAACCGACTTCCCCTGCGCTGACTGCCGTGGAATCCGATGGATCGAAATAGCGGAACGTGCCGTTCCTTATCCGCAGGTCGCGCAGATCGAAGGGCAGACCGGAGGTTTCTCCTTCCGATGCCCCGGCCACTTCACCGTCCTGCGCCGGATCCTGGCTGCCGGCCGCTTCCCCGTCCTGCGCCGGCCCCACAAGCAGCAGGTCCAGGGAGTTCATCCCGCTGCCTGCGGCGTCTTCGAGGTAGGCCATGCGGAATCCGTCGATATCGACGCTGTAGAGCGGTGCGTCCCCCACCACGGCGTCCCAGACGTTGAAGTCTATCCTGATTTCGTCCGCGCCCGCGACTTCCATACCGCCCTGGACATCCGCCAGGCTTAAGGACACGCCCCGTATCGCCAGGTGCGTGCGCAAGCCGGTTTCGACGCCTTCGATCGTTACCTGGCCGTTGAGCCGGTCCTGGACGGTCCGCACCACGGCGCGGCGGACCTGGTCATTGCCCCAGCCGGTACCCAGCAGGACGAGGACGGCCAGGCTCGCTGCCAGCGTCAATGAGGCGAGCAGGCCCAGTCCTGCGGTCCATATGTTCAGCCGTAGTTTCATCGTGCCATACCGTGAGTGATGACTGGAGCCGTCAATCGAGCAGCTTGTGGACGAATCGGGTCCTCAGCGCCCTGGCCGCCCATTCCATGTTCCGTTCGATGTCCCGCCGCAGCTGTTCGCCAGGCCCCGCGCCGTCTCCCTCCTCGTATCCCAGTCGGCGGGCAAGGAACATGAACTCCTGGGAGGACCAATCCGGAAGGACGAGGTCCCGGGCGTTGCCGCGAACCATGCGCAGGCCGTTGATCAGCCTGACGAGGAACCGGTATGCACGGTCCAGCATGACACGCTCTTCATCTGAAAGGAATCCGGCCCCGTTGAGCGCTTCCATGGCCTCCAGCGTGTTCGGTCCGCGAACGGTGTCGTTCCGCGCGCCGTAGAGGATCTGCAGATCCTGCACGAAATACTCAATGTCGATCAGGCCGCCGTAACTGTATTTGACGTTGATGGCGCCGGATTCGACCAGTTCATCGTTCTGCCGCTCGCGGAGATGGGTCCACGACCTGCCGTCCACCGGGGCTTCATGGTACACGAAGGCGTCGCGGGCGGCCTCGACGTCCCCGCCCAGGACCGGATCGCCCCCGATGGCGCGCAGCTTGATCAGCGCATGGCGCTCGTAGGGCAGGGCGCCGCCCTTTTCGTTGAAATATGCGTTGAACTTCTCCAGGGACGAGGCCAGGGCGCCTTTTTCGCCGTAGGGCCGGAGCCGGAGGTCGATCTCGAACAGGCCCTCTCTCCGGGATTCGATGGTGCTGCTGATCATGCGCACGAGCCGTTCGTAGTACTCCGAATTCAACACGTCGTGGGGACCGCTCGTACGCCCCTGACCGGCATAGACGAACATCAGTTCGATGTCCGAGGCCCAGCCCAGTTCCCGGCCGCCGCATTTCCCCAGCGCGCAGATGCTGAAGACGCAGGGTTTGCCGGAGGGCAGCGTGGGATCGCCGTACTGCCGGCGCTGCTCCTGGTCGCAGATGTCGTACGCGGATTCGAGGACCACCTCCGCCAGCGTGGTGAGTTCGCGGGAAAAGGCCTGGATGTCCTGTTTCTTCTCCAGGATCTGGCGCATGCTGATCCGGAGCATCTCCTTGTCCTTGTACCGGTTCAGCAACTCCTTGCGGCGGGCGTAACTTCCTACCTTCGACAACCGCGCGGCCAGTTCGCCTTCCATCTGCTCCCGAGACCTTACGATACCGACCACCCTGATGTCCTGCAGCACGGGGAACAGGTTCTTGTACTGCATCCTGAGAAAGTCCTTCCACAGGAAATCGCTCGTGCCGAAGAAGGTTGCCATCGCGCTGATCACTTCCTGCTTCTCCAGCTGGTCGAACATCTCCTCCATCGCCCGTCCGGGCGGTACGTTGGCCAGGACCTGGTCGATCAACTGGTTGAAATGTTCCAGGGCCTGGGCGGGGTTCGGCGCACGGGTCAGCAGATGGGTAAACTGCTTGATGAGGGTGATCACAAACCGCAGTTCATGGAGTTTCCCCGGATCGGTTATTTTACCTCCGCGCCGGTCGGTCACCTCGAGCGTGTCCTGCACCTCGGCCCCGGCGGCCGCGATATCGATCCTTCGTATGTTGATGTCGCGCAGTGCCAGCGCAGTCGAAAGGGCATACAGAAACGCGGGAGTGTCCTGGCCCGTGATGTCGAGGCGGGTCGCCCCGGTCCCGGTGTCGTTGTCGATCGCCACGCGCACCGGGAACATAGATGAGCGCTCCGCATCCTTCTCGTGACGGAGGAAGTCCACGACGCGCCCGTTGATCGTTCGCTGCAACGCCCCCGCACTGTTCATCCGCAGGCTGTGCATGGCATCCTTTATTTCCTTCGTAATGACTGGCCAGTCCGGCGACTTTTCCGACGACGCGCGCACACGGAAGACATCCACGATTTTCCGCTGCGTCCTCAGCGACGTCGAGGTGATGCCCGGCGGAACGGCCGGCGTGCCCGGACGTGCGCGGCGGCGCCGTCTCGGCCGCAGGGACCGTTTGCGCCTAACGACCGCCGGTGACGCATCGGCATAGGTGAATACGTCTCCCCGACGGATGCTCAGTCCATTAGACGCCAGAAGGCCCGAAAGGATCGAGATTACCGACAGGTTGTCGAAAGCCACGACGGTAAGACGCCACGTGGAATCGTCCTGGGGCTCCACGTCGATCTCCGCGGCGTTGTCCGGTCCCAGCCGGTTGATCATTTCGATATGTCGCCGGATCACTCCGGGATCGTAACGCTCGAAGTAGGCCGGCTCCATTCGGTCAAGATGGTCCCGGATCAGCGTATCCGGCAGATCGCTGCCCTTGAGCTTCTCCGAAAGTTCCGTGATAGGGATCGTATTCGTCATGCCGAGGTCCGGGGTTATGGTCATTGGCGCAGATCTCCTATCATACATAATACATCCAACCTTCCGTAAACACAACCAAGGAACACATTTAGGTACACGCGCCCGTGTGCGCGCGGGCGTCGTACGAGGCCGTGCGGGAACGGGTGCGGGCGCGTGGGAGATACGGTTTGGCCAGGAGCCGTCAGGCGGGACCAGGCGGGCGACGCGGCATGGTGGGAAAGGGTGCGGCAAGGTGCGGGCAGACCGGACCAGGCGGGACCACAACAATCTTGCGGATAATCCACTTTTTTCTTGACAGCCCCACGAAAGGTTTTATTATTCGATGGCATATTTGATAAGCCAAACTTTTTATTGCGCCGGCAACACGATGGTTGCCACAACGAATCGGACAGTGCAATGGATGTCTGGAGAGAGTTTGAGCACAACGAGATCACGCACAGCGGAGCGCACTACCTGATGACGGTCCAGCAGTTGATCGAGGACCAGGGATACGCCCGCGTATCGGATGTCGCCCGGGAGATGCACATCACACCCGGCAGCGCGTCGATCATGATCAAGTCGCTCCGGGAGAAGGGATACCTCGAGGAGGACCGGAACCGGTTCCTCAAGATGTCGGAAGAGGGAAACCGGCTGGCGCAGTCCGTATGGTCACACCGGCAGATTCTCATCGCCTTTCTCAAGAGTGTCCTGCATATCGACGCGGAACAGGCAGAAATCGACGCGTGCAAGATCGAGCACCTGATCAGTACGAAGACGGGGGAACGGTTGTTGCTGTTCCTGCAGTTCCTTCTGTCGGACGATCCCCACGGCAAGGCGTTCCTCAAGTCCTACTGGGACGCCAACGTGCTGTCGATCTGCGATTTGGAGTCCTGCGCGGTATGCGAGGAAGTGGGCGAATGCCTGGTAATCCGATCGGAGTCGGCGTGAGGGAAGCCGAAGCATTCATCGGTCCGGCGGCGGAGTATCCGCGGCCGGATGGCAAGAAAAAGGGACTATCGCACCATGGCCCGGCAAGCCCGGCGATAGTCCCTGGGCAGGACAGGTATAACTGTCCCTGAGGGCGATACGGAGGTACGCGGCCCTCTAATGCTATAGTATACGGAAATCGCCATGGAAGGTCAATACCACAAAGAAATCGTTTTGAATCCAGCGAAAGGGGATACTGCCTATACGTAAAACACCTTTCAGTTCCGTGGCAAGTTCCGGCATCAGACCATCTGACGCGAGATAACCCATGCATTCCGAACTCTTTACCAGCACGCAAGCACAGACGATTCGCCTGGATGAACTAAAGCCCGGCGAAAAAGGAACGATTCGACAAATCAAGGGCACGGCGGGGGAAGAAGTGCACCTGATGGAACTGGGATTGCTTCCCGGCACAACCGTCGAATTGATTAAACGCGCCCCCATGGGCGATCCGATCGAGATACGCGTTCGGAGCTACCACCTGTCCATTCGTTGTGCCGAGGCCCGTTCGGTCGTGGTGGAAAGAAATTGAGCTTAAGAGGGATGTAACATAAAAAAGGACTATCGGTTCGGCTGGCCGGCTCTCCCCGATAGTCCCTGGACCAGGGGGATTCGTACACGTTGCGGGTACTATCCGATCCCGGCCTGTATTTTGAATATACGCCCCCTGGCAACCGCTGTCAATTCCATCGGTTTACCATGGGGCTTACATGATTCGAAAAACCATCTTCTGGATCCACCTCTCGTCGGGCGTCGTCGCCGGCATCGTCATCCTCATCATGTCCGTGACCGGCGTGCTGCTCACCTTCCAGAGCCAGATCGTCGACTACGCCAACCGGGCATATTCCACGGTCCATCCTCCCCATCCCGGCGCCGCGCGCATGGATCTCGACGCGGTGCTCGCGGCGGTCCGAAGTGCCGAGACCGAAGCGGAGCCCACCTCCGTTACCATACGTCCCGATCCGGCCGAGGCGTACGTCGTACGATTCGGCCGCGCGAAAACCGTCTTTGTCGATCCCTATACCGGGGATGTCCGGGGCGAAGGCAACATCGCCGTCCGCGATTTCCTTCGGGAGATCGTCTACTGGCACAGATGGTTCGGCGCGGAGGGTGATAACCGGACGGTCGCCCGGGCGGTTACGGGCGCCTGCAACCTGGCGTTCTTCCTGCTGACCATCACGGGGCTGTACATCTGGTGGCCCCGAAAATGGACCTTTGCGGCCTTCAAGTCGGTCTTTGTGCCAAATCTCAAAGTCAAGGGGAAGGCCAGGGACTTCAACTGGCACAATTCCATCGGCATCTGGTGCCTTCCCGCCCTTTTCCTGATCTCGTTGAGCGGCGTGGTCATATCCTATAGGTGGGCAGGCGACCTGGTCTATACGCTTACAGGCACGGAACCGCCTCAAGGAGCCGCGCAGTCCGCGTCAAAACCGGAAAACCCCGGGGAAGAACCCGCACCGCTGCCGGTCGCGCCCTCCGAATCCTTTCTGGACGCGGCGCGAAGGCAGGTCCCGGAGTGGGCGTACATCACGCTGAACCTGCCCCAGGAAGGTGCGGAAACCGCCACGCTGACGGTATCTGAAATGGATAACCGCATTCCGCTGACCCGTTCGACCCTCACGGTTTCCACATCGGACGCGGGGGGTAGTCGAATGGGTACCGTTCACCAGTCTTAACATGGGTCGGCAACTGCGCACCTGGCTACGCTGGATTCATACGGGCGAAGCGGCCGGTTGGTTCGGCCAGCTCATCGCGGGCGTGGCGTCGGCCGGCGCGGTGGTTCTCGTTTGGACGGGACTCTCGCTGGCATGGAGACGTTTCCGCAGGTTCAACAAAACCCGGCAGAACACGGAATTGGCTACGAATCAAGTACCAGGAGAATCCGATGAAGAACCACACCTTGCTCGCACAGGATGAAGAAAACCAGACCCGGGTGTATTCGTGCCAGGCCGGACATATACACGTCATCTACCGGCGCACCAACATCGCCCTGTCGACGGGTGAGTTCCGCGAACTGCTCAGCTGCGTCGTACAGACCTATGAATACATCGAGCAGCAAAGTCAGGAGAGCATGGAATCGAAACACATCGACGTTATGTTCGACGACACGGTCGTGAAAATGCCCCTGCCCGGTTTCAGGACGTTCGTGCGGGTCCTCAAACGGGCCATGATCAGTTTCCAGAGGTTATCGGATATTCACAACAAGCCCTCCGAAGTAGAAGTGGAATACGAAGCCAGTGGCAAGCTCATTCCATTTACGCCCTTCAAGTACAACCAGTTGAATTAAGCGGCCAGCCTGGTCAGCCTGGTCAGCCTGCGCGCTTTGCTTTTTATTCCCTTTTTAGCCGTTCAGCGTTATATTGACCTGGTCTGGACGTGACGGTTTTTCCAACCCGATCGTGAACCGTTTCATTCTGAACCAATCCTTGGACATGGCCGAAACCACCGAAACATTCGCGGCACGTGAATCCGTGGTCGACGTGCTGCTCGTCGGCAACCCGAATACCGGCAAGACGTCCGTATTCAATTCCCTGACCGGGCTTCGCCAGAAAACGGGCAACTACCCCGGCGTGACCGTGGAGAAGAAGACAGGCATCGTGACGGGTCCGGACGGCGCCACGCTGCGTCTGCACGACATGCCCGGCATGTACAGCCTTACTCCGAAGTCCCTCGACGATTCCATCGCCCGTGAGGTACTGATCGGTGAAGCGGACGAGGACCTGGACGTCCGGCTCATCGTGGTCGTGGCCGATGCATCAAACCTCAACCGGAACCTCTACCTGGTCACCCAGCTCATCGACCTCGGTATCCCCGTTGCCATCGCCATGAACATGATGGACAACGCCGTCAGCAGCGGCGTGCACATCGACCTGGACGCGCTCTCCGATCGCCTCAAGGTTCCGATCGTACCTGTAGTCGCATCCCGTCAGCGGGGCATAGACGAATTGCGGAAGATGATGTTCGACCAGGTGGGACCGGCCCCGTCGGCTCCCGGATCGGCCGGAGATACCGGGGGCGAATCGATCGGAGATACCGAGGTGGGGCCGGCCCCGCCATCGCCCACGGTTTCCTTCGCCGAAAGGTTTCCGCGCAGGCGGCTGCTGGGCGGCCTCCTCGACGAAGCGCTCGCCCCCGCTGCGGCCTGGTTCGGAGAACATACGAACCTGAACGAGGTGGCGCAGACCTCGGAAGCGCTGCGCGTGACTTCGAGCGACCAGGCGCTGCAGACCTGGATGGAAGGTCGTCAGGATCCCTCTTGCAAGGAAGACCTGAAACGCATCGTGGAGCAGACGCGGGGCAGGCTGGACGAATTGCAGGTCCCGTGGCATATGCTGGAGACCATCCTGCGGTATGACCAGATCGACGATCTCTATTCAAGGGTCGTGCGGGAGGACCGGGAAGCGCAGGCCAGCCTGAGTGTCCGGCTGGACCGCGCGTTCACCCACCGGATAGCCGGTCCGGTCATCGTCCTGGCCGTGTTCGCGCTGGTCTTCCAGTCCATATTCTCCTGGGCCGAAGCGCCCATGACGCTCATCGAGGACGGGATCGGCGCCCTGGGGGCCTTCGTCTACCAGTTCCTGCCGGAAGGCCTGGTGCGCGACCTGCTCGTAGACGGCGTCATCGCCGGCGTGGGCGCTGTGCTGGTCTTCCTCCCCCAGATCCTCTTTCTCTTCTTCTTCCTGGCTCTGCTTGAAGACACGGGTTACATGGCCCGCGTCGCCTTCATCATGGACCGTTTCATGAAGAGCATGGGACTGTCCGGCCATTCGGTCATGCCGTTGCTGTCGTCTTTTGCCTGCGCCATACCTGGCATCATGGCGACCCGGACGATCTCGAGTTGGAAGGACCGTCTCATCACGATCATGATCGCGCCGCTGATGAGCTGCAGCGCCCGCCTGCCCGTGTACATCCTGCTGATCGGTGCGTTCTTTCCGTCCATGACGATATTAGGCGTATTCACGCTGCAGGGACTGATGCTGTTCACCATGTACATATTCGGGATCATCGTCGCCATAGGCGCCGCGCTGGTGTTCAAACAGTTGTTCATGAAGGATGCCGTGTCCACGAGTTTCGTCATGGAACTGCCGCCCTACCGGCTGCCTTCCCTCAAGTGGGTCCTGCTGCAGATGTTCGAACGGGCGAAGGTCTTCGTGACGGAGGCGGGCCAGATCATCCTCGCCATATCGGTCGTCCTCTGGTTCCTTGCCTCCTACCCGCAACCCGACGACTACGATTCCATGACGTCCAGGTCGCGCATACAGCAGAGTTACGCCGGCCAACTCGGCCAGTTGATCGAACCGGCCATCGAGCCGCTCGGATTCGACTGGAAAGTGGGCATCGGCCTGATCACTTCCTTCGTCGCACGGGAAGTGCTGGTCAGCACCATGGCCACGATCTATAACGTGGAGGAGGCCGACGAGACTTCGGTCGATCTCAGGTCGGCCCTGCAGGACGAGACGGACCCGGAAACGGGCGAGCGGGTATACACGCCGCTGGTCGCGGTGGCCCTCATGGTATTCTTCGCCCTGGCCTGCCAGTGCATGGCCACGGTCGCCATCGTGAAGCGGGAGACCAACGGCTGGAAATGGCCCATCGTCATGGTCCTGTACATGACGGCCCTGGCCTACGTGGGGTCTTTCGTCGTCTACCAGGGGGGACGGCTCCTGGGATTCGTATAACCGCCGTCGGAACGCCTGGCAGCCGTCGGACCGCCTGGCCGTCGTCGGACTGCTTGGCATCTGACCCGTCCACCATTATCTTGCTATCATGGACCTTCAAACCCTGATCGTCGCCCTAATCGTGGGCATCGCGGCCGCATTCGTCATCCGAACCTTCACGCGGCAGTTCAACTCGCGGGACCGGAAGGGATGCGGGAGCTGCAGTCACGGCGGCACCGGGCTGGCAAGGCTGTCCGGGCCGGCCAGGCAGGCAGGGCAGGCCAGGCTGGCTGGCACATCGCGGGCCGAGGAGTTGATCCAGGTGGAGCTGATCCAGGTGGAGCCGATCCAGGTGGAGCCGATCCAGGTAAAGGAGTCCGTCCGGAAATAGCTTGCGTCGAGAGGCACCGGCCGAAAAACAACCACATGTCCGTATTCGATACGATCCGGAACAGAAGGTCGATTTACGATTTCGAGCCGGAACCGGTCCCCCGGGAAGTGATCGCCCGTGTGCTGGAAACGGCCGTGTGGGCGCCGAACCACAAGCTGACGGAACCCTGGCGCTTCCTGGTCGTCACCGGGAAGACCAAGGAGACCCTGGCGGGCATCTACCGCAGGATCCAGCGCGAAAAGACGAAATCGGACGATCCCGGCATCCAGCGGAAGTCCGCGGAGAAGGGCTATGCCAAAATCATGTCCAAGCCCGTGATCATCGTCGTGGTCTGCAAGAAGGACGCCGACGCCTTTCGTGCGCGGGAGGACTACGCGGCAACCTGCTGCGCCATACACAATATCACCCTGGCCGCCTGGGAAGAGGGCATCGGCATGCAGTGGAGCACGGGAGGACTGACACGGGATCCCGATACGCTGGAACTGCTGAAGATCGACGCCCGGGAAGAGGAGATCGTCGGGTTCCTTTACGCCGGCTATCCCGCGCAGGTCCCCGCCCAGAAGAGAGTGCCCGCCGCCGAACGGACCGAATGGTTCGCGTGATCGTCCCGTCAGCCCGACCGGCGACCCATCGACCCGTCCCGTCAACCTGTCCAAGTCAACCTCGAAACAGCCTGGAGACCCCATGTCCGTAGTTTCCGAAGAACGGTTCGCCTCGGGATTCCTGTGGGACGACTACATGCGGAACAGCGAGAAGAATCTCGAGCGATTCAATGACAATTACGACAAGTTCAAACTGAAAGAAGAAGACGCCGGTTTCTTCGCCGCGGTGGAAACGCCCCTGAAGGTGCTGATCCTCGCGGAGGACTGGTGCGGCGACGTGGTGCAGAGCCTTCCCCCCATTGTCCGCATGCTGGAGGCTTGTCCATCCGTTTCGTACCGCATCTTTCGTCGGGACGAGAACCTCGACATCATGGACCGGTATCTCACCGACGGTTCGAAGGCCATACCCTACCTGGTCTTCATGGACGCCGGCCTGAACGAACTGGCACGGTGGGGACCGCGGCCCGAGGCATGCCAGGCGATCATGCGGGACAACAAGGGCAGGATCCCGATGGAAGACATCTACCCGCGTATCCGAACCTGGTATCGGCAGAACGGAAACGGTCCCCTCGTCACGGAGATCCGGGACGTGCTCGAACGCATCGCGTAGCCCTTCCCGGATCGCGTAGCCCTTCCATGGCCGCCACCATCACGGAAATCAAGCACAACCCGGGCAAGCCCGACCAGTCCTTCCAGTGCGGACTGCTGCACCACGGCGGCAGTTGCATGGTCATCTCCTACCGGTCCGACAGGCCGTACAGCCTGGGCGACATCCGGATCCCTTCCGGCACGCTGACCCTGGCGTACTACGAGGAGGGGCTTCCGTACGTCCTCTGGAAGATGATCGGACCCGGCGGACGCCTCGTCGGGCATTACGTGCACCTGTGCGACCGGGTGCGGATCGGACCGGACCGCGTGGAATACGACGACCTGTTGCTGGACCTGTGGTTCTACCCGGACGGCGGCTGCCGCGTGCTGGACGAGGACGAGTTGATACAGGCCCGCGACGAAGGACTGATCGACGGCCAGACAGCGGATCGCATCCGGACGTCCGCCGCGGAAGTCCGGTGCGGAATACACCGGATCAAGGGGGATTTCGACGCACTGCTCGCCGACCTTGGGGTCGTAGCGAATTCCGGCTGACCCCGGCGCATGCGGCCGCGAAGGCAGCATTCGGAATAGGCTTGACAGGGGCCGGCTTTAGCCTTAGATTTTACTTACGGGAAACGTGGCGAAACCGTTGGCTGTCCGTACAAGTCGAACAGGCTGGCGCATCGCACCGTACACGCATCGACCTTCCAATATATGCCATCATTGAAAAACACGGTTACGCAACGTCTGTCGGCCAAGGGCATCGATCCCCTCGCGCTCTACGGCCAGTATGACTCCAGGCTGCGTGCCATAGAAAGCGAATTCGACGCCAAAATCACCGCCCGGGGCGAAGAGGTCGTGATCACGGGCAAGGCGGAAGAGGTAAGGCAGATCACCAGCGTGCTGCGCGAAATGATAAAATCCGTCCAGCAGGGCCGGACGAAGGAAGTGGACGACATCATTCGGGCCACGCGAACCGGGCGGACCGAACGGACTGGAGGGACCGGGACGAAAAGCAGCGAAGAACAGGGATCGGGTCACGGTGAATCCATCGACGTGCTCTCCCGGCGGGAACGGATCCGGGCACGGAGTCCCAATCAGCAGAATTACGTGGACCAGGTACGCAAGTGCGATATCGTCTTCTCCATCGGCCCCGCGGGTACGGGGAAGACCTACCTGGCCGTGGCGATGGCCATCTCGGCCCTTCGCCACGGGGAAGTCGACCGGATCGTGCTGGCGCGGCCGGCCGTTGAAGCGGGAGAGAGTCTCGGTTTTCTTCCCGGCGACCCGCGGGAGAAAGTGGACCCGTACCTGAAGCCGCTCTACGACGCGCTGCACGACATGATCCCGAACCACAAGGCCGGGCGCCTCATCGAGGACGGGACCATCGAAATCATCGCCATGGCGTACATGCGCGGCCGTACGCTGAACAACGCCTTCGTCATACTCGACGAGGCCCAGAACACGACAACGGCGCAGATGAAGATGTTCCTGACACGCCTGGGCGCGAACTCCAAGGCGATCATCACGGGGGACATCACCCAGATCGATCTGCCCGATGAAAAGGTTTCCGGACTGGTGCACGTGCAGGATGTGCTCGCGGACATCCGCGGGATATCCTTCGTATACCTGACGGAAACGGACGTGGTCAGGCATCGGCTCGTCCAGGACATCATCAAGGCCTATGAACGCCATGAAAATCCGTAGTTTCACCCGCGACGACGCTTGAATATCGAGATTGAGACCGTCCTGCCCGCGCCGGATATTCCGCGCGAGGCGCTGTGGACCGCAGTCTGCCGGGTACTCCGGGGCGAAGGCCGGGACCATGCGGCCGTGACCGTAGTACTGGTCGATGACCCCTTTATCCGGAAGTTGAATCACAAGTACCGCCATCTGGATCGCGCGACGGACGTGCTGTCGTTCGGAATGGGCGACGAACCCGGATCCGAAGGAGAGACCCTGGGCGACGTATACGTATCCGTCGACCGGGCCCGGGACCAGGCCGAACGCTATCACGTGTCCCTGGACGAAGAGCTGCAACGGCTCGTGGTCCATGGGTGCCTGCACCTGCTGGGATATGACCACCAGAACGCTTCGCAACGCAAAGTAATGCGGGAGAAGGAGCGGGTCTATTCGGCGGATGCGGCCGGCCACGCCAACCTTAACGTACGCGGGATTACGGAAGGTCAAGTGGGAGAAAAGTGTTGTGGATGACGACATTCCCCTATTGGTCGAATGGCTTGTCCTCATTGGAAGCACCCTCTACGCCATGCTCCTGACCGGAGCGGAATCCGCGTTTTCCAGCCTGCCCAAAAACACGCTCCAGGAACTCAAGGCCGCCCACGAGGGCGGACAGTCCAACCGCGTTACCCGTTGGCTGGACAACCAGGAACGCCTGTTCACCACCCTGCTGATCGGGAAGATCATCACCACGGCCGGCGTCGTGATCTCCGTGGTGGCGCTGTTCCTGACCCCGCCGATCACCGACTCGTTCGGCTCGACCCTGACCCTGACCCTTTCCGGGCTGTTCGCCATCGGGCTTCTGCTGATGCTCATCGAATGGCTGCCGAGACTGCTCGTGTTGCACTACTCCGACCCGACCGTCCGCGTCTCCGCCGTACTCGTACTCGTCAGCTATTGGCTGTTCTGGCCGCTGATCACGCCGCTGCTGCTGCTCAACCGGCGCATGGCGCGCGAAGGCCTTTTCAGCAGCGGACGCAATCCGTACTGGCTCGACGACGAACTGCACCGGGTGCTCGAACTGGAAGAAACCCATGAGCTGAAGCCCGACGACAAGGAGATGATCAGCAGCATCATCGAAATGCACGATACCAGCGTGCGCGAAGTGATGGTCCCGAGAGTGGACATGGTGTGCTCCGAAAGGTCCAGGCCCATACCGGAACTGTTGGAGCTCATCCGCGAGATGGGGCACTCCCGGATCCCGATCTACGGCGATTCCGTCGATGACATCGTGGGCGTCGTCTACGCCAAGGACCTGCTCCAGCTGAGTGAAGACCCCGAGGAAGAGAAGGACCTGGACGCGTTGTTGCGCCCGCCCTACGTCGTGCCGGAGACCAAGAAAGCCGCCGAGTTGCTGAAGGAGTTCCAGCAGGAGAAGATCCATCTGGCCATCGTCGTGGATGAGCACGGGACCACGGCCGGCCTGGTGACCATGGAGGACCTGCTCGAGGAGATCGTCGGCGAGATTCAGGACGAATACGACGACGAGGATCCCATGTACGAGGCGACGCCCGACGGCTCGTACATCGTCCACGCCCGGCTCAACATCGATACGCTGAACGACATCCTGGACCTCGACATCACGCCGGACGGCTTCGAGACCGTCGGCGGGCTGATCTTCAATGAACTCGGCCGGGTGCCCGAACCCGGAGAGGAAGTGCCGTTCCGTAACGCCCGGATCGTGGTGCAGGAAGTCGAAGGGCAACGCATCATCAAGGCGGAGGTGACCCGGCTGCATCCCCGGTCCGACGCGGACGGCGACGGCGAGATGGAGGACCGCGTTGCCTGACCCGGACCGCCCCAACATCATCCTCATCATGACGGACCAGCAGCGCATCGATACGATCCGCGGCTGGGACAACGCGCACATGACCACGCCGGCCCACGACCGGCTGGTCGCCGATGGGGTTTCCTTCCGGCAGGCCTACTGTCCGGGCGCCACCTGCGTGGCCTCGCGGGCCGCCGTCTTCACGGGCATGTACCCCCACAACACGGGCGTCTACAGCTTCCAGCCCTGGGGACGCCACCGCAACTGGGTGCAGGACCTCGCGGAGAGCGGGTACTGGTGCGCCAGCATCGGCAAGATGCACTTCATGCCCCGGGACATCCCCGGCGGTTTCCACGAAAGGGTCGTCGTCGAGAACCCGACCAACACGAACCTGGCCGGCGGCGGCGCGGACGACGACTGGGGCCGCTACATGACCTTCCACGGCGTGGAACGGCCCAACGACCGCCACCTGACGGACCCCGACTGGTGGACGAAGCTCCAGGGCGTGGCCTGGCACGAGGAGGAACGCTTCCACAGCGACGTCTTCATCGGAAACTCGGCGCTGAACTGGATCCGCAGCCACCGCGGCGACAAGCCCTTCTTCCTTGAGATCGGATTTACCGGTCCCCACGAACCCTGGGACCCGCTGCCCCGTCACCTGAGCCTGTACGACGATGTCGAGATACCCCGTCCGGTGACCCGGGAGAACGAACTGGCGGAGAAACCTCCCCAGCACGAAGCGCTCAAGAAGATGTTCTCCACGGCCGGCCACGAATCGGGCATCAACATGTACCTGGCCAACGACGCACGCATCGACCGCATGCGCCGGCATTACTACGCCAAAGTGACCACGGTGGACGAGAAGATGGGAGAGATCCTGGACGCCCTGGAAGAGCGGGGCTACCTGGACAACACCCTGGTCGTATTCTGCTCGGACCACGGCGAGAACCTGGGCGACCACGCCATGGCCTACAAGTGGCTCATGTACGACACCATCACTCACATCCCGCTCATCATCCGCTACCCGGACCGCCGGCGACGTGGAGACCACGTGAGCGATCTCGTTTCCCTGATGGACCTGGGTCCCACTATCCTCGAAGCGGCGGGCGTGACGATCCCCACCTACCTGGAAGGGCGTTCGCTCATGCCCTACGCCGACCCTGACGCACCGGTCGTCCCCCGTGATTACGTCTTCTGCGAGGACAACTACCAGATCATGATGCGCAGCCCGATCCACAAGATGGTCTACTACATCGGGCAGGATGAAGGCGAGCTGTACGACCTGGAAGCCGATCCCGGAGAACTGTGGAACCGGTGGGACGACGATGCGTATGCAGGGACCAAGGCAAAGATGAAGGAAGACCTGCTGGAATGGCTGGCGGCCAGCAACTACTGGCACGCCGGGTACAAGCGGGACCGCTCCTCACAATACGCCGTGCGCTGGCCCACCGGGGACAACGTCAACCTGCAGGGCCCGGCTGCTGAGGACGCGGAGAAGCCGGGGTTATAGGCCCCTTCAGCCTTCGACCACTACGAAATCGACCGTCTTCACGTCCTTCTGGCCGGTATGGAGATCCGTGACGGTCAGCGTCATGGTATAGGTCCCTGGTTCCAGGTCCGCCGTATCGATCGAGGTGTATTTGAAATCGTCCGAAGACGTGCCGCTGTCCTCGAAGGTGACGTAGGCCGTCTGATCGTCGGACCGTTGGCTGACCATGCGCCCCAGGGCGGTGAGGAATCTGAGGACGACATTGCGCCTGGGTTCCCTGGCGGCTATCTCCAGCTCCGTACGAAAGCCCGTCCGGCCGTCGGCATCCTGCGCCAGGTTGTAGATCTCGTAGTAGATGAACACCGGCGTCGCGGGGGAGTACAGGCGCGCGGGGTGAGGCGTGATAAACAGCCCGTTGCGAACGAGCAGTCCCGCCGCGTCGGTGGGCACGATAGACGCGGCGAGCTTTACATCGCTCAGCAGCATTCGGTCCGCGCTGTAATCCGAGATCTGGAGCGGTGCGGTAAAGATCCCGTACTTCTGCGAAAGTGAATCCCGCATTGAAACCGCGGACCGGTAAGTCCCGGGCTGCGCACTGAACCGGAAGGCGCCGGTACTGAGCTGCAGATTGTCCTGTGCCGACCCCGGGCGGCGAAGCGGTCCCATCTTGAAGGGCATAGCCTGCACGTAGTTGAAGTCCTTGTCCTGCAGGGCGATCCGGCCGGACAGCCAGGTCCTTTCACCAAGCCCGTCTTCCACATTGCCCAGTTGAGCCGCGGGCAGGCTGTAAGCCACTTCCACGTCGGCCCGGCCGCCATCGCCCTTGAAGGAGGCCAGCTGGTATACGAACGAGAGCGGCTCGCCGCCGTAGTCGTGCCGGTGGAATTCGGGTACTTTCCGGATGAGTTCCTCGGCCTGTTTCCTCGGCGTGTTCAGGAAGTTGTACGCGAGCCGGTCCGTCCTTCCGAAGTTGGTCGACTGGTCGGGCAGATCGATCACCTGAAGCGGGTAGTCGAACGCTTTCGAATTCCGCTGGTCCGTGAAGAAGATCTCCAGGCCGAAGGGGACGTAGACCCAGCTCTCCGTCGGGAACGCGACCGACTTGGTTTCGCGCGCGGCCCGTTCGCTGAAGATGCCGATGCCCTGGTTCGGCGCACCCGTGCTGACCTGCATATCGAATCGCTGCCGGCTGGTTTCGCGGATCATGTCCACGTCCCGCATCCCGGTCGGGTAAATCGCGTTGACCACGTCCTCCCCGGATTTGAGGATGAACTGCTGACGGTCGTCCGGATGACCGAAACGGACATAGATCTCGCCGCGGCGGTCCCACGGCTCCTTGCCCGTTGAAAAATGCAGCCTTGAGTAGATCACCCGCCGGTAATGTTCGACCAGCCGTTCGTTGATCCGCGTCGTGGGATCGGGGTCGCGGGCCGCCCAGTAGGTACGCCACAACTCCGCCCTTTCCTGTTCCGGCGCTTCGAGAAAGGCATCGGCTTCCTTCGAGGAGGCTACGATGGAGAGATCCCTGTACAGGGCGACTTTATCGGGGTCGATTTCCGACAGGACCGAGAGGTATCGCCCCATGGCCCGGTATGCGCGCCCGTGCTGGTCCAGGGTATGGTACCGGTAGGCTTCGAGTTGTGCCGCCAGGGCCTCAACCAGGGGATTGACGGCCGATTCCTGGGCCGCTGCGACCTGCTGAAGTTGCGCGTAACCCTTCTGGTATGCTCCCAACTCGATGGCGCAGGCGGCCAGGCGATAGACCGCTTCATCGTGCGCCGGGTTCACGGATGCCTGCCTGGCATACCAGTCCATCGCGGATTCCGGATCGTCCTGGATCTCCTCGACGACATATCCCAGTTGAAAGAAGGCATCGGGATGGTCTGGATTCAGCGCGATGGCGCGCCGGTAGGACGCGTCCTGGATCTTGTATTCCCGCTCGGCCGTGCGGGGCCGGAACCGCGCCATCCGGATCTTTCCGTACGTGCGGCCGCGGTAGTAAAATATGTCCGCGGTATCCGGCGCCAGTTTCTCGGCCTCATCCAGGACCTCTCTCGCATCCTTCTTCTTGTCCTTGAGGATATAGACCCGCGCCAGTTGTACGAGGGTTTCCGGGGATGCGCTTTCGATCTCAAGCGCTTCCTTCGCGGCGCGCTCGGCCTCGTCATACCTTCCCAGCCGGTCCAGCGCGCGGCTCAGCCACAGGTGGGCCGCCGCCGATCCGGGCTGCTGTTCGAGCAGTCTTCTCAGCGTGGACTCCGCCCCTTGGTATTCGCCTTCGTCGTACTGTGCCCTGGCGCGATCCAGGAGGGACGCCGCCTCCTGTGCGGCGAGGAATTCTGCTTCCTGGGGAACTGGGAATTCCGCTTCCTGGGCAGCGGCGGGTGGCAGCCAGGCGAAGTGCATCAGCAGGACGGCCAGTGCGGGGAGTATGCTCAGGTTCGACATATTGCGCCGTCCTTCAGCGCGCGGGTGTAAGCGGGATGTTATTCCGAGTCCGTCCTGAAATCCGCGACCCGGTCATTGGTCACGACGAATATCTTCTGCCGCGTGGCGGTTTGTCCGGAATGCAGGTCCGTGACGCGAACCGTCATCTCGTAGGCGCCGGTGGGCGTGGCGCCCGTGTCGAATGAAGTGTAACTGTGCTCGTCCGAACGGTTTCCTTCGTTTTCGAATACCATGAGTACGGACTGTTCGTTGTCCGTACGCCGTACCAGCCGGTCTATTCCCTTGAGAATGCGCCAGAAGAGGTTCTGCGGCCGGTCCTTGTTCTTCACTTCCAGTTCCACCCGGTAAGCGGTTCTACCGGACTCCGACCGGTCGAGGTTGTAGATCTCGTAGTAGAAGTGAACCGGGTCGGTGCGCTGGTACAGGCGCGCCGGATTAGGTATGATTTGCAGTCCGTTGCGGACGAAGGGGCCGTGGATTGAATCGGCCGGCGCGATGGATACCGCCAGCTTGATATCGCTTAACGCCAGCGCGTCGCCGGCGTAATCGGGAACGGCATAGTCCTGTTCGTATATGCCGATGCGCCGGGTGGTCTCGTCCTGGACTTCTATGGCCGCGCGGTAACTGCCGGGCGGCGCTTCCATCTCCATCATGCCCGTATGAAGTTCGATGCCCGGGTCGTTCCCGGATACCGGTACAAGCGGCCGGTCGATGGGTCCGATACGCCTGGACGTCTGGGCTACGCGGTTGTAGTCGTCATCATGAAACACCATGTGGCCGTCTAACCACGTGCGCAGTCCCTGTCCGTCCTTCACCGTCGCCAGTTGTTCGGCCGGGACCACGTAGGCGGTTTCCACTTCGGCCAGGCCGTCCCGGCCCTTGTAGGACACGATGTCGTACATGAACCGCAGAGGACCTCCACCGTAGTCGAACTCGAAGGACTCTGGAGTCTCCTCGATCAGCGCGGCCGCGATGCGCCTGGGATGATACTCGTCCTGGACGACGGCTTCGGTGATGTTCGTTTCATGCACCTGCAGCGGATAGTCGAACTTGCCGACCCCGACCTGGTCGACGAAGAACAACTCCAGGTCGTGCTCGAGGTATACCCAGCTTTCTGCGAGGAAGCCCAGCGATTGTGCCCTGGAGGAGAAGGCCGGAGAGGAGCCTATATCGGTGATCCCCTTTCCCGTTACCGCGGACGAAACGATATTTGAATAGTCATCCTGCTGTGTTGCCAATTCCTGCAGATAGTCTCCTGCATCGGGATCGCGGGTGCCGCGCGTTGTCGGGTCGCTCCACGTCGTGCCGGAGTTATCGACCTTCAGGCGGTACCGCAATATGAAGTTGCGCTCCCGGATCGCATCGATGCGGGCGTCACCGGTGGGCTGGTAGTTCTTCAAGGCGTTCTCGCCGGTCTGCATGATGAAATGCTGCAGATCGTCGGGTTCGCCGTACCGGATATAGATCCCACCGCGGCGATCCCATGGCTGCTGGCCCCTGGAGAAATGCTCCCGGGCGTGCGTGACTCGCCTGTAGTGTTCCACGAGCCGCTCGTTCACGGCGGTGGCCGGCTTCGGATCGCGGGCCGCCCAGAACCTCCGTCTGAATTCCGCTTTCGCTTCTTCCGCTTCCAGCGCCTGATACTGCCGGTATTCCTCTTCCGACGTCACGTAGGCCAGGTCCATGTAGTACGCGCGTTCCTCGGGCGCCGCACCGGCCAGGAATTCCCCGTAGGCCTGGTCCGCTTCGGCGTATCGACTCTGGGATTGCAACGACGTGGCCTTGAGCTTGTTGATCAAAGTATGCACGTAGTCCGGCACGGCGTCCCCGTGCACATCGACCACCTGCGTCAGAAGGTCGATGCCGTCCTGGAACTGCTTGAGCATGTAACTGCATCGCTCCAGGTGGTAAAGCGCATCCCGGTGATCCGGTTTTACCATCAACTGGCGGTAGAAAAGAGCCAGCGCCTTCTTGTAATCTCGAGAGGGGTTTTCGTAGGACAGCCCCAGCTGGTAGTAGGCGTCCTGATGCAGCGGATTCGCCGACGCCGCCCTGCCGAAGGATCTCCGGGCCTGCATCACGTAGAGCGGCGCCGCGGGATCTCTCTTGCTCTGCGCCATGTACGCGATGCCGAGGTAGTAGTGCACTTCGGAGTGTGCCGGATCGTACCGGAGGGCCTGTTTGAGGCTCTTGCGCGCGTCGACCATGCGGTTCTTCATGCGCATGTACGTCCGGCCCAGGGCGAGGTGCGCATCCGGGTTCTTCCGGTCGTGCCGTACGGCGATACGAAGTTGCTTCGCCGCTTCCCGGTATTCGCCGATTTCATAGAGGCTGATACCCAGCCAGTAGCGGGCTTCCCCGGACCTGGAATGGAGGCGGACGGCTTCCTCGAAGATCGTCTTCGCTTCCTCGAATTTCTGCTGATCCAGGAGGGATATGCCTTCCGACAGCAGGGTGTCCAGCGAATTGGCCGGTTTGGCTGGTGCGGCTGGACCGGCAGGACCGGCAGGACCGGCAGACCCGGTAGGCCCGGCTGGCCATGGTTCGGGCCGTGTGTTCGATGCCTTCGCGACTGCGATAGGACACATCAGGCAGCAGGTCAGCAGGAACCCGGCTATTGTACGACAAAGGAGCGGTCGTGGAGACTGGATGGACATAGGATCAGCAGGGGAAGCGTATGGGTTGGGCGACAAGCCGTTCACGACCGAGCGGGATTCGGAAGGCTTGTCCAGACCTGCTTCAATATCCCGGATTCAGGGTAAGGTGTCAAGTCAAATCCGGGGTTCAGACGCGGGGCGGGCGACGGCCTGGACGACCCGCAACATGCGCGCATACGGGGAGTCACCGGAAGATCCAGCGGTCCCCGCCGGCGTCGGATCGGACCGGGCCGGGGCCGGAGCGGTCCCTTGTTCGGCGCCGTTTCCTTCCTCGTCATGGTTTTCCACAAGCAGGACCCGCACGTTGAACACAGACCCGCGTTGCGGATCGTCCAGACACAGGCGTATCCTCGCACCGATTCTCCGGCAAAGTACGGCAGGCAGCAGTTCCGCGCTTGGATTCAGGTCGACGGCCAGGTTGAGGCCCGCTTCCGTCAACCGGTCGACGATCCCGAAGGAAGGCAGGCCGAACCACCATCGGGCGCTCCGGTCCAACGGCACCACGGTGATGCGCGCATCCGCCGGGTCGCAGAACTCGACGGAACGCGGTTCTCCGACCACGAAAACGACCTCCGCGTCCAGACACGCGACCAGTTCGGGGATGATCTCGGCCGCTTTACGGGCTTCTTCGGGACTGGAAGGGAGGCAGATCAGAAGCCGAACGGGCCGCCTGTGGATTTCGGACAGGTTGAACGACGCGTCGCCGAATCGGCCCCACCAGGCATACAAGCCCAAAATCCAGCGGTCTCTGCGAGACATCCCTGCCATAGATGGTTACCCGGGTTGACGCAAGTGCTTCCGACGTGAATCCAACCGGCGCGGCCGCTGCACGGCTCCGGCGCTATTCCCGCTCTTCGCCCATCTTGCGGATGTCGTAATTGCCGTACATCTGACGGACCATGTCGTCGCTCAGGTTTACCACGGCACTTTCGACCGATGCGGCATATTCTCTCTGGCCTCTGCTGAAGAACCCGATTCGCTCAGAAGCGATGCCGATGCCGGACGCCATGACGGACGTGAACTGGATCATCTTCGCGTCATAGAACATCAGTTCGACCGTGATCGCCGTATTCCCCCGGGCGTCGTCCTGAAACGGACCTTCCTCCTTGTCCAGCGTGACCATGGCCGCGGTCACCCTGGGGATCATGACGAGGTCGAGCGCGCTTTCCTCGATCACTTCGCCCGTAGGTTGCGCATCCAGTATCGTTACCCGCGCGAAAACACGGTTCGCCGACTTCGTGATGACCGATTCGAGGGATTCACCGATTTCAAAGATGTATTTATCCAGATCCGACCTGTCATCGATGACGAACTGGCTGACATCCTCGGGTATGTACAGCCCGACGCGCAAATCCACGGGTCTGGCGATATTGGCCGAAGGGCCGATGTTGGGATTCAGCGTGATGCTGTGGGTGCATCCCGCCAGAAGGACGATCGCCAACAGTCCAGCCGCTGTTTTCAGTACATGCATGTGCCGTTCCTCCCTGGTACGTCCATCCGCTCCGGGTCGGTCCGCACCCCTGGCAACGCCTCGAAAGCGAGCTCGTGCATACCTTGGTTCAAGTTACCTGAAAACTACGGATTCCCGAACGGAAAGTCAAGCGTCGACGGCGTATATTCATCGGATGCGCAAGCGCTGGGAAACCCCGATAACACTTGACATTTCAATGGATTATCTCTAGTTTCAAAGACCGTTGAGGCGGCGTAAGAGGCCGTTTCCAGAACGTCTTGAATGAAGGATGAACGGGGTTGGATTCCACCCCTTTCCCGGAGACCGCGCTCCCCATGGCGAGCACCTACCTGGATCATAACGCGACCACGCCCGTCAGGTCCGAAGTTTTCGATGCGATGGAACCCTTCTTCCGAGACCGGTTCGGCAACGCATCGAGCATCCACCGGTTCGGACAGGATGCGCGCGCGGCCGTGGAAGAGGCGCGGGCCCAAGTGGCCGGCCTGGTAAACGCACGGCCCGGAGAGATCTATTTCACCAGCGGCGGTACCGAGTCCGACAATCTGGCGATCAAGGGCACTGCCTGCGCACGCAAGGCTGACGGACGGCACATCATCACGACGAACATCGAACACTCGGCCGTGATGAACAGCTGCGCTTTTCTCGAGCGGGAAGGCTTTGAAGTAACCTACCTTCTCGTGGACGAAAACGGCAGGATCGATCCCGGCCAGGTGGAGGACGCCCTGACCGACCGGACGATCCTGGTCAGCATCATGCACTCGAACAACGAGATCGGCACGGTCCAGCCCGTGGGCGAGATAGGCGGGATCGTCCGGGCACGCGGCGTGTGCTTCCACACCGACGCGGTGCAGTCCGCCGGCAAGCTGGCGGTGGACGTGGAGGCGATGGGCGCGGACCTCCTTTCGCTTTCGGGCCACAAGATCTACGGTCCCAAGGGGGTCGGGGCCATCTACATCCGCAAGGGCGTCGAGATCGAACCCACGGCACACGGCGGCCATCACGAAAACGACGTGCGGTCCGGTACGGAGAATACCGTGGGCATCGTGGGCATGGGCATGGCCGCCGAGTTGGCGGCTGAAGAACGGGAAAGCGAATTCCGTCACCTGTCCGAAATGCGCGATGCCCTGGAAGCGCGCATCCGGGTCGAGATCGAGGGCGTGCGAGTGAATGGGCATCCGCAGCGGCGCCTGCCCGGTACGTTGAACGTGTCCTTCCCCGGCGCGGAAGGCGAGTCGCTGATCATGAGCCTGGATCTCGCGGGCATTGCCGTGTCCACCGGCTCGGCCTGCACATCGGGCGCCATCGAACCTTCCCACGTGTTGCTGGCGCTGGGCAGGGACCCGCGCACCGCACTCGGTTCGGTCCGGTTCAGTTTCGGTCGCGACAACACCATGGGGGACGTGGATTACGTCATGAGCAGGCTGCCCGGCATCGTGTCCCGCCTGCGGGAAGTTTCCGCCGCGTCCGCCGGGCAGGTACCCGTTTAGGGCGCGTATCATGTACTCATCCACCGTAATGGACCATTTTCACGCGCCCCGGAACGTGGGGGATCTTCCCGATGCGGACGGTGTGGGCAACGCGGGGAACCCCATCAGCGGGAATACCATCGCGCTGCATTTGAAGATCGCGGACGGGACCGTCACGGACGCGAAGTTCAGGACCTTCGGCTGCGCAGCGTCCATCGCGGCGAGCAGCATGGTCACCGAATGGGTGATCGGCAGGACGGCCGACGAGGCCGCGTCCATCGAAAACGACACGATCGCGGAGGCCCTGGGCGGTCTTCCGCCTACCAAGATGCACTGCTCCGCCATGGCGGCGGACGGCGTGCGGGCGGCGATCAAGGACTACCGGTCCCGCCACGGCACGGTCCGGAAAGACTGATATGATGTCGGCGTTAACTCATCCTTCCATCCGGGGCGGAGACGCCACGGCTTCCGCTTTCGATCCTACCGTCAACCGGTTGCCGCCGGCAGGATCGAAGGTCGTCGTGGCCATGAGCGGCGGCGTGGACAGCTCGGTGGCCGCCGCGATGCTCAAGGAAGCGGACTGCGAGGTCATCGGCGTCACTATGCACCTGTGGGACTACGACCGCGTGGGCGGCAATGCGCAATTCGAACACGGCTGCTGCACGGTCGAGGACCGCAACGACGCCCGGGTCGTGGCAGGCAGGCTCGGCATCCCCTACTACGTGGTGGATTTCCGCGAGGAGTTCGAGGCGGGCGTCATCTCCAATTTCGTCTCCGAATACATGCAGGGGCGCACACCCAATCCCTGCGTAGCCTGCAACAGCCGGGTCAAGTTCGGCGTGCTGCTCGACCGGGCCCGTGAACTCGGCGCCGATTACGTGGCGACCGGACACTACGCCCGGGTGGCGCTGGACGAAATCGCGGGCGAGGCGGGTCGGATCGGCCAGGCGGACCAGGCCGACACCGCGGGCGAGGCGGGCGAGGCGGGCCAGGCGGGCGAGGCGGACCAGGCGGGCGATGCGGACCGGGCAGGTCGCCTGGTCTTGAAGCGGGGCGTCGACGGAAACAAGGACCAGTCCTACGCCCTGTGGGAAATGACCCAGGACGAGCTGGCGCGAACCGTCTTCCCCGTCGGCATGCTCACCAAGGCGGAGACGCGGGAAATCGCCGAAAGGCTCGCGCCGCGGGTGGCCGCCAAAAAGGACAGCTACGAGATCTGCTTCATCCAGGACCGGGGCCATGAAAGGTTTTTGAAGGAGTGGACGGAGCATCACCCCGTGAATACGGACGAAGGGCTGCTGGACATAGGAGCGCCCATACGGCCGGGACCGATCGTGGACGCGAGCGGCCATATCCTGGGCGAACACCGGGGCCATCCCCTCTACACGATCGGGCAGCGGAAGGGACTAGGCCTGGCCGCGGGACGACCGGTGTACGTGGTCGATATCCTGCCCGATACGAACACGATCGTGGTGGGCGACGACGAGGATCTCCTCAGCGACCGGCTCATGGCGGACAGGGTCAACTGGCATTTAGCCGACGTGCCGACGGGAGAGGTACGCGGCCAGGCCAAGATACGGTACCGGCAGGAAGCGACGCCCGCGGTCATCACGCCCTGCGGACCCGGCGCCGCGCGGGTCGACTTCGAGCATCCCCAAAGGGCTATCACGCCGGGGCAGTCCGTCGTCTTCTATGACGGCGAGACCGTCCTGGGAGGCGGCATCATACGCGAATGAGGTCGTTATGCGCTTCGGTAGGGCGCCTGCGCGGGTTTTCAGCTGTCTTCGTTCCTGGTGTCTCGGAATGGCCTGCAGCGTGTTTATGCTGCTGCCGGCCGCCTTGGCAGGCGCGGAAGAATCCGTAAGAACCGAACATGGCGTTCGAGTGACCTTCGAACCCGCCGACGCCCCCTTCGTGGAACATGTGCTGGACATCGTGCGCGACGCGTCGCCTGACCTGCGCGCCACGCTGGGCCTGCCCTCCGCCGATATCATCCACATTCATATAGCCCCTACGCAGGAAGCCTTCCTGACCTATACACCCGGCGCCATTCCCGACTGGGGCGCGGGCTACGCCGTGCCGCACCGAAGGCTCGTGGTGCTCAGATCACCCCGGATTACCGGTACGTATGACGGTTCCGAAGAACTCGTGGTGCACGAACTGGCCCACGTGATGCTGCACAGCGCGCTTCGCGGCGCCGATATCCCCCGCTGGCTGGACGAGGGTTTCGCAATGCACATGGCGCGGGACTGGGGGTTCTGGGACCGGGCGTCCCTGGTGGTCGCCGTCGTTTCTGGAAACCTGGTCCCCCTGGGCGGTATCCAGGGCGTGAACCGGTTTCCCGAACACCGGGCCCAACTGGCCTATCAGCAGAGCGCCCTCGCCGTCCAGTATATCATCCGGCAGTACGGAGAAGCGGGACTGCACGCCCTGTTCGACAGCCTGCGGCGGACCGGCTCCATCGACCAGGCCTGTTTCGACACCTTCGGCAAGAGTGTCGTGGCGTTCGAACGGGACTGGCTGGCTTATATGGAACAAAATTACGGCTGGCGCATGTTGCTTGGCGAAAGCCTGTCCCTCGTGATCGCGCCCCTGTTCGGCGTGCTTTGCCTGCTCGCGTTCCTGCAGATCCGGAGGCGGAGGAGAGCCACGCTGCGCCGCTGGGCGGACGAGGAAGTCGACGACTGGCGCACGGACGAAGATGACTGGCGAAGGAAGAACGAAGAATGGGTCATGTCCAGGGAGCGGGATGACTGACGACGCGAGAAAGAAAGCCCGTTTCGAATGAAGCTGTCGCACCGGCTCGAATACGCGGGACTTCGGGTGTTGATGTCGCTGACCGGGCGGCTTTCTCCTGGCCGGGCAGAGCGCGTGGGTGATATACTGGGCGCACTGGTCTTTCACGTGACCGGCATGAGAAAGAAACTGGTCATGGAGCACATGGCCCGGGTCTTTTGTGAAACCGAAGGTCCGGAGAAGCTGCGGGCCATGTCCCGGTCGGTCTACCGGCAGTTGGGGCGGACCGCCGTGGAACACGCGCGGTTGCTTGCAGGCAGGACGTCGGATCTCCGGGAACGGATCACCGTCTCGGGAGAAGAACATATCGCCCATGCCCGCAAAGGGGGCCGCGGGGTCATTCTGGTCACCGGTCATTTCGGCTACTGGGAACTGCTTGGCGCGACGGTCGCCTTGCTCGATTATCCCATCACCGTGGTCGCGAAAAAGCTGCACAATCCCGCCGTAGACCGCCTGGTGCACGCGGGACGAGAGCGGCTGGGCATGGCGGTGGCCCCCATGGAATCCGCGCCTTCGGCCGTCTTCAGGGCGCTTCGGCGCAACGAGTGTGTCGGGCTGCTCGCGGACCAGGACGCGGGCGCCGGCGGGGTGTTCATCGATTTCCTGGGAATGAGGGCGTCCACCTACCAGGGACCGGCGCTTTTCGCGTTGCGCACGGGCGCTCCCATCGTACCGTGTTTCATCATTCGATCCGGCCCGGAACGCCACCGCGTCTGTTTCGAATCCCCGATCGAAGCGATACCGACCGGTGACGAACAGGCCGATATCGCACAGACAACGCAGGCCTACACGGACGTACTGGCCCGTTACATCATGGAATATCCCGATCACTGGTTCTGGGTACACCGGCGGTGGAAGACCCCGGCGCCCGACGTTTCATATCACGCAAAGTAAAGGAGACCCTTTCCATGCCTCGCTACCCGGTCATCGCCATTTGCGCCCTGTCGCTGTTCGGTATCTCCGCGGCCTGCGGAAACGGAGGAGAACAGCCCGGTTCACAGTCGCCGGAACCGCCTGGCGACCCTCCGCCGCTGGTGGCCGCGCCTGCCGTCGCGGAGAGCCCGGGCGCCCCTGGCTCGGCTCCGGTGAACGCCCAGGAGCAAACGACAACGGGTGGCGCCGCGGGGATCGCGTGGACCGTACCGCCACGTTGGCAGGTGCAGCCACCCCGCACGATGCGCGTGGCGACCTATCTGATCCCGAAGGCCGGCGAGGACGACGAACCGGGCGAGTGCGCCGTGTTCTATTTCGGCCGTGGGCAGGGAGGCAGCGTCGACCTGAACCTGCAGCGTTGGCGGGACCAGTTCGAGTCGGATTCGGGCGGTCAGCCGTCTCTGGCCCAGCGGACGTCGACCATCAACGACCTGTCCGTTACCACGGTGTCCCTGGCGGGGACGTACCTCGCCTCCATGGGCCCCATGTTCCAGTCCGGCGCCGTGAAGAAACCGGGCTACAGGATGCTCGGGGCCATCATCGAGGCGCCGGAGGGCAACGTGTTCGTCAAGCTCACCGGACCGGAACAGACGGTCCTCAGCGCGGATGACGAGTTCCAGGCCTTCCTGAATTCGCTCAGGAAATAACCGCGCGGGTCCCTTGAGTCCGCGTTCCGACGAGGTATCTTCAGCGGGTTGAGCATACTTGTCATACAAACCGCATTCGTGGGCGACCTCGTGCTGACCACCCCTTTGTTCGAAGCGGCCAGGACGCGGCTGGGCGCCGACCGCGTCGTCGCCGTCGTGCGTCCCGAAACGGCGAACCTGCTCCGTAACAATCCCCATGTCGACGACATCGTCGTCTACGACAAGAAAGGCGGGCAGAAAGGACCCCTTGAACTGCTTCGTCTCGCCCGCCGGCTGCGTGACTTCACTTTCGATGCGGCGTTGATCCCCCACCGATCGTTTCGAAGCGCGCTGCTGGGCTACCTGTCCGGCGTACCCGTCCGGGTGGGTTTCGACCGGAGTGCGGGCAAGCGGCTGCTGACGGAGCGGGTCCCCTACCGGACCGTCCACGAAGTCGAACGCAACCTGGCGCTCTTCGCTTCGTGGGAGGTGGATACAAAGGGGATTCATCCCGCCCTTTACCCGGACGATGCGGACCGGAAACGGGTAGACGCGCTGGTGCGGGAGTCGGGCATTTCGCCGTCCGAACCGCTTTTCGGTGTGAGCCCCGGTTCGGTTTGGGCGACCAAGCGATGGCTGCTCGGCCGTTACGCCGAGCTGATCCGCCGTCTCGCCGATACATACGGATACCGTTCCGTGCTGTTCGGCGGTTCCGATGACCGTCCGCTTTGCACCGGAATCTCCGCCGAATCCGGCGCAGACCCGGTGAACGCGGCGGGACGCCTGACCCTGCTGCAATCGGCGGCGCTTGCCGCCCGTTGCGCCGCCGTGGTTTCGAACGACACCGGAATGGGCCACGTGGCCGCCGCCATGAACGTTCCCGTCGTGGCCGTCTTCGGACCCACAGTGCCCGCATTCGGCTTCACCCCTTACGGGACTGGCCACCAGGTGGTCGAGACGTCCCTGGACTGCAGGCCCTGCAGTTCTCATGGCGGAGAACGCTGTCCCATCGGAACCCACGACTGCATGCGCGGAATCGCCGTGGACCGGGTAATCGAAGCCGTGGCCGTGCAGCTCGGGAAACCTGAACCGCCCCCTGTGGACTGACTTCGGAACAGACATGCGCATCGGCATCATCGGCCTCATCAACCACGACACCATCTTCATGGCCGGCGGCCGCCGGATTCAAGACCTCGGCGGCATCCTGTACAACACCACCGTGATGGCCGATCTCGTCGGCGTGGGCGACGAACTGTTTCCCATCAGCCGCATCGGCGCGGACTGCTACGACGCCATGCGCGCCATCCTGGACCCGCGTCCCGCCGTAAACACCCGCGGAATCTCCCTTTCCCCAACGGGGACCAGCCGGAACCGGATCCGTTACGACGAAGACCTGGAAAAAATCGAGCAACTGACCAACCACGTGGGCGCCATTTCTCTCGAACAGATCGAACCTTTCCTGGACCTCGACGCCCTGCTGGTAAACTTCATCGTCGGCGACGATATTTCCCTGGAGACCATGAAGGCCGTACGGGGCAGTGCCTCCGGGTTGCTTTACCTGGATGTGCACAACCTCTGCCTGGGCATCGACGCGGAGGGCTACCGGCGAAGACGGGCGCCCGGAGACTGGCAGCGATGGATCGAGATGTTCGACGTCGTACAGATGAACGAAGTGGAGGCCCGTCTGCTGGCC
Source organism: Candidatus Latescibacterota bacterium (assembly GCA_022822725.1). Taxonomy (GTDB): domain Bacteria; phylum JAAXHH01; class JAAXHH01; order JAAXHH01; family JAAXHH01; genus JAAXHH01. The sequence goes on from JAJEAN010000001.1 coordinate 285,822, forward strand.
GGATCGGATCACGAAGCGGCAGCTGACGAACCGGGCGGAGCGGGCGGAACGGGCGGACCAGGCGCAGCAGGTAGGCCGGACGAGTCGTATGGAACGGATCGGCCAGGCGCGGCAGGCGGGCCAGCGGCCCCAGGCGGACCAGGCGGACCGTTGGAAACCGAAGATGATTTCATCGCCTTCGGAAGGTCCGTGATATCACTCGGCCCTTCGGTATGCGTAATCACCCGGGGGCCCCTCGGTCCCGTCACGGTCTACCGGAAGGACCGCGAAGCAAAGACCTTTGCGATCCCTTCGGAGCCGGTCCGGGACGTGATCGACACCACCGGCTGCGGGGACGCGTTCGCCGCCGGTTTCGTCACTGAATTCGCAGCCTCCAGAGATCCGGTCGGCGCGACCCGTCTCGCGAATCGCGTCGCAAGCGTGAACTGCACCGTGGCGGGGCTGCCGGAGAGAGGAACCTTCGACGATGTCCGCATCTGACGAATCCGTCGTCATTCTTTTCCGTGGCGGACGCTTGCCTGAGTGGCATCGTCTCGACCAGGCCCGTCGGGCCGACTACGAGCGCCAGCACGTCGACCTGATGCTGTCGGTTGCCAGCTGCCATGGCCTGATCGGCATCCACGGTTACCGGCTGATGGGACCCCGTGGAAGCTGGGAGCGGTTCTGGACCATCGAATTCCCGGATCTCGCCGGCGCGGAGGACTGGATGTCGGCGGAAGCGGAACCGCCATACGGACGCTACGGTTTCTACGACTATACCCTCGCGCGAAGATGGCAACCAGAGTGGCTTAACTGGCTGCCGCGCAAGGCCGAACCACAAGTAACCCCCGGTACCGACCCACATATCATCCCGGTCCTTTCGGCCGATCCATCGTCGATCGCCCTGCTGGCCTTCGGCGGCCGACACCGGGGCGCGGACGCGGACGATTCCGTAGAGCAAGACGAAGAAAGATGGCGGCGCATGCGGAAGGTGAGCCGAGAACACGGCCTCATCCACGGCGAGGTCTTCCGGCTGTTGGGCGCCAGCGACCACGGCGACTACGCCTGGATCCTGGAATTCCCAGGCCTTGCCGGTATCGATGCCTGGATCGACGCCGAGACGGCACCGCCGCTGGCGGCCTGCCAGCGGCATGATTTCCACGTCGCAAGACGCTGGGCACCCGAGTACTTCGCCACCTGGGCGGCGGGTAGCGATAGGTGATGGGGGGATACTAAAACGAACCTTCTCGGCAATCAACACGGACCATCGGTAAGACGCGCCTTCCATGAAAAGCGCCATTCCGTTGGTAATCCGGCTCGATCATACCATGCTGATGCCGATTCTACGGCTGATGCCTTACGAATATTACCGCATTTAGCGTATCATCTTCCATGTCCTTAGGATGATGTATCGGCATAATGTATTCAATCGCGAACTCATCTACTTCAGGAGATCCCGATGATTCGACAACCCATGCCGTATCGGTCAACGCTTCTACCACATGAAACTTCGCCCGAACATCTCCTTCGTGCTTGAGGTCGCTGTCTGGCGGAATCGCAGCCAGAAAAGAAAACGTGCCCAATTCCGCCGTATCCAATTCGGGGAATGACTCTACTTGACCGTCATTGTCAGTCGGAACTCGTACGTTGAATTGCATCTTTAACGGCGGATCCCCCCAGCCAATCTTCGGTGCCTGAGGCCGCTTCAGTACTTGATTCAACGCGAACTCGTCCACCTCCGGGAATCCTGACGACGCAACCACCCAGGCTGTATCGATTAAGGCATTGACTGTCCGTACTTCCAACCAAACTATTCCTTCGTTCTCTATTCCACTTTCAGGTGATACAGTAGCGGATCTCCCAACTATACCAGAAAAACTAATTTTACCACTCATAACTTCATTTTTTAGAAGAGATACAAACTCATTATGGGTAAGGTATGGACCATCCGCCATTTCTGTAGTTTCGGGAGTTTCATCTTCAGGCACGTTGTCGTTTCCGCCACAGGCGACTACCGTCAAAGAAAGAAAAGCCAGAAGTGAAATTAACCGCATCAGACTTTCTCCTTGTCAAAACGTACTCCGTGCACGCTGGAGAACCGGTATCGAATCATTCTCAGGGACGGCTTGCGATGTAAATCTGAAGAAGAGAGAACTTCCAGGGAGTACTAACCAACGGTACCGGTTGCTGCATACGTTGTCAATCGATTAACCCACCGCATAATTCCCTTGGACGCGGCGTCCGGAATCGTCATTTTACATCGTCGAGCACCCCGACACCTGATCGTCCATCATTACTGTCCAGGCCAACATGTCTTCAACCCCGAACTCCAGCGTCAGGCAGCGGCTGCTGTACCTGCACGCGCGGACGCCCAGCGTCTTCTCCGAGATCCTGGGATATACCCCCGTCGAGCCTGTCAGGGACTACCGGGCGGAAATTACGGCCGATGTCCCCGATTGGCCCTACCAGACCGTGCACGACGCACTCGTCGACGGCTGGCAGATCGTGCAGTTTCCCCATCAGCAAGCGCCGATCGACGACAGGGACCTGGACGTCGTGGGGTACGAGTTCATCTTGCAGAAACTGGAGGAGGTTCAGGATGGATAGGAACCCGCCTGCCGCGGAAACCGCCGCGGAAACCCTCGTGGAACCCGGTGCGGTAAACGGCGAAGTACAGCCTGGCGCGAGCAGGGACATGTCCCATCTGCTCACGGATCTGGAGATGGCCGGCTTTATCGTAAACGGCTATCACCTGCTCGAACCCGATCTCCCTGAAGGACTCAACGAGCGCATTGCCGGCCGGCTGGACGGGCTGGGCTACAACCCCGGCGACGCCATCGCGGAGGTGGTGCCCGAACTGTGGCAGGTCATCGAACATCCCGCCGTGAAGGGGGCCCTGGTCAGCCTGCTCGGCGAGGACTTCGAAGTGATGGGCCACCGCCACTGGCACTGCAAGCAACCGCACACCGGCCACATGTCCTGGCACCAGGACAGCACCAACAACCGGGATTACCGTATCGACCGGCTCCTCGGGCTGTTCTATCCCACCGACATCACCCCGGAGATGGGGCCGACGGTCATCGTACCGGGCACGCAGTTCCGCAACGCGCCTACAGACCGCATGGCCACCTACTCCAACATCCATGGTCAGGTGCCGATGGTCGTCAAGGCCGGGACCTTTGCCCTGACCCACTACGACCTCTGGCACGGCACCGCGGCCAATCGCACGGCGGTCAAACGCCACATGATCAAGTTCCTGTTCAGGCGGGTGCGGGACAACAAGGCGCCGACCTGGAACCACGACCCCGATGTCATGGACGTACCCACCGCCTGGGGCGGGAAACGGGACGATCCCAAGAACGTCCTGTCCTTCGGCAACCCCATCGGCGTCGGGCAGAGCGATCATTACAAGGAGCGGCAGATAAGGTGGAAATGCTGGAACAACCTGCTGGGGGCCGACGATGCGCTTGACGATTAGCAACCATTCCTTCGAATACCTGGACCTGGAAGGCACGCTGGCGCTGGCCCGGGCCATCGGGTTCAAGGGGGTGGACATCGCCGGATTCCACGACCGGGGCCGATGCAGCCTGGAACCGGACGAAGTGGGCGCCGACCCGCTGTGCCACGCGAACCGCGTCAACCGCCTGCTGGCGAAATACGAACTGGAGGCCGTCGATTTCTTTCCCCAGTTCGGCGCATCCCTCGAAGAGCGGTCCTTCAATGCCCCGGACCCGGCCGTGCGGAAGCTGAACAGGACTTCGTTCGAGGGGATCATACGATTCTGCGAAGCCGTCGGCATACCGGGATTCACCATCAGTCCGGGCATGCACCACCCGGACCGTTCCTTCGAAGAAAACCTCGCGACGGCCGCCGAAGCCTTGAACGAATTGACCGACATGGCGGGCGAACGGGACATCACGGTCCGCTTCGAACCCCACGTCCAGTCCGTCGTCGACACACCGGAACGGGCGCTGGCCCTGCTGGAGCTGGCACCGCGGGCCACGGTCACCCTGGATTACTCGCACTTCGTCATGCAGTACATCCCCGAGGAACGGATCCATCCGCTCCTCGCCCGTACGGACCACTTCCACATCCGTGCGGCCCGGCCCGGTAAGCTGCAGTCCAGGCTCGACGAGAACACCATCGATTTCGTGGACATCGCCCGGCGGCTCGAAGGACTGGGCTACCGCGGCTGCCTGTCCATCGAATTCGTATACATGACCTGGTTCGACTGCAACCGGGTCGACTGCCTGACGGAGACCATCTTCACCAAAGACCTCATGCAGCCGCACGTGCCGGTGTAACGTCGAGACAGGTTTCAGCCTGATCGGAGCATCATCACTTTGCCTGACCTTTTCGCCGGTGCCGCCCGGCGCGTGATCAATCCTCCCCTGGGCATCCGGACCTTCGGCTTCAGTTCGCGGGAAGGGCTCGTCCAGGCGATCGAAAGCGACCTGTCGGCCACGGCGCTGGTCCTGTCGGACGGCGAGGGCAGGGTGGTGATCGTCGCGACCGACACGGGGTGGATGGACCTGCCCGTGATGAACGGGCTGCGGGCACGCGTTGCCGACGCGGTCGGGACCGCCCCCTCCCACGTCATGGTCAACCTGAACCACACCCACAGTTCGCCCGCCATGCCGGAGTGGTTCCCCGATGAACCCGGACAGATCGCCCTGCAGTCCCGCTACCAGGAAGACCTTTGCGGCTGGATCGTGGAGGCGGCGCGGGAGGCGGACGACCGTATGGTTGCGGCGCGCATCGGCGCGGGCCGGGGCGAATGCCCCATCGGGGTATATCGCCGTGAGACCGATCCCGACGGCGAGATCTTCCTCGGCGAAGTACCCGGCCATCCGACCGATCCGGCCGTGGGGGTCCTGCGCGTGGACGACCTGGACGGCCGTCCCATCGCCACCCTGTTCTCCTACGGCTGCCACCCGGTGACCATCGGACCCCGGTCCATGGTGGCGTCGCCTGATTTCCCGGGCGCGGCAAGGGCCCTGGTCGAAAACGCAATCGGGGGTTTGTCGCTGTTTCTCCAGGGGTGCGGCGGGAACATCATGCCGCGGGGCGGCCTGAGCATGGAGACCGACTGCAGGGACGAAAAAGACCGCATCGGATCCACGCTGGGTGCCGAAGCCGTCAAGGCCGCCGCGGCGATCCACACCCACAGGAAGCGCGGGGAGCGGCGGCGCATGGGATCGCTTTCCCGCATATCCGTCTGGCCCTGGAAGCCGGTCACCGGTCCGTCGTGCACCTGCCTGTCCGCCGCGGACGAGACCCTTACGCTCCGGTTCATCGACCTGCCTCCGCTCGACGAAGCCCGGGCCATCAGGGCGGAATGCCACGATGCCCGGGAAACGGTCGCCGGCCGGGGCGGCGAAGCGTGGGAATACCTCGTCACCACGAGATTCGCGGACTGGAGCGACCGGCTCGTCGAAGCCGTCGAGACCGGCGGCGCCTCGATCGACGTGGTGGTCCAGGCCATACGTATCAACGATATCATCCTGGCCGCGAACAGCACGGAGACCTTTTTCGAAACCGGCCTGGCCATCAAGGCCCGGTCGCCGTTCCCCCACACCCTGGCGCTGGGCTACACCAACGGATGCGTGTGCTACCTGCCCAGGGCGGAGAATTACCCGGAGGGCGGCTGGGACATCCGCAAGCGCTGGTACGGCGTGCCCGACCTGTTATTCCAGGCCTACAGCATGCCGACGGCCATCCACCCGGAGTCGGAGCGGCGGGTCGTTGATCGCACGCTGGCGCTGATCGAAGGGTTGCGTTGAGCGAGGGCTGGCACGGACCGCGCAGGCGAAGCGTTACCTGCCGCATCGAGGCCTTGCGGCGCAAGATAGGATCGCACATGGTCGATGAATCGTACGAAGCGCAGAGGAATTCCCGCACCAGGACCGCGGGCGAGTCCCGCTCCAGGGCCGCCGAGAAGTCCCGTTCCAGGGCCGAGGAACTGTATGCGTGCGCGCTGGAATCGCTGGCCGGCGGGGTAGGTCACGACCTGCGCAGGGGCCATCCCCTGCCGTTGTACATTTCCCGTGCGGCGGGCTCACGCAAATGGGACGAGGACGGCCGGGAATTCATCGACTACGGCATGGGCAATGCTGCGCTGCTGCTGGGGCACGCACCGCCCGAAGTCTGCCGGGCCATGCGCGACGTCCTCGATCTGGGCTTTCATTTCGGCAATGACCATCCGATGCAGCTGGAATGGGCCGAACTGATCCGGAAACTGGTCCCCTGCGCAGAGCGCGTGCGCTTCGTGAACTCGGGGTCCGAGGGCAGCATGCTCGCGCTCCGTGTCGCGCGGGCCTTCACCGGCCGGAACAGGGTGCTGCGCTTCGAGGGACACTTCAGCGGTTGGCACGACGGCGTGGGCAAGGGGGCCATGATCCCCTTCGACGAGCCCGTATCGGCGGGCATTCCTACGGCCGTCCTCGATACGATCGAAGTCATCCCGGCGGACCTGGACCGCGTCGCCGACGTCCTGGAGAAGGACCGGGACATCGCCGCCGTCATGCTGGAGCCGTCCGGCGCGTCCTGGGGTACCGGCCCCCTTACCGTGGCCTTCAACGAGGGGCTTCGCGATCTGACCCGGAACCACGGCGTGCTCCTGGTCTACGACGAGGTCATTACGGGATTCCGCTACGCGCCGGGCGGGTACCAGGAATACGCCGGGATCACGCCGGACATGAGCTTCCACGGAAAGATCGTGGCGGGCGGCATGCCCGGCGGCGTGCTCACGGGCCGCGCCGACATCATGGAAGTGTTCGACTACACTGGCGACGCCCACCGGGACCGGTACGAACGGGTGCATCACCTGGGGACCTTCAACGCCAACCCGGTCTCCACCGCGGCCGGCATCGCCACTTTGAAACGCGTAGCCACGGGTCTGCCCCAGGGACGGGCGAATCAGTCGGCCGATCAGTTGCGACAGGGCCTGGACGGCATCCTCCGCGAAGAAGGCGTGTCGGGATACGTCTACGGCGACGTTTCCATCTTCCACGTCTACCTGGAGGCGTTCCCGGGAAGCGGCGCCACCGACCGTGAACAACTGGTCACCGGCGACGTGAACGTCCTCAAGGGGATCCCGGCGCCCGTGGTCTCCGCCTTCCAGAAGATGCTGCTCGCGCGCGGCATCGACCTGGTCTCCTACACGGGCGGCGTCACCTCCTCCGCCCATACCGACGAGGATATCGCGCTTACGCTCGACGCCTTCGCAGAGATCATACGGTCCCTGGTCCGCGACCGCGTGATCGCGACACTCAAGTAACCGGAAGCCGGGAGCGCGGGCCGGGGGCGCGCGAGTCTCCCGGCTGTGAAATGTGCGACGTGCAAAACAGGTTCAACGCAACAACATAACCAGTTAACCAGTTAACCAGATAACCAGTTAACCAGGAGCGACCGGTCACATGAAACTCACCCTGACTTCGCCGCGGTCCAGGGCAGCACAACTGGCTGCCATCCCGGCACCGGATGGATGTAAGGCACAGGTACTTCGTCTGACGGGAAGCGGCGGTACTACCCTTCTGGCCGAACGGGATCCCCTGTCCGCCATATACCACGCCATCCTGCCGTCCATGGAATCGGGCGAGGCGGCAACCTGGGACGCGGCCGCCGCCGACGGTACGTCACCTCACTGCGGCATCGAACACGCATGCCGTGAAGACCGGGTGGAGGTGTCGCTGAGTGGCGCGCCGTTCATGACCTTCCACCACGGTACCGCATATCCCAAACCCTTCATCAATCCCATCCTCACGCCGGGCGGCCTCAACATGCTGCGGGAGCCCATGCCGGCTTACGGCGAAGGAGAGCACCCCTGGCAGCGGGGACTCACCCTGATGCAGGGCGCCATCAACGGCGTGGATTGCTGGGGTGAGTTCGACCGGCCCGGGTTCGGACGCACCGTCCAGGATAACATGTCCATCCACCGGGGACCGTTGTCGCTCACGATCTCCACGGGCAATACATGGTACGAGGGGGACCGGCCCCTCATGTCCGACCGCCGGTGGTACCGCCTCTTCGACACCGGCCGCGACGCCGTGATACTGGACGTGCTCTTCACGCTCATCACCGACCACGGTCCCGTGACGATCGGGTCCACGAAGGAGGGCGGGTTCCTGAGCATCCGCGTCAATCCCACCATGAACGCTTCAGGAGACGGCCGGATGCACAATGCCTACGGCGCGGGCGACGAGACCGGTTGCTGGTCCCGTCGGGCGCACTGGATGGACTACTGCGGTCCGGTGGGTGCCCAGACGGGCGAAGCCGGTGAGACCGGCGAGGTCGGGCCGTCCAGGCTGACCGCGGGCTTCGCCGTCTTCGACCACCCTGACAACCTGCGCTATCCCACGGCCTGGCACGTAAGAGGCTATGGCCTTTTCGCCGCGAACTGCTGGATGGTCTGGGACGACCACCACTGCGAAGCGGATACGGAGACTACCTTCCGATGGCGCGTCGTCATACACACCGGCGATACGCGCGAAGCGGCCATCGCGGACCGTTTTCTGGATTATGTGGACGGACCGCGGGTGCAGTGGGAACAGCCCGAGGCTTGACGGGACACCAGTTTCGGTGATCCCTGCTCGGTATCCGATGACGCAAAGATTTCCGCTATGCACGAGAAAACCACCATGTCGCCGACTAATCCTGTGAGAGGCACGTTTTTGATCCCATATAAACAGCGCTCACAGGAGGCGTCCATGTCGACCAACGGAGAATTAAACAAGCGGTTCAATGTACTTGAGAAAAACATGACCGAGCGGATGAATTTGTTTGAGGAAGACATGATCAACAAATTCAACCTCTTTGCCAGGGAAGTAACGAGGAAGATCAGCGCACTACACGGGTGCGTGGAACAACGGTTCGAGGCCGTTGATCAGCGGTTCGAGGCCGTTGACCAGCGGTTCGAGGCCATGGATCAGCGCCTTGGGGCCGTTGAGAAGCGACTCGATGCCGTGGAACAGCGGCTCGATGCCGTGGAACAGCGACTCGATGCCGTGGAACAGCGGTTGGAACGGATTGAAACGGACGTGGCGGAGATCAAGGACCTACTGGTCAAAGTACTTGCGAAATTGTAGTTCGAGTCTACCTGGAATGCGGTTAAGGAGACCCCGCCTGACGCTTAAACTCCTTGAAAGCCCTTCCGATCTTCCTGTATCTTGTCAGGCCGTATCTTCACGGCATCGGCGTGCTGACGGGAAGGGTCGCCGAAGACTGCAGGATCGGGCCGGGCTTACGGTTCTGGCTGACATCGAGTACCGATGTCGCGCGGCGATGGAATCGGACAAGCATATTCGAAGGAAGTGCCAATGAATGAAGAACAGCAGCACGACGATCTGGAAATCGTCGAGGAATTGAAAGAGGCGGGAGATCGCATTCGGACTGAAATCGCCAAAGTCATCATCGGCCAGCAGGACGTGATCCAGCAGCTTCTGACCGTCCTCCTGGCAAACGGCCACGCCCTGCTTATCGGCGTTCCGGGGCTGGCAAAAACCCTTTTGATCAACACGCTTTCCAGGACGCTCGATCTCAAGTTCAGCCGCATTCAGTTCACGCCGGACCTGATGCCGTCCGATATCACGGGAACGGAAATACTGGAAGAGGACCGGACGACCGGCCACCGGGAGTTCAAGTTCATCCGCGGACCGATTTTCGCGAACGTGATCCTGGCCGACGAGGTCAACCGTACGCCGCCCAAGACCCAGGCGGCGCTTCTGCAGGCGATGCAGGAACACGAAGTGACGGCCGCGGGGGAGTCCATGAAGCTCGACGAACCGTTTTTCGTCCTGGCGACGCAAAACCCCATCGAGCAGGAAGGCACCTATCCGCTGCCCGAGGCCCAGCTGGACCGTTTCATGTTCAGTATCTACATGGACTATCCGTCCCGAAATGAAGAGATCGAAATCGCACGAAGCACGACGAGTGCTCTGGAGGCCGAGCCGGAACATATCCTGACGGGGAGCGACGTTAAGAAACTGCAGCAGTTGATCCGCAGAGTGCCCGTGGCGGACCATGTAGTCGAATACGCCGTCTCACTGGCGCGCATGACCCGTCCGAACGAGGCGGACGCCCCGCCATTCATCCGCGACAGGGTCAGTTGGGGCGCAGGCCCGCGGGCTTCCCAGTACCTGATCCTGGGCGCAAAGGCCCGGTCGGTGCTCATGGGGAACTATACGCCCACGCCGGAAGACGTGCGGGCCCTGGCGCTGCCCGTGCTAAGGCACCGCATCGTGACCAATTTCAATGCCGACGCCGACGGGGTCACCGCCGATGACATCATTACGCAACTGATGGATGAAACGAAAGACGCCTGATCCTCCCGCATGCTCGGCAGCAAACCATGAATAAGGCCGAATACCGCAAATACCTCGATCCGATGACCGTGTCCCGGCTCGCCCGGCTGGATCTCAAGGCGCGGCTGGTCGTGGAAGGGTTCATCGCCGGGTTGCACAGCAGTCCCTACCACGGGTTCAGCGTCGAATACGCGGAACACCGGCAGTACATGCCGGGCGATCCCATCAAGCATATCGACTGGAAGGTCTTCGCCAAGTCGGACCGGTTCTACATCAAGGAATACGAAGAAGAAACCAACCTGAAGTCCTATATCTTCCTGGACGTCAGCGCGTCGATGGAATACGCGTCTGAAGGGATAAGCAAGCTGGAGTACGGGAGATACCTGGCGGCCGCGCTCACCTACCTCATGCTGAGCCAGCAGGACTCCGTGGGCCTGGTACTGTACGACGAGCGGATCAGGCAGTACGTTCCCCCGCGGTCGGTCCGCAACCATCTGCACATCATTCTGCAACGGCTGCACGCCGCGGCGCCCGGTTCAGGAACGCGAAGCCGGGCGACGTTTCACTCGCTGGCGGAACGGATCAAGCGGCGTGGGCTGATCATCATCATCTCCGATCTGTTCGACGAACCGGGGGACATCGTCGACAGCATCCGGCATTTCCGCCATCGGAAACATGAAGTGATCGTTTTTCGCCTGCTCGATCCCGCCGAGAAGGACTTCGGATTCCGCCATCCCGCCCGTTTCCGCGACATGGAGACCGGGGAAGAAGTATACACCCACCCACATGTTATCCGTGAATCCTACCTGGGGGACCTGAAGGAACAGGACGAACTGTACACCCGTGTCTGCCGGGAGCACGCCGCGGACTATCTCAGCCTGGACACCGGCACGTCCTTCGATCAGGCCCTGTTGACCTTCCTCGCCAAGCGCGCCCACCTGGGCTGACCAACGGCGGCCTCCGGGTTGACGCTCAGCGCCCACCTGGGCTGACGTACGGCCCCCACCGGGTTGACGCTCAGCGCCCACCGGTCAAACGATCGCCACCTCATCGTCCCTGGAGAAGAAGTGGGCCCGGGCCATGTTCACGAGGAGCGGCATTTCCGTGTTTATGCCGGGGTCCACGAAGGCGTCTACTTTGGCAATGAACGGATACCGTCCGGTGGTCAGGTACAGGAAAGTCTCGCTTCCCATGGGTTCCACCACCTCGACGGTGGCCTTGATCTGACGGGCTTCTTTCCAGTCCTTGTTCGTATCCGTGGAAGTGATGTCTTCCGGCCGGATGCCGAACGTGACTTCCCTGTCCCGCCAGGGCGCCAGGGCGTCCCGCATATGGTCCGGGATGGGGAGACGCAGGCTGCCTTCGTCGAATTCCGCATGCCCGTTGTCGAATACGACCCTGCCCTCCAGGAAGTTCATGCCCGGACTGCCGATGAATCCCGCGACGAAGCGGTTCGCCGGTTTCTCGTAAAGCTCGAGGGGCGCGGCGACCTGCTGCACCTCGCCGTCTTTCATGACGGCAATGCGGTCGCCCATGGTCATGGCTTCGACCTGGTCGTGGGTGACGTAGATGATGGTCGCTTCGAGGCTGTTGTGTAGCTTGCTGATCTCCGTCCGCATCTGCACGCGCAGCTTGGCGTCGAGGTTCGAAAGAGGTTCGTCGAAGAGAAACACCTTGGGCTTGCGCACGATGGCGCGGCCCACCGCCACGCGCTGACGCTCGCCGCCCGATAGCGCCTTCGGCTTGCGGGCGAGCAAATGGCCGATGCCCAGGATGCCGGCGGTCTCGTTGACCCTCGCCTCGATCTCGGAGCGCGGATACTTGCGCAGCTTGAGCCCGAAGGCCATGTTCTCGTAGACCGTCATGTGGGGGTACAGCGCGTAATTCTGGAACACCATGGCGATGTCCCGGTCCTTCGGCGGGACGTCGTTCACGCGCTTCCCATCGATGTGGATCTCGCCGGAAGTCACTTCTTCCAGGCCGGCGATCATGCGCAGCGTGGTGGACTTGCCGCAACCGGAGGGTCCGACGAGGACCACGAACTCCCGGTCCCTGATTTCCAGGTTGACGTTACGGACCACGGTGTTCTTGTCGAACCGCTTGTCCACGTTCTTCAGGACCACATCGGCCATGAAATCACTCCTCCGGAACTCCGCCGGCAGGTCTGCGAGACTCCCGTATTGTGTGACACGCCGGGGGTTTTGTCAATACAATAACCGCGCGGTTTTATTTGACTTCGCACGGTAAAATCGTTATTTTGTCTGCTCATTTTTCGGTAAACAATCCACTTGTCTGTTGCGCCGTGCGCAGACCCCAGATGACCGGACTGCCGGGAGGAGAATTACCATGCCGCTTATCGTCGAGCTGGACCGCATCAAGGAAGCCGTAGAGGGCATTGACGTCATTCAGGATATAGAAGACGGTTTCGTCGCCTATTCGCAGGGGAAGGTGCAGGTTCCGCCGGTCGGCGAGATGCACTTCGAGGATCCTCCCGGGAACGTGCACATCAAGTACGGCGCGATCAACGACGACGACTATTACGTCATCAAGCTGGCGTCCGGGTTCAACGACAACCCGACGGTCGGACTGCCTCGCGTCCAGGGCATGATGCTGATCTTCAACCAGCGGACGGGCCAGCCCGTGGCCTTTCTGCTCGACCAGGGCTACCTCACCAACGTGCGCACGGCCGCCATGGGGCCGGTCGTGGCCAAGGCCCTCGCGCCGAAGAACGTCAGTCGCATCGGCGTGTTCGGCACGGGTCTCCAGGCGCGCATGCAGGTCGAGTACCTCAAGGGCGTCGTAGACTGCACGGACGTGATCGCCTGGGGCCGTTCCGTTGAGAGCAAGGCCGCCTACAAGAACGAAATGGAATCCCAGGGATACACCGTGGAGATCACGGACGACGCCGGCGCCGTGGCGGCGACATGCAATCTCATCATCATGTCCACGCCGTCCCTGTCACCGCTGCTGACCGCCGACCAGGTGCGTCCCGGTACGCACATCACCGCGATGGGTTCCGACACGCCGGACAAGATCGAGCTCGATCCCGGCGTACTCGCGAAGGCCGACGTGGTCGTGGCGGACAGCATTCCGCAGTGCCGGCTGCGCGGCGAGATCGCACAGGCGATGAAGGCGGGCGCCATTACCGAGGACAAGGTGGTCGAACTCGGAAACGTGATCCAGGATCCGTCCCTGGGCCGCACTTCCGACGATCAGATCTCGATCGCCGACTCAACCGGCGTCGCCGTGCAGGACATCCAGATTTCCAAGGCCGTCTATCACGCCGTAAAGTAGCGCGGCGCCTTGCCGGCTGACCCGCGCAACGAACCAAGGAGCAAACACATGGCAGCGGCTTTCCAGCCTTTCGAACTGGAACGCATCATGTCGGACTGGGAGCAGGTCGTGGAGTACAACCTGTCCGAGAGCGGCGCGCACCCCGTTAAAGTCAGGGAACTGATCGAACACGATCCGGACATCCTGGACCGTATGCTGGACACTGAACTGGGCTACGGATACGCCAACGGCTCGCCGGAACTGAGGGAGGCCATCGCCCAGTACTACCCTGGCGCGACCGCCGAAAACGTCCTGGTGACCATCGGGTGCATCGAGGCCAATTTCATCACGTTCCAGACGTTGCTGGAAGGCGGTGGCGAGGTGGCGGTCGAGGTGCCCTGCTATCTCCAGAGCTGGGGTCTCGCGCACAACCTGGGCGCCGTCCGGCGGACGTTCAACCTCGATCCCGACCGCGGCTGGGCGCTCAATACGGACAGCCTCGAAGCCGCCGTCTCGGATAAAACGAAACTGATCTCCATCTGCAATCCGAACAATCCGTCCGGACAGATCCTGACGGAGTCCGAAATGGACGCCGTCGTCCGCGTGGCCGAACGCAGCGGCGCCTACCTGCTCGCCGACGAGATCTACGCCGGGTCCGAACGGGAACGCGAGGACGTGTCGCCCACCTTCTACGGCCGGTACGACCGGGTCATCGCGGCGGGCAGCATGTCCAAGTCCTTCGCCATGCCCGGCCTGCGGATCGGCTGGCTCGTCGGTTCCCGGGACCTGATCAGGAAGCTCTGGATGCGACACGAGTACCTGGCGCTGAGCACGGCCAAGCTGTCCAACCACTTCCTCGCGCCGCTGGCGCTGCGCCCGGATGTGCGGAAGGCCATCTTCGAAAGGACGCGGGGCTATATACGGCGCGGATGGGACAACTACCAGACCTGGATCGGCGAAAACGCGGACATCCTGAGTCTCGTGCCGCCCCAGGCGACGGCTATTTCCTTCGTCCGGTACAACCTGAAGACCGATTCCGCGACGCTCGCGAACCGGTTGATCCAGGAGAAGTCGGTGCTGATCGGCCCCGGCGACTACTTCGGCGTGCCCAACCATCTCCGCATCAGCTACGGCCTGCCGCCCGACTACCTGAACGAGGGACTGCGCCGTATATCCAGCCTGCTCCGCCAGATCGCCGAGGAAGAGGCAGCCGGATCCGAAAACGAGCGCGGTGCGGCCGCCGGCTGATCACGGGAAGGGCCTGCCATGCCAACGTCCCTCGATCCGCTGGTACCGGTCGACGAGTTCCCCGTAGCGCAGACCTGCACGTACATCAACGCGGCCAACGTGACGCCTATGTACCGTCCGGCGGCCGCGGCGATCACTGACTGGTACCGGGACGTCGCCGAGCACGGCAGCAACCACTTCGACGAAGAAGCCGAGGCCACGGTCTTCGACGAACTCCACCTGCAGGCGGCCCGGCTCTTCAACGCGTCCCCAACCGACATCGCCGCCGGTTCCAGCACCACGGAACTCCTGAGTTCCCTGGCCTGGGCGGTCATGCCCGGCGCGGAGACCAACGTCGTCAGCACCGACGTTTCCTTCCCTGCCTCGGTATATCCCTGGCGGCGCGTCGCCAACCACACGGGTTGCGAGATCCGGCTGGCGCACGCGCGGGGAGACACCGTCGACCCCGATCGCGTCAGGGACCTCGTGGACGACAACACCGCGGTGGTGGCCCTGTCCCACGTGGAGTTCCGCAGCGGCCAGCGCTGGGACCTGGCCGCCTTCGCGGACATCGCACACCAACACGGCGCCCTGCTGGTCGTGGACGCGACCCAGTCGGCCGGGGCGGTGCCCATCGACGCGCCCGGCATGGGCGTGGACGCCGTGGCCGCCGGGGCGTACAAGTGGCTGTGCGGCCCTTTCGGCGTGGCCGTCATGTACCTCGCGCCGCACCTGGCCACGCGTCTCGAACCCGGCCTGGTGGGCTTCAGAAGCCAAAAAGACATCTGGGATATCCGTACCGATCCGCCGGACTACCCGGAGGACGCGTCCCGTTTCGAGTTCAGTACCATGGCTTACGGGTTGGCCGGCGGGTTCGCGAAATCGATCGGGTTCCTCGTGGACACGGATATCGACCGGATCTTCGCCCACAACCAGGTGCTGGCCGACCACCTCATCGACGGCCTGACCGCGATGGGCGCCGAGGTCACCTCCCCCCGGAACGCCGACGAGCGTTCGGCCATCGTCACCGCCCGCTTCCCCGGCCGCGACATCTCCGACGTGGCGCAACACCTGAAACAGGCGGGCGTCATGGTCGCCCTGCGCGGCCCCGTGATCCGGTTCTCGCCCCACCTGTACAACCGGATGGCCGACGTGGAACGGGCGCTTGAAGTGATTTCCGGCATGGATTGATCCGAAACGGAACCTGCCATGTATAAGTTTCAGTGGTACCAGTCGATCTACGACAGCTTCCCGAAAATCGCCGAAGAAGCCCGGAAATACGGCGAAGAGATCGGCACGCAGAAGCTGAAGCAGGACATCGGCCTGTACGCCGGCAGCTCGGCGCGGCCCGGCAACCTGCCCGATTACGTACTCGACGCGATCGTGGAAGCCAACCGGGGCGGCAAGACCTACCCGGTCCGGGTGATCGAAGACGAACTGCGTGAAGTCGTCAAGGACGTCTACGGCGACGCGTACGACGCGGTGGCCGCCAATACATGCGAAGCGCTGCTGCGCCTCACGCTCGAGACCCTGTGCGCGCCGCCCTCCATGCGCCACGGCGACATCTACCGCGGCCGGCTGCTCATGCCCTACGGGGAGGACTACGAGTGGATCGGCGGATACGGCCGGGCCTTCCCGCCGCGGTACAAGAACCTCCTCGTGGACCGGACCATCGCCGGCGGCGAACTGGGCATCGAGAACAAGAGCCTTGCGAACCTGGAGTCGCTCTACGTCCGCATGGCCGGCGCGAAGTACGATCCCCACGGCATCCGGTACAATCCCACCTCGCTGCTCACCGCCGTCGACGTGGATGGCACCATCGAAAACGTGAAGAAAGCCGCCGAAAGAAACGCTTCGCTGCTCACGGGCATCGCCACGGTGGGTTACGACACCCCCAGCTACGGGCTCGGTGAGCAGGACGAGAAAGGCGCGCCTGTCCTTCTAAAGAAACTGGCCGGCGTGGCCCGGGACTACGATGTACCATACATCGTCGACACAGGGGGCTCGATTCCCATCGTTGGCATGGACCCCCGGGACATCGGCTGCGACATCATCACCTACAGCATGGACAAGCCCGGCCGCGCACCGGCATCGGGGCTGCTGATCGGCAAAGAGGAGATCATCAACCCGATCCGCAAGGGTATGGGCCTCGGCGGCCAACGCTACGGTGAGCTATCCTCCCACGGAAAGGCGGTCTACACCTTCAGCGATCCGGGTCGGGACACGCTGGTCGGCCTGACCGCCTACCTGAAGGTCCTGCGCGACCGGCCCCGCCTGGTCACGGACCCCGTGGACCGGTTCCACGAGATCATCGTGGAGGAGTTCGCGCAGATGAAGCCCGCGCGCTTCCGCGACGACCTGATCTTCACGAAGACCTATCAACTCGGCGGCACCGAACTCAACTACGAACGCACCTGGAAGGACGGCGCCTTCGGCATCCCGATCTTCAACCTCGAAGACCTGTGGGCCAACACCAACCCCATCGTGCTCGCCCAGGAGCACATGGGCGTCGAACCCGCCACGATTTACAGCGGAAAGATGTTCCTTGGACCCGGCCTGGGGACGCTGGACCAGGAGGGCAACCTGATCGAGGAATACGCGGTCCTCGGCGCGAAGACCCTCGTCAAGGCCGTGGAAATCGTCTGCCGGTATGCGGGGCTGGGGGATTGACGGACCGCTCGCGGTAGCCACAAAACCTTGCATATGATATTATAATGTGATATCATATGTCATGAACAGTCGTCAACGAAAGATCCTCGAAGCAGTTTTTACCGACCCCGTATCCTCGAATATAAAATGGCGACTAATCGAAACACTGCTTGTTTCACTGGGTTGTGAAGTAATTGAAGGTAGTGGTTCCAGGATAGCCTTTAAATTCGGGACGCTTCGAGCCGATTTCCATCGGCCTCATCCGGGCAAAGAAGCTAAACCATATCAGGTACGCGCAGTACGTGAGTTCCTGATACAGTTGGGGGTTGAGCCATGAAACCCATGCGCTACAAAGGATATCCGGCACGCATCGAATACAGTGACGAGGACGGATGTTTCGTCGGCCGTGTGGCTGGTATTCGCGACATCATCACGTTTCATGGAGAAAGCGTCGGAGAAGTTCGTGAGTCGTTCGAAGAGGCTCTTGATTTCTACCTGGACAGTTGCAACAAACGGAGCGAGCCACCGAACAAGCCCTATTCGGGGAAACTCCTGTTGCGAATCGATCCGGAAATCCACGCGGCGGTAGCCGAGGCGGCCGAAGTCAACGGCTTGAGTATAAACCAGTGGGCCGGGGAGAAACTGAGGGAGGCGAGCCGCGAGTAACAAGCCCAACGCTAAATATGTAGTTTTTAAAACCGATCAATTTGATTGAGTCGTGACATCTAAGATAGTAACGTACAGAACATAGGAAAGGCAATACGGAGTGAAAACAGCTATACTCTTAGGAGCAGGTTCTTCAATACCGGCAGGCTACCCATGTACGAACGCGATTACGAATCTAGTTCTTACGGGAGAGGGGATAACAAGAGCTTCCGATTCGTCTTACTATATTGAGGACAACGCAGAAGAAGCTCGAGATGGTACAACCGAATTAGCAAACAAGATGGCAAGAAAACTATATTCGGAGATGAAGTCTCACAATGAACATTATGGGATGGATCAGAATCCCAACTACGAGGAAATCGCCTATTTAGCAACTCAAGGATGTGAACAGTGGTCAGGTGAGATAGATAACCCGGTAATTCTTGAATTCATAAATAGACTTAGAATCGAATTGGCATCGGAGATCTGTAAGTTAAAGGACCACAGTCACAAAACCTGTCTCGATAACGCTGGCAACGATGACATGCTTGCATCGTTGTTTGAAGAAACTCGCAATTACATTGCAGACATCGTCTGGCGATGCTTACTTCGTAGACCAGGTCCACTTAACCATTTGGAAATTATCAAGTATATCTATGAAAAATCCGAACTTACCAGTATTTCCACCCTCTGTCATGATAATCATCTCGAGGCATTTCTAAGGAATGAGGGTATTGCTCTCGCCGATGGATTCTCAGACTCGACAGAGGCGGACATCCGGTTCTGGAACAGCAACCTATTTTCGGATGAAAAGACAACATATCTCAAACTGCACGGCTCTATCGACTGGTTTGAACTCAAACCCCATTCAGGAGATATATACGACTATAGTGTGGGGTTACTCGCACCACACTTGGACTGTAGACGATTGAAAACCTCAACTGGTGATTGGTTAGACTCCTGTGGCCGACCACTACTTCTAATTGGCACCTTTAATAAAATATCTGAATACAGTTCAGGCATATTCCGTGATATTCACTGCTGCTTTCGATCTACTGTAAGAAAAGCAGATCTACTTGTTGTGTGTGGTTATAGTTTTGGTGACAAAGGGATTAACAGTGAAATTGTGGACTGGATCTGCGGTGATCGAAAGCGACACCTAACCATAATCCACCCCGATAAACAATATCTACTTTCCCACGCACGGCCAGCAATCCGAGACAACTGGAATGAATGGGAGAAACACGAATCGGTTTCTGTTATAGATAAAAACCTTGAAGATGTTGGTGTCTCTGACCTCTCATTATAAGTTCAATATAAATGTGTAAAGTTAAGAAATAAATGACCTTGGGTAGTTGTACACATGAACAATCATTGATGAACTTACGAGTATTATGGTCAATTATACAGAAAATGAACTAAGGTATATTGACAAGTTAGACGATTATAAGGCTCGGTCGATAGAGGCTTTTGATCGAAACATATTGACATTGTCTGCTGGGTCGATTGTTCTCTCAGTAACGTTCGTAAAAACATTCATCAAGAGTTTCCCTGCGGTTTATGATCTCGCACTTGTATTCTCTTGGCTGTCATTCTTGGCAACAATCGTCCTGGTGCTCGCATCGTATCTGTTCGGTATCCAGTCGTTTGATAACGAATTCGAGGAAATAAGGGCCAAAAAGATGACGGCAATAAAAAATGAGAACTCAGAAACCAATAGGAAAGGAGGAAAGAAACGTAATTACAATCGAACAATAAGAGTGCTTCGTTTTATAAGCGGCATAACTTTTGTATCTGGGCTGTTTTTATTGATCCTTTTTTCATGTTCAAATCTGAGGGAAATCGAAATGCCAGAGAACGATCGTGTGGAACGTATCGATAATGGAGATAACAGTGAGACTAGAAGGCAAGACCAGAGTTACACAAAAAGCCTTGAAACACCATTTAACATCCTAGATGACGGGAACGAAGATACCGGCCAGGATAGTCAACAAGGCAATCAAGGCTCCGAAGAGGACTCCAGTCAAACCAACAATGAACAGTAGGAATGATCTTCTTTACCTCAGCGGCCATATTTCTAAATGTACGATGGGTTATGACCGTTTGTATATTCTGGATGAGGGGTGTGCACTAGTTGCACGCGCGGTCCCTGCCTCGAATCACTAGAACTCCACGCCTTCCAACACAAGCGACTCCATCACGTCCCACTGGCCGGAGGGCAGGTCCTCTTCGCACAACTGCGCCAGTTCCTTCTCGAAGAAAAAGGCCTTCTCGCCGAAGGCCGGCTCGAGGTCGTCCAGCCAGATGGCTTCTTCATCGTAACGCGCAAAGAACGGCCGCAGGACCCAGTCGGGATTGCGTCCCTGCAGGAATCGCAGGACGATGATCTTCTCGCCGTGGATCTCGCTGACGCCGAGGACGTGGACCTTCCCGGGATGGGCCGACATGCTGGGTCCGCGCACGGTCCGGCAGATCCCGCTTACCTGCTGGAAGGCATGCTGGAAGATCTCCCAGGCCCGGACCAGCGGCACGGCGAAGAAACGCTGCACGCCGGTGTCCCGCACCATGAACATGTAATAGGGTACCATCCCCAGGTCCACCTGTTTGCGCCACATGGCGGCCCAGGTGTCCGGATCGTCGTTGATATGCCTCAGGATGGGAGACTGCGTGTAGACTTTCGCCCCCGTGCCGCGGATCCGGCTGACCGCCATTGACACCGCGTCGGGCTGGAGTTCGGCGGGATGGCTGCAATGGGCCATGACGGCCAGGTGCTTGCCGGCTCGGATGACCCGTTCGAACAGTGCCAGCACTTCGTCCGCATCGGGATCCGTGAGGTACTTGTAGGGCCAGTAGGCCAGTGATTTCGTCCCGATCCGGATCGTGTGCAGATTGGGGAGGTCCGCCTTCAGCAACGCGTCGATATACACGCTGAGGTTTTTCGCCCTCATGACCATGGGATCGCCGCCCGTGAAAAGCACGTCGGTGACCTGGGGATTGTCCTCGAGGTACCTGATGAGGCTTTCGACCTCTCGGCTGGCGAACTTCAATTCGTCGATGCCTACGAACTGGGGCCAGCGAAAGCAGAAGGTGCAGTAGGCGTGGCAGGTCTGACCCTGGGACGGGAAGAAAAGGACCGTCTCCCGGTACTTGTGCTGCATGCCATCCAGCTTCTCGTTGTCCTCCCTGGGGACATTGTGCTCGAGCTGGCCCGCGGGCTGTGGGTTCAGATCCCATCGGATCCGGTTCACGGTGCGCGCCATCTCCGCTTCGCCCGCCCCCTTTTTCACCAGGGCCGCCACCTCGTCGAAGTGGTCCGGCGAAAGCATCTCCTTTTGCGGAAAGGTGAGCTGGAACATGGGGTCGTCCGGGACATGCTCCCATTGGATCAGATGCTCCACCACGTGAGCATTGGTCCGGAACGGCAAAACCCGTGCCACGACTTCCATTTCGAACTTCAGGTCCTCCGGAAGACGCTTGATCTGTGGTATCTTCCTGAAGTTCCTGAGATCGTATATCTGCAACCTGGGGGCTTTGCCGTTTATGCTTCTGATCATGGTACCTTCCTTACTGATTTCGGAGGTCCGGCGTCCGGAGATTGTAACCTGCTCTGCGTGGTCCTTGCAGCTCGACTCGTTTTCGTGTAACGAGGGGCCGCGGCACGGATCCACACATACATGTACGATCCGCCACGATCCGCACAGGGCAGGGAGAAAGGCCGCTACAGGATTGGAATCCAGACGGCTTCAAGCAGGGATGCCCGTGCATCGACGAACCGCCATCGCCCCGGGTGGTAAGAACAAGAAGGCCGTCCGGACCGCAAATGGAGAGAGCCGTTCCGCGTGGATTATCGGAGACGCTAAAGCGAGCGCAAATCCCGAGGGGGGTACGTCTTTGTCGCGCAATTACCCGCTGTCGCCGGTTATGTGGGAGACAAGTTTCGGCGGGGGCAACAACCGCGATTGAGCAGGCTACGCAGACACTGCCTCGCGCCGCGGGAGGACGATTCGTCCACCTGATACCTCCTTTGGGTGAGGGCGTGTTTAGGGGAAAACAGGTACATTCTCAAGATAACCGAAGGCACGCTTCGCTTCAAGTCTTTTCGACCGACGGCGCGAAGCCCGGCCGTTGCACACCCGCGTTTTCCTGGTGCGCTTACCTTGCAATCGGACGAGCCAACTCTGCAAACCAGTCCTTCCCGAACAGACGCTCCGCCGCGGCGATGCGGTCTACGCTTCCGAGATCCGCCCACCGGGCTTCTTCGGCCCGAAAGGCCTGAATCGGACCGCCCGAGCTGGCCAGGTCCAGGAAGAAGTCGATGATCGAAAAGGCACCGGAACCGGTCATCTCGCTCAACGCCGCCGGGGACATGACGTAGACGCCCATGAAGGGCAGGGGGGTAACGGGACCCGCCATCGGACGGACCGAGCGCGTCTCTCCCGTAACATCCGAATGCCAGCCGCCCAGCCGTCCCGCCTCGTCGAAAAGCAGGTGACGCGAGCTGTTCCTTCCCTTCACGGCGACGGTGACCAGGGCGTCCGACGCCATATGGGCATCCGACGCGAGGTGGGCACTCGACGCCGAACCGGTTTCCGACGCGCAGTGGGCCTTCATCAGCTCGGATAGATCCAGGTCGGTCAACACGTCCACGTTGTGCACCAGGAACGGCTCTTCACGGTCGAAGAAACCCGCGGCCTTCCTAACTCCGCCGCCCGTGTCCAGGATCTCCTCCTCCACGGAAACGGTCAGCGAGACTCCGGGGCCCTCGTACGCGGCAGCGAAGGCCTCGATCTGCTCCGCGAAGTGGTGAGTATTGATGATGATGTCGGTGAAACCATGGCGGGCGAGCCGCGCGATCACCCAGTGAATCATGGGCCTTCCGGCCACCGTCACGAGCGCCTTGGGCCGGTCGTCGGTGAGGGGCCGGAGCCGGGTGCCCAGGCCCGCGGCGAGGATCATGGCCTTCACGCATCCTCCTGTTCCCGGTGCCTGAGTTCCACCACGATCCCCTGCCGGCCCGCCAGGTGTTCGGCCAGCCGCTCCGCGAAGTACACCGAGCGATGCTGGCCGCCCGTGCACCCGAAGGCGACGGTAAGGTCGCTGAACCCGCGCCGCTGGTGGTGGCCGACCGCCCGGTCGACCATCGTCTTCGCATCCCCAAGGAAGGATTGCGCCTCCTCGAGCTCATCCAGGAAGGCCGCCACCGGCGCGTCCTTTCCCGTCAGGGCCGCGTATTCCGGAATTCGCCCTGGGTTCTTCACGATCCGGCAGTCGAAGACGAAACCTCCGCCGTTTCCACTGGGGTCCCGGGGCAGGCCGAGGTGATAGGAAAAACTCCAGAGGTGGACGGTCAGTCCCTCTCCGGAATCCTCGCCCATGCGCCGAAGTGCCGGGTCGTCGACAATGCGTGACCAGGCCCGGTCCAGTTCGGGCAGGTTGACGGGCAGGTCGGCCCGCGCCAACAGGCCCTCCTGGTTTCGGACGCCGTGGGAGATGCTGGTGAGGAAGTGGGACTTGCCTTCGTAGAGCCCCCGGTATCCATAAGCGCCCAGCGCCTGCATGAGTCGGACCAGGGCGTAACCGTAATAATGCGCGAGGAACGTTTCCCTGCGAATGGGGGCATATTCGCAGGCCGTTTCGACGTAGTAGTCCAGGAGTTCGTCCCGGATCTCCCAGGGGATGTCCGCCTTACCATCCTGAAGCAGGGACGCCACGTCGTATTGAAGCGCGCCCTGCCTCCCGCCCTGGTAGTCGATGTAGTGCGGCCGGCCATCCAGTAGCATGATGTTGCGGGACTGGAAATCTCGGTACAGAAAATAGCGCGTATCCGCTTCCAGGAGGAACGCCGTGAGCCGCTCGAAATCGTTCTCGAGGGCCTGTTCGTCAAAGTCGACAGGTACGAGTTTCAGGAAGTGGTACTTGAAGTAGTTCAGGTCCCACCGGATGGACTGTGCGTCGAACCGGCTCCTGGGGTAACAGATCGAGAAGTCCAGGTCCTTTGCCGCGACAATCTGGAACCGGGGCAGGTCGTCGAGCACCCGCCGGTAGATCGCAGCCAGCCGGTCCGAAAACGTTCCTTCCTCCGCGCGAACGGCGGCCACCCGGTTGAACAGGGTCTCGTCGCCCAGGTCCTGCTGCAGGTAGACGCCCTGATCCAGGTCCTCTGCGAAGATCTCGGGCACCGGCAGGCCGTGGCGGCGAAAGTGGCGGGAAAGGGAAAGAAAGGCGACGTTCTCACGGCGGTCGTCGTTTGCCGCGCCGAGGACGGTCTGCTCACCGTCCGCCATGCGGTAGTATCGCCGTTTCGAGCCGTCCGCACCCAGGGCGGCAATGCGCGCCGGCGCACGGCCGAACGTGCGGCGGAAGAGACGTGCCAGCCTGTCCTGGGCATCTTGCGTCATGGTCAGGCCATCCCTTTTCCAGGCGAAAACGGCCACGCGCTTCATCCGGGGCGCTTCGAGACCCGTCGCGACGGAGTCGGCTCGTACATGACCTGTCGTGACGCGGCCGGAAGGACGTAACCTCCGAAGCTTCACCCGGGCCGCTTCATGATCAGGAGCAAGGGCCGGTAGTCGGTGGGATACATCCTGCGCGCGTCGTTGTTGTTGTCGAGGATGACGTAGACCCGGTCCTGGTCCATGGCGAGTCCTTCCGCCGTTTTCGCGCCGAACTGCTCGTGCTGATAGAGGTATTCCGGGTCGTTCACGATATGGGCGAAGGACCAGAGCGTCGAGGGGCTGTCCACGTCCAGGTACCGGATAGTCTTCCGGATGGTCGCGTCGCTCCGCTGCAGGATGTATACGTTTTCGGCCTCCCGATGCAGGCCGGTGTAACTGTTCGTCTCTCCATGATTCGCGATCTCCACGATCCTTTGCACCGGGGACATGTCGACCTCGATCAGGCCGCAGGGCTGCCGCTCCGCGGTGACCAGGAACCGGTCGCGGGCCATCAGGGTGATCCCCTCGAGGTAACCACCGCGCGTCTGGAAGAGCCCCGCCGAAGCGCCCACGTCCCGCAGGCTCGTGGTGACCCAGGATGCCTTCTTCCCGTCCGCGTCGACCTTCAGAATGGCGAAGGCCCCTTCGCTGGCGAGATAGAAACTTCCGTCGTCATCGCGGGTGATGCCCTCCAGGTCCAGCCTGAACACGCCGAAGGGCCTGGGTGGGTCGAACCGGACGTGGGGTACGAATACCGCCGCATCCTCCCGGAGCTCGATCCGGAAGATGATGTCGTCGTGCTTGTCGGAAACGGTAAACAGGGTGTCGTTGTGGACGAAGAGTCCAGACGGCTGGTTGGATTCGGGACCTTCCACGGGAAGGACGCTGATCGCTTCGAGGCGGACCGGGCCTTCCTGGGCCGCAGCCGCCCCGGGCCCGGGCAACCAGAGCAAGACTGAAGCGCACAGAGCGAGCGGCGTAAGGAGGCGGAAACCCCTACTCCCCCGAGGAGCCCTACTCCCCATCTTCAACCTCGGCGATGTAAAGCTTGTGCCAGCGGAAGGAACCCACGGTGCCGTCGTCGTTTACGGCATAGCCCTTCAGCCAGGGTTTCCTGAGTTGCAGGCCCATCCTGTGAAAGAGGAAGGCCGCGGGATAGTCCGCCACCTGAATGTCCGCGGCTTCCCGGTATAGTCTGTCCCTGACTTCAGGATCCAGTTCGGCCGCGGCCGAGTCCACGAGGCGGTCGAAAGCCGGATTATGCCAGTCCTGCCGGCCATGGCCCCGGGGCTGGGAGTGCCAGATCATGTCCAGCATGTTGCGCGGATCGAGGAAATCGGCGCCGAAAGCGATCAGACCGAGGTTCATGTTCCACTCGTACAGGTGATCCATGTAGGTGTGCAGGTCGGCCGTCCGGATATCCACGTCCACACCGAGATGCTCTTTCAGCATGCTTTGAATCGCCACGCCGATGAGACGGTCGGAAGGGGTGGGCGCCCGGAGCCACAGCTCCTGCCGGGGGAAACCCTGGCCCTCGGGATACCCCGCTTCGCGCATCAATTGCCGCGCCCTTTCCGGGTCGAAACCCTGTGCCGCGACATGGCGGTCGCCTTCGAATTCCTTGAAACCGGGCGGAATCATGGAATAGGCCGGTACGGCTCCGCCGCGCAGGATGACGTTGCACATATTGTCGCGGTCCATCACCCGCGCGAAGGCTTCCCGCACACGGATGTCGTTGAAGGGCGGCAACTGCGTCCTGAAAAAGAGATACCAGGTGTTCAGCCCGTGGAACCGCACGAGATCCCGCTTCAACTCAGGGTCCTTCTCGATGCGGTCCAGGTCGTTCACGTCGACGTTTTCCATGTCGACTTCGTCGCTCTCGTAGGGCAGTATGGTCGCCGCGGCCGCGTTGCGGAAAGGGTGTATGACCTTCTCCAGGAAGGGTTTGTGGGGACCGTTGTAATAGGGGTTCGGGACGAGGGTCATATGGCTGCCGTTGACCCACTCTGTAACCATGAAACCGGAATTTGTGATGATGTTCTCCGGTTCGGTCCACTTCCGGCCGAATTTGTCCACCAGCCGCTTCGGCACCGGCATGGCGTCGCCGAAGGATACGATATGGGGCAGGTAAGGCGCGCTTTTTTCGGTTTCGATGACCAGCGTCGTGTCGTCCACCGCCCGGATCCCCAGCGACTCGATGTCCTTGATCTCTCCCTTGACGATCGCCTCGGCGTTCTTGATGTCGTAATAGAAGAAGGCGTAGATGTTGGTGGAAGCGGGGTCGAGCATCCGGCGGTAGGAATAGACGAAGTCGTGGGCCGTCAGGGGCGATCCGTCGCTCCAGCGCATCCCCGACCGGAGATGGAAGGTCCAGACCTTGCCGTCTTCCGAGCCCCAGCTGTGCGCGGCGCCCGGGATCGGGTTCCAGTGCTCGTCCTTGAACAGCAGTGCTTCATAAGGGAGGATCGTCTGTTCCGTATCGTAGGGCTCGATACTGGGGTCCAGGCTTTTGGGCTCGGGACTCATGGACCGCAGCACCTGGCGGGAGGCGTCCACCGCGTCGTCCGGCAATACCACACCGATGGAGTTTACGCGGCCGCTTTCCGTGGCTGCCGGCGGTTCTCCTGCGCGTTCGCCTTCGCCGCAGGAGACCAGCATGAAGATCGATACAAGAATTGCGGGAGTGCGCATGGCGTATCGTCGTTTCGTTATGCCGGCAGGCCGGTGGCTTGACGGATGAATCGCAGCCGGATTGCGGCCCAATTGCGGCCCGCCCCTAGATCCGGATCAGTTCCTTGACCAGGAGGTCGTTGATCCGGCCCGCGAACCCCACGGGATCGTCGAGTTTGGATCCTTCGGCCACCACGGCCTGCTCGTAAAGCAGGCGCCCGATGGACTCGACGCGCGCGTCCTCGCCGTCGCTGTCGTGGAGCTTCTGCAGGCCCTGGACCACGGGATGTCCGGCGTTGAGCTCGAGAATGCGCTTTGATGAGGCCTGGGACTGGGCTCCGCCCTCTCCCATGCGCTGCATGAGCCGTTCCATGTGGGCGCTCATGGCGCCTTCGTCGGCCACCAGGCAGGAGGCGCTGTCCTTGAGGCGCGAGGACAGCCGGATATCCTGCACCTCCGTGATCTTGCCCTTCAGGGTCTCGATGAGGGCCTTGAAGGTCTTCTCGTCGTCCTCCGCCCTGGCCTTGTCGGATTCGTCCGCCGAGATGTCGCCCTTGTCGGCCGCCTTGTACTTCTTTTCGCGGTACTCGGTCACCGACGTCATGACGAATTCGTCGATGGGGTCCGTCATGAAGAGGACGTTCCAGCCGCGGTCCCGGAAGACCTCCAGGTACGGCGTCCTCTCGAGCATGCCGCGGTGCTCGCCGATCAGGTAGTAGATCTCCTCCTGGTCGGGCGGCATCTGGTCGACGTATTCATCCATGGAAATGTACTTCCCGGCCTCGGTGTTCATGGATTCGTACACGGCGAGGGAGGTCAGGGTGTCGCGGTTCTCGAAGTCCTGCGCCATCCCCTCCTTGAGGATCAGGCCCAGTTCCCGGTAGAAATCCACGTACTTGTCGAACTCGTCTTTCTTCATCTCCTCCAGCACGGAGAAGATCCGCTTGACGATGTTCTTCCGGATCCGGTCGAGAATGGGGTTCTGTTGCAGGATCTCGCGGGAGACGTTGAGGGGCAGGTCCGCGCAGTCCACCACGCCCTTGATGAAGCGCAGATATGGCGGCAGCAGCTCCTCGCAGTTTTCCATGATCTGGACCCGCTGCACGTACAGCCTGGGCCCGACCTTTGGATCGCCGAACATCATGTCGAAGGGCCGCTTCGCCGGGATGAAGAGCAGCACCTTGAATTCCGTCAACCCCTCGGCCGTGTAGTGGATCACCCGGGCCGGATCGCCGTAATCGTGGGAGATCTGGCGGTAGAAGGCGTTGTATTCGTCTTCCTCGATCTCGTCCTTCGACCGGAGCCAGAGCGCCTTCATGGAGTTGAGTGTCTCTTCCCGGACCACCGCCTCCGTCTTGTCGTCCTCCCCCTCGACGGGTTCGTGCCGTTCCACGTCCATGACGACCGGGTACTCGATGAAATCGGAGAACTCCTTGACCACCTGCCGGAGCCGCCATTCCTCCAGGAACTCCTTCTCGTCCTCCTTGAGATGGAGCGTGACGTCGGTCCCGTGCGTCTCCTTGTCCACCGTCTTCACGGTGAACTCGCCCTCTCCGGCGGAGACCCAGCGGACGCCCTGATCTATCGGGTCGCCTGCCAGGCGCGAGACCACCGTGACCCGGTCGGCCACCATGAACGACGAATAGAACCCCACGCCGAACTGGCCGATCAAATCGGGACGGCTGGCTTCGTCGGCCTGCTGCAGCGTCTCGAGGAACGCCCTGGTGCCCGACTTCGCGATGGTACCCAGCTGATCGACGATGGTTTCACGGGACATCCCGGTGCCGTTGTCGGAAATGGTCAGGGTGTTCTTGCCCTTGTCGGCGATCAGCTTGATTTTCCACTCGGTGTCGCCGTCCAGCAGGTCGCTGTTGTTGATGGAATTGAAACGGATCTTGTTGATGGCGTCGCTGGCGTTGCTGATCAACTCGCGGAGGAAGATCTCCTTGTTGGAATAGAGCGAATGGGTGATCAGGTGAAGGATCTGCCTCAACTCGCTTTTGAATTCCATGGTTTCGGTGGACGCGGCAGGTGCTTCGGACATCGTTTACCTTTCCTCATTTCAGGGGAGCGGGCTGCTCCCGTTGAGTCATGCTGTCCAGGTTGGTGATGCTACGCCTGGATATCACTCGATCTGTTTGTTTTCCCCATGAAGATCGTTGCCGACAACCGGCTTGCCGTCCATCGGCGCCAGGCCGGACAACAAGCGTATTATAGGGTTTTGCGCCGTTCATGTCAACATGGAGGTTCCTTCAAAAAAGGCTTTGGCGGCGTCGTGCCGCGGGGTAAATTGGTAACCTTGAATACACACATTCATGAATACCGCTGATGCATCATCAAAGGAGATCTGAAATGTGTCGACGGTCGGTATGGTTCCTGGCCATTCCCATGATCGTATTCCTCGCGGTGCTCACCGGATGGAACCGGACCGCCGCCGATGATCGGCCCGATCAGTCCGTCGACTTCCGGCTGAACCAGATCATGGTCAAACTCAGCCAGATCGAATGGGAACTGTCGCAGGTCAAGAACAGGCTGGGTTCGCGAGACCGGCGTTTGACCGAAATCGACCGGAAGCTGGACCGAATCCTGGAAGAGATCGAAGATGCGGCATCTTCCGGGTCTGCGTCGTCCTCTGGAGCCGAGGCATCCAGTGCATCTACGTCGTCCAGCACCGCGATCGATCCGGCGCTGGTGGATACCTGGCGGCTGGCGCGCAATGACTTCGCCGAGAATATACC
Source organism: Candidatus Latescibacterota bacterium (assembly GCA_022822725.1). Classification (GTDB taxonomy): domain Bacteria; phylum JAAXHH01; class JAAXHH01; order JAAXHH01; family JAAXHH01; genus JAAXHH01. The sequence goes on from JAJEAN010000001.1 coordinate 315,738, forward strand.
GAACAATATCCGCAGGTACCTGGCAGAACAGGCGTCCCAGTCGGACGGGATGGTCCGGCGTGCTCGTATTGATCGTATTGACCAGAACGTAACGGAGATCATCGTCAAGTTTGAGGAAATACTGAATGAGACTGGTTTCCGCCTGATCAGTTTCCGACCCGATGGGCATTACACGGATAGCACGAGGGATGAGGGCATGTGGCTGGTTTCCGGCGATCGCCTGATCCTGACGACCTTCGACGGAAGTGCCTATCCGGGTACGTACTTCATTGATGGTGATGAATTAACGCTTACCATCACCGGCGATCAAATCGGGACATTGTTCAGGCTGGCACCAGGGAAATCAGCAGGGGTCACCGGAAAGATGATCGACCAGGCCTTCCTGAACGAGGACCGGGTCCGGTTATTTTACAAAAGAGACATTTGACCTTTAGGCATTAAGGTGCCGGTTTCGACAGGGAAGTACGGCACGTGTCATCTTCCAACTTGAGGAACACCATGCTCACCGACAGTCAAGTAGCCGAATTCAACCGCAACGGGTTTCTCAACGGGGGCCGCGTGCTCGACGACACCGGGGTCCAGGAACTACGCGACGAGCTGAAGCGTGTCCTCGACACAGGCCCGGAGGGCTTTCCCGAGGACGGACCGAGGCCGGTGCTGTTCCACAACATGGTCCGCGACCGGGAACCGGAACGTTGCGTCTGGCAGATCGTGAATATCTGGGAAGTGTCCGGCGCCTACCAGCGCCTGATTCACCATCCCTTCATCGTCGGAGCCATCAGCCAGCTTACGGAGGCCGACGAACTGATGGTCTGGCACGACCAGATCCAGTACAAGCCCGCTGGCTACGGTGGCGTAACCAGTTGGCACCAGGATGCGCCGCTGTGGCCCATCATTCGGCCCATGACCCCGGTCTCCGCCTGGGTCGCCCTCGATGATGCGACGGTGGAAAACGGGTGCATGTGGATGACGCCGGGCAGCCACCGGTGGGGCAACCAGATCGAGTTCCTGCGGACGCAGGCGCACCTGAAGCAGACCGAGGACTTCGGGCGGATCGAAGGCTTCACGCCGCCGGACGGAAACGGCGCGGAGAAGGTAGCACCCCGGCCCTGGCCCGTCATGGCAGGCGAGGTCTCGTTCCACCACTCGCTGACCTGGCACGGCTCGCCTTTCAATCGGTCTCAGCAACCCAGGCGCGCCATCGCCATGCATTACATGACGGGCGAGTCCCGCTTCGTAGCTTCCGGGCAGCACGTCATGAAAGCCTTCGTGGACCTGCCGGACGGGGCCCCAATGAACCAGGCGGGCGCACATTTTCCCCGTGTGATGAAGAACGGTAAGCCGGCCGCCCTCGCCGGTTGAGCGAATCTGAATGGATATGCGAAGCTGGACGGGTACGCGAACCTGGACGAATTGCGAAGCTGGACGGGTGTGCAAACCCGGACGGATATGCGAAGCTGGACGGGTACGCGGTCTCCGGGACCGGTGAAGCCTCCGGACACGATAGCCGCAGGAAGGAGTGATCCATGGATGTCGTACGCATCGGCGTGATCGGCCTCGGGAACATGGGCGGGTTCCACGTCGACTATCTCACCGGGAACGAAGTGCCGGGCGCGGTGCTGAAGGCCGTCTGCGATGTCGATCCGGATCAACTGGCGCGCGCGAAATCGCTCGCCGGGGAGGACGTCGCGGCCTACGAGAGCGCGGAAGAACTGCTCCAGTCCGACGCGATCGACGCCGTGATTATCGCGACGCCCCACTACGACCATCCGCCGCTGGCAATCAAGGCCTTTGGCCGCGGACTGCACGTGCTCTGCGAAAAACCGGCCGGCGTATACACACGCCAGGTGCGGGAAATGAACGCGGCGGCCGAAAAGAGTGGCCTCGTCTTCGGACTGATGTTCAACCAGCGGACACTGGGCGAGCACCGGAAGCTCAAGGAACTCGTTTCATCGGGCGAACTGGGCGAGCTCCGCCGGACGAACTACATCATCACGAACTGGTACCGGGCGCAAAGCTACTACGACTCGGGCGGCTGGCGCGCCACGTGGGCCGGCGAAGGCGGCGGCGTGCTCGCGAACCAGTGCCCCCACAATCTCGACCTCTGGCAGTGGATCTGCGGCATGCCCGTGCGCATCCGGGCCTTCTGCGGTTTCGGAAAGTACCACGACATCGAAGTCGAAGACGACGTGACGGCCTACGCCGAGTACGAGAACGGCGCCACGGGCGTATTTATCACGACCACGGGAGAATCGCCCGGGACCAACCGCATGGAGATCACGGGCGACAACGGGAAGGTGGTCATGGAGGAAGGAAGGATCACGTTCTGGCGCAACCGCACGCCCGCGGATGTCTTCAACCGCGAATGGAAGGGCGGTTTCGGCAGCCCGGAGACCTGGAAATGTGAAATCCCCTTCCAGGCCGGGGGCGAAGAACATCGCGGCATTACCAGAGACTGGGTGCGCGCTATCCTGGAGGGCACGCCGCTGATCGCACCGGGCGTCGAAGGCATCCGGGGCGTCGAACTGGCCAATGCCATGCTGCTTTCCGCCTGGCAGGACGACTGGGTCGATATCCCGGTGGACGAAACGCTCTACTACGAGAAGCTGCAGGAGCGGATACGGTCGTCCACGGCGCGCAAGAAGGAGACCGGCGGCACGACGCTGAGCGTGGAGGGTACGTTCTAGATTCCGAAGACACGTTTACGATCAGATTGAAATCGGCAGGCAGCCGCCTCTTGCAGGACCTCCGGCTACAACCGCGCATTTCACAGAAGCGTGGCTACAACAGCGCCGCGCAATCCCAGTCGCGGTACGCATCGGTCAGGCATTGCATCTTGGGCCGCCAGTATTCCCGTGTACTCCCGTTTACCTGGTCCCATACGGGTAAATGGACCCGCCAGATCAGTTGCAGGCGGTAGTCCCTGCAGAGATCGTCCCACGAGTAGTCCTTCACTCCGCGATTCTCCAGCGTCTCGTAGTACCGCGTCAGGCAACGGGCTTCGCGGCCTGCCTCCTGCCGCTGTTCGCGCGTCCAGAACGTCGCGATCAGGTATACCAGGTCTTCCGCGCCCAGGTAGAGGCATGCCTCTTCCATATCCGACAGGTAGGTTCCGTGCATCTCCGGGTCGTCAGGACAGAGGAACTGGGTGAAGTAACAGTCCGAGTGACACACCGTGAGCTTTGAGACGCGGGCAAATCGGTGTTCTAGGTACCGATCCCACAGCGTGGGCAGCCCATCTATGCGACTGTCGTACAGCTCGAGCAGTTCGCGTGGCAGTTCGCCGCCCGCAGTTTTCCTGAATCGCGTCCATTCCTCGGCCTGATCCCGCACCTCGGCCATGTAGCGTTCTTCTTCCCTGAACGGGAGCGGGATCCTTACGGGACCGTCCTCCAGGTCTGGGTGTTCCCACCAGTAAGCGTGCAGGCCGGCCAGGGCTTCCACGCAACCGGCCAGTTCCCCTTCTTCCGGCACGCCGTCACCTGCCAGCACGCGCTCGCGGGAGACCGGGGCATGATGCGTTCCGGAAACATCGAGCATCAAGCAATGCGAAGTCCCCGTGTCCTCGTCGTACGCGCCGTCGATGAAGGGAATCAACATGGACGGCGGCAGCTTCTGCCTCGTTGCCAGCCGGTAGAAGGAAACTTCATCCCGTCCCCAGTGCTGCTGCTTGATCTTGATGAACAGGCGCTCCGGTACACCTGCCGTCACATCCGGTGAATACACGGGCTCCAGGTGGGCCGCGATGGAATTGAACGCCGGATTGGGATGGACCTTCACGTCCAGGATCCGGCCCCGATCCAGCATGCCGTTTCCGCGTAGTATGGTAGTCAGCCATTCGGGCGTGACCGAATCCAGGGAAGGTACAACGTCACTCATCGGCGGTTTCAAGCGGAGTCGCATGCGGAGTCGTGTGGGGTTTCGTGAGGGGATTCGGGTGGGGATTGTCCAAGCCCACAGCATCGGAGATCCGGTCCAGGCCGTCCCGGGCCATCAGGCGGTACAGGCCGCGGTTGATGCGCTTCACCAGGCCCGGACCGTGATAGATGAGGGCCGTATAGACCTGGACCAGCGTCGCGCCCAGCCGGATCTTACGGTAGACGTCCTCGGCGGTGAAAATGCCGCCTGTACCCACGATCACGTGGCGGCCGCGATCCATCCTCGGATACCAGGCCTGGATGGACGCGTCGATCAACGTCCGGGTTGGCCGGCCACAGAGCGTGCCGGGCATCGCTTCGAGCTGGCGGTAAGGCGTCTTCAGATCGGCATAAGGCTTTCCGGTCGGCAGACCGAACACGATGCCCTTAACGAAGGGGAAGGGATCCATGGCGGCGAGCGTCCCCTCGATCGTTGCGGGGTCAGTGGTCGGCACCACCTTCAGGAAGGTAGGCGGCATGGTGTCGAAAGCGGCGTAACCGGAGAGCAACGTCCCAAGCGTGTCCGGATCGTCGAAGGGGCTTTGGCCCGATGTCGTATTCGGACAGTTCAGATTGAGCGTCACGTAGTCGGCCAAGCCCAGAAAAGGACGCACCGCCGCGACCAGTTCGTCCACCACGTCCTCCGCGCCCACCGGTTTTCCGGTATTCGTCTCGACCAGGTTGATGCCCAGGGGCACAGGCGGCCGGGACGGGCGCGACGGCCGGAGCTGCCGGGACGGTCTGGGCGGCCGGGACGGTCGGGACAGCCGGGCAGACGTAAATCGCCGCGCCACGGCTTCCGCACCGTCGTTGGGCACACCGTAGTTGACCACGATCGCTTCATCCTCCGGTACACGGAACAGTCTCGGGCGCTCCGGATTGCCGGCCGACGGGTACGCCGAGACCGATCCGACCTCTACGAATCCGAATCCAGCCGAGGCGAGTCCTTCCATGGCCAAGCCGTTCTTGTCGAAACCGGCGGCCAGACCGACGGGATTGGGAAACGTGAGTCCACCGGCTTCCACCCTGAGCCGTGGATCATCCACGGCAAGGAGGCCCCGAAGCATTCCACGCACGGGAGATATGCGTCCCGCCCTGCCGACCGCGGCCAGCGTTGCGCGATGTATCCACTCCGGGTCCAGACGGAATAACAGGGGACGAATAAGGTGGTAGAGGGACATAGCGCGGGGATCCGGGATGGTGCCGACGAGGTCTGGGAATGTACCGGCGAGGTCCGGGAATGCGCCGGCGAGGTCTGTCGGACGGCGAGGCCTGTCGGACGGCAAGTCCTGTCGGCCGGCAAGGCCTGTCGGCCGGCGGTTTACGATGTATCTATGCACGATTATACGCGACAGGCATGCCGCGCAAGCACAAAAAACCGGGCGCCCCTGAACTACGAGACGCCCGGCTTGCGTCTGGAGGAATGTCAACTGATCAGATCAGTCGTCACACCTCCGTTGTTCAGATATCATAATTCCTCCTTTCATTTTTTGCGCCGCCGTGCTGCAGTACGAGGCGCGGTCCATGCCGATGCATCAACATGCCGGATGTGATCCGGCGTCAATTCCCCGGTCGAGCCGGAGAATAACCCACAAGTCACCCAGTTTCATCGAGATAGGGAAAACCGAAATGCCTCCTTAGATTCCACGGGAGCGGATGCAGGTTACCCCTAAGTTCAGGTAAATTCCGGTCTCGGCGTGACGCCGAACCCCGGACGGTCCGTCGGTGCGATGCTGCCTTCCGACACCACGGGTTCGTCGAGCAGGACCGCGTCCTGCCCACCGCTCCACCGGTCCGGATGGGTCTCCGCCAGGTCCATGCAATCCGTGGCCGTGATCAGGTGCAGCCCCCAGATCTCACCGCCGCGGTGGGGGCATACGGGCACGCCGTGTGATCTCGCCAGGTCGACGATGCGCAGGCCGGCCGTCATCCCGCCGCACCAGGTGATGTCCGGCTGCCACAGGTCCAGGGCGCCGGCGCCGGCGATGGCGGCAAAAGCGTGGTGTGAGAAGTCATGCTCGCCGCCGGCCAGCAGCACCGGAGCCAGCCGCGGCCGGAGCTTCGCCAACTCGGTCAGATGGTCGGGTGTGACGAGATCCTCGAACCAGTACGGCGCATACGCGTCCAGTATCTCCCGCATCCGCAAAGCGGTCGCGGTATCCCAGGACATGTAGCAATCGAACATGAGCAGCGCGTCCCGGCCGAATATCTCCCTGCATCGGGCCGCCTGGACCACGGCCGAATCGTAGTCGGCATTCGTGCGCCACTTGTGCGAGCGCTTTACCGCGGTATAGCCCATGTCGCGGACGCGGGACAAATCGCCCCCGGTCGCGTAGGCACGGACCTTCTGCTTCTTCAAGCCCCCGATCAGATCGTACACGGGCCTGCCCTCGGCCCTTCCTAGCAGATCCCACAGGGCCAGGTCGATCCCGCTCAGGGCCATGATCACGATGCCGCCGCGGCCGTAAGGCAGGGATCTGAAGTAGAGATGATCCCAGATCCGGCGGATATCCTCCACGCAGCCGATGGACCGGCCGATCAGTGCATCGCGCAGATGGCCGTTGACAATCAGTTTGCCGGGCTCGCCGCCGCCGCCATACCCGTACCCGGTCACCCCCGCGTCCGTATCCACCCGGACCACGATCTGCCAGTAGTATTCCTGCCAGGCGCCCGTCCCTCTCATTTCCCGTGACGGGTAGACGGCCTTGATATCCGTGATCTTCATTCCGTTATTGCGACAGGTTGCGGATAACTGCAACTGGTTGAGGATAACTGCAATTGGTTGCGGATAGCTGCAACTGGTTGAGGATCGGGTGGGCATGAGAAACCCGGCCGGGAAGCCCCGTGCCGGGCAGTAATACGTTCCAAAATCGAATGGGCGCTAGTGGGATCGAACCACTGACCTCCACGATGTCAACGTGGCACTCTAACCATCTGAGCTAAGCGCCCTGCAAATCAGCATGCACCAATGTGTTCATGACCCCGAATGCCGAGGGCCGGACTCGAACCGGCACGGACTATTGAGGTCCGGGAGATTTTAAGTCTCCTGTGTCTACCAATTCCACCACCCCGGCAAACCGTCCCCGGATCTCCCAATACAACTGCAACATGGTAGGGCGCGAGCCCCCGCAAGTCAAGGGAAACAGGTCTTCTAACTGACTATGATATGGATCGTGCCAGTCGGTTGGAAACAGCTCATGCTGTTACTTTTTCTTATGTAATTGCACCCAATCTATTTCGCCCGTTATGAGGAACTCCTCGGCGCCAATCTTCGATTTTGTCCCATCTTCCCGAATCCAATGAGCATCCTGAAGCGATAAACTCTGTTTTGTTTCTCGGCTACTCATCCTTTTAGGCCAACCCACAAGTTTTTCTCCGCTTCCCAGTTTAACCAACACCCAGTGGTTAGACAATCGAAATGCTCCATCCCAGGGCTGCGCGTCATGCGACTGTCGAGTCAGTCCAATTTTCCTTGGGAGTCTCATCCAGTCCTTGTTTATCGCCAATGACAGAAGAATCGATACCAATAGGGAGTTCCCGTTAGAAGCTCGACAAGAGCTACCAGATGGCTATTCACCTGAATCCATTCCCAGTATCAAACTTTCAACTCCAATTTGGGTTTAAGATAAATTTCGAAAATGAAGAATCCACTAGAGTCTGGAACTAAACGCCCATTAGTAGAATGTACATCGATTAGCGATTAGGGTAAACTCTTCTTTGCTAACCGTATCCGTTCACAGTGATGCATATGATTCTGAACTTAATTTAGCAAGCGTGTCTGATTCTCAGATTCCGTCAGCAGGAGCTTCCCCCAGTGCCCCGGACCAGCACGCGTAGGGCCGTCCCTTTCGTTCGTCGTCCTTGAAGAAGGCCAGGTAGGTCATGACGTCGTAGGCGACGAAAGCCCGGCCTGAACGGGATGACCGGGCGAGACGGTGCACCCGGCGCCAGGTACCGGCGTTGAAGTAGACCTGTGCACCCCGGCGCCCGTTCTCCTGCCGGATGTCCAGCGGCACGATTTCGTGATGGTGGGTGTGTCCGTACACCACGAAGCGGGCATCGTGGTCCTCAACCGCTATCTCCCTGGCCGCGTGGGCAGAATAGGATTCCGCCGTATCGCTCATCGCGCGGTTCCACCATGCACCCAGCGCCCCGGACAGGCCGAGCGGGACGTCGCGCGTGAACCGGAGCGCGTACTCCAGCTTGTCCACGCTTTCGAAGGGATTGAGCGCGGAACCCCGGTCCCGTATGAAATCCAGGCCCAGGAAGTCGTCCACCAGGTCGTTCCACGTATCCTTGACTTTCCCGGCCTGCATCGGGGACACGCCGTGTTCATGCAGCAGCGCGTTGACCCAGACCGAGGCGGCGGCCAGCGGACGGACGTTGTCCAGTTCGCGCAGGCCTTCGATAAAGGTCCGGGGAAGCAGCGAGCCCATGCGGTTACGGACTTCGAAGGGGAATCGATTCAACAGCTCGATCACGATCGCGTCGCCCAGGGAGGGTTCGTCCCGCGCACCGGAGAAGTTGAACGGATCGTAGATATCTCCATGGCACGCCCGGACGCCGTGCGCCTGCAGGATCCCGGCTATGCGGGCCGACTCGTCAGGCCCGTGGGGGAAGGGCTGGTCCGGTTGGTTCTCCAGTCCGAGGGCATCGGCGACCTTTCTGCGCAGAAGCCGGCAGGCCCTGCCCGGGATGCAGTAGAACCAGTCGTGGTTACCTACCATGTAGTGGATGCCGACCTCGACCGGAAGGCCGGGTTCGGACGGCCGTGGATCTCCATTGGCGCCGCCGGGCGGAGGCAGGACGAGCCCCCCGGGTTCGGCCAGGTTCCTCAGGCACGTGAGCGACGATTCGTTGTGGGCCAGGATTGCGGTGGTTATGTCGTTCAGTTTCCCGATGTAAGACAGCTCATCGGGATCGCTCCAAGGGCGCGGTCCATAGTCATGCTCCAGCCACGCGGTGGACCTGATGACGTCCAGGATGTCTCCAAGAAGGAGGATGTCGATTCGCTCGACGGGCTGGTACCGGCCTCCCTTGCGCCACGAGGCCGCATAGGCCATGTCCCGGACACGCCTGGCGAAAATCCGAAAGGCGTTGTCCTTGATCGTCTGTCCGGTCGTGCCGTCGGTAAGGTGAAGATCGCTGACAATCACAAGCATGACGGTTCTCGTCATCCATCCCGCTGGGTCAGGTCGAAACCGATCATGTAGGTCCCGCCGGTACCCGGTCCGTGGACCGTCAGGCGGGCCCTTTCACCATCGGCCAATTCCCCGAGCGAAGTTGATCCCCTGAACAGGATCGCGTCTCCACCCGCGATCTTCTTCAAGAGGAAGGACTGCAGGTCGTCCGCGGCGCCGCCCAGGGTTTCGGGCAGGTGCAGCGGCAGGTTTTCCGGGATCGTACCCTTGATCCTGCCGATGACGGCTTCGACGATCCCACCCAGGAAATCCTTGATCTTGTCCCAGGCGTCCTTGCGGTCCACGTCGAACACCTTGAACTGGATGGAATGGATTCGCTTCCCCCGCACCAGCAGGATGAGCTTGTCCCAGTCGTCTATCGCCTCCATCTCGAACCGGCCGCACCGGTCGGGCGCACCATCGCCGATCCTGAGATCCTCCACCCCGGGACTACGTACGTAATTCGGTTTTCCCGACCTCCCGGTATCACATTCCCAGAAGGTGTCGAGACTGGGCATCACGGCATGTTCGGTGGTGAACTGGCTACGGTGGTCGATGAAGCGCAGATCGACGACGAAGCGGAAATTGGCCTTGTCGTTCGGAAGATCCGCGGGAAACAGGAAGTCCGTGAGGGTGAATTCATAGAGCGGCAATGAGATCCTCCGCGCATGCACACGTGTGCTTTACCGGTCAAAAAAAGTACGACTCGGCATTCCCGGGTCAGGCGGGAAGACGGATGGAGAAACCTCCCGGCGCAAGTACATTCGACGTTTCGCCGATGTCTTGCAATCCAAGTCCATCCGTGAGTCGATGTTTCGGAAGAAGCCGACCCGGTCGATACGGCCGGACCGGCTTCTGTATCTCGGATTTAGCCTATGGCGTCTTTTAAAGCTTTGCCTGCCGTAAACTTGGCCACGTTTCTCGCCGCGATCGTAATGGACTCGCCCGTACCGGGATTCCGCCCCTGGCGAGCAGCGCGATTCGATACGCTGAACGTGCCGAAGCCGATCAACGTCACGGAATCGCCGTCGCTGAGACTGCTCTTGATGGCGTCGAGTGCTGCGGCGACTGCGGCGTCGGCTTGCGCTTTGGACAACCCAGTAGCATCAGCAACCTTACCGGCCAATTCTGTGCGATTCATTGATTACCCTCCAGATGAAATATGGGAGTAATGCACCCGATAGAGTGCGAGAATTCCCGCGACAGACCGTTCGAAGGTCCTGTGCTTGCGGGTGAATTACGAGAAATGTACGTGCAATATATTTCGTACGCAGTTTTGTAAGCAAGTTTTTTTTCGCTATACCTGTGTGTGGTAATGCGACAGGACGGGCGATTTCATTGATTTCGAGCCACGAAGTTTCTATTTTTCAATCTAATCATGCCGGCTGAAAATCCGTCCAGAAGACTGCTTCTCCTGATACCGACGACGACCTATCGCGCGGATCCGTTTCTGGAAGCGGCGCGCCGCATGAACCTTGAAGTCGTCCTGGGATCGGACATCTGCAAGTTGCTGGCGGAGGAGTGGGACATTCCGCTGTCGCTCAGGCTTCGGTACGTGTCGCATGCGTGAATTGCTCCTGGCCGGGGGGGAAAGGTGCCCGTATTTCGCCCGGTTCGACCTGTCGGTCCCCGCCGAGGAAATCGCGCTGGAACAGCCTTACCCTTGTGTGCTCAAGCCCATCCTGCTATCGGGCAGCCGGGGCGTGATCCGGGCCGACTCGCCGGACGGCTTCATCGAAGCGTTCCGAAGGATAAGCCGCATACTCGAAAGTGCTTCGGACCGGCCACCGAGTCTTGATCCCGACCCCCGCCGTATCATGGTGGAGTCCTATATGCCCGGCCGCGGGGTGGTCCTGGAGGGGCTGTTGACCGGCGGCCGCCTGCGGGTGCTCGCCCTGTTCGACAAGCCCGATCCCCTGGAGGGACCTTTTTTCGAAGAGACGATTTACGTTACGCCTTCGCACCTGCCCGAAGAGACGCAACGGGTCATGTCCGATGCCGTCCAGCGGGCTTCCACGGTCGTGGGACTCACGGAGGGTCCGGTCCATGCCGAACTGAGGGTCCACCGGGGCGGGGCCGGGATTATCGAGATCGCGGGCCGGTCCATCGGGGGACTGCGCTCGCGCGTCCTGGAGTACGGGCTGGGGATGTCCCTGGAAGAACTCATCCTGCGCCATGCCCTGGGCGAGGATGTGGACGCTACGGGCGACAAGGCGCGGGGCCGCGGAGGGACGGTTCGCGGCGAGGCGCGGGACTGCGGCGGAACGGTTCGCGGCGGGACGGTTCGCGGCGGGACGGACCTGTCTACTTAGCGCGATCCGTACTGACTGACGTGCAGCGGGATCCATGTCGTCTGACGCGTAAGCGGGGATCCGTGCCGTCCTCGGAAATCCTTGAGCAAGCAGCACATCGGCAGCGCAGTTCGAACAAGGGAGAATACAACCGTGCCTACGCACTACGAACGGGTTATGGAGATGTACCGCGAAGTGAGCGACCTTTACGCCGCACTGTCCCTGATGGGTTGGGACCAGGAAACCTATATGCCCCCCAAGGGCGCGGCCAGCCGGGGGCGGCAACTCGCCACCCTCTCCGGGATGGCCCACGAAAGGCTCACATCCGAAGAGATGAGGGCGCAGCTGGAGGCCGCCCGGTCAGAGTCGCTGACGGCCGACGAGGAGGTCAACATCCGCGAGATCGCCCGTTCCAGCGACCGGGCGGTCAAGATTCCCGTCGACCTGGTCAAATCCATCGCGGAAACGAGTTCGGCGGCCATCGGGGTGTGGATCAAGGTCCGGAAGGAAGATGACTTTCCGGCTTTCGCGCCGTGGGTCGACAGGCTGGTCGCCCTTCAGCGCCAGGTCGCCGAGGCGGTAGGATACGAAGACGAACCCTACGACGCGCTGCTCGATGAATACGAACCCTATGCCACCACGAAAGATACCGCGGCGGTCTTCGATTCGATTCGCGGCCCCCTCGTGGACCTGGTGCAGCGCATCGCGTCCTCCGGGGTCAGGCCCCGCACCGATTTCCTGGAACGGAACTATCCCGTCGACGACCAGCGGCGCATGGGCGTCACGGCCGCCGAGCGCATGGGCTTCGACTTTGAGGCCGGCCGCCTGGATATCTCCCCCCATCCCTTCTGTACGCACATGGGTGTGCAGGACGTCCGCCTGACGACCCGGTACTCCGAGACCCAGCCCATGCAGTCCTTCTACGGCGTCATCCACGAGGCGGGACACGGCCTCTACGAGCAGGGCCACGACCCGGTCCACGAAGGCACGCCCTGTGGCGCGTCCGTGTCCCTGGGCATCCACGAATCCCAGTCGCGACTGTGGGAGAACATGGTCGGCCGGAGCCGGGCCTTCTGGCGTTACTTCTACCCCGAATTCGCCGCCGTGTTCCCGGACCAGGCCACGGACGTGAGTGAAGAGGAGGTCTACGCCGCGGTCAACGAGGTGAAACCTTCGCTCATCCGGGTCGAAGCCGATGAGATCACCTACAACCTGCACATCCTGCTCCGGTTCGAAATAGAACGCGGCCTGTTCACGGACGAATTCAGGGCCGGCGACCTATCCGCGGTCTGGAACGAAAAAATGAAGGCCTTGCTCGGTATCGAGCCGCCGGACGACAGGGACGGCGTGCTGCAGGACATCCACTGGTCGCACGGGAGTTTCGGTTATTTCCCCACCTACACCCTGGGCAATCTGTACGCCGCCCAGTTCTACCGCGCCGCCGAGCGCGACCTGCCCGGCCTGTCGGACCGGATCGCCCGCGGGGAGCTGCTGCCGCTGCGGGACTGGCTCAGGGATCACATCCATCGGCCCGGCATGACCCACCGCGCGGGCGACCTCGTGCGGCACGTTACCGGAGCGCCGCTCACCGCGGACTGCTTCCTGGACTACATTGATGGAAAATACCGATCCCTGTACCGCCTATGAACGACACGGGCGCCCTATCCACCAGGCACGCCGCCACGCCACGTGCCGTCCTGATCGGCCTGACGCTGGCCGTCTCCGTAAACCTCTTCTCGGTTTCGACCAGCTACCTGATGGGGTACACCCATTTCACCTTCGCCCACGTCGACTTCGGCCTCCTGATCCCTTTCTACATGGGTATCCTGGGTCCCAACATGCTCATCCGCGCGGCCCGTCCGGCGTGGGCCCTGAGCCACCGGGAACTCCTCCTCGTCTTCGTCCTGGGCTGGATCGGGTTCATGGTGCCGACCTACGCCATGTCGAACTACCTGGTGGGCATGATGGCCACGGCGGAATACTACGCCACGCCGGAGAACCAGTGGCGTGAACTGATTTTCCCCCATCTGCCCGACTGGCTGATCATCACGAACGAGCAGAACGCGAACCAGGATTACTACTGGGGACTTCCTCCCAACGCGCCGATTCCCTGGGCGGCGTGGATCATTCCCGCGTTCTGGTGGCTGTCGCTGTTCGCCGGACTGCTGGCCGTCGGCATCTGCTACGTCATCCTGTTTCGAAAGCAGTGGGCGGAACACGAACGCCTCGCCTATCCCCTCGCACAGTCGGCGGTCGTCATGACGGAGACACCCGACGACGAGGACGACGTCCTGCCGTCGATCATGCGCAACCGGCTGTTCATCGCCGGCGCCGCGGTCACCCTCTCCCTGATGCTCTGGAACACCGTATCGTTCTGGACGCAGTGGACGTCCTTTCCCATCGACGCGAAATTCGTGATAAACCTCGAAATCGGCCGCGCCTTCCCGGTCCACATCATCCGCATGAACGTCCTCTCCTTCGCTTTCTCCTTCTTCATCAACGTGGACATCCTGTTCAGCGTCTGGCTTTTCCAGATCATCAACACGCTCGAGCAGGGGGTCCTGGCCCGGGTCGGCGTCATGGCGGCATCGGGCAGCGTGATTCCGGGCGGACTGGTGGCGGTGCAGTTCATCGGCGGGATGATCGCTTTCTCGCTGTGGGGGGTCTGGACCGCGCGAAGGCACCTGGCAACGGTGTGGCGCCATGCCCTCGGCCGTTCCACCAACCTGCGCGACGAAGACGAGTTCCTTTCCTACCGTTCGGCCCTGATCACCGGCGCGTGCGGACTCGCCTACGTGGCATGGTGGCTGCATTCGGCGGGGATGTCCTTCCCGGTGATCGCCGTATTCCTCACCGTCCTGTTCCTATTCTACTTCGCCATGTGCCGCGTGATGGCGGAGGCGGGCCTGGTTTTTCTGGACCTGCCCATCAACGCCCACGTATTCACCATCGGCATGATCGGATCGGCCTCCCTGTCGCACCGGAACCTGACGGCCCTGGGCCTGGGACACGCCTTCGCGCGCAACTGGAAGACTTTCCCCATGATCATTCCCTCCCAGGTCGCCCGGCTCAAATCGGAGCTCGGGGTCCGGGGGCCGACGCTGTTCTTCTGGTGCGCGGTCTCCTTCGGCCTCAGCGCCGTTTCGGCCCTGGGTTTCACCGCCTGGTCCGGGTACAGGCTGGGCGGCGCGACGGGCTTCCAGGCGGACATCGCCGGCCACCCCGGCTTTTACGACCAGATCGTAAGCTGGATGAAGAACAGCACCAGCATATCCGGCGGGGAAGTGTCCTTTCTGATCCTCGGCATGGCGATCGTCACCGCCATGATCGTTGCACGGTACTTCCTCAGCTGGTGGCCCATCTCGCCCATCGGGTTCGTGGTGGCCGCCGGCGGGCCGGTCCGCCACGCCTTTTTCCCCGTATTTCTGGCCTGGTTGTTCAAAACCATTCTGATCAGGGTCGGCGGCGTACGGCTGTACCATGCCGCTCAACCGCTGGTCATCGGCATCATCGTCGGTTACGTCCTAGGCGGAACCATTGCGATGCTGGCGGATCTGCTTTATTTTCCCGGAACCGTACATGAACCCCATTTCTTCTAACGCGAGACCCGCAGCGGGCCACTTGCCCCTCGGTGAACGCGCCTGCAGCGGCATGGACCGGCGCAACGACCCCGGCGCGCCGAATCGACCATGAGCGAACCTGGCAAGGGAACTGAGTCGAAGGTGGTTACGCCCCGGGCGGTGGCCGTAGGCCTGGCCCTGGCCGTGGTCGTCAACGTCGCCTCGGTCGCCAGCAACTATCTCATCGGCTTCGTCCACCTGACCTACGCCCACATCGATCTCGCGCTGCTGATCCCGTTCTTCCTGGGTGTGCTCGGACCCAACATGCTGATCCGCGCGTACCGGCCGTCGTGGGGACTTCGGTACAAGGAGCTGCTCTTCGTATTCTGCCTGGCGTGGATCGGTTTCATGGTGCCGACGTGGGGCATGTCGAATTACGTGATGACCATGATGACGTCGGCCGAGTATTACGCTTCGCCGGAGAACCAGTGGCGGGAACTGTTCTTCGCCTACCTGCCCGAATGGATCGTCGTCACGAACGAGTTCGACGCGAACCGGGGCTACTACGCGGGGATCAGCGACCGTGTGCCTGTTCCTTGGTCGTCCTGGGTCGTGCCCGTCTTCTGGTGGATGTCCTTTTTCGGCGGCCTCCTCGCCGTCGGCATCTGCCTCGTCGTCATGCTGCGGAAGCAATGGGTCGAACACGAGCGCCTTTCGTACCCCCTCGTCAACACGCCGGTCGTCCTGATGGAAACACCCGACGAAAACGACGCGGTCATTCCGAAGGTCATGCGGAACCGGCTGTTCATCACGGGCGCCGTGGTCACCTTCTCCATGATGCTATGGAACGTCTCGGCGTACTGGACCCAGTGGTCGTCCTTCCCCATCGACGCAGCCTTCAACACAAGTATCAATATCGGACGCTCCTTTCCGCCCCATCCCATCCGGATGAACGTCATCACGATCGTGTTTTCCTATTTCATGAACATGGACGTGCTCTTCAGCATCTGGTTCTTCCAGATCGTCAACACGTTGCAACAGGGCATCCTGGCCCGGATCGGCGTGACTGCGGATTCGGGAACCGCAATACCCGGCGGGCTCGTGGCGGTCCAGTTCATCGGCGGCATGGTCGCCTACGCGCTTTGGGGATTCTGGGTCGCTCGCGGACACTTCAAGACGGTCTTGCGCCACGTGACCGGCCACCCGACGGACCTGCGGGACCGGGAGGAGTTCCTGTCCTACCGGACGGCCCTGGTCACCGGAGCGTGCGGCCTGGCCTACGTGGTCTACTGGCTTAACGCCGTGGGGATGTCATTCTCCGTGATTGCGGTTTTCCTCGCGCTGCTGTTCCTCTTCTACGCCGCGCTTTGCCGCGCGGTGGTGGAATCCGGCCTGGTCATGGTGGATCTGCCCATCAATGCCCACCAGTTCACCGTGGGCATGCTGGGATCCGCCTCGCTTTCACCCCAGAACCTGACGGCCCTGGGTCTGGGAAGCGGATTCGCGCGCAACTGGAAGACCTTCCCCATGATCATCCCGTCCCACGTCGCCCGGCTTCGCCACGTCCTGGGCATCGACGGGCGCGTGCTGTTCTTCTGGTGCGCGGTGACCTTCGTCCTCAGTGCCGTCGCCGCCATCGGTTTTTCGATATATTCGGGATACCGGCTGGGCGGCGCGGCGAACTACCATAACAACATCTCCGGCGATCCCGGGTTCTACAACCTGATCGTCACCTGGATAAACAACAGTACGACGATCTCCGGCGGCGAAGTGACGTTCCTGCTGACGGGCTTCTTCATCGTTACGGGCATGACCATCGCACGTTACTACCTGAGCTGGTGGCCGCTGTCGCCCATCGGGTTCGTGGTGGCCGCGGGCGGACCGGTCCGGAATTCCTTCTTCCCCGTCCTGCTTGTCTGGATTCTGAAATCCATCCTGATCCGCACGGGGGGCGTCCGCCTCTACCAGGCCGTGCAGCCGCTGATGATCGGCATCCTCGTAGGTTACGTCCTCGGCGCCGCTATTGCCGTCGGGGCGGACTGGCTTTATTTTCCGGGGTCGATCCACGAGATCCAATTCTTCTGACACAGGGGGCCGTCCCCGTGCGGCACGGCCTGAAAGCCGGCAGGCAGCGACATGACTGACCCGATAGCCAGCAAGATCGACGAATGGGTCGGCGGCGGCGTCCTTTCCCGGTCCGCGGGCGAGGCCATCGTCCGCTGGCTGGACGACCCGGCCTGCGACGCCTTCGCCGGCGGGATACGCGCACTGGTCGATGCCGGGGACACTGGCGAACTGGAAGACGCCTTCGGCACGTCCATCGCCTTTGGAACGGGCGGTATGCGCGGCCGCATGGGTCCGGGACCGAACCGGTTCAATACCATTACGGTGGGCAGGGCGGCACAGGGGCTGGCGCGGTATCTCTCCGGGGCGGCGAACGACGATGAGCAAGGCGGCGGGGACGGTTCGCGATCGGGCGGCGCGCGAGTAGCCGGTTCACGTTTGGGCGGCACAGGGGTCGTCGTGGCGAGGGACACGCGCCGCAACTCGGCTTTGTTCGCGAAGGAAACGGCCCGGGTGCTCGCTGCCAACGGCGTACCGGTGCTGATCTTCGACGGCTATCGCTCGACCCCCGCGCTGTCCTTCGCCGTCCGCGATCAACGGGCCGCGGCCGGGGTCGTGATCAGCGCCAGCCACAATCCGCCCGAAGACAACGGGTTCAAAGTGTACGGTCCCGACGGCGGCCAGGTGGTAGCGCCGCACGACGAGGGCATTACCGCGGAGATGCGCCGCGCAGGGGAAATTCGGCGCATTTCGTTCGACGAGGGGATCGAACAAGGCCTGATCCGGACGATCGATCAGCAGTTCGACGCACGGTATATCTCCGTGCTCGCGGACCTGTCGCTGGACGACGCCCGGGACGTGCGGGTCGTATACACGCCCCTGCACGGCGTGGGCATGACATCGGTGGGCGCGGCACTGGTGAAGCTTGGTTACCGGGACGTTCACTACGTGGACGGGCAGGTCGCGCCGGACGGCGCATTCCCCACGCTCGAAGGCGGGATCGCGAACCCCGAAAGACCGACGGCCTTCCGGCTGGGCATTCGAAAGGCCGCGGAAATCGGCGCCGACCTCGTGCTGGCCAGCGACCCCGATGCCGACCGGATCGGCTGCGCGCTGCCGTTGCCGGACCGGGGATGGGAGGCGGCGGAGGAAGATCTCGTATTGAACGGCCACCAGATCGGCGTCCTCCTCTGTCACTATATCCTCAGCCGGAAACAGGCGGCGGGAACATTGCCGTCGAGCGGGCTCTTCTGCAAGACGGCGGTAACCTCCGACCTGGCCGCGCTTATCGCCCGGTCCTATGGCCTGGAGGTCGTGGCCGACCTTCCCGTCGGGTTCAAGCACGTGGGCGCGGAGATCGACCGCATGCCCGGGGGAACGACTTTCGTGTTCGGCACCGAGGAGAGCCACGGATACCTGGCGGACGCGCGGATCCGGGACAAGGAGGCGGCCACCGGCATCCTGCTCGCCGAGTATGCCGCCCTGCTGAAGCGAGAAAACCGGACCGTGCGCGACGCACTGGACGAAATCTATCGGACCTACGGGTATTTCAGGGAAGTTCAGCGGTCCGTCGTTTTGCCCGGCGTGGCAGGCGCACGCAGGATCGCAGACATCATGGCCGCCCTGCGCGCGTCTCCTCCTGAGCGCATCGGCGGACGGGCCGTATGCCGCGTGATCGACCGTCGAAGCGGCCAGGCGCGCGACCTGCGTACGCGTACGACCGGCCCCGTCGCGGGCGAACGGGTGAATATCCTGGTCTTCACCTTCTCGGAAGCCGGCCACACGCGGGTGATCATACGGCCCTCGGGCACCGAGCCCACGATCAAGTACTACGTCTCGGCCTCGACGGTCGACATGGACGGAGACCGGGATTCCATAGACAGCCTGGCGAAATCCGTCCTGGCCGCCACGATCGAAACATGCGAACAATTACAGGAGTGACCGGCCGGTAACCGGGCAAAACGGGCAAAACGGGCGATCCGGGCAAACGGCTGGAAACCGGGCGATCCGGGTGAACCGGGTAAAACGGGCGATCCGGGCAAAACGGGCGAACCGGGTCCTGGCCGAACGGCGCTCAAGATCCCCAACAACAAGGTTCCCGACAAATAATGAAAGGCCAATCTCCATGCGCATCAGCGACTCCGGCGTAATCAGCCGCAGCGTGCCCGGCACCGACCGCGCCAACCTCACCTTCCCCGCCGTCCTCTGCAGGTCCGACGGCACGTTGATCGCCGCATGGCACAGCGGCACGACGAAGGACTGCGCGGACGAGGTGGTGGAAGTCAGCCGGTCCTCCGACCTCGGGCGGACCTGGACCGCCCCCGAACGGCCCTTCGAATCGCCCATACTGCACGGCGTGCGGGGTTCGGTCAAGATCGCCTATCTTTCGGAACTGGCGCCCGGCCGGATCATCGCCGCGTCCATGTGGATCGACCGGGAGACTTATCCCGACGCCCCGGGACTTTTCAATCCCGAGACCGAGGGATGCGTACCCATGTACATCCTCCTGGCGGATTCGGAGGACGGCGGTGAATCCTGGTCGGCGTGGCGCGAAGTGCCCATGCCGGAGGAGATCGGACCGGCGAGCCTGACCAATCCGATCATGCGACTGCCGGACGGCACCCTCGTCATGACCATCGAAACCAACAAGCACTACCTCGACGCCTCGAAGTGGTACCAGCGGGTCGTCGCCTTCCACTCCACGGACCAGAGCAGGACCTGGGGTGAACCGGTGAACATCGGGTTCGATCCGACGGGCATGATCTACAACTGGGACCTGCGGTCGGCCGTGGCCCCGGACGGAAGGATCGGGTCCTTCGCGTGGACCTACAACACCGAAACGGAAACCTACCTGAACATCCACCGCCGCGTCAGTTCCGACGGCGGGCGGACCTGGTCGGATCCGGAGGACATCGGCGTCACCGACCAGGCGGCCCATCCCGCGGTGCTGCCGGACGGGCGCGTGGTCCTGGCCTGGGTGGACCGCTTTCAGACCCAGTCCATCAAGGCCCGCGTCGCGCCGTCCATCGACGGGCCGTTCGATCCGGAATCCGAGGTGACTCTCTACACCCACGAGGCGCCGAAGGAAGACCCCAAAGGCGCCCTGGGCTTTTCCGTGTGGTCCTTCGGCCTGCCCTACGCGGAAGCCCTGTCCGACGGCACCGTCATGGTGGTCTACTACGCGGGAACCGAAGCCGCCATGGACGTGCACTGGGCAAGGCTGGCGCCTTAACCGGCCGTCGTCCCGTTCGCCGCTCATCAGCCTGATACTGCATCCACGCGCCAAAAAGGTGTTCCCACCCCGCACCAGGTACGTATCTTGGCAGATACCGGCACGCTTCCCCTTAAGACCATTCTCCACCGCTACGGTACGCGCCAATGCTCGGTCACTACCTCGTTTCCGCGTGGCGTAATGTCCTCGCATCCAGAACCCACACCGCGATCAACGTCATCGGCTTCGCCGTCGGCATGGCCTGCTGCCTGGTCATCCTGCTCTACATCCGCGACGAACTCAGCTACGACCGGCACAACACGCGGGGAGATCGCATCTACCGCGTGGTGACGGACCGCACGGCGAGGACGCCCGGTATACTGGGCAACTTCATCAGAACGCATCTTCCCGAAGTGGAGGAAGTGCTCCGGATCCGGTCGACCGTGGGGACCTGGCTTTTCACGACCGAAGACCGGCAGTTCTATGAGGAACGGGTCTACTGGGCGGATGGCAACCTCTTCGACGTTTTTGATGTCTCCCTGGTGCGCGGCAACCCTTCCACCGCGCTGACAGCGCCGAATACGATGGTCATCAGCGCGTCCATGGCCCGGAAGTACTTCGGGGAAGCCGACCCGATCGGCCGGACGATCACCGGAGACAACCAGTTCTCTTTTGCGGTCACCGCCATAATGGAAGACCCGCCGCCTTACGCTCACTACCATCCCGACTTCTATGTTTCCATCGCCACGACGATAGAACGGGGCGATCCGGTCGGTCTCCTGGGTTTCTGGGAAAACAGCCAGTACTACACGTATCTGCTTCTTCCGGACCAGGTCTCGCCCGGACAGATCATGACCTTGCTGCAGGCTCGGCTCGCAGAGCACGTCGACGCTTCGGTCCGGGCATCGGCCTATACCCACACCTATGCCCTGCAACGGCTTTTCGATATCCATCTGCGGTCTCATCTGGAACTGGAGATGGAGGTAAACGGGGACGTCTTCTTCATCTGGTTGCTGGTCGCGATCGCGGCGTTGATCCTGCTGATCGCATGCATGAACTTCACCAACCTCGCCACCGTACGCTCCATGAGCAGGGCCAGGGAAATCGGCATGCGAAAGGTCGCCGGCGCAACAAGGGGACAGATCGTCCGTCAGTTCCTGGGCGAAACCATGTTGATCAGCATCCTGGCCTTCCTGGTTGCCCTCGGAATCGTCTCCGTCGTCCTTCCCCTGTTTCGAACGCTGACCGGCCACCTGCTTTCCGTACCCTCACTTGAGCCCTGGACCATCCTCGGCGGTGCGGGTATAGTAATCGGAGTCGGATTCGTTGCGGGGAGTTTCCCGGCGCTGGTGCTGTCCCGCATCAGTCCCGCCGCGGTTTTCAGCGCAGCGTCCGACATCCGTGCGGCCATCCTGCGCAAGGTCCTGGTGGTCGTCCAGTTCTCGATCGCCATCCTGATGTTGATCGGAACCGGGATCGTATATCAGCAGCTCGAATACATGCGGGACAGATATTTGGGTTTCGACAAGGAACACGTCGTTGTCATACCGAATCTCCATGGCATGAGCTTTGAATTGATCCTGGGACGATTCCCCGAACATTCCGGTGTGGTGAGTACAACCGGGGCAAACTTTGTACCCGGACGTCCCGCCGGACGGGGCACACTGCCCATCTTGCCGGTTAAAAACGTCGATCGGCCAGCCGAGTCATCTGTGTCCATGCAGATGGTGACTACTACCGGCGGTTTCGTGCCTACCCTCGGTCTGAATCTGCTCACGGGACGCGACGTTTCTTTCGAACGGGATTTCAGAATAGAGGAACAACAGGACGGCAGTACTACATATGCAACCGTGGGATGTCTGCTCAACGAGGAAGCCGCCGTTCGCCTGGGATGGCCAAACCCGCTGGAAGCGCTGAACCGGTTCGTCCAGGTGGGAGACCAGCGGGTGAGCGTCGTAGGCGTGGTCGAAGACTTCCATCTGAGATCGCTGCACGACCGGATCGAACCGTTGTTGATCCTCTACGGCGGGCCCGGTGTGTTCGCCATACGGTTCGTTCCCGGAGATCCGCGGGAGACCATCGGCGACCTGGAGGCGATGTGGAAGACCTCCACACCGGACATCCCGTTCATCTATTCGTTCCTCGACCAGGACGTGGAACGGCTTTATCGCTCGGATCAACTGCTGGGCCGGCTCGTTGCCATGTTTGCCGGAGTGGCCGTCCTCACGGCATGCCTGGGCCTGTTCGGGCTGGCGGAATTCACGGCAGGACAACGCACCAGGGAGGTGGGCATACGGAAAGCCCTGGGTGCGTCGGTACGTCAACTGGTCCTGCTGCTTTCAAAGGAGTATACCGTCCTGGTACTGATCGCAAACGTCTTCGCCTGGCCGGCGGCATACCTGGTCATTCAATACTGGATGCGGCAGTACGCCTATCACACCGAAGTCTCATTGGTTTTATTCCCCGCGGCCGGCCTGCTCGGTCTGTTGATCGCGTGGATCACGGTCGGTTCACTGACGCTTCGCACCGCCGCGGGGAATCCGGTCGACTCGCTGCGCCGCAATCAATAGGAATGGGATCGGAGGGCCGGTCGTCTTGCTGAACCTCGTGCAGCAGGCACTAGCCGGACAGGTAATCGTCGAGATCAATGGTCAACGGCCGGACCTGTATGCGCCGCGAGCAACAGACTATTCGAAAAGCAGTTTCACGCCCGCCGCGATGTACTCCGGCGTGTCGCTCGGATGGAACCGGTAGCGCAGCCGGCCCTCCTGGTCCACCAGGAACAGCGTGGTCGTGTGGGCGACCAGGTAGTGCCCGGCTTCGTTCGGATCCTGCAGCTTGTACAATACGCTGTACTTTTCGGCGACCTCGTCGATCTCCTCCCGCGAACCCGTCAGGCCGCGGACGTCCACCGTGGAGAAGTAGGCCAGGTATTCCCTGAGCTGCTCCGGCGTGTCCCGTGCGGGATCGACCGTGATGTAGATCGTACGCACGCGCTGTCCGGGCGCTAAATCGAGCACGTCGTACACGGCTGCCAGCCTGGAGAGCATGAGCGGGCAGGCGTCGGGGCAGAAGGTGTATCCGAAGAAGATCAGGAAGGCGTCGCCGCGGTGCTGCGACAGGTCGAACGGTTCTCCGTCCTGGTCCGTCAGCGTGAAATCGCCGCCGAAGCGTTCGCCGTAGTCCAGGAGTTCGGGGACGTCGATCGGGGGCGGCTGCGGGGTTTCGGCGCGACAGCCGGGTACGGTCAACAGCAGCAGGGCAACGAAAGCCAGGACGCCCCTTGCGTGGATGCTTGATTCAGCCACCGGTTACACTCCCGGGTTCATTCGGTCGGCCGCCGGTCCTTCGACACCTCGGCCGTAACGGTTTGGGGCTTCGCGTCCGCGAAGCGCAGTGTCAGGATAACCGAATCCGCTTCCGCCAGCTGCCGTTTCACACCGAACAACATGATGTGATTTCCGCCGGGTTCCAGGGCCGCCTCTCCACGCGGCGGGACCGTCAGGCGTTCAATCTTCTCCATCTCCATCATGTCGTCGATCATGCGCATGGTGTGCAGTTCGGTATACTCCGCGGCCGGCGTCTCCACGGCGATCAACTCCCTTGCCTTGTCCGACCGGTTCCTGATCACCAGGTAGGCGGCGGTGACGTCCCGGTTCGGCGGCGTGGCCCGGACCCAGGCGCCGTCGATCTCCAGGTCGTCCGACGGCTGAAGCGAGGCCACGTACATGGCGATCTTGAAACGCTCTTCATCCTTGATATGGGGAAAGGGCACCATGGACGGGCTGTCGGGCATGCCATCCGTGAGCGTGCCGGCGATGGTGACCACGTCGCGGCCGATGCGATAGGCCCCCGGGTCCCGAAAGTCGCGGGGCGGGGGTTTCAGCGTGTAGGAAACCGGTCCGTCGCCGTGGCCTTCCAGGCCGTGGCACACCGTGCAACCGTACCGGGCATACAACGCCTTTCCTTCCTGCACAAACTTCTCCGGTATTTCATGGAAACCGATGGTTCCCGGTGTAATCGCACCTTCCACCAACTGGGCCATAAACACCTGGACTACGGCTTCTTTATCGTCCGGGGCCACCTCCGGTTCAGGCGAGCCGCAGCCGGCCAGAAGGATCAGCAGCCCGCAGATGACTGACCATCTGCCGCAGAACCGGGAGACCCGGGACGGCGAATACCGTGTTTTTGCCCACCAGAACATGGTTCTATCCTATCCGTATTCCGGCTTCCTGTCAACGACTACTACTCGCCGGTTTCTCCAATTATCCATGCTTGAGCCGCGCGTGTGGACGGCCCCCTGCAATTCAATTGACGATGCATGAGGGGGTGCATACATTCCCGTCGTCTTCGACACCTCATCCCAACCACGGCCGGGTCGGGCACGAACCGCAACCGGGGAGCCACCTTGCGAAGCTTCAGGGAATCGCTGTCGATCTACTTCGAGCGCCGCATGGCACGTATACTGCTGCTCGGGATCATAAGCGGATTTCCCTGGGTGCTCATCGGCAGCTGCCTCAATCTCTGGTTGAAAGAAGACGGGCTTTCCCGCACCGCCATAGGCTGGGCCAGCCTGATCTTCGGCGTCTACGCCTTCAACTTCCTCTGGGCGCCGCTGATCGACCGGATACGGTTGCCGCTGCTGACCGGATGGCTTGGCCACCGCCGGGCCTGGATCGTTACGTTTCAGGCCGTCATCCTGGCCTGCCTGGTGCTCTGGAGTCTCGCCCAACCGACGTTGGACCTCAGCGCTGTCGTGGCGATCGGACTCGTCATAGCCATCGCGTCCGCCACCCAGGACATCGCCATCGACGCGCTGCGCATCGAGCAGATCGGCACGTCGGAATCGGAATCCATGGCCGCCGGCGCGGCCACGGCCGTCGTCGGGTGGTGGACGGGGTTCAAACTCGGCGGTGTGATCGCCCTGGAAACCGCGCAGGCCCTGCAGAACGCCGGCGTCGAAGACTACTGGCAGACCACCTTTCTCTGGCTCGGGGCGGTGGTCATTCTCTGCAACATCGGCCTTGCCTTCGTTCGGGAGTCCACCGCCGCCGATCGCATCGCGGCACAGGCCGAGGACGACGAACGAATCTCATCCGGCCTGGCGCTGCCGAGTGGATTCGGGCGTGTCGTCGCATGGTTCGCGGGTACGGTGGCCAATCCATTGACGAGCTTCTTCCGGCGCAACGGAATCGCCATCGCCGCGGCCGTGCTCGGGTTCGTCTTCCTGTTCAAGATCGGGGAAGCGTTCCTGGGCCGCATGTCTCTCATCTTCTACCGGGAGATCGGGTTTTCCCTGTCGGACATCGCCCTCTATTCCAAGGGGCTCGGTTGGGTCGTCACCGTGGCCTTCACCGTGCTGGGCGGTTTCTTCGCCATCCGGGTCGGACTGGTGCCGGCCATGTTCGCGGCGGGGATCGCCATGGCGGGCACCAATCTGCTGTTCGCCACCCTGGCCTGGACGGGCAAGTCCGAGTTGATGTTCGCGACCGCCGTCGTGGCGGACGACATTACGGGCGCCTTCGCGACAGTCATATTCGTCGCGTTTATCTCGATGCTCGTCGACCGGACCTATACCGCCACGCAATACGCGCTGCTCGCCTCGATCGGTACGGCGGGGCGAACCCTCTTCGCGGCGTCCTCGGGCGCGATGGTCGACTGGCTCGATGGCGACTGGGGGACCTTTTTCATCTTCACGGCGCTGATGGTGATCCCTTCCCTGGCGTGTCTCTGGGCCATCCGGAGCAAACTGAGGGACCTGCTCGCCGGTAAGCGCGTGCGGATTTTCGGCAAGGGTCCGGAGGAGGTGGCCGAAGGGGTGGGCTGAGCCGGAGGAACGCGATGAGCCGGAGGAACGCGATGACGCGTCACCATGCCGACGCGTTATCTTGCCGACGCGACAAATCTCATTTCTGACGCGACAAATTTCTTTCTTGGAGCGACAAATCTCATTTCTGGAGGACTTACATGTATATCGGAACGCAGACCCGCTGCCGCAATGATACGGATATCGAAGTACTGGCCCAGTTGGGTGTATTCAACGTGGACCAGACGCCGGCGGAACCCTGGGCCGAGTGGACGACCGATCTGCTCAAAGCCCAGCGCGAACGTTTCGACCGGTACGGGATCAACCTCGAAATGATCCATATCCCCCTCGGCTCCGCGAGCGCCTTCCACAACGAGGCCGGGGCCATATTCCTGGGGAAAAGCGATGCGCGGGACCGCGCGCTGGACCGCATGTGCGAGACCGTGCGCATGGCTTCGGAAGCCGGGATTCGGGGGCTGAACTACAACATCACCCTGCTGGGCCACCTGCGTACCGAGCCCACGTACGGCCGAGGCGGCGCAAAGCTGTCGACCTTCGACTACGACAAGCTCGACCAGGGCAGACCGGAATTCGAGGGCGGTCCTGCCGACGAGGACGAGATGTGGGAGCGCATCGACCACTGGCTCAAGGTCATCATACCCGTGGCAGAGGAATACAAGGTCCAGATGGCGTGCCATCCGTCCGATCCGGGCATCGGACACGGCAGGACGTACCGCGGCGTGGCCCGCGTGCTGGGCATGTCGGACGGCTTCAAGAAGCTCATCGACCTGTACGACAGCCCCTACAACGGGCTGAACTTCTGCCAGGGCTGCATGTCGGAAAGCCTGGAGAATCCCTCGGAAGAGATCTACGACGTGATCCGCTACTTCGGCACCCGGAAGAAGATCTTCAATGTCCACTTCCGGAACATCAAGGGGCGGCTGAACAACTTCGTGGAGGTCTTCCCCGACGAGGGGGACGTCGACATGCTGAAGGCGATGCGGACTTACAAGGAAGTGGGGTACGAGTACATGATCATGCCGGACCACGTACCCGGCATATCAGGTCCCGAAGCGGGGCAGGTGGGATTCGCCTACGCCTACGGGTACATCCACGCGGCGATCCAGGCGGCGAACTCGGCGGACTAGCTAAGACCAGGTGGATGATGGTCAGGTGGCGGAAAGTGCCCGCAGCCCATCATCCTCAATCGGCTCCAGGGGCGTGAAGTCCCGGTTATTCTGGTACCAGGGCCTGACCTCGCGCGTGCAGGCGTTGCCGACGGCGTTGTAGATCAGGTAAAATATCGCGCGGCGCCAGGGCGAGACGTTGTCGGCCGAACCGTGGACGATGTTACTGTGGATCAGGGCGACCGAGCCCGCGGGGCCGATCAGGGGTTCGATGCCGTTCTCGTCGGCCAGTTTCTCCAGGGTCGGCCTGTCGATATTGAACAAATGGTATCCCCGGCCCTTGGCGTCCGCGTGTAATTCCGAATCCAGCAAACCCCAACGGTGGGACCCCGGAATGATCATGAGCGGAGAGGTGACCGGCGTACAGTCGTCGATGAATACCGACGCCATGATGCAGTTCGGCTCGGGCATGCCGTCGACCTTGTACCACGACGGATAGTCCTGGTGCCAGGTCCACGACGCCCCGCTGCCGAAGCCCTGCTTGGGGTTCATGCGCGTCTGGTGAAGGTAGACCTCGTCACCCAGCAGCTGGCGGACCGGATCCATCAGTCGGGGCAGACGCGCCAGCCGTCCGAAGGGCTCGGAGTAGGTATGCGCCCCGAAAGCCAGCCGGGCGGCCGTGGGGTCGTCTTTTTCCCACACCACCTCCGGTCCCTGACGGCTCAGTACGTCCGGAACCGCCTCCTGCAGCGCCTTCACTTCTGCTTCGTCGAGTAACCCGGAGAAAAACAGGTAGCCCGATTCGTGGAAGGCGGCGACCTGCTGGTCGTTCAGTATCATGAATTTCCTCTGTCAGTACGCTTAGTTTTCCATCCCGGCCCGTTCTTTACGGCGCCGCTCCACCCGTTCCATCAACCGTTCCATCGTCGGCGCGGGGATCTGCGTTTTGTCATAGACGTACCCCAGAGGTACCAACCGGGCGCCGTCGGCGTTGGCCACGGCGTAACTGTCCCGTCCGGGGTAGTACTCCAGGTATTCTTCCGGCATCTGGTACATGGTCGCACCGCCGAACCGGCCGTCCTTGGCCACGGCGTAGAAGTTCAGGCTGAACATCGGCCGTCCGTCTTCCGTCAGCAGCCGGTCCTCCGTCATGGCCACGGCCCGCTTGAGCGTGGCAAGACAGGCTTCCTGGGGCGACATGCCCTGCCGCATGAATTCCACGGCCAGGTACGCGCCGCAAACCTTGATGTTCGCCTCGCCCCGCCCCGTGGAACCGGCGGCGCCCACTTCGTTGTCGCAGTACTGCCCCGTACCGATGATGGGACTGTCGCCCACGCGGCCCGGGATCTTCCAGGCCAGGCCGCTCGTGGTCGTCACGCTGCCGATATCGCCGTTGGCGTCCACGCCGCACATGTTGATCGTGCCGGACGGCCGTTCGATTACGATGTCGTCTTCGTGGTCCAGCCAGTCGTCGTCCGGGCTGAGCTGGGACCGCCACCGCAGCCAGTCCTGGCGGCTTTCCTCGGACAACAGGCTCTGCTCCTTGAAACCCAGACCCAGGGCGAAGCGCTTCGCACCCTCGCCGACCAGCATGATGTGATCGGTGTAATCCATGATCGCCTTGGCCACCAGCGACGCCGAGGCGATATCCTCCAGCGCGGCAACGGAACCGGCCCGCCGGGTGGGTCCGTGCATGACGGACGCATCCAGGGTGACGACGCCGTCCGCGTTCGGAAGCCCGCCCAACCCCACGGACTGGTCTTCAGGGTCCAGCTCCTGGATATTCACGCCGGCGATGACAGCGTCCAACGGATCGGCCTGGTCGTTCGTCATCATCTCGTAGGCTTTGGCGACGCCGCGAATGCCGTTGCGCGACGCGACGATGGTCGGAGGCGCGGGTGCGCCGTGGTTGGTGGGTACAGGTGCGGCGTGGGCCTTCGCGGACGCGGCATGACCAGCGGCGAGGCCGGTCAGGGCGAGGGCGGAGGTTTCCAGAAAAGCGCGGCGGGTAACTGGCATGGGAGGACCTCTTTGTTGTAGATTGATTGTGCAGGGATAGCCGAAGTCAGGTCGGTATTATACGTCGGCTGAAGCATCCATGACAAGGAAAAGAAGCGATCATGAATTCACAAATCCGCCGTAATACCGATCGCCATGCAGCCCTGTCGATGGCGAATCCTGTACCGTTTGACGAAGGCGCAAAACGGTGGATCGGCTAGTTTCGCGAGCACGAAACCAGGATCGGTGCGTTCTGGATGTATGAGGAACCGGTCACGATCTGTGCGTTGGGAAGACGGACGAGCAGACGGAACGCTGGCAGGAGGCCGACTGCCTGCAAAAGCCGAGTGGGAGAATGCGGCGTGAGGTCCGGAAGGATTAGCCTTACCATCGGGGATTTACGTTTAACTGATCATCATCTTTAAAGTCGGGCACGGACTCCCACCCAGAGGGTTTGTCCTGATTGTTTGTTATACACTACGTTTAACATCGGGGCTAACCTTATCCCGCTGGTTCTCGTGCTGGAGATTTTCTCCCATTGGTCTCCTTCGACCACCGCGCCGATCGCGAAGCCAACCGCCCCACTGATTAATCCGAAATAGCCAGTGAGCATGGCGGTCGTTTCGAGTCTTTCCTCGGTACCACAGAAGAAAGAAATCAACCCGCAGTCTTCTTCGGCCAACAAACCTGCCGTTATCCCGGCTACTGCTCCTACCCCGCCACCTATCAGAAATCCGCGTTTCTTATAGGTCCGCTTCCCCGTGTAGCGTTCCAGCAACACGATATCTTCTCGCGGTACCGAAAGCAGGTTACTGTCGGTCAGCCTCAATTGTAAACTGTCGGAAGGACTTTCCAGTACATATCCATCGAAACGCGCATCGGGTGGCGAAGTAGTGACCCTCACGCGTTCTCCCAAACTCTGAGCTACTGCAACCGAGGATACAACGCTAAAAACCAGGAACATGCAAAGACGAAGTAACCAGTGCATCGGGAATCCCCTTGTCACTGACGAATGAACGAATACGAACCCACCGAACTACTGACCAATACCTGTAGCCTGGTTCTGCCGCAGCGTTAACGGGAATCATACGACAACCGCGTGCAACGCTCGTTAATGTATTGGTCTGATTCAGAGTTGTGATCAACTGGTCACGAGGGGTGCCGGTCTGTACGAGACCTTGGATATTTCATATAATGACACAGTTGTTTAGAAGTCAACATTTTAGTGCGGAGATCGCCATTGACCCGATGCATTCCTGCGGTTCTACTACTGATCCTGAAATGGAATCGGCCAGCGTCCAGGACCCGGTACTTGACATGCCTGGATCGATTAGCGCGTGTCCCGCACCCGGCTTAACACCTCGTACAGCAGCACGCCGGCGGCCACGGCCAGGTTCAGGGAGTCGGCCCGGCCGGCCATGGGAATGCGTACGGCAGTGTCGCAGGCGGCCATCGCTTCTTTGGAGAGACCGTGCTGCTCGCTACCCAGGCACAGGAGGAGGGGTGGGGCGTAGATTGCGGACCGGAAGTCGACGGTCGCGGCGTCCGAAGTGCCTGTCATTGGGATGCCAACTCGCCGCTTCCACTGGATCAGCGCTTCGAGGGAGGAACGAACCATCTGCTGTGAGAAGACGGCGCCCATGCTGCCCCGCACGGACGCGGGGTCGTAGGGGTCCACCGTATCACCCAGCAGGATGACGCCCGACGCGCCAACCGCCTCACACGTGCGCAGGATGGATCCCAGATTGCCCGGGTTGCCCACGTCTTCGAGCACCACCCAGCCGAGTGTCTTTCCCGGAGTCGCATCTTCCGCACCGATGTCGTCGAGGGTGGTCCACCTTTGCCGGACGACGGCCCCGAGGCCCTGCGGACCGTCCTTTCTGGACAACGACTGAAACACATCGTCGCTGACGTACAGTACTTCGACGCCATCGTGCTCCGCCCGCTGCACCGTGTCCCGTCCGAAGTCGCTGCGAAGCAGTTTCGGCGCGACGACGAGGGTCTCGATGTCCGCCGCAGTCTGCACCGCCTCGCCGACGAGGCGGATGCCTTCGGCGAAGAACAGCGCGGTTTCCCTTCGTTTCTTGCGCTGTGAGAGCGCGCGGATGGCCTTGATCCGGGGATTATGGGAACTGGTAATGTCCATGGTCGACAACCGTATAGAAGTACCTGGGCAGCGTCAAGTGTATCTTCCGGACCTCCAGGTACCGACTCCCGCGCCACGGACAATCACCTTGACACGGGCTTTCGGCAGGCTATACCCTTCTGCTTCACCGGTCGTTCCCGATGACCGACCGCGAACCGTTCGCATTGCGCCGGCCCGAAAGGCTCCTCCATGTCGGTCACCTCACCGGAAACAGCCCGGGAAGCCCATCGCGTATCTACGCCGAGGGAGATGGTCACCCCCCGCGCCGTGGCCGTCGGCATGGCCTGCTCGCTGATCCTGGGGATCGCAGACCCCTACTCCAACATGATCATCCAGGGATCGTACCTGGGCAGCAATTTCACGCCCATCGGCGTGGTGTTTCTCTTTGCCGTCCTCGTCGGGATCGTCAACACGCTGCTGCGTACGTGGTCGCCGGGACACGCGCTCACACAGGGCGAACTGGCCGTCGTCTACATCATGTCGCTCATCGCGTCGGCCATCCCGTCGTACGGATTGACCGAGGTCCTCCTCCCGGCCATGGCATCCATGTACTACGCCACGCCGGAAAACCGCTGGCTGGAGACCGTAACGCCCCACGTGGAACCGTGGTTGATGCCGCAGGATCCCGAGTCCGTACGTTCGTTCTTCGAAGGCCTGCCCCGCGGCGGCGCCATCCCCTGGGGCGAGTGGGCCGTGCCGCTCGCCACCTGGCTCAGCTTCGTCCTGGTGCTGTACTTCGTGGTGTTCTGCATCACGGTCATCCTGCGCAAGCAGTGGGTGGAGCGGGAACGTCTCGTCTTCCCCCTGGTTAAGCTGCCGGCCGAGATGATCGATCCGGGCGAAGACGGCGACCGGTCCCGCCTGGCGCCGTTCTTCAGGAACCGGATGATGTGGGCGGGTTTTGCCATTCCCTTCCTGATCAACGCCTGGAACGCCGTACACAACTACATCTACTTTTTCCCCACCATCTACTTCCAGGAGACGATCAGTCTCTTCGGCAACCAGTTGGTGCTGCCCATAAACCTTTCTTTCCCGCTGGTGGGTTTCGCCTATCTGCTCAGCCTCGAGATCTCTTTCAGCCTCTGGCTCTTCTTTCTCATCGGACGGCTTCAGAACCTGACGAACGCGAGCTTCGGCATCGACCTGGCGGGCAGTACCACGTTGCCCGGGGAGTACCAGATGTTCGGCGCCCTGCTGGTCCTCGCCCTCTTCAGTCTCTGGCTGGCCCGGGCGCATATCCGCGAGATCCTGGGCAAGGCGCTGCGCGGCGGTTCCACCCCGGACGATGCCAACGAACCGCTCTCCTACCGGTTCGCCGTGATCGGCGGCGGACTGGGCGTGCTGTTCCTGCTCGGATGGCTGTGGATGATCGGCCTGTCCGCCTGGCTGGCCATCATTCTGCTGATCCTCGTGCTGGCGATCTACGTCGGTTTCGCGCGGATCGTGGCCGAAGGGGGCGTTATATTCGCGGAGACCTTCAATCCGCAGGAGTTCATGATCCACGGGTTCACCGGACCCATCCTCGGCGCACGCAACCTGGTCGCCATCGGTCTGACCAAGTTCTGGTTCACCCACACCCGCACGCTCATCATGCCCTCCATGGCCAACGGCCTGAAGCTGGCCGATACGGCGGGGCTCAGGAACCAGCGATGGCTCACCGCGGCCATCGGCCTGGCCATTCTCTGCAGCCTGGCCGGTTCGATCTACACGGTCATGTACCTGGCCTACGAATACGGGGGCATCAATCTCAACTGGCAGTTCTTCGGGGAGCTCCAGCAGAACCGGTTCAACTACTACGCGACCACCATCACCTCCACGTCCGAACCCGCCGGCCGGTGGTTCTTCTTCGGACTGGGCGCCGCCATCATGTGGGCCTTGATGTTCCTGCGGCAGAAGTTCATCTGGTGGCCCCTGCATTTCATCGGGTTTCCCGTGGGCGCCTCGGCACCGCTCCTCACCGCCTGGTTCTCCATATTTCTGGCCTGGATGGTCAAGGGGCTCATCCTCAAGTTCGGCGGGATCGACATCTACCGCAAGATGCTGCCCTTCTTCCTCGGCCTCATTCTCGGCGAGTTCGTCAGCGCGGGCCTGTGGGTCATCATTGATGGTTTGACGGGGGTAACGGGGCACATCATATTCAACTGATACCCGCCCTGATCCGGCGGTAAGACCCTTCAGGCCTCGCCCGGTTACCTCGCCCGGCGGGATACGCGTAAACACAAGGCGGGCCCGGAGTCCGGAGTTGCCCATGAACGGCACCTGCATACAATCCGTCCTGTGGACCAGCGGCACGGAAGGTTACGATACCTACCGCATTCCGGCGATCATCGTGACGGGCCGGGGAACGGTCCTCGCCTTCTGCGAAGGCCGAAGGGACAGCCGGAGCGATACGGGCGACATCGACATGCTGGTGAAGCGCAGCGAGGACGGCGGGCGCACCTGGTCGGACCAGGAAGTGGTCTGGAGCGACGCCGGAAACACCTGCGGCAATCCCTGTGCCGTGGTCGACGGCGAGACCGGGACCGTGTGGCTTCTGATGACCCACAACCTGGGCATCGACCGCGAATCCAATATCATCTACGGTACGAGCCAGGGCTCGCGGACCGTGTGGGTCACAGCCAGCGAGGACGACGGCCGTACGTGGCGCGAACCGCGGGACATCACCGCTACCACCAAGCGACCGGACTGGACGTGGTACGCCACCGGACCGGGCAACGGCATCCAGCTTTCGTCGGGCCGGCTTCTGATTCCCTGCGATCATATCGAGGCCGGCACGAAACGCTACTACTCCCATGTCATCTACAGCGACGACCACGGGGAAACTTGGCTGCTGGGCGGCACGACCCCGCTAGACCAGGTCAACGAATGCTGCGTGGTCGAGCTGGAGAACGGGGACGTGCTGCTCAACACCCGGAATTACGACCGGACCCGGCGCACCCGGCAGGTCACGGTAAGCAGCGACGGCGGGATGACCTGGCGGGACCAGCGCCACGACGAGACCCTGATCGAACCGATCTGCCAGGCCGCCCTGGTTCGTTGCCCTGGGCGCGGCGACCGGCTGCTGTTCTCGAATCCGGCC
The DNA here is from genome assembly GCA_022822725.1 of Candidatus Latescibacterota bacterium. Lineage (GTDB taxonomy): Bacteria > JAAXHH01 > JAAXHH01 > JAAXHH01 > JAAXHH01 > JAAXHH01. The sequence goes on from JAJEAN010000001.1 coordinate 350,117, forward strand.
AGCCGGGAGGAGCGGTGCAATCTCACCGTGCGTCTTTCTGACGGCGCTGAAGGATCCTGGCCTCATGGGAAAGTTCTGCATCCCGGACCCGCGGCCTATTCGTCCCTGGCCGTGCTGCCGGACGGGACCGCCGCCTGCCTGTACGAGTGCGGGGAAGACCATCCCTACGAGACGATCACCCTGGCCCGGTTCGATCTGGAGTGGGTTCAGACCAGCCGAAGGTCGCCCACTGTCTCAAGGGCCGGTAAACTTTAGCTTTACAGGCCACAGGCGGGTGAAAGGCGGTCTGGTGGACGTGCTCGAACACCCGAACCGGAGAAAATACCCTGGACAGTTGATCTACGCCGTGGAGATTGACGAATACATCCACCTCGTGCCATTCGTGACGCAGGCCGACGGCACTCGCATTCTGAAGACGATCATTCCGAGCCGTAAGGCGACGAGAGACTACAAGAGGAGGCGGACTTCGTGAACGACGAATTAAGCGCTGAAGAACGCGATGTGCTCGATCGATTCGAACGGGACGAGTTGCGCACCGCCCCCGATGCCGAACGAGAGATCGAGGCAGCCCGTCAGGCGGCACGCAATACGTTCAATAAAACCAAGCGGGTGAATCTCCGGGTGACCGAGCGAGACTTCAATCTCGCGCACGCGAGGGCCAGAGAAGAGGGAATACCCTATCAGACGCTACTGTCCAGCGTCATCCATAAGTATCTGTCCGGCCGCCTTACGGAGAAGAAGTAGGGTGACTGGCCGCGCCCGCCCCGGCAGGACACCCCGGGGTTGTTCCTGGCCGTGCTTTCGGACGGCACCGTCGGCTGCCTGTACGAGCGGGGGGATGATCATCCCTACGAGACGATCACGCTGGCCCGGTTCGATTTGGAGTGGGTGACGGATGCGTGAGAAGCGGACATCGGAAACCGGAGACCACAGATGAAGGGCATCATACTCGCGGGCGGACACGGGTTGCGTCTGTATCCACAGACCGTGGCGATATCGAAGCAGATCATCCCCATCTTCGACAAGCCGATGATCTATTACCCGCTGTCCGTCCTCATGATGGCGAATATACGGGACATCCTGGTCATTTCCTCACCTGACCACATCGACCTGTACCAGCGGCTGTTCGGAGACGGAAGCGCGCTGGGGATGCGTTTCGACTATGCCGTGCAACCCGCGCCGGAGGGGGTGGCGCAGGCCTTCCTGATCGGCGAGGCGTTCATCGGGGATGATCCCTGCGCGCTGATTTTCGGCGACAACTTCTTCCATGGAAGCAGCCTGCCGGATCTGGTCGAGCGGGCCGCGCTGCACAGAGAAGGAGGACTGGTCTTCGCCTGCTACGTCAAGGAGCCCGAACGGTACGGCGTGGTCGAATTCGACGAGCGTCAACGGGCCGTCAACATCGAGGAAAAGCCACGGCAACCCCGGTCCAACTACGCGGTGACGGGAATGTACTTCTACGACAACGAAGTCGTGTCCATCGCGAAGACGCTACGCCCATCGGGACGCGGCGAGCTCGAGATCACCGACGTGAACAACATCTATCTGCGCAGGGGCAAGCTGAAGGTGGAGCGTTTCGACGAAGGGATCGTGTGGATGGATACCGGTACGCCGGAAAGCCTGCTGGAGGCGAGCAATTTCGTCCAGGCCGTCGAGCACCGGCAGGGGCTGAAGATCGGTTGCGTGGAGGAGATCGCCTACCGGAAGGGCTTCATCGACCGGGACCAGGTGCTCAGGACCAGCAACCTGGTGGAAGACAACCCGTACTGCGAGTACCTGCGCCGGCTATGCGATCCCGCCGAGTAATGGGCCGGACTGCCCGGGCGTCCCCCGCCGAGTAATGTCCCGGTTATTCCGCCTGGACCGTCTGCCGCTTCAGCCGGACGCCGGTCAGGTCCGCGCCGTCGAGCAGGGCACTGCGCATCTCCGTCTCGTACATGTGGGCATGCGACAGGTCCGCGTTTCTCAGGTCCACGCCCGTAAGGTCGGTTTCGCCGAATAGACACCAGGTCATTTTCGCGCCCTCGAAGCTGGTCGCCGCGGCGAAGGGATCGTCGGACTGGAACTTCGGCACGCCGATGCGGGCCGCCCGCAGGTCCGCCGTCCGGAAACTGGCGCCCGACGCGGTCGTGCCGTTGAGAAACGCGCCGACCATGTGGGCGCCGTCGAAGCGGGCTCCCACGATGTGGGCGCCGATCAACACCGCCCTCTCGAGCTTCGCGCCCGTTAAATCAGCGCCGTTCATCTTCGCGTCGCGGAACTCCGATTCGGTCAGATCGGCGTTGGTGAAATCGGTTCCTTCGAGGTTGGCGTCCCGGAAATCGACGCGGGGCAGAATGGCTTCCGACAGATCCAGGCCGCCCAGGTCCACCCCCGTGAGGTCGCCCGTGTCCGCCGCCCGGGCCAGCGCTTCTTCCCTGTTCAGCTTCTCCATGGTTTTTCCTTTATCGCACGTGGTTTTTCAGCGTGCCGATGCCTTCCACCCAGGTCTCCATGTAGTCGCCTGCTTTGAGCAGGATCTTCGGATCGCGGAACACACCCACGCCCGCGGGCGTACCGGTAGAAATGACGTCGCCCGGATGCAGGGTCATGGCGCTCGAAATGCGCGACACCAGGGTGGGCACGTTGAATATGAGGTTGTCCGTGTTGCTGTCCTGCAGCACCGTCCCGTTCAGCGTCAGTTTCACCGCGAGCGTATTCGGGTCGGGGATCTCGTCCTTCGTCACCAGCCACGGGCCCATGGGACAAAAGGTGTCGTAGCTCTTGCCCTGGTGCCACTGCTGCTGCCGGAACTGGATGTCGCGGGCGCTGACGTCGTTGGCCACCATGTACCCGGCAATGTAGTCGTAGGCGTCCGCTTCGGAAACGGCGGTGGCGGTCCTGCCGATGACCACGGCGAGTTCCACCTCGTAGTCGACCTGTTCGCTTTCGTCCGGCAGCACCACGTCGTCGTAGGGACCGACCACGGACGAGGTGGCCTTGGAGAAGAGCAGCGGATGTTCGGGCAGCGGCGTGTTCTGCTCTGTCGCGTGATCGAGGTAGTTGAGTCCGACACACACGATCTTGGGCGGACGGGGAATGGGAGACGCCAGCCGCGCGCCTTCCAGCGGCGTCCGTGCGCCGTCGCCGCTTTCCACCGCGCGGGAGACCGCCTCGACAGCATCCGCTTCCAGCGCGCCCAGCACGGTTCCGGGCAGCGATTCGTCGGTGGACCTCAGATCGACGATCTCATCGCCGACCACGGCGCCGATCCGTTCCTGTCCGCTTTCTCCATAGGTCACTAGCTTCATTACACGCTCCTGTATCTGGTTGTTTCCGTTGTGTTGGCCGGTCCCGTGCCGGGCTATCCCGGCCGGTTCAGCATCTGCCGATCACGATCCATTCAGGTGCGATACTGCTTCCATTCCGGGTTCACGCAGTTCGGCGGGTCCTCCCCGCTGACCATGGCGATCAGGTTGGCCGCAGCCATATTGCCCATCCGAATGCGCGTGGCGACCGTCCCGCTGCCGATGTGGGGCAGCATGACGACGTTCTCCAGGTCCGAAAGGCCCGGTTGCAGTTCCGGCTCCCGCTCGAACACGTCGAGCCCCGCGCCGGCGATAGCGCCTTCGCGCAGTGCCTGGACCAGGGCCTTTTCGTCGACCACGGGTCCGCGGGTCGTATTGATAAGGTATGCCGTGGGTTTCATCAGGTCCAGCTCCCTGGCGCCGATGAGGTGGGTGGTCTCGGGCGTCAGCGGCACGTGCAGCGATACGAAATCCGATTCGCGGAGCAGGTCGTCCATCGGCAGATAACGCGCGCCCAGGCGCTCCATAGCCTCGCTGCGGCTCCGGCTGGTATACACGATGGGCATGGAAAACCCGGCGGCCCGCCGGGCCGTGGCCGTACCGATGCGTCCCGCGCCGATGATGCCCAGGGTCTTGCCGGTGACGTCGCTGCCCAGCATCAGCAGGGGGCCCCATCCCGCAAAGCGTCCCTGTCGCACGAACCGGTCGCCTTCCGCGACCCTGCGGGCCGTGGCGAAAATCAGGGCCCAGGCGATGTCGGCGGTCGTGTCGGTCAGCACGTCCGGCGTGTTCGTCACCGGAATGCCGCGCCGCGTGCAGGCGTCCACGTCGACGTTGTTGTACCCGACCGCGTACATGGCTATGCCCTTCAGGCCCGGAGAGATGTCCAGGACCTCGTCGTCGATGTCTTCGGTCAGCAGGCAGAGCAACCCGTCGCGCCCACGTACCGCCTCGAGGAACTCCCCGCGGGTCATCGCCCGGTCATGGGGATTGACGTCCACCACACCGCAGGCCGCATCCAGCATCCCGATGGATTCGTCGGGAATGCGACGGGTAACGAGTACGTTAGCGCTCACCGGATTCGGATTCCTCTTTCCATCTTCGCAGGGCCTCTTCGTAATCGCGGCGGTAGTCCAGGTCGACCAGGACCGCGTCCGTGTCCACGGGCACGAGGCGAACGCTGTCGGCGTGCCTGTCGCGTAGCGTCTTCAAACCGTCCGGCAGGGACTCGAACAGGATTTCATCACGGTACGCGGGCGACAGGATCATGGGATGTCCCCGCTTCCCGTCGTGCTCCGGGAGTACCAAGCCCTCGGGACGCCGCTCATATTCGCCGATCAAACGGTTCACGATCCCGGTCGTGATCAGGGGTTGATCGCCGAGAACGATCATGACGGCCTGATCGGGTTCGATGTACGCCAGGCCGCAGCGGACCGAGGAGACCATGTCGCCTTCCGGGTCGGGGTTGTACGCGAGGCGGACCGGCAATCCCGAGATCCGCTTTACGATGTCCATGGCGCGTTCGCCCAGCACGACGACGACGTCCTTCCCCAGGCGCGAACGCGTCAGCGTCCGGACCACCTGTTCGATCAGCGTGACGCCGCCGAAGGGCAGCAGCTGCTTCGGCGTCCCCATGCGCTCGGACCGGCCGGCGGCGAGAACGAGGCCCGTAATCATCGGTTCGGCGGGACCGTCGCCCGTGACACGCTCATCGGCGGGACCGTCGCCCGCGGCGCGCTCGTCATTCGTCCGCGTGCGCCGCGTCTATGAAATACACCTTGTCGCGATCGTACCATTGCTGGTCCTCTTCCCGGAACCAGGTGTAGACGGTCTTTCCGTCGGGGCTGGCCGTGATGAAACGCTGTCCCATATTTGTGATCGTGGAACCCATGACGATGTTCTTGGCCATGGCCGGCCTGGGATTCAGCGGCGTGGACACGCTGGAAAGTTCGTCCTTGAATGCATTCGCCAGCAGGCCAACGGCGATCAGTGTCAGCACCACTTTCGTATATCGATCGACTTTGATATCCATGTGGCTTGGATCCTCCACGCAGGTAGGGTGAACTTAAGCCGAACAGGGCCTCGAATCACGGGCGATCCGAGCACCTGTTCATACATTCGTTCCGCCGGGAAGATGTCGTACCTCGGGACGGTTTTTCTTCCGCGATTTTCGAATGCAGAATCGGGGTGAATCTATCTCTTTCCGCCGGTCCAAGTCAATCAAAAAATGCTTGACGCCGACCACGTGGAAGTGTATGCTCTACGCACTTTTAACCTCATTGTAAGTCGGTTGCATACATAGGGTTTAGCAAGACGTATACCGAACTGTACTGTGCATTGCAAAGCACCCCGGGGAGCCCTTAATGGCCACTGAAATCATCATGCCCGTTCTCGGCATGACCATGGAATCCGGAATCATCGTGGAGTGGATGAAACAGGAAGGCGATGCCGTCACGGAGGGCGAGGTGCTCTTCAACGTCGAAACGGACAAGAGCGTGATGGAAGTGGAGGCCAAGGCTTCCGGCACGCTGCTCAGGATTCTGCACGGCCCGGGCGACGACGTGCCCATTCAGCAGGTCATCGGTTACATCGGCGAAGCGGGTGAGGTCATTGCCGAAACGGACGACCCCGGCGACGGCGACGGGGCGACGGAAGGCATAGCGGACGTCACAGCGGACAGCACCGCGGCCGTCACAACCGACGGCGCAACGGACGGCACCGCGGCCGCCACAACCGGTGGGGCGGCGGAGGGCACCCCAGGTGGCCAGGATGGCGCGACGGTAGCTAGCGCAGCGGACGGCACCGCGGGTGGCCTGGATGTCTCGGCGGCAGCTAGCGCAGCGGACGGCACCGCGGGTGGTCAGAATGTCCCGGCGGCAGCGGACGCCGGAACGCCAGGACAACCAGGCCGCGTGAAGATTTCTCCGAAGGCGCGGCGGCACGCCCGCGACCTGGGCATCGCCGTCGAGCACATCGCGGGTACGGGTCCCGGCGGACGGATCGTATACTCCGACGTGGAGGCCTTCGCCGCGCAGACCGCCGCAGCGGCAACCGCGCCGGCTCCCGCGGTGACCCCGGCTCCCGCGGTGACCCCGGCTGCAGCCGGTCCGGGTTCGAAACGCGTCCAGCGCCGCGCCCCCTTGAGCGGACTGCGCAAGGTCGCCGCCACGAGGCTGGCCGAAAGCGCGTCGACCATTCCCCACTTCTACCTCACCATGGACGTGGACATGACCCGCCTCACCGGGCTTCGGGAACAGCTGATCGCCTATGGTGAGAAGCGCGGCCTGGCCAGGGTTTCCGTGAACGACCTGATCATCAAGGCCGCCGGCATCGCCCTGCGGGCCTTCCCGGCCGTGAACGCATCGCTCGAAGGCGGGGAGATCGTGGAATACGCCGACGTGAACGTGGGCTTCGCCGTCGCCCTCGACGACGGACTGGTCGTGCCCGTGGTGGCATCCGCCGATCAGAAATCGGTCTTCGACATCGCCGCGGAGACCCGGTCCCTGGGCGAGAAGGCCCGCGGAAGGGGGCTGGGCCCCGAAGACTACGGTTTCGGCACCTTCACCATCTCCAATCTCGGCATGTTCGGCGTGGACCAGTTCACCGCCATCATCAACCCGCCGGAAGCGGCCATTCTCGCCGTGGGACGGGTCAAGGACGCCCCCGTCGTGGTGGACGGCAAGGTCGAAATCAAGGACATGATGTCGATCACCCTTTCCTCCGACCACCGGCTCATCGACGGCGCGGTCGCCGGCCAATTCCTTGCCCACCTCAGAGAAATCCTCGAGCAGCCGCTCGAACTGCTGATCGGTCAGGACGGCGCGTAAACCCCTCCCGCGGCGAGCAATAGCACAGAAGTACCACATGGCCAACGATCATCGGCACGATCAAGACCGTACGGACCCGCCCCCGGATATCGAATTGCGCGTGAAAGCGCTCGAATCGCTGCTCGTGGAGAAAGGCCTCGTTGATCCGGAAGCACTGGAAACACTCATCGACCTGTACCGGGACAAAATCGGTCCGGCGAACGGGAAGCGCGTCGTGGCGCACGCATGGGCGGATGAAGCGTTCAGGCGCTGGTTGCTCGAAGATCCCAATGCCGCAATCGCGTCGATGGGCCACACGGGGGCGCAGGGCGAGCAGATGCGTGTCGTGGAGAACACGGACGACGTGCACAACCTCGTAGTCTGCACCCTCTGCTCCTGCTACCCGTGGCCGCTCCTCGGCCTGCCGCCCGTCTGGTACAAGTCCGCGCCGTACAGAGCGCAGGCCGTCGTAGATCCGCGCGGCGTTATGAGACAGTTCGGCACGGAAGTTGCCGAACGGAAAGAGGTGCGCGTGTGGGATTCCACGTCCGAGATGCGCTACCTTGTGTTGCCGCAGCGTCCCGATGGCACGGAGGGATGGAGCGAGGAGGAGCTCATGGAACTCGTGACGCGCAACGCCATGATCGGGGTCGAGGAGGCGCGGCATCCGGCGGCGGAGGACCGCGGAGCATGATCGGAGTCGAGGAGGCGAGGCATCCGGCAGTGGAGGGTCGTAAAACATGAGCGGTGTACACGATCTGGGCGGGATGCGGGGGTTCGGGCCGGTACGGCATGAGCCGGAGACCGAGGAACCGGTCTTCCACGAAAAATGGGAGGGCCGGGTGTTCGGAATCGTCGAGCTCATCGGGCTTCTGGGACAGTGGTCCATCGACAAGTCGCGCTACAGCAGAGAACAGTTACCTCCCGCCGACTACCTCGCCAACTCCTACTATGAGAAGTGGTATGCGGGGATACGTAATCTACTGGTCGAGTCCGGCCTCGTTACGGCAGAGGAACTGCAGACGGGCAGGACGTCGACCCTCGTACCGGAACAAATCTTGGAAAAGGTTGCGCATGTCGAACAGGTGCGTGCGGCACCTTTCAAACCGTCGAACTACGTCCGGCCCGCATCCTCAACGCCCCGGTTCTCGCCGGGCGACCGCGTGCGCGCAATCAACCGCTATCCGGACGGGCACACCCGGGTCCCGGCCTACGTCCGAGGCCACACGGGGACCGTGCGCGAGCACTACGGATCGCAGGTGTACCCGGACCTGAGCGCCCAAGGCGTGGACGAGGGAAGGCACCTCTACAACGTACGCTTCGAGGGGCGTGACCTGTGGGGGAAATCAGCCAACGTGAACAGCGCCGTACACGTCGACCTCTGGGAAACCTACCTGGAGCCCGCACCGTGACTGACCTGGAACCCGCACCGTGACTGACCCGCGACAGCACAGTGGAACGAAGGCAGACCCTCAGTTGCCTGTAAGAGCGAAGGCAGACCTGCAACTGTCCGGCGGAGCGAATGGGCCGGGTGATGTCCCGCCGGGCGACATCCCGCCGGGGGACGATGGCGCGCTGGGGGACACCTCCCTGGGCGACATCCCGCTGGGGGACGACGGAGCGCCGGTGTTTGCCGCGCCATGGGAGGCGTCGGCGTTCGCGCTCGCGGTGCGTCTATCCGGCGAAGGTCACTTCACGTGGAGCGAGTGGGCCGCCACGCTGAGCGAGGAGATACGCGCGGCGCAGCGGGAGGGCGACCCGGACCGTGGCGATACGTATTACCGGCACTGGCTCCGGGCCCTGGAGCGCCTCTGCAGACAGCGCGGGCTCGTGTCGCGGGAGGAGGCGACCGGCCGCAAGGATGCGTGGCGAAGGGCGTATCTCGACACGCCGCACGGTAAGCCGGTCGAGTTAGTGCCACATCACAATCATAATACCCCGTAAGAGCCATTCATGCGCCGCTGAACGCGGATTCTGCCAGAACCAGTGATCCATCGCGATCCGGCGACCCCTTACAGGTCCGGTGACCCTTCCCGATCTGACGACTCTCCAGGTCAGGCAATCCATCCGGCGCAGGCAGATCTTCCATGGCAGGCGAAGTTCAGTTACGAGGTTTGGTGAGACGACGCACACTAATCCATTAAGTGGAATGCTCATTCAACCTCAATGAAAGGACCTGACCATGGAAACCATCGGCATTTTCATACAGGGAACCACGGCCGTAGGCGTACTCGTCCTGGCTATCCTGACATTCATGGGTCGTTCGACGAATGTGCTGCGGGAGGACATTGCCTCCTTGCGAGGCGATGTTAAGGAATTGCGAACTGAGATGAACGTAAAGTTCTCGGAAGTTTGGACCGAGATACACAATATGAATACCCGCCTGGGTCGGGTCGAAGGACATCTTCGAATTTCCGACGACCATCAGGTCGACCGCTGATCTCGTAATTGGAGAACCCCGTTGCCGGATTCCGGAGGCGAAGCCTTTCTAACCGTGCGAGACACCGCACCGGAGCAAACCTATCGCGGTGCTGTGGTCGGCTGCGGAAGGATGGGCAGCACCATCGACGACGAGCACGTCGGTCAGCCCCATTATCCCTGGCCGTGGGCGCACGCGCCCGCCATGATCGAAGCCCGGGGGATCGATCTCGTCGCCGCCGCGGACGAAGACCCGGCCAAACTGGAGGATTTCAAGCGACGCTGGGGCGTTTCAGCCCTGTACACCGACTACCGGGAGATGGTTGAAAAGGAAGAGATCGACGTGGTCTGCCTGACCACCCGGCCCGAACCGCGCGCGGAAATCACGGCGGGATTGGCCGAACTGGGCGTAAAGGCCATTTTCGCCACCAAGCCGATGTGCCGCACGCTGGCCGAAGCAGACGCCATGATCGATGCCTGCGCCCGGCACGGCGTCATCCTCGCCATGGCCTGCCATCTCAACTGGTACGGCTATTATACAACAGCGCGCCGACTCATAGCTGAAGGAGCCATCGGTCCCCTGAAGACCATGGTCTGTCACAGCCCGTCGACGCTGTCCAACATCCAGAGCCACACCCTGTCCTTATTGCGGCTCTTTGCCGGAGCGCCGGCACGGTGGGTAGTCGGTCTGATCGACACGGACGAACAGGCCGCTTCCGATGCCGATATTCCCGGAACCGGGATCGTCGTATACGAAAACGGGATCCGGACCATACTCAACTCCCGATCCGAGTCGCATATCTACTCCTGGTCCCTCGAGTTCATCGGCGAAACCGGCCGTATCGTCTCCCGGCATTCCCATGCACAGTTCGAACTCTGGACCCCGAATCCCGTAACCGGCGCACCCACCCAGACACACCTGCCCGGGCCGTGGCATCCCCGAAGCTCCATGGTCGATGCGATTGAAGGCGTATGCCGTTCTATAGAACTGGGAAGGGAAGAAACCTGCCCGGGCGAGTTCGGCCGCGAAACCCTTGAGATCGCCATCGCCATCCGGGAATCCCACCGCCGGGGAAACGTGCGGGTCGACCTGCCGCTTGAGGATCGTGGTTTGAGGATGGGGTAGCTGTCTAAGCTTATCATCCTTTGTCGTACCGCTTTTAAACCCTGACGAAACCGAGTAACAAAAGGTCGCGGCTTCTGTGAACAAGGCAACGCAACTCTTTGGATTAACCCGCGAGGAGATAACGATCAAAGAAGAGTAGATATGTTTAACGAACCGAAAGAGAAAAAACTGAGAGTTCTGCTTGATTCGGACTCACTCAAATCAGATTGTGCACAAAGGTTATTGCAGTACAGCGATAACGATCTGTTTGAGTTTGTGTCACTTGGCAACTCTACAAAACATACGGTAGCAGAACTCAACTTCGAGGGCGAAAGTAGCACAACCGGTATTGTTATTGATAAGTCCGATAAACATTTTTGTGGGTCCGAATATAGAGTTTGGTTTGGCTACGACATTTCAAACATTAAGGCGGTTGCAAAAAAACTAGACTTTAAGTATAGCGATTTGGTTTTGGTATATATTTTGAAAGCTCTCATAGGACCCGAAACGGGCCAAAAGACGATCTTGATTACGGAACGAGAGAAGTTGCTCAATCGACTGAATTGGAGCAAGGCGAGTTTTCCGAGCATTCCGACAAACAGCATATTTAGTCCCGACGAAGCGCTGATTTATATAGACCTTCATTGCAAGCAATGGAAAGAGTATCTCATCGCGCCTAACTATTACGTTAACAGGGGACTTTGGTATCTCTATTCGTTCAAGACGAAACTAACCGAATATCAGCACGCGTGGTCCGCGGTTGTTTTCGGTGGCGCGTCTATACCGGATGGAGAAAAACTTACGGACAGCACCGAATCGCTTGCGGACAGATTTACGGATATGCTGATTGCGATAGACGAGATTGGAATAAACTACTATACCGGTGTAAATAACGACACCCAAGACGCTATCATTTACCATTTCAACTACTGGATAACGCTTTTCACTGGAGTTTTTGACGCACTCGCGTGGATTTCAAAGTACCGCTATCAGATTGAGTTTGACCATGTGGGGCGGATTGGACTACGTACAAGCAGTCATAAGAAATTTACACGATTGTTGTTTGAGAAAGATGCCAAACTCAGGGGTTACTTGAGCAAAAATTCGTCAGTTATCGAATTGATGTATGAACCTAGGAATTTGGTGATTCACAGGGAGCAATTGAAAGGACTGCGGTTTAACAACAGAAGCGAGAACTTTGACTTCAATATGGTGCGAATACCAGAGAAGTTTTTCGACCAGATAGTGGAGTTATCAAAAGAGAAAGGTGATACACTAAGAGAATGGGGGCATTATCAATCGCACGGCGAGTTTTTTCTTGAGCCGTATCGATTTGTCCGGAAAGCAACTCCCGCCCTGATCGAGTTTGCCAACGGGTTTTTGAAACTGCTGGACTTCGGCGAATACGCGAATAGCGACGCGAAACTCGAGAAAGAGATTGAGGGTAGCCACGACTCCAGAAAGCGTGATGATTTCGCGGAAAACGCGGAGAGGTTTGCCAAACACCGATTAGGGTACTAATTGGACACCCTCATAACGGGCAGGTTGGGGCAAGCACTCGCAGAGCCTTCATAACGAGCTTCTGAACGAACTCATATATAACTCCTCAACCTCATCAGGCTCCAGCATTCCTTCGTACAAGATCCTGTTACATCCTTCCCTCCTCCACGAGGACTCGCAATACTCAGCCCATCCCATTCGCCAATTGGATCCACCCAATCAACTTCCACCGAAGAAGATAGATTTTATTGCAATGCTGATCACCGCGACAGCGACAGGGTATGCTATCCCGATAAGAAGATAAACATCCGCTTTAGTGACCAGGCGCGCTGTATTTGCCTTTACTGCGGTCATTTCCCTCTCAAGGGACCTCATGTCATCCTCGGTGGTTAGATGTCTAAGCTGAGCATAATGTGTTGTGTCACCAATCTGCATATCGGGATACCTTGACAAGTATGTACCAGACTGGTTCATTTTCTCGAATGTGCGTGGAGCAGCACCCACAGTAGTAAAACCCCATCTACTTCACAAGACAGGGTATCCTGATGCGTCTTTCTTGGAACGAGGTCCGCACACGTGCCGCCGTTTTCGCAGACAAATGGCACGCTGCGTCCTATGAGAAGGGCGAGACACAGACCTTCTATAACGATTTCTTCCACGTTTTTGGAGTTCAACGTAGAAGTGTAGCTAGATACGAAGAGCGTGTGAAGAAATTAAACGATAGTCAGGGCTTCATCGACCTATTCTGGCCGGGCGTGTTGATCGTCGAACAGAAGAGCGCCGGACGCGACCTCGAAAGTGCCTACGAGCAGGCTGGCGACTATTTCGACGCCCTCCCTGAGCATGAAAAACCCCGATACATCCTGGTTAGCGACTTTCAAAATTTCGAGTTACGCGATCTGGACGAGTCCCAAACCGATTCTTTCGAACTCAAGGACCTACCTGCCCATGTGGAGTCTTTCGGCTTCATCATGGGCGTCCAGCGTAAGACCTTCCGGGACCAGGATCCGGTCAACATCGCGGCGGCCGAACTGATTGGAAAGCTGCACGATGCTCTTAATACAGCCGGTTACAGGGGGCAGAATCTCGAACGATTTCTTGTGAGAACCGTATTTTGTCTCTTCGCCGACGACACCGGCATCTTCGAGACGCGGGATGTATTCAGCGACTACGTAGAGACGCGCACGAGCGAGGACGGCTCCAACCTGGGCGCGTTGCTGACCGAACTGTACCAGGTGCTGGATACACCGGAAAGCGAGCGTATTTCCACGCGTGACGAAGATCTCAAACGGTTCCCCTACATAAACGGCAGGCTGTTCGAAGGATCGTTGCGCATACCTGCCTTCGACGCGTCCATGCGACGCCTGTTGCTGGAGGCCTGCAACTTCGACTGGTCGGACATATCTCCGGCGATCTTTGGTGCCTTGTTTCAATCGGTCATGGATCCTATTGAACGCAGAGCCGCTGGGGCGCACTACACTACCGAGCAGAACATCCGCAAGGTAATCGAACCGCTGTTCATGGACGACTTACGTACAGAATTCGAAAGACTCCGGTCTCGTAAGGACAGCAGGCGCGTCGGTGAACTTCGACGGTTTCAGAGAAAGCTGGGGGAACTGCAGTTTCTCGACCCGGCCTGCGGTTGCGGCAACTTTCTCATCATAGCCTACCGAGAAATGCGCCTGCTGGAGATAGAAGTGATCCGAGAAATCCGTTCAGCGACCGGTGTCAGCGAACAGACAATGCTGGACGTGGAGTTGATTTCACACGTCAACGTTGATCAGTTCTACGGCATCGAGTTGGGTGAGTTCTCTGTACGCATTGCCGAGACGGCATTATGGATGATGGATCACATCATGAACAATCGGCTGAGCCTTGAGTTCGGCCAGACCTACACCCGCATCCCGCTGAGCACTTCTCCCCGCATTGTTCAGGGTGATGCGCTGGAGACGGACTGGGCGGCATTGTTACCGCCGGAAGCATGTTCTTATGTGTTAGGCAATCCTCCATTCGTCGGGGCAAAACTCCAGAAACCGGAGCAGCGCGAACAGGTGAGGAGGATTGCTTCCCTCGGTAAGTCCGGCGGCACACTCGACTATGTGACTGCCTGGTTCATCAAAGCGGGCGAATACGTGCAGGCAAGCAAGGCCCGTATCGGTTTCGTATCGACCAACTCGATCACGCAGGGCGAACAGGTGGCGCAGCTCTGGCCAATCCTATATGAACGCTGCAATCTGGAAATCGTATTCGTACACCGCACCTTCGCCTGGGGATCCGATGTCCGCGGTAAGGCCCAAGTACACGTCGTGGTCATCGGCCTCGATAGGCGAGAATCTGTCCGAGCCGAAAAGAGGCTGTTCAGCTACCCGGATATCAACGGCGATCCCGTAGAAACCCGGCACACGGTGCTCTCGCCCTACCTTTTCGACGCGGGCGGAATGTCGAACCCTCATCTGACAGTACGGGAGGAGAACCGGCCGATCAACGGGATACGGCAACTGATCATCGGGTCAAAGCCTAAAGACGGCGGCCACTATATCTTCAACGCGGCGGAGCGCGAAGAGTTCATGGTCGCCGAACCAGAATCTCCACCCTTTCTGCGTCCTTATGTCGGTGCGAGAGAGTACTTACAAGGCGGTGACCGGTGGATTCTGGCGCTGCACGACGCCTCGCCGCAGACGATCGCGAAAATGCCACGTGTTCGGGAGCGGATTGCCGCCGTACGAGCGTATCGAGAGGCCAGCAGGAGCAAACCGACACAACAACTTGCAATGACGCCAACGCTTTATCACATAAACGTCGTACCTACCGCACCGTTTCTGCTGATTCCAAGGGTAAGTTCGGAACGACGGGAGTATACGCCTATCGGCTGGCTGACTCCGCCGGTCATCCCTAGTGATGCTGCACTAGTACTTCTTACCGCCACCCTGACAGACTTCGCGATCCTCACGTCGGCCATGCATATGGCCTGGCTTCGTCATGTAGGTGGTCGGTTGGAAAGTCGTTATCGGTATTCCATCGGACTCGTATACAACACCTTCCCTATGCCCGATGAAGGAACAGACTTACAAAATCTGAACCCACTGGCGCAAGCCGTGCTTGACATCCGCGCTGCCCATCCGAAAGCAACCCTTTCAGATCTGTATGATCCAGACCTGATGCCTCCTGACCTTCGCAAGGCACACCAGGCTCTCGACCGCGCCGTGGACCGCCTCTATCGACCTAGGAGATTTGCCTCGGAACGAGAACGAGTGGAACATCTTTTTGTGCTTTACGAGAGGATGCGGATGCTGCTGGAAGTCACCCCAAAACGCAACTCAACACGCCGAAGATAAGGCCAATAGGGTTTTCCAGATCTTGGCGGTTGATGGGAACCACCTGATATGGTGAAACGGTATAACGGTCCACGGAAACGGGGTAACATCACTTCAGATTGGTTGGATAAGTTGCAGATTTACAAGACGGTAGGTCATCGCCTGAGTACTGACATTAAACGTCTTCGCTAGCTTCTCTAGACTGTCGTCGCCGGTCAACTCAAAGGGTTGCTGTTTAAAAGCATCGCTGACTCGCTTAGCAGGCATGAGGAGCGCTGCAGCGAAAGCATTGGCCTCCATTTCCTCGGACTTGGTCCCGGAGCCAGACTCTAGGTCCCGAAAGTGAACGCGATACCCTTTGTCAATATACGTATCCCCGTCATGTAGAACGAAGTGGCCGATTTCGTGTGCAATGCTAAATCGCTTCCTGTTGGGGTGGTGTTCCTCATTGACCCCTATGACAGCACGGTCTCCATTGCGGACAAGCACTGCTGAACAATCTTCACCAAGGTCTGCAAATTCGACCTTTATGCCCAGATAGGCAGTAACTTGCCCTAAGGGCACAGGGATCGTATCCACCCCAGCCCCTACGAGTAACTGCTCAGCTCGCCTCTCCATCGACATTGGAACTGACCTCCTCCCGGCTGATGGAGATAAAGGCAGCTACTTGATCTTGGCTCTCTCCTGCCGCCTTCTTCAGCCTGCCTTTGATTTGGAGATTTAATTTTGCTGCCTCGCTCAGTGGGAGTTCTTCGGGCGAAGGTAAAAGCGAGCGCATGTCCACACTGAGTGCATCGGCGATAGACCAAAGCGTGTGGAGCGTTGGTCGTTGTCTTCCACTCTCAATATTGGCTATCGTACCCCGGGCGAAGCCACAACGATGCGCGAGTTGGGTTTGCGAAAGATCCGCCTCATGCCGTTGCTTTGCCACCTTACGCCCGACGAGTTTGTAGAGCCTCTCTGAGTTGGGTATCCGTCGCATATGCTGTAAGAAATATCGCGATACGAGCACGAAAAGACAAGTAATAAAAAGCAAATGGGGTGGTATTCATGCACAAGTGTCTTGTAATTTTTAATACAAAGCATTAATAAATTGATTTTATTAGTTGACATATGGCATCTGTATCCATATCTTGACGGTGTTCCTCAATTCGGGGGAACATCATCCATAGGAGGAGCAGATGGACAGCGGAACTGACAAACGCGACTGCGTAGACGAGATCGTGAATATCGAGAAATACGCGGCCGAGGACAGAAAAGTGCCTGATCACTGTAAGGGCTATCTGATCAGTGTGAATGGTCAGGAGATTCTCGTAGAGAATTCCATAGTGACCCACAAGGAGTTGTTACAGTTCGCTAAGGTTGATCCGACTGTGGAAGTCTGTGTCCGCGTTTACATTCGTGGATCGAAACCCAGAGTACTCCAGCCGGGTGAAGAGGTTAAATTGACCTTGCCGGGCGTTGAGCGTTTCCGGGTGGACGAGAAGTGCACTGTCGGGGTGAAGGTTAACAACACGTTCTTTCAACTTACTGTTCCTACAACCGGTGAGGGAGTGAAACGGGCTGCCATTGAGACCGGTGTTAATATCGAGTTGGATTTTGTCCTCTTCTTGGAACTGGACGACGGACCGGCGGAGCAGATTGATAGATAATACCGAGGTAGTATTCGTAGACGAAGGTGCCTGCTTCACAGCCGTAGATGGAGACGATAACGCTTAGACGATGGCATTCAAACCCGCAGTAGAAGAAGCAATCAAAGACCTACGGAAAGCCTTCCCAAAGGCTACTGTTAGTCCCTCTGAAGATGGTCAGGGCGGAGCCCACATCTTGATCGAACCGGTCTCGCTTGATCCACAAGTCTTCGACCAGAACGAGACTTGGGTCGGATTCGACTTGAGCTTCCAACTCCCCTATGCCGATGTTTATCCGATTCACGTTCGGCCTGATTTAGTACGGCGAGACGGGCGGGAACTCAGTGATCCAGCCTTACACCACGGTCAAAACTATCAAGGGCGGCCCTCTTTGATGCTTTCTCGTATCTCTAACAACCGTGACCCTGAGCTGGATAAGCCTCACCTGAAAATACGCAGGGTGCTCGAATGGCTAAGGAGATGGCCAGAGTGACCGATTTCGACCTGATTCTGCCAGAGAAACTAAAAAGTAACCTCTTCGCGCATCTTTTCCCAGGAGATGGAGACGAGCACGGAGCGGTCATCTCTGCCGGTGTCGTACATACTGACCGAGGGCTCAGGCTTCTGGCGAGAAATCTATTTTTAGCCGAAGACGGTACTGATTATGTCCCCGGAAAGCGTGGGTATCGAATGCTCACGCCACGATTTGTGATGGAGAGATCCCGCTACTGTCGGGACCAGGATCTAGCCTACTTGGCGGTACATAATCATGGCGAAGGGGAGTCAGTAGGTTTTAGCGGAGTGGACCTTGCTTCTCACGAACGCGGGTATCCCGCTCTGATAGATATCTTGCAGGGGCAACCGGTCGGTGGCATTGTCTTCGCGAAACATGCGGTTGCCGGCGATCTCTGGCTTCCAAGCGGTGGACGTGCTGTGCTTCGAGAAGGAAGGGTGATAGGAGGCTCCATTGAGCGTTTATACCCAAAACCTCCGTCGGTTCCTTTGGGCGTGGATTCGACCTACGATCGGCAGGCGCGGCTCTTAGGCGACCGAGGCCAATCGCTTCTCAATGGCGCAAAGGTAGGAATCATCGGTGCGGGAGGGGTGGGGGCCCTCCTGGGATTATATATGGCCCGTCTCGGCGTAGGACACATCGTCGCCGTGGATCCCGACCGTATTGACATCACCAATCTACCCAGAGTTCCCGGTGCCACTCGTTTCGATGCCAGGATTTGGTTCACCGCGGACGGACGTCCCAAATGGCTTCAGAAATTTGGGCGTAGAATTTCTTCCCGAAAGGTGGACATTATGCGGCGGGTTGCTCGCCGAGCCAAGCGGGATATACGATTTGACGGTATCTTCGGAGATGTCGTTGATGACACCATAGCGATGCAATTTCGGGACTGTGATTTCCTATTTCTGGCTGCGGATACCCATCAAGCAAGGCTGGTCTTTAATGCACTTGTCCATCAATACCTCATACCGGGTGTTCAGGTGGGTTCCAAAGTCTCTGTCGATAAGGTCACAGGCAAAATAAACGATGTGTTCTCGGTCGTGCGTCCAGTCCTCCCGGATTCTGGATGCCTTTGGTGCGCGAAACTCGTAGATCAGGCCCGTTTGGCAGAGGAGTCGTTGCCAAAAGAGAAACGCGAACATCAAAGGTACATTGAGGAGGTTCCAGCACCAAGTGTAGTGACACTAAACGGTGTCGGCGCGAGCCACGCTGCGAATGAATTCCTTTTCTCGTGGACGGGACTTCGGAGGCCGACCTGTGAGGAGCAGTACCTGCTTTACAAGCCGCGAGAGCGAAAGACTAAAATGATAATACCCTTACGTAAAGAGGAATGCATTGAGTGTGGGGGCGGAACAGAAAGTCGACGGGCACGGGGCGACAGCATGAAGCTCCCAACACGATAAGCAATGGAGATTCGAGCCAGTATTTACGGAGGCGGTTATTGTCATCCAGAATCGACTGTCAAAGTCGAGTAGCTTTCCCATTCTGCTCACCCTCACAGACCCGAATGTTGTACGATTTCGTCCGCAGGTCGCTTCCGTGCCAGTAGTTTACTAGTACGACTATGCCGCTCGCGGTAAATAGAAAATTCGCTCCCGGTCTCTAATGATCGGGGTGACTAATACCACATATTCGGGTATTCACTTGTGTTTCTCTCTCGGACAGTCCGCTCTTTTGAGGTTGTTTTAGGAAGTACGCGTTCTCCTGAAAGACTTGCCCATCTGTAGTACTACTCCTCAGACGCTTAACAGCACAACACAATTCACTCGTAATTCCACAACATCATTGACTTGTGATTCCACAACATTATATACTTGTACATTCACAACCGATCAAACTTGTAAGCGCCCGAGAAGTCCAGCATGGCTAAACCCAACGAAAAACTAGCCGCGGCGCTGGAGCAACTAAAAAACCTCCAGAAGGGAGGAAGGCGGGTATTTCGATCCAACGAACTTACGCGCATCCACCGCGAACGTCTGCTTAAAAACGGCTTCATTCAGGAGGTCATGAAGGACTGGCTGATCTCGTCCAGCCCCGATGCTAATCCGGGTGACACGACTTCGTGGTTCGCCTCGCTCTGGGAATTCTGCGTTTCCTATTGCACGGCACGGTTCGGTAAAGCGTGGCATCTTTCCCCCGAGCAGTCCTTGTTGCTTCATGCTGAATGCACCGTCATCCCTCGGCAGATCATCATCTATACGCCTAAAGGCACCAACAACACAGTCGAGTTGCTATTCGGAACGTCGCTATACGATCTCAAACAAAAAGACATCCCGGCCGACGAGGACGTAACCACTCGAGACGGGCTCAAGCTCTTTGTACCCGAAGCCGCACTTGTCAAGGTCCCAGAAGCGTTCTTTGTCCGTAACCCGGTTGATGCTCAAATCGTACTTTCCGGTGTCAGAGATGCGGGCGATGTGCTAGGCCGGCTTCTCGACGGCGGCCATTCAGCCATTGCTGGTAGGCTTGCCGGAGCTTTCCGCCGGATCGGCCGGGCAGACATGGCTGACGAAATGCTCAAAGTCATGAAAAGCGCCGACTACGATGTGCGCGAGTCTGACCCGTTTGAGCCAGCGCAGGTATTCGGTGCGTTGAAAGGGACCCAAGCGCCAATTGCCAGGCGGCTGCAATCCCTGTGGGAGACTTTTCGGGAGCCGGTGATTGCAGCGTTCCCGAAGTCTCCGGAACTACCGCAGGACCCGAAAGCTTATCTGTCTTTTGTCGACGGCATCTACCTCAACGACGCTTACCACTCGTTGTCGATTGAAGGCTACCGCGTGACGCCGGAACTGATTGAACGGGTGCGCTCCGGTAACTGGAATCCGGACGGTAATGAAGCCGACCGGCAAAGCCGCGATGCGCTTGCGGCGCGCGGTTACTGGCAGGCTTTTCAGCTGGTCCGTGAAACGGTTGGCGAAGTGATGGACGACGCCAATCCAGGCGGCCTGGTCCGCAATGCCCACCGGGACTGGTATCGCGAGTTGTTCCAGCCTTGTGTCGCCGCTGGACTGTTCTCAGCTTCGGTTCTTGCTGGCTATCGCAATGAACCCGTGTTTATACGTGGATCCCGCCATGTGCCGCCACGCAGTGAGGGGGTCCGCGACGCCATGCCAACCTTGTTTGACTTGCTCGAAAAAGAAACTGTGCCTTCAGTGCGCGCCGTGCTTGGACATTGGCTCTTCGGTTACGTCCATCCCTATCCTGACGGTAACGGGCGTATGGCGCGTTTTTTCATGAACGTCATGTTGGCCTCGGGCGGTTATCCGTGGACAGTCATTCGTGTCCAGGACCGCAACGCCTACCTTGCCGCGCTCGAAAGCGCCAGTATTGATCAGGACATAGAGCCATTTGCGGGATTTGTAGCAGAGCAGGTTGCGCGTTCACAGGAGCAGATGGGGTAATTGGCAACGGTCGGGCGCGAAATCAGCAGCGGCCAAGCGCGAAATACTAATAGGCCGACAATTAGTAACTAACTCTGCGTGGCGTCCAAAAGGCTGGTCTGTCACATATTTTCCATTCTTCCCTAGGCGTGTTTTATCTTGCCAGCCAGTTCTACGCTCTGAGATTAACAGTGTAGCATTCGTCTCTCCACCGTTCGATTTGATCTGCTAGTTCATTAATATCCATCCCGATATATCCTAAACAACTGACGCTCTCGAACAGCAGGAAATTCAAGAAGCTATTTACCATTGCAAGGTTTTTCTGCAATACAACTCTACCATGCGTGGGTATAAACTTCAAAAATCCTGATTCACTATCACGAAGGTGCCGTATAGAGTCCTCGGAGAAACTAAGGTGGGAAGCATTCTTGTTTAGGTGGTTTCTCAAACCCTGAAACTCACTATCAATTTTCTTGCCGATCTCGCCAGCACTAGGTTTCTTGTCGTTTCTTATATCAGCTGCGCGTTCGGGCTTAACTCGAACGTACTCCAACAAATCACAGGTTTCGATTAATGGGCGTAACAGTGCACCCGATTCTTGTGCAATCCCGTCGATTATTAAATTATAGATTCCAAAAATAAGATGATGAGCTTTAACTGTTGTTAACGCGCAAACCTCAATGTATGGATCACTCAAGTTCTTGGGGTCGCTTAATATACGATTATATAAACTGATACATTGATAAAGAAGATAGAAACCATGGTGGAGAAGATCAGATTCACACTTTAACTCATTTCCAAACCAAGAATGAGATCTCCAACGAGCGCTCCATAGACCCAGATTGCTATCTACCTGTATTTCTTCGACCTCATCCGGCTGCGGCATCTCTTCAAACCGCACCGCCTTGACCGTCTTCCTTCCCTCGAGCAGCGCCCGCGCCAGGCGGTGACCGCCGTCCATCAGCCGTCCGTTGTCGTTTATGATCACCGGTTTGCTGAAATCGGCCTCATTGATGCGCTGGCAATGTCCGGCCACCTCCCTTATCGTTGGTGGCTTACGCTCGCTGAACCAGCAGTCCCGGTCCAATTCCTCGAACTGCTCGACTTCCGCCTCATATTCCGGCAAGCCTTTCGCCAGTTCCCACAGCCGCTCGGTGTACCAGATGTACCGCTTGCCATCGCGTTCCGTCGAATGTCTCTGCCTGGGTCTCTTCAATTCGTTTTTACTCCTCTGGCTCCTATTTCTTATTCAGGGATCGCAGCAGCTTCACGACCTCGGAGGCTTCCTTGCCTCCCTTTCTAGCATGGGCCATGAGCGAGATTCCATGTGGTCCCGGCTTGTCTTTTTCAGCTGGATTATCGTCGAGAATGGCCTGCACTACGCTCAGTTTTCCCAGCATTGCTGCGGCATACAGATCGATGCGCGCCCCATGTTGCAAAAGGTATTCCGCTATGTCCTTGCGCCCCATATGCGCGGCGGCCCCCAGCCCGGTTTCCCAGTCACCGCCACCCCAGTCCCAGCAGGCGTTGACCAGTTTGGGCTCCTGGTCCAGCAATGCCTTGACGCTATCGAAATCGCTATGGGCGTCGTATACGAATCGATGTACTATTTCCGGATCCAATGCTGCCTTCTTGGGAGACATTTTCTACGTTCCTTTCTCATGTTGTTGGCTATTGCATGTCGATTTGCCCAATCACCCCTTCTTCACGGCCGCGAACCTCAACCGGATGTAGTCCGCGGTCCACGCGCCTTCTTCGTCGCACAACTTCGGCCTCATGGCTTCCCGGACCTCGTCGAGAAACGCGGGGCGGTCCGCTTCCGGCACCCGTGACGTGAAGCTTTCGGCGAAAGTCTCCAGCCAGCCGCCGATGTCGCCGGGCAGCGGGGTGGGCCTGGGAATGAGGGCGATGTATTTCACCTCAAAGGCCCTCGCCTCCAGCCTTCCACGATACTCCGCATCGGTGGGGAAGTACCACGGATTGATCCCCTCTTCCCAAAGTCCGCGCCGCTTCAGCGCACCGGTAAGCGCTTTGACGATGGTGTCCACGCACCCGTACCCGCCGCATTCGGCCACGAATCTTCCACCGGGCTTCAACGCGCGCCGCACACCCGCGATCACCTCGCCGGGATGGCCCATCCAGTGGAGCGCCGCATTGCTGAAAACCGCGTCGAATTCACCTTCGAAAGTCAATTCGTGCCCGTCCACGACGTGGGCGTCCAGACCCAGCGCCTTCGCCGCCTCGATCTGCTCCGCGCTGCTGTCCACGCCGACGACACTGCAGCCCATATCGACCAGTTTCGCCGTCAGCGCGCCGTCGCCGCATCCCAGGTCCAGGATGCGTTCGCCCGGTTGAGGATCCAGCAACTCGACGACCGGCATGCCCAGGTCCGCCACGAAACGGGCGTTGCGTGCATAGCGTTCCGGATCCCAGGATTGAGATGAGCTCGTTCGTTCCGTCGAATGGGTTTGGTTCGTCTTTCTCAATCATGTACCTCCTGTTGATCCGCTCTCCATACCGATTCAAATTTGGTCTAATACATTGCGTTCCTTCGCCTTTCAATTTAACTTAACTTTGTTAATGCCCATGCGGGGCATTCTCGATTGGGAGCAATGATGAAAGCATATGAAAGGATATCCATCAATCCCACGGTGTGTCATGGTCAGGCGTGCGTCAAGGGCACCCGCATCCCAGTGCATCTGATACTTCGCATGCTGGCCAATGGTGACCGGGTCGAGAACATCCTTGATGAGTATCCTTCGCTGACATTGACCGACATTCATGCCTGTTTCGAATACGGAGCCTCGCTCGCGGAGGAACGTGTAACGCCTCTTGAAACGCTATAAGGCGATTCATGAAGGAAGTTGATTGGCCGGGGTTATTCGTAGTCATGCGTGACAGAGCGCAGAGTATTTGGAAAAAGGACGCGCATTCGTAGATCCTCCATCCTCCAGGCAATTACTTCGCACACCCTGCAGACCGCCTCATTTCACAGTCGGCATGTCCCTGCGCTCGTGTCCCGCGTCACTCACTCCGCGGCACCATCTCTGCCTAACTTACTGTCCAGCGTCGTCCTTCCTCTCAGTCACTCACTCCGCAGCACCTTCGCCGGACTGGTGTACGCGGTCCGGGTCACGTGATATCCGATAGTGACCAGGGTGATCAGCAGCGCCACGCCGCCCGACGCGAAGAATATGCCCCATCCCACCTCGATCCGATAGGCATAGTTCTCGAGCCAGCGGCTCATGATCAGCCACGCTGCCGGCCAGGCAACGATGTTGGCCACGAACACGAGCACGACGAATTCGGCGGACAGCATGCCGAGCAGGCGGCGCACGGAAGCGCCCAGCGCCTTTCGAATACCAATCTCCCGGGTGCGCCGCTCGGCCGTGAACGAGACCAGGGCGACGAGACCCAGGCCGGTCAGGAATACCGCCACCAGGGCGAACACGCCGAAGAAATACCCGATGCGCATTTCATTTCGGTACAGGCGGTCGATGTCATCGTCGAGAAACGTGTAGGCAAAGGGGAAATCGGGGAAGAACTCCGACCAGGTTCCTTTGATGAACTCCAGCGTGCGCGTAACGTTTTCCGGCCGGATCCGGACCACCAGGTGCAGGCCGGTGCCGTGAAAGAGCACGAGCGGTTCGATTTCCAGGTGCATCGTCCTGAAGTGAAAGTCCCGTACCACGCCGACCACCGTCTGCGTCACGCCGCTGGCGAAGCGGACCTGCCGGCCGATGGCCTCTTCGGGCGATTCCCAGCCCAGGACGCGGAGCGCCGCTTCGTTGATCACGATGTTTTCCGTCTCCGCGTCGTTTCTGAATGCTCCGCGATGGGTCCTGCCCGCGAGCAATTCAATCCCCATCGTCTCTACGAAGTCCACGGCGGCCTGGAATCCCTGGACGCCATGCCGGACGTGGTCCGGGTCCTCGACACGCTGTATCGTACCCGTCGATGAACGGCCGACCGTTCCAAACAGACCGGGCAGGGTGATGGCCTGGCTCACGCCGTCCACCCCGGTGTATTGCAAGAGGGCATCCTTCAACGGCTGGTAGTTGACCGCCACCTCCGCAACCGTGGGGATCACGATCACCTGGTCTTTTTCAAACCCGAGATTCCTGTCCTGTATGAAGTTCAACTGGCTGTACAGGATGCCCGTGCCGATGATCAGCGCGATGGAAATGACGAACTGGACGATGACCAGGATCTTCCTGGACCACGCGCCGCCCGGTCGGTAAGGCTCTCCTTCCTTGAGTCCCGGGATAGCCCGCATGGAGGCGAACAGAAGGGCCGGGTATCCGCCCGCCAAAAGCCCGATGAGGATCGCAACGGCCGGCAGGGCGAACCACCACAGGGGGTGCAAAGCATGGACCGCTGTTACCGGAAGGCCCAGCAGGTTGTCAAAATAGGGCGCAATAAAATAGACCGCCGCCAGGGCGATCGACAGGGCCGCGATGGTCATCAGGACCGATTCGCCCAGGTACTGCCGGATCAACTGTCCCCGGGACGCCCCGAGGACCTTGCGCATGCCGATCTCGCGTCCCCGGTGTGCGAATTGTGCAGTGGACAGGTTTACATAATTAACCGAAGCGATGACCAGGATGAACAGCCCGATGGCGGAAAGGATGTATATGTAGGCAACGTCGGTGTTGGCACCGGCCTCGTCCTCGAGATGGGAATACAGGTGGATGTCGGTGACGGGTTGAAGTGTCAATTCGAAACGGCCGAGATCATCCAGGAAACTCGCGTCGACGTGTTTTTCCACGAAGCCGGGCAGTTTTTCCTTTGTCTCCGACGGTGGGTGGCCTTCCGGCAATACGATATATGTATAGAAAAGGTTGCTGTACCAGATTCTCGGGTTCTCGCTCCACCCGAATTTGTCGTATCCGCTGGCCAGGGAAATCAGGAAGTCGGCATGGAAATGGGCGTTTTCCGGGATGTTTTTCATGACGCCGGTTACGGTCAGTACCATGTAGCCGTTATCGGCGACGATGGTCTTCCCCATGGGGTCTTCGTCACCGAAGTATTTCCGGGCCGTATCTTCGCTGATCACCACGGTGTACGGCGCTTCGAGGGCGCGGTCCAGGTCGCCTCTGATGAGTGGAAAGGTAAAGACGTCGAACAGTTCTTTGTTGACCCAGTACACGTTCTTTTCATAATAAATCCGGTCTTCGTGTTTCATGATCCATGTGCCGAGCGTGGGTAGCAGCCGGGCGAATTGCCGGACTTCGGGGAAGTCGGCCTGCAACACGGGACCCAGTTCACGGGGCGACCGGGCCGTGTCGTTGAGCGTTACCCGGTAGATGCGGTCGGCTTTCTCGTGGAATCGGTCGTAACTCAGTTCGTAGCGCACGTACAGGAAGATCAGTATGGCGCAGACCAGGCCCACGGCCAGACCGAAAATATTTACCGCGGTATATCCTCGTTGACGGGTCATGTGCCGCAGCGCTATGGCGATCTGGTTACCGAGCATCATCTTGTCTCCGGCAGTCCTTTTCTTGTCCCGGCGTCCAATTGCGCGACCCTGGTGCCCTCATCTAGTCCCTGCGTCCGCCGAATCGCCATTCGCGCTCGACGATGAGCCGGGCGCCGCGCCGGAAGGTCACGTAGGACCATGCCCAGTGTAGCACCACGAGCAACCGGTTTTTGAAGCCGACGAGGAAATAGACATGGACCACCAGCCACGCGACCCACGCGAACCAGCCGGAGTACCGCAGTCTGCCGATTTCCACGATGGCGCGGCTGCGGCCGATGGTCGCCATCTGGCCCTTGTCGACGAACCGGAAGGCCTCGCGCGGATTGCCCTCGAGATCGCGGCGTATGGTCTCCGCCACGAAACGGCCCTGCTGTATGGCCACGGGCGCCGTTCCCGGAAGGGGGTTGCCGGTCTGGTGTGTAAAGCAAGCCTGGTCGCCCGCAACGAACACGTTGGGATGTCCGGGGATACTGAGGTCTTCGTCGACGATCATGCGGCCGCCCCGGTCCGTCATCACGCGATCTCCCCGGTCCGATTCACGGTCATCCTGCCCGTGCTGACCGTGCTGACCGTGCTGACCGTGCTGGCCAAGCAGTCCGCCGACTTCAACCCCCCGTACCCCCGCCGCCCATAGTACCGTCGAGGACCGGATGCGCTCCGGATCCGCGTGATCTCCCTGCTGGTCGATACTGGTGGCCTGGGTGTTCGGCCGGACCCGCACGCCATGCTCGTCGATATCCGTCGCCAAGGTGCTGGACCGGATCTGCACGCCAAGCTTCTCCAGGTCCCGCGCCG
Organism: Candidatus Latescibacterota bacterium; assembly: GCA_022822725.1. Classification (GTDB taxonomy): domain Bacteria; phylum JAAXHH01; class JAAXHH01; order JAAXHH01; family JAAXHH01; genus JAAXHH01. The sequence continues at coordinate 377,346 of JAJEAN010000001.1, forward strand.
CCCGCGCCGCCTGCTGCTCGGAGAACATGGAGAGGATGCGCGGCCCGGACTCGATCAGGATGACCCGCGTGAGCCGGGTGTCGATGTTGCGAAAATCCCTCGCGAGCGTGAAACGGCTCATCTCCCCGATGGCGCCCGCCAGCTCGACCCCGGTGGGCCCGCCGCCGATGACGACGAAGGTCAGCAGTTGCCGGCGCAGCTCGGGGTCGCCGATCCGTTCCGCCGTCTCGAAGGCACTCAGTAGCCGGCGCCGGATCTCGGTGGCCTGCGGAATCGTCTTCAGGCTCGGCGCGTGCGCCTCCCACTCTCCGTGACCGAAATAACTCGGCAACGACCCGCAGCAGAGCAGCAGGTAGTCGTAATCGAGCCGGCCGAAATCGGCCGATACGGTCCGCGCCTGCAGATCGACCCCCTCCACCGATCCCTGCAGTACCGAGACGTTCCGGCAGCGGGCGAGCACGCTGCGGATGGGCGTGGCGATGTCGGCGGGCGACAGACCGGCCATGGCCACCTGGTAGAGCAGCGGCTGGAAGAGATGATAGTTCTGTCGGTCGACCAGGGTGACGCGGACGCCAGCCCGGCCTCCGAGCTTCTTGGCCGCGTTCAGTCCGGCGAAGCCGCCTCCCACGATGACTACGTGTTTCGTGGCATCACTCATTACGCAGCACCTCGGCCGGATTGGCCAGCGCGGTCCGGGTCACGTGGTATCCGATGGTCAACACCGTGATCAGCAGGGCCAGGCCACCGGCAAGGAAGAAACTGCCCCATCCGACCTCCGTGCGGTATGCGAAAGACTCGAGCCAGCGCTGCATGAACAGCCAGGCGGCCGGCCAGGCGAAGACATTGGCAAGGAGCACGAGACCGATGAACTCACCTGAAAGCAACGCAAGCATCCGATGGACCGAAGCGCCGAGTGATTTGCGAATGCCGATCTCCCTGGTGCGCAGTTCCGTCGTGAACGAAACCAACGCGAACAGTCCAAGACAAGCAAGAAAAACAGCCACCATGGCGAATACGCCGATCACGTAGCCGATAGCGACTTCCGACCTGTACAACCGGTCGATGTTTTCGTCGAGAAACGCATAGGCAAAGGGTAAATCGGGAAAGAATTGCGACCACTGATGCTCAATGAGATTCAGCGTTTGTCGCATGTCGCCGGGATGGAGCCTGATTGCCAGGTGGGGGCCGCCACGCAGGGACAGCACGAGCGGTTCGATCTTCAGATGCAACGTCCGAAAATGAAAATCCCCGATCACGCCGATAACCGTAGCGGTAGAGCTGTCGCCGAACCGGACCTGCTGGCCTATGGCCGCCTCCGGCGTATCCCAGCCCAGCACCCGCCGTGCCGTTTCGTTGATGACAATGTTCTCTTGCTCGGTATCCCGATTGAACCTACCGCTGTGAGACCGGCCGGCAAGCAGTTCCATGCCGAGTGTTTCCACGAAATCCAGTGCCACGCTGAGGCCCTGCACGTCATGCCTGATGTTTTCCGGATCATCGACGCGCTGCATCGTACCGGTAGATACCTGGCCTATGTTGCCGGCAAGACCCGGCAATGATCTGGCATGGGTCACCCCGGCCACGCCTGGATGCTGCAGCAGGGCTTCTTTCCAGGGCTGGAATTTATCCATTACCACGTTCAGCGTGGGTATCGCGATCACCTGGTCTTTATTGAAGCCCAGTTTCTTGTTCTGAATGTAATCTGCCTGGTTGAACAGAATGCCCGTGCTGATGATCAGCGCGGTGGAAATCGCGAACTGGACGACAACCAGGATCTTTCTCGATACTGCGCCGGACGCATCGAGCCGGCGGCCTCCCTTCACGCCTTGAACCGGTTGCATGGAGGACAGCAGGAACGCCGGGTAGCTTCCGGACAACACCCCGACGATCAGCGCAACCGCCGGCAGGACAAGCAGCCAAAGGGCATGGCCGGGCTGGCCCAGGAAATCCGCGGTTACCGGCTTTCCAGCGATGTCGTCGAAATACGGTGAGATCAGCCACGCGGCCGCCAGGGCGATGATCATCGCCAGCACGGACAGCAGGACCGATTCGCCCAGGAACTGACGCATCAACTGGATGCGATGCGCTCCCAGCACCTTGCGTAATCCCACTTCTCGAGCCCGGGCGGCGAACCGGGCGGTGGACAGGTTGATGAAATTGATGCAGGCGACGACCAGGATGAAGAGGGCGATGGCCGAAAGGATGTAAATATAGGTGATGTCGCTGTTCGCGCCCGGTTCATGCTCGAGATTGGAACGGAGATGAATGTCCGTTACCGGCTGCAGGAAGAGATCGAAACGGCCGCCGCGTTCTTCGAGCTGTTCCCCGATGTGCCGGTTCACGAAATCGGGCAGCTTGCGCTCGGTAGCAGCAGGCGACTGGCCTTCAGACAGCAGGATGTAGGTGTAGAAATTGATCCACGACCAGTAGCCCAGGTCTTCCTGGAATGCCGTGGCAAGGGATATGATGAAATCGGCCTGCAAGTGGGTATTCGCCGGCGTGTTTTCCATGACGCCCGTAACCGTCAGCATCAGGAAACCGCTGTCGGCGTTGATCGTCCTGCCCATGGGATCATTTTCTCCGAAGTACTTTCGGGCCGTATCTTCGCTGATCACCACGGATAGAGGCGCCGTGAGTGCGGACCGGGGATCGCCCCGGATCAAAGGAAAGTCAAAAATGTCGAACAGGGCGTTGTCCGCCCAGTAGACCCGGTTCTCATAATAGATGATATCTTCGTGTTTCATGACCCACGTGCCGGTTGTCGGCAGCAGGCGCACATAACTCGTGATTTCCGGTAAATCCTCCTGCAATGCGGGCGCCATGGCGGGAGGTGTCCGGGCGTCGTTGTTGACCGCGACCCGGTAGACCCGGTCCGCCTTCTCGTGATACCGGTCGTAGCTGAGCTCGAAGTCGACGTAAAGGAAGATCAACATGGCGCAGACCATACCCACGGCCAGTCCGAGCACGTTGATCGCCGTATAACTCTTCTGCCCCGCCATATGACGGAGCGCGATGGTCAGGTAGCTTTTGAACAAACCGGATCCTCGCCGACCGGGAAGCGCCGGACAACAGTGGCGCCTGAATTCAATGCTTTACAATGCAGTGGGCGTGATACACTGATTAAGGACAGTATCGTCGGTATTTATACCAACTTCGAGATGCATAATGTATATTCCATTTCATCGTCGGGTTATTCGAAAAGACGGCAACCGCGACGTATCTGTGGTTGCCTGGAACGCACAGTTGTGACGAACGCGCACCTATTACTATGAACGCGCGGTCGAGACGCACCATGGGCTGAAACGAAGAATGGAGTTCACGTAATGGCAGAAACCGCGATCAAGACCACCGTGGTCGGCAGCTATCCCATCCCGGACTGGCTGGCGGCCTATCCCACCACACCCAACCTGATCGACGCGGCCAAGGTGGTCCTGAAGACCCAGGAGATGGCCGGGATCGACGTGATCACCGACGGGGAGCTGTCCCGTTTCGACGTCAGCCACCCGGAAACCAACGGGATGATCGAGTACTTCATCCGGCCCATGTCCGGCATCACGACGGAAGTCTCCCGCGAGATTCTCGCCGAATTCAGAAAGCGCGAGGGGTTGGCCTTCCGGAGCACCCCGGGGGGCATCGTGCGGGACCAGATCGGGGAAGGCGCGCTCAACCTGCCGGCCGCGTGGCAGACGATGCGGTCGCTCACAGACCACCCACTCAAATTCACCGTCACCTCGCCCTACATGCTGGCCAAGACGCTTCTGGACGAGCACTACGGCGATCTTCGGGCCATGACGATGGACATCGCGGAGGTCCTGCGCAGGCAGGTCGCCGAGATCGACGCGCCGATACTGCAGGTAGACGAGGCGAACCTGACCGGCCATCCGGAGGACGCCGATTGGGCGCACGAGCCCGTCAACCACGTACTGGGCGGAGTGCAGGGCGAGAAGGGGCTGCACCTCTGCTTCGGCAACTACGGCGGGCAGAGCATACAGTCCGGCCTGTGGAACGACCTGATGGTTTTCCTGAACAACCTCGACGTCGACCATCTCGTCCTGGAGTTCGCAAGGTGGGGTTACGAAGAGCTTCCGCTGTTCAGGGACTTGCGCAGCGACATCGCCCTGGGCGTGGGCGTGATCGACATCAAGGACAACGGAGTGGAGTCGCCGGACGAGATCGCCCGGCGCATCGAGCACGCCATCGACGTGCTCGGACCGGAGCGCGTGCGCTGGGTGCACCCCGACTGCGGTTTATGGATGCTGCACCGGAGCGTGGCGGACCGCAAAATGGCCAGCCTGGTGGCCGGACGGGATCTCGTACTCGGCACGGCTTAGGTCTCAGGCCTACCCGCGCCAGCCTGAACCTCACCTGCCGGCTGTGGCGCTGAACCTCACCTGCCGCGCCAGGTCCGCACCTCACTCGCTACGCAGCACTTCGGCGGGATTGGACAGTGCGGTCCGGGTCACGTGATATCCAATGGTCAGCACCGTGATCAGCAGGGCCGCGCCACCAGAGGCCAGGAAGATCCCCCACCCCATCTCGATCCGGTAGGCGAAGGACTCGAGCCAGCGGTTCATGACGATCCAGGCAGCCGGCCAGGCGAGGACGTTGGCCAGGAGCACGAGCCCGGCGAATTCGGCGGACAGCATGGCGAGCATGCGGCGCGCGGAAGCGCCTAGCGCCTTTCGGATGCCGATCTCCCGGACGCGGCGTTCGACCGTGTTGGAGACCAGCGCGAAGAGACCCAGGCAGGCGAGCAGGACCCCCACCGCGGCGAAAACCGCGAAGACGTACCCGATCCGCTGTTCGGCCCGGTACAGCCGGTCGATATCCTCGTCGATAAAGGAAAAGGCGAAGGGAAAATCCGGGAAATACCGCGTCCAGGCCTGTTCCATGAAATCCAGCGTGCGCATCGTGTCCTCCGGCTGGACCCGGACCACGATGAGCTGTCCTCGGCCGTACATTATGGCCAGCGGTTCAATGGGCAGGTGGAGCGAGCGCAGGTGGAAGTCCCGGACCACGCCGATCACCGTCTGCGTCATGCCGATGCCGAACTCGACCTGGCTTCCCAGCGCTTCTTCCGGCGTATCCCAACCCAGGAGCCGAACCGCGGTCTCGTTGAGCAGAATGTTCTTGGATTCCGCCTGACTATCCAACGGACCGCTGAAAGTCCGTCCCGCGAGCAACTCCACACCCAGCGCCTCCACGTATCCTGACGCGACGATGATCCCCTGCAGGTCGTGCTTGACCTGGTCCGGATCGTCGACACGCCAGGCCGTTTCGGTGGTAATACGGCCGATGTTGCCCGTCAGGCCGGGTAGGTAGATACCCTGGCTCACATGCGCCACACCGCTGTACCCGAGCAGTTCGTCCTTCCAGGGCTGGTACCGGTAAGCCACCTCCGCGATCGAGGGAATGGCAATCGCCTGCTCCCTGTCGAAACCCAGGTGCTTGTTCTGGATATAGGTGATCTGGCTGAACAGGACGCCCGTGCCGATGATCAGCGCGATGGAAATGGCGAACTGGACGACGACGAGGAGCTTCCGCGAAAACGCCCGGTCCGTTTCGAACGGCCGGCCTACCTTGAGCCCGGGTATCGCCCCGAAGGCCGAGAGCTTGATGGCCGGGTACCCGCCGGCAGCCAGGCCGATAAATACCGCCACGGCCGGCAGAGCCACCCACCAGAGCGCATGCCCCATAAAACCGCCGGACGCCGGCATGCCGGTCAGCCCGTCGAACCAGGGAGAAACGAGCCAGACCGCCAGCAATACAATCAAAAGGGCCGCGACGGACAGCAGGACGGATTCGCCCAGGTACTGCCGGACCAGGTGCAGGCGGGACGCGCCGAGTACCTTCCGCAGTCCGATCTCCCGCAACCGGTGGGCGAACTGCGCGGTGGACAGGTTTACGTAATTGATGCAGACGATCACCAGGATGAAGAGACCCATGGCGGCCAGGATGTATACGTAGCTTACATCGGTGTTGGCGCCGGGCTCGTTCTCGAGGTGGGAATAGAGGTGTATGCCGGTGACGGGTTGGAGGGAAAACTCGTAGCGGCCGCCGCGCACCTGGAGCTGCTCTCCCACGTGCAGGTCCACGAAACCGGGGAGCTTCGCGGCCAGGTCCTCCGGCGAATGCCCATCGCCCAGCATGATATAGGTGTAGTAGAAAACGAGTCCCAGTTCTCCCGCGACCAGTGCCCGTATTCTTCAAACCCCGATGCCAGCGAAATGAAGAAATCGGCGTGAAAATGCGTGTTGGACGGCATGTTCTTCATGACGCCGGTGACGGTCAGCAGCATGAAGCCGTTGTCGGCGACGATCGTCTTGCCCATCGGGTCCTCATCGCCGAAATACCTACGGGCCGTATCTTCGCTGATGACCAGGGTGTACGGCGCTTCGAGCGCGGTTTCCGGGTCACCCTGAACCAGGGGAAGCGTGAAGAAGTCAAACAGCGAATCATCCGCCCAGTAGACCGCTCTTTCGTAGAAAATCCGATCTTCGTACTTCATGACCCAGGTGCCGGTCGTGGGGTGCATGCGCAGATGGCTTTGGACCTCCGGGAAGTCGGCCAGGAGCGCGGGTCCCACGCTGATGGACGTCTTGGCGTTGTCGTTGAACACGACCCGGTAGATCCGGTCGGCCTGCGCGTGATAGCGGTCATAGCTCAGTTCGTGGCCGACATACAGGAAGGTCAGGATGACGCAGGCCATGCCGATCGCCAGGCCCAGGACGTTGATTGCCGTATAGCCTTTGTTGCGGCCCAGGTGCCGCAACGCTATGACCATGTGGTTGTTGAACATGTCTTGCTTCCTGGTCGGAGGCGCGGCCGGTTCGCTCTGCAGGCAACGGCGCGGCGTACGGACGGATCGGCTGTCCGCTGATCTACGCCTCAGACCCCGAGCATCCACATCATCACCGTGTACACGAGCACGGTGATCAGCACGACGCCGGTCAGATTCAGCCAGAAGCCGGCGCGGATCATCTGCTGAATCGTGACGTGTCCGGACCCGAATACGATGGCGTTGGGCGGCGTGGCGACCGGCAGCATGAAGGCACAACTGGCGGCGATGGCGGCCGGCACGATCAGCATGTAGGGGTGCAGGTCGAACACCGGCGACAGGGCGGCCAGGATGGGGATGAACGTGGCCGTGGTTGCGGTGTTGCTGGTCAGTTCCGTCAGGAAGATCACCAGCGCGATGACGGCCATGACCAGCAGCAGCGTGGGGATGCCGGACAGGAAAGCCAGTTGGTGTCCGATGTATTCACCCACACCGTTGGCCCGGATGGCCGCCGCCAGGCTGAGCCCGCCTCCGAAGAGCAGCAGGATCCCCCATGGGAGCTTCACCGCCGTTTCCCAGTTCATCACGAACACCCGTTGTTTCACGTCCACCGGCACGACGAAGAGGGCCAGCGCCGCGACCATGGCGATGACCGGATCGGACAGCCCCGCCAGCGGGTGCAGATCGCCGACCTGGACGCGGACCAGCAAAGGACGGGTGATCCAGGACAGGGCCGCGAGGAGGAACACTACCAGAACGACCTTCTCTCCCCGCGACATGGCGCCCAACTCCCGGTAGGCCTTTTCCGTTACCTCTCTGCTTCCCTCGATGCGCATGTCCCGGACGGGATAGAGGACCCTGGTCAGCATCAGCCACGTCAATGGCAGGAAGACGGCTACCAGCGGAAGCCCGACACCCATCCAGCGGACGAAGCTGATCTCCTCACCCAGGCTGGACTGTATGAAGGACGCGAGAAAGACGTTGGGCGGGGTCCCGATGATCGTGCCGATGCCGCCGATAGACGCCGCGTAGGCGATGCCCAGGAGCAGGCACAGGGCGAAATGAGGCCGCGTCTTCGATCCGGATTTGCCGTTTCCGGTGCCGCTTTTCACTGTGCCGCCGCCTTCGGCCTCATCGTTTCCTCTATCGCCGTTCCCGGCACCATCATTCCCTGTGCCGCCGTTCCCGACGCCGCCGTTCCCTGTTCCACCAGCCCCGCCACCAAGTCCCATGCTGCCGGGTTCTACCTGCTCCACGAGACCGATGATGCTGAGCGCGATGGGCAGCATCATGACCGCAGTGGCCGTGTTGGACACCCACATGCTGAAGAAAGCCGTCACGCCCATGAAGCAGGCCACGATACCCGCCGGGTGGTCGCCGGCCGCACGAAGGGCCTTGAGCGCCAGGCGTTTGTGAAGTCCCCAGCGCTGCATGGCCAGTGCGATAAGGAAGCCCCCCATAAACAGGAAGATCAGCTCGTGGGCGTAAGGCGCGGCCGCCTCTCGCACCGCCGACGCGCCGGTTATCGGGAGCGCGACCAGTGGCAGGAGCGCCGTGGCATAGAGTTCGACGGCCTCCGTCATCCACCAGACCGCCATCCACGCCGCCAGGGCCATCGTGGCGCGACCGGCGTTCGAAAACTCGATCGTCTCACCCGCGCCGTTCTCGTACGCGTGGGGTAACAGGCTGTAAAGGAGGAGCGCGAGTAATGGTCCGGCGATCAGACCGATCCACTGGATGGTGGTTTTGAGGTTTAGGGATTTCATTAGAATGACCGACTACATCTGGTTAGCTGACATGTCTGTGGTCATCTCACAGTTATTCTTTGTATCCGGCAGGCATACATTATGAAGATACTAAAGAAATGGAGGGCAGAACGGGTCAAGGCAATAAGAATCAATGACAAATGGTGGTTTTGAAACCTTGACCTTTACGATTTCCCAATTGATTTCAGGGCATAAACCAGGTATATTGCTCCGACTCGAAAGGACGATTTCACAGAAGCATAATCCCTATTCCAGCCCGGAGGAGATCCAGTGAAAGACCAGATCGCACACTACGAGAACAAGCTGAAATACGAAATCGATTCCTACGACCTTTGGGAATCCATCACCCTGGGCAAGGACGTCGTCGTGGTGGACGCGCGGTCTGCCGAAGCGTATGCCGAACGGCACATCCCCGGTGCCGTCAACATACCTCACCGGACCATGGATCCTGAGAACACAGCGGAACTGGACAAAGGCGCACTTTACGTAACTTATTGCGACGGGATCGGCTGCAACGCGTCGACCAAAGGCGCGCTGAACATGGCCAGGCTGGGTTTCAACGTCAAGGAACTCATGGGCGGCTTGGACTGGTGGATGAGGGACGGTTACGAAACCGAAGGCCTGCAGGCCACCGAAGGCAGGGCGCTGGTGTGCGGTTGCGGGTAGTTCCTACCCACGCCTCCCCATCTTCCTGAACAACGCCCGGATATCCCCGATAGCGCCTACGCTGACGTTAACCGCCACGACCGCGAAAATCAACAGGCACAGGACGAAGACGGCGGTCCAGAGCGTGCTCCAGAATTCCATTACGCTTTCTCCTTCCGGTCCGGAAACACCAGCGACCCGGCGAACATGAGGACCAGGGCCAGCGCGGTGATGGCCAGTCCGATCTCGTCGCTTCGGTACATGCCAAGTCCCAGCGCCTTGTTCACCGGTCCCAGGCCCGCCACGGCGCCGATGCCCGCGATGAGCGCAAGGTAGGCCCCCACGGTGCTCGCCCGCTTCCAGTACAGGCCCGCCAGCAGCAGCGTGAAGGCGCCGGTGAAGTAGATGGCGCCGCTCACGGCCATGTAGTCCCACAGGTCCTGTCCCAGGTCGTACCAGAGCCCCCAGACGAGCAGGAACAACCCGATCAACAGGATGAATATTCGCGACAGCGTCAGTCGCCAGCGGGTGGAGAGCCGCTCGTTCGTGGCCGGCGCCACCACGTCGTGGGTCAGCACCGACGCCCAGCAGAGCAGGTAGCTGTCGTGGGTCGACATGAAGGCGGCGAGGAGCCCCGCGCCCACCAGACCGATGATGCCGGTGGGCAGGACCTGGGACAGGAAGAGGGGCATGGCCTGCAGCGTCATCGTGGGATCCGCGGTGGGCGATCCGGTTTCGTCGAAAAAGAACCCGCGGAACTCGGGCATGTTGAAAAAGTACGTGAGGGCGCAGATGCCGAGGAACTGGGGCACCATGAACCGGATCAGGAAGCCAATGGAAGACCAGCGGTACAGCCTGCGCACCACGGCCACGCTCTCGGCCGCGCAGGCGCGCATGACCGAGGTCTGCCACACGGCGCAGGACACCAGTCCCGCCGTGAAGATCATCCACATGATGTAGGAGGGGCCGAAGCCGCTGCCCTCGAGCAGGGGATTGAAGCCGGACTCGCCGTGGACGGCCGCCACGGTTTCGACGATGGTCGTCCAGCCGAGGGCGTAGACGGCCATGCCGCAGGTGAGGATCATGCCGAAGGAGAGGACCACGAACTGGATGTAGTCGGTGATCACCACCGAGACCATCCCGCCCATGATCGTGTAGGCGATGACTAGCGCCAGCATGACGGTCATGACCACGGCGACGGCGTTGGGATCGGTCAGGCCCGTCAGGCCGGTCACGAACAGGGCGCCCGCTTTCAGGAACAAACCCATGTTCAGGATGCCGGCGAAGGCGAGGAGCAGGCCGCCGAAGACGCGCACGCCGCGGCTGAACCGTTTCTCGTAAAACTCGGGGATGGTCATCACGCCCAGCCGGCGCAGGGGCACCACGATGAAGCCGGTCATGCCCACGATGAAGGTGACCACGCCGGCGATGACCGCGATGTGGAAGGCCGCGAATCCGCCTGTGAAGCCTTTTTGGGCCGAATACATGACCGTCACCAGCCCCAGCTCGCTGCCGATCATGGTCGCCACGGCCAGGCGGGACTTGAGCGACCGGCCCGCCACGATGTAGTCCCCCATGTCCCGGATGTACCGGTTCATGTACAGGCCTACCCCGACGGTGGCCGCCATGTATACCGCGACGATCAGCCAGTCCAGGGTACCGAAATTCGTGGGGAGAGACGACATTTATTGGGCGATGTGCCTGGCCAGTACCGGCGCGAGACCGACGTAGTCCGGAGGGGTCAGGGCGAGCAGGCGAAGCTTGTCGTCGTCCGGCAGGTCCAGGTCGCGGATCAGGTTCTCCATGATCTCCTGCGTAATCACCTGTCCCCGGGTCAGCGCCTTCATCTGCTCATAGGGGTTCTCGTGGCCGGCCTTGCGCATGACCATCTGCACCGCTTCCGCCAGCACCTCCCAGGCCCCGTCGAGGTCGGCGCTCACCGCGTCCCGGTCCACATCCACCCGGCCCATGCCCTGAATGGCCGAATGGATCGCCAGCAGCGAGTGGCCGATGGCCACGCCCACGTTACGCAGGGCCGAGGAGTCGCTCAGGTCGCGTTGCTGGCGCGATACCTGCAGCTTTCCGGCCAGGTGTTCCAGCAGTGCGTTGCTCACGCCCACATTGGCCTCGGAATTCTCGAAATCGATGGGGTTCACCTTGTGGGGCATGACCGAGGAACCCGTCTCGGTGCCCACCACCTTCTGGCGGAAGTAGCCCAGGGAAATGTACGACCACATGTCCCGGTCGAAATCGAGCAGCACGGTATTGAAACGTATCAGCCGGTGGAAAAGCTCCGCCAGGTAGTCGTGGGGCTCGATCTGTATGGTGATTGGATTGAAGGTCAGCCCGAGGCGGTCCTCGACGAAGTGCCGGGCGACAGACTCCCAGGGCACGTCGGGATACACGACGAGGTGGGCGTTGTAGTTCCCCACCGCCCCGTTGAACTTGCCGAGGTATTCGCTGCGGGAGACCTGGTCGAGCTGCCGCCGCCAGCGGGCGACGAACACGGCGAGTTCCTTGCCGACGGTGGTGGGCGTAGCGGATTGCCCGTGGGTGTGGCTGAGCATCGGGATGTCCGCCGTCTCGCCGGCGAGGGCGGCCGCGGCAGAGATCAGGTCCTGGCTCACGGGCAGCCATTCCTGCAGGATCCCGTCCCTGAGCATGAGGGCGTAGGCCAGGTTATTGATGTCTTCGGAGGTACAACAAAAATGGACGGACTCGGCGACGTCTTCCACGGAAGATCCGGCTATGGCTTCCCGCACGTAGTACTCCACCGCTTTTACATCATGCCGGGTCTCCCGCTCGATTTCTTTGATCCGCAGCGCCTGTGCGTCGGTGAAATCAAGGACCAGCGCCCGCAGGAAACCGGTCTCTTCCTCGGTGAAGGCACGCACGTGTTCGATTTCGGGCCGCTCCGCCATGGTGATCAGCCACTCGATCTCCACATGCAGCCGGTACTTGATCAGTGCCCATTCGGAGAAATAGGATGAAAGGCCCATCAGCCGGTCGCCGTAGCGGCCGTCCAGGGGAGATAGTGATCGCAGAGACATGAGTCGCCCCGAATCTGTTTAAAACCGGTTCTTTCGCACGGAAACCGGCCATTCCGTGTTGCCGCGATTTCAGTATACCCTGTGACCGAGGGGATCGGCAAGGTTCTTTCTTCCAGAGTCCGATGAAACCGTCGTTTCGTGGACATCGATCTGCTTGATTCGGCACGCACCGGCCGCTATATTCAGCCCGCCTTTCTGACTCCGACGTGTATACTTTGTATCACTGTGCGTGTTCCCTGGGCTTCGCGCGCACGTTCCCTGGAGCGTCTGATTCGTGAACCGGACATCCACTGGTTACGACGTCATCGTGGTCGGCGTGGGCGGTATGGGCAGCGCCACGGCCTGGCACCTTGCCCGCCGCGGTTTCCGCGTGCTGGGACTGGAACAGTTCAACATTCCCCACGAAATGGGATCGTCCCACGGACAGACGCGCATCATCCGCCTGGCCTATTCCGAGCATCCGTCCTATGTGCCGCTGCTCCGGCGCGCCTACGCGTTGTGGAGGGAAATCGAGGAGAGGGCGAGCGAGCGGCTGCTGCATATCACCGGGGCGCTGGACGCCGGACCCGCGGACGACTGGGTCTTCCAGGGGTCGAAGCATTCTTGCGAGGAGCACGGCCTGCCCCATGAGATCCTTGACGGCGCGGAGGTGAACCGGCGGTTTCCCGGCTATCGTTTGCCGGAGGACATTATGGCCGTATTTCAGACGGACGGCGGCTATCTCCTTCCCGAGCGCTGCATCGTCGCCCACGTGGAGGCGGCCCAGGAGGAAGGTGCCGAGATCCACGGATGCGAACCGGTGCTGGACTGGACGTCCGAAGGGCGCGGCATCACGGTAAAGACCGCAAAATCGAACTATACGGCCGACCGGCTCGTCATCACCGCGGGTGCCTGGATCGGCAAGTTAGTCGACCGGCTTGAGGGTCTCGTTCAGCCCGAGCGCCAGGTCCTGGGCTGGTTTCAGCCGAAGCGACTGGAGCTATTCCAGCCCGACCGGTTCCCGGTATTCAACCTGCAGGTTGCAGAGGGCCGGTACTACGGGCTTCCGGTGCACGGGGTACCGGGGTTCAAAATCGGCCGGTACCATCACCTGGGCGAGCAGGTCGACATGGACGGGATCGACCGGTTCGCACACCCCCGCGACGAAGCCGTGCTCCGGGCGTTCGCCGAACGCTACTTCCCCGACGGCTCGGGTCCTGCCACGAGCCTTAAGGTCTGCGCATTCACCAACACATCCGACGGCCACTTCATCCTGGACGCCCATCCGGAGTATGCGAACGTATTCGTCGCCTCCCCCTGCTCCGGGCACGGGTTCAAGTTCTGCAGCGTCATCGGAGAAGTTATGGCCGACCTGGCCACAGCGGGCAAAACCTCGCACGACATCGCCCTGCACGGACTGGCGCGGTTCGCATAAGGCGGTGGTGCCTGCCCGCACAGGTCAGCGCCTACCCGCGCGGCTCGTAGTCCAGCCTGAGATAGGTGACGGTGGCATGGGCGATCCGGGTACCGGCGTCGTTGGTGATCACCACTTCGCCGTAAAGGACCTTGCGGCCGTTCTTGATTACTCGGGCCTCGGCGTTCAGGGCTTCTTCGCTGGCGGCGTGCAAATACGTGACCGTCAGGTTGGTGGTGACCGTGTCCCGCGTGATCCCGTTCAGCGTGGCGTGGGCCATGTACGCCATGGTATCGGCCAGGGAGGCCGTCACCCCGCCGTGCACGAGGTTGTAGGACTGGGCGAAACGGGGCTGGTAGGGCAGCAGGCCGCGGCAGACCCCGTCCTCCACCTCGACGATCCGCAGTCCGAGATCATGGACGAAGGGCACGCCATCAATGAAGGTCTGCAGTTCGGCTACGGTTACCCTGGGCATATATCGGGGTGGCCTGTTCGGTTTCCTGCGGGTGAGGGACGAGGTTGAAAATGCACGTCGGATGATAATCAAAACGCCACGGCCTGTCCATCACTATGTGGCCCGGCCGCCCACCTGGTTAAACCCTTCCTTATGTGGTCCGGCTGGCCACCCGGTTGAACCCTTCCTTGCTGTATGCGACGCGTTCGGCGCCGAGGGAAGCCTTCAGCGCGTCCACCAGGGCGTGATGGGCACCGAGGCGGTACCATTCCCCGTATCCGAACTGCTGGTATATCTCGCGAACATTCAGCCGTTCGGTCCGCATGCCGCCCGACCCGTCTCCGTCGAAATAGGTGTCCACGACCACGGAGTGGCAGCGGTCCCGGAGCGTTTCCACGAAGGTGTCCGGATCGTTGGGCAGCATGGGACTGATCGTGACCCGCACCGCGAGGCCGGCTTCCATGGCGGCGTCCAGGGTCCTGAGCCGGGCGGGCACGGACGGGGCATGGGGTGTGAGATTGCGGCGAACGGCCTCGTCGTGGGTTTCGAGCGTCAGGTTCAGTTCGACCCGTTCGATGCGCTTCAGCACGTCGAAGTCCCGGCGGACCATGGGGCTGCGAGTCTGCACGACGAGCCGGTCCGGTTGCAGGCCGGTAAACACCTCCAGGCACCGGCGCGTGATCCGGTACTTCGATTCGGCGCCCTGGTAAGGGTCCGTGGCGGAACTCAGGAACACCCGCACCGGCCGGTTCCGCTTCTTCAGACGGGCCATCTCGGCCTCGAGCCGCTCGGGCGCGTTGATCTTGACGTCCACGTAGTCGCCCCACGCCCCGCCGTGGTAGAGGTGGACGGGCAGGGCCTGCACGTAACAGTAGGGACACCGGTACACGCAGCCGACGTAGGGCTGCAGGGTATGGGTGTAACCTTCCAGGAATCCGCCCGTGCGGGTCAGGATCGTCTTACAGGTGATTTCACGTATGCTTGTGGCCATTCGCTTCGACCTTCGGCCTCCGGGGCTTTCCGGTCACATCATCCCCACCGGGTCCACGTCGACTTTCAGATGAATGCGCCGGCTGTCGGCGGCGCGCTCCCAGTGCGCCCTGGCCTGCCGCACGGCGTCGCGCAGACGTGCGGAATGGCTGCTCCGCGCGATGATTTGCCAGCGGTACAGGTTGCGCACCCGGGGGATCACCGGAGGGGCGGGACCGAGTATGTTCAGTGCGCCGGCGCACTTCCCCAGGAGCTCGGCGAAACGGCGCGCTTCCCCCATGACGTATTCGTCCCGCTCGCCCTGGAACAGGATCCCGACCATGCGTCCGAAGGGCGGATAACCCAGCGCCTTCCGGTCCGTGATCTCCCGGGCGTAAAAGGTCTCGTAGTCGTGCGCCTGCGCGCTGGTGACGCTGTGGTGCCCGCGGGAATAGGTCTGCACGATCACCTCGCCGCCCAGGGTGCCCCGCCCGGTCCTCCCGGCGACCTGCGTCAGCAACTGAAACGTCCGCTCGCTGGCCCTGAAGTCGGGCAGGTTGAGCGAGGTGTCGGCCGAGATGACGCCCACGAGCGTCACGTTCGGAAAGTCGAAACCCTTGGCCACCATCTGCGTACCGAGCAGGATATCCGCCTCGCGGTTCAGCACGCGGTGGAAGATGTCCTGGTGAGCGCCCTTCCGCGACGTGGTATCCATGTCCATGCGGACGATCCGTGCGTCCGGGAACCGCTCCTTCAGTTCCTCTTCGACGCGCTGGGTGCCCACGCCCCGGTAGCCGATCGAATCGGAACGGCACTTGGGGCAGAACTCCGGCGCCTGCTCCCGGTGGTCGCAGTAGTGGCACCGCATGAACAGGCTGTCGGCGTGGTAGGTCATGGTCACGCTGCAATGGGGACAGGAAACGGAATGCCCGCAGTCATAACACTGGACGAAGGGGGAGAACCCGCGACGGTTCAGGAAGAGGATGATCTGCTCCTGCCGAGTGAGCCGGTCCCTGATCAGCTCGGCCAGGGGAGCGGAGAAAATCGAAAGGCGGCCCAGCCTGCGCTCTTCCCGCATGTCCACGATCCGCACGCCCGGAAGAGGCCGCTTGTCCACCCGGCTGGTCAGGCGGCTGCATGCGAACTTGCCGTTCTGCGTATTGTTGTAGGTCTCCAGGGATGGCGTCGCGCTGCCCATGACCGTCACGGCGTTCACCATCCGGGCCCGGACGACCGCCACGTCCCGCGCGTGATAGAGCGGGGGATCATCGAACTGCTTGTAGGACGGTTCGTGTTCTTCGTCGATGACGATCAGGCCGAGGTCGGACAGCGGTGCGAACACGGCGGACCGGGCGCCCACCACGATGCGGTAGTCTCCGGCGCGGGTCCGCCGCCAGGAGTCGTACCGCTCTCCCGGAGACAGTCCGCTGTGCAGGACGGTCACGAGATCGCCGAAGTGGGCACGGAACTGCCGCACGGCCTGCGGGGTCAGGGCGAGTTCCGGCACGAGCACGATGGCCGACCGGCCCGCTTCCAGGGTCTTTTCTATGGATTTTACATAAACGTGCGTCTTCCCGCTGCCGGTGACGCCGTAGAGCAGCAGGGACTTGAACGCGCCATCGCCTATGGCGCCGTGGATCGCCTGAAGCGCCTCGGCCTGCTCCACCGTGAGATCCATTTCTTTCGGCTCAGGCAGTTCGGCGTCCCGGTAGGGGTCGCGTACCGTCTCCACTTCCTGGAGCGACACCAGGCCCTTTTTCTCCAGTCTCCGCACCACATCCCGTTCGATCCGCCCCAGGTGACGTAGCTGCTCCGTGGTCAGCCGGCCGCCATGCCGCGCCAGGAGATTGATGCAACTGGCCTGCCGGGGCGCGCGGGGGATCAGCCTGGCCACGATCCTGTCCGCCTCCTCCTTCGGCGGGACCAGTTCGACCCAGGTCTCGTACCGGATGCCCGGACCGGTGCCGGTATCTCCGATCGAGACCGTGACCAGTCCTTTCGCCTCGAGACCGCGAAGGGCCGCGAAGGGCTGCCGGATGCGGGTCCGGCGCCGGAGGCTCGTCAGGGTGACCGCGCCCTGTTCCGGAACCTGGGCGAGCAGTTCGGCCTGCCGGGGGGCGGCACGGCGGAGCCGGTCCATACACTCGGGGGGGTACGGCTCGTCCCGGCTTACGATCTGTTCGCTTTCCGACAACATGCCCGCGGGCAGGGCGGCCTTGATCGCTTCGCCCCACGGGCAGAGATAGTAGCGGCCGATCCACCGCGTGAGGTCGAGCAACGCGGCGTCCAGGACCGGCTCGCGGTCGAGGACGTCCGACAACGGCCTGTACCGCTGCACGGGACAGGTATCCGAAAGCGCCGTGATGACGCCGGTCATCCTGCGGTTGGTGAAGGCAACGGAAACCCTGCATCCCGGCAGGGCCGTGTCGAGGAGGTTTTCAGGAATGCTGTAGGAGAATACCTGGTCGACTGGAAGAGGAAGGGCTATTTCGGCAAACCGGACGGAAGCCGCCATAGGCTGTGACCGCCGTTTCAATACACCCGATAGAGCTGATACCTGCCATAGCCGTCGAAATCGACGAAGACGAAACTGCGGCTTATGTTGTTGTAGTGCCACACCTGGTACGGATGGGAAAAGGACCGGTCCCAGGTATGCCGCTCTATCTCGTCCGGTGGACCGTAGACGATATAGACCCGGCCCTGGTCGCTGCGCCAGCCTTTCCGGAGCCCGTCGTCGAAATGTTCGTTCGCGTACGCGATCCGCCTGTAATAGGTGATCATGTGCTCGTTCCGGGCCGTATCGGGCGTGGGGTCCCGGCGTTTCCAGAACGCTTCCAGGGCTACTTTCTGTTCTCCCGCGGGCGCGTCACGGTACTTCTTCAATGTATCCAATTCGTCGTTCTTGGCGATATACCTTAATTGCTCGGTGATCTCCCTGAAGTTCTTTGCCGTCGTCAGGGGCAGCAGGAACTGCCAGGTGATCTGGAATTCCGATTCGGCTTTCGCCCGGTTTCGAACGGCGCGGTCATCGACTTCGATTTCGAGAGTGTACACTCCCTGGGGCAGGTCGCTCGTATCGAACCGGCCGCTATACGCACCGATATGGCCCTGCCGTTCCAGGGGCTCCTCCCGGTCCAGCATCACCTTGCCCGACGGCGATTTGATCTTGTATACCACCGAAAGCGGCTGTTGCGCCTCCCCCTCGGCGTCCGAATACACCTCGTAGTAGATGTACATGTCGGTATGGTCTTCACCGAAGGCGCGAGTCAGGTTGGGAACGATCCGGATGCCCCTGCGTTCCAGTCCAACGTTGGAAGACCCATCCAGGACCAATCCGGCGAACTGGATGTCGCTTACGCTCAGCCGGTCCCTGAAGTAATCGGGCACTTCGAAGGATCTGGCCATGTCGTGCTGGTTGCCGGTATCCTGGTCGTAAAGCTTGATCTCGAGGTCGTACTTGCCCGGGGGGAGGTAGGTGGTGTACAGCTTTGCGCGGGAATGGTCCATCAACTGCGTCTCGACTTCCGTATCCACCAGGACCGAATCCCGGATGGTCTCGGCGGTAACCTGGTAATCGTCATCGTCGATCACGATCAGCGAGAGTTCGAAACGGGCGGCGTAGCGGTCCCCGGACCGGATGAAACTGAATAGTTCGTTCGAAAGGCGGTAGTAGCAGTCGACACGCGTGCTGTCGACCGTCCCGCCGCGCGAAGTAACGATATCCACCACGGCAAGACTCGGATTGATCCTGTCCGATTGGTCGGGAACGCGGTCCGCCGGAGCCGCCGCGGGTGCAGCCGGAGCCGCGGGAGTATCAGGAGCCGCGGGTGCAGCCGGAGCCGCGGGTGCAGCCGGAGCCGCGGATGCAGCCGGAGCCGCCGCCAGAACGGCCGAAGCCGCGAGCACTGTTACGGTCGGCATCGCGAGCAGCATCGTGAGCCCGCAGCGTACCTTGATCCACCTTCCAACGCCGAACATCGAACCTCCACTGCCCGCAAATGAGGCACGCGGCCTTGCCGGCGCGGACCTCGATCGAAAACGCCCGCCAAAGCGCCTTCTCCGGTGCTTTGATAGAGTTGTGTCGGGGTTTACCATGCAATATATTTGCATATCGTCGACCGGCAAAAGGATATTTGCATCCGCGCGCGTCCGTGGATGTCCGAAGGGCGGCCGGCGTATCGGAGGCCGCCGACTGAAGTGCGGCGCGCATTCGCACAATCGTACCTTATAGTGATCGTATCCTATAGTGATCGTACCCTATAGTGATCGTACCCTATAGTATTGAATACAATTCCATCGATTCAGTTCCCCGTATCGACCTGCCTTTCGGCGAAACGGGCGTGACGGTCCATGGGGAACGAGGTCCGCAACATGAAGAAAGGATGGCAGTGTGCCTAAAACGAAGGTCGGCTTCATCGGAGGGGGCGGCATCGCCCGTGAACACATGAAACACCTGTCCGGGATGGACGGAGTGGAACTGGCGGCGGTCGCCGACATCAGCGGCGCCGCCCTGGAGACCTGCCGGGAAATGTACGGCATCCCCCATTGTTTCGAGGACTACCGCGAACTGCTGGCCATGGATTCGATCGACGCGGTCACCGTGGGCACGCCCAACAGCACCCATTGCGAACCGACCATCGACGCGCTCCGGGCCGGCAAGGACGTCCTGGTGGAGAAACCCATGGCCATCACCGCGGAAGAAGCCGCGGAAATGGTCAAGGCGAGCCGGGACACGGGCCGCATCCTGGTGATCGGCTTTCAACACCGGTTCGCGCCGGAAGCCCGGATGCTCAAGCGTTTCATCGACCGGGGAGAGTTCGGGAAGATCCTGTACGGACGATGCCTGGCCCTCCGCCGCCGCGGGATTCCGAACTGGGGCGTCTTCGGCCGCAAAGACCTCCAGGGCGGCGGCGCGTTGATCGATATCGGCGTGCACATGATCGAAGCGGCCCACTATCTCATGGGCTCCCCTCAGCCCGTAAGCGCCTTCGGAAGCGCCTACACCTACCTGGGAGACCGGCCCAGCGACACGGTTTCCATGTGGCCCGACTGGGATCACGAAACGTATTCGGTCGAGGACCTGGCGGTGGGGATGATCCGGTTCGACAACGGCGCCACGCTTTCCGTGGAGGCTTCCTTCGCGGCCCATATCGGGAAGGGAGAATGGACTTTCTCGCTGATGGGCGAAAAAGCCGGTGGCCAGTTCAGCCCGCCCCAAGTCTTCAAGGACCAGTCCGGCACCATGATCAATATCGAGCCGGACTATCTGCCCGATATGGATGGTTTCCGCTTCAAGATGGAACATTTCATCGACTGCGTGCGCACCCGGAAACCGTCCGAGGCGCCGGGCGAGCACGGCCTTCTCGTGCAACAGATCCTGAACGGTATCTACCGGTCCGCCGAGACTGGCCGTGAAGTGCCCATAACACCCTTGATCTGAGTCACGGGAAAGACCGGACTGACCAGGCAAACGGGAGGATATGCGTTGTTCACCGACGATCAGCGGTCCTGCTGGGACGAAAACGGCTACGTGATCGTACCCGAGGCCGTACCCGCCTCTCATCTCGAAGCCACGGTCTCGGCCATCGCCGCGTTCCTGGAACTGGACCCCGGGGATCCGGAGACCTGGTACGCCGATCCGCCCCGCCGTCTCGGCTTCGTCGAAATGTACCATCACCAGGCGATGTGGGACAACCGGCAGCATGAGCGGGTCTACGAGGCGTTCAAGACCCTGTGGAAAGAGGAGAAGCTGTGGGTGAGTATCGACCGGGCCAACATGACGCCGCCGGAACGGGAAACCCGGCCTCACGGGTTCAACGAGTCACTGATTCACTGGGATATGGACACGTCGGTCCATGCCGAAACGTTCAAGGTCCAGGGCGTGCTCTACCTGACCGATACGGACGTCAACCAGGGCGGTTTCCAGTGCGTGCCGGGGTTCCACAGGCGGTTTTTCGAATGGGTGAAGACCCAGCCTGCCGACCGCGATCCCATGCGGCCGGACATGACGGATCTGGAACCGGTGGCTATCCCCGGCAAGGCCGGCGACCTCCTCATCTGGCACAGCCTGCTGCCCCACGGGAACAGCCGCAACACCTCCGACAAGCCCCGCTGGTGCCAGTACATATCCGCGAGCCCGAGCGCGGAGGATGACGCGAACCTCCGGCAATACCGCGTCTCGCTCTGGAGAGACCGCATGAACCCGGACGCCTTCCCGGGCGATCCGCGCGGCGTCGAGCGCAGAAGCGGTCCCGCGCGCCTCACCGCGCTGGGACGCCGGCTGCTGGGCCTGGACCGCTGGGGGTAAACCGGTGGCCGGAACGAGCCAAGCCGGGAGGCCGGGCGGGACTGGGCCGGGCGGGACTGGGCCAAGCCGGGAGGCCGGGCGGGACTGGGCCGGGCGGGACTGGGCCGGGCGGGACCTAGTCCTGGTTCCCGCCGCAGGACTCCCGGACGATGAGGCGGGAGCGGAGCGTGACCTGCTCGGTCCTGTCTTCTCCGCCGATCTTGCGCAGCAGCAGATCCATCGCCGTACCGGCAATTTCCTGGTAGGGGACGGCCATCGTGGTCAGCGCGGGCGACAGGTAGGCCGATACGTCAATATCTCCAAAACCCACCACGGCCACGTCTTCCGGTATGCCAAGCCCCCCGTCGCGCAGGCCGCGGCACACACCGATCGCCGTGTAGTCGTCCCTGCAGAGCAACGCGGTGAACCGGTCCCGCAGGTTCAGTCCCTGAATGTAGCCACCTTCGCCGCGGCTGCCCAGGGGCGGGATGATCTCATGGGGCAGGCCGTTGTCCACCATCGCCCTGCAGTATCCTCTTCCCTTGGATGAAACCGGGCTTTCGAGGTTCAGGTTCCGGCCGATGAACCCGATCCTCCGGTGGCCCAGTTCGATCAGGTGGTTCGTCGCGTGATAGAAGTCGGCCTCGAGATCCAGCACGACACCGCTGATATGCGCCGTAGGATAGTGGTACGTCACCACGGGGATGTGGTCCCGCACCATGTCACGTATCCGGTCCGACTCCCCCTGATCGCCCCGCGTGTTGATCAGGAGCCCGTCCACGCCCCTTGAGATCAACTG
Source organism: Candidatus Latescibacterota bacterium (assembly GCA_022822725.1). Taxonomy (GTDB): domain Bacteria; phylum JAAXHH01; class JAAXHH01; order JAAXHH01; family JAAXHH01; genus JAAXHH01. Next base: position 399,486 of record JAJEAN010000001.1, read on the forward strand.
CCGGATCTGCATGCCCTGGTCGTCCTGCGATGACCTGGAAGTACGGCTCACGGCCATGCCCATCAGCAGTTGATAGTGCTCCCGCTCGGCCGCCCTGAGTATCTGTTCCGTCTGGTTTCCGTACGTTTCAAGGGAAATCTGGTAGGTGAGCAGGCCCAGCGTGCCCGTCTTGCCCGTTACGAATCCCTGCGCCATCAGATTGGGGGTATACTGCATCTCGTCCGCAGTCTGCTTCACGAGCCTCCGGGTCTTCTCGCTGACGAGATAGGCCGCGCTGCGGGACAGGGCCCGCGAAACCGTGGAGTGGGAGATCCCCAGTCTCTGCGCGATGTCTTTGATGGTGACCTGCTTGACTCTCATGGACCGATCCGATTTGACCGAGGGCCGACCTGCCATCGACGGCAATTCCACGCCGGTACGGGCGGGCGGACCTGCCCGTGACCGCGCAGGAGTCCATTGACGGTTGAGTCAGGACGTGAACGCTCGGGTTGGAATGTCGAAACGCGTGTTCGAATCAGTTCGATAGCAGAGAATGACACCATTCTTAAAGATAAAATGGGGCGGTTCCGTGTCAAGGAGGTTGAAACAGCGGCCGGAAGGACGGGTGGCGGCCGAAGGACGGGTGGTGGCCGAACCTCGGGCGACGGCGGAAGGAGGTTGAAACAGCGGCCGGAAGGACGGGTGGCGGCCGAGCCACCAGCGACAGCGGCCGGAAGGACGGGTGGCGGCCGAGCCCCGGACTCCGCTTGGATTACCACGGCATCCTGGTAGGGTCCACGGCGCCGGATCCACAGGATTCCCTTACGATCAGGTTGGACGCCAGCACGATCTGACACGCCACTTCCCGGCCCTCGAGGATCTTCACCATCAGTTCCATGGCCGCACGCGCGATGCCCCGGGTAGGCGTCGACTGCGTCGTGAGCGCAGGCGTTACGAATGCCGATACGTCCGAATCGCCGCTGCCCACGATGGCCACGTCGTCCGGCACGCGGATCCCCGATTCACCCAGGCCTCGGTATACGCCGATGGCCGTGTAGTCACTGCAGCACAGTAATGCCGAAAAACGACCCCTTACCTCACGGGACAACCGATAGCCGGATTCCGTCTGCTGGCGGCCGACGGGGAGGCAAACCGGGTTGAGGCCGTGTTCGGTCATGGCCTTGAAATACCCTCTGCCCCGGGCGGCGTCATGACCGGGCCCCTCCCAGTTCTCGCCGAGGAACCCAATGCGCCGGTGACCCAGCGCGATCAGGTGCTCCGTCGCCCGGTGGAAACCCGTCGCGTAGTCCAGCACCACGCCGGGGAAACCCAGGGCGGGGAAGTGAAAAGTCACCACGGGCACCCGGTCGTCGACCGCGGCCAGGATGCGACCGGACTCTCCCTCGTCGCCCATGGTCTGGACCAGGAGTCCATCGATGCCGCTTGATATGAGCTGCTCCATCTGCGCCGCATGGTCGGACGCCTTCTGCGCGGCCTGGTAGGACGCCATCTGCGCCGCATGGTCGGACGCGGGAGACGAAGATCCCCATTCGGCGGACATGCCCACCAGGAGCCGGAAGTTCCGTTCGTCCGCGGCCCTCAGGAAGCTCTCGATCTGCGTACCGGCCTGCTCATGGCAGCTTTCTCCGGCCAGCAGACCCAGCGTGCCCGTCCTTCCCGTGGCAAATCCCTTGGCCAGCAGGTTGGGCCGGTAGGAAAACTCCTCGGCGACCTGTTCCACCCGCCGACGGGTTGCCTCGCTCACCATGTGCGCCTTGTGCCGGGACAGGGCGCGAGAGACCGTGGTGTGGGAGACACCCAGCGTTTTCGCGATGTCCTTGATCGTCACCCGCTTCTTTCTCATCGGCCCCTCCGCACCGGTTTCCCAGACGTTTTACAGACAGCCGGTTGTCCGCATGAACGCCAGGTCCTTGCGCCCGTTTTCAAGATCGGCGCTGCGAATTACACACGTTTGCAAAAACGAATTTGACCAGGCCATATGCGTGTGTCAATCGGTTTTTTCTACGGTGTGGTTTTAACCGCGCCGCAGGATGCCCGGACGGTAAGACGGGGTTTGAAGACGCTTCGACGTGGAGCGGGGTGGCCGCGTATCTGGCGAAGGATGCCCTGTATCATCCGGGCGGCCATATCCTCGAAGGGGATGGAAAGCGTCGTCAGGGACGGCCGGACGTAAGCCGAGACCTCGCAGTTCCCGAAACCGGTTACCGCCATGTCGTCGGGAACCCGCACGCCGGATTCGATCAGTCCCCTGCAGACGCCGAGGGCCGTGTAGTCAGAGCAACATACAAGGGCCGTATACCGGCCGCGAAGTGCCCTGCCCAGATGGTATCCGGACCGGGCGCTTTCGGTTTCGACAGGAACGATGCGGGGGGTCAGGCCGTGCCTGCGCATCGCGCTTCGGTAGCCCGTTACATAGGACCGCGGACCGTCCGAACCGATCGGGTCTTCACCCAGAAAACAGATCCGCTCATGCCCGAGACCGATGAGATGCTCGGTGACCGCCCGCATGCCCGGGGCCGGGTTAAGGAGAACGCTCGAGACATCGTCCACGGCGTATCCGATGGCCGCTACGGGCAGTTTGCCTCCCACGGCATGGACGATCCGCGCCGACTCGCTTGCGTCACCGAGCGCCTGGACCAGGATACCGTCTACGTCGCGGGCCTTCAGATGCATGAACTGCTCGGCCTGTTCAACCTGTGCAGACCGGTCGGCCGGCCCAGACCGGTCGGCCGGCCCTGACCGATTCGCCGGTCCTGACCGTTGGACACTTTCGATCTTCCCGGAAGGTGCGGTCCGGCTCGAGACAGCCGCGACCAGCACCTGGTAGCCTTCTCGAGCGGCGGCCCGCACCAGGTGGTTGATCTGCCTGCCGGTGAATTCCTGGCCGATCCGGTGGGTCACCAGCCCCAGGACGCCTTCCGTTCCCTGCACGAATGCCTGGGCCATGAGATTGGGCGAATAGTCCATCTCCGCCGCGGTCCGCCTCACAAGCAGACGCGTCTGTTCCTTTACGAGGTGGGACATGCGGGAGGACAGCGCCCGGGAGACCGTGGAGTACGAGATACCCAGCCGCCTGGCGATGTCCTTGATCGTGACCGGCCTGTTCCTCACGGGACTGGCTCCAGTGGCTGTGCGCGGTACACGACGACGGGCTGAATCAACGCCTTGTCCATCCAGCGCACACGTGTGTATAGGCGGCCGTGACGAAACGCAGATTCATGAGCAGGATATCTAGATGGCATTGAAGTGATCCGGATCTGGGGTGTGGGTATCCTGCAAAAAGTAGGTATCGGCCGGGACGCTTGTCAAGCGGCAAGGCAGGTGCGAGCCCGGCAGTCCTTCCGTTGCGTGCCGGCAATAAAACTGTGGCGTACCTTTCCCACTGGATGGTATCTTCTTACCTGTGAAACCCGATTCATCCAGTCCCTTCCAGCTCGAAACCGAACTCAGACGCGATCTGGGCGTCGTTTCCGCCACGACCATCATCGTCGGGGGCATAATCGGTTCCGGCATCTTCGGAGCGCCGGCGGGCATCGCCCAGCAACTCGGCAACCCCGGCCTGTTCCTCCTTGTATGGATCCTGGGCGGGGCGCTGGGCTTCGCCGGAGCCCTGTGCTTCGCCGAGCTCGGTACCATGATGCCCCGGAGCGGCGGGCAGTTCGTCTACCTCAACGAGTCCTTCCCGCCCATCGTGGCCTTCCTCTACGGATGGGTGGAGTTCGTGCTGCTCCAGAGCGCCGGCATGGCCGCCATCGGCGCCATTTGCACCAGCTACATGGGGTATTTCATCCCTGCGATCTCGTCCGAGATCACCGTGCTGGATCTCGGCCTCCTGAGCATTTCCTCCCAGCAGGTCGCCATCTGGGCGCTGATCCTGTTCCTCTGCTATGTCAATTACGTCGGTGTCCGTTTCGGCGGACTGGTGATGAACCTGACCACCTTCGCCAAGGTAACGGCCCTGGTCGGACTGGCGCTGCTGGCCGCCTGGATTGGCGGAAACGGCGAACATTTCGTGCCGCTGGTGCCGCCGGACATCGACGTGAGCATCCTGGCCGTGCTCGGACCGGCGATGATCGGCGGGCTCTTCGCCTACCAGGGCTGGGTCAACACCAACATGGTTGTAGGGGAGGTGAAGGATCCGCAGCGTATCCTGCCCCGGGTGATCTTCTTCGGCCTCGGTCTCTGCACCCTCGTATACCTCGCGGTCAACTGGTCCTACCTGTACGTCCTGAGCATCGACGAGATCGCGGCCTCCGAGCGCGTGGCGGCCGACGCAGCGAGCCGGTTGATCGGCCCCGTGGGCGCGTCGCTGATCTCGGCGGCGGTCATGATCTCGACCTTCGGCACCATGAACGGCACCATGATCATCACCCCCCGGATCCCCTATGCCATGGCAAGAGCGGGCCTTTTCTTCAAGTGGTTCACCCACGTGCACCCCCGGTACCGGACGCCGTCCCGCGCCGTCGTGGCCATGTCGATCATGGGTTTCGTATGGACCTTCCTGGGCGGCTTCCAGGCCATCATCAACGCTTTCGTCTACATCGTCTACCTGTACTACGGGCTCAACGTACTCGCCCTCATCGTGCTCCGGCGCAAGCATCCGGACGCCCGCAGGCCGTACAAAGTCCCCGGCTATCCCTACGTGCCGGTGCTGTTCCTGGTGGTGGTGGCATGGGTCGTGGTGACGGTCGTCACGCAGAACTTCCTGCAGGCGCTGCCCGGACTGGGATGCCTGGGCCTGGGGGCCGTGGTGTACCTCATCTGGTTCCGGAAGGCCTGACGCACCCGAGCCTGACGCACCCGAGCCTCCCGCCGGGCCTCGCTGGAGCCTCTCGCCGAAGGCTCCCCTAAGCCGGAGCGCTCCGCTTCCGTTCCTACCCCGACTGGCTCTTCTGCTCCGACGTACGCTTTCCCGCTTTGAATCCCGCCGCGAACAGAATCATCACCAGGATGACCAGGGCCGCGGGCAGGCTCCAGAACACCTGCCAGTCCGACAGGCTGAGGCTTCCCGTCGAACCGAGAAAGGCATTGTAGACGCGGCCGGCGATCTGGGCACCGATGAGCATGCCCAGTCCGCTGGAAACGAGGACGAACAGCCCCTGTGCCTGTCCGCGGTTCGCGGGCGTCGCCTGCTGGTCCATGTACACGTGAGCGGTCACGAAGAAGAAGTCGTAGCAGATGCCGTGGAGTATGATCCCCGTAACGATCAGGGTCCACAGGGCGTCCGGCGCGCCGAGGGAGAACAGCCCGTAACGGACGATCCAGGCGGCCATCGCGATCAGCAGCATGCGCTTCACACCGAGACGGCGGAAGAAGAAGGGCATGCACAGCATCAGGAACACCTCGGAAAACTGGCCCAGCGTCTGCGTGCCCGCGATGTTCGTGAATCCCGTCGCGCCGAGGTAGATCTGCGTGAAGTTGTAGTAGAAGGCCAGGGGGATGCACAGAAGCAAAGCGCTGAGGATGAACAGGTAGAAAGACCGGCTCCCCAGTTCCTGCAGGGCGTCCAGGCCGATCACGGAACGCAGCGACGCCTTCCTGCCCGCGGCGGCCGGCGACGTTCGGCCGAGGGTGAAGCTGTACAGCCCCATGACCAGGCCCGCCGCCCCGGCCGTGTAGAGCGGCCAGGCCGTTTCTTCCGGAATGATCCGGCCCGAAAAAAGACCCAGGACGAAACTGATGAAGAGTCCCGCGGCGATCCAGCCGACCGTGCCGAACACCCGGATCAGGGGATACTGCGCTTCCCGGTCCTCGACCCGGTGAAACGTGATGGCGTTCACCAGGCCCAGGGTCGGCATGTAGCAGATGTTGTAGGCCAGCAGGAGGAGGATGAACAGGAGCGGCGAATCCACGGCCCGGGGTACGAGCAGCATGACAACGCCCGCCAGTATGTGCAGCCATCCCAGGATCCGCTCCGGCGCGAAATACCGGTCCGCCACCAGGCCCAGGAAGAAGGGGGAGATGATCGCGGCCACCGGGTTCACCGTGTACGGCCAGTGGGTCAGGTCTCCCATCCCGTGGGCGCTCATGTAGACTGCGATCGTCGTGAACCAGGCCCCCCAGATGAAGAACTGGAGGAACATCATGAGACAGAGGGATGGAGACATGGAATCCTGGTTCTGTTTACACCGGGACTACCTGCCGACCTTGTAGCCGTAGCCTACGGCGATCCACGCTTTGACCGGCTGCTGCCTCAAGGTGGCGGGATGATATTGGGAAGCGTAGATCTTCTGAAGCAGCAGATCGTCGATTTCGGTGTATCCGGTCGATTCGATCATGGTGGCGTCCACGACCTCTCCCTGTTCATCGATCAGCAATTCGAACCGGACGATGCTGTCCTTCACGTGACGCAGATTCCGCGGGATTTCCCTCCGGGAGATGCTCATGTTCAGGCGGCGCGGAATGGGCGGCGTGTCGTATTTCCAGGTGCCGCCGTCCCCTTCGCCGAGGCCGCCCGAACCACCGCTTCCGCTCCCGCCCTCGTCGCCTCCCGCGACGCCCGATCCTGCCATGCCCGCCTCGTCGCCGGGTTCGGTTTCGGCATCCATGGCGACCGCCACGGCCCTTTCCATCTCCTCCTGGGAAGCGATTTCGTGCTCATCGGCAATCAGGCTGTCGTCGATCGGCTCGGGTATCCCCACGACCACCGGAACGGGCACGCCCTGGCTCATGATATCGTCACCGGGATCCTCCGGCGGCTCGAGCCGTCCGGGCCGGCCGCCGCCTTGCTCAGAAGTAAGCAGCCTGGCCGGATCGATGAGGTCGATCAGATGATCGGGATAGGGCAGGATTTCAAGCTCCACCATGGGTTCGAAGTCGATCTGGCTGTAGACGTAGACGCCACCCGCGGCGAACAAATGCAGGAAGGCGGCGCACCAGACTCCGGCGCCGAGAAACCGTCGCGAGAACCGCTTCAGCGGGTGGGGAACCAGCTCTTCGATCTCGTACCGGTCCAGGTACTGTCCGATCCGTTTTGCTGACCGGGCGGACCGTGCGAACCATGCGGACCATGCGGTCCGTACGGACCGTGCGAATCGCCTGTTCATGGGAGTTCGTCTCGAGGGCCGGCCGCTAAGGTCCGACGGGAGAAAACTGACGGCTGGTTTTATGCTCATAAGTTCCACCGCGCCTGTTGTGCTGTCAAGGTTTTTGCCCACATCGACGGGGCATCTCAACCCCGATGGATGCGGCCATAAAACGCTTGACAGAGACCTACCCCGGTTTCATCATGCCTTACGTTTTGAGGTTCGTCCTTCCTTGTCGGATGAACCGGTATCCGCTACTGTTTCCACAGTTTTCACGACGGTCTTATTCCGCGGTCATCCGGACCGGGCGTCCCGGGTGGCCAGGATGACGTTTACCGGGCGTCATGAGGGGCCGGGATGACGTTTACCGGGCGGGGATCATGCTCATGCGAAAACCGGCGACAAAAACAATACGCTTCCTGGCCGGCCTGCTGCTCTGCGGCCTCTTCGGCGGAACGGGCGGACTGATCGGACAGACCGGAACGGGCGGCCCTGCCATCGTGGGCGGCCCTGCCATCCTCGGCGGCTCCGCCATCGTGGGCGGCCCTGCCATCCTCGGCGGCTCCGCCATCTTCGGCGGCCAGGTCCAAGCCCAGGAAGGGGAAATCACCCTGGAGATGACCACGGAAGCGGGCGTCATCGAAGTGGTCCTCGACCCGGTCCGGGCGCCGGTTACCGTGGCGAACTTCATGCGGTACGTGGATGCCGGGCAGTACAATGGCGGGGTGTTCCACCGGACGGTGACCATGGACAACCAGCCGAACAACGACGTGAAGATCGAGGTGATACAGGGCGCCGTAAACCCCGATTACCGGGACGACAGCTATCCGCCCAACAGCGGATTCGATCCGATTCCCCTCGAACGGACCTCCGCGACCGGACTGAAGCACGTGGACGGGGCCATCTCCATGGCGCGCATGGGGCCCGACACGGCGACCTCCGGGTTCTTCTTCTGCATCGGCGACCAGCCCGAACTGGATTTCGGCGGCAAGCGCAACCCGGACGGGCAGGGATTCGCCGCTTTCGGCCGCGTGACCCGGGGCATGGACGTGATCCGGAAGATCCAGATGTCCCCCCGCGAGGACCAGCGTCTCACACCGCCGGTCGTAATCACCGAAGTGGCGAGAAAGACCAGGTAGGCAGCACCGACAGGACAACCACGGACAGGAGCGCTACATGGCCGACCACGTTGAGCGACCGGAATCCTTCTTCGGCTTCCGGCTCGGCGACGACCGCAAGATGGCCCGCTGGGACCGCATCGCGGAGTATTTCTACCTGCTGAACCAGCAGAGCGAGCACATCCGCGTGGTCAACCTGGGTCCCTCGACGGAGAACAACCCCTTCCTGATGGCCATCATCACCTCCGCGGAGAACCTGGCCAGGCTGGAGGAGCTCCGGGAGATAAACGGGCGGATTGCCGATCCGAGGGGCCTGTCCGACGCCGAAATCGACGGTCTGGTGCGGGAAGGCAAGGTCATCGTCTGCCAGTCCATGAGCCTCCACGCCAATGAGATCGCCGCCACGCAGATGGCGCCCCAGCTCGCCTACGACCTGGTGACGGGCGAAGACGAGACCACGCAGCAAATCCTGGATAACGTCATCTTCCTGATGGTGCCCTGCTTCAATCCCGACGGGCAGCTCATGGTGACCGACTGGTACAACAAGCACCTGGGCACGGACTACGAGGGATGCGACCTGCCCTGGCTGTACCACAAGTACTGCGGCCACGACAACAACCGGGACGCCTTCATGCTGAACCTGGTGGAATCGAAGTACATGGCCCGGATCATGTTCCAGGACTGGCATCCCCACGTCTTCCAGGACCATCACGAAATGGGCGGCTATCAGCCCCGCCTGTTCGTCTGCCCCTACTGCGAGCCCATTCATCCCCACGCCGACCCGCTCGTATGGCGCGAGATCAACTGGTACGGGGCCCACATGGTCTACAAGCTGGAGGAAGCGGGCCACCAGGGCGTCATCAGCGGCGCCATGTTTCCGGCCTGGTACCACATGGGGTTCCACTGGCTCGGAAACTACCACAACATCGCGAGCCTGCTCACCGAGACGGCCCAGGCGAAACTGGCCAGTCCCCTCTATGTGCATCCCCATCAGCTCAGGGGCGAGGACGGGAACACCCTGCACACGCTGCCCCATTACAAGCCGCAGACCAACTTTCCCAATCCGTGGCCGGGGGGCTGGTGGCGGCTGCGCGACATGGTGGACCAGCAGAAAGTCGCCGCCAGGGGGATCATGGAAATCGCGGCCCGGTGCCGGGAAACGGTGCTCAGGAACGCCGTGCAGAAGGCCCTGCACCAGACCCAGAGGGGCCGGGAGGATGATTCGGCGGGTTTCTTCATCCGCCCGGACCAGCACGATCCGGTGGTCGTGACCCACCTGGTGAACGCCCTGCTTCGCCAGGGCATCGACGTGCGGCGCACCCGGACCCGGGCGACGGTGGGAAGCCGGGTCTATCCCGCGGGCACCTGGTTTATATCCAACGCCCAGCCCAAGCGCGGCGTGGTCAAGACGCTGCTGGAGCGGACCTTCTGGCCGGACGACGCCTGGGCGCGCAAGGCCGACGGCTCGCCCACCAGGATCTTCGACAACGCGACGGACACGCTGGCGGAGATGATGGGCGTCCGCGCGGAACCGGCGGAGGTGCCCCACGACGCTCTGGACGAGGAGGCCCTGAACCTGGATGCCGTGACCGAACCGGCGCCTGCAAGCGGATCGGTGACCGGCGACGGCGCGCACGGCATGGCCGTCGACCCCCGGCACAACGCCGCCTTCACCGCGGTCAACGCGGCGCTCGAAGCGGGCGCCGAAGTCCGCCGCGCCGCCGGCCCCCTTTCCGTGGATGGCAGCGGCGTGTCGGCCGTGCCGTCCATGCCGTCTATGCCGTCCACACCGTCTTTGCCGGCCGGCGCCTTTATCGTCAGCGGGATCGACCAGGCGAGGTGCGAGGAAATCGTCCGGGATGCCGGCGCCGCCGGCTACCGCCTCGAAGAACCGGTGGAAGGCGATCCGCTCAGACCGCCGCGCATCGCCATGTACCAGCGGTACTGGGGCGGCAACATGCCCGAAGGCTGGACCCGCATGACGCTGGAGCAGTCGGGCTTCTCCTACCGCTCCGTACGGGACGCCGATATCCGGGGCGGCCTCGGCGACCGATGCGACGTGTTCATCCTGCCCGACGACACGATGGACATGATGGCCGGCACGGAACAGGAGATCGAAAGACGCCTGAAGACCGTGCCTCAGCCCGAAAAGTACCGCAGCGCCCTGGGTGAATCGGAAATCGAGGCCATCGGCGCCTTCGTGGAAAAGGGCGGCACGCTCGTGGCCGTCAGCCGCGCTTGCCAGCTTCCCATCGAGAAGTTCGGCCTTCATATCACCGACGTAACGGCCGGACTGCCGGAAAGCGCCTTTTTCTGCCCCGGTTCCATGCTGCGTATCCGGGTCGACAATACCCACCCCCTCGGATACGGCATGCCGGGCCGGGCCCTGGCCATGCACCGCGGCAGTCCCGTGTATTCGATCAACCCGTCGCACTTCAACGACCGGTACGAGGTGGTCGCCGCCTATCCCGAGAAAGACGTGCTCGAGAGCGGGTGGCTGATCGGCGAGGAACACATCGCCGGCAAGCCCGCCATGATCAGTGTGCGCCACGGCGAAGGACGCATCGTACTCTACGGGTTCCAGGTTAGTTTCCGCAACCAGACCCACGGCACCTTCAAGCTGCTCTTCAACGCGTTGTACGGGAGCTGACGCGCAAGCGAGCGGAGAGGACAGGAGAGGACAGGCACCCCATGCCCATCGTCGATTTTCACAACCACGTCTATCCGCCCCGGTACGTCGAGGAGATCCGGAAGGGCCCCAGCGCGTACACGGTGACCGACGACGAAGACGGCAACCCGGTCCTGCACTCTCCCGGCGACTACAACATCCTGGTGCCCGGCCACCGGCTCATGGACGTGCGCATGGAGGTCATGGACGAGGCCGGCGTCGACACGCACGTCATCACCTTCACGGCGCCGGGCACACTCATCGAGACGCCGGACCGGTCCGCCGAACTCAGCAGCAAGGTCAACGATCTTTTTGCTGAGATACAACAGGCACACCCGGACCGCCTGCCAGCCCTGGCCACGCTTCCGCTGAACAAGCCGGAGGCCTGCGCCGCCGAACTGGAACGGGCCGTCGGTTCGCTGGGTCTCAAAGGGGTGTGCGTGTACAGCAACGCCAACGGCGTCGCGCTCAGCGATCCGTGCTTCTGGCCCATGTACGAGATCGCGGACGATCGCGACATGGCCGTCTTCATCCATCCCACCTTCCCCCTGGGCGTGGAGGCCATGAAGGACTATATGCTCATGCCCGCGGTGGGATTCCTGATGGATACGACCCTGGCCACGGCCAGCCTGCTCTTCAGCGGCGTGGTGGAGCGCTTTCCGAACATTCGCTGGGTGCTGGGCCACCTGGGCGGTGCCGTGCCCTACCTCGCCGAGCGCTTCGACCGGTGCTACGAGGCCTTTCCGCAGTGCCGCGCCAACCTGGAGCACCATCCCACGGTCTACCTGAAGAACCAGTTCTACTACGACACGGTCAATTTCGACGTGGACGCGCTGCATTTCGCCCTGGGTTTCGCCGGCGCCGACCGCATCCTGGCCGGGAGCGACTATCCCCACCAGATCGGCAGCATGCCGAAGATGATCGAGAGCATCAACGCGATGGAGCTGTCCGAAGCAGACCGCGCCGCCATTCTGGGAGGGAACGCCGTCCGCCTGCTGGGGTTGTGATCGAGAGCGGCGTGCACCATCTACTGGACACGGAAATCATGGACCTGGGACTCAGCGGAAAAAGAGCGATCGTCACCGGCGGCAGCCGCGGCATCGGGCGTTGTTGCGCGCTGGCCCTGGCCCGGGAGGGCGCCCGCGTGTGCGTCACGGCCCGCGGCCGGGACCTGCTGGACGAGGTGGTCCGGGAAATCGAAGCGGCGGGCGGCGAGGGACACGCGGTCACGGCCGACCTGACCTCGCTGGACGGTTGCCGCAAGGTAGTCCAGGAAGCCGTCGGCACGTTCAGCGGTATCGATATCCTCATCAACTGCGCCGGCGCGGCCCGGGGAGGCGACATCCTGGATCTTCCCGCGGAACAGATCGACGAAGGGCTGGCGCTCAAGGCCCACGGATACCTGAGGATGGCGCAGCTGGTGATCCCGTACATGCAGGAGAACCGTTGGGGGCGCATCGTCCAAATCGCCGGCGGCGCGGGAACGAGCCCCGGACGCGGCAACATCCCCTTGAGCCTGGCCAACATCGCCGTCCTCAACTGCACGCGGGCCCTGACGGACGCCGTATCCGGCGACGGCATCCTGGTCAACGCCATCTGCCCTGGCCTGACGAACACGCAGAGAGCCCGGGACGTGCAGCAGACGGAGGCCGACCGGCTGGGCCGCGACGTCGAGGAGCTGCTTCGCGAAGCCGGCGAGAAGCTTCCCGCCGGACGCATCGCGGAACCGGAAGAGATCGCCGCCGCGGCGACTTTCCTCGCATCTGAACCCTGTTCCTATGTTTTTGGCACCGCCGTCTACATGGATGGCGGCGGGAGACGGGGCACGCCCTGATGCCGGCCTTCGTCGTCTGCATCTATCGTTACCAATTAAAGGAGCACCATCATGGCTGAGCACACGACCAAGTCCTTCGCGGCGCATGCGGACGGCGCGGAATGGGAAAAGGGGCTTCGTCCCTATTTCGTGTACCGCGACCTGGGCATGAAGTCCGCCACCGAAGGCCGGGTGATGGCCCACGTCATCAGGGCCGCCCAGTCCTGCGACGGCCCCATGGGTTATCATTCCCACGAACTCGAGTTCCAGATGAACTACCTGCTCAAGGGCTGGGCGCGCATCGAACTGGCGGACGTGGGCGAGATCGAGGTGACCGCGGGCGACGCGTGGTACCAGGCGCCCGGCGTCGCCCATGAACTCATGGAGTACTCCGACGATTTCGAAGTCATCGAGATCACCATACCGGGTGACTTCCCGACCATCGACGAAACGCGCCAGGAAAATGCATGAAAGTAGGATTCATCGGGCTGGGCAACATGGGCAATCCCATGGCCGCCAGCCTCCTGCGCGCCGGGCACGCCCTGCGTGTCCACGACCTGAAGCAGGACAAGGCCTCGAACCTGGTTGACGCCGGGGCGGTCTGGGCTACGTCCCCCCGCGAGACGGCCACGGGCGCGGAAGCCGTCCTTACCTCGCTGCCTGGTCCCGCCGCGGTGGAGACGGTCGTCCTGGGCGCGGACGGCGTATTCGAAGGACTCGCCCGCGGGACCGTCTATATCGACACGAGCACCGGCGAACCGGGGCTCATCCAGCGGATCGCCAGGGAGGGTGCGGCGCGGGGGATCGACGTCCTCGACGCGCCTGTCAGCGGCGGCGTATTCGGCGCCAGGGACGCCACCCTGACCGTGTTCGTCGGCGGCGCGCAGGAGGTGTTCGACCGGTACGAACCCCTCCTGCGCGACGTGGGCGAAACGGTCGTCCGCATGGGGGATACCGGCAGCGGCGTTGCGACCAAACTGGTGAACAATCTGATGATGTTCATCAATTTCATCGGCGCCTGCGAAGGGATGGCCATCGGCGCACGGGCCGGCATCGACCCGCGCAGGCTGATCGAAGCCATCCGGCCGAGCATGGGCCAGAGCCGGATGATGGAGCGGTGCCTGACCCGCTTCCTGGACGGCCGGTTACTGCATTCCGCCGTCGACCTGGGGGTAAAGGACATGCACCTGGGCGTCGAACTCGGCAGGTCGCATGACGTCCCGTTGGAAGTCGCCCCGATGGTCGAGGAGATCCTCAGGCGATACCAGGACGAGGGGAACGCCCAGGCGGACCTCCTCGAGTATATCGGAGATTACCTGAAGCGGGCGGGCGTCGACCCGTCCGGAAAACCGTGAGGAATACCATGCGCTGGAAAACACGTATCATCCTGACCGCATTCCTGGTACCGGGCGTTGTCACGCTGGGCGTTGCCTCACTGGGTGTTGCCACGCTGGGTGCCGTCGTGCCGGACACTGCCGAGACCGCCCACGTGCAGTCTGAGACCGCCCATGCGCAGTCCGAGGCCGAGACCGCGCTCACGCAGTCCGAGGCCGGGTCGCTCGATATCAGGGGCGCCTGGAAACCGGAAACGTACCGGCTCAGATCCGGACCGGTCCACAATGTGACCGGCCTGATCATCTTCACCGAAAAGGACTGGTCGGTCCTCTACTTCATCGTGACCGACGAGGGCCCGCGGAGGGGATCCGGCGAAGGGGGCACCTACACCCTGGACGGAGACAAGCTGACCTTCCGCCACCTGTACAACCTCTCCGGCGGTCACGCCGTCGACGGTTTCGAGGCCAGCGAGCTTTCGATGAGGGTGAGGCCGGAGGACGCCGCGGACGCGCCCGCCGAACCCTGCACCATCACGATAGAGGAAGACCTCCTGACCATCTTCTTCCCCAGCGGCAACCAGATTACCTTCCGGCGGAGTTCCCGTTGAGGTACGGGCAGTCCGGAGATCTCACCGGTATCAGTTGACTTGAACAGGCGTTCCGGGTTATCTTTGGACGCTGTCAAATAGCCGGATCGAGACCCGGAAACCAGTACATGTCATCCGAAGACCTGACTCGAGACATGAAGAGGACCGTCGGCATCGAGGCCGCCCACATGGTCGGCCCGGGCGACGTGGTCGGACTGGGCACCGGATCGACGGCGGAGTTCATGATCGAGGAACTGGGGCGCCGCGTGCGGGAGGAGCAACTGGACATCGTCGGCATACCCACGTCCTTCGACGCGTCGGTACTGGCCCGCGGGAACGGCATCCCGCCGGGCACGCTGGACGACGTGGACCGGGTCGACATCGCCATAGACGGCGCGGACGAGGTCGATCCCGCGATGAACCTGATCAAGGGCCGGGGCGCCGCCCACCTGCGCGAGAAGATCGTGGACGGCATGGCCGAACGGTTCATCGTCATCGTGGACGAATCGAAACTGGTCGAGCGGCTGGGCACGAAAAGCCCCGTGCCGCTGGAAGTCCTTCCCATGGCCGTCCGGCCCGTCATGCGCACGGTCGAAGCCATGGGCGGAGATCCCGTGCTGCGGATGGCGGTCCACAAGGACGGACCGGTCATCACGGACCAGGGGAACATGGTGGTGGACGCCCGTTTCGACGGGATCGACGACCCCGGCGGGTTGGAGCGCGCGCTCAACAACGTACCCGGCATCCTGGAAAACGGCCTCTTCGTCGGTCTGGCGACCGAGGTCCTCGTCGGGAGGATATCCGGCGAAGGACGCATCGAGGTGGAAAGAAGAACCTGAAACCGCGAAACACGGCGGCACGCCGCGCGAGTTTGAACCGAGTGCATATATGAACGATATCGGATACTTCAGCCTGCTGCTCGCCTTCATGACGGCGGCCTACGGCGGCGTGACCAGCGTGGTCGGCGCCCGGGCGCGGAACCCGCAGATGATCGCCAGCGGAGCCCACGGCGTACTCGCCACCTTCGGCCTGCTGACCCTCTCGTCCATCGTGTTGATATACCACCTGTACACGGGCAACTTCCAGGTGGAGTACGTCGCCTCCTACACCAGCAGCACCCTGCCCGAATTCTACCGCGTCACCGCGATGTGGGCCGGGCAGAAGGGCTCCCTGCTCCTGTGGGTATGGACCCTGGCCTTCTTCTCGCTGGTGGTGCACCTCACGAACCGGGACCGGAACCAGACGCTGATCCCCTACGTACACGCGGTGATGATGTCGGTGGTCCTTTTCTTCATCGCCCTGCTCGTTTTCATGGCCGATCCCTTCGAACTGCTGCCCTTCGTGCCCGCCGAGGGCCGCGGCCTGAACCCCGTGCTGCAGATGCCGCTCATGATCATCCACCCGCCCATCCTCTACCAGGGCTACGTGGGGACGGTGGTTCCCTTCGCCTTCGCCATGGCCGCGCTGATCACAGGGGAACTGGGCGACACCTGGATCCGGACGATCCGCAGATGGACCCTCTACGCCTGGTTCTTCCTCGGTTTCGGCCTGATGCTGGGCGGCCGGTGGGCCTACGTCGAGCTGGGATGGGGCGGTTACTGGGCCTGGGACCCGGTGGAGAACGCGGCGCTCATGCCCTGGCTGACCATCACGGCCTTTCTCCACTCGGTGATGATCCAGGAGAAGAAGGGCATGCTGAAGATCTGGAACTTCATCCTGATCATCCTGACCTTCGGCCTGGTCTACTTCGGCACCTTTCTCACGCGAAGCGGGGTCGTCTCATCGGTACATTCCTTCACGACTTCGGGCATCGGCCCCATGTTCCTGGGTTTCGTCATCGTCTCGATGGTGTTGTCCTTCGGCATCCTGATCAGCCGGCGCCGCGCCCTGAAGGCCCGCAGCGAACTCGACTCCTTCGTCTCGCGGGAAAGCAGCTTCCTGCTCAACAACCTGGCGCTCGTCGGCGTGTGCTTCGCCATCCTCTGGGGAACCATATTCCCCGTGCTCTCCGAGGCGGTCAGCGGGGAGAAGATCACGGTGAGCGCGCCGTACTTCAACCAGATCAACGTACCGCTTGGCCTCTTCCTGCTCTTCCTCACGGGCGCGGGTCCGCTCTTTGCGTGGCGCAAGACGTCCGTGCAGAGCCTGAAGCGGCATTTTACCATACCCGTGGCCTGCTTCTTCGCCGCGGCCGCCATCCTGCTCGCCTTCGGCATCCGGCACGTCTACGCCGTGCTTTCCTTCAGCATGTGCGCCTTCGTGGCCGGCGCCATCGGACTGGAGTTCTACCGCGGTGCCCGGGCGCGGCGGTCGACGAACGACGAATCCTGGCTCGCGGCGTTCTACCGCCTCGTCATGAGCTACAAGCGCCGCTACGGCGGTTACATCGTGCATATCGCCATCGTACTCCTGTTCGTGGGCTTCACCGGGTCCGCCTTCGACCGGGAAGAGAACTTCGCGGTCCGGGAGGGCGAGTCGTTCCAGATCAAGAACTACACCCTGGACTTCGATTCCCTCACCGAGACCAACATGGGCGAGTACGTGTCCTACGCCGGCCTGCTCCGCCTGTCCGTGGACGGCGAGCCCGTCGTGATGATGGCCCCGGAGAAGCGTCTCTACCCCATACAGGACCAGGTGACTTCGGAAGTTTCCATCTGGTCGACGCTGAATGAGGACCTGTACGTGGTCCTGGCGGAACTGAACGAAACGCTTGACGTAGCTACATTTAAGGTCTACATTAATCCATTGGTAAACTGGGTCTGGATCGGTACGGCGCTGCTCATGCTGGGGACGATCATCCTCTTTCTGCCGGATCGATTCGGAAGAAAACCAGGCACACGCGAGCGGTCCGCATAACCGCGTCGCGCTTCGGAGAACGACAATCCGGATTATGCACCGGTAGCTACATAATCGTACGACCTGAGTGGGTAACTCGATAAGCATAAGCAGGTTGGGGGCGCTCCGGAGGAAGACCGGGCGCATTGGAACACGGATTACACAAGCAAAACGCATGACCGACACCGTTCCTGGCGAACAGGTGGCATCAAGTTCTGTTCAATTACTGATCGTACTTTGCTGAATTGTGCACGCACTTTCCCGGTGCTGGAAGGCGAAGGAACTTTCTGAGCGGAAAACACTTCAAACGCTTGACGACAGATCGTCGGGAATACGCGCATAAACGTCCCTTCGGCGGTACGGTTCGAAAGACACGGGTGCCATCCCTGCCTCGCCCGTAAGCAAAACGCCCCTGCCCGCATAAGCCGATCCGGTCACTCTCCGGTCCGTCGGCCAGCTTATCGACATTAATCCCGGGCTCGACGCCACCGCGTTCGACGCCACTAACGGGATAAGCTGTTCTATCGCAGGGGGTGTTGTATGGAATTCCCATTGGAAAACCTTACCGGGTTATTGCTGCCCCTGGCCGCGCTGGCCGTGTTTTCCGGTCTCGTCGGGCTGGTCATCGGCATGCTTTGGCGGCGCAGCAAAGCTGGCGAAATGGAGGAGAAGGCCCAGAAGCGCGCCCAGCGCCTTTTCAAGGAGATGGAAGTGCAGCGCCGGGCGGAGATGCTGGAGGAGAAGAGAAAGTGGCACGACGCGCGTGAGACCCAGGAGGAGGAAATCAACAGCAGGCTGTCCGCCCTGGTGAGCCAGGAGCAGGATATGATGGACCGGGAGAAGGAGTGCGAGCAACGGTATGACAACCTGAAGGACCGCGAAGATCAGACCAGCCTGCGGGAAGACGAACTGGAAAAGACCGAGGAGAAGCTGAACGCGCAGGAAGTCCGCCTGAAGGAATCGGCCTCGGAATACCGCAACCGGCTGGAGTCCCTGGCCCGGCTGACCTCCGAGGAAGCCAAGCAGCAACTCCACGACGAACTCATCCGCGACGTGAAGCAGGAAGCCGAGCACCAGGTACGGGACATAATGAAAACTGCGCAGACCAATGCCAGCCGGGAAGCGAGAAAGATCGTCACGCTGGCGATCAGCCGGTGCGCGGTGGACCAGTCCACACAGACCAGCGTCGCGGTAGTGCCCCTGCCCAACGACCAGATAAAGGCCCGTATCATCGGGAAAGACGGTCGCAACATCCGGACTTTCGAGGCGGTCAGCGAAGTCAAGGTGATGGTGGACGATACGCCCGAAGCCGTGGTCATCTCCTGTTTCGATCCCATTCGACGGGAAATCGCCCGGACGGCCATGGCGGATCTCGTGTCCAGCGGGAAGATCACTCAGAGCCGTATAGAGGAGATCATCGGGCGGGCACGGGAACATATCGACAGCCGTCTGCTCTCGGAAGGCCAGCAGGCCGTCAACGAGCTCAAACTGAAATCGATGCACCCCGAGATGATGAAACTGGTCGGCCGGCTGCGGTTCCGTTCCAGTTACGGCCAGAACGCCCTGGATCACTCGAAGGAAGTGGCGTTCCTCACCGGCATGATGGCCGTCGAAATCGGCCTGGACGAAATACTCGCCCGGCGCTGCGGACTCCTGCATGACGTCGGCAAGGCCCTCGACCACGAGATGGAGGGTTCCCACCCGGAAATCGGCCTGGCCTTCGCGGAAAAGTACGGCGAGCCAGAGGAAGTCAAGAACGCCATCATCGCCCATCATAACGACGAGAACGAGGAAATCACCTCGCCGATCACCTTTCTGGTCGCCGCGGCGGACGCCATCTCCGGCGCCCGGCCCGGCGCCCGCAGGAACGATCCCGAAGACTATGTCCGCAGAGTGGTGGAACTGGAAGAACTCGCCCGGTCCTTCGACGGGGTGGCCGACGCCTACGCCATCAACGCCGGCCGCGAGATCCGGGTCATGGTCCGTCCGGACCAGGTGGACGACGACCGGACGCACACGCTGGCTTCCGAGATCTCCCAGAAGATCCGCAACGACCTGACCTATCCCGGGCACATTAAGGTGACCGTCATCCGGGAGAAGATCGCCCACAGGATGACGAACAAGCGGGACGACCAGCAGCAGGGCGGACGTCGACGGTCCTACGGACGGAACAGGAACCGGCGTCATGCTCCGGCGCCCAGCGGACAGGCGGCGGGATAGCCACGCCGCGCAGCGGATTCCCGTGTCTCTGACCGAAGACATCAAGGCGCATGCCGCGTATCTCGGATTCGATCTCTCCGGCGTAACGACGGCCGATCCACCCCGCCACGGGGATTACTACGCCGAATGGATCGAGCAGGGCCTGGCCGGCGAGATGGCCTACCTGGGCCGACAGATCGAGAAACGGCAGGATCCGCGGAAAATCCTGCCGAACGCCCGGTCCCTCGTCGTGGTCGCCATGAACTACCGCTGTCCGGATCCGAATCCCTCGCCCGAAAGTGCACCCGATGACACGCCGAACCCCTCGCTCCGGTCCGGCACGTCCGAAGACCCGCAGGGCCGCACGCTCCAGCCCTCGCCCGACTGCACGCCCGAAGACCCGCAGGACCCCTCGCTCCAGCCCACGCCCGACTGCACGTCCGACAGCTCGCCCCGCGGCAAAATCGCCCGGTATGCCCGGGGCGACGATTATCATGACGTGATGAAAGAGAAGCTGCAGGCGCTGCTTCGATTCGTGCAGGAGCGGGCCGACCACCCCGTGGAAGGGAAGGTATATGTAGACACGGGGCCCGTACTGGAACGCGAGTTTGCCGTCCGCGCCGGCCTGGGCTGGTTCGGGAAGCATACCAACCTCATCCACAAGCGCGTGGGTTCGTGGCTGTTGATCGGGGAGATCCTCCTCGACATCGAACTGGACCAGGACGGCCCCACGTCCGATCACTGCGGCACGTGCACCCTGTGCCTCGAAGCCTGTCCCACGGACGCCATTGTCGAACCCTACGTGGTCGATTCTCGCCGCTGCATTTCCTACCACACCATTGAACTGAAGGGCGCCATCCCCCTTGAGTACCGCGCGGCGATGGGAGACCGCGTGTTCGGGTGCGACGACTGCCAGGATGTATGTCCCTGGAACCGCCGCGCACCCGAGACCGGCCATCCGGCCTTCGTTGCCCGTCCCTGGAACGAAAAGCCGGACCTCGTAGAAATGCTGGGGTTGACGCCGGAGGCGTTCAGGACGCGGTTCAAGGGCAGCCCCGTCAAGCGGACGAAGCGCCGCGGCCTGCTTCGGAACGCCGCCGTCGCCCTGGGCAACACGAAGGACCCCGGGGCGGTACCCGCCCTTGCCGATTCACTGGTCGACGACGAACCTCTGGTCCGGGGCCATGCGGCCTGGGCGTTGGGGAACGTAGGCGGAACAAGGGCGCTTGCGGCACTGGAGAAGGCGCGAAAGACCGAAGAAGATCCGTGGGTCGTCGAGGAAATAGACCGCGCGCTCGCCGAGTTCTCGGCGTCCTGACGGGCTGTTTTTTTCCAAAAGCCCTTGCCTCCCCTGAGGTTGACCGTATATTTTAGGCGGCTTTGGAGGCAGTCGCCGGGCGGTGGACCGTCGTCCGGCAGCTTTGCCGGTATCTGAATCGCAGGCACGGATATGATTAGACACCTCCCGCTCATAGGCCTGATGATCCTCGTCGGTTGCGCCGCCCCCCGGACCCTCGAACCGGGTTCGCGCACCACGCCCCGGACCGGGACGGCCGATACCTCCGGAAATACCGTCGCGGTGGAGGAGCCACAGGACCCGGGTCTTACCCTCGATCACGTCGCCCCGGCCGATTCCCTTGCGATACGGGACCCGAACAGCCTGCTCGACGACGCCAGGCTGCACTATGACGCGGCCCTCTCGGCGCTGGAACGATCCGACACCACGGCCGCGCGCGCCGCGGTCGATGAAGTGCTTGGACTGCTCGTCCTGCTGAGCGACGACCAGAAGCACGCGGCCACCCCCGAGCAGGCCGAACTCCTCAGGAAGCTCGGACCACTGGTAGACCGCATCCAGAACAGGCGCCGCGCTGCCGCAGAAGTCCGGGGTTCAATCCCCAGGGTACTCAACCGCCGCGTCACGCAGCAGATCAATCTGTTGCTCAAAGACAGAGGTCAGAACATACTCAAGGCCGCCTACCAGCGGTCCGGACGCTACACCCCGATGATCCGTGAAGAACTGGCTGCCCGGGGAATGCCGCCTGAGTTTCAATGGCTTCCCGTCGTCGAAAGCGGCTTCAAACCAAGAGCGTTCTCGTGGGCGGCCGCGGCGGGCATGTGGCAGTTCATCTTCGATACGGGAAAACGGTACGGACTCAAGCGATCCGGCTGGGTAGACGACCGCTTCGATCCCATCAAGGCCACCCCGGCCGCCCTCGACTACCTGGGGGACCTGTATACCATGTTCGACGACTGGTTTCTCGCCATGGCGGCGTACAACTGCGGAGAAAACCGGGTGCTCCGCGAGATTAACCGGACGGGGAAGCGGGATTACTGGACAATGCGGCTGCCCAGGGAGACCCGGAACTACGTACCCAAGTTCCTCGCGGTGCTGCATATCCTCGAGAACCCCGGGAAATACGGCGTCGAATTGCCGGACACCCACGACCCCTACCTCATTGAAGAAGTGCACATCGACAAGTCGGTCGCGCTGCAGCATGTCGCCGAACTGCTCGCCATGTCGCAGGACGATCTCAAGGCGTTGAACACCGACATCCGCTTTGGCGTGACGCCGCCCACCGGGTTTTCGCTGCGCGTACCCCTGGGCGCGGGTTCGACCCTTCTCGCAAGTCTCGACGAGCTGCCGGAGTCGGATTTCAGGCCCCCGCCCGATACACGCAGGTACCGCGTGCGAAGGGGTGATACCCTGGGCCATATCTCCCGCAGATTCGGGACCTCGGTCAGCAGGCTACGGAGCATGAACCGGATCCGCGGCAGCCTGATCCGCGTAGGCCAGATCCTCCGCGTACCCGGACGGAGCAGTGGACAGCAATGGGCAGGCCAGATGGCTTCGTACGGTACGCCGAAGAACGCCGCTACACACACCGTGCGGCGCGGCGACTCGCTGACCCGCATCGCCCGGTACTACGGGACCACCGTAGTCGCGCTGAAACTGGCCAATGGGTTGCGTGGAGACCTCATCCACCCCGGCCAGGTGCTTCGACTGTCGGGAAACGGAAGCGGAAGGGTTTCAGACGCGGCGATGACCTACAACATCCGGTCGGGGGATACGCTGGCCCGGATTGCCCGGGTCTTCAAAGTCTCCGTCGCGGCCCTCATGCGGGCGAACCCCGACGTGCAGGCCAGGCGGCTGAGAATCGGCCAGCGGATCATCATTCCCGGCTGACGGCGTGTTGCGACAGCCGTACGAACCCGGTACGAACCCGGTACACGGATCACGCGGGACCGAAAGAGGAGCAAGCGTTCATGGGATACGTCAAGGCGGCGGAGCTGGATGAACTGAGTCCGGGCCAGATGAAGATGGTCTCGATCAGCGGGAAGGAGATCGTCCTCTGCAACGTGGACGGGAAGTACTATGCCGCCGATAATTTCTGCCCCCACATGGGCGCTCCCCTGAGCGAAGGGGAGTTGGACGGCACCGACCTCTGGTGCCCGTTCCACGGCGCGTCATTCGATGTGACCACGGGCGACGTCCTGTCGCCTCCGGCCTACGAAAACCTCACCTGCTTCCCGGTCCGGGTGACCGAAGAAGCCGTGGAAATAGAAATCTAGCCGTTACCTTCTGACGTCACGGCCCGACATCATCCGCTGATTTCATCCGCTGACTTCATCCGCTGAAATGTTCGTACCCCTTTGGGGTCAGGGGCCGGGGGCCGGCGCGATCCGTAATGGTCCATCCCTGGTCGGCGGACAGGCATTCGCCAATGGGGTTCAGCGGCGTTCCGGTACGCTCCGCAAGCTCCTTTGCCAGGCGATCCACCCCCTCCGGCGCAACTGCGCACAGCAGCTCGAACTCCTCGCCGCTTTCCAGCGCCGTCCCGACAGGATTGATCCGAAGCGCTGCCATGGCCCGCCTGGTTTCCTCCGCGATGGGCAGGGCGTTCCCATCCAGGTTCAACCCTACTCCGCTGCCCCGACCCACGTGCAGGGCGTCTGAACTGAGCCCGTCGCTCACGTCGATCATGGCGCGGACCCACCCGCTGTTCGCCAGCAACACGCCTTCGCGGACCCGTGGAACAGGGGTGCGGTGGCGGCGCAGCACGCCTTCGAACAGCTCCGACGACTGCTCCGCCAACTGTTCCGCCGACTGTTCCGGCCCCGCCCGCTCCGCATCCGACCGCTCCGCCGGCCCCTGAATCACCGGCCCTTGCGACGCCGGGCTCCCCGCGGCCGGTTGCTCCCGTTCCGAACGAAGCAGGCGTAGTCCGGTCTCGCTCGCGCCCAGGTGTCCGGTCACGCACAGGATGTCTCCCGCCCGGGCGCCGCTGCGGCGCGTGATGCGTTCCTCCGCGGCTTCTCCGCTCACCGTGATGGAGATGACGGTCGGTCCGTCCGTCGAACTCAGATCGCCTCCGACGATGGACACGGGATGGCCGGCGTGCCCGGCCAGGTCGTGGAACCCCGCGTACAGTTCCTCCACGTCTTCCATGGTGCGATGGGCAGGAAGGCAGAGGGTCGTCAGCGCGTGCCTGGGTACGCCGCCCATGGCCGCGATATCGCTGTAATTGGCGGCCATGCACTTCCATCCGATCTGCCGCCAGGACGAGAAGGTCACGTCGAAATCCACGCCTTCCACGAAGGTGTCGGTCGTCAGCAGGATCGTCATGCCGGGCGAGGGCACTACGGCCGCGGCGTCATCGCCGACCCCCAACAGGACGCTCGGATCCGGCTCGGGCAGCGCGTGCCCGATTCGCCGGATCAACTCGAATTCGCCGGGAATACCCGCGCCTTCCTTACGATGTCCCACGGTTCATCCCCTTGCCGAACCGCTCTTCGACACGCTCCCTCGAGCGCGTGAAGATCTCGATGCCGGCCGTGACGCCCCCACCGAAGAGCAGTCCCTCCAGGGCGCCCAGGGCGACCTGGGTGGTACGACCGAACTCTCCTTCCCCGAAGATCGCCGCGATGGTTTCGAGCCGTATCTGCGACGCATCGAAGGACTGCCTGAGAATTTCCAGGCTGGCCGTGAACATGCTTCCGCCCATCACGGTCAGCACGACACTGGCGGCCATGGCGCCCAGTGCGCCGAAGACGACGTAGAGCAGGCTTCGCCACTGACCGGGCCGCCTGGACAGATAGTACGTGACGACCGGTCCCAGGGCCACGCCCGCGCCGATGAGGGCGCCCTCGAGACCCCCGGTCAGGCCGGCGGGTTGCCGGCCGAAGAGGGTCTGAATGGTATCGGCACTGTACAGGTTGAACGCGACACCTACCATCCCGCCGCCCAGTGCGCCGCCGAGTACGCCGAGCCACCGGCTGTATCTCCCCGATACGCGCCGCAGCGCGACCATGCCGAAGGACACGCCCGCGCCGCCGAATGCCCCGCCGAACACACCCAGGCCGGCCAGGACGAAAATGGGCGTAAGCGCCTCCGGCGACAGGCCGGAACTGGCGGCGGCCAGGGCGGTGCCGAGGAGCAGCCCGCCGAACAGGCCGGACACGGCGCCGCCGAACGTACCGCCGATGCCCTGTTGCATGATGTCGATCCCGCCCTGTTGCAGGCGCATCAATATGAAACCGACCATCACCATGACCCGGTACAGCCGGGAGAGTTTGACCGACCGGTTCTGTTCCCGCAGAAAGGCCAGGCTGACCGCGCGCTGGAGGCGGCTGACGGACTCGTTGCCGGTGGGACGGGTAAGAATCGATTCCACGGCCGATCCGAACCAGTCCGCCAGTTCGATGCTGGCCGCCCTGCGCACGCCCAATGCGGGATCCCGAAGCGCGAGGTGCCTGAGCCGGTTGTTCAGCGCCGCGCAGCGCACGGGCCGGGAAGACTCCACCGCCCGCCGCCGGACTTCCTCGCGGTCGTTGTACATGGCTTCCAGGATCACGTCCAGCGCGTCCGGCACCCGCTCGACCAGCCAGGACGGCACGGGCCGGTCACGGTTGAGCATACTGATGCAAAGCAGGTACGCCTCATCGCCGGATACGCCGATTTCCTCCAGGTACGGTGCGAGCAGGTCCAGGCTTTCGCGGTCCATGATGAGCTGGTAGGTCCTGAAGTTCTCCACCGACCGTTCGAGCAGGCTGCGCGCCTGCTTTGCCTCGTAGACGCTGTTGGTCAGCCAGCGGGACACCTCCGGGATCATGCATTCGTGGGCGAGTTCCAGCCAGCCCTCCCCTTCCTGGTTCCTGCGCCGGACGATACGGGCGTCGACCAGTTCCCCGAGCAGCGTGCCAAGGGCGTCGGCGTCGTTCCGGTCGCCGGTCTGGATGCGCGCAGCCAGTTCGGCTTCCCGTACGACGATGAGCCGTTCGTCCGCGGAGACCAGCGTCAGGAGCACCTGCTGCACCACGGACAGGTCGGCCGCGGAAAACCGGCGGAGGACCCTTGCGAGATAGTCGGCCAGGATCTGCGAAGCACCGCCCAGCTGGTCGTAGGCCGATTCCGTGATCAGGTTTCTCGTATCGCGTTGATCGTATAGCGTATCGCACACGATCTGCAGGTGCGGCGGATCGACGGAGTTCTCGTCGGAGAGATCCTCCAGCAGGCGGTCGACGAGTGTGTCTTCGAACCGGCAGCCGACCCGCCAGGCGGGACCCGTGATGGCCTGTGCGGCCTGTTCGGAGGTCAATCGGCCGAGCCGGTATTCATGATGGAAGATTTCCGGGACCGCCGGTTTGAGCCGGCTCATCTCCGCGAGCATGTCCTCCCGCATCACGAAGACGAACTGCAGGGGCAGCGCATCGTCTTCCATGATCACGCCGAGTTCTTCGACGAACGCCTCCCGGCCCCGTTCATCAAGCAGGAGAAAGAACTCTTCGAACTGGTCCAGCATGACGACGATCCGGGACGCGGGGCCGGACCAGTTCCGGTGCAGCAGATCCCGCAGGGAAACACCGTCCGGATCGAAGCCGCCCGTTCCGTTGCCCGTTACGATCCGCCGGACCATCCGCTGCATGTGCTGCAGGGGATCGGTGAAACTCCGGATGATACACGTTCGATGACCCTGGTCCAGCAACCGGGGGATGACGCCGGCCCGGAGGATAGAACTCTTGCCAACACCGGAACGCCCGTAGAGGAGAAACGAGCGGCGGGCAAGGATGCGCGAGCAGATGTTCTCGATCTCCTCCCCGCGGCCGAAGAACAGGCCCTGGTCGTTCTCGGTGTAGTAGTCGAGGAACTTGTACGGACGGGTCGGCTTGTCTTTGGCGGCCTGCGGGGACGGTTCATCCACGATCTCCACCGCGTCGCCGATGAAGACGTACCCGTGCTTCGGCACCGTTTTGACGTAACGGGGATTCGACGCGTCGTCTTCCAACTGTTTCCGGATCGACTTGATACACTGGGTCAGCGCCGTATCACTGACGATCACGTCTTCCCAGACTTCGTCGAAGATGCGGTTCTTCTCCACCAGCTGCCCCGCATTGGATACCAGCAGCACCAGTACGTCGAAATACCTGGAACTCAGCGGCAGCACGGCGTGTTTCCGGCGGATCTGGCGGTTCTGGATGTCCAGCACGTAATCGTCGAACCGGTAGCCTTTTGAGGCGGTCTGTTGCGTCATTCGGGGCTCAATGGTCGGATTCCGAAGAGAAAAATGGCCGATTCATACGTTACTCACAGAATACTCACGGGGACCTCATGCAATTCATAATTGGTATGAATATAATCCCCATATGAGCATATGTCTAATTTTCCACCTGGACACGGCGAAAGGCGCGTTTTTCTGAAAACCCATTCACTTGCGAATCCGATTGTGAGACCGCGCCGGTCGTGTTTAATTACACAATAGAAGAGGGGGTAAGCCAAATGTTATCCCATTTCTGTACCATTCCCGAGGCCGTGGAAGAAGTGAGAGCAGGACGGGTGCTGATCGTCATCGATGACGAGAACCGCGAGAACGAAGGCGACTTCATGGTGGCCGCCGAAAAGGTCACGCCCGAAATCATCAACTTCATGTCGATGCACGGACGGGGGTTGATCTGCCTGCCCACCACGAAACAGCGGCTCGCAGAGCTGGACATCCCCATCATGGTCGATGGTAAAACGGCGACCGCGGACACACCCTTCACGGTATCCGTGGATGCCGTAAACGGCGTGACGTCCGGCATTTCCGCCCATGACCGGGCAATAAGCGCCCGTTTGTTCGTGGAGCCGGGTACGTCGCCTGAGGACTTCGAACGTCCCGGGCACCTCTTCCCGTTGCAGGCGCGCGACGGCGGCGTGCTGGAAAGGGACGGGCACACCGAGGCCACGGTCGACCTGATGCGTCTGGCCGGTCTCTACCCGGCGGGTGTCCTGTGCGAGGTGCTGGACGAGGACGGTTCCATGGCCCGTCTTCCCCGTCTGGTCGAAATCGCCGACGAGCATCACCTGAAAATCGCAACCATCAAGGACCTCATCGAGTACCGCCTCGAAGAAGAACTCGTACTGGAATTCGCCTGCAGCGGTGGGTAAGGCCGCGGGTGGTCCAGACGGTCCTGACGGTCCTGACGGTCCAGGCGTTCCGGCAGACCAGGCGGGTGGGAGACGGTCTTTCCGCGTCATATTCATGTCCCAGTTACCCGACTATCTGCCGGAAGCCGTACTTCGGTTCAATGATCTCGCGCTCGACGCCCTGCCCGGCGCCGGGGACGCCTCCCTGGAGTCCGCTCACAGGTACTGCAGCCGCCTGGCGCGCCGGCATTACGAGAATTTCATCGTCGTTTCCCCCTTTCTGCCCACCGCGCTCCGGCGGCACTTCTATCATGTCTACGCCTACTGCCGGTGGTCCGACGACCTCGCCGACGAGACCGGAGACACCGGCCTGTCCCTCGAACTCCTCGACTGGTGGGATGCTGAACTGCAGGCCTGTTACGAAAACGAACTCCGTCATCCGGTATTCATCGCCCTGCGGGAAACGATCGACCGGTTCGAAATACCGATTGCCCCGTTCCGGGACCTGCTGACCGCGTTCCGGCAGGACCAGGTCGTGACGCGTTACAGGACCTACGCGGACGTGCTCGAATACTGTCGCTACTCCGCCAACCCCGTGGGCCGTCTCGTGCTCTACCTGTGCGGCTACCGGGACCGAGAACGCCAGTTGCTTTCCGACGCCACGTGCACCGCGCTTCAACTGGCCAATTTCTGGCAGGACGTGCGGGTAGACCTGGCAAAGGACCGGATCTACCTGCCCCTGGAGGATCTGGACCGGTACCACTACACCGAAGAGGACCTCGAGGCCGGGGTCGTCGACGATCGGTTCAGGGGACTGATGGCGTACCAGGTAAACCGGACGCGCGGGCTGTTCGATGAAGGACTCGGACTGTGCGGCATGGTGGACGCAAGGGTCGGGCTGGACATCGAACTGTTCAACCGGTGCGGTTCCGCCCTGCTGGACCAGATCGAAAGACGACGATTCGACGTGCTGACCGGGCGGCCCGTCCTGTCGGCCGCACGGAAGGCCAGCCTGTTCATCAAATACGCACTGAAACGACTATGGATTCGTTGAAACGTTCCCATGATTTCTGCCGCGAGGTCGCGAAATCGAGGGCGAAGAACTTCTATTATTCCTTCCTCGTCCTGCCGGCCGAAAAAAGGCGGGCCATGTGCGCGGTCTACGCCTTCATGCGCTACTGTGACGATATCGTCGACGAGGAGACCGGTGAGACCGGGGTGACCGGCGAGACCGGAGTGACCGAGGTGACCGGGACGGCCGGGGTGACCGGGACGGCGGATCGGCAAGCCCGGCTGAAGTCCTGTCGCAAGATCCTGGACAGCGCCTATGGCGAGTCTGGCGACCATGGCGAAGGCAGCGCCTACGGCGAGGATGGCGACTATGGCGAGGACAGCACCGAAGATGGAACGCCGGACGGCGGCGGCATGTTGCCGGCGTTCAGCGATACGGTGCGGCGGTTCGACATCCCCCGGGCGTACTTCGACGCCATTCTGGACGGCGCGGAAATGGACCTTACCGTGACACGCTACGCCACCTTCTCGGACCTGTACCAGTATTGCTACCGCGTGGCTTCCGCCGTCGGACTGGTGTGCATACGCATCTTCGGATACCAGGGAGAAGAAGCCGAACGTTACGCCGAGTCCTGCGGTATCGCCTTCCAGCTGACCAATATACTCCGCGACATCCGGGAAGACGCCGGGATGGGCCGCATCTACCTGCCGCAGGAGGATCTCGATGCCTTCGGGTACCCGGAAGAGAACCTGCGGAACGGACTGTTCAACGACCCGTTCCGGCGGCTGATGGGTTTCCAGGTAGATCGGGCCAGAAGCTATTACGACCAGGCGCTGCCCCTCCTTCCGCTCGTTCAATCCTCGAGCCGGGCGTGCCTGGCGGCAATGATCGGCATCTACCGGGCGTGCCTCGAGGAAATCCCCCGCCGCCAGTACGACGTCTATAGCCGGCGCATCGGCCTGTCCCCGTGGAAGAAGCTCTCCATCACGGCCCGGGCGCTTATCCGAAAGCGCGTATGACCCAGGTAATCGTCATCGGAGGCGGGCTGGCCGGGCTGGCCGGCGCGGTCGCAATGGCCGATGCCGGCTTGCAGGTCGAACTGTACGAAAGGCGCCCGATCCTGGGAGGCCGCGCCACCTCCTTCATTCACCCGTCAAGCGGTGAAAGGGTGGATAACTGCCAGCACGTGCTCCTGGGCTGCTGCGTCAACCTCCTCGACTTCTACAATCGCCTCGGTGTCGCGGAACATATCGACTTCCACAAGGAAATCCCGTTCATCGACGAGTCCAGCCGGGTCTCCGTCATTGGGCCCTCGTCGCTTCCTGCGCCTTTTCACCTGCTACCGTCTTTCCTGCGGTTGAAAACCATGGGCATCCGGGACAAACTGTCGATCGTCCGTACCGTGGCCGGGATGATTCGCCACGTTGCGAGGCTACGGAGCACCGGCGGTCCGGCCGCGGCGCCTTCCCCGACCGTGGCGCCTTCCCCGGCGGCGTCACATAGCGCGGAGCCTTCCGAGCCTTCGCCGGCGGCGTCACACGGCGCGGAGCCTTCGCCGGATTCCATGGCCGCCTGGCTCGAGGCCCACGGGGCTACGAAACGGGCCGTCGAAGCCTTCTGGAAACCCTTCCTGATCAGCGCACTCAACGACGAACTGGACGACATCGATGCCGACTACGCCATCGAAACGGCCGTCCGGGCCATGCTGCTCAATCGCAGCGGATACGAGGTGGGACTGCCCGCCGTTCCGCTGGGGGATCTCTACGCGCCCTGCATAGACTATATCGAGCAGCGGGGCGGCCGCGTCATTTTCAACCGGGGGGTTACCGGCATTTCCGTCCACGATGGCAAGGTGGCTTCCATCTCGCTGCAGGACGGTTCGTCCGTCGAAGCCGGGGCGTACCTTTCGGCCCTGCCTTTCGACGTCCTGTGCAAGCTGCTTCCTCAAAGCCAGACCTCCGATCCCTACTTCTCGATGCTGGACGGGCTGTCGGTTTCGCCCATCACGGCCGTGCACGTCTGGTTCGACCGGCCCGTGACGGAACTGGGCTACGCCGCGGTGATCGGCCGGAGGATACAGTGGATATTCAACCAGTCCAGCCGGCACGCCGGAGCCTTCTCCGCGGATAACGGCGGCGCCTATCTCGGCCTCGTGGTCAGCGCTTCCGATGACTGGATGAAAACGCCCCGCCAGGTCATCATCGATCAGGCCATGGAAGATCTCGAATCCCTCCTGCCCGCCGTACGCCGGGCCAAACTGCTCAAGGCCATCGTCGTCAAGGAGGGCCGGGCCACGTTCGCCCCCCGGCCCGGCTGCGACGCGCTGCGCCCCGGTCCGTCCAGTCCCTTTCCCAATTTCTCCATCGCCGGCGACTGGGTGCAGACGGGCTGGCCGGCGACCATGGAAAGCGCCGTGCGCAGCGGTTACCACGCCGCCGAGGTCCTGCTGCGGACCCGGGGCGTGCGGGCACCCATCCTGAAACCCGACCTGCCTGCCGAGGGACTGATGAAGTGGGTTACGGGACTGCGGAGCTTCTGACCGCTACGACACCTTGACCCCCCTCTATACTACCGTTATATTTCGAACAGTATACATTCCGGTAACCGTATTCATTCCGGTAACCGTATTCATCCCGGTACCTGTCCGCTTCGTTTCCCGATTGATGGATCTCTCCGAAAGAAGGATCTCTATGCCCGCCAACCTGCTTGCGTGCCGAACGGCAAGCTACGGAAAGTTCAGCGAATCCGCCTACGCCCATCTGCCCACGATCGGCGTTCATCACGTGGAAATCAACGCACCCGCGCCGGACCAGGTCGCCGGGGTCAAGTCCCGGCTCGAAGATCACGGACTTTCGGCCAGCAGCCTGCAGTGCCCGGTGGAGATCGGGTACGACGACGCGGACGAGCGGCTGACGCCGCACCTGGACGCCGCCGCGGCCCTGGGCGCCGGGTTACTTTTCGTAAGCGTACATGCCGGGGAACTGGACAAGCGCGTGGTTTACGAGCGATTGCACCGTTGTGGCGCAAAGGCGGCCGAATACGGGATCACCATCGGCATGGAGACCCATCCCGACCTGATCACCAACGCGGCCGTCGCCCTGGAGACCATGCGCGGCGCCGATCACCCCAACGTCCGCGTGAACTACGACACGGCCAACATCCACTACTACAACCGGGATGTGGATCACGTCGACGAAATGGAAAAGGTCATCGACTACATCGGCAGCATGCATCTCAAGGATACCGACGGCCGATACAAGACCTGGTGTTTTCCCACTTTCGGCGTGGGGATCGTCGATTTCAAGAAGGTTTTCGACCGGCTGAACGCCCACGGGTTCCACGGGCCGTTCACCATGGAAATCGAAGGCGTGGAAGGGGAATCCTTAAGCGAAGAGGAGACCTGCCGGCGCGTGGCGGATTCGGTGGCGCACCTGCGGAGCGTCGGGTGTGACGTGTAGGAGACGGGGCGCCGATGCCTGAACAGCAACTCCGGATGGTGCATCCCGACCTGGAAGGCCTGCCGGAAATCAGCGTGCCCGACGGGTATGCGCTGAGGACCTACCGGTCCGGCGACGAAGCGGCCTGGTGCGAAATCATGAACACGGGCATCGGGACGGACTGGACGGCGGAGAAGTGCCGAATGGAACTGACGGAAACAGAACCGTTCATGGCGGACGGGTGTTTCTTCGCAACGCGTTCGGGGCAGGCCGTGGCCACCGCCTGCGCCTATGACGTCCATCCCGAGGGCGTAAGCGCCGCGCAGGTACACATGGTATGCGCGAAACCGGCCCATCGCGGACGGGGACTGGGCCGCCTCGTTACCCTGGCCGTGCTCCGTTTCATGCGAGAACGTGGGTACGCGGCCGCCTTTCTGGGTACGGACGATTTCCGCGTGCCGGCCGTCAGGACCTATCTCGGACTGGGATTCGTTCCCGACTATGTAGAGGACAGCCATCGGTTGCGCTGGTCCGCCGTATTCGCGAAAATCGGGGAACAGCCGGCCTGAACCACAACCTCAAACACGGACGTTTCCAATGCATCGTAATTCATCCCCTTTGTTTCGCAGTGCGACCCATCCCGCGTACACGGCGGCCCTGGTCGGCCTGGCCTTTCTGGTCGGCCTGGTTCGGACGGCCCCGGCCAACGCGCAGGACGCGGAAGTCGTGGACGTGCCTCCCGTCGTCATCACCGGAATCGGCATCCTCGGCGGTTTCCCGACGGGCGAATTCGGTGAAAATGTCAAGAACCCGGGTATCGGCATATCGGGATACGTGGGCTACATGATCCCCCGGACGCCCGCCGTGATCGGCCTGGACCTGGGCTACATGGTCTACGGCCACGAGCGGCGCACCGAGCAGTTCAGCCTGACGATACCCGACGTCCTCGTCGGCGTGGTCACCGAGAACAACATCTTCTCGATGAACGCCTTTCTCCGTCTGCAGACCAATCCCAACCCGCTGCGTTTCTACGTTGAGGGCGTCGTGGGCTTCCACTACCTTTTCACCAGCACGACGATCGAGGATCTCCCCCGGTTCGACGGCGAGGAAATCGCCAGTTCCACGAACCTCGACGACTTCGCCTTCACAAAGGGCGTGGGCGGCGGGGTCCTGATCGAAGTCTGGAACGGCGGCGAAGAACGGACGCCGCAGAACCGCACCTTGCGTTCCGTTTCCCTGGAACTCAGGCTGCGCTACCATGACGGATCCGAAGCCGATTACCTGAAGCGGGGCGACATCGTCCGCCGGTCGGGTACGGCCGAGCTCAATATAACCAAGTCGACCACGGATCTCATTACGGCCCATTTCGGACTCGCGATCGACTTCTGACGCAGGCCAACACCACACATCCGGAGGTCTAAGATGATCCAGGACGATTACGTAATCGAGAGCATTCCGGAGTCGGCGTGGCAGGTTTCCCGCCGATCGTTCATAAAACGGCTCGCTGGCGGGATCGCCGCGGGCGGCGCCCTGGTTTACGGTACCTCTGCCTCCGCTTCCGCCGAGGCGCCCCAGGATCTGGAGACGGCGGTCTCCGGTACGGATCCCGGTGACGAGCGGTACTGGCACGCGGTCCGGAGCCAGTTCCTTCTCCGGGACAACCTGGCGCTGATGAACGCCGCGAACCTCTGTCCGTCGCCCTATCCGGTGATGGAATCGGTTTTCAAGTACACCCGCGACCTGGACTACGACGCGTCCTTTCAGAACCGGGCCAAGTATGGCCGGATCAGGGAAGAAACCCGCGAGAAGATGGCGCGCCTCCTGGGCGCCCACCCCGACGAGATCGCACTGGTGAGGAAC
This sequence comes from Candidatus Latescibacterota bacterium, assembly GCA_022822725.1. GTDB lineage: Bacteria > JAAXHH01 > JAAXHH01 > JAAXHH01 > JAAXHH01 > JAAXHH01. Next base: position 433,775 of record JAJEAN010000001.1, read on the forward strand.
ACGAGCGAGGCCAACAACGCCGTCAGCACCGGCTTCCACCTCGGGGCGGGTGACGAGGTACTCCTCTCCGACCTGAACCATCCCTCCAACAGACATGCGTGGCAGGTCAAGGCCAGGCGGTTCGGCTTCAAGATCAACTACGTGTCGGTCCCGTTGATACCTCGGAACGAAGACGAGATCCTCGATGCCTTCGACCGGGCATACACCCCGGCGACGAAGGTCATGTCCTTCACGCACGTCTCCAACACCACCGGGCTTACCATGCCGGCCAAGCGGTTGTGCGCCGCGGCGCGGGAACGGGGCGTGTTCTCCCTCGTGGACGGCGCCCAGAGTTTCGGCGCCCTGAAGATCGATCTCGCAGACATGGGCTGCGACGCCTACTCCGGCAGCGCGCACAAGTGGTTCATGGGCCCGAAGGAGGTCGGTGTGCTCTTCGTCCGCAAGGACAGCCAGGACGCCGTCTGGCCGGCCATCGTGAGCGCGGGCTGGCGGGACGAAGTGGAGGAAAGCGCGCGCAAGTACGAGGTCCTCGGACAAAGGGACGACGCGGCGCTGACGGCCACGGGACGGGGCGTCGATTTCCACGAGAAGATCGGACCCGCCCGCGTGGAGGCCCGCATGCGCCAGGTGGCCACGGCCATCAAGGAAGGGCTTTCCGGCCTGCCGGGCGTTGTGCTTTCCACGTCCATGGAACCCGCGCTTTCCGCCGGCGTCGTGATCTTCAAGCCGGGCGAGCTCGATCCGCGCAAAGTCTTCGCCAAGCTCTACGAGACGTACCATATCGCCGGTGCGGGCATGGGACCCAACGTCCGGCTTTCTCCCCATGTCTACAATACCCTCGACGAGGCGGACCGCGCCGTTACCGCGGTAGCGGAGATGCTGAGGGACGGGGTCTGAGCCTACCCCCCGGTGCAGGCCCACCGCCTGACGGGCCCATGTCAAAACGAAGCGCCGCCGTCATACTCTATGCCGCGCTGCTTGTCGCGAGCGTGCTGCAGGTATTCCAGTCGATCGTCGTCGCCCATTTCTTCGACCCGGAATACCTGGCGCCGTACCGTTACGGCATCCTGGCGGCCGGATTCGTCTACCTGTTCGCCACCGGACTGATCGAAAGCGTCTTCTTCTTCATTTCGGGCAAATACGCCCCGGACGCCCGCAGGTACATCGGGAACACCCTGGCCAGCTGCGCGCTGATCTTCCTGGCCCTCCTCCTGCTCTTCGAAGTCGTGCTCGACCCCTACGTACTTATCCACACGGAACTGGGCCCCTATCTCCGGGAGATCGGCGCCTATCTCCTGATCGCCCTGTTCCTGTTCGTCAACATGACCGCCCACAACGCCCTGGTCGGGAGCGGCCACACGGCCGCCGCCAGCACCCTGCGCGTATTCCAGTACCTCCTGCGCATCCTCGCCATCGCAGGCGCGCTGTTCTCGGGCCTGATCGCGTCCATCTACCCGCTCATCCTGCTGATCGTCGTCCTGGAAGGGATCCAGTCGCTGCTATACGGGCTCGTCCTGCTCAACCGGAAGCTGCTGTCCTTCCGGCTGCGGGGCATCGATACCCGGGCCCAGTACCGCTACGCCTTCGGGCTGGGCGTCGCGGGGTTCATCCCCTTCATCAACGGGAGCCTGGACAAGATCATGATCAGCGCCTTCCTGGGCGCATCCAGCTTCGCGGTGTACAGCGTGTCGGCCATCGAACTGCCCATTGCCGGCATCCTGATGAGCGTGTTCGGTTCGGTGTTCTTTTCCACCTACGTGGGCTACGCCGAAGACGGCGATCATCCCTCCATGGCGGCGCTGTGGCACAAGTGCTCCAGGTACGGCATGATCGCCATCGTCCCTGCGGGGATCTTCGTCTTTCTCTTCTCCGACGTGCTGTACCGGCTCATCCTCCCGGACGCCTACTTCGAGGGCCACCGGGTCCTGGGTATCTACGCGCTGCTCCTCCTGCTCCGCTTCAACAGCCCGGACGTGCTCGCCCGGGCCCTCAACCGGAACGCGATCATCGTCCAGGCCGCGACCGCCATGCTGATCGTCAACGTCGCGGGCAACCTGGTATTCATCAAGGCCTTCGGCCTGTGGGGCGCGGCCCTGGCCACCCTGTGCGGGACCGCCGCGGGATGGATCTACTACGTGGCCCGCTATGCCCGGCTGCTCAACACGACCGTGGGCCGGCTCGTTCCCTGGAAACCCTATGTCATCCTCATCACCATCTCGGCGGCCTTCTTCGGCGCGGCGCGCTGGACCCTCGATCGGGTCGAGGTCAGTGCCGCCCTGGCCATCCTGGGCATGGCGGCCTACCTCTGGTACGCGTACCGGCTGCTGGATCATTCAGAGCAGGCGTTCGTTCGGGACTGGGCGGGAAGGATAGGCATTCCACTGCGAAAAACGGACTAGCCCGGTTTATGCACTCATCTGTTCCCCACGTAACGATCGTCATACTCAACTGGAACCGGGAAGCGGATACGCTGGCGTGCCTGGACTCCCTTGCCGGTATGAACTACCCTTCCTTTTCGATCGTGGTCGTGGACAATGGTTCGACCGACTGCTCGCCCGGGGCCATCGAGCGGTGGGGACGTGAGCACCTGCCTTTGACGCTGATTCGCAACGCCGAAAACAGGGGATTCGTCGGTGGAAGCAACCAGGGCATGCGCCACGCGCTTGCGACCGGCACGGATTATGTATTCCTGCTGAACAACGACACGGTCGTGGCGCCAGACGTGATGAAGTTGCTCGTCGCGGCAGCGGAAGGCTCCGACGATACCGGCGGCAATACCGGCGGAGATACAGGCGGCGACACAAACGACGCTACCGGCGACACAAGCAGCGATACCGGCGGCGATGCCGGCATGGTGGGTCCGAAGATATACCAGTACGGGAAGGACAACCTACTCGATTCGGCCGGTACCCGCGCCATTCCGTGGCTGGCGCAGGGATTCCTGATCGGACATGGGGAAGAAGACCGCGGCCAGTACGATCATCCCGGCGAAATGCCCTATATTACGGGGACGGCGCTCCTTGTCAAGCGCGCCGTGCTGGAACAGGTCGGGCTGATGGATGAAGACTTTTTTTGCTACTTCGAAGACTTCGACTGGGGCGTGCGGGTGCGGAAAGCCGGTTACAAATTGCTGTTGGAACCCGGGGCCGTCGTCCACCACAAGGGGTCGCAAACGGCCGGTTTCAATAGTCCGTTCTACGTGCATCACATGGTACGAAGCAGGATTCTCTTCGCGAGAAAAAATGTGCCGCTTCTACTGTATCTGTTCGCATTCCTGCCCTACCTTTTTCTATATCGCTATCTTCGGCCGGCGGCTATCTTGATTTTCCGTCGCCGATGGGACCACCTGGGCGCACTCCATCGGGGGATTCGGGATGGATTCACCGCGCCGGTCACTTCCAATACATGCCGATCGCCCCGGCATTCAGGCTGAAACTGACCATTAAGAGCCTTCATGGCGAAGAAGCAAACATATACGCGATCCGAACAGCGCGGGAACCGCGGACGGGATCCAGGCCGCCGGGAACGCCCGGCACGGCGTCTTCATCCGGTCATCCAGGACGCCTTGTTCTGCCTGATCATCGCGGTGCTTGCCGTCTTCGTCTATCGCGGCTATATCATCGAGGGCAAGGTGGACATCCGGCCCGATTTCATCGGCCAGGCCATACCCTTCGACCGTTTCGCGCAGGATTTCGATGCAGCATTTGACGAAACGCCGCTCTGGTACCCCCACATCTTCGGCGGCATGCCCTTCCAGGCCAGCGGCACCTACCACCATCTGCAGTACAGTTTCGAAGCGCTGATCAACGCCGTCCTGCCGGACGGGCTCATCAGCGCGCTGCACGGCCGCTTCTTCTTCCACCTGCTCCTCGGCGCGGTATCCATGTTCTTTCTTGCGCGCGCCTTGTCGCTTTCCAGGCCCGCGTCTTTCGTCGCGGCCACGGCCTTCGTGTTTTCCACCCACATGATGGCCACGGAACACGCCAACCGGTTCATCTGCTTCATGCACGTACCCCTGGTCTTCCTGGCCGCGTATCGCGTCTTCGATCGCGGACGGCCGTTCGACATGTTGTTACTCGGCGCGGCCCTGGGTTCTCAGCTGAGTTCCTTCCATCCCCAGATTGCCTTCTACACGGCCATGTTGATCGGCCTGTACGCCGCATACGCGGTCGTGAACGACTTGCGGGACAAAACGTCCGCGGTTCACATCGCCAGGAAATCCGCGCTGTTTGCCGGCGGGGTCGTCCTGGCCATTGCGGTCGCGGCCGTGCTGGTCTTTCCCATGCAGGAATACACGCAGCACTCCGCCCGCGGCCTCTCCGTGGGGGGCAGCGACGTGAACGTGCCCTTCGCAACGAGCTGGTCGTTTCCGCCGGTTGAAATCCTGACTTTCATCGTTCCTTCCTTTGCCGGTTTCGGCGGCGCCCTTTACTGGGGCGACATGCCGTTTACCGATTTCCCGAACTACCTGGGCATCGTCGTCGTCGTGCTGGCCGTGGCGGGCATCGTTCTGAACCGATCGCGGATGACCCTTTTCCTGGTCATCGCGGCGGTCCTTGCCCTCCTGGTATCCTTCGGACGGCACCTGCCGCCGGTATCCTACGTCATGCTCCACTTCGTACCCTTCTTCGGCAAGTTCCGCGCGCCGGTCATGATCCTGGTCCTGTCGCAGTTCGCCGTTGCGCTCCTCGCCGGTTACGGCGTGCATGCGCTGGTCGAGCGCATACGGACGGGCAGGGACACGCTTGGGCGTTTCGCGAAAAGGCTGTGTGTCGTTGCCGGCGCGGCGCTGTTGCTGGTCCTGGCCCTGACCGTGTTCGAATCCTCCTTCCGGTCCTTCATGACGGGCGTATACACGGCGGCCGACACCGCGCACGGGGCACGCAGCGCCATGGTGAACAACGCCGATTACCATGCCGGGGTCAATGCCCTGCGTTTCGACCTGCTCATGGGTGACCTGTGGACCGTGGTGCTGTTGCTTTGCGCGGCGTCCGCATTGATCTTCGCCACCCGCAAGACCAGCCCGACGCTGCTGACCGCCGGGTTGGGCGCCCTGGTCGTTGCCGATCTTCTGCTCGTAGCCTCGCGGGTCGTGAACCCGGAAGATGATCCCGCGCAGATCGAGGCCTACTATGCCGCACGGGAAACCGAAGTCGTGAAGGCGCTGAAGGACGATCCCGGCCTCTATCGCATGCTGCCGCTTTCCGAGTTCTCTTCGAATGAATACGGCTACTTTGGCATCTCCAGCATCGGAGGCTACCACGCGGCGAAACTCGGGGTCTACCAGGAATTCATGGACCAGGTCGGGTTAAATTCATTTCCGGTACTGAACATGTTGAATACACGGTACCTGGTTTCCCGGCAACCGATTCAGGCCGAGGGACTTGCCACCGTGGTCGAGTCCGAGGGCGGTTACCTCTACCGGAACGAGGCCGCCCTGCCGAGGGCCTTCCTGGTGGACAGCGTGCGTGTCATCGCCGGGAAGGACGCCATCTTCGAAGCGATGAGAGATCCGGAGTTCCGCCCCGGCGAATACGCGATCCAGGGAAAACCCGTCGCGGGGCGCCTCGGTCCGCTGGGCGAATCGTCCGTGGAGATCACGCTCCACACGCCGCACCGCATCGAGATGGCCGTGGATGCGGCCGCGCCTTGCCTGCTGGTACTGAGCGAGATCTACTATCCAGCCGGGTGGCAGGCTACGATTGACGGTAATCCTGCCGAGATACACCAGACCAACTACGTGCTTCGCTCCGTGACCGTCCCGGAGGGGCGGCACGAAGTGGTCATGACGTTCGAGCCGTCGAGCTTCACAGCGGGCCACCTGGTGAGCCGGATCGCCAGCACACTGGTCCTGGCCGGATTGATCGCCGCGGGTGCATTGCACATCAGAAAGAGCCTGAAGAACCGGACCTTAAAACCATGAAATCCCTGATTATCGTCCCCACCTACAACGAACTCGAAAACATACGGCGGCTTCTGCCCGAACTGATGGCGCTGGACCCGGATATCCGGGTGCTCGTGGTGGATGACAACTCGCCGGACGGCACGGGTAGGCTCGCCGACGAAATGGCCGCGGAGAACGAGAGAATAAGTGTCCTGCATCGACCCGAAAAGCAGGGGTTGGGCTCCGCCTACGTGGCGGGTTTCAGGTACGCCGTCCAGCAGGACGTGGACTGCGTATTCGAGATGGATGCGGACTTTTCCCACGATCCCGCCATGATCCCCAGGTTCATCGAAGAGATCGCGTCCTGCGACGTGGTGATCGGATCCCGGTACATCAGCGGCATCAACGTGGTGAACTGGCCCATGTCCCGATTGCTGCTCAGTTATTTTGCCAACATCTACACCCGCGTGGTCACGGGCATGACGATCCGGGACACCACGTCGGGATTCAAGTGCTTCCGGCGCGAAGTGCTCGAGCGCATCGACCTGGACAGTGTTCGGTCCGACGGGTACGCCTTCCAGATCGAGATGAATTTCAGGTGCTGGCGCAAGGGATACCGCGTGCGTGAAATCCCCATTATCTTCGTAGACCGGCGCTCGGGTACCTCGAAGCTTTCCCGGGGCGTCATCAACGAAGCGGTCTGGATTGTATGGTGGCTTCGCCTTCAGCGGCTGCTGCGCCGCATATAGCAAGGTTACGACAGGGTGATGGTGAAAGACGGAGGATACCTTCATGTTGACCGAAAAACAGTATCAGCACTACAAGACCTTCGGTTTCGTCGTCCTGCGCCAGGTCTTCACGCCGGACGAACTGGCCGTGATTAACAGGGAATTCGACCAGGGGCTGGAATCCGCCTACCGCCACCTGCCCTTCGATGGCACGGTCCGGCACTGGGTCACGATGATGGGGAAATCCACGCCCTTTTTCGCAAGTCTGCTGGAGGACGACCGGCTCTGCGGCGTCGCCGAGCAACTCTACGGCGAAGATGCGCTGGGGGTCGCGGCGGATGCCAACCGGTACGTCGGCAACACGGGCTGGCATCCGGATACCCACAGCATCCACCAGTACGGCATCAAGTTCGCCTTTTATCTCCAGCCCGTGGGACCGGAAACCGGGGCGCTGCGCGTCATTCCGGGTTCTCACCGCAACCCTTTCCACGGCCAACTCAGAAAGGTGATGCCGGAACTGGCCCTGCCCGGCGCGGAAGTGCCGGCCCACGTCTGTGTATCCGAACCGGGCGACGTGGTGGGATTCGATCTGCGGCTGTGGCACGCAAGCTTCGGAGGTTCCAGCGACCGCCGCATGTGCACCTGCGTGTATTACAACAACCCGAGGACGCCGGAAGAACTCGAAACCACCCGGGAGCAGGGAGCGAACAACGGCAAGGCGACCGCCAAGTACAATCGTCCCGGCGATCCCGTGGTCGATCCCTACTGGCTCGCCAATCCCGAAGGCAGCCCCAAACGCCGGCGATGGCTGGACCGCCTCCTGGAACTGGGCTTCTACCAGGACGCAACGGTAGACGACTCATGATAAGCAGCCGCCTCAGCGACCTGCTGGACACCGACGCGCCCGCCTTCGGCATACAGCTCCGGTTCGGGTCCCCCGCCATTGCGGAACTGGCCGGACTGGCCGGTTTCGACTGGATCCTGATCGACACGGAGCACGCGCCGCAGACGCCGGTGACCGTACAGGCGCAGATCCAGGCGGCGGGATGCACGCCGGCCGCGCCGGTCGTCCGCATCACCCGCACCGACCCGGACCTGATCAAGCTATACCTGGACATGGGCGCCATGGGGATCGTCGTCCCCTTCGTGAACACGCCCGAGGAAGCGAAGCTGGGGGCCGACGCCTGCCGCTATCCCCCGCGCGGCACGCGGGGCTGGGGACCGCACCGCGCCGCGGGCTACGGGCTGTTCGAAGAGGAATACACCGCCGGTATCGACGACGCCGTAGTCTATCTACCGATCATCGAGTCGGCCGAAGCGGTCGAACGCATCGGCGATATCATGGCCGTGGACGGGGTGGACGGCTGTATCGTGGGACCGGTGGACCTGTGCATTTCCCTCGGAGTGCCCTTCCGTTTCGACCATCCGAAGTACCTGGACGCGCTACGCCGCGTGCGGGAAGCGGGACAGCGCGCAGGGAAACCCGTGGGCCATCCCCTGCTCGGTTCCATGGATGACGAGGAAAACGTCCGCAGGCAGGTTGCAGCAGGCGTTCGCCTGCTGCTCGTCGGAGGTGACGAACCGGCCTTGAAGGAAGGATTCAGGCGGGCGGTCGACGAACTGGCTTACCTGCGGAAGGACCGGTAGGGCCGTTCGGTCTCCCGGTCCGCTCCGACGGGACAGCCCGGACTTCCGATCCGGGCATTAATCGGTCATTCGCGGTCACCGGCCGCCGACCGCAAAAAAGATCAGGCTGAAGCCGCCGGCTTCCGGGCGATCAAGGCCTGGCTCACCGTGGACAGTCCCGCCATGATGGTCGCCAGATCGATCATGCAGCTTACCGACTTGACAAGGAAGTTGTCGTAGCTGATCAGGCTGTACATGTAGCCGGCCGATCGAGGCGCGTGGGGATTCATATTCAGCTTCATACGGAGACTGACGGGCCAATGGCTCGCTTCGACGATGGCGCCGTGGAACTCGATATCCAGGTCGCTTTCACTGACGCAGGCCGCGAGTGCCTTGCGGGAGAACATATGGAAGTGCCTGGGTGTACTCAGCGCCAGCCAGTGTTTCCTGAAAACGTACCCGGAAAGTCCCTTCAAGTCGGGTGTCTCCAGATACACGACGCCTCCCGGCGCAAGATGATCCGAAATCCATCGAATCACCTGTTTGGGATCGGCCAGGTGCTCGATGACCTGCTGGCAGATGATGGCATCGAACCGTTCCCCGCACTGAACGTCCTCGATAGGTCCTTCCAGGAGGGTTACGTCCCGCTCGGAGAGGTATGACCGGGCTTCGGGCTCGAACTTGAGGTCGTTGGCGTAGAGTTGGAGCGGAAAAGGCGCGAGTTTCGCCAGGTAGGTCAGGTTCCCGCCGAATCCCGCGCCGATATCGAGCACCCGGGAACCGGCCCGGAGGTTCGCGATCACCTTCCTGATCCATCCCCGGTCCAGTACGTTGAACTTCAACCACCTGAAGGGAGCGAAGGCGGGGTACTCGACTTCCGTGACACGCAGCACGTAGTCGCGGGGATAGATGCGGTCAATGTCCTCCATCCTGACCCTGGGCGACTGATACACGTGTCCGCAATCAGCGCACGCGAGAAACCGGAACCTGTTGTCGCAGGTACGGTACTCGTAGTCGTATCCCTCGAAGACGGGCCGTGGTTTCGTCTCGTCGCTTCCGCACATGGCGCAGGCTACGCGCGTCAGCTCCAGCTCGATACCGCTGTCAATGGGGTTCATGGGATGGTCGGCCGTGCTGCTGGAGCCCGGCAGCGGGTGGACTACTGCCAGCTCGCATTTCGGCCGTGCAGCCGGAGCCCGGCAGCAGGTGGACTACTGCTGGGTCGCCTTGATGCGGTTGAGCGCGCGGTCGAGCGAAGCCCTGGCCCGGTCGACGTCGACGTCTTCTTCGCCCGATCCCAGGCGCTGGCGCGCCCGTTCCTCGGCCTGTTTAGCCCTTTCAACGTCGATGGCGCCGACCTCTTCGATGGTCTCGGCCAGGACCGTAACCTGGGCCCTGAGCACTTCGACGAATCCGCCGGACACGGTATACTGCGTGCGGCCCTCGTCGTTCCGGATGGTCAGCACGCCGGGCCGCAGGGAGGTGAGTAAAGGCACGTGGCCGATCAGCACTTCGAAATAGCCGTCCGTGCCGGGAGCCAGCACGCTGCGCACCTCGCCTTCGAAGGCCATGCTCGAGGGTGTTACGATGACCAGGGGGAATTCGCCTGCCATGATCTACTGAAGCTCCTTGGCTTTGTCGTAGGCTTCGTCAATGGTGCCCACCATGTAGAAAGCCTGCTCGGGAAGTTCGTCGCACTCGCCGTTGACCAGTTTCTCGAATCCCTCGACCGTATCCTCTACTTTGACGTACCGTCCCTCCAGGCCGGTGAAGATCTCCGCGACGAACATGGGCTGGGTCATGAACAGTTCGATCTTCCGGGCGCGGGAGACGATCAGCTTGTCGTCGTCCGACAGCTCGTCGATGCCCAGGATGGCGATGATGTCCTGGAGGTCCTTGTACCGCTGCAGGACCTGCTGTACACCGCGGGCGACGCCGTAGTGCCGCTCGCCGACGACGGCGGGATCCAGGATCCGGGAGTTGGATTCGAGGGGATCCACGGCCGGGAAAATGGCCCGGGCGAAGAGATCACGGGACAACGCGGTGATGGCGTCGAGATGGGGGAAGGCCGTCACGATGGCCGGGTCCGTGTAGTCGTCGGCGGGCACGTAGATGGCCTGCACGGAAGTGATGGCGCCCTGCTTCGTGGACGTGATACGCTCCTGCAGGTCGCCCATCTCCGTACTCAGCGTGGGCTGGTATCCCACGGCGGAGGGCATGCGGCCCAGGAGGGCGGAAACTTCCGATCCCGCCTGCACGAAGCGGAAGATGTTGTCGATGAAGAGCAGCACGTCGCGGCCTTCCTCGTCGCGGAAATACTCGGCGATGGCCACGCCGGACAGGCCGACGCGCAGGCGCACGCCCGGCGGCTCGTTCATCTGGCCGAATACCAGGGCGGTCTTGTCGAGCACCTTCGCCTCTTCCATCTCCAGCCAGAGGTCGTTGCCTTCGCGGGACCGTTCTCCCACGCCGGCGAATACGGAGATTCCGCCGTGCTCCCGAGCGATGTTGTTGATCAGTTCCTTGATCAGCACGGTCTTGCCCGTACCGGCGCCACCGAGCAGGCCCGTCTTCCCTCCGCGGGTATAGGGCTCCATGAGGTCCATGACCTTGATCCCCGTCTCGAACATCTCCGCCGAAGTCGTCAGGTCCTCCTGCTCCGGCGCGCGGCGATGGATCGGGTAGTGATGATCCGATTCCACCGCGCCCCCGTCGTCGATGGGGCGGCCCAGGACGTTCATCATGCGGCCGAGGACGGCGGGTCCCACGGGAACGTTGATCGGTCCACCGGTGTCGACGGCCGGCACGCCGCGGACCAGCCCGTCCGTGGCGTCCATGGCCACGCACCGCACCTTGTTGTCGCCCAGGTGCTGCTGGACTTCGAGGACCAGCGCGTCGCCGCCCTCCACGGGTACTTCGAGAGCGTTGTAGATCTTCGGCAGCGCGCCCGAACCGAATTCGACGTCAACGACGGCGCCGATGATCTGCGCCACGGTTCCTGTATTCGTTCCTTCCATGGTTTCCCTTCCCCGGTCAGCGGCGGCCGCCCGAGCGCTACTTCAGCGCTTCGGCGCCGCCCACGATGTCCATCAGTTCGGACGTAATGGTTTCCTGGCGGATCTTGTTGGCCGTCAGGGTCAGTTCATCAATCAGGTCGCTCGCATTCCGGGTGGCGTTGTCCATGGCCATCATGCGGGCGGCTTCCTCCGCCGTATTGGATTCGAGCAGCACGCGCCAGAGCTGAAAACGGATATGCTGCGGCAGCAGGTCGTTCAGGAGCAGGGGCTGCGACGGTTCGTAAACGTAGCCGGTGAAACCCGGATCGTCCTCCACCGCCATGGGGGGCACGGGGAGCAGTTGCTCGGTCACGAGGCTTTGCTGCCCGGCGGACTTGAACTCGTTGTAGAGCATGTCCACCCGGTCGATCGTCCCGCGCGTGAAAAGCCCGGTCACCTCGTGGGCGATCTCGCCGGCCTGGGTGTATTCCAGCGCCTGGAACACGTTGGTATGGCGGGACAGGATTTCCACCCGCTGCCGGGAGAGCGTGTCCGAACCCTTGCGTCCCACGCAGTACAGCGCGGGCGTCGGCGATCCTTCCCCGACAGTTTCCAGGGCGCGGCGTACGACGTTCGAGTTGAACCCTCCGCAGAATCCGCGGTCGGCCGTCACGACGATCAGCGCGGAGGCCTTCACCTCGCGGGGGGTCATGAGCGGATGGCGCTCGTCCGCCGTCTGCGCCGCCAGGTGCTTCATCATCCCGTCCAGTTTGCGGGCGTATGGACGGGCGGCGAACAGCCGGCTCTGCGCCCGGCGCAGGCGGACGCCAGCCACCGTCTGCATGGCCCGTGTGATCTTCTGGATGTCCTTCGTACTCGCGATGCGTCGCCTTATTTCGCGAAGTGACGGCATGTTGCCCTTTCTACGCGTTGAACGTCTTGCTGAATTCCTCGACCGCGTCCCGGATGCGCTGTTCGGCGTCTTCGCTCAGTTCTTTGGTCTCCCGGATCTCGCGGCCCACGTCCGAATGGTGCGTCTCCATGTGCTGGAGGAAGGCCGCCACGAAGGGCTGCACCTGGCCCACCTCGAGGTCGTTCAACAACCCGTTGACGCCCACGTAAAGCGAGAGGATCTGCTCCTCGACGGCCATGGGCCGGTACTGGGGCTGCTTGAGCAGTTCGACCAGCCGCTCGCCCAGGTGAAGCTCCCGCTGCGTGGTCTGGTCCAGTCCCGACGTGCCGAACCGGGCGAAGGCCTCCAGCTCGCGGTACCGGGCCAGCGACGTTCGCAAAAGCCCGGCTACCTGGCGCGATTTCATCGCCTTGATCTGCGCGGCGCCGCCCACGCGGGAGACCGACAGGCCCACGTTCACCGCCGGCCGCTGACCGGCGAAGAACAGGTTGGATTCCAGGAAGATCTGTCCGTCGGTGATGGAAATCACGTTGGTCGGAATGTACGTCGACACGTCGCCGAACTGGGTCTCGATGACGGGCAGCGCGGTCAGCGATCCGGATCCGTATTCTTCGCTCATCTTGGCCGCCCGTTCCAGGAGCCGGGAGTGGAGGTAGAACACGTCCCCCGGATAGGCTTCCCGGCCCGGCGGCCGCCGCAGGTTCAGCGACAACTGCCGGTAGGCCACCGCGTGCTTGGTCAGATCGTCGTAGATGACGAGGGCGTGCTTGCCGTTGTCGCGGTAATGCTCGCCCATGGTCGCGCCGCCGTAGGGCGCCAGGAACTGCATCGGCGCCGGCGTGCTGGCCGAGGCCACGACCACGGTGGTGTATTCCATCGCGCCGTGTTCCTCCAGGGTCGCGACCGTCTTGGCGATCGTGGAACCCTTCTGGCCGACGGCGACGTAGATACAGACCATGTCCTGGCCCTTCTGGTTGATGATCGCGTCCAGGGCCACGGCCGTCTTGCCCGTCTGCCGGTCGCCGATGATAAGCTCCCGCTGCCCCCTTCCGATGGGGAACATGCTGTCGATCACCTTCAGGCCGGTATACATGGGTTCGTTCACAGGCTGGCGCTGCACGACGCCGGGGGCCTTCGTCTCGATCGGGCGGGACTCCGCACCTACCACGGGTCCCTTTCCGTCTATCGGCCGGCCCAGGGAATCCACCACGCGGCCCAGCAGGCCGTCGCCCACGGCGCACTCGACGATGCGCCCCGTCCGCTTGACCGGATCGCCCTCCTTGATCAGCTCGTCGTCCCCGAAGAGGATGCACCCGACGTTGTCCTCTTCCAGGTTCAGCACCATGCCCACCACGTCGTTGGGAAACTCGACCAGTTCGTTCGCCATCACGTTGGAGAGGCCCTGTACGCGGGCAATCCCGTCGCCGACCTGGAGCGCGGTACCCGTTTCGTAGATGTCGACCTCTCTCTTGAAGTCGAGTATCTGCTGCTTGAGGAGTTCGGAGACCTCGTCCGCACGAATTGCAATTTCATCAAACGCCATAGTCTTCTCCATCGAAGGTCATTTTCGAACGAACGCCTGCCGGACCCGCTGGAGCTGTGTCGCCAGGCTGCTGTCGAACACCTGGTCGCCCACGCGCACCACGAAACCTCCGATCAGGTCCGGGTCCACATTAGTCCGCATACGAACGCTTTTTCCGGTCTGCGCTTCCAGTCTGGTTTTCAAGTCGTCTTCCTGCGCGTCGGTCAGCGCGACCGCGCTTGCGACCTCCGCGTTTACGATGCCGTCCCATTCGTCCAGGATCGTGTGGCAGGCGTCCAGGATTTCCGGCAGGTTGCGCGCCCGCCGCCTGGAAGCCAGCAGAAAGAGGAAATTCAGAGTGATGTCCTGTACTTTGCCTTCGAATATCTCACCCAGCATGCGTTGCTTTACGTCAGCGGGTATGACTTTGTCCGTGATGAACTCCACGAAGGGTTGCGAGTCCCGGCACAACTGCTCGAAAGCCGTGATTTCCCCGCGCACCGCGTCCAGGGCGTCGGTTTCCGCCGCAGCTTCCAGCCACGCCCCGGCATAACGGTATGCGATGTCGGTCTTGCTGGCCATCGGTCCCTTATTCCTTTGAAGGCATCTGAGCGATAAACTCGTCCACGACCTTACGGTGTTCCGTCGCGTCCAGTGTGCTGTTCAGGATCCTGCCCGCGATTTCCACCGCCAGGTCTCCCACCTGTGCGCGCAGTTCGGCCACGGCGATTTCCTTCTCGCGCCGGATCGTGTTGCGCGCCTTCTCGAGCTCCCGGTCCGCGTCCTGCTGGGTCTGCTCGAGGATCCTGCCGCGTTCCGCGTTGGCCTGGTCGACCGCGGCCTGCATCTTCTCGCGGGCCTCGGCCTCGATTTCGTCGAGCCGCCTCCGGGCTTCCTCGTGCAGACGGTCCAGTTCAGCCCGGTCCGCGTCCAGTCCGGCCATGCGGTCGCGGATGTCCCGTTTCCTGTCTTCGATGGCCTGGGCGATGATGCCGAAGACATACTTCCTCAGGACGAAGAACAGGACGGCGAACCCGATCATCTGGATGATCAGGGTGCTCAGGTCAATGCCAAGATCGTGCAAGATATCTAACACGCGCTATGCTCCTTCGAACGCCGGCGGCACGCTCCTTAACAGGCGCGCACCGCAAGCCGCTGGTCTTCTACTGGGCGAGGCGGCTGAGTTCCATGACCTGTTCGAAGGACGGCAACTGTCCCTGGAGCATGAAGAACACCAGCAGCCCGTATATAGCCAGCGATTCCATGAACGCCAGGCCGATGATCAACACCAGCTGTATGCGGCCGGCGGATTCGGGTTGACGGGAAATGCCCTGACAGGCCAGACCGGTGGCGATACCCTGTCCCACACCGGAACCGATGGCCGCAACGGAAACGGCCAGCGCGACGCCAAGACCTAAACCCATGTAGTACAGCATGTAAGCGACTCCTTTCGGAATGGAGAATGGACTGCAACAAAATCAAACATCTCTATCAGAACCGGTTGTTTCGAAATCAGTGGTCTTCTTCCTCCCCGTGGTCGTGATCCAGGAACTGGGCCACGTACACGGCGCTGAGCACCGAGAAGATCATCGCCTGGACCGTCCCTGAGAACACGCCGAACATCAACATCGGGACCTGCATCGGCACGAAGGGCACCTCGAGGGCGCCGATAAGGAACACCGGGGACAGACCCAGCAGCACCAGCACGATCATCTCTTCTCCAAACACGTTTCCGAAGAGGCGGATCGAAAGGGAGATGACCTTGGCGAACTCGCCGACGATATGAAGCGGGCACATGAGTATGCCCATCCACTTGGGCTCGCCCCAGAAATGCCAGAGATAGGACTTGAGTCCGATCTCGCGCAGACCGATGATGTGGGCCGAGACGATGGAGATCAGGGCGAATCCGAGGGTAGTGTTCAGATCGGCGGTCGGCGACTGCATGCCGGGTATGACGCCCAGCATGTTCATGAACCAGATGTAGATGAAGAAGGAGGCGAAAAAGGGAATGTACTTCCTGCCGCGCTCCCCGACGATATTGAGGAAGAATCCGTTCAGTCCCTCGACGGCCATTTCGAACAGCGTCTGGACCGAGCCTTCGGGTATGCGCTTGAACGTTTTTACCGCGATGGCCACAAGAACGAGGACGATTACGAAAACGAGCAGGGTGTTCAGCAGGAGATCCGGCTGCCTGACGGGTTGGGGGATCCAATCGGCCAGCGGGCCCAGCAGGTAAAATATACCATGTAGAATCGAGTAGTGCGCTTCACCGCTTCCTCCCTCGGACGCCATCTCCAGAGAGAGGACACTCGACCACGGACCAGTCAAAGGACAACCTCCTTACCGGTAAGACCGCTTCGGCTTGTTCAGCACTGCGGTCCAGTCTGCCCGATTATCCGACGAACCCTGTTTCATGACCAGGACGAGGCCGCACAGGGTCAGCGTGAAGGGAATCAGGGACACGCCCGTCAGCAATCCGATGGGGTGGAACCAGTTCCCCGACGTCACGAAATAAAGCACGATGCCCAGCAGCGGCAACTTGGCCATCAACAGCAGGAACAGCTTGTTGCGGTTCCGCTTGACCTGCTCGCCGGGCGTCACGAAACGGCGTACCAGCCAGGCCGTGACATAAAGCATCATCAGTCCGATTATCGACCCGGCGAAGAAGTTGACGGCAAGCAGATCCGCGCCCGCCACGCGCGCCGCGATGGTGCCGACGATGGTCAGCACGGCGCAGATCCGGTAGACGCGGGGCAGGAAGCGCCTCAGCGGTTCGCCGTCATGTTCAGTGGTTTGCGCCATCTCTCTCCCGTTCCGCCGCTTCGATCTTTCTGTTCAGCCGTTTCAACGTCCTTGCCATCTCCAGGAACCCGGCCACGACCCCGAGCATGGCGCCGACGACGCCGCCCCAGGGCTTCAACTCAGGCCAGGCCAGTTCGACCTGGTGACCCAGGAAGTACCCGATCGCGGTGGCGAAAACCAGGGTCAGGCCGATTACGGCGAGCTCCCCGGCTTCCCTCATATACTGCCATTTGCCCTGCGTGTCCCGTGCCATAGACCATCAGTCAACGCCCGTAAGAATGTTTCGGTTCGCCTGATTCGCCTGGTTTCGCCTGGTCCACCTGGTCCGGCCGGCCCGATCCGACGGGTTCGTCCGCCATGGCCGAATTCCCGTGGAAGACCGCCCCTTCCTCGATGACGAGGGTCTTGGTCTTCAGGTCGCCGACCAGGATGGATTTGCCCCCCAGGAGTATGTGTTGAGATACGACAAGCCGGCTTTCCACGTAACCATGAATGACCGCGGTCTTGGACTCTATGGACGATCCCACGATCCGGCCGGACTTGCCGACCTCGACCCCTTCGGTGGCTCTCACGTCGCCGTGCACGGTGCCGTCTACCCGGATATTGCCCTCAACTTCCATCGAGCCGTTCACCTCGGCGCCTTTGGCTATGATCGTCATACCGCGCTCCTGGAATCGTCCCGCGTATCGTCCCGCACCTGATGGACTGAACGGGTCAGCGTTGCGTTCGCAGGCTCACCAGCAGATCGTCCCAGTGGATCACCTCGGGCAGGTAGCCGCGGGGGTCGACGGGAACGTCGTCTTTCCAGACTTCGTAATGCAGATGCGGTGCCGTACTTCGGCCCGTATTCCCGACCAGGGCGATGATCTGCCCCCGGCGGACCGCCTGGCCGCGGTCGACGCGCAGCCTGGCGTTGTGACCGTAACGCGTCGACATATCATATCCGTGATCGATCTCGACCAGCCAGCCCAGGTTCTGGTCCCAGTCCGCGAACGTCACGATCCCGTCGGCCGTGGACACGACCGGCATGCTCTCGCGGGCTGCGACGTCCAGGCCGAAATGCGGCGCGGCGATCGGGTCGTCCCCGGTCAGAAACTCCCGAGTCACCCAGCCTGCCACGGGCCATATGGACGGCACGTAGCGAAAAAGGGCCGCGCTTGCGCTTTCCGTGGCGGCTGCGTCGGCCATGGCGGCCTGACCGGCCTGATTGGCCTGGTTGGCCTGACTGGCTGCAGCATCCGCCGCCAGGCCGTCATCCGCCAGGAAGGGCAGCCCGTCCCGGCGGGCGGTCACGACGGACCAGGCCGACCGGTGGCCGGATACGTCGTCCACGCGGGCCAGGTATCCGGATTCGATCCCCTCGACACCCGCCAGCCTGCGAATGGTGCTGACGGTCTCTTTTAATTCCTCAAGCTGCCGGGCCAGTTCCATGGACCTGTCCTCGACCGACTCCATCTGTTCCTTCCAGGAATAGCCGAATGTTACGTCTACGACACCCGACGGAAGGACCAGGACAGCCACGGGCGCGAGTACGCAAAGGCCGATCACCACGACGAGGGCGCCGAACAGGAACCGCGGCATGCGCATTTCGTGCGCCCGGCCCGATCGGTCGGAGACGAAAACCAATGTCATCCAGTGCATTCTGAACATGGCCGACACCGCCCCTGATACGTGCGAACCCCCTTGTTCAGTCACGCCTTTCGACGGATTCGGCGCAACAGCATAAATATAGAACGCCGGCCCGAAAAGTCAACGGATATCGGCAAAATAACGGGGCTGAACAGGCGGGGGGCGTGTGCGGGGTCAGGCGCGTCTCACAGCCGGACTTTCAGCAGTTCGAGGATGCGGTTCAGGTCGTCCGTGGAATAGAACTCGATTTCGATCTTCCCCTTGTGCTGCCTGCGATTGATGTTCACCTTCGTGCCGAGGATGCGCTGCATGATGGACTCGGCGGCCGCGAGGTCGTGGGGCTTGCGCGCCGGGGCGCTTTCCCGCTTCTCCTCGTAGCGTTTCTTGACCAGTTCTTCCACCTTGCGGACGGACAGGCCTTTCCTGACGACCTGCTTGCACAACTCGGCCTGTTCCGTACGGTTCTCCAGCCCGAGCAGCGCACGCGCGTGGCCCATGGTGATCTCGTCGGCCAGGAGGCACTTCTGGACTTCGGCCGGCAGTTTCAGCAGCCGGAGCGTGTTGGCCACCGTCGTCCTGTTCTTCCCCACGCGGGTGGCGACTTCCTCCTGCGTGAGGTGGCATTCTTCCTGCAGCCTCAGGTAAGCCCGGGCTTCGTGGATCGGGTTCAGGTCGTCCCGCTGGATGTTCTCGATAAGCGACAGTTCCATCATTTCTTCGGGGGATGAAACCGCCATGACGATGGCCGGTATGGTCTGGTAGCCCGTTTGCCTGGCGGCCCGCAGCCTCCGTTCCCCGGCGATCAGTTCGTATTCCTCCTGCCCGTCCTTCCGGCGGACGGTGACCGGCTGGATCACGCCTTTTTCGAGGATGGACCGGGCCAGTTCGTCCAGCCGGGCCTGGTCGAAGGACTGCCTCGGTTGGTAGGGATTGGCCGAAATCCGGTCTATCGGCACCTGGAGCACGCTTTGCCGGCCTTCCTGGTCGTCCGGAAGGTCAGGAATGAGCGCTTCCAGTCCCCGTCCCAGCACTTTCCTGGCTGCCATTGGCCATCACCTCTCTGGCCAGATTCATATAGCTTTCCGCGCCAGACGAGAGAATATCGTAGAGGATGATCGGACTCCCGAAACTCGGCGCTTCGCTCAACCGTACGTTTCTCGGGATGGTGGTCTGGTAGACCTTGTCCGCGAAATACTGCTTGGCTTCCACCTCGATCTGTCTCGAGAGATTGAGCCGCTTGTCGTACATCGTCAGGAGGATGCCTTCGATCTTCAGGTTGCGGTTCAGGTGCTTCTGGATCTTGCGGATCGAATTGAGCAGCTGCCCGAGACCCTCGAGGGCGTAGTACTCGCACTGTATGGGTATCAACACCGAGTCGGCCGCCGTGAGGGCGTTCAGGGTGAGCAGGCTCAGGGACGGAGGGCAGTCGATCAGGATATATTCGTATTCGTCGCGTATGGGCTTGATCGCGTCGTCAAGCTTCCGCTCCCGGGCGATGGCCGACACCAGTTCGATCTCGGCGCCGACCAGCCGGCGATGGGCCGGGACGACGTGGAGCGAAGGGATCTCGGTCTGCTGCACGGCTTCTTCGATGGGGCGCTCGTCCAGCAGAATCTCGTAAATCGTCACGTCCAGCGTCCGGTCCTGCAGGCCGAGTCCCGACGTGGCGTTCGACTGCGGGTCCAGGTCGACCAGCAGCGTCTTCTTTTCCGCGACACCCAGGCAGGCGGACAGGTTGACGGACGTCGTCGTCTTGCCGACCCCGCCCTTCTGGTTCGCAATCGAAATGACCTTGCCCATCAAACACCCCGCGGCGGCACGCGAAGACGCAAATCACCCGCCGACTGCCAGAAAACAACGCAGATCACCCGCCGACTGCCAGAAAACAACGCAAATCACCCGCCGACTTCCAAATAAACAACGCAGATCACCCGCCGTCTGCCAAATAATCAACGCAGATCACCCGCCGTCTGCAGAACGGATCAGTACCACGGCGTGGGCCGCGATGCCTTCTTCCCGTCCCGTGAACCCGAGTCTCTCTGAAGTTGTGGCTTTGATCGACACGCGGTCGTCCGGGAGTCCGAGGGCTTCGCCGATCCGGCTGCGCATCCGCGGCACGAAGGGAGACAGTTTCGGACGTTCCGCGACGACGGTGGCGTCCACATTCGTTACAGTATAACCGGATTCACCCAGCGCGTCAACAATCCGATGGAGCAGTACGAGGCTGGAAATCCCGCGGTAACGGGCGTCGTCATCGGGGAAGTGAACCCCGATGTCTCCCAGCCCGGCCGCGCCCAGGAGGGCGTCGCCGATGGCATGGGAAAGCACGTCCGCGTCCGAGTGGCCCTGCAGCCCGCGTTCGTGGGGAATGGTCTCGCCACCCAGCACGAGAAGCCTGCCTTCCGCGAAGGCGTGGACGTCGTAGCCGAAACCTACGCGAATGTCATCCATGTCCTGAGCCTCGTTCTTCGGTTTTTAAGTTCCCGCACCGTCAGATCCGCCCCTGACGACGCAATATGCGCTCGGCGATTTCCAGGTCTTCCGCCGTGGTGACCTTGATGTTGTCGGGGCTGCCCTCCAGCACGCGCACTACGTATCCGGCCCGTTCCACCAGTTCGGCGTCGTCGGTACCCGCGTAACCTTCTTCGATCGCCTGTTCGTGGGCCGCCCGCAGGATCCTGTATTCGAACGTCTGCGGCGTCTGCGCACGCCAGAGGGTCGACCGGTCCGGTGTCGCCTCGACCACGCCATCGCGGATGATCTTCATCGTATCCGTAGCCGGTGTGGCGGAGATCACGGCGCCGTGCCTGGCGCCTTCGTGGACGGACGCTTCGACCGCGCCTTGTTCGACGCAGGGCCGCGCCGCATCGTGAATCAGCACGTACCCGGTGCGCTCGTCAAGGGCCATCAGGCCGCGGTAGACCGACTCCTGGCGCGTGCTTCCGCCGGCGACCACATCGGCCAGCTTAAGGTAGGCGCCGCCCGTGCCGGCCAGATGCGCCCGGCAGGACGCTACCCGGGACGGCTCCACCACCAGCACGTAGCCGTCCACGGCCGGACAGGCCTCGAAGACGGCGAGGGTATGGGACAGGATCGACCTGCCGCCGATCGCGATATACGGCTTCTCCTCGACCGACCGCATGCGCAGGCCGGTTCCGGCGGCGGGGATGATGCCCATGACCGAATTCATCGGAAATGCCTCCTTCCGGACCGAATCGCGCTCCGGGCGCGGGTATCGGCAAGACGCACGCTGCAGCAAGCCTGACTTAATGAATACATATTTAAGTGATCGCGTGAAGAAACTTGCATGTTATTTTCGGGACCGACTGTTTCCGGGGCGTCAAATAAGTTCATAGACTCAAATGTAAATGATATTGATGTTTTGATGCTTGAATTACTCAGACGATCAGCATGGCGTCGCCGTAGCTGTAGAACCGGTATTTCTCGCGGACCGCTTCTTCGTAAGCGGAAAGGACCAGGTCCCGCCCGGCAAAGGCGCTGACCAGCAGCAGGAGCGTCGATTTCGGCAGGTGGAAATTGGTCAGCAGCGCGTCGACCAGCCTGAACTCATAAGGAGGGTAGATGAAACACCGGGTAAGGCCCTCGTACCGGCGCGATTCGAGTACGGATACGGCCCTTTCGCCGGCGCCGCCCGGTTCGGCTGGTTCCCCCGGACCGCCTGGTTTCTCTGGCCCGCCTGGCCCGGACACGCCCCCGGAACTTCCCGCAGCGGACCTCCCCGCCGCGATCGTCTCCAGGACGCGCACGGTCGTCGTACCCACGGCGACCACGCGCCCTCCGGACCGCCTGCGCTGGATCGTTTCCGCCTGGCGCGCTTCCACCCGGTAGTATTCCGCGTCCATCTCGTGGTCTTCCACGTCATCGGCGCGGATCGGCTGAAACGTGCCCGGCCCGACGTGGAGCAGGACCGGCACCACGGCCGTGCCCCGCGACCGGATGCGATCCAGCAGGGGCGCCGTGAAATGCAGTCCGGCCGTGGGCGCGGCCACGGCACCGTACTCCTCCGCGTAGACCGTCTGGTAGCGGTCCCGGTCCTCCGTGTCCTGCACGCGACGTATGTAGGGCGGCAGCGGCGTGCGGCCCACCTGTTCGATGACCCGGGCCACGTCCGCGTTCCCTTCAAAACGGATGCGGCGAATCTCCTTCCCGGGTTCGTCCTCCACGGTGGCGGCCAGTGCGCCGTCCTCCAGTTCCAGGCGCGTCCCTTTCGCGAGCCGTGCGCCTGGCTTCAGCAGCGCTTCCCACAGGGCGGGTGAAGATGCGGGGGCTGGCGCCGATGTGCCGGCGTACCCTGTTTCGAGGGCCGGTGCCGCTTCGCCGACCCGGCGGACCAGGACGACTTCAACCTTGCCGCCGGTTTCCACCCGCTCCCCAAGGAGCCTGGCCGGCATCACCCGCGTCCGGTTGAGCACCAGCGTGTCGGCCGGAGCCAGGTAGTCGACGATATCTCGGAATGTCCGGTGCTCGATCTGGCCGCCGCGCCGGTGCACCACCATCAGCCTCGACGTGTCGCGAGGTTCGGCAGGGAATTGGGCGATCAGGTCTTCCGGCAGGAAATAGTCGTACGCGTCAAGGTTCACGGATGATCGAACAGTCCGGGCTGCGGCCGGGGCGGCGCAGGCGGTCCAGCGAATCCCAGGTGGTCGTAGGCCAGCTCGGTGGCCACCCTGCCCCGGGGGGTGCGCTTGATCAGTCCCTGGACGATGAGGAAGGGCTCGTACACCTCCTCGAGCGTTCCGCTTTCCTCGCCCACGGCCACGGCCAGCGTGTTCAGGCCCACGGGACCGCCCTCGTACTTTTCGATGATGGTCGTGAGGATCAGCCGGTTCATGTCGTCCAGCCCCATGTGGTCCACGCCCAGCATTTCGAAGGCGGCCTTCGCGGTCTCCCCGTATATGCGGCCGTCGCCCTTGACCTGGGCGTAGTCCCGCACCCGCTTCAGGTACCGGTTGGCGATCCGGGGGGTTCCCCTGGACCGCAGGGCGATCTCCATCGCTCCGGATTCGTCGGTCTCCACGCCGATGATTTCCGCCGCCCGCGCAATGATCAGGAAGAGCTCGTCCGGCGTGTAGAAATCGAGGCGGATGGGGATCCCGAAACGCGCCAGGAGCGGCGCCGTGAGCAGGCCCGTGCGCGTCGTTGCGCCCACCAGGGTGAAATGGTCCAGGTTGAGGGCGAGGGAACGGGCGTTCGGTCCGCGGTCCACGAGGATATCGATCTTGAAATCCTCCATCGCCGCGTACATGTGCTCTTCCACCACGTGGTTCAGGCGATGGATTTCGTCGATGAAGAACACGTCTCCCGGCTGCAGGTTGGTCAGCAGGCCCGCCAGGTCGGCCGGTTTGTCCAGCACCGGTCCGGCGGTCTGGCGGATCTCCACGCCCATCTCGTTGGCGAGAATGGTGGCCAGCGTGGTCTTGCCCAGCCCGGGCGGCCCGTGGAGCAGCACGTGGTCGATGTGGTTCTCACCGCGGGTCTTCGCGGCCTCGATGTACAGCTGCAGTTCCGCCTTGGCCTTTTCCTGCCCGGGAAACTCTTCGAAACGGCCCGGCCGGAGCGCGCGGTCGAACTCGGCATCCTCGTCGATCCGGTCGGGGTCGGTAAGCGGGAAGTCCCGTTCGTCCATCTACCGCCCTCCCTGGCCCTTGAGCACCGTTCTGATGATTTCCTCCGCGTCGGGCGTCTCCGAGCTTTCGGACATCACGCGGATGACCTGCCTGCGCGCTTCAGGAGGATCGAGACCCAGGGATACCAGGCCCGAGATCGCGTCGTCCACTTCGGGGGCCTCTCCCGCCGGCGCCACGGGAAGCGCCCTGGATCCGCCGGTATCCATGGCGGCCAGCTTGTCGCGCAGTTCCATGATCAACCGCTGCGCGGTCTTGCGGCCGATCTTGGGCAGCGAGACCAGTTTACCGACGTCTTCGTTGATGATGGCCGCGGTGAACTCGGAGACCGTCGCGCCGGAAAGGATGTTCAGGGCCACGCCGGGACCGATGCCGGGCAGGGTGATCAGCACCTCGAAAAGGCGCTTCTCGTCCGCGGTCGCGAAACCGTAGAGCTGCATGCCGTCCTCCCGCGCATGCAGCACCGTCTCCACGCGGACGCGCGAGCGCGCCGGACCCAGGGCCTCGAGCGTGGAAAGGGGAACGAACAGCTGCAGGCCGATCCCGCCGACGGACACCGTGATGTTGTCGGACTGCCTGTCGACCAGTTCACCTTCGACGAATGCGATCAACCGCTTTGATCCCTCCGGTTATCCGGTGATAGTGGCAGATGGCTACGGCCAGCGCGTCCGACGCGTCCTCCGGCAGGGGTTCGCTGCCGGGGCCCCGGTCGAGACTCAGCATGGCGCTTACCATGTACTGTACCTGCTGCTTCGATGCGCCCCCTGCACGGACGATGGCCAGTTTCACATCACGCGGGGCGTATTCCCAGACCTGCAGTCCCCGGTTCGCCGCGGCCAGGAGGGCGACGCCCCGGGCATGGCCCAGTACGAGGGCCGCCCTGGGAAACCTGCCGCCGAAGGTGGACTCGACGGCCACCAGTTCAGGGTGGTTTCGGTCGATGACCTCGCACAGGCCGTCGTAGATGACCTTGAGCCGGTCCGCAAGGGCTTTTCGCGATCCCGGACGCAAGACGCCCTGGTCCACCAGCCGGCACTGCCTGCCCCGGGCCTCGATCACGCCGTATCCCGTAATCACGCTGCCCGGATCGATTCCGAGGATGACCATGGATACCCGCTACCCGTTCATTTCCTCCAGCACCTTGTCGTCCACGTCGAAATTGGCGTATACATGCTGGACGTCGTCGTGGTCCTCGAGGACTTCCATCAACCGGAGAAGCTGTTCCGCTTCCTTGCCCGCGACGGCCACGGTCGACTGCGGGATGCGGCCGATTTCCGCACGCACGGGGGCGAAGCCGCTCTCTTCGAGCTGGACCCGGACCGCCTCGAAATCGGAAACGGCCGTCAGCACGTCCAGGGTATCTCCCTCGTCCTGGATATCCTCCGCGCCGGCGTCGAGGGCGACCATCATGACCTCGTCCTCGTCGACACCGACCTTGTCCACCACGATCGTGCCCTTCTGGTCGAACATCCAGGCCACGCAGCCCGTCTCGCCCATGTTGCCGCCGTTCTTGGTGAAGGCATGGCGCATCTCGGACGTGGTGCGGTTCTTGTTGTCCGTCACCGCTTCCACCAGCAGGGCCACCCCGGCCGGCCCGTAGCCCTCGTAGACCAGTTCCTCGTAATGCACGCCGTCCAGTTCGCCCGTGCCGCGCGCGACGGCCCGGTCGATGTTGGCCTGGGGCACGTTTTCAGTTTTGGCGGCGAGTACAGCCGTCCGGAGCCGGGGGTTGTTCGCGACCGATCCGCCGCCCTGTCGCGCGGCAATGGTGATCTCCTTGATGACCCGGGTGAAGATCTTCCCGCGGGCGGCGTCTTTCTGTTCTTTCTTCCGCTTGATCGTGCTCCACTTGGAATGACCCGACAACTTGGCCTCCTCAGGGCATCGTAACGACCCGTTTCCCTGTTCCCGTGTTATTGGCAGTGTCCCTGGCGCGAATGGCGAGGGTATGTTCTCCGGATTCCAGGCCGTCCAGCGCGATCTCGAAGGCCTCCGTCTCCGAATCCGTTACCCCGTCTTCGGGATGGACCACCCGCCAGTCGCCTCCGTCAATCGCGTATTCGACCCGGAACAGGGGACTTGCGCCGTCCCGGACCATGAAGGACAGCAGGCCGTCCGCCACGTCGATCCGGGTTACCAGCGGACCGGTATTGTCCACCAGGAAGGGGTCGCTGAGGTATTCCGCCTCCAGAGCCTGGTCGGGAGGATTGGAGGGGGCGTCGCTGGCCACGACGCGAAGGACGTACTCGCCATCCGGAAAGGTCTCCGAATCCCACGAATAGGAAGGGGCGCGCCGCTCCGACTCCAGGAGTTTCCACGATACTTCCGCTTCGCCCCGGAAAAAGATCTCGTAAGAAAGCCCGTCCCCGTCGGGATCGCTCGCCCGGACCGCGACCGCCCGCATGCCCTTCCGGTAGGCGGGCGAACCGGACGATGCGCTCTGGCCGCGACCGTTGCCCCGGTTGCCGACCTGCGCGGCGATGTCCGGGGGGAGATCAGTCTGTGCGGACTGCCCTCCCGGACCCGGCGCGGCGTCACGCAGGTAGACTCCCGGTTCGTATACCGTGACCGCATGCACCCTGGGCGGATTGTTCCGCGTCAGGTACGAGGCCGAAACGGACGAGACCGAGGGTGTTTCTTCGTTCTCCGTGCCCAGGA
This sequence comes from Candidatus Latescibacterota bacterium, assembly GCA_022822725.1. Taxonomy (GTDB): domain Bacteria; phylum JAAXHH01; class JAAXHH01; order JAAXHH01; family JAAXHH01; genus JAAXHH01. Next base: position 460,178 of record JAJEAN010000001.1, read on the forward strand.
CCGCCTTCCACTGCAGGTATCGGGCGGGTGGGCAGGCCAGGGCTTCACCTGACGGATCGGTATAGGGTCCGGTCCACTCGCTCCAGGTCTGGTCCGGCGAATCCGTATTGCCGGACCGCGCGAACAGGCGGACCGAGGTACCGGGGGGCTGCTCGTCCTCCCACCGGATACGGCCCCACCGCGCCCTGCCCCGGGTATCCCTGATGTCGGACTCGTACTCGCCCTCGCGCACAGGCGTGGAACGCAGGCGGTACAGGTTGCCGCGATTGCTCGTCGCCACGACAACGCCGTCCGACGCGTCGGGCCACAGCGCCGTTATCTGCGACTCCTGCAGTTCGTTCAGCAGCGTGCCGGCACCCTGTTCCCGGACGCTGTAGAGCCGGCCGTCCGACCCGGTACCGATGAGCAGTTCGTTTTCCCCGCGTATCGCCAGCGACAGGCCTACGTCGGTCTGGGACCGCCACCACTCCACCACCCGGCCGTCCGGATCGATCCTGTAGACGACGCTGCCTCCCGTGGCAAAACCACGGACGGACGACCGATCGGCAGCCTCCGCAGCGACGGTCACTTCTACCGCGTTGAGCACCATACCCCCGCCCGGATCATCAGGTGCGCCAGTGGATGGCGGAGGCATCGAAGCGCCACCTGTTCCGGCCCGGCCGCCACGGGTGCCCCGGCGCGGTCCACTCAGCGCGCCGGCGAACACCGCGCCGTCATCGCCGACCAGCAGGGTATTCACCTCACCGTAGGGAGAATCATGGAGGACAGAGATGGCGCCGTCGGACGAAATCCGGTAGACTCTTCCACCCGGTTCGGTCCCGGCGATGAGCCGGCCCGATCCATCCACGGCAAGGGCCATCACATGGGCCTCCTCCAACTCGGCCAGCAGGTGTGCGCCGCCGTCTTCGTCGAAACGATACACCCTTCCCTGTTCACCTGTTCCCGCGTAGAGACCTCCCCCGGCGTCCAGCGCCAGCGACCAGATGTAATTCGTGCCGTCGCCCGTGCCGCTGTTCGGTCCATCGCCCGGGTCATCCCCGGCGTCCGGGCCGTCCACGGCGCCAGCGTCATCACCAGCGCCGTCTGCAGTGCCACCGGCCGGGCCGTTCAGGCCGCCATCCCGCGCGGGATCGAATAACACTTCGTGCGTCCCGTCCGGGTCGATCCGGTAGATACGGCCATCGGGGAAGGTGGCGGCGTAGACCCGGTCATTCCGATCGATCGCGACACTGCGGATTTCCAGCTCGTCCGCATCGAAAAACACCTCGGACCGGCCCGAAGGCTCTATCCGGTACAGCTTGCCGTCGTTTCCCGTACCCGCGAACAGGTTCCCCCTGAAATCGGCCGCGAGACACCAGATCAGCGGCTCGTCGCTCTCGAAAACGAGATCCAGGACCGGCGACAGGGTCAGACGGCCCTTGCCGGTTATGGAAACGCCCCGGGTTTCACCATTTATAAAATCCCCGAGTCCGGCCTGTTTCCAGATGACCGGTGTCGACGCGTGGACGCCGAACGCCGCCGGAAGTAACACCGCGGCCATGCACAGCACTCGCCACCCAGGTACCCTTCTCAAGAATCGCTCCTATCGCTTTACAGTCAGCCGGCTCCAGTTCTGCCCGGCGACGACGTAGTCCGTGCGGACCGTTTCTTCGGCCACCACCTTCTCGCGGATCGGTACGAAACTGCCCTTGGTCCGCTCCGAATCCATTACGGCGAGGACCGACGGGGGCAGGCCGGGCATTTCCCTTCCCTTCACCATGCCGCCCGCGCCTCCCTGGAACATCTTCAGGTATACCCGGTTTCCGGTCCGGCGGTTGTTGAGCAGTTCGATCAGCCGGGGGCCGTCCGTGGGCCTGTACCTCTGGGGAACGGTATTCAGATCGTGGCGGGTGACGGCCCGTGCGGAACCGACCAGTACCTGTACCGGCCCGCTGGATATGGTCTTGGGGATCGTTACGACCATTCGCCTGACCACGCGGTCACCCCGGTAAGGCCGGAGGTAGACCCGGACTTCGAGTGTATCGCCCGGCTCGACGGTTTCCGCACCGAACCAGACGTCTTCGATGACGGCCGTCCTGCGTTCATCCGACGAATGGATCTCGATCCTGAGGGACTCGATCATCGGCGTGATGAACCGGTTGTCGAGGACGAAATTGAGCACGCCGTTCACATCCCTGGCCAGCGCCGAAAGGGACGCCTGACCGGAAAACTGGTCGTCGAATACGACGTCCGGATGGTCTCGCAGGGATATCCTGCCACCGAGCGTAATGGTTCGCTCGCCGACCATGTGGCCGTTCGCGAGGATCGTATTCGCCACGGCCATGTTCACCAGCAGTGGTGTCCAGCCATTGGCCATCATCACGTCGAAACGGTAGGTCCGGGGCGCGCGGCCGGCATCGCCATAGGAGAGTTCCACCGGGATCATGCGCGCCGTATCGCCGAGTTGTCCGTATATCCCGTTCGTGTGGTCCCACAGGACCGAGCCGACTTCGTCTGCCACGCTGCTGATCTTGGTGCTACCGGCCTGGTCCGGGATGACCGTGATGACTTCCGCCCGGTTCATCGGGATGTTCAGGGCGCCCGTCCACAGGAAGGGATGCCCGAAGGCCAGTATGGCGTCTTCTTCGCGCCAGGTGACCGTACCCGTGCCCGACAGGTTGTAATCGCCCCGGATAAGCTGCGCGCTCACGGCGGATCCGGGTTCCAGGGCGGACGTCCCCCCGGAAGCGCCGGCCACGCTGCCCCCGGAAGCGCCGGCCACGCTGCCGCCGATTGCACTTCCGGCCACGCTGCCGCCCGCCACCGGAACGAGTCCACGCCGGCGCAGTTCATTTTCGAAAAGGGATACGGTGCTCGGGTGGAATCCCGAAAATACCATGGGTACGGCAATGGGTTTGAGACCGGACGAACCGGGATCGTTCCGGCCGCCGTCCATACTTTCCGACGTCCCATCGGGCAAGTTGCTTCCCGGCACCGCTTCAGAATCGACGGCCTCGCGTATGGCCAGCATATGGTCGATCGGCGTGACGCCGCCGATGGGTTTCTTCGGAAACATCCCGAAGCGGTAGGCCAGCGCACCGACGAGTTTCCCGTCGATGTACACGGGGCTGCCGCTCATCCCCGCGATGACGCCCGCATCGTCGACATAGGGCCCCGAGACGCCCACCATGATGATATCGTGATCCGTGTAGAACTGGTTCTTGATGACGCCCAGCACTTCGATTTCGAAGGTATCGATCCGGGTATCCTGAAAGACCGTGAGGCCGTATCCCCGCATGCCCGTTCGCACGTCGTCGATATCCATGAACTCGGCGGCGGACTGGCCCGCGGCCGGTAATGTGGATTGAGCCTCGACAGGCGACGCGGACTGGCCCGCGGCCGGTAATGTGGATTGGGCCGCTGCCTGCAAGGTGGATGAGAGCAGGCCCGCGAACAGGAAAGGCACGACCATCGCTTGAATGGTATACATAGGGCCGCCGCGTAGTGAGCAGGGGATCGGGAAACGACGATAAACTACTGCAATATACGGTCCCGCCGCTTCCTCTGGCAACTGGTTTGTACCGTCTTCCGGACGATCCCGGCGCGGCCGTTAATGACAGAAACCGCTTGACTTACCGCGATGGTTCCCCGAGATTCAGACAACCGCGCAAGGGTACGGAAAGCAGACCCGGCGCCAACCTCTGAACACTCGGAAAACGGCAGGCGAAAACAGGCAAGGAGCACCATGGATCAATCACGGCGCGATAAGACGACGGAAGAAAAGCTGGTGCCGGACTTCAACATGACCATGTCCGAAACACGCAGCCAGATCGGCGCCATTTCCTCCCAGATCGTACAGTCCTACGACACGATCGGCGGCCTGAACCGTATCGACGGCAAGAACCTGCCTTCCAGGGAACGGGTCTACGACATCCTGAAGGACCTGCTGGCGCTCTGCTTTCCCGGCTACTTCGGCGCCGAACCCCTCGTGACGAAGAATGTGGCCTTCTACGTGGACGGACTGGTGGACACCATCTACATCCGCCTGCGGGAGGAAGTGACCCGCAGTCTCATGCACGATGCGCAGTGCAAGGGAAAAGACCCCGTGGCCTGCGAGGAGATCGCCGACCGGATCGCGCTCGAACTGCTGGAAGCCGTACCCGGTATTCGAAAACTGCTCATGGGCGACGTGGAAGCCGCCTACGACGGAGATCCCGCGGCGAAGAGCCACGACGAGATCATCCTCAGCTACCCTTGCATGGAAGCCATCGCCACCTACCGGATCGCCCATGAACTGTATTTGAGGAATACGCCGCTCCTGCCGCGGATCATGTCCGAGCACGCCCACAGCCGCACGGGTATCGACATCCACCCGGGCGCGACCATCGGCACCCGTTTCTTCATCGATCACGGAACGGGCGTCGTCATCGGGGAAACGGCGCTGATCGGCAATAACGTGAAACTCTACCAGGGCGTGACGCTCGGTGCGCTGAGTTTCAGGAAGGATGACGGCGGGCGTCTCATCAAGGGCGGCAAGCGCCACCCCACGATCGAAGACGACGTGGTCATCTACGCCGGGGCGACGATCCTGGGCGGTGGTACGACGATCGGGCACGACGCCGTGATCGGGGCCAGCGTATGGCTGACGGAACCGGTTCCGCCCCATTCGAAGGTAACCATAGGCAACCCGCAGCTGGACGTGGTGAAGCAGGACGCCCGAACGGCCTGACCGGTCCGCCTAACCCCCGCTTTCGGCGATGTACTTCTCCGCTTCCATGGCTGCGGCGCATCCCGTGCCCGCCGCGGTGACTGCCTGGCGATAGACGTGGTCCTGCACGTCCCCGCCCGCGAACACGCCGGGAACGCTGGTGTGCTGCCTCCGGTCCGTCAGGATGTAGCCCTGCTCGTCCACTTCGAGCCTGTCGCTGAAGAGACCGGTATTGGGCGTGTGCCCGATGGCGATGAAGAGGCCCTCGGCGTCCAGTTCGCGGACCTGGTCCGATGCCAGTTCCCGCACGCGCACGCCGGTCACGCCGGTGGTTTCGTCACCCAGCACCTCGTCGACCACGGACCCCCACTGGAACGCGATCTTCGGATGTTTCAGGGCCCGGTCCTGCATGATCCTGCTCGCCCGCAGTTCATGGCGGCGGTGTATGATAAAGACGTGGCTCGCGAACCGCGTCAGGAAAAGCCCTTCCTCCAGCGCGCTGTCGCCGCCGCCCACCACGGCGACTTTCCGGTCCCGGTAGAAGGCGCCGTCGCAGGTCGCGCAGGTGGAGACGCCCCGGCCGAAGAACCTCTCCTCGCCCGGCACGTCGAGCAGGCGGGGCGACGAACCGGTGCTGATCACCACGGCCTTTGCCGTGTACTCGTTCCGGTCCGTCCTGATCCGGTGCGCCCCTGGTTCGAACGCCACCGAGGTGACTTCCTCGTACTTCATGACGGCGCCGAATCGCTCGGCCTGCTGCCTCATGCGGTCCATGAGTTCCATGCCGCCCAGACGCTCGGGAAATCCCGGGAAGTTCTCTATTTCGCTGGTGAGCGACAGCTGCCCGCCGATCGTGCTGCCCGTCAGCACGACGGGGGACAGGTTCGCCCGGGCGGCGTAAAGCGCCGCCGTATATCCCGCCGGGCCACCTCCGATGATGACGACCTGCTCCATTTAAGGGCGCTCCCCGATCACCTGTGCTCTCCTATTCGATCCGCTTGATGATGTGAAAGCCCATGGGCGTCTGAACGACCCCGCTGAGTTCGCCTACCTCCAGACCCATCGCGGCCTGCTCGAATTCCGGGATCATTTCACCCGGACCGAAGAACCCGAGGTCGCCCCCGCGGTCCCGGCTCGAATCGATGGAGGTCTCCCGGGCCAGTTCGGCGAAATCGGCGCCGGCTTCCAACCGGTCCATCAAGGCGTCCGCATCCTCCTGCGTGGCGACGACGATCTGGCGGACGCGGATCTTGTTGGATTCGATGGCCTGCTCCCGATCCTCAACGATCCGCCTGACCCGGTTCAACGCGGCTTTCAACTGCGCGTTTTCCGGCACGAGCTCAAGGGCCTGCTCATAGTTTGAAATCGCCTGCTCGAAGTCTTCCCGCCGCTCGTGTACCAGGCCGATTTCCGCGGAAATGCGCGGGTCTCTCGCGCCCAGGTCGAGGATCTCCCCGTAGTAGCGCAGGGCATCGTCAAGACGCCCGTCCGCGAAGGACAGGCGGGCCAGCGCCACGCGGGGCACGACCGACTGCCCTCCAACCTCCAGGGCCCTTTCCCAGACGGCCCGCGTGCTGTCCGGCATGTTCTTGCTCTGGTAGGCGGTCCCAAGGTTCATGTAGGCGTCCATGTAGTCCGGTGCGAGCGCGACGGCCCGTTTCCATTCCGTGATCGCGTCGTCGACGCGCTCCAGGCCCATGTAGGAAACGCCGAGATTGAGATGGATCCTGGGCAGCTGGTCCTCCGGGGGATGCAGCGTGAGCACTTTCTCGTAGACCTCGGCCGCCTGTTCGTATGCTTCGGTGTCGGTGTAGGCCTTGCCGAGATTCGTATAGGCGTCGACGTAGGTGGAGTCGTTTTCGATCGCCTGCCGGTAGTGGTGGACCGCCTCGTTGAAGTAACCGCCCTGGTTATACGCGATCGCCATGTCGGTATGGGCCGAGGCCAGGTTCGGCATCCCCGCCATCATCCTGTCGTACTGGATTCGGGCCCAGGCGTAAACGGTGTCGGGCGGTACGACACGCATGCGCGCCACGCTGAGCGTATCGCCCTCGACGGTCTTCATGAACGCCTCCAGCGCCTCGGCCGAGTTCCCCCTGGCGTGGTGTACCAGTCCCAGCGTGAGGTAGGCGGCGGCAAAACCCGGCGCGACCTCCAGGGCGTGTTCGAGATGCACCTGTGCGCTGTCGTAAGCTCCCTGCTCGAAATACACGGCGCCGAGGTTGTTCTTCGTGAGCGCGACGGTGGTCAGGAACTGCTGCAGCACGGCCTGCCGGCGTTGCTCGGGCGTAAGGGAGGTGTCCGGCTGCGCGTCCTGAGGGGCGGCCGGGACTTCCACGCCGGGCTGGACTTCCGCACCGAGCTGGGTATCCGCGCCGGGCTGGGTTTCCACGCTGGCCGGGGCTGGCGGGGATGCCGGGACTGCACCGAGTTGGGTTTCCGCGCCGGCCGGGGCTGGCGGGGTTGCCGGGACTGCGCCGGGCTGGGTTTCCGCGCCGGCCGGGGCTTCCGTCCGGGGCGGCGGATCGGCGGTCGTCTGCGCGGCGGCCGGGCCGGTTACGATGAGGGAAAGACAAAGGGCGCAAGAAACCAGCCACGTTCCCTGACGGCCCCTTGCGGTATCCCTTGTTTGATTGGCCTTGATCATTTCCTCCCGTCCTCCGGTATCTATCGCCTGAACGACTTCGCGTTTCTATACGATGGTTCCGCGTATGTGGTCAACCGCTTCGCATCTTCTTCAACTTATTCGCCTTCGTTTTTCAACGACTTGCCGTTTCTTCAGGTTCCAGTTCGTTCAGCACTTCCAGGGCTTCTCCCACCAGCGCGAAGCATCCCGTCACCAGGACCAGGTCGTCCGGTCCCGCCATGCCCATCGATTCGGAGAGGGCAGCCGCCACCGACGGCGCCGTCCGCGCCGGCGTTCCGGCACGCAAGCAGGCTGCAGCCGCGTCCCCGGGGTCCGCCTGCCTTTTCCGCAGCACGCGCCGCTCGGGGACGACGATCTCGTCGGCGTACCGCGCGATGACCGCACACAGATCGTCTACGTTCTTGTCCCGGTGCGCGGACAGCACGACAATGGTTCTCCGGGCCGGAAACAGGCCACGCAGGCTGTCCGTCAGGCTTTCGGCCGCCAACACGTTGTGGGCGCCGTCCAGCACCACCCAGGGCCGGTCCTGAAAGACCTGCATGCGTCCGGGCAGCCGCACCGAAGCCAGGCCGCGCCTTACGCCCCGGTCGGTAATCTCCATGCCCCGGTCGGACAGCGCCTGCGCCACGCCCACCGCCATGGCCGCATTGGCGGCCTGATACGTCCCGGAGAGCGGCAGCACTAGGTCTTCGTACGTCCGGCCCGCGGCCTTTATGTCGATCACCTGCCGGCCGATGGCCGCTTCCTTTAGCACGTAACGCACGTCGACGCCCACCTGCATCAGGGAACTCCCCTGGCGCCGGCAGGCATCTCGGATAGCTTCGGACGCCTCCGGAAGCTGGGCGGCGGAAACGGTGCAGACGCCCTCTTTCACGATCCCGGCTTTCTCGCGGGCGATTTCCGCGACTGTCCCACCGAGCCGGTCCGTGTGGTCCAGGCCGATGGGCGTAATCGCGCAGACCCGGGGCCGGATTACGTTGGTGGAATCCAGCCGTCCACCCAGTCCGCATTCGACCACCGCCAGGTCCACCCGTCGTTCCCTAAAATACACAAAGGCCAGGGCGGTGAGTACATCAAAAAACGAACCCATGTCTTTCCACCGGGGTCCGGTTCCTTCGATAGCCGGCCGGGCGCGTTCCGTGAGTTCGGCGAATTCCAGTTCGGATATGGACTCGCCGTCGACCTGGATGCGTTCGCGCAGGGAGACGACGTGAGGTGAGGTGTATAGGCCCGTACGGTAACCGCATTCGCGGGCGATCGCCGCGATCATCGCGGCGGTGGATCCCTTTCCCTTGGTCCCGGCTACATGTACCGAATTCCACTGCCGTTCGGGATGGTCCAGGGCTTTCGTCAGGGCGCGGATGCCCGACAGGTCCATGCGGGGCGGGGCGGCGCCCGGACGCTGTTCGAAATCCACGAATCCATACAGATAGTCCAGCGCCTCTTTATAGTTCATTCCGATACCCCGATCCGGCGAGCGTCGCGTCTGAACTTACAAGGTCGACCGGATAACGGCGAGCGTCGCTTCTGAAATCACGAGGTCGACCGGATAACGGCCAGGGCCTTCGCGTACTCAAAGGGACGGGCTACCGACGTGCGGCGTATTGCGCCGTACTGTTGGCGGGCCGGTGCGGGTACGTCCTTGCTGCGGGCGATGCGCCTGAATACGTTCCGGCCAGGGCGGGCGTTTACCTCGATGATCCACGGCAGGCCGGCGGTGTCCGGCACGATGTCGAGGCCCACCTCGCCGACAGGTCCGAATGCCTCGTCCAGTAAACGGCAGGTCGCTAAAGACACCTCTTCGGCACGGCGCAGGATCTCCTTCCTGAGCGGTCGGCCGTACAGCGCGTCGAGGACGGGTTCGACCTCCTCGGAGCGGGCACCGTTGCTCAGATTGGTCGTGGGGCCGCTGGTCTGGCCGACGCGGGCCGCAAGGCCGGTAAGGCCCCATCGGGACCGCCCGGTCTTCTGCATGAGCAGCCGCATGTCGAACCTGGGAAAACGCCTTTCGCCCACGGGCTCGGGCGATATCCCCTGTTGCACCAGGCAGCCCATGGGTTTTGCGCGAGCTTCGGCGGTCAGCGCCATGATCCGGTCCAGCGCCGCCCCTGAACACCCTGTTTCATACGTTGCGTCCAGCGTCCTGATGACCTGGCGTCCCTCCTCGGACCGGACGATTTCCATGACGCCCTCTCCCAGTGACCCGACCCTGGGCTTGATGTACACGTGATCGTACCTCGCCAGGAACGTCCGCAGCGCAAGCACGTCGAGGCACGCGGTATCAGGCGTAGCGAGGCCGGCGCTCGCCAGGCGCCGGTACATCTCCAGCTTGTCCACGGCCAGCCGGACGAAGGACCCAGGGTTCACGAAAGGTATGCCCGCCCGGTCGAAGAGTTCCCGTACGCGGTACGCGGCCTGGGAACCCGCGGGATCCAGCACGGGCGCCCGGTCGTAGATGACCGCCGGCCAGGGTTCGCGGCCGCATTCGACCCACCGGCCGTCCACGACCGTGGCCGCCGACACCGTTTCCTCCGCCGTATCCACGTCCGACGCTTCGAACACGACCGCGCGAAGGTCCAGCGCCGCCGCCGCCTCGCAGCACTCCTCGAAAAACCCCGTGGGCGGACCGAAGGGCCGGCCCTGCTCATCGGGCGCACGGCGGGTCAGTATGCCCACGGTAATCGGTGTCACAGCCTCGGTCGCCATACGGCTCGGTGTCACAGCCTCGGTCGAGATAGGAATCGAGTCCGGACGCCTCGCCTGCCCGTTATTTTGTGATGCCTTCGACTTCATGATTCTGCGGACCGGGTGGGCGGTGCCGACGCGGTGGCACGGACCGGACGGGCCATCCGTTTCACTTCCTCCAGCGTCGACCACGTCATGTCGCCCCGCTCCGACAGGCACAGTGCGGACAGCGCGGTGCCGTAGGACAGTCCGGCCGGAAGATCTTCGCGAAGCAGGCCGTACAGCAGGCCGGCATCAAAGGCATCGCCGGCGCCAAGCCGGTCCACCGGCTCCACCACGTAGGGCTGGGTGTAGAGAAAGCCGGACGCCGCGGACCAGCCCACGGCCCCGCCCTCGGACAGCGTAAGCACCACGATCTCGTTCCCGAACCGCCCATGGAGGGCATCGACGGTTTCCTCCGGCGGCCCGTCCAGCCCGAAGATCAACGCCGCGTCGTCGGAGGTCGATACGAGTATGTCGACCTGGTCCAGCAGCGATTCCAGGACGTTACGGGCCTGTTCGGGCGACCATAGCTTCGCCCGGTAATTGATGTCGAATGACGTCCGGTATCCACCTTCCGCCCGGTTGCCCAGGATCCGGGCGACCGTCTCCCGGCAATCGGAACTTAAGGAAGCCGTGATGCCGGACGTATGTACGATCCGGGCGCCGGACCGGAGTGCCTGTTCCACCACCGCGGACGTCATGCCGGTCGCCGCGGACCCGGCGCGGTCGTAGACGACCCGGCTGCCTCTCGGCGGCGATCCGGGCTCGAGAAAGAACACGCCGGGCCGACTCGGCCTTCCAACCGTGTCGCCCCGGTTGTCCGTCTCTACGATTTGCCCGGCCCGATCGTCCCGCTCGCTTTGCCCATCCGGCAGCTCGCCTCGCTCGCCCCGGTTGTCCGGACCGCTTTGCCACGTCACGTGCGACGTATCCACCCCGTGCTGCGCCAGCCTGGAGGCGATCCACCGCCCGGCGGGATGATCGGGGAGGACCGAGACCCAGGCCACGTCGGCGCCCATCCTGGCCAGGCCCGCCGCCATGTTGGATTCGGTGCCCGCCGCGTCGGCACGCAGGTAATCGGCCTGTTCCAGCATCTCGCCGTTCACGGGCGAGAACCGGATCATCGTCTCTCCGAAGGTGATGACGTCGTATCGCGGTTTTGAAGGCGGTCCAGCAGGGAAAGATGACATGTTCGGTTTTATTGTGTGGGCGCGGGCGCCTCAGGCAGACTGCGGCGACTCAGGCAGGCGGCGGCGCTTCATGTGGGCGCGGCGACTCAGGCAGGCGGCGGCGCCCCGGGTATGCGAAGTTGTACCGCTCCGGGCAAGCGCATAAGGCACCTCGGAATACCGGGCCAGGCACCCCGGGCAGGCGGCGCTTCAGGCGTAATGACAGGCCACCCAGTGGCCGCTGTCGTTCTGTTTGAATTCCGGTTCGTGCTCGGCGCAGTCGGCCTTGGCGATGGGGCAGCGGGGATGAAAACGACAACCGGAGGGCGGGTTGACCGGACTGGGGACGTCGCCCGTAAGCTGTATGCGTTGCTTCTGGCGCCGCTTGCTGATCTCCGGAACGGCGGAAAGCAGGCTCTGCGTGTAGGGGTGCTGGGGGTTGTCCGTCACCTCGTCGGTCCGCCCCGCCTCGATGAGCTTGCCGAGGTACATGACCCCGATGCGGTCGCTGATGTGGGCGACGACGGCCAGGTTGTGGGCGATGAACATATAGGTCAGGTTCAGCTCGTTCTGCAGGTCCTGCAGCAGGTTCAGGATCTGGACCTGGATGGACACGTCCAGGGCGGAAACCGGCTCGTCGCAGATGATCACGCTCGGGTTCAGCGCGATAGCCCGGGCGATGCCGATGCGCTGCCGCTGGCCGCCGCTGAACTCGTGGGGATAACGGTCGACATAGGCCTCGCCCAGCCCCACCATCTCGAGCAGGCTGACCAGTCTCGCCCGCCGTTCCTCCCGGTTGCCCACGCGATGGATGTCGAGGGGCTCCTGGACGATGTTACCCACCGTCATGCGCGGGTCCAGAGAGGCGTAGGGGTCCTGGAAGATCATCTGGATCCGCTTGCGGACGGGCTTCAGGTCATTCTCGGACATGGCCGCCAGGTCGTTGCCTTCGAAGAAGACCTTCCCCGACGTGGGGCGGTACAGCTGCAGCACGGTCAGACCCAGAGTGGACTTCCCGCAGCCGCTTTCGCCCACCAGTCCGAAGGTCTCTCCGCGGTTGATGGAAAAGGAAACGCCGTCCAGGGCCCGGACGATGCCTCCTTCCTCCTTGCGGCCCAGTCCTTCTTCCAGTTCGAAGTGCTTGACTACGTTTTCCAGTTGCAACAGAGGCTCGTTCAACGCGTCCTCCAGGTTATCAATACAGCCAGCAGGCGCAGTCGTGCTCCTGCGCCACGTCTTTCAGCGCCGGATCTTCCTCGCACCGGTCGAAACGGCTCGGACACCGGGGCGCGAACCGGCAGCCGGCGGGCAGGCTTATCAGGTTCGGCGGCAAGCCGTCGATGGGCGCCATGCGCTCCTTCACCGACGGACCCAGCTTGGGCACGGACTGCAACAGGCCGTGGGTATAGGGATGCTTCGGATCGTCGAGCAGTGTGTCCACCGGTCCCGATTCGATGATCCGGCCGGCGTACATGACGATTACACGGTCGCACACCTCGCCCACGACGCCGAGATCGTGGGTGATAATGATGACGGACATGTTCAGTTCTTCCTGGAGCTTCATCATCAATTCCAGGATCTGCGCCTGTATCGTGACGTCCAGCGCCGTGGTCGGCTCGTCGGCGATGAGCAGTTTGGGGTTGCACGCGATGGCCATGGCGATCATCACGCGCTGCCTCATCCCCCCGCTGAACTGGTGGGGGTAGTCGTTGAGGCGCTGCTCCGGACTCGGGATGTTGACCATCTGCAGCAACTCGATGCTGCGGTCCGTGGCTTCCTTCTTGTCAAGGCCGAGATGAAGCTGGAGGGGCTCCCGGAGTTGCCATCCGATCGTCAGCACCGGGTTGAGAGACGTCATCGGGTCCTGGAACACCATGGAGACGATATTGCCCCGGATCTCCTGCATTTCCGATTCCGGCAGGGTGCGCAGGTCCACCGGCGGTTCGTCGGCGCCGGGCCTGAACACGATGTTGCCGCTGACGATACGGCCCGGCGGGCTCGGGATGAGCCGCATGATGGAAAGCACCGTGGCGCTTTTGCCGCACCCGCTTTCCCCCACGATGCCCACCGTTTCCCCCTCCGCCACATCGAAACTGACGTCGTCCACGGCTCGCACCGCGCCGCCGCGCGTAAAGAAGTGGGTTGAGAGGTTATCGACCTTCAGTATGGGTTCCATCGGAGGTCATTCCTCTTCCAGGGCCTTGGACTCTTCGATGACCTTGTTCTCGATTTCCCGGGGCATTTCCTCGTAGCGGACGAATTTGCGCGCGTGGCTTCCGCGCCCGTGCGTGATGGAGCGCAGCACGGTCGAGTACCGGTACAGTTCGGCCAGGGGCACTTCGGCCCGGACCACCTGGTTGCTTCCCCGGGGCGACATGCCCAGTATGCGTCCGCGCCGGCTGGAGAGATCGCCCATGACGTCGCCCATGTAGTCCTCGGGGACGACCACGTCCACCTCGTAGATCGGTTCGAGCAGGACGGGACGGGCTTCCATGAACGCCTTCTTGAATCCCATGGACGCGGCGACCTTGAAGGCCATTTCGGAGGAATCGACCGTGTGGAAGGAGCCGTCGTACAGCGTGGCCTTCAGGTCCACCACGGGATACTTGGCCATCACGCCTTCCACCATGGCTTCCTGGATGCCCTTGTCCACGGCTGGAATGAACCGGCTGGGCACGGCGCCGCCGACGATGCCGTTGTCGAATTCGTATCCTTCGCCGCGCTGCCGGGGTTCCACGCGCAGCCAGACGTCGCCGAACTGTCCGCGGCCTCCGCTCTGCCGCTTGAACCGGCCCTGGGCTTCGGACCTGCCCTTGATGGCCTCGCGGTAGGGGATGCGCGGCTGCACCATCTCGACTTCCACGCCGAATCGGCGGCTGAGCCGTTCCACGATGAGTTCCAGGTGCATCTCCCCGGCCCCGGCCAGGATCAGTTGCTTGATCTCGCTATTGAACTGGAAGGTGAAGGAAGGATCCTCCTCGTGCAGCCGGGAGAGTCCGGTACTGATCTTCTCCTCGTCGTCCTTGCTCTTCGGCAGGACGGCCACGTTCGCGACCGGCTCTGAGAAAGTCACCCATTCCAGGTCGAAGCCATTCTGCCTCGTACACAGCGCGTCGCCGGTGTGGGTGTCCTTCAGTTTCACGGTCGCCCCGATTTCGCCGGCCCGGATGACGTTCAGTTCGCTGCGCGCGTGGCCGTTGGTATGGTAGATCTGGCCGAACCTTTCCGACGTGTTCTTCGTCGAGTTGTACACGTCTCCCCCATGCTTGATCTCGCCGGAATACACACGGAAGTAGGTGAGTTCGCCGATATGGGCTTCGGAGACCGTCTTGAACACCAGGGCCGCCAGGGGTCCGGAAGGGTCCGGATCCAGGGAGACTTCCTCGCCGCCTGCTGAACGGGTGACCGTCACCGGCGGCCGGTCCGCGGGCGACGCCATGTACGCGGCCACCGCGTCCATCACGCCGGAGACCCCGATATTTCCCGAGGCCGACGTGGCCAGGACGGGGTAAACCGCCCCATCTCTCACTCCCTTGCGCAGCCCTTCCAGGAGCTGCTCATCGGTCAGGGCGCCTTCTTCGAAATACACCTCGAGCAGGTCGTCGTCGGATTCGGCCACCGTCTCCACCAGCTTTTCACGGTATTCCTCCGCCTGGCCGGCCAGTTCGTCCGGTATCGCGGCACGATTTCCCTTTCCGTCGCCGCCCTCATAGGTCACGGCCTCCATGGCCACCAGGTCGACGACGCCCGAAAGCCCTTCTCCTTCCCCGATCGGAAGCTGCAGCGGGACGGCCTGGGTGCCGAACCGTTCCTGTATGCGGGCCAGCGCGTCGTAGAAGTCGGCGTGTTCCTTGTCCAGGAGATTTACCACGACCATGCGGGGCAGGCCGTACTGTTCCGCGTATTCCCAGGCGCGCTCCGTCTCCACCTCGATACCCTCGATGGCCTTGACCACGATGGCCACGTTGTCCGTAACGCGCATCGCGCAGTGCACTTCGCTGGTGAAGTCGGAGTATCCCGGCGTGTCCAGAATATGGAGGTTATGGTCGTTCCACTCGCAGTGAAGGGGCGTGAGGTTCATGGAAATGCGGTGCTCGATCTCTTCCTCGCGATAGTCGGATACCGTGTTGCCGTCCTCCACACTGCCGAGCCGGTTCGTTGCGCCGGCGTTGAAGAGCATGGCTTCGCCCAGGGAGGTCTTGCCGCTTCCCCCGTGGCCCGCGAGGCAAATGTTTCTGATGTTTTCGATGCGATATTCCTTCACGAACACCCCTCCTCTTCAGGACTGCTGCTTCAGGACTGCTTCCGGCCGCTTCGAGTTCAAATTTTAGTTTTTTGCAGACTTCAGGGAAAAACACTAATATGACTGTGTCCGCCTTACGCTGTCAAGTCTTTCGGATGGGCCGGTCAGGGACGGCCGTACCCGCCGTAACCCGGGTGCCTGGCGCCCGTATGAGGGACGCTTCCATGCGAACAAAACCAAACCGGTCTATTGTGGAGATCGTCCGGGAGTACAGAAGACAGAACGAAGCGGACGCGAGCAAAACCGACCGCCGTGTCCTGGAAAGCAGCAGGTCCTTGCTGTATGATGAAATCGAAGCATCGTCCTGGGATGCCCGAGTCGTTCACAGCGGACACGAACTGTTTCACCGGCTGGGCGACAAGGAAGCCATCGTCGATCTCCTGAATCGATACCTTGCCGCTCCGTCATTGGACGTGTCGGAAGAGAACTGGGCCAGGTGGAATCTGACGGACAACCTGGCGATGCTGCGCCGGTGCGAAGAGACCGTCGATTCCCAGAAGGCGTACCTGGACTGGGGCCGTAAAATGCTGCCTTCCCCGGGCTGGCGGCTGCCGGCGGAATGGCCTCACGATTTCGGGCACGATTGGAGGCCGTACAGAACGGAAGTGCCCGCGGACGAGTGCCTGTTGTTCAGGATCATGTATGACGGGACCCAGGCCCTATGCTGGATTGAGGCGTCCCGATCGGAAGAATGGCTTGATATCTATCGGGCGCTGATCGGTGAAGTTCCGCCAACCGACCAGAACCGCGTGGAGAGACGTTATTTGATCCGCACGGCCTGTGTTGTGCTGAATAACTCCGGCAGGCCGGCCGAGGCGCTTGAGGAAGCCGGCGAGCTGGACCGCCTCGCCAAGGAGCATGAGCACTGGGAGGAGGCCGCGGAAACCGCCTTTGACGCAAGGGCCGCTGAAATCGAGGCCTATCGCATGCTGGATGATATGCCCGGTTTGCGGCGGGCCGCCCAGATCGCCACATCCGGCCTGGAGCGGCAGTACGAGCGCCTTGCGGCATTGAAGCAGGACGAAGTGAGGGCGCTGTGGGGCCTGTACCATAATACGGCCGCGCCGATCTACCGCGCCCGGCAGTACGACCTGGCGATTCCGCTGTTCAGGCGGGCGATTGAACTGGGCATCCCCTCGAATCACGCATACCTGTGGCTTGCCGCGTCGATCTGGGCGACCGAAAGGGACAGATCCCAGGTACTGTCCCTGCTCAACCAGGGCGTCGCGTACTCCCGCTTCGGGAGGCACGGTACCGCCGCGGAGTTCGAGGAAGTTATGGACGATCCCGAATTCCGGGCCGCATTGACGGGATCGTAACCCAAAAAAGAAAGGCGCCCGAAATGAATCGAGCGCCTTTCATGCATCCCCCGGCAGCGTCCTACTCTCCCACAAGGTCACCCAAGCAGTACCATCGGCGCAAGAGGGCTTAACTACTCTGTTCGGAATGGGAAGAGGTGTTTCCCCTCCGCTATCGCCACCGGAAGAAATGGGTTGCAATTACAAGGAATGAGGAAACGACGTCGTAGCAATGGAGCATTGGTCAAGCCGCACGGCTATTAGTACCAGTCGGCTGAATGGCTCGTTACCTCGCCACTTACACCTCTGGCCTATCGACCTTGTAATCTTCAAGGGGCCTTCAGAAGCTTACGCTTGGGACATCTCGTCTTGAGGTGGGCTTCCCGCTTAGATGCTTTCAGCGGTTATCCCGTCCGAACATAGCTACCCAGCGATGCGGCTGGCGCCACAACTGGTGAACCAGCGGTTCGTCCATTCCGGTCTTCTCATACTAGGAACAGATCCTCTCAAATGTCCTACGCCCGCGACGGATAGGGACCGAACTGTCTCACGACGTTCTAAACCCAGCTCGCGTACCGCTTTAATCGGCGAACAGCCGAACCCTTGGGACCTTCTCCGGCCCCAGGATGCGATGAGCCGACATCGAGGTGCCAAACCTCCCCGTTTATGTGGACTATCGGGGGAGATAAGCCTGTTATCCCCGGAGTACCTTTTATCCGTTGAGCTTCGACCCTTCCACAAGGAATCGTCGGATCACTAAGCCCCACTTTCGTGTCTGCTCGACTTGTATGTCTCGCAGTCAGGCTCCCTTATGCCTTTACACTCTACGCACGATTGCCAACCGTGCTGAGGGAACCTTTGGGCGCCTCCGTTACATTTTAGGAGGCGACCGCCCCAGTCAAACTGCCCACCTGACACTGTCTTCCATCCGGATTCACGGAATGAAGTTAGAACCCCAACAACACAAGGGTGGTATTTCAAGGTTGGCTCCCGGAAGGCTGGCGCCCTCCGTTCATAGCCTCCCACCTATCCTACACATGCATTGGCGAGATCCAATATCAAGCTGCAGTAAAGGTTCACGGGGTCTTTCCGTCCTGTCGCGGGTATCCGGCATCTTCACCGGAGCTACAGTTTCGCCGAGCTCCTCGTTGAGACAGCGCCCAAGTCGTTACACCATTCGTGCAGGTCGGAACTTACCCGACAAGGAATTTCGCTACCTTAGGACCGTTATAGTTACGGCCGCCGTTTACTGGGGCTTCAGTTTAGAGCTTCGCCCGAAGGCTAACCCCGCCCTTTAACCTTCCAGCACCGGGCAGGTGTCAGTCCCTATACATCGTCTTACGACTTGGCAGAGACCTGTGTTTTTAGTAAACAGTCGCTTGGGCCTGGTCACTGCGACCCCGTTCGGCTCACCCCGCGAGGGGGATCACCTACGTAGGGGCACTCCTTCTCCCAAAGTTACGAAGCTAGATTGCCTAGTTCCTTAACGAGGAATCACTCGAGCACCTTAGTATTCTCTACCTACCTACCTGTGTCGGTTTGCGGTACGGACACATATGAGACTCGCTTAGAGGCTTTTCTTGGCAGCATGATTAGGGTCAGTTGGCTTGCCCGAAGGCTCGTTTCCCGATCACCTCTCGGAGTAATGCCCATGCGGATTTGCCTGCACGGACCTCCTACCGGCTTCGACCGGCACTTCCAATCGCCGGCTGACCTTTCACTTCTGCGTTCCCCCATCGCGTCTTGAGCGCCTCATCTGTGGTACAGGAATCTTGACCTGTTTCCCATCGCCTACGCCTTTCGGCCTCGGCTTAGGACCCGACTTACCCTGAGCGGACGATCCTTCCTCAGGAAACCTTAGGTTTTCGGTGAAGGGGATTCTCACCCCTTTTATCGCTACTCGTACCGGCATGATCTCTTCTATTTCGTCCAGCCGGCCTCACGGCCGACCTTCAACCTACCATAGAATACTCCCCTACCGATCATCGGACCCAGAGGGGTCCGACAATCCCGCAGCTTCGGTGGTAAACTTGAGCCCCGATGAATTGTCGGCGCAGAATCACTTGACTGGTGAGCAGTTACGCACTCTTTAAATGATGGCTGCTTCTAAGCCAACATCCCAGTTGTCTGTGTAACTCCACCACCTTAATCACTTAGTTTACACTTGGGGACCTTAGCTGACGGTCTGGCTTCTTTTCCTTTCGCCTGTGGAGCTTATCCCCCACAGCCTGACTCCCGCGGAGCAAGTGTATGGCATTCGGAGTTTGATTGGGTTTGCTAAGCTTGTGGGCCCGCTAGCCCATTCAGTGCTCTACCTCCACCACTCTTCCCGCGAGGCTAGCCCTAAAGCTATTTCGGGGAGAACCAGCTATCTCCGAGCTTGATTGGCCTTTCACCCCTATCCACAGCTCATCCCCTAACTTTTCAACGTTAGTGGGTTCGGGCCTCCACGTGCGGTTAGACACGCTTCACCCTGGCCATGGCTAGATCGCTCGGCTTCGGGTCTACTGCATGCAACTATGTCGCCCTGTTCAGACTCGCTTTCGCTACGGCTCCGTCCCTGAAGGACTTAACCTCGCTACATACAAGTAACTCACCGGTTCATTATGCAAAAGGCACGCAGTCAGTCCAGCCGCGGCCTGTCGCCGCCCCGAAGGGCGGTAACGTGGAGTCGCGGCCTTTCCTCCTACAGCTTGTGAGCAAACGGTTTCAGGATCTATTTCACCCTCCGCCAGGAGTACTTTTCACCTTTCCCTCACGGTACTGGTTCACTATCGGTCGTCAGAGAGTATTTAGCCTTGGGAGGTGGTCCTCCCGGATTCCCACGGGATTTCACGTGTCCCGCGGTACTCGGGAATCCATTCGAGAGAGTGTCTATGGTTTTCGTCTACCGGACTATCACCGTCTGTGGTTGAATTTTCCAAAACTATTCGACTAACCAAGACATTTGTAACTCTCCGACCCGGCTGCATCCGGGTCCGAATGAACCCCACTACACCGGCCCTACAACGCATGCAGACTTACATAAGGCCGGTTTGGGCTGTTCCCTTTTCGCTCACCACTACTCAGGGAATCGCTTTTGCTTTCTGTTCCCGAGGGTACTGAGATGGTTCAGTTCGCCTCGTTTGCCTCGACGGCCTATATATTCAACCGCCGATGACGCGGTATGACCCGCGCCGGGTTTCCCCATTCGGAAATCCCCGGATCTATGCTTGCGTGCAACTCCCCGGGGCTTATCGCAGCTTAACCACGTCCTTCATCGCCTTCTGACGCCAAGGCATCCACCGAGTGCTCTTAGTAGCTTGACCAAAAATGCTACTGTGCTTGAGTGCTCCGATGTACAACGCCGTTCCCGTCATTCCTATGTAATTGTCAAAGAGCGGGCACCGTCATGATGCGGACCGCGCCCCAGTGGAGATAACCGGGATCGAACCGGTGACCTCCGGCTTGCAAAGCCGGCGCTCTCCCAGCTGAGCTATATCCCCGGCTTTTGAATGGTGGGCCTAAGTGGAATCGAACCACTGACCTCACGCTTATCAGGCGTGCGCTCTAACCATCTGAGCTATAGGCCCCCTTGTGCTACAGGCCCCCCACTTCAAAAACATGACAGCGTGCACATCGTGCGCCGGACAAGTCGACCTCGAGTTACGAGAACTCTTTAGAAAGGAGGTGATCCAGCCGCACCTTCCGGTACGGCTACCTTGTTACGACTTAGTGCCAGTCACCAGTTTTACCTTCGGCGCACTCCTCCCGAGGGTTAGAGTAACGACTTCGGGTACTCCCGGCTTCCATCACTTGACGGGCGGTGTGTACAAGGCCTGGGAACATATTCACCGCGGCATGCTGATCCGCGATTACTAGCGATTCCGACTTCATGCAGTCGAGTTTCAGACTGCAATCCGAACTGGGACCGACTTTTTGGGATTGACTCCACCTCGCGGTATTGTAACCCTTTATATCGGCCATTGTAGCACGTGTGTAGCCCTGGACAATAAAGGCCATGAGGACTTGACGTCATCCCCACCTTCCTCCGATTTATCACCGGCGGTCTCCTTAGAGTGCCCAGCTTCACCTGCTGGCAACTAAGGACAAGGGTTGCGCTCGTTGCGGGACTTAACCCAACATCTCACGACACGAGCTGACGACAGCCATGCAGCACCTGTGTACCCGCTCCGAAGAGGGGCCCTGTCTCCAGGGCTTTCAGGTACATGTCAAGCCCAGGTAAGGTTCTTCGCGTTGCCTCGAATTAAACCACATGCTCCACCGCTTGTGCAGGCCCCCGTCAATTCCTTTGAGTTTCAGCCTTGCGGCCGTACTCCCCAGGCGGGGCACTTAATGCGTTAGCTTCGGCACTGAAGGGGTCGATACCTCCAACACCTAGTGCCCAACGTTTACGGCTAGGACTACCAGGGTATCTAATCCTGTTTGCTCCCCTAGCTTTCGCGCGTCAGCGTCAGTATCAGGCCAGAGAGCCGCCTTCGCCACTGGTGTTCTTTTCGATATCTACACATTCCACCGCTACACCGAAAATTCCGCTCTCCTCTCCTGTACTCAAGTGATGCAGTATCAAATGCAGGTCCCCGGTTGAGCCGGGGGATTTCACATCTGACTGACACCACCGCCTGTACGCCCTTTACGCCCAATAACTCCGAACAACGCTTGCTCCCCCCGTATTACCGCGGCTGCTGGCACGGAGTTAGCCGGAGCTTCCTCTGGTGGTACCGTCAAACCCGCCTACTATTCGTATACGGGCTTTCGTCCCACCTAACAGGGGTTTACACTCCGAGAAGCTTCATCCCCCACGCGGCGTCGCTGGGTCAGGCTTTCGCCCATTGCCCAAATTTCTAGACTGCTGGCTCCCGTAGGAGACTGGGCCTTATCTCAATCCCAGTGTGGCCGATCACCCTCTCAGGTCGGCTATCAATCGTCGCCTTGGTAGGCCGTTACCCTACCAACTAGCTAATTGAGCGCGGGGCCATCCACAAGCGGTAGCTTCCAAGGAGAGGCCACCTTTAGTTGTCATACCATGCGGACTGACAACCACATTCGGTATTAGCCCGCCGTTAGGCGGGTTGTTCCCAGCTTGAGGGCAGGTTCCCCACGTGTTACTCACCCGTCCGCCACTGTACTCGCGTTCCGAAGAACGCTTTCTCGTTCGACTTGCATGACTAAGACACGCCGCCAGCGTTAGTTCTGAGCCAGGATCAAACTCTCCATATAAGAAAAGTCCGATCTTAACTTTGCATCTGTATATGCTCTCCGAAAGGTTCCGAAGAGCCCTCATCAGACGACTTAAGGACATGCACGCTGCCATGTTTTCAAAGAGCGTAATCTTACCGCAACCCGCGCAAGATACACAGCCGGGTAGTTGAAGTCAACAGGTTTCTTTTTTTTTCTTCCTGTTGACCAAACACCCGGTATTTCGGGCCGGTTTCCGTCCTGATTCGAACCCTGTACCGGGGGCGGTGAACCGCGTTCCGCGACTCCGCGCGGCGGCGGCCGGATTTCGGGCCGGCCGATGCTATCCCGGCATGCTTCCAAACGGCTCGATGGACAGCAGGCCGTTTCCGTTCACCCCGTTCTCAGGGGGCGCGCCATCGCTCGTGCGCTGACCGTTCTCCTGTTGCGCGCCGTTGCCCTCGCGCCGGCCGTTCCCGTTCGTCCCGTGCGCGCCATCGTCGGATCCCGGAGGCGCCCCGGCCTGGCGTGCGCCGTTTCTGTGCGCGCCATCGCCGGATCCCGGAGGCGCCCCGCCGACGCTGTCCGCCTGGTCGGCCGCGTGATAGGAGCTGCGGACCAGGGGGCCGGACTCCACGTGCGGGATGCCGTACGACTCGCCCGCCTGCTTGAAACGGGCAAACTCGTCCGGGTGATAGTGCTTGCGCACCGGCAGATGCTTCTTCGTCGGCTGCAGGTACTGCCCGATCGTCAGGATGTCGGAGTTCACCGCGGCCACATCGCGCATGAGGGCATGCACGGCTTCGTCGGTCTCGCCGAGCCCCACCATGATGCCCGTCTTGGTCTTTGCGCCGCGTTCCTTCGCCCGCTCGAGCAGTTCGAGGGACTGGTCGTACCGCGCCTGGGGCCGCACGGTCCGGTACAGGTCCGGCACCGTCTCCAGGTTGTGGTTCAGCAGGTCCGGACGGGCGTCGAGCACGGTCTGGAGCGCGGCCTCCGATCCCTTGAAATCGGGGATGAGCACCTCCACGCCTACGCCCGGGCACCGGCGGCGGATGGCCCGGATCGTCTCGGCGAAGATCGGCGCGCCGCCGTCGGTCCGCTCATCCCGGTTCACGGAGGTGATCACGGCGAACCGCAGGCCCAGCTTCTCCACGGCGCCGGCCACCCGTTCGGGCTCGTCCCAGTCCAGCCCCTCGCTCGGTCGGCCCGTCTTCACCGCGCAGAACCCGCAACTGCGCGTGCAGATGTCGCCCAGGATCATGAAGGTGGCGGTGCGCTGCTCCCAGCATTCCCAGATGTTCGGGCACTGGGCGCTCTCGCAGATCGTATGGAGCCGGTTGTCCCCGACCAGCCGCTTCAGTTCCTGGAAATTGGGTCCCTGCTTGAGGCGCACCTTGAGCCACGGGGGCTTGGGCACGTGGGATGTAGTCGTTTCGCTCATGATTCTTCAAGGGTTCCGGCGCAGGCTCGGTCGGCATGCAGTCCGTCTGCCGTCATACTGCAGGTGCGGTCCGCATTCTGCGGCCTACAGGAACAAAAAGCGACCCTCCGGCGCCGTGAACCGTCGTTCCGCGCCGAAGCGGCCGCCATGGATGTCAGGTACTTAACTTGCTCGTCGTTATCCGGGTTACGGTCGAGGCCCGACCGGTTGTTTCGAGCCTCATCCAGGCTTCATTTCGGGCGCTCCGTCGTCCCCCGGCGAAATGACCACGGCCTCCTCGTCGAGATGTCCCGCGATGGTCTTCGACAGGTCGTTCAGGTCGGTCCGGCAGAAGCCCGTGTTGCTGTCGAGTATGCCGCCGCCCTCGTCCATGAGGAACCACGTCGGCACGTTCGTCAGGCCGAAGTCCGAGGAAGCCCAGTGGGTCGTGTCGTACACGTTCGGAAAGGACGCGCTGTGCTCGTCCATGAACGCCTGCGTCTCTTCCGGCGTGTCCTGTGATACACCTAGTACCCGGAATCCACCGTTGCCGCCGTAGGCCTGGTGGATCTTATCGAAATAGGGGGCGCTGAACTTGCAGGTCCCGCAGCCCACCTTGTAGAAGACCGCCAGCATCCAGCCGCCGTCCGCCTGATCGGCCAGTGACGTCGAATTGCCGTCCCCGTCTTCCAGCGCGACTTCCGGGGCCGCGACCCCGGCTTCCAGATACGCCATGGATTACTCCCGTACAGGTTGAGTTTTGAATAATGCCAGGTTCAAACCATGCTTCGGTCAAATGACGTACTGCCTATATATAAGGATATAAGAGAAACGGGCCGTTGTCAATGATTGGGTAGGATGGGACAGCGGGTAACCGGGCCAGGATATCGAAGTCAAGACCCAAGAAGTGAAAGGTCACTTTTTCGATCGTGTATCGTGTATGGACTTCCCATAGACGAATTCACAGAACCAATAGATTTGATTTTGAGCAATCGGGGTTCTGAAGCGTCTAAACTATAAGAGGGTTATGTCTGGCACTGGGGAATTCATTCCAGTAAACCCCATTCGGCCGACTGACTCAGACTAAATTTCATAGTGAAGAATACAATATGGAGGACTAGACACATGATCCGGTCTGTGATGGTTTTAAATAGATTCAAAGTGAGGATAATCCTCTGCAGTTTCTTTTGTATGTATAGCGTCGCAACGGCTTCTGCGCAACAGACAGGGAGTTTCTCCTCCATGAACACCAATCCCAATGAAGTCCGTTTGGTTACTTCCGACATCGATCATTTCTGGCTGGCGTACGACCTGTCGGAAGGCAAGACTACAGAAGAAAAAATAGAAATATTCGAATCGGAGTACTTCGCAAAGGGAAGTATCGGTCTTAAGGACTTCATCGAAACCAGAATCGAAAGCGCAGAGGGATTGGTCGAGGTAATCGAAGCCCGGCCGAGGTATTACGCTTCAATAAGAGAGAGCTCGAACCGTGTGTTGGATTTGACCAATCAGATCCGTGGATATATGCACAACTGGAAGCAACTGTACGACAAGGCGATATTCCCGGACGTGTACTTTCTGATAGGTAAAATGAATTCTGGAGGAACTACATCAAACAACGGCCTTTTGATTGGGACCGAGATTTCCTGTCGAACGGACAATCTTCCCAAGGACGAACTGAACGAATGGTATCTTGAAGTCCTCAAACCGGTAGAAGACATTCCATTTATCGTTATTCACGAACTTATACACGTGCAACAAGCTTATGATTTTGGAGAAAACACACTTCTGGGCCACTCCGTTTTCGAAGGCGCTGCCGACTTTCTTGGAGAGTTAGCAACTGGAAAACACATAAACCCTCATTTGCATGCGTATGGAGAAGCGCACGAGACTGAATTATGGGAATCGTTCTCGAGTGAAATGTTACAGACCGACTTCAGCAACTGGCTCTACAACGGAGGCAATTCCACAGGGGCAAGACCGGCTGATCTTGGATATTACATAGGTTACAAAATATGTGAAGCTTACTATGGGAAGGCAGCCGATAAGAAGGCGGCTATAGAAGATATTTTGGCCATAAAGGACGGCCCCGATGCGCTACGTTTTCTAAAAAATAGCGGGTACGGTCATTGAACGATTACCGTATCCTCGATCGAGTTACACCGGCTCCTTCGTCCCCTAGAAACGGAGAAATAGTGATGGCCAGGCTGAAAATCAACGTAGATCCCAGAATAGAACTTGTCATCACCATAAAGTTGCTGTGCGACTATGAGGGACTAACCAGGTACGACGTGGCGTATTCCCAATGCATGCGGGATTACTTTTCGCCATTCAAAACGCATGATGCAGCCAAACTGTTTAAGAAAATCACAGAGCATGGCACTTACTCGGACGCCTATCTGGGTCCGGTGTTGTCGCTTTCGAACCCGCCGGAACTTACGCCTCTATTCCCCTTCGAAAACCACGAATACTACATTCGAGCATTTCAAGACGAAACCCGGTTTCGAACGTTCTACGAACTACTGAGTGATTTCGCGATCCAATCAGACTTCGGCACTTTTTTCGAAAGCCAAACCGCATACTTCCAATCCTTGGTCGACGAAGTTGCTAAAACGCTGGACAGTAAGAATTTGATCGACGTCCTGGAACTATACTACGGAATGCGACATCGGGACTACAATCTGGTTCTAAGTCCCTTGTTTCAACACGGTGGAATCGGGCCTCGAGTTCGAAACCCTGATAGCAGGCTGTCCATATTCAGCGTAATCGGGCCGGTTGGATCGGATGATGGTATCCCGATGTTCGGAACTAGAGAAGAATTGCTGGAACTCATCTGGCATGAGTTCGGCCATTCGTTCGTAAATCCCGTTACTGAACGACATCGCTCCGACATTGGGAAGTATGCTCCGTTGTTAGATCCAATTCTGGAGAAAATGTCGAAAACGGGTGGTTACGGAGATTGGGAGATCTGCCTTAACGAACATTTGATCCGTGCCATTACATCTCGATTGTTTCACCGTGAATGGGGTCCGAAACACGGTGATCGTTTACTCGTGCGGGATATAGAAAAGGGATTTCGCTACCTCCCTGCCCTTTTACGCGCACTTGAGGATTTCGAGCAACATCAAATTCAAAACACGACCTTCGCAGATTACTATCCTGCATTGCTGAAGTCTTTCGATACATATCTCGAATAACCGTCCGTATTCAGAACTCGATATGATTCGAATATGTCGACACTCATAGACAACGACACCTATAATGTCCAGCTTTGCCTGGACGGAAACGCGAACGCCTTCGAACCATTGGTCCGGCGATATCAGAATGCTGCTTTCGCCGTGGCTTTGGGTTACCTCCGGGATCGGGCAGATGCCGAGGACGTGGTGCAGGACGCCTTTATCTCGGCATATTGTAAATTATCGCAACTGAAGGACCCGGCTGTTTTCGGAAGTTGGTTTCACCGAATCGTAGTCAACCGTTGCAAGGAGTGGGTCCGCCGAAGCAGAATCGGTCGTCAAGTCCGTGTTGATGCGGATTCCGGAGGATTACACGATGAATTCGCTATCTCGGATCGTATCCATCGCAAATACATCGAGCGTCTTGAAATCTGGGACGAAGTCGAGCTACTCCCAGAACACTATCGCCAAGTCGTCACGTTGTACTATTACACCGGATTCTCTCTGAAAGAAATCGCCGCCTTCCTGGAGATCCCCGAATCGACTGCGAGGGGACGGCTCTACCAGTCACGGATCCGTCTTAGAAAAGCACTGTCGCCCCAGGAAAAGGAGACCATCGTCATGAGCCAGATTGATGTAACCGCGGAAGTTCAGGATGTAGTCTGCAAGCTCGCCAAAGAAGACTTCGAAGAAACGATCTACATGGGCGACGTAGAAAACATCGTCCTTTATTGCGGAGTCAGTACTGAGGTGGAGATCGTCCGGACCAAAGGAGAGCAAACGATTGTCAGAGGGTCGAAAATCGGACTTGGATATACCGAAGAAGAAGCGGATCACAACCTTGGAGGGTTTTCCGTAACCCACGATACTGTCGATGATTTCTATAAATCCGGTCCCCATGAAGGTGAGCTTTTTGTGGGTGTAGATTCAAGCGGCAACAAAAACGCAGCCATGACCAAACGGATCAGTGACCACTGGAAACGGGACTTGATGAACGACTGGATGCTGGACGAAGTATGTAACGGAGTCAGGTTGGTTGATCTTTATCCGGACCTGAAGTCCGATATCGATGCGTTTCCTCCGCTGCCAAAGCGAGCGCGAGCTAGCTTGAGCAAATCAATACGGATTTCGGTTCACACGATGGAAGTACAGCCGATTCATGTACCGAACTCCGCCATGAAGGGAAACATCAAGGACGTTTTCCAGGTTTACTGGTCCGACGACTCCAAGGTCTTCGGACCGGCCTCGTATTGTCATGTTTCCATTGAGGTCCCGGCCGGGAAGAACATTTCGGTGTTCAGGGCAAAGCGAGTCAACGCGGAGGGTTTGAAGGGTTCCTTGATGGTATATGCCTGCCATTCATGCCAGATAGCTGATATCGCGAAGGATGTGTACCTGTTCAACAGCATGTTTTCGGATATAAATGAAGTAGGTGGTATGTTCTGTCAGCGCATGTACGAATATGGCGGCGCGAGCTACGATGAGGGAATGATACGTAATATGGATGTGTGGGAAGGTAAACTCTCCAATGTAAAGGGTGGTGTGGATATCGATGTCGGCCGTTTCGTACTGGATGCCCAGGACTTGGAAGGCGACGTATCTATTTACAATCGATTTGGCACAACCCGCTTGTACCAGTCATCCAGGGAATCCGGTACCCGGTGTAACCTCAGGACCGTTGCAGGTGAGACAAAGCTGGTTCTGGATGAAAGACTCGCGAAGAAGGTCAGCCTGGTGATGTATACACGCTGTGGCGTCTTGAAATTGGGTCAGGCGAAGGACCAGATGCGGCTGTATTCGACGTATAACGACGGGCATCGCATCACGGCTGGAACAACGTACGATACAACCCAAGCGGACTACCTGCTTCTTGCAGAAAGTGGCACAGCCGAAGTCGAGTTGTTAAACGGCTCCGACTCGAAGTGAATAAACACAAAATACCGACCCCGTAGGTAACTCCACGTTTGATGTTTCGATCCAGAATCGAAGATGCCCTATTAGGAATCAGAACGCGCTCGCGTTACCGGGCATGAGTGAACATCCTTTCGAAACTGAACTCTCCTTTGCGAACCGATCAGAAATATCCATTGTCGAGATCGTCGGCAGGCGGACCAGGCGCTCTTTTGTCCGTGGCAACCCGGTTGTCTTTTCGATCCATTCATTTTAAGAGCATGAAGCGATTACACGTTTTTGTTTTAACCTTTGAAGCCGCAATGTCGTCCTTTTCTACGTAGTGAATTGCTTCATTAGGTGTAACGAGACCACCCTATGACGACCTTTACACAAGACGATACGTACAACATCCACCAGTGCCTGCAGGGAAACGCCAACGCCTTCGAGCCGCTGGTCCGGCGGTACCAGAACGCCGCTTTCGCCGTGGCTCTGGGTTACCTTCGGGATAGGACAGATGCTGAGGACGTGGTACAGGAAGCTTTTGTGGCCGCCTACTGCAAGCTGTCACAGTTGAAGGATCCCGCCATCTTTGGCAACTGGCTGCACAGGATAGTCGTCAATCGATGCAAGGAATGGAGCCGTCGGAAGAAAGTCAGCCGCCTGGTCCGTGTCGATCCGGATGCTGAACACATTCGCGACGAATTTACCGTTGCGGACTGGATCCATCGGGAATACCTCGAGGGCCTCGAGCTCTGGGATGAAGTCGAGAGACTGCCCGAACACTATCGCAAGATTGTCACATTGTACTACTACACCGGGTTTACACTGAAGGAGATTGCCGCCTTTCTTGACATTCCCGAATCGACCGCGAAAGGACGGCTTTACCAATCCCGAATCCGGCTGAGAGATGCGTTGTCGCCGCAGGAACAGGAGACCATCGCCATGAGCCAGATCGATGTCACCGAAGATGTCCAGGATGTGGTCTGCAAGATCGCCAGAGAAGATTTCGAAGAAACCATAGAAAAGGGAGATATGGAGAACATCGTCCTGTATTGCGGTGTCAATACAGAGGTGGATTTTGTACCTGCGCCAGGAAACCAGGTGGTTGTTAAGGGTACGAAAATTGCACTTGGTTTGAGCGATGACAAAGCACATAGCAATGTCAGCGGATTACAAATATCCCATGACCAGGTCGACAATTATCTTGAAACGGGACCTCATGAAGGAGAGTTGTTTCTTGGCACCAGTAACCCTTATGGGTCTGACTACGTAGCCGCTACGTCGCCAATCAGTAAATTCTGGAGAAGTGATCTGATCAATGACCGCGTGCTGAAGGACAACGTCGGCGGTGTAAGAACGGTCGACATGTTCCCGGATTTGCAGAATGAAGTCGATGGGTTTCTGCCCCTTCCGAAACCTGTTGGAAACAGTCTGGGGAAAGCAATACGTATCACCGTTCATGTTTCGAACGTACGATCCATTGAATTGCCGAGAACGGCCGTATCAGGAAATGTCGAGGCTGTTTTCCGGGCTGTTTGTACCGACGAAAAGAGTCTATTCGGTCATGCCACGTACTGCCATATGTCGATTTCGGTTCCCGCTGGGATGAAAATGTCGGTGTTCAGATCCAGTAAGGTCAACGCGGAAGGTTTGAAAGGTTCACTTGTAACGTATTCCTGCTATTCATGCCACATACAGGAGATCACGGGAGATGTTTACCTTTTCAACAGCGAGTTCTCCACAATACGACGGGTAAGTGGATTGTTGTATCAGCGTATGTACGGCTGCGGGGGAAGTAGCCTGGATCACGACATGTTATCACGCCCGGATCAGTGGGAAGGTAAAATCGAGTCCATCGGTGGCGGTGTGGATATTGACGTCGGCCGTACAGCGGTGGATGCACGTGATTTAAACGGAGATGTTTCCATTTTCAACCGCTATGGCACAACCCGGTTGTGCTACACTGACGGGATTCAAAAAGGCAGGTGCAACCTCCGTACCGTTTCCGGTAACCTGATTCTGGCATTAAACGAAAAAGCTGCAAAAACAACCAGCCTGGTGATGCATACCCGTTGCGGTGTGCTGAAGTATGAACAGGTAAAAGAGTTGATGCCTCTGAATGCATGGTCGAGTAATGATATCAGGATGTCATTGGGGACTACCTATGAATATGGAAACACCGATGTCGTTCTCGCTACGGAAAGCGGACAGGCCAGTATTGAAGTGCTTAAGTATCCTGAACATGGTTGACCGACGATGGATGAGGTTTCCAGATGGCGAAAACCGAAGAGGTTTGCATTTGGAAACCACTCGAAACATAGTCAAGCACGCCACTAAGCGATCCCTACGATTGTCCGTATAACGGCTTCAATAAATACATCATGTATAGAAACTGCCTTGCCGTCTTTCTGAGGAACCTGCTCAGGCAAAGGGGCTATTCGGCGATCAATGTTCTGGGCCTGGCCATTGGCCTTGCTTCCTGCATTCTGATCCTGCTCTACGTGCAGGACGAACTCAGCTACGACCAGCACCATGAGAACAAAGACCGGATTTACCGAATAGTGGTATCAGATACCGCGGAAGGCAGAACGGACGAATGGGCGAGGACGCCATCAGCATGGGGTCCGGTCCTGATGGAAGAGTATCCCGAAATCGAGCTTTTCACACGGTGGAAGCCGCCGAACACCAGTTGGCTCATTGGTTACGGAGAAAAACGTTACGAGGAGAAACACTTCATTTTTGCGGATTCAACCGTATTTGACATTTTTACCATCCCTCTGGTGCAGGGCAATCCCGAGACGGCCCTGACCAAACCCCATACCGTGGTAGTCTCGGAAACCATGGCGACGATGATTTTCGGGAATGAAAACCCGATGGGGAAAGTGATCTCCGTCGACGAAATCTACATGTTTACCGTTACGGGTATCATGCGGGGCATGCCGAAGAACTCGCATTTTCACGCTGACTTTCTGGCCTCGTTTTCCACTCTGGCAGCGAGCGGACTGTACGATGAGCCCACCACGATCCAGAACTCGGACAGAACCCTGTATACCTATCTCATGATTAAAGAGGGTTACGCACCGGAAGACCTGGAAGACAAACTTTCCCAGTTTCCGGTGAGACACCTCGGTGAACGACTGGAGACCCTGGGCATGGAAATCATCCCCTACCTGCAGCCGCTCACCGATATCCACCTGCACTCCAATCTCAAACTCGAAATCAAAGCAAATAGCAATATCCAATATGTCTACATCTTTACCTCGGTGGCTGTATTCATGTTACTGATCGCCTGCGTAAACTTCATGAACCTTTCCACGGCCCGTTCCGCAGGAAGGGCGCGGGAGGTCGGTATTCGGAAAGTGCTGGGTGTCCGGCGGGTCCAGTTGGCCGTGCAATTCATCGGTGAGTCGGTAATCTACTCCTTCATCGCACTGGCCGTCGCCCTTGTACTGGTACACCTGATCCTTCCCGAATTCAGCCGGTTTTCCGGGAAAGAACTGGAAATGGATTACGATTCCACGTGGTTGATGCCGGCCCTGCTGGCCATCACACTTTGTACCGGGATTGTCGCCGGCGGATATCCCGCCTTCGTGCTTTCCTCCTTCAGGCCGGTTGCCGTACTGAGCGGAGTGTTGAAGGCGGGGGTTCCCCAATCGCATTTCAGAAAAGCGCTGATCACCTTCCAGTTCGTCGCCTCGATCATCATGATTGTCGGAACCGTTGTAATACTGGCGCAACTGGAGTACATGAGAAATAAGAAACTGGGATTCGACAAAGAGCACGTGGTGGTTGTCCGACTGCCCGATAATGAGGCCGTTCAGGGTTATCCGGCCTTTAAGGACAAGGTCTTGCAGTATCCTGAAGTCGTTAACTTGAGTACGACAACCAGCGTTCCCGGCAGGCTGACTGCGACCAGTTTCATTCAGCCGGAAGGATACATCGTGGAGGACACTCCGCTCATCCCCACCATTTGGACCGGTTTCGACTTCGTAGAAACAATGGGCATCGATATAACATCGGGCCGTTCGTTTTCTCGCGAAGTCGCCTCGGACGACTACTCTGTTCTTGTAAATGAAACGGCCGCCAGGACATTCGGATGGGAAGATCCGATTGGCAAGGAGTTTAAGTACACACATACACCGGACTATCCTCCAATGCACGTTGTCGGCGTCATGGCGGATTTTCACTATCATTCGCTTCACCAACGTATTGAACCCCTGTTGATTCTGTTTTGGGAAGGCGGCAATACGATGGTCGTCAGACTGAGCAGCCAGAGCCTGGCCCGGGGACTAGAAATACTGCAGGATCAGTGGCGCGAATCCTATCCGAACCATCCCGCCATGGAATCCTATTTCCTCGACCAGGACCTCGAACGAAAATACGCCGCCGAACAACGGCTAGGCTCCGTCTTCATTGCCGGGACGGTCCTGTCCATTCTCATTGCCTGCCTGGGCCTGCTGGGATTGGCATCTTACATGGCCGAACAGCGCATCCGGGAGATCGGCGTTCGCAAAGCCGTCGGCGCAACTATTTCGAACGTTATCCTGCTGTTCTCGAAGGACTTTACCAGGCTGATCCTAATTGCGTTCGTTCTTGGCGTTCCCATCAGTTACTACATCATGCAGGGGTGGCTGGGGGATTTTCCGTATCGCATCGAAATGAGTTGGGGGGTGTTCATATTCACAGGGCTCGCGGCGTTGCTTATCACTTGGCTGACGGTGGGATATCATGCGCTGAAGGCCGCCACGACGAATCCCGCCGATGCGCTGCGTTCCGAGTAAGGATGAAGCCTGTTCGAACGACAAATATGTATTTCTCTTAAAACCTTCCTGACAAATCCGCATTCCCCACGAGATTCCCCCACGTAAACACGACCATTCCTGTATAGCACCGAATCACACACCCGGTCACAGGCAGGCGTCGTGCGTCATTCCATTCATTCCCCATCCCTGATCTCCATCGAAGACCTGCATAAGTCCTTCCCGATGGGAGACGGCCGCATTCCCGCGCTCCGGGGGGTATCCGCCACCATCAACAGGGGCGATTACGTGGCCGTGATGGGCCGTTCTGGATCCGGAAAATCCACCCTGATGAACATCCTGGGCTGCCTGGACACGCCCACGGCGGGCAGATACGCCCTCGACGGCAGGTCCGTCGGAGATCTCACGGACGACGAACAGGCCTTCATCCGAAACCGGATGATCGGGTTCGTGTTCCAGGCCTTCAACCTGCTCCCGAGAATGGACGCACTGCACAACGTAGAACTGCCGCTGCTCTACCGCGGCATGGACAGCAGGGAACGGCGTTGGCGCTCCATGGAAGCCATGGAAGCGGTGGGCGTGAGCGACCGGGCGCGCCACAGGCCCAACGAGATGTCGGGCGGGCAGCGCCAGCGCGTGGCCATCGCCCGAGCGCTGGTCGGCGAGCCTTCCATCATACTGGCGGACGAGCCGACAGGAAACCTGGACAGCGGGACCGGGGAGGAGATCATGGCGATTTTCGATCGCCTGAACCAGGAAGGACATACGATCGTACTGGTGACCCACGAAGCACACGTCGCCAGGCACTGCAGGCGGATCATACGACTGCGCGATGGTGTGATTGAGGAGGACCGTCCGATTGTGTAACAAACAAATCCACGAAGATCGAGAACATCAAACTGGAAGTTCCGTATGACTTCATAAGGAGATGACATGGACGCCACAAACGTCATAAGCAATGTAGTCGTTATCGGGATCCTGCTCTTTGTCTGGCGCAGCCTCGACATGCGGATATCTCAACTCGATAAGCGTCTGAGCGACCGAATCGATCACCTTGATGAGCGGGTCTCGCAGATCGAGGAACGGATAGCGCACCTGGGCGAGCGCGTATCTCGGATAGAAGGGCTGATTGAGGCCTTCGTCCGGAAAAGCAACCCCTTTGAATCGGAAAAGAAGAACTGATTGGAGGAGATACATACCAGCTTGCTGGATAAAACCCCGGCCACACTTTGAAATCGGGAAAGGAGCATCATGGAAAACGTACATCTCTGGGCTCAGCCCCTGATCCTGCTGACCGCCTTCATCTTCTTCTGGCGGGAGGCGAAAGGCAGCCGGCATGAACTGAAAGCCGACATAGGGGAAGAACTGAATAAGATCGACGCGAGATTCGACCGTTTCGAGGACAACCTTAGGAAAGAGTTAGGCAAAGTCGATTCGACGTTCGACAAGGTAATCGCGAAGTTCGATCGTTTCGAAAACGAAATGCGGAAAGACCTGGGTGAGATGGACAAACGGATTGCACATATGGAAGACAAGGTGGACGCCCGTTTCGACCGGCTCGAGCGCATTTTGCTTGAACAGGGGAAGTAGACGCCCACCATGCAACGCCCGGCCTTGTTCATCGCGGTGTGCTTTGTCATCGGGATTCTGCTGGGGCACCGCGTCGACGTATCACCCGTCCTTTTCGCGCTGGGGGCCATAGCGGTCATCGCGACGGGTTACGCGCTTTTCCGAACCCGTGGAAACGGCGCTACGTCCCTCCGCATCTGCATGGCCCTGGGTCTCGTGTTCGCGGGCGCCTTCTGGTACGCGGTGCAGGTGCGGGTCGTACCGGCAAAGGACATCCGGCGATTCAGCGACCAGCGGCAGCGGCATGCGCTGACCGGGACGATCGTCCGATCGCCCGATGCGAGGGAACGGTTCACCCTGGTTACGGTGGACGTGGACTCCATAGCGCTGGCGGGCACCGGGCGGTCTTCGAGGGGAGCGCGGACCCGGGCGGGGTCGTCCGGCATGGCGCCGGCCACGGGTCGATGGGCGTCGGCCACGGGACGCCTGCAGGTACGCCTGAACAGCGGCATCGATCCCGGCCGATACGGTGACCGCGTCCTCGTATCGGGAAGACTGCGCAGCCCTCAACCCGCCCGGAACCCCGGCGGGTTCGACGCGCGGACCTACTATGCGAGCAGGGGCGTGCATGCACTGATGAGCGTGCGCGATGAGGCGGGCTATCGCGTGACGCTGCGCGACACGTCGTTCACCTGGCAGACCGGGGTCATCGACCCGATGCGCAACAGTATCGACCGGTCCATCGACCTGACCATGCGGGGCGATTCCGCCGCCCTGTTGAAAGGCATCCTGCTGGGTGAGCGGCGGCAGTTGCCCGAGGACCTGCTCAACACCTTCCGGACGATCGGCCTGGCCCATATCCTGGCCGTATCCGGACTGCACGTCGGCCTGATCACCCTGGTGATCCATACGCTGCTGTCCGTTTTGAGACTGCCACGGAATATCGTCGTCGCCGGTACACTGGGCGTCCTGGTGCTCTATGCCTTCATCACCAACCTGACGCCGTCGGTCATACGGGCCACGATCATGGCGGCGCTGTTCCTGGTGGGCCGGCAGATGGACCGGCAGACGGACACCGTCAACATCCTGGCCGTGGCGGCCATCGCAATCCTCCTGATCTGGCCCTCGGCCCTCTTCGATCTGAGCTTCCAGCTTTCCTTCCTCGCGACCTACGCCATCATCACGGGTTATCCCAGGATGAAGGAGCTGCTTCCCGAACGGCTTTCCCGGTCGGAGAAACTGTGGGCCCGGTGGCTGCGGGACGGTTTGCTGGTCTCGGTCGCGGCGCAGCTGGGTGCACTGCCCGTGGTGGCGGGTACGTTCTACCAGGTATCCTGGATGTCCGCGGTGGCGAATCTGTTCATCGGGCCGCTGATTTTCCTGAATACGACCTTCGGTGTACTTACCGCGCTGACCGGCCCCCTTTATATCGAGATCGCCCGTCTCTTCAGCGCGGCCAACGCGTTGGTGCTGTACGTCATGATCCATCTCTCGAAGGCATTCTCCGGCGCGCCGTCCGCGCTGGTTGAGGTGCCAGCGCCTTCCACCCTCTTCTTTGCGTCCTTCTATGGCGCGGGGCTTCTGCTGCTCTGGAAGCCGAGTGGGTCCCGGGAGCGGCGGGCCCGGCAGGGACTTCTGGTCCTTTCCCTCCTGCTCTTCTGTTACAACCTGTTGCCCGACCGGTCGCTGAGGATCACCGTCCTCGACGTCGGACAGGGGGACGCCATCTTCATTGCCTGTCCCAACGGACGCACCCTGCTGGTCGACGGCGGCTCCGGACCGCCCGCGTACGACGCCGGGGCCCGCGTCGTCGTGCCCTTCCTGCGCGCGAAGGGCCATCGACGCGTGGATACGATCGTCGTAACCCATCCTCACCTGGACCATTACGGCGGACTTTCGGCCGTGGTGGAATCCGTGGACGTGGGCGAGATCGTTTCAAGCGGCGTGGGATCGAGAACCGGCGCCTACCTCGCCTGGCGCGAGACCGTCGCGCGGCACGGCATCCCCTACCGCGCGGTCGGCAAGGGCGACACCCTGTCGGCGCTGGGCGGCGTGCGCGGCGTCTTCCTCCATCCGGACCCCTTGTTCCTGTCCGGTGTGACGGAGAACAACCCCAACGAGGTGTCCGTGGTCCTGCGCCTGTCCTACGGCACGTTCAGCATGCTGCTGACCGGCGACATCGAGGAAAAGGCGGAGTACGCGGTGACCCGTATGCCTGCCGCATTAAAAAGCACGGTGCTCAAATCGCCCCATCACGGCAGCAGGACGTCGAGCGGAACCGCCTTCCTGAACGCCGTCGACCCCGAGGCCGTGGCCGTCTCCGCCGGCATGTACAACTCTTTCGGCCACCCCTCGATCATCACCCTCGAGGAATACAGGCGACTGGGAGTGGCAATCTACCGGACGGACCGGGGCGGCGCGGTCACGATCCGCAGCAACGGCCGGTCCTGGGACATGCATTACTATTCGCCGCCCGCACCGCTCGGACCCACACCCGGCCAGGTGGTGGATGGGTTTCTCTTGACAGGGAAATCCCTTCCGCCTATATTCCGGTAGCACATCATAAGTCATTATCAATCATATAGTTAACCCCATATTTCCATCCGGTACGTTATGATCAGAGCCGCCCCGTTGCTCGTGGTGTTTCTGCTGCTCTCCGCAACGGAAATCCCTCCTCCTGCAAGCGCCCAGGACAGCGCCGCCTTCGAACAGGCGATCGAGGAAGGCCGCGCGGCGCGCCAGCGCTACGTGGACCGGATCGAGGCACTCCGGACGGAGGTCTCGCGTCAGAACGTCCGCCTGCGAAACGCCGGCGCCGGCAACCCGGAGGAACAGGCACGGCGCAACGCGACGATCCTGGCACTGGCGCGGCTTCACGCGTCTATCGGTCATTACGGGCAGGCCGTCGAACTCCTGAAGAACGCGGTGGGGCAGGCAGGGACGACGGCCGATCCGGGCGAAATGCGCGCTACGGCCGGCACCGGCGAGATGCGCGCGTTGCTGGGCAGACTTCTCCTGCGCCTGGGGCGGCATGGCGAGGCGGAGGCCGTGCTGACCGCCACCCGGTCTCGGCAGGACGGGCATGCGCTGGCCGCCGTACGACTCGCGGAGGTGTATTTCACGACGGGCAGGACCGAGGAGGGCCTTGAACTGTGCCGCGAAGTCCTGAGGAACACCGGAACGCAGGGGCCGCCGAACGCGCCGGTTCTGATGGCCGCGGGGCTCGCCGCGCGGTACCTGGAGCTTTCTCACGAGGCCAACTCCTTTCTGGCCGCGGCCACCCGCGTCGACGGCGCGTACCTCGACGCCTACGTGGCGTGGGGGCGCCTGTTCCTCGACAAGCATAACCGCGCGGAAGCGACCGGGATTTTCGAGGACGCGCTGAAGATCGACCCCGGCCATCCGCCGGCGCTGATCGGCCTGGCCGAGGCGCTTGCGGAGAAACAGCCGCTGCCGGCGGAGGCCGCGGCAAGGAAAGCGCTCGCGATTAACCCCGCGCTCATGGAGGGACGCCTTTTCCTCGCGGGCCTCTATCTGACGGACGAAGCCTATGACGATGCGATCGACCACCTGGACCAGGCCCTGGAGGTCAACCCGGAATCTCCCGGAACCCATGCCCTCCTGGCGGCCGCCTATCACGGCCAGGGCCGCCAGTCCGAATTCGAAGCCGCGCGGCAGCGCGTCCTGGACATCAATCCGTCCTACGGCCGGCTGTACGAAATCATCGCCAACCACCTCTCGCGGCGCTACCGGTTCCGGGAGTCCGTGGAGATGGGCCGGCGGGCGATCGAGACCGACCCCGCGCTCTGGTCGGCCTACGCCGGGCTCGGGATCAGCCTCACCCGGGTCGGCGAGATGGAAGAGGCCCGCCGGATGCTGGAACAGGCCTTCGACCGGGACCCATTCGACACCCGGACCTACAACACGCTGGAACTGCTCGATTCCTTTGAAGATTTCGAGACCCGGGAAAGCGGCCCGTTTTTACTGAAGATCCACCGGGACGAAGACGCCGTGTACGGAAAGCTGGCCCTCGATCTGCTCGAGGAAGCCCACCGGACGATCGCGCCACGGTACGGTTTCACGACGGATAGGCACGTGCACGTCGAGATGCTGCCGGACAACGACGATTTCATGGTGCGCATCGCCGGCGTGCCGGGAACGGGCGGACTGCTGGGAGTCTGCTTCGGCGAAGTGGTGGTGGCGAATTCACCCAGGGCCCGGCCGAAGGGGACGTTCAACTGGGGGCAGACGCTCTGGCACGAGTACGTCCATGTCACCCATCTGCAACAGACGCGCAACCGCATCCCCCGTTGGCTGGCGGAAGGCATCGCCGTCTACGAGACGCGTCTCGCCCGGCCGGAATGGGACATGGACCTGGAAGCGGAATTCGCCGAAGCGGCGATCCAGGGCGAACTGCTCCCCGTCAGCGAACTGAACCGGGGTTTCACCCGGCCGAAGTCACGGAACCAGATCGTCCTGTCCTACTACCAGGCCTCGATCGTCGTGGAATACATCGTGGATACCTTCGGATTCGAGGCGGTCCGGAGCATGCTGGACCTGTACAACCGGAATCGAACCACCGCTGAAGTCGTTCGCGAGGTAACGGGCCGGTCCATGGCAGACTTCGACCAGGCTTTCGCGGACTATACCGAAAAGCGGATCGCCGGGCTCAGGCGCGTCCTGCGATTCAAGCCGCCGCGCGACGAGAAGCCGTCCATGTCCGAACTGAAGACGATGGCGGCCGATCATCCAGAGAGTTTCTACGCCCACCTGATGCTGGGCCAGGCGTTGCACATGCAGAAACGGTACGAAGAAGCCATCGCGCCGCTTGAACGCGCCCGGACCCTCTTCGCACGTTACACGCATGCCGGCAATCCCCACGCATTGCTGGCGGAAATCTACCTCGAACTTGGGAACACGGAGGCGGCGATGGAGGTCCTCGAGGCGCTCACCGCCGTCGACGAGGACGACTTCGAGTCCTGCAAGACGCTGGCCGGGCTTTACGCCGGGGCGGGCCGGCGCGAGGACGCCCTTCGCATCCTGGAACGCGCCGTCATGATCGACCCCTTCGACGCCGGGATCCGCAAGATGCGCGCCGGCACATACGAACGGGATGGAAGGCCGGACCTGGCCGTGCCGGAGTACGAAGCCGTGCTGGCGGTCGAGACCACCGACCGGGTGCAGGCGCAGTACGACCTTGCCCGCGCTTACCTGGCGGCGGGAAGGAAAGACGACGCCAGGAAGGCCGCCCTCAAAGCCCTGGAGGCCGCGCCCGGCTTCGAAGCCGCCCAGGAGGTCCTGCTCCGTTCGCTGGAATGAGCGCACTCACCGCCATGCCGGCACTCCGCCCGCCGGTACCTACAACGCTCGGGACAGCAACACCCGCCGCGCTCGTCCCGCCGGCACCTGCCCATCTGAACTACCGGCCCCCGCCGCGCTCGTTTCGGTCCGTTTTTGACGTTGCGATTCGGGCCTTCTCAATTTATATTCAAGCGGTTTGCTCCAACTGAACACATGTGATGCGCGGGCGCCTCACCGCTGTCCTCTTTGAGGGTCATCTTGCCAAAACGCACCGACATCGAAACCATCCTGATCATCGGCTCCGGGCCCATCGTAATCGGACAGGCCTGCGAGTTCGACTATTCCGGCACCCAGGCCTGCCGGGCGCTCCGCGAAGAAGGCTACCGGGTCGTGCTGATCAACAGCAATCCGGCCACGATCATGACGGACCCGGACATGGCGGACCGGACCTATGTCGAACCCATTACCGCGGAATACGTGGAGAAGGTCATCCGGCGCGAGCGGCCCGACGTGCTGCTGCCCACGCTCGGCGGGCAGACCGCCCTGAACGTCGCCGTCGAGCTCGCCGAATCGGGTACGCTGGAACGCTACGGCGTCGAGCTCATCGGCGCCAAGCTCGAGGCCATCAAGATGGCGGAAGACCGGGAACTGTTCAAGCAGGCCATGGGGCGCATTGGGCTGGAGATGCCCCGGGGCGGCTTCGCGCGGACCGTCGAAGAGGCCTGGGAGCTGGTGAAGAATACGGGCTTCCCCGCCATCATCCGTCCGGCCTTCACCCTGGGCGGCGCCGGCGGAAGCATCGCGCGCAGCGAATCGGAATTCGCCGAGGCCGTCGAATGGGGGCTGTCCACCAGCCCCATCACCGAGGTGCTGATCGAGGAATCGATCATCGGCTGGAAGGAATACGAGCTCGAGGTCATGCGCGATTTGGCCGACAACGTGGTAATCATCTGTTCTATCGAAAACTTCGACCCCATGGGCGTGCACACCGGCGACAGCATCACGGTCGCGCCGGCCCAGACCCTCACGGACAAGGAATACCAGGCGCTCCGGGACGCCTCGATCAAGGTGATCCGGGAGATCGGCGTGGAGACGGGCGGATCAAACATCCAGTTCGCCGTAAGCCCCAAAGACGGCCGCATCCTGGCCATAGAAATGAACCCCCGGGTGTCCCGCAGTTCCGCCCTGGCTTCCAAGGCCACCGGCTTCCCCATCGCCAAGATCGCCGCGAAACTGGCCGTCGGCTACACACTGGACGAAATACCCAACGACATTACCCGCGAAACGCCCGCTTCCTTCGAACCCACCATCGACTACGTGGTGGTAAAGATCCCGCGGTGGGCCTTTGAGAAATTCCCCAACGCCGATACGCAGCTCGGTACGCAGATGAAGTCGGTGGGCGAGACCATGGCCATCGGACGGACGTTCAAGGAAGCGCTACAGAAAGGGTTGCGGGGCCTGGAAATCGACCGCCACGGCCTCGGCGCGGACGGGAAAGACGCGGTGGACGGCGGCGCACTGGCCTCGGGACGGAGTGCGGGACAGGCCGACGGAGAGGCCGGCGGTGTGCCGGACGGAAAGGCCGACGGCGTGCTGGACGACCTAAAGGAGCAGATGGCCCGGCCCACGGCGGAGCGCATCTTCCAGATCAAGACCGCCCTCCAGCTCGGCATGCCCATCGAAGAGATCTACACGCTGACCGGCGTCGATCCCTGGTTCCTGCACAACCTGCGCGACATCGTCGAGCTCGAGGGCGAAATCGGCGCGCACCGGAACGGGACCATGTCCCGGAACCTGCTGCACAGGGCCAAGCAAGCGGGGTTCTCCGACGTGCAGATCGCCCATCTGGCCGGCGGCGACGAGCGGTCGGTCCGTGCCCGGCGCATCGAGGCGCGCGTGGAAGCCGTGTTCAAGACCGTCGACACCTGCGCGGCCGAGTTCGAGGCCATGACGCCTTACTATTATTCGACCTACGAGTCCGAGAACGAGACCCGGCCCAAGACGCGGAAGACCATCATGATCCTGGGCGGCGGCCCGAACCGCATCGGCCAGGGGATCGAGTTCGACTACTGCTGCGTGCAGGCGGTCATGGCGCTGAAGGAGGACGGGTACGAGACCATCATGGTCAACAGCAACCCGGAGACGGTGAGCACCGATTACGACATCTCGGACCGGCTGTTCTTCGAACCCCTCACCTTCGAAGACGTGATGAACATCGTCGAGACGGAAAAGCCGGAAGGCGTGATCGTCCAGTTCGGCGGGCAGACGCCCCTCAAGCTGGCCCTGCCGCTCGAACGCGCGGGCGTGCCCATCATCGGCACCTCGCCCGACAGCATCGACCTGGCCGAGGACCGCAAGCGGTTCGGCGCCCTGACGAAGGCACTGGGCATCCCCCACCCTCCCCACGGGACGGTCTTTTCCTACGAAGAAGCCCGCGCGGTGGCGGGCGAGATCGGTTACCCCGTGCTGGTGCGGCCTTCCTACGTCCTCGG
Organism: Candidatus Latescibacterota bacterium; assembly: GCA_022822725.1. GTDB lineage: Bacteria > JAAXHH01 > JAAXHH01 > JAAXHH01 > JAAXHH01 > JAAXHH01. The sequence continues at coordinate 502,801 of JAJEAN010000001.1, forward strand.
CGGCCGCAACATGGCCCTGGTCTACGACGACGACTCCCTGCAGAGCTACATGCAGACCGCCGTCCACGTGTCCCCCGAGCATCCCATACTTATCGACAAGTTCCTCGAAGACGCCTTCGAGTACGATGTGGACGCCATCTCCGACGGGACGGACGTCGTCCTGGGCGGGATCATGGAACACATCGAGGAGGCGGGGATTCATTCCGGGGACAGCGCCTGCGTGCTGCCGCCCTACATGGTCAAGCCCATGCATATCGACACGATGAGGAACTACACGCATGCCATGGCGAGAAGCCTCAAGGTCGTCGGCCTGATTAACGTGCAGTACGCCATCAAGAACGACGTCGTCTACGTGCTGGAAGTCAATCCGCGCGCCTCGCGGACGATTCCCTTCGTTTCCAAGGCCATCGGCGTACCGCTGGCCCAGCTCGCGGCGCGGGTCATGGCCGGGAAGACCCTCCGCGAACTCGGCTTCACCGAGGAGATCATCCCGCCCTACGCCTCGGTGAAAGAGGTCGTGCTGCCCTTCGTCAAGTTCGCCGGGTCGGACAGTCTGCTCGGACCTGAAATGAAGTCGACCGGCGAGGTCATGGGGATCTACGAGGAACCGGGGATCGCCTTCGCCAAGGGGCAGAGCGCGGCGGGCGGCTCACTGCCCCTGTCCGGCACCGTCCTGGTCAGCGTGAACGCCTTCGACCACGAGAACGTCGTCGACATCGCCCGCGAACTCGATATGCTGGGCTTCACGATCATGGCGACGAGCGGTACCGGCCTGACGCTGGAGGACGCCGGCCTGGAGGTGATCCGGGTCAACAAGGTGTGGGAGGGCGAACCGCATATCGTGGATCACATCCGCCGAAGCGACATCCAGCTCATCATCAATACGCCCCTGGGCAAGAGCGCACGGGACGACGACTACATGATCCGCCGCGCGGCCATCGAGGCGAACATCCCGTGCATCACCACGCTCTCGGCGGCCTGGTCCGCGGTCAAGGCCATCCAGGCACTCAGGAACGAGGGCAGCGAGATCTCCGTGAAGAGCCTGCAGGAATGGCACGAGACGTTGAGAGAAGCGAGGGCTTGACCATGCAAACGGCAGAAGGGGGCGTGCTGGCCCCGAAGGGATTCACGGCCAACACGGCAGGCTGCGGCATCAACAGTCCGAAGGGCAGCCGCAAGGACCTGGTGCTGATCGACGCGGGTGGGACCGCCTCCGCGGCCGGGGTGTTCACCACGAACCGGGTACAGGCCGCGCCGGTGATCCTGTCCAGGGACCATCTGCAGACCGGCATGGCGCGGGCCGTCGTGGTCAACAGCGGCAACGCCAACGCGTGCAACGGGGAACCCGGCATGGCCGACGCCCGGGAGATGGCCGCCCTGGTCGCCGGGGGGCTTGACGTGCCCGCGAGCGAGATCCTCGTCGCGTCCACCGGGGTCATCGGCCGGCCCCTGCCCATGGACCTGATCCGCGACGGCATCCGGGAAGCGCTGGACCGGCGCAACGGGGGATCCGATCCCGACGCCGCCGAGTCGATCATGACGACCGACACGGTGCCCAAGTCCTGCGCGGTGCGATTCGATCTGGACGGCATGCCCGCGGTCGTCGGCGGGATCGCCAAGGGTGCGGGCATGATCTGTCCGTACATGGCCACGATGATCAGTGTGATTACGACGGACGCCGCCATCGCGCCGGGAGCCCTCCGGTCGGGCCTGCGCCGGGCCGTCGGCAAATCCTTCAACTGCATCACCGTCGACGGCGACATGAGCACGAACGACACGGTATTCGTCCTGGCGAACGGCGCTGCGGGCAACCCGGAAATCACGCAGCCCGAAGGGAACGCCTACGAGCGGTTCGCCGAAGCGCTCGAGCACGTCTGCACCGACCTGGCGAAGAAGATCGCCCGGGACGGCGAAGGCGCGACCAAACTCGTGGAGATCCGCGTGAGAGGCGCCCGGTCGGACGAGGACGCCCGGACGATCGGCATGAGCGTGGCGAACTCCGCCCTCGTGAAGACGGCCATCTACGGCCACGACCCCAACTGGGGCCGGATCCTCTGCGCCGTCGGGTACGCGGACGCCGAATCGGATCCGGACACGATCGACCTGTTCCTCTGCGGCCACCAGCTGACGCGCGACGGCCAGGGGCTCCCTCTCGACGAGCCGACCATGCGAAAAGCCTTGTCCGCCAGTGAGATCCCCGTCGAGATCGACCTCAAGCTGGGAGACGGATCGGCGACGGTTTGGACCTGCGACATGTCCCACGAATACGTGACCGTGAACGCGGAATACACCACCTGACACCCCACGAAAGATTCCGAGGAAGACGCGTCATGATACCAGGAAATAAACCTGTGTACACGATCCTCACCGCCGCGCTCTGGGCAATGGCCCTCTATGGCGTCACCACGGCTTTCCCGGCCGCCGCCCAGCCTGGGGCCGTGTCGATCACGGAAGACCCCGGACCGGTGCCGGTGAAGGAACTGGCGGAAAGGCGGGCCCGGATCCTCGAAGGCATGGGGAGCGGGATCATGATCCTGTTCGGGGCGGAACCCAAGGTGTTCAGCAACGACGTGAACTATCCCTACCGGCAGGAAAGCAACCTCTTCTACCTGACCGGCATCAGCCAGCCCGGCGCTACGCTCGTGCTGCTGCCCGGGAATCGAAACCAGAAGGAGATCCTCTTCCTTCCCAGGCGCGATCCTGCACGGGAAATCTGGACCGGCCACATGATCGGGGTGGAAGAAGCCCGTCGCCGGACCGGGATCGCCCATGTATGGCCGAGTGAGGAATTCGACGCCTTCGTGGAGGCCGTCCTCCACGGTTCGGTCTATGGAAAACGTCCATCCGACGACGACCGCGACTACCGGGCCGTCGGCGAATCCGTCGAGAACGGAACGCCCGTGGCCGTCTGGCTCCTGGCCGACGCCAGTTCCAGGTACGGCAGCCGGTATCCCCGGGCCCTCCGGTTCGCCTCGGAGGCCGCTCGTTTTCCCGCCGTCCAGGTGCGGTTGGCGTCCCGCATGTTCCGGGATCTGCGCGTCGTCAAATCGGACTGGGAGATGCAGCGGCTGCAGCGCGCCGTCGACATCACCCGCCTGGCGCAGCGTGCCATCATGCGCCGGGCAGCCGGACTGGTCGTACGGGGCGGACCGGGCGGTAATTACGGGCCAGCCGGAACAGGCGGACCGCTGAACGAATCCGTACTCGACGGCATCATTCTTTCCACCTATCGCGCGCACGGCGCGCACTGGGGTTTCCCGTCCATCGTGGCCTCGGGGCCCAACGCCACGACCCTGCACTACGAGGAAAACAACCGGGAGATCGCAACCGGCGAACTCGTCCTGGCCGATATCGGCGCGGCCGTCGGATACTACACGGCCGACGTCACGCGAACGTTCCCGGTCGGCGGTGTCTTCTCGGAAGCACAGCGCGAAGTGTACGAGATCGTCCTCGATGCCCATGCCCGGGGCGTCGCCGCCGTCCGGCCAGGCACGACCATGCGCAGCGTCCATGACGTGGCGCGGAAGGCCCTCGCGGACGGACTCCTGAAACTGGGGTTGATTACGAGTACGTCGGGGAACCAGTACCGCATGTGGTTCATGCACGGCACGAGCCACTGGCTCGGGCTGGACGTCCATGACGTGGGCGGAAGGGACATGCCCTTCAGACCGGGCATGGTGATCACGGTGGAACCGGGCATCTACGTCCGGGAGGACACGCTGGAGAACCTGGACGACACCCCGCGGAACCGGGCGCTGATCGAGGCGATACGGCCCGCTTTCGAACGGTACCGGAATATCGGGATACGCATAGAAGACGACGTGCTGGTGACCGAAGACGGAAACCGGGTGCTGTCGGCGGGCACGCCCCGGTCGATCGAGGAAATCGAAGCCTTGATGGGGAAACCGGCCGGCAGGTAAGCCCATGCCGCGGGCTTAGGGGATGGATTCATGACAGCGGACCGTATGCTCACCGTGGAAGAGGCCCAGGAGATCGTGCTGGATTCGGTCTCCGTCTCGGGCATCGAGCGCGTACCGCTGTCCGAGAGCCAGGACCGGGTGCTCGCCGAAGACGTGGCGCCGAGGTTCGACGTGCCGCCTCACGATAATTCCTCGGTAGATGGCTATGCCGTAAGGGCCGCGGACACGTCGGGCGCATCCGAGGCGGCTCCCTGCCGCCTCGAGGTCCTAGAAGAGATTCCCGCGGGCACCGTTCCCACCGCGCTCGTGAGTTCCGGAAAGTCTTCACGCATCATGACCGGCGCCTTCCTCCCTGGAGGCGCGGATGCCGTCGTCATGGTGGAGCACACCAGACAGAGCAAAAAAGGCGTAGAAATACTGAAAGCGGTAAATCCGGGGCAGAACGTACGCTACCGGGGAGAAGACGTAAGGCAGGGCCAGCGGGTCCTTTTCTCCGGCGCTGAAATCGGGCCCGGCGAGATCGGCCTCCTGGCGGCCTTCCAACGGTCCCAGGTCGCGGTACGCAGGCGCCCGGCCGTGGCCATCCTTTCCACGGGCGACGAGATCGTCGAAATCGACGAGCGGCTTGTACCTGGAAAAATCGTCAACAGCAACAGCTATTCCCTGGCCGCACTCGTACGGGCATGCAATGGCCGGCCGGTCAACCTGGGCATCGCCAGGGACAGCGAAGCCGAGATCGCGAAGACCATTCGGTCGGCGCTGAGCGCCGATATGGTCCTTTCCACCGGCGGAGTCTCCGTGGGCGACTACGACTACGTGAAAAAGGTGCTGGAAGACCTCGGCACGGACATGAGATTCTGGCGGGTGAAGATGAAGCCGGGCAAGCCCCTCGCCTACGGTCTGCTGCAGGGGAAGCCGTACTTCGGCCTGCCGGGCAATCCCGTGTCCTGCATGGTCTCCTTCCTTCTCTTCGCACGGCCCGCCATGCGGAAGATGATGGGCTACGGCCCCCATGAATGGCGCCTGCCCACAATCCAGGCGGAACTCGAGAACGATCTGACTGCAGGCGGGGACCGGCGGCACTATCTGCGCGCGAGGATCACCTGTACCGGCGGCCGATTTTACGCCTCGACCGTCGCGGGCCAGGGATCGGGCATGCTCAGTTCCATGACCGGGACCAACGGTCTCGTCGTCGTGGAAACCGGGGTAACCTCCGTGCTCCGCGGATCCGAGGTCCAGGTGCTGCTGATGGGCGCGGACGGAATGAGTGTTGCCGGACAGGATGCAGCTGCACAGGATGCCGCCGGACAGTATGTCGTCGGACAGGATACGGCCCGACAGGGCGTCGCCGGACAGGATACGGCCCGACAGGGCGTTGCCGGACAGGATACGGCCCGACGGGATATACCGTGAGGAACGCGCGATGATTTCCGTAATCGAAGCCCGGGACACTATTCTGGACCGGATCCGGCCACTCGGCGTGGAGCGCGTCGATATCGCCTCGGCGCGCGGCCGGGTACTGGCTGAAAACGTCCACGCCACGAGGAATCAGCCGCCATGGGACAATTCGGCCATGGACGGCTACGCGGTGCGGGCCGTCGATACGGTACCGTCGTCGCCGGAATCTCCGGCTGAACTGGAGATTGTCGAAGACCTGCCCGCCGGACACGTGGCCAAACACTCCGTCGGACCGGGACAGGCGATACACATCATGACGGGAGCGCCGGTTCCCGACGGCGCGGATACCATTGTCCGCGCCGAACGCGCGCTGAGGGTCGATGAGCGCCGCGTGCGCATACTCCAGGCCGTTGAATCCGGGACGGACCTCCGCCGGGCCGGCGAAGACCTCTGCGAAGGGGACATTATCATCCCTTCCGGCATGCTGATCCGGCCCGCCGAGGTCGGCCTGCTGGCCTCTACCAACCGTTCCCACGTGTCGGTCTACCGTCGGCCCCTGGTCGCCGTGCTGTCCACTGGCGACGAGATCGTCGACGTGGACGAACCCCTCGAGGACGGCAAGATCGTGGACAGCAACGGATACGCCCTTTCCGCGCTGGTAGCGGACGCCGGGGGAATTCCCCTGCGGCTGGGTATCTTTCCCGATTCGCAGGAAGCGCTCGAAAGGGCCCTGCGCGACGGGCTCCTCGCGGACGCGGTCATCACGTCGGGCGGCGTCTCGGTGGGAGAGTACGACTACGTCAAGGCCGCCCTCGAAGCCGTCGGTACCTCCATGGCCTTCTGGAAAGTTTCCATGACCCCGGGACGTCCCCTCGCCTTCGGTTCCATCCAAGACACCATCGTGTTCGGCCTGCCCGGCAACCCGGTGGCTTCCGTGGTTACCTTCGAGCTATTCATGCGGCCTGCCCTGCTCAAGATGCAGGGATATACCCACATCTACCGCCCTACAATCAAAGCCCGCCTCCAGGAAGACATCACGAAATCGCTGGGACGCAAACAGTTCATTCGCGTTACCCTCCATAAGCGAGGTGAACAGTACTTCGCGTCGCCTACCGGCGCGCAGGGTTCCGGCATTCTGAGATCCATGTCCATCGCCGACGGGTTGGCCGTAAGTCACGAAGACCAGGAATTCATGCCGGCCGGCCAGGATATCGAAGTCATGTTACTCGGGGGTTACAGCGGTCTGTCCAATGACCGTAACTACTGATATTTATATTAGTTACGACATTGTTTAATCCTGTTCAAATACACATATTATATTATGTATATTTGTTTTTCTTCATCTTCGGACGATCGGGAAGAGGGTAGTCTGTTTCATCGGTGTTTTTTCCGTCATCTGAAATGCATTTCCCATTAAATCGCGTCATTTTAAATCACGGCTCTTCCGTCCTGGCCTTTCGCAGCACTACAAGGGTGGGTGAGTCTCCGGCGCCTTCCTCATATGGCACCGTAGTCTCCCAAACCATGCCCTGCGCTTCAATGAACGGCGCTGCCGATTCGATCTCTGCTTCCGGACTAGGACCCTTGTAGCAGATCAGTTTCCCTCCCTGTTTCAATATGGGTCCGCTCCATTCAACCAGCCGGCCGATTGAACCGACTGCCCGAGCCACCGCGCCATCGTTCAAACTGTCCAACGCCCCCTCCGCCAACCGTTCCATCCGATCATTACAGACACTCAGGTTATCCAGCGACAGCTTACGCCGTACTGAATTCAGAAACGCGCACTTCTTCTGGTTTGATTCGACCATCACGAATTGCGTATCCGGCAGCACAATCGCCAGGGGTATCCCTGGAAAACCGCCGCCGCTTCCTACATCCACGACGCTGCCGCCCCTGGGAAGAATGCCCATTACCACGGGCATGAGCGAATCGATAAAATGGCGCTTCGGAATGCGTTCCAGGTCGTTTGTCGATACGAGGTGGAGTGCGTGGTTTGCGCGGCGAATCTCGAACAGGTATCGCTGGAATGCCCCTATTTTTCCGGCGTCCAGCCGATGACCTAGATGCTCCATTCCATGGACGAACTGCTCGATGGAATCCATTTCATGTCTTGGTATGTTCCACGTGGAACATTTGTTTTTCGATGCGGGATTATCAGGCGCGAGTCATGGCCGTAGCGCGTTCGAGATGTACGACGAGAATGGATAGATCTGCCGGTGTCACGCCCGGGATCCGCGACGCCTGCCCCACGTTCTCCGGCCGGATGCTGGCGAGCTTTTCGCGCGCTTCGTGGGACATGGCCCGGATGGAGGCGTAATCGAAATCCCCGGGGATAACACGGGACTCCCAGGTCCGCATGCGAGCGATCTCTTTGCGCTGTCGTTCCAGGTATCCGGCATATTTGACCGCGGTCTGTATCTGGCCGATGACAGACGGTTCATGGTCCATGGGATCCGGATCTATGGGATAGAGGTCGGTATATTGTATTTCGGGGCGGGACAGCAGCTTATGCAGGGTCAACGGTTCCGATACCGGGGACGAGGACCTGGTCTCAAGTATGGGATTTACCCGGTCCGGTGCGACGTATACCTTTTTCAGCCGGTCCGTTTCAGATTCCACCAGCCGGCGCCTGCTTACCGTAGCTTCGTGACGTTCTCTCGAAATCACACCGATCTCGAAGGCGCGGTCCGACAGGCGCATATCCGCGTTGTCGTGCCGCAACAACAGGCGGTATTCCGCACGCGAAGTGAACATCCGGTAAGGTTCGTCCGCCCCCTTCGTGATGAGGTCGTCCACCATCACGCCAAGATAGGCCTCGGCCCGGTCCAGTGTGAATGCTGGCCGGTTACTGACCTTCAGCGCGGCATTGATGCCGGCCAGAATACCCTGTGCCGCGGCCTCTTCATAGCCCGTTGTACCATTGATCTGTCCCGCGAGGAACAGCCCGGCGACCTGGCGCGTCTCCAGGGACCGGGTCAGGTTTCCAGGAGGGATGAAATCGTATTCGACGGCGTATCCGAACTGGAGGATCTCCGCCTTCTCCAGGCCCTTGATCGTGTGAAGCGCACGGTCCTGCACCGGTTCCGGCAGGCTGGTGGAGAAGCCGTTCACATATACCTCGTCGGTATTCCACCCCTCCGGTTCGAGGATGATCTGGTGACTGTCCCGGTCCGGGAACCGCACGATCTTGTCTTCGACGGATGGACAGTACCTGGGACCGCGGCCGGTGATCCGGCCGGAGTACATGGGCGACTGGTCCAGGGCGGAACGGATGATGTCGTGGGTCCACGCGTTCGTAAAGGTCAGGTAGCACGGCAGCTGCTCATCGGCAGGCGACAGTCTTTCCTGGGAGAAATGCTCGGGGAAGTCATCGCCCGGGATAATCTCCAACTCGCTGTAATCTATAGACTTACCATCTATTCGGGGCGGCGTGCCTGTCTTCAGCCGGCCGATGTCGAATCCCAGGTCACGCAGGGAATCGGACAGCTCCGTGGCCGCCTTTTCTCCGAGGCGTCCTCCGGGGGCGTTGCTCTCGCCCCGATGCATGACGCCGTTCAGAAACGTGCCCGACGCCACGACCACCGCACGACAGGAAAGGACGCGTCCATCGCTCGTCCGGATACCCGTGACGCGACGCTGGACCACGTCCAGGTACGCGACCTCTCCTTCCACGACCGTCAGGTTCGGCGTCTCCCCGATGACCCGCTGCATGTAATCCCGGTAAGCCACGCGGTCATTTTGGGATCTCAGGGACTGTACCGCCGGGCCTTTGCGCGTGTTCAGCATCCTGACCTGCACGGCCGTCGCGTCCGCGGCCTTGCCCATCTCCCCGCCAAGCGCGTCGACCTCTCGCACGAGCTGCCCTTTGCCCAGGCCACCTATTGAGGGGTTGCAGGACATCTGCCCGATTTTCGATGCATCGAGGGTGACGAGCGCCGTTTCAATACCCATTCTTGCCGAAGCCAGTGCGGCTTCGCATCCGGCATGGCCACCGCCGATGACGAGGACTTCAACCGATGTCAGCCGATCGTATTCAGACACAGCGTGGCCCCTGTTCCACGTGGAACATCATTTCCCGATGCAGAACCTGGAGAACACATGATCCAGCACCGCATCGCCGATTTCCTTTCCCACGAGCACACCGAGCCGGTGCACGCATTCCCTCAGATCGACGGCGGCCATTTCGGCTCCAAGCCCTTCTTCCAGGACACCGATGCCCCGGTCAAGGCTGGCTTTTGCCTGGTCGAGCAACTCGCCCTGCCGGGCGTTTACGACAAGCCCCGATTCGAAACCGGCGGGATCGAACCGAGCGGTCTCGAGAATCGCTTCCCTGAGGTTGTCCAGGCCCTCGCCTTCTTTCGCCGAGGTCCGGATCCACCGCCCGTCCGCCGTCAATTCCATGTACGCGTCCGGATCGTAGGCCTCCAGGTCGCACTTGTTCAATATAAACACGCTGTTCCGGCCGGACAACATCTTCACCAGTTGCCGATCGTCATCGTCCGGCGGACGTGAAGCGTCGAAGACGGCCAGGGGGATGTCGGCTTGCTCCAGTTCCGTGCGCGACCGGATAACGCCCTGCTGTTCCACCCGGTCCGAGGTCTTCCGGATGCCCGCCGTATCCACGAAGACGACGGGCACGCCCCGGATGTCGACGCTTTCCTCGATGGTGTCCCGCGTCGTCCCCGATTCCGGATGCACGATCGCACGGTCCCGCGACGTCAGCATGTTGAGCAGACTGGATTTCCCCACGTTCGGCTTGCCGAGCAAGGCGACCCGGACCCCGTCCCTCAGTACACGCGTTTCGTGCGAGGACTTGATGAGGCGGCCCAGCGCATCCCGGACGGGTCGGAGTTGGTCGAGGAAGGTCCGCGGCGTCATGTCGGGGATGCCCTCTTCGGTGAAATCCAGCGTAACTTCAATATATGCAATTATTTGAATCAGTTTGATCCTGAATTCGTCGATCTGTTGCGAGCAGGTCCCGTTCAGCTGCCTGAGGGCAGCCCGCGCGCAGGCGTCGGTCCGCGCCCGGATCAGTTCGCCCACCGCTTCCGCTTGCAGCAGGTCGATCCTTCCATTTAGAAAAGCACGCTTTGTAAACTCCCCCGGCTCCGCCAGCCGGGCGCCCGACCGGATCAGGGCATCCAGGATCATCCCGCCCGGGACCATGCCGCCGTGGCCGCTGAACTCGATCAGGTTTTCCCGGGTGTAGGTACGGGGCGACCTGAATACGGACATGAGCACTTCATCCACCCGCTCGCGGCTCCGGGGATCGACGACGTGGCCGTGATGAATGGTGTGCGTCCTGCATTCGGAAGGCCGGCTTGCGCCGCTGAAAACCCGGTCGGCAATGTCGAAGGCGTCGGGGCCGCTGATACGCACCACGCACAGTCCGCCCTCGCCGGGTGGCGTGCCGATCGCAGCAATGGTATCGTTCGGGGCCTGCGAGGTCATGGGGTTAACGAGGCTTGCTACCGCACCCGGAATCATACGGGACGGTGCCCTGCGAGTCGGCGCCCTGCGGGACGGCGCCCTGCGGGTCGGTGCCCTGCGGGTGCGTCATTTGGCGGGTTGAACGGGGAAGAACCGGTTCTGAAACGCCTGCTGCACGATGGTCAGCACGTTGATCATGGTCCAGTACAGGATCAGTCCGGAAGGCAGATTCATCATGATGAAGAAAAGCACCGCGGGCATGATGTAGACGAACATGGCCTGCCTGGGGTCCTTCATCGTCATCTTGGACTGGATCAGCATGGTGGCCGCCATGAGGACGGGCAGCACGTAGTACGGGTCCCGGAGCGACAGGTCCTGGATCCACCCGACGAAAGGCGCGTCGCGCAGTTCGATCGTACTGCTGAAGATGGTGTAGAGCGCGATGAGGATCGGCATCTGCAGCAGCAGCGGCAGGCAGCCACCCAGCGGGTTCACCCCCGCGTCCCGGTACAGTTTCATCATCTCCTGGTTCAGCTTGGTCGAATCGTTCTTGTGTTTCTCCTTGAGCGATTCCATTTTCGGCTGGAGCGCGGCCATGCCCTGCGTGGCCTTCATGCTCTTGTGGGTCAGGGGGAAGAGCAGGATCTTCACGATGATGGAAAGCACGATGATCACGACGCCGTAATTGGTGATGAACTGGTTCAGCCAGACCAGGGAAATAAGCGTGATCCGGCTGATCGGCTGTATGATCGTCCACCCGAGATCCACGGCGCCCTCGAGGCCGTATCCGTATCTTTCCAGGGTATCGTAGTGCACCGGGCCGAGATAGAGGAGGAAGTTGTCCACCAGGGGTGATGCGAGTCCCATCGACAGTTCCGCGGCGATCTGCCGGTCGTCGTATTGCGCGCGCTGCACGGGCCGGCCGTTCAGCCGGTATCCCCTGGCCTTCCGGTCCACCGGTACCATGGCGGTGAAGAAATACTTGCTCCGCACGCCGACCCAGTGGGTCTCGCCCGTGGTCTCGGGCCGCGGATCTTCGAACTCGGTCCCGAGGTCTTCATCGATCACCGTGTCGTTGAGCGAGGCGAATCCCCTGAAGGCGTACAGGTCCTGGTCCCAGTCCCGCTCCGTCACGTTGATCCCGCCGCCCCACCGGAGATAGTACTTGCTGCCCAGGGCCAGGTCCTGTCCGCCGTCGATCCTCACCTGGAGATCCACGGCGTAATCGTCCCGGTTGATGACGAAGGCCTTGGTGACGGTCAGTCCCCCAGGCGCGTCGGCCGTCAGCGTCACCGATCCCGAGGACTGTCCGGGACCCAGCACGACCGCGTCGCGGTCTGCGGCGAAACGCAGGGCGCGGGTGCTTCGGGGACCCCGCTCCGTGGTGAGCACGATGTCGGGCCCGTACTCCCGATCGGGGGGGACGAGTTCCACTTCCTCCCCGCCGATTCCTCTGTAACCCTTGAGTTTCCAGCTGGTTATCACACCGCCTTCCGTATTGATCACACCCCGGAAGAACTGGTTTTCGACGACGATTTGACGAGGCGCCGGCGCGCCTTCGACCGGGGCGAGAAACAACACGCGTTCGGAGCGGTCCCAGCTTTCCGCGGCCAGGTCCTGACGGGGGCGGTCTTCTGCACGGGGGACCGGCGTCCGCCCGGGCTGAGGTACGTCTGCGTCTGGCGGCATGTCGAACGCCGGCGGCGCCTCGGAGGCCGGTCCGGAGGTCTCCCCTGGAGTGTAGGCGCCCGTTGGATCGTCCTCGGCCGCGAAGCCGCCCGGTTGCTCCTGCGGGACCGTCCGGTCGACCGGCGCAGGACGCTGGGGCGCGTACATGGGGTATATAATGTAGTAGTAACCGATCCAGGTCAGTATGATCAGTCCGAATGCGCCGAGTACCCGTTTTTCCATGTTGGTTGTGATTCCGGGGTTTCAAGCCGTGGCATGCGGCTAATCGTGTGATCCGCCAGGTGCGCTGGGTACGGTTGTCGCGGCCGGTGCGACTGATCCGGCTGCCATGCCGGAACCATCTGGTCCGTCTGATCCGGCTGGTCCGGCCGGCCGTTCCACCGGGTCGTATCCGCCCGGGTGAAAGGGATGGCAGCGCAACAGCCGCCACACGGCCATGCGGGTTCCGGTGAACAGGCCCTTGTTTTCCAACGCTTCGATGGCGTATTGGGAACAGGTGGGAGTAAACCTGCAGCTTGGCGGGAGTAGCGGGGAGATTAAGAGCCGATAGCCGCGGACGCCCCAGATGAGGGCCGTCGTGATTGCCGTGGTCAGCCGTTTCCACATAGTCGTGTCACCGCGGTACGGTAGAGGGAAAGGAACTCTTCGTTCATCTGGCGGTAGGTCCAATCCCCGCCAGGACTGCGGGCGATGAGCACCATGTGCACCCCCCTCTTGAGGCGGCTTCTGTTCAACCGGTAGATTTCCCGCATTCTCCGGCGGACCAGGTTACGCCTGACCGCGCCTCCGTAGTGCCTGGTCACGATGAAACCGACCCGGCGCTCGAGCCGGTCCGGACACACGGCCAGGGACAGGATCATCGAACGTCCGCGGACGGACAGTCCACATTTCCTGATCCGTTCGAACTCCCACCGGTGTCTCATGCGTTCGTCGTGGGGAAAATTCAGGGAACCGGCGGCCATGGTGCATCGGTCCTGCCGCATCCGGGCGGCGCCTAAACGGCAACGCGTACCCTGCCCTTGGCCCGTCGGCGGTTCAGAATCAACCGTCCCGCCCGGGTGCTCATCCTTCGACGAAACCCGTGCCTGCGGTGCCGCTTGAGATTGCTCGGTTGAAAGGTACGCTTCATCGTTTACTCCCGTATTTCCTTAACTCATTTCGCAAAATCAACAGCCCTCCATATTATCCCCGGAACGCCTTAAAGTCAAGTTGTTTTTGGTCGTCCCAGGGGTGCGGATCTTTTCGAGATATTCTCTTGACAGCACCCCGCTCGCCATACATACTAAGATGAAGATACTACCCGCAACGCTTCCGCCTGCCGTGGATTTGTTGTCGCACCTAATACCACCTTTAAATGTAGTAATTTCAACAATTTAGCATGATACATGCGAGCGTACGAGTATGTTTTCGGGCCGGTAAACCGCCGGTTCGTTCACGGGCGTTTCCATCCCTCGGGACCACAAGGTAACAGGCAATGAAGCAGGAAGATCCTGCACAGCTCTGGTCGGTGTGTTTATCGGAACTGAGGGGCATGATGCCCGCACAGACGTTCGCGACCTGGTTCGAGCGGACCAGGGGGCATGACGTCACACCGGACAAGTTCACGATCGAGGTGCCGAATCCGTTCTCCGGCGAAAGGATGCTGAAGCGGTTTCACGACAAGATCAGCCAGGTCGTGACAACCCAGTTGGGTCGACAGGTCGCCATAGACTATCACATCTTCGAAGGCAATTCACAGATCATCCCCGTGCTTACCGACCTTCCCTCCTACGTGACGGACCGTGCAGTGCTGGCTGACCAGGAGGGCCGGGAACAGCAGGCCGGAAGCGAAGAGGAAGCCGACAACCTCTACGACAACTACACTTTCGAGAATTTCGTCGTGGGGGAGTGCAACGATTTCGCCCACGCGGCCTCCCTGGCCGTGGTGAAATCCCCGGGCCAGCAGACCTTCAACCCCCTGGTCATTTACGGCGGCGTCGGCCTGGGAAAGACCCACCTGGCGCAGGCGATCGCCCACGAATCGAAGCGGCTCGGCACCGTCGACCGCAGCCGGTACGTCACGTCGGAAATCTTCTACAACGAGTTCATCGAGTCCATCCAGGAAAAGAAGACGAAGGAGTTCGCGCAGACCTACCGGAACGTCGACCTGCTGATCGTGGACGACATCCAGTTCTTCTGCAAGGGGCACAAGGACCGCACCCAGGAGGAGTTCTTCCACACCTTCGACGTGCTGCGCCAGAAGGGCAAGCAGATCGTCCTGACCAGCGACCGGATTCCGAAGGAGCTTTCCGGCCTGGAGGAACGGCTGGTGTCCCGTTTCGAGTGGGGGCTTCTCGCGGACATGAAGCCGCCAGACTACGAGACCCGGGAAGCCATTCTTCAGAAGAAGGCGGACAAGGACGGACTGTCACTCAGCCCGGACGTCATCGCCTATATCGCCGACCGCGTCGCATCGAATATCCGGGAACTGGAAGGTGCCGTGCTCAGCCTGCTGGCCTACGCTTCGCTGAGTCACTGCGACATTACCATCGAAGTGGCGAAGCGGGTGCTGAGCAACAAGATCCGAAGAAAACAGCGCTCCGTGGGGATGGAAGACATACAGAAGGCCTCGGCCGGCCACTACGGCGTGTCCGTCGAGGATCTCGCCGCGAAGACGCGTAAGAAGCACGTGGTGGCAGCCCGCCAGGCCGCCATGTACCTTTGCCGGGACATGACCCGCGCGTCGCTTAAGGATATAGGCGCGGTTTTCGGCAAGAGAGATCACACCACCGTCATTCATGCCTGCCGGACGGTAAAAAAGCTCCTGTTGTCCGACGAAAACCTCCAGGAAGACCTCGACAAGATCCGGAATTCCCTTTCTTAGCCCGCCTGCCGTTCAGCAGCGCTCCACCGCACTGCCATTCCCCGGAAACCTGTGGATAACTCCACACTTATCCACACATTATTAACAAAATGCGCCTATCGTAACTCGCGATCTTGTATGAAGTTGCACATTGTAATTACCTAATTTCCACACCAATCCACCAGTGGAAGCGCACAGAGGTGTGGAAAGGTCGTCGTCCGCGGGTGAAACCGGGCCTTGGTTCGGCCTCGGGCAGGCGCGGATACGCCAGGTCGCCCACCTGCACGCATGAGGCACGTTTACAGGCAGGGCAAGATGTGGATAACCCGGGGGATAATGGGGCACAGAGTGTCGATGATTTGTGTATAACTGGGCGTTTTGATCCTTTTCGTTTTTTAGTGTGTGGATTGTGTGGATAAACAACTGTTTAGTTGCCGGTTTATCCACACCTCTGTTTTTTTCACAAATAACTGATTTTATTGATGGTTAAATTCACAAATGGAGTCTTGTGCACATATCCACATCCCTTATTAGTATTATTCCTTTTTTAATACATACTTAATATAAAAGACAGTATACACAATATATTGTACGTTTTCAGCGCTATGCCGCGACGTTATACAATATAGGGTAGTTTTACCTCACAAAACCCTTGCGCTGTCCCGAGCGTGTTCTATATTATATTCAATAATAGTAATAGGTTACTGTACAAGAAACCGTCCTGGTTCATTCTGTACAGTTTGGATCCGATGAGGTAACCGGCGAAGAACCCCAGAAGACTGCTCAAAGGAGTACCCAGTGAAAATAACCATTCCGGCCAGTTCCACGCTGATGAGCGGTATACAGACCGTCCTGAATGTCGTCCCGCCGAAGACCACCCTGCCCATCCTGTCCAACATGCTGCTGGAGACGGAAGACGGCCACCTGACCATAGGGGCCACCGACCTGGATATATTCATCATGACGAAGATCCCCGCCCAGGTTTCGGGGGAGGGATCGATCACGGTGCCTGGAAGGAAATTCGCGGAAATGGTGCGCGAGCTGCCCGACGCGCCCGTGGATATAGAGGTGGACGGGGTCAAGGTAATCATCCGGTGTGACCGCGGCGTCTTCCGACTGGTGGGCATCAGCAAGGACGAGTACCCGGCGCTGCCGGACGTGGCTTCCGAACAGACCATAGAGATCCCGTCTTCCTCGCTGCAGCGGCTGATCCGGAAGACGGTGTACGCCGTATCGAAGGACGAGATACACCCGAGTCTCTGGGGCGCGTTCCTGCGCATTGCCCGGGGCGCCGTGCGGATGGTGGCCACCGACGGGCACCGGCTGGCGAAGACGACGCTTCCCTGCGATGTTGCCGACGCGGCCACGGAGGGGATCATCGTGCCGCCCAAGGCGCTGAACAACCTCTCTCGCCTCATCGGGGATTCGGATGCTCCGTCCCGGATCACCATCGGCGAGAACCACGTCCTGTTCGAACTCGAGAACGCCCGGTTGTTCGCCAGGCTGATCGAAGCGACCTATCCGGACTACGAACGGGTGATTCCCTCGGGGAACGACAAGGTGGTCAAAGTGAACCGCGAGGAACTCGAGAGCGCCGTCCGCCGCGTGTCCGTGCTTTCCAACCCGACCACCCGCCAGATACGGTATTCCTTCCGGCCGGGTTTCGTCGAACTGAGTTCCTTCAGCCACGATATCGGCGGCGAGGCCCGGGAAGAAGTGCCGGCCGAATACGAAGGCGAAGCCATGGACACGACCTACGATTTCCGCTACCTGCTCGACGTCGTGGAGCGGATCGAGAGCGAAGAGGTGGTCTTCAAACTGGACACGCCGGTCAGCGCGGGGATCATCACCCCCTCCCGGGAAGAAGCGGAGGGCGAAGACTACCAGTGCCTGATCATGCCCTTCAGGACGACCGAGGCGGAAAGTTAAAGGTGCACCTCCAGGGGCTGTCCCTCAGTCATTTCAGGAATTACGCATCCCTGTCGCTGGCCTGTGATTTGCAAACGAACGTATTCATCGGATCGAACGGACAAGGAAAAACCAACCTCCTGGAAGCGGTGTACTACCTGTGCGTGGCCCGGTCCTGCCGCGAAGCACAGGATCGCGATCTCGTGCGCATGGGTGCGGACCACTTCCTGATACGGGGTCAGGGCCGGTCCGCGGAGGGCCGGGAGGTCGAGGTACAGATCAGGTACGCCCGCCCGTCGGGAAAGAAGGTCTTTGTAAACGAGTCGCCCCAGCGGAACCTCTCGGACCTGTACGGGATCCTTGCGGCCGTCGTGATCTCGCCGGACGACCGGAGGCTGGTCCAGGGCTCGCCGGGATCGCGCCGGCGGTTCCTCGACATAGCGATCTCGCAGTCCAACGCTGGGTATCTTTCCGCCCTGCAGGAATACAGGCGGGTGGTGCGGCAACGCAACGAGGCCCTGCGTGCATGCCAGGAGAGACCGGGCAGGACGGAGGGACTGGAGGTCTGGAACGCCCCGCTGGTCGCGCTGGGCAGCCGCATCATGAGAAAGCGGGTGGAGGTCGTCGAGAGCCTTAAGGAAGAAGCCGGCCGCATACACGCCGCCGTAAGCGACGACAACGAGTGCCTCGAGATCGACTACGCGCCGTCCTTCGAGTACGAGGCCCTCGCCGATATCGAGCAGGCCTTCGAGGAGGCGCTGGACCGCGCCGCGCCGCGGGAGAGGGCACGGTGCATGACGGAGGTTGGGCCCCATCGGGACGACCTGTCCATCCGGATGAACGGGGTCTCGCTGCAGACGTTCGGGTCGCAGGGACAGCACAAGACGGCGGCGACGGCCCTCAAGCTGGCGGAAGCCCGCTTTCTGTGGCACCGGCTGCAGGCCCCGCCCCTGCTGCTGCTGGATGATATATTCGCGGAGATCGACGCCGCCAGGACGGGCCGCCTGATGGAAATGGTACCCGCCTACGGCCAGACCTTCATTACGACGGCCAAGGAAAGCGATATCGGGGACTATCGCCGGGGGATCACCCGGTTCCGCGTCCACGGAGGCGCGGTGACGCCTTATGACTGAGGATTCGGCATGACGCGGAAGAAGAAGACCACCACCCTCGGCGACGCACTCCGGGAACTGGTGCGCAACCTCGGCATGGAGGGCAGGCTGGAAGAACAGCAGGAGGCCGTGGACAGATGGCCCCAGGCTGTCGACAAGGTGTATGGCAAACCCATCGCGTCGCGCACCCGAGCGGTATACTTCAACGGCGACGGGGGCAAGCTGGTCGTCGAGGTGGAAAATGCCGCCTTGCGCCATACATTGTTCTACAAGAAGCAGGAGATCCTGAAACAACTGGACCAGTCTTTCGGAAGATCCCTGGTCCGGGACATCATATTCACCAATTCCAGAAGGTAAAATCGATGTCAGAAACACGGGAAAACTCACCGGACCGCCTGGACCACTCGAACCACTCGAACCACCCGGACCACTCGAACGGCCCGGTATCACCGGAGACGGGACCCGGCGCCCCGGATGCCGACCAGTACGACGCGGAGAACATCCAGGTCCTCAAAGGACTCGAGGGGGTTCGCAAGCGGCCCGCCATGTACATCGGGAGCACCAGCGCCTCCGGCCTGCATCATCTCGTGGAAGAGGTGATGCAGAACGCCATCGACGAGCATCTCCAGGGATTCGGAGATACGATCAAGGTGTACATCGAAGAAGACGGGCGCATCAGCGTGATCGACAACGGCCGCGGCATACCGGTCGAAACGCACCCGACGGAGAACCGGCCGGCCGTGGAGGTCGTCATGACGATGCTCCACGCGGGCGGGAAGTTCGACAACAAGTCCTACAAGGTATCGGGGGGCCTGCACGGCGTGGGCGTGTCGGTAGTCAACGCCCTGGCCGAATGGCTGGTCGTCGAGGTGCGCCGGGACGGGAAGATCTACTACCAGCGCTACGAGCAGGGCATACCCGTGTGCGACCTGGAGGTCCGGGGCGAGACGACGGAGAACGGAACGACCGTCTCCTTCAAGCCCGACGACGAGATCTTCGACACGACGGAGTTCAATTTCGACCACATCGCCCACCGCTTCCGGGAACTGGCCTTTCTGAACCGCCACATGCGCATCGAGCTGCACGAGGAGGCCAGGGGCAAATCCGCCATATTCGAGTTCCGCGGCGGGATCGTCGAGTTCGTCGAGTACCTGAACGAGAACAAGACAGCCATCCATGACACCATCGGCATCCGCCAGGAACGGGACGGCAACCAGATCGACGTCGCCTTTCAGTACAACGACGGCTACCAGGAGAACATCTTTTCCTACGCCAATACCGTGCGGACATCGGAGGGCGGCTTCCATCTCGTGGGCTTCAAGACCGCACTCACCCGTTCCATCAACAACTACGCCCAGCGGAACAACCTGCTGAAGAACCTCAAAGTGCCAGTCACCGGCGACGACACGCGGGAAGGCATCACCGCCATCGTCAGCGTAATCATTCCCGATCCCCAGTTCGAGGGCCAGACCAAGGAGAAGCTCGGCAACAGCGATATCCGCGGTATCGTGGAGTCGGTGGTCGGCGAGGGGCTCTCCGTGTACCTGGAAGAACATCCGGCCACGGCAAAGAAGATCGTCGAGAAGTGCATCCAGGCGGCGGTTTCCCGCGACGCCGCCCGCAAGGCGCGGGAACTGACCCGCCGGAAGAGCGCGCTGGAAAACACCACCCTGCCCGGCAAGCTGGCCGACTGCACCCTGAAGGACCCCATGGCCTGCGAGATCTACCTCGTCGAGGGCGATTCGGCCGGCGGCACGGCCAAGTCGGGCCGCGACAAGACCTTCCAGGCCATCCTCCCGCTATGGGGGAAGCCGCTCAACGTGGAGAAGGCCCGCATCGACACGGTGCTGAGCAACGACAAGCTCCAGCCCATCATCACCGCCCTCGGGGTCGGCATCGACGAGGATTTCGACCTGTCCCGGCTGCGCTACGGACGCGTGATCATCATGGCGGACGCCGACCATGACGGACTGCACATCCGCACCCTGCTCCTGACCTTCCTGTTCCGCTACATGCGACCGCTCGTGGAACACGGACACGTCCTGATCGCCCAGCCGCCGCTCTACCGCGTGCGCAAGGGACGCCGGGAGGACTACCTCAAGAACGACCGGGAGCTCTGGGAATATCTCCTGAACCAGAGCGTGGACCGCACGAAGGTGCACCGGGCGGACTCGGACGGCAACGGGCACGCGCTCACCGAAGACCGGCTGCTGGCCCATCTCCGCGAGATGATGGACTTCGAAGAGCAGGTGGGACGGCTGGTCAAGACGGGCATGAAGCGCGACCACATCCTGGAGATGCTGAGAGACCGGGATCAGTACGACGCATACCGCAGGGATCTGCGCGAACGGGCGGAAGAAAGAAAAGCACAGGAAGCGTCCGGTGAGGCGCCGGTGCCGCTGGATCCCGTCGAAGAAGCCCTGGACCCCTCCCTGTACGGCAGGCTCCGGAAGCTCTGCGGCCGGCTGGAGGACGTCATCGACAACGAGATGGTGGTCAGCACGGAGAAGAACGAAAAACGCGTCAGGGGGGTCGGCAACCTGATCGACGCGGTGATGGACGTGGGACGCGAAGGCGCTACCATCTCGCGTTATAAGGGACTGGCCGAGATGGACGCAGAGGAACTGTGGCAGACCACGATGAATCCCGAAACCCGCACGCTGCTCCGGGTTACCCTGGACGACGCGGTGGAGGCGGACCGGATCTTCACGATCCTCATGGGCGACAACGTGGCCGCGCGAAACGATTTCATCCAGCGGAACGCCCTGCTGGTCAACAACCTGGACCTGCACTAGATAACACGTTCAAGGGGAAAGCATGGCGGTAGAACAGCACGACAACATCCAGCCCATCTTCATCGAAGACGAGATGAAGAGTTCCTATCTCGACTTCTCCATGAGCGTGAACCTGTCCCGGGCCATTCCGGACGTCCGCGACGGGTTCAAGCCGTCCCAGCGGCGCATTCTCGTGGCGATGCGCGACCTGAACCTCACGCCGGGACGGCCCACGCGGAAGTGCGCGAAGATCGTCGGCCAGACGATCGGGGACTACCACCCGCACGGCGACCTGGCCGTGTACGACACCCTCGCGCGGATGGCCCAGCCCTTCAGCATGCGCTACCCCATGGTCTTCGGCCAGGGCAATTTCGGATCCATAGACGGCGATCCCCCGGGCGCCATGCGGTACACCGAATCGAGGATGTCCCGCCTGGCCATCGAGATGATGGAGGATATCGACAAGAACACCGTCGATTTCATGCCCAACTACGACGAGTCGAAAGACGAGCCGACGGTGCTCCCGGGCAAGTTCCCCAACTTGCTCTGCAACGGGTCGCTCGGTATCGGCGTGGGCATGGCTTCCAACCTGCCTTCCCACAACCTCGGCGAAGTGGTGGACGGCATCGTGGCGGTGATCGACAACCCGGAGATCACGATCGGGGAGATCGCCGCGCACATCCAGGGACCCGATCTGGCCACCGGCGCCATCATCTACGGCCGCAACGCGATCAACGAGTATTTCCACACCGGCCGCGGGAAGATCAAGGTGCGCGCCCGAACGACGATCGAGGTGCACGAGCAAAGCGAGAAGGAAACCATCGTCGTCACGGAGATCCCCTACAAGGTCAACAAGTCCAGCCTGATCGAGAAGATCGCCGACCTCGTCCGGGAGAAGCAGATCCTGGGCATCACCGACATACGGGACGAGTCGGACCGGTCGGGCCTGCGCATCGCCATCGACGTGCGGCGGGACGTCCCGGGCAACATCGTGCTCAACCACCTCTTCAAGATGACACCGCTGGAGACCACCATCGGCGTCACCATGCTGGCGCTCGTGGACGGGCGGCCCCGCGTGCTGAACATCAAGGAATGCATTCAGCACTTCATCGACCACCGCCACGAGGTGCTGGTGCGACGGACCACCTTCGACCTCGAGAAGGCCGAGCAGCGGGCCCATATCGTGGAAGGCCTGCGCGTCGCGCTGGACAACGTGGACCGCGTGATCGAAGTCATCCGCGGATCGCACACCGGCGAGGAGGCCATGGAGGTGCTGGGTGAGGAGTTCGGACTGTCCCGCGCCCAGGTCGAGGCGATCCTGGACATGCGGCTGCAGCGCCTGACCGGACTGGAGCGGGGCAAGCTCGAGGAAGAGTACGAGGAGCTGGTCGCGCGCATCGCCGATTTCCGGGACATCCTCTCGCGCCTGGAACGCCGGATGCAGATCATCAAGGATGAGATGATCGACCTGAAGGAGCGCTACGGCGACGAGCGGCGTACCGAGCTGATCGACATCGAAGGCGAACTCAGCATCGAGGACCTGATCGCCGACGAGGAAATGGTCATCACCATATCCCACGCCGGCTACGTCAAGCGCCTGCCCATGGACACCTACCGCAGCCAGAACCGCGGCGGCAAAGGGATCACCGGCATGAAGACCCGGGAAGAGGATTTCGTGGAGCACCTCTTCTCCGCCTCGACCCATTCCTACATCCTCTTCTTCACGAACCGCGGCAAATGCTACTGGCTCAAAGTGTGGGAGATCCCCGAAGCCGGCCGCACCGCCCGCGGCAAGGCCGTCGTCAACCTGCTGCAGCTCGACCAGGGAGAAAGCATCGCGGCCTTCCTGCCGATCCGGACCTTCGACGACGCCCATTATATCCTTATGGTGACGCGGTGCGGCCTCGTGAAGAAAACCGTACTGTCGGCCTACGGGAATCCACGGCGTAACGGCATCGTGGCGCTGAACATCCTCGAGGGCGACGCCCTCATCGAGGCCCTGCTTACCGACGGCGACAACGACATCGTCATCGCCAGCCGGAACGGCCAGGCCGTCCGCTTCCACGAGAGCGACGTCCGGACGATGGGCCGGGGCGCGCAGGGGGTGCGGGGCATACGCCTCGGCGAAGGCGACCGGGTCGTGGGCATGCTGGCGTCGGGGCGGGACACCACGCTGCTTTCCGTTACGGAGAACGGCTACGGGAAGCGGACGGACATCGAGAACTACCGGCTGACCCGCCGCCACAGCAAGGGCGTGAGCAACATACGCACCAGCGAACGCAATGGCCCCGTCGTGTCGATTCACGCGGTCTCCGACGAAGATGAACTGATGATCATTACCACGAAAGGCCTCATCATACGCCTGCCGGTCCGCGACCTTCGCCCCATCGGCCGGAACACCCAGGGCGTCCGCCTTATCAACCTGGGCGAGGGGGATCGGGTGATCGATGTTTCCAGGATTACCCCGGGCGGCGAGGAGGACGATCCGGGCGGTGAAGCGAACGATCCAGGCGGCAATGAGGACGATCCGGCGTCTTCCGAAACAGCCGAATCACCCGGATCGAGCGACGACGAGGAGGGTTGAAAAAAAGCGCTTGACACGTTGGGCGAGCACCCTATATTTCGTCCGTTCTTCTGGAGGAGGGGCCTTCCCCAAAGGGTGAAAGGGCCTTCGAAAACGATTCGATCCAGGGCTGCGTTTTAGCAAAAGCGGGGGTATTATGGGGATCTGCCCGGAATGTGGCGCCGAGATCCACTTGGACTATGATGTAGTGGTTGGCGAGATCATTACGTGCCCGGAGTGCGGTGCGGAACTGGAAGTGACCAGCGTCGACCCGTTGGAGTTCGCACTGGCCCCGGAAGAAGAGGAAGACTGGGGAGAATAAGCCCGCGGAGGGATATCAAGATGAGCAAACGAATGAAACATAAACATGGCAAACATGATTGTGATTTGCGTTCGTCCGCTCATCGGGCCCCACGATAACCCTTCGAAAGGGATAACGGGGCCACGGGAACAGTTGAGAGCCGTGTTCCTCTTCGATTGAGCGAAGAGGCCGGCTCTTTTTTTTTGCACGCGGGGCAAGGGAACGCGGATATCCGAAATGACGCGGGATATCCGAAAGACACGGAAACGCGGAGGAAGCGGGATCTATGGAATTGGGCATCGTGCTGTCGCGTATCAGGAAGGACGAGAAGCGGCTGATCTCCGAGGCCGAACGCCGTGGCATCGACGTGAAGACGATCGACAACACGCGCCTGGTCTTCGAACTGGACCGGCGCCATATGGACCTGGACGTGGTCCTGGAACGCTGTATCGATCACCATCGGGCCGTGTACGCGCTGACGGTCTTCGACCACTGGGGCATTCCGACGGTGAACCGACAATCGGTGGTGGAGACGTACGGGAACCGGTTGCTTACGTCCCTGGCCCTGCGGGAGAACGGGGTGCCGGTGCCGGAAGTGCGCGTGGCATACACGCCGCAATCCGCCCTGGAAGCCATGGAGGACATGGGTTACCCGGTTGTCCTCCGGCCCGTGGAAGGCCCCGAGGGCCAGCTCGTTTCCCGCATCGGGGACAAGTATACGGCGGCGACGGTCCTGGAGCACAAGCGCATACTCGGCGCCTATCACCACTCCATCTTCTTCATGCAAAAGCACATCGATATGCCCGGACACGACATCAGGGCGTACGTGGTCGGCGACGAGACGGTGGCCGCCGTCTCGGTGCTGACCCACCACTGGATCGGGACCATCACCGCCGGCGGCCTGATGAAGCAGGAGCCTGTCACGGAGGAGCTGAACGACCTGGCGGTCGCCGCCGTCCGGGCGATCGGCGGTGGCATCGCGGTGGTGGACATGGTCCGCACGAAGGACGCGTGGTTCGTGCAGGAAATGGGCCCGCCGTCCGGGCTGTCGGACGCGTCGGACGCCACGGGGGTCAACATACCGGGCAAGATCATGGACTACGTGGCGGACGCGGTGCCGCGGGGAGGGCGTGACTCGTGAAGATCGGCATGCTGCTGTCCATCGTTTCCACGGAGCAGAAGATGCTCTTCGAGGCCGCCGCGAAACGGGGCATCGTCTTCGACCGGCTGGACGACCGGCGGATCGTCTTCGACCTGGAGAACCACCGGTACGACCACGACGTCATACTCGAACGGTGCATCAACCACTCCAGGGCCCTCAACTCGCTTAAGATACTCAACGCCGCCGGCATCAGGACCGTCAACAACTACGAGGTGGCCCGCGTGTGCGGGAACAAGTTCCTGACGACCATGGCGCTGGTGGACCACGGGGTGCCGACGCCGAAGGCCCGCGTAGCCTTCACGGCCGAGTCGGCGCTGGAGGAAATGGAATCCATGGGCTATCCCGTCGTGGTCAAGCCGCCCATCGGCTCGTGGGGGCGCCTCATCGCGCGGGTCAACGACCGTCACGCCGCCGAAGCGGTGCTCGAGCACAAGGAGACGCTCGGCTCCTACCAGCATTCGGTAATCTACATGCAGGAGTACGTGGACAAGCCCGGACGCGACATCCGGTCGTTCGTGGTAGACGGCGAGACCATCTGCGCCGTCTACCGGTACTCGGACCACTGGAAGACCAACACCGCCCTGGGCGGGACGACGGCCGACTGTCCCGTGGAGGGCGAGGTGGGCACGCTTTCATCCCGTGCCGCGGAAGCCGTGGGCGGCGGCGTGGTGGCCGTCGACCTGCTGGAATCGCCGGACGGGATCCTGGTCAACGAGGTCAATTACACCATGGAATTCCGAAACAGCATTCAACCGACGGGCGTGGACATTCCCGGCCGAATCATCGATTATCTGGTAAAGGTGGCCCGATCATGATCAAGGTTTCAATCGCCGGCGCGTCCGGCTACGGTGGAGGCGAACTGCTCCGCCTGCTCCTGTTCCACCCGGAAATCGAAATCGGGCAGGTGACGTCGGAGTCGCTCGCGGGCAAGCCCGTCGGCCGGTCCCATCCGAACCTGCGGCGGGTCACGGACCTCAAGTTCAGCGCCCTGGCCGACCTCGAGCCCTGCGACGTCCTGTGCCTGTGCCTGCCCCACGGGGAGGCGATGGCAAGGTGGGACGCCTTTTCCGGCCTGTCGTCCCGATTCGTCGACCTGAGCGCGGATTTCCGGCTGCGGGACGCGGCGGACTATCCGACCTGGTACGGACATGAGCATGCCCATCCCGATGTCCTCGGACGATTCGTGTACGGCCTGGCCGAACTCTACCGGGACGAAATCAGGGACGCCGAGCACGTCGCGTGCACCGGGTGCCTGGCCGCCACGGCGATCCTGTCGCTCGCGCCCCTCGTCAGGGCCGGCGCCGTCGACCCCTCCCGTCTCGTCATGGAGGGAAAGATCGGGTCCTCCGCGGCGGGTCACCGCGCCGACCGGTCCACCCACCACCCGGACCGCAGCGGGGCCGTGCGGTCCTTCAAGCCCACGGGCCATCGCCACACGGCGGAGATCGTGCAGGAGCTGACCTTCGGCGGGCAGGCCCCCACGGTCCATTTCTCAGCGACGGCGATCGAGCTGGTGCGCGGCATCCTGATGACAACGCACGCTTTTGCGAACGGCAACCTGTCCGACAGGGATATCTGGGGCATCTACCGGGAGGCCTATGGCCGGGAACCCTTCATCCGCATCATCAAGGAACGCCAGGGCGTGTTCCGGTATCCCGACCCGAAGTTCCTCGCGGGCACCAATTACTGCGACATCGGGTTCGAGCGCGACGATCACAGCGACCGGGTCGTGGTGATGGGTGCGCTGGACAACCTGGTCAAGGGCGCGGCCGGACAGGCCGTGCAGGCCCTCAACATCATGCACGGGTGGGACGAGCGGACGGGCCTGGAGTTTCCGGGCCTCCACCCGGTATAGGACGGATATGAACTACAGGGCACCGAGAGGCACCTACGACATCCTGCCCGAAGACCAGGCCTTCTGGCGCCACGTGACCGAGACCACGCGCCGGGTCTGCGAACTCTTCGGCTATGAGCAGATCGACGTGCCGGTCTTCGAGCAGGCCGGCCTATTCGAGCGGAGCGTCGGCGAATCCACGGACATCGTGGAGAAGGAGATGTACACCTTCCTCGACCGCAGCGACGAGCGCATGACCCTGCGCCCCGAGTTCACCGCCGGGATCTGCCGGGCCTACGCCGAGCGCAAGCTGCACGGCCGCCCCCAGCCCCTGCGGCTCTTCACCATCGGTCCGGCCTTCCGTTACGAGCGTCCCCAGGCGGGCCGGTACCGCCAGTTCTACCAGATCGACGTGGAGGTTCTGGGCAGCCAGGACCCGGCCATCGATCTCGAAGTCATGCAGGTCGCCTGGCAGATCTACGAAGCGGTCGGCATCTCGGGGCTCTCCTTCCAGGTGAACAGCACGGGATGTCCGAAGTGCCGGCCGGTATACATCGATGCGCTTAAAACCTGGTACGCGCCGCGCCTGGACGAGGTTTGCGGCGACTGCGCCCGCCGCTACGAGCAGAACCCGCTGCGGCTGCTGGACTGCAAGAAAGAGACCTGCCGGCGGATAGCGGACGAGGCGCCGCGGATCGCGGATTACCTGTGCGAAGAATGCGAAAGCCACTTCAGCCGCCTGCGGTCCTACCTGGACGACCTGGGACGGCCTTACCAGGTCAACCATCGACTGGTACGGGGATTCGACTACTATACGAAGACCGTGTTCGAGGTCTGGGCCGAGGGCATAGGGGCGCAGAACGCGGTGTGCGGAGGCGGCCGCTACGACGGGCTGATCGGTTTGGTCGGCGGTCCGGAGACGCCGGCGATCGGATTCGCCTCCGGCATCGAACGCATCATACTCACGATGAAGCAGGAGGGGATCGAGCCTCCCGGAATGGCGAAGCCGAGGGTATTCGTCGCCTATCTCGGCACGGAAGCCAAGTCCGCCGCGGTGGTCCTGGCGCAGGAGCTGCGCGCGGCCGGCGTAGGCGCGACGGCACTATGGGAAGACCGGAGCCTGAAGGCCCAGATGAGACAGGCCGACCGGCTCGGCGCCGCTTATGCCCTGATCATCGGTGAGGAAGAGGTGAGAAACGGCGTCGTGATGATCCGGCGCATGGCGGACAGCACGCAGGCGTCCGTGCCCCGATCGGAGGTCGTGGCCGCCGTTAAAGAAGGGGATACTTCATGATCGTGGTGAAGACGGGCGGAAGCCGGGGCATCAACCTGGATTACGTCCTGGAAGACATCGCACGGCAGACCGAACCGCTGGTGCTGGTGCACGGCGCGTCCGACGAGTTGAACCAGATCTCCGCGCAACTGGGCAAGCCGCCCCGCATGGTCACATCGCCGTCGGGGTACACGAGCCGGGTCACCGATCCGGAAACACTGGACATCTTCACCATGGTGTACTGCGGAAAGCGCAACGCCCGCATCGTCGAGAAACTGCAGCAGCTCGGTGTCAACGCCGTCGGATTGAGCGGCGTGGACGGCCGCCTGCTCGAGGGCCGCCGGAAACCCAATATCCGCATCGTGGAGGACGGCAGGACGAAGATCCTGCGGGACGACTACACCGGCCGGATCGAACGGGCGAACGTGTCGCTCCTGACCACGCTCCTCGACCAGGGTTACCTGCCCGTGATCAGTCCACCGGCCATCAGCTACGAAGGCGAGATGATCAACGTGGACGGGGACCGCGCGGCTGCCGTGATCGCCGACGCCCTCGGCGCGGAACGGCTGGTCATACTTTCCAACACGCCGGGGTTCCTGGAGGATGCGGACGATGAGAACACGCTGATACCCCGGATATCCCGTGACGAAATCGACCAGGCGATCGAGACCCATGCCCGGGACCGCATGAAGAAGAAGCTGCTCGGCGCGAAGGAGGCGCTGGAGGTCGGCGTGGGGCAGGTGATCCTGGGGGACGGACGGATATCCGAACCGGTCACGGCGGCACTGCGCGGCACGGGCACGGTGATCGGATGAATAGGAACAGCAGATTGGAGCACGGAAAATGACAGACTACCAGGCCATGGAAAACCAGGCGTCGATGGGCATCCTGCCCAAGCGGGACGTGGTGATCGTCCGGGGCAGCGGCGCGCGCGTCTGGGACAGTGACGGCAAGGACTACATCGACTGCATCGGCGGGATCGGCACGGCCAATGTCGGCCACTGCCATCCGGCCGTGACGGAGGCGATCGCGCGGCAGGCGGAGCGGCTCGTGATCTGTCCGGACACCTTCTACAACGACCTCCGGGCGGAACTGGCCACGGCCCTGACCCGGGCCGCCCCCGAGGGGTTGGACCGGCTCTTCCTGTGCAATTCGGGTACGGAGGCCGTGGAAGCAGCGTTCAAATTCGCCCGTGTCGCCACAGGACGCACCGGCGTGATCGCGGCCCAGCGCGGATTCCACGGACGCACCTTCGGCGCCCTCAGCGCGACCTGGAATCCCAAGTACCGCGCCCCCTTCGAACCCCTCGTGCCCGGTTTCACCCACGTGAAATACAACGATGTCTCCGTCATGGAGGAATCCATCGGCGACGATACGGCGGCGGTGATCCTGGAGGTGGTGCAGGGCGAGGGCGGCGTTCGCATCGGCGACGGCGCATACCTGAACCGCGTCGCGGCCCTGTGCCGGGAACGGGGCGCCCTGTTCATCGTGGACGAAGTGCAGACCGGGTTCGGGAGGACGGGCGCCCTGTTCGCCTGCGAGCACCATGGACTGCGGCCGGACATGCTTTGCCTGGCCAAGGCCATGGCCGGCGGCCTGCCCGTGGGCGCGACGCTCTGCGCCGAAACGGTCCGGGACATCCCGGCCATGTCCCACGGCAACACCTTCGGCGGCAGTCCGGTGGTCTGCGCGGCCGGCCTGGCCACGCTGCGTGTGCTGGAGGAGGAGGAACTCGTCGAGAACGCCCGGGAGAACGGCGCGTATTTCCAGGATGCCCTCAGGGCGCTGAACGCGCCCTTTGTCCGGGAGGTCCGGGGCATGGGCCTGATCATCGGCGTCGAGATGAAGGGACGGGTCACCCCCATCCTCCGCGGACTCATGGAACGCGGGGTGATGGCCCTGCCCGCGGGCAATACGGTGCTGCGCTTCCTCCCGCCCCTGACGATTTCCAGGGAGGAGATCGACCGGGTGGTGGAGGCGGTGAAAGCGGTGCTGGGATCGTTGGAGAAAAGTCCGTCAGACCGCGGTAACCGTGCGGATGCGCAGGCCCGGGACGGCAGACGCACGCGGCGAAGTCCGACCGGAGCCCTGGAGGCTTAAGTGAGTCGCGACCGCGAAGACATCGCGCTGCTGCGAGACCTGGTCGAGCGTTACAGTCCTTCCATGCAGGAGGGAGAGGCCGTTTCCTTCCTGGTGGACGCCATGGACCGGAGAGGGCTCCGCGCCCGCGTGGACGAAGCCGGGAACGCGGTGGGCGAGGCGGGCCGCGGCGAACCGCACATCGCCCTGGTCGGGCATATCGACACGGTACCCGGCATCGTCCCCGTGCGGGAAGAATCAGGCAGGCTTTACGGCCGCGGCACGGTGGACGCCAAGGGTCCCCTGGCCGCATTCACCGCCGCCGCGAGCCGGTTTTCGGAAACCGGCAACGGCCGGATCACCGTCGTCGGCGCCGTGGAGGAGGAGTGCCCCACCTCGAAGGGCGCCCGCCACCTGATGGACCGCATGCGCCCCGACTGCGTGTTCATCGGCGAACCGAGCGGCTGGGACAGCGTCACCATCGGGTACAAGGGCCACGTGGGATTCGACTACCGCCTGGAGCAGCCCAACGCCCATCACGCGGGGAACCACCGGCGCGCGGGTGAGCAGGCCATTGGCCTCTATAACGCGCTTCAGACGCGCGTCGCCGGCCAGGCCACGGAAAGCGAATTCGGGTCTCCACGGCTCGAATTAAGGCGATTCAGAACATCGGATGAGGGGTTGACCGAGGGCGTCGAGGCGTATTTCTCGGTGCGCGTCCCCCCCGGTTACGACCTGGACGGCCTGATCGATTTCGTGATGGACCGGGCGGCCCCGGCGGAAATCGATTGCGACCAGCGCCTGCCGGGCGTCGTCGCCGAGAAGAACACGCCACTGATCCGGGCCCTGTTGCGGGGCATCCGCCAGGAAGGCGGCCGTCCGACCTTCAAGAAGAAGACGGGCACGTCCGACATGTGCATCGTCGGGCCGGCCTGGAATTGCCCGATCGCGGCCTACGGTCCCGGCGACTCCAGCCTGGACCATACCCCGGACGAGCACATCGTCCTGGAAGAATACCTGCGGTCCGTCGAGGTGTTGACGACGGCGCTGCATCAGCTCACCTCAGCCGAATAACCTGACTTCCGGCCGGCTGTACCGGTCCACGAACCCCGGCTCCATGCCCACGGCAGGTCATCCCGGAGAACCGTCAGAACGCCGGCCCGGCTTCAGTGGGTCATCGCGTAGATGGCGTAGTTCACCGCGAGCCGGTACGCGATCACGGAATATGCGCGCGGGTACCCGGGATCGGCCGCGTGTTCCCAGCCGTCGCCCAGGTCCGCGTTCCAGTTCATCAGCACCATGAGCCGGCCGCCGTCGTCGGTTATGCCCCGCAGCCGGTGGCCGTACAACGCGCCGTCCCGCTCGTAGTTGCCCGGGTTCCACAGGGCCGCGGTACCGGGCACCAGGGGATACTCGTCAAAATCGTAGTAGCAGTGCAATACCGCGTGGTCCGCGGGAACTTCCTCGATATCGCGTTCGGGAAACACCCGCTTCATCTGCGATTCCCAGACTGCCCACTGCCGCGAACCGTGGAAATCGTCCACAAGCAGGAACCCGCCGCGCAGCAGGTACTCCCGCAGGGCGCCCACTTCCTCCTGGCTGAACTGCAGGGAACCGACTTCCAGGATATACAGGAAGGGGATATCGAACAGATCGGGGTCGGTCAGCTCCACGGCCTGCGGTTCGTTGATCTTGAGGGAGGTCGTGGCCCGCAAGGCGCGGATCACGTTGGCGTCGGCCGACGGGAAATCCACCGACCACCGCCCCCATCCCCATCCGCGGTAGAATCCGCCGGAGTTCTGGTACACGACCCGGCCAAAGGTGAAATCGTTGCGCAGAAAGAGGTCGTGGCCGGAATCACCGCTGCCGCGGGCCGTCCACAGCGTCACGCCGGCCAGGCAGGCCAGGCTGACCGCCAGGGCCACGCCGATGTGCTTGAGAAGGTGTGCGGGTTTCATTTTCACATCCGATCGAGGTCGATGATCAACAGTCACGCCCTGAGGATCAGTTCGCCGATTTCCTGGAGCTGGGCCAGGTTCCGGCATTCCAGCACGTGATCGCAGTGAGGGCTGTACCTGGACATGACGGAATCGTCGGTGTCCCAGTATTGTACGGGCTCGGGGTTCAGCCAGATCGTCTGGTGGACCCTTCCCTTGATTTCACCCAGCACCCAGTCCTGGGGGTCGAACCAGTTGGTCCGCGCGTCGCCGAGGATGACGAGTACCGTGTCCCGGGAAAGGGACAGCAGGTGTTCGTCGTGGAACTGGTAGAAGGCCCTTCCGAAATCGCTCAGGCCGAAGAAATTAAGCGCGTGGTCGTCCTTCATGTGCTCGACGATCTCTTCGAAGGGCCTGCGGTCGAACTCGTCCGTCACCTCGTTGATCCGGTCCACGAAGAGAAAGCTCCGGGCCCGGCTGAACTGGTTCTGCATTTCGTGGACCAGCTTGATGAAGAACCGGGCGACCTCCCAGACCGATCCCGACACGTCGCACAGCACGACCAGTTCGTTCTTCTTGATCTTGCGGTGCCTGTAGATGATGTGAAAGGGCAGGTTGCCCGTGCGGAAACTCCGCTGGATCGTCTTCTTGATGTCCACCCGGCCATGGCGCGACTTCCTGAAACGCAGGGACTTGCGAGTCACCAGGTTCCGGGCGAGTTCCTCCACCGCCTCGTACAGGTTCTCGACGTCGCCCGGAGGCAGTTCCTGGTAGAGGTCGACGTCCTCCGCCTGCTGGTTCGGCTGCGTGCCGGGTTCGGTGTTCGCCTCGGACGCCTGTTCGCCCACCTGCACGCGGGCGAGCATCCGTTCCAGTTCGCCTTCGAGTTCCCCGGTCTCGTCGTCGTCCGCGGGGTCTCCTTCCCCGTCCCCCGCCACGGCCTCGCCCTGCTCGTCCTGGAAACGCCGGATGTCCTGATCCCCCTCGTCCGGCGCGTCGTCGAGGTCGGGTTGGCCGTCGGGCGGCCCTTCGGTTTCTCCGCAGGGATCGCCTGATTCCTCCGCGTCTTCGCCCACCTGGACAAGGAAGAACCGTTCGAAGGCCTCGTCGAAAGCGGGGATCTCCTCGCGGGTCTTGACCAGGGTGGCCCGCAGGGACGCCTTGAAGGCCGGCCGTTCGGTGACCTGCGTGTGCCGAAGGACTTCGGCGGCGTCCAGGGTCTCGGCCATGGAAACGCGTACGCCGGATTGCCTGAGCAGCCTGGCGAACTCAACCAGCCGCTTGATCATGGTAGCCGTCCCGCATGATCCGTTCGATGTCCTCCCGGTCTTTCATCAGGACGTTCAGCGTGCTTGAAAGGACCT
The DNA here is from genome assembly GCA_022822725.1 of Candidatus Latescibacterota bacterium. GTDB lineage: Bacteria > JAAXHH01 > JAAXHH01 > JAAXHH01 > JAAXHH01 > JAAXHH01. Next base: position 536,387 of record JAJEAN010000001.1, read on the forward strand.
CGCGCGAGAGATGCTGCGCGTTCAGGACCACCAGCGCCAGTGCCCAGTCGATGGTTTCGGCGATGCTCGGGGGCTTGCGCATGTTGAGCGTCCTGATCTTCTGGACGAACCGGACGACCTGGTTGGCCAGCTCTTCGTCGATGCCCGGTGTCTTGCGAAGGACGATCCGGACCTCCTGCTCGAGGGAGGGATAGTTGATATAAAGATACAGGCACCGGCGTCTGAGCGCCTCGGAAAGCGTCCGGTTGGCGTTGCTCGTCAACACCACGAGGGGGCGCCGGGCCGCGGTCAGGGTGCCGAGTTCCGGGATGCTGACCTGAAAATCGCTCAGCACCTCCAGGAGGAAGCTCTCGAATTCATCGTCCGACCGGTCGATCTCGTCGACCAGGAGGACGACGGGTTCCGGCGCGATAATGGCTTCGAGCAGGGGCCGCGGCAGGAGGAAGTGCCGGGAGAAGAAGGCGCTGTCCTCCCGGTTGAGCGTCTCCACCGCGTTGCCGAGTGAGTCCGTCCGGTTCAGCAGTTCGCCGATACGGTCCTTGAGCATCTGCGTGTACAGCAGCTGCTTGGTGTATTCCCATTCGTAAAGGGCCTTGGATTCGTCCAGCCCCTCGTAGCACTGAAGGCGGATCAGGCGGCGGTCCAGCGCGCCGGCGAGCATCTTCGCGATCTCCGTCTTCCCCACACCGGGCGGTCCCTCGACCAGCAGCGGCTTCTCTAGCCGCTCCATGAGGAACACGGGCGTGGCCAGGTCGGGTCCGCAGATATAGTGCTGGGCTTCGAAGCGCTGGATGACATCCTGGGCAGACGTGAAAGCGGTCATGATGCTCCTGATGACAAAGACGAATTTGGGCGCGAAAACGAACCGGGGTGCTAAAACGGATGGTTAAGGGGCAGGCGCCATGATCTCCGGACGTGATTCCTGTTGGTGCCGACTCCGGCGTAAGGTAGGCGCGGCCGGTGAGGGTGTCAAGCACATTCGCCCCCCTTCAAGGCCGGTGATCGCACTGCCCAAGAACCCTGTCCGCCGGCGGTCGCGGGCGTATGCCCCGGACCAAATAGTGCTTGCCGAAACGGACCGCATGGCCTATATTACGGGGGTTGCGCAACACGGAACAACTGCAGGAGAAAGTCATGAAAGAACGCAAGCGGAAGAAGCAGCGCAAATTCCTGGTAGGCTTCGGCCTGGTGATCGCCGCCATAGGTTACCTGGTCTACACCGGTGCGACCGACGCGACCATGTACTACCTCACCGTGAGCGAACTGAAGGCCGCCGTGGAAACAGGCGACGTGGCCTACGACGAGAACATGCGCCTGCACGGCAAAGTCGTGAGCGGATCGATCCAGCGCGACGAAGTCGGCACCATGCGCGTCCGTTTCGTCGCCCACGAGGGCGGTGTCCAGGCCCCCGTCGTCTACACCGGCGTAGTCCCGGACACCTTCCGGGACGATTCGGAAGTGGTCGTGGAGGGCGGATACGGCCGGGACGGAACCTTCAACGCCCATACGCTGTACGCCAAGTGTCCGTCCAAGTACGAGGCAGAGGGCGGATACGGTCAGTATGAGCAGGCCGAGCCGCAGTCGCCCGAACCGCTTCCCCAATCCTAGCCGGCCGGCGTGCGGGTCCGTCCGTGTCGCGCACGAGAAGAACACGAGAGGAACCGGTCCGTCCGTGTCGCGCACGAGAGGAACCGGTCTTAGACTATGACACTGGTTGCGTGCGGACTGCTCGCACTGGGCGTCCTCGCCTACATGATCAGTCCTATGCTGGACCGGTCGGTCCGCCGCCCCGGGATCGCCAGGTCCGCCAGGTCCCGCCGGGACGACCTGCTGAAGAAGAAGGATTTCATCTATTCTACCATCCGCGAACTGAATATCGACTACAACATGGGCAAGCTGGCCGCCGAGGATCACGAGGCGCTCCGGCAGGAGTACATGAAGGAAGCGTCGGACGTACTGGACGAACTGGACCGGACCGCCGTCAGCGACCTGCCCGTGGAAGACCAGATCGAGGAGACGGTGCGGGAGATGCGGCGGCGCCGTGACCCGGCGTCCGTCGAACCTGTGACCGTCAATGACGAGACGGCGGAAGAGAAGATCGCAGAAGAAAGCCCCGCTGGAGATCCGGCCGCCGAAGATCCGGCCGCCGAATCCGCGGCGGCCGAAAATGTGCAGCCCGTTCCGTCCGCCAGCGTCCAGGAATGCAGGATCTGCCGCACGGTCAACGAGCAGTCCGCCAGATTCTGCATCGAGTGCGGCGCTTCGCTGAAAACCATCACCTGCGCCGGATGCGGCGCGGAAAACCCGGCATCGGCCAGGTTCTGCGCACAATGCGGTGGCAAACTGACCTAGTGGTGTTCTTAATGAAGTATCGCCCGCCTGCGAGCCCTTCGGGGCTTTTTGTTTGTGGTGCTTTACTGGTAACCTGGGCCACCCTGGCGGTCTGCCTGTTCTGTCCGGTCCGGACCGCGCAGGCCCAGGAATCGGGAAGCATCGGGCTCACCGTCGTTAACGGCACGACGGGCCAGCCGATGGCGGGACACGAGGTGGTGCTGCTGAATTACAGCGCCGACGACGGCCCGGAACAGACCCTTGCGAGGGTCGTTACGGACGGCGCCGGGCGTTACGAATTCACCGGACTGGCGGACGACGGGTCGCGCTACGTGGTCGCCACCAGGTACCTGGAGGTACCCTACCTGACCGGTCACATCCCCCTCGAACCGGGCGCCGGCCACATCGATGCCCTGCTCCAGGTTTTCGATATCACGACCGATGAAACAGCCCTGGTCCACAGCGCGGTCCATTTGGTCATCGATGCCGGCCCCGAAATACTGAACGTTACGGAAATCATCGTGGTGGAGAACCGGGGTATTTTCACCTTCGCGCCGCCGCCCGGCGTGGGGCTGGGTCTCGTATATAACCTGCCCGCGGCCGCGTTCGGACTGCAACCGATGATGGAAGGGATTCAGCACACCGAGCAGGGTCTCCTGTTCTCGGCGCCTGTACCGCCCGGGTCCTCGCGTATCGTGTATGCCTATAACGTGGACCGGGCGTCCATCGATCACCGGTTCTCCAGGCAGATGGACTATGACGTCGAACGCGTCCAGGTGCTGGTCTCGCCGAGCAACCAGGCGGTGACCGTTACCAATCTGACCAACGACGGCGTGCAGCAGATCGCCACCGACGAATACCTGCTTCTTTCGAACCGCGTTGGCGTGGGCAAGGGCATGTCGGTGGCGGTCGCCTTCCCCCGCATACTGGCCTGGCAGGACGTCATGAAGTGGGGCATGCTCGGATTCGTGGTGCTCATCGTGGCCGCAGGGCTGGTGGTGGGCATCCGCCTCAAGCCCGATCAGCCGGACGAACCGCCCGCGCTCAGAGATCTCTCACCGGAGGACGAACGCAAATACGCCGCGTTGGTCCAGGCCCTGGCCTCCCTGGACGACCAGTTCGCGGCGGGAGGACTGGACCCGGACGCCTACAGGACCCGCCGCGCCCGCCTCAAGGACCGGGCGCTCCGCCTGCGCCAATCAGGGAGCGGAGATGGGTGATCGATCCGCCTCCGGCCTCGCCGGCGCCTCAGGTGCCGCTAGCGCCTCCGGCCTCGCCGGTGTCGCAGGTGCCCCTGGCACGCCCGGCATCAGCGTCCGACAGTTGACGAAGACCTACGGGCGTTTCCGGGCCCTGCACCGGGTGGACATGGAAGTGGCGCCCGGAACCTTCCTGGCCCTGTTCGGGCCCAACGGCGCGGGCAAGTCGACCCTGCTGGGCATCATTGCCGGGCTCGTGCGCCCATCCCGCGGCCAGGTGTTCCTGGACGGTGAGCAAATCACGAAGGACCGCGACGAGGACCTCGGGAAGCGCATCGGCGCGCTTTCCTACCAGACCTACCTCTACGACGAACTGACCGTTCTGGAAAACCTGCGGTTCTACGGAAGACTCTTCGGGGTGGAAAACCGCGAGGATCGGATAGGATCATTGCTGCACACGGTGGGCATGGAGGCCAGGTCGGGGAGTCCGGTACGAACACTGTCGCGCGGCATGCGCCAGCGGGTGGCCCTGGCCCGCGCCCTGTTGCACGACCCGGATATCCTGTTGCTCGACGAACCCTACACCGGGCTGGACCAGGACGCGCTGGTCATGCTCAAGACGGTCCTGGCCGACCGGAAAAAGACGATCCTCCTGGTGACGCACGACCTGGTCCGCGGACTGGAATCCGCCGATCGCGTCGCCATCCTGAACCGCGGCCGCCTGGTTTACGAGGCCGAAACGAGCGAGCTGTCCCCGGCGGATTTCGAGCAGACCTACCGCGATCACGCAATGTAGGGCATGCGAGCGAACCTGACCGGTGCCCGGTCCGACTGACCCGGCGGTCCACCCGGTCCGCCCGGCCCGAATGGTACCAACACGAAACAGGAGTTTCCGAAACGATGCGATCCATGCTCGCCCAGTCCTGGCAGATCTACCGCAAGGACATGCTCGTGGAATACCGGACCCGCGAGCGAGTCGTGACCATGTTCGTCTTCTCGCTGATCGTCGTGATCATCTTCAATTTCGCCTTCAACGCGGGGGCGGACGTGCTGCAAAGGGTGGCGCCCGGCATGATCTGGGTGGCCTTCGCCTTCGCGGGCATGCTGAGCGCCAGCCGGTCCTTCTCACCGGAGATAGACCGCGGCACCTTCGACGGGCTGCTACTCGCGCCCATCGACCGCGGTTCCATCTTCCTGGGCAAGCTGCTGGGTAACGTCACGCTCATCGGACTGGTCCAGCTGGCGGTGCTTCCCCTGTTCGTGCTGTTTTTCAACATGACAATCCTGCCGTATCTGTCTAAACTGTTGGTGATCTTCTTTCTGGGAACCGTCGGATTCTCGTCCGTCGCCACCCTGTTCGCGGCCGTGGCCGTCAACACGCGCATGCGGGACGTCATGCTGCCGGTCCTGCTGCTGCCCGTCGCCTCGCCGGTGCTGATCGCGCTGGTGGAGACGACGCGGACCACTTTCGAGGGCGGGGACTGGCAGGACATGACGAACTGGATCAGGCTGCTTTCGGTGTTTACGGTCGTCTTCCTGGTCGCGTCCGTCATGCTGTTCGAGTACATCGTGGAGGAATGAAAATGGCCGGTCTAGCCACCCGCCTGCGCATCACGCCCTTCGGCCTCATCTGCCTCGTGGGACTGGTCGCCTCGCTGTATCTGTCGCTCATCTGGGCGCCCCGCGAGCGGGTCATGGGAGACGTTCAGCGGATCATGTATTTCCACGTCGCTTCCGCCTGGATCGCGGAGTTCGCCTTCGTGCTGGTGGGCGTTTCCAGCGTCATCTACCTGTGGTTGCGGGAGCGCAGGTGGGACATCGTGGCCTACAGCGCCGCGGAGGTCGGGTTCGTCTTCTGCTGCTTCGTCATGATCACCGGGCCGATCTGGGGCAAGCCCGTGTGGGGCACGTGGTGGACCTGGGACCCCCGGCTCACCTTTTCCATGATCCTCTGGCTCATCTACGTGGCTTACCTGATGCTGCGCGTCTACGGCGACGACCTGCCGCAGGTGAAGACCTTTCTCGCCGTGCTGGGTATCCTCGGCACGATCGACATCCCCTTCATCCACTTCGCGACCATGTGGTGGCGGGGCCTGCACCCCGACTCCCTGGTCATGACGGAGGAAGGCCTCGGTGCGGGCATGGAAGTGGACATGCGCATCGCGCTGGCCGTGTCGGCGGTCGTCTTCACCCTGCTGTTCTTCTACCTCATGCAGCGGCGGATGGCGCTGGAGCGGCTGCGCGACGAGGCCGAGGACCTGCGGGAACGCGTGGAGCACCGGCATCCCGGCAGCGTGGGCGTTTGATAAAAAAGGAGCGTTAGAACCGTGGATCAGAACTTCTGGTATCTGTTTTCCGCCTACACGCTGATATGGGTCGGGCTGTTCCTGTACCTCTTCACGATCGCCGGCCGCGAGAAGAAGCTGGCGGAGGAAATCGCCGAACTGAAGGCCGCCGTGGAGGAACTGGAGTCGAAAGAGGAGGGGCGGGCCTGACGCTGGCCCGTACCTGACCTGACCCATGGCCGATCGAACGGAAAGTACCGCGCCGGACTATTTCTCGCACATTCACATCATTCTCGTAGAACCGAAAGTGCCGGGGAACATCGGCGCCGTCGCCCGGGCGATGACGACCATGGGACTATCCCGCCTCGTCCTGGTCAACCCGGCCGAATTCCGCCACGAGGCCGAGGCGCGCTGGATGGCCCACGGCGCCGGGGAGATCCTCGACAACGCCCGCGTCGTCCCGTCGCTGGACGAGGCAGTGAATGATCTCGCCTTCGTCGTCGGCACCACCGCCCGCACCCGCGGAATCTGGCTAAGCCCCATACAGCCCGTTGAGGCGGCCTGCGCCGAGTTGTCCGCCGTGGCGCGGAACCAGTCCTGCGGCATGCTCTTCGGGCGGGAAGACCGCGGCCTGCTGAACGACGAACTTCAACGCTGCAACGTCATCGCCCGGATCCCCGCGGCGATGTCCTATCCTTCCCTCAACCTGGCCCAGTCGGTCATGGTCTGCGCGTACGAACTGTTTCGCCACGGTGGAGAGGCGCCGCCCGCGTCCGAGGTGCGCCTGGCGGAGAACCGGGCCGTGGAACGCGTTACCTTGCGCGTGCACGAGACGCTGCTCCGGCTCGGATTCACACCCACACCGAGCGAGGAGACCTTCCTTCGCTCCATCCGACGCGTCCTGCGCCGCAGCCTGAGGCTGGAAGAGCGCGACGTCGCCACGCTGCACAAGGTGTGCGACGAGATCGACGCGTTCGTGGAGCGGCGCTCGGTAACGCCCGGTCCGTCCGATCCTCAGATCCCGAATTCGGAAGGATAGCGCACCGCCTCGAGGCAGAGCCCACGGGCCGGGGCGTTGGCGCCTGCGGCCCGCCGGTCTTTCGCCGCCAGCATATCTGCCATGACGCTTTCCGGCCATCGACCCCGGCCAACATCCACGGCCGTGCCCACGATGGTCCGCACCATGTGGTGGAGAAAGCGGTTCGCCTCGATGCGCAGGCGGAGTTCGTCCTCCGCCTCGATCCATTCCAGTCCCCGCACCTCGCAAACCGTGCCGTTGGCCGTCGACGTAGCCTGACAGAAGGACGTGAAGTCGTGGCGGCCCACCAGGGGAGCGCAGGCGCGGCGCATGGCGTCGACCTCCAGCGGGTAGGCCACGTGCCAGGCGAAGTGCCGGCGCATGGCGCTCGGACGGCGGATGATCCGGTAGCGATACCGGCGTCCCACCGCGCTGAACCGGGCGTGAAAATCACCGGCCGTTTGAAGTGCATCCAGCACGCGCACGTCCGGCGGCAGCACCCCGTTCAGTCCTTTCTTCAGCCGTTCCATCCCCATGTCCGAATCCGTCCTGAAGTGGACGACCTGGCCGGTGGCGTGCACCCCGGCGTCCGTGCGGCCCGCCGCCGTCGCCCGGATCTCGGCCTGCAGGATGGAACGCATGGCCTCCTCCAGGACGCCCTGCACGGTCCTTCCCTCGGACTGGAGCTGCCAGCCGAGGAAGTCGGTGCCGTCGTATTCGATCGTGAGGACCAGCGTGCGCATGGTATGGTAGTCGTCTATGGCGTGACAGCCGAATGTCGAGGTTTACCGCGGATCAGAACAGGACGCCGGCGTCGCCGATGCGGTTGAAGGCCGCGCCGAGGACGAGCAGGACCGTCACGGCCGCGATGGCCACGAAATCGTTCCGGCCCAGGGCCATGACGCGGAACTGCGTGCGCCCGGTGCCGCCCCGGTAGCAGCGGGATTCCATGGCGACGGCCAGTTCTTCGGCACGGCGGAAGGCCGAGAGCATGAGGGGCACCAGCAGGGCGGTCATCTTCCGGACGCGACGGATGGGATTGCCGGTGAAGTCCGCGCCCCGGGCGGCCTGGGCCTTCTGCAGGCGGTCCGCTTCCTCCACCAGCGTCGGTATGAACCGCAGGGCGATGACCATCATCATGGCCAGCTCATGGGCGGGCAGTCCGAACCGTTCCAGGGGCTTTAGCAGCCGCTCGATACCGTCCGATACGTCCAGCGGCACCGTGGTCAGCATAAGCAGCGCCGCGATCAGCATGATGACCACCAGGCGCAGGGTGAACACCGACCCCTGGAACATCCCTTCCCAGGTGGGTCCCGGCACGGTGTATCCCGCGATGATTACGGCTTCCCCCGGCGTGAAGCACGCATGGGCCGCGAAGGTGATGACCAGGATCAGGCGGAAGGCCTTCAGGTTGTTCATCGGCAGGTGGAGCGGAACGCCGGAGATCCGCACCAGGACCGCGACCACGGCCAGCATGAAGAAGAACAGCGGCAGGGCCTTTACCCAGATCAGCGCCGCCATCAGAACCAGGGCGCCGCACAGCTTGGTGCGCGGGTCCAGGCGGTGGATTGGAGACTCGCCGGGATAGTACTGTCCCAGCGTCAGGTGCTGGAGCATGAGGGCCGGTATGGTATGTGGAATTTAGTCAAAGTCGATATATAATCTGGGTTATCGGCGGTCGAAGATCAACTGGTTTGAGCCAGGTCCGATGCCGACGTGTTCGCAGGAGCCTGCTATCAACTTTCCCGAATAAAAAACGCCACCCAGATGCTGGATGGCGCTCATTACCGCAAATATACAGATATCTAAGAACCAAAAACCGGTACAACCCCCTCCTCCGGGCATAGAAATACCCCACACAGGCGAGCATAAGTATTTTTAGGAGAACCTGTTCGGAACAGTGGTTGTCCCCCCGGGCAGTTCTGACGTCCTCCAATCTGGTGAGGCATGCCATCGATACCCGGAGCAGGATTCCCTATGGTATAGCAAAGGTTCTTTTAAAATGACTTTGCTGGAAACCTGTGTGAGGTAACAGTCATTATACCTGATGCGGCGCGGCCCGGCAAGTGTTTTTGAGTTTTTCTCACCCGGCGCGGGCCGTGACGTCAGGTTCTGTCCGCCGGCACGGGCCGTGGCGTCAGGTCTTGCGCTTCTTCTTCTTGGCCGCGGGAAAGAGGACGTTGTTCAGGATGAGCCGGTAACCGGGGGAGTTCTTGTGAAGGGCGAGATTGGTCGGCGGATCGCCCACCAGGTGCTCCTCGTCCTCCGGGTCGTGCCCACCGTAGAAGGTGAAAGTGCCCATCCCGTAGTTGCCGTGGAGGTACTTGACGTGGTCGGTCCCGGCCTCCTCGGCGAGGACGACCACGGACCGTTTGAGCACGTCGCGGTGGAAGGAAGTGGCCAGTCCGTAAAAACCGGCGATGTAGTTCACGTGGTTCTGCGTGAGCATGGTGGGCACCGGGTCGTACTTGGCCGAAAAATCGAAAAGGGTGAAGGGTCCGGTCAGCACCTTGCCGGCGTTGACCTGGTTCACGTCGATGTTGGAAAAGGAACCGACGAGGGGGTTCAACTGCAGCGTGAAGTTCTCGAAGGCGAGGGTCTGGCCGAAGTCCAGCCTGGACTGTGCATCCGGATCGACGGGGGTGTGGTCATACTCCGGTGCCACGATATCGGTGTGGGTCGCGGCCAGCGCGATCTCCAGGGTTTCCGTCGCCGCGCACATGGCGAAGACGAACCCGCCGTTCCCCACGTAGGACTTGATGCCTTGCGCCACGGCCTTCTTGGCCTCCGCGACCGTCGGATACCCGAGGTTGCGGGCCAGGGTCTCGTCGGTGGCCTGCTGCTGCTGGTACCAGGGCGTGCGGTGATAGCTGTAGAACTTGCTGTACTGCCCGGTGAAATCCTCGTGGTGCAGGTGCAGCCAGTCGTATTCCTTCAACGTTCCGTCCAGCACCTCCTGGTCGAAGATCGTGCTGTAGGGCACTTCGGCGTATTCCAGCGCCAGGGTCACGGCATCGTCCCATGGCCGCTGGTCGGGCCGGGTGTATACGGCGATTTCGGGCGCTTTTTCGAGCAGCACCCGGTCCATGTTGTTTTCCTCGATATGGGCGTAGATCCGGACCAGCTCCGCGCCGTCGATCACCTGGAAGCTCACGCCGCGCAGGTGGCTGGCCCGCACCCGGTCGGCCGTGGGGTCCAGGATGAAGGACCCGCCGCGGTAGTTCAGCAGCCATTCGACGGTGTAGCCCTGCTCCAGGGCCTGAAAGGCGATGCCGTAGGCCTTGAGATGGTCCTGCTGTTCCAGGTCCATGAAGATGAGCATCTTCTGGGCGCTGGCGGAGGACGGCAGGAGGAAGAGCAGTGCGGACAGGAAGGCTAGACGACGCATGGTTTTCCGTATGAGATGAAAGCGGGATGGACCGGAGGGACGGTTCGATGTGCCCTCATGCTAGCGAGGATAGTCCAACGGCCATGGTACCTCAACGCGCTGGATGGTCGACTCGGTCGGATTCGGCAGGAGTTGGTTGATCTCGTCACCTGCTTCCGTTTCAAGGCCAGGCCACACGGGATTCGGACTGCCCTGCTCATCCAGAAAGTCCAGATACCGTTCGATCGCGGGTATGGTCCGATCACGGGCTTCCTCCAGCGTCGGCGCATTGCTGTGGATACCGGGCAGGTCCGGGCAGAACGCATGAAACTGTTCGCCGTCGGATTCAATGACAACGGTAACGCTGGTCTTCATGGCAATCTTCTTTTCGACTGCGCGGACTGTGCTGACCTGCGGATGCAACGCTGACCCACGGATGCAACGCTGGCCTGCGGACTGTGCTGACCCGCGGATGCAACCTTTCGGCACCGTCCGCTGATCAGAATATGACGCGGGTTGTCCGCATGGTCAATGGAAACAGATCGCAATACATAGTGTTCGCCTTACGAGTTCAAACTGCATGGACGCCGGCATTTGCCGGGGCATTGCTACAGAGGCGCGCTATTGATATCCTGCAATCGATGCCTGCCACAGCGGCCCTGCAATCGATGCCTGCTATAATGAGTAGTCGGAGCGTGAATCACAATCTCGTAGGCGGGACGAAAAAAGACGTCAGGCGTCCTGGCCGTCGTGCAACGCCGCCAGGTTGTCCACGTACTTGTGCCCGCTGCCCGTATTGAAGAGCACGACCCGGTCGGACCGGTCGATGCGTCCCAGCGCGATCATCTTCCGCAGTCCGGCCAGCACGGCGCCGCCTTCAGGCGCCGCGAAGATACCCTCGCAGGCCCCGATTTCCCGCAGGCCGCTCACCATGTCGCCGTCGGGTACGGCCACCGCGTCTCCGCCGCTCTCCCGGATCGCGGACAGCATCAGCCTGTCCCCCACGGCGGCGGGCACGCGCAGTCCGCTGGCGAGCGTGCGGGCGTTCTCCCACTCCGGGGCGTCCGGCCACTGCTGTTCCCAGGCCCGGACGATGGGCTGGCAGCCGGCGGCCTGCACCGCGACCATGCGGGGCCGTTCCGGTCCGATCCACCCGAGGGCTTCCATCTCGGAAAAGGCCTTCCACATGCCGATCAGTCCGGTTCCGCCTCCCGCCGGGTAGAGGATCGCGTCCGGCAGGACCCATCCACACTGTTCGGCCAGTTCGTATCCCATGGTCTTCTTGCCTTCCACGCGGTAGGGTTCCTTCAGGGTGGAGACGTCGAACCATCCTTCCGCGTCCTTCCGCGCGGCCACCAGCCTTCCGCAGTCCGTGATCAGGCCGTCCACGAGTTCCACCGCCGCGCCGTGGGCCCGGCACTCGACGATGAAGGGCCGGGGGGTGTCCCGGGGCATGAATACGTGCACGGGGATACCCGCCCTGGCACCGTAAGCCGCCAGTGCGCCCGCCGCGTTGCCGGCGGAGGGTATGGCCAGGGATTCCGCCCCCAGTTCCAGGGCGCGGGACACGGCCATGGACAGGCCCCGGGCCTTGAACGAGCCGGTGGGGTTTACGGATTCGTCCTTGATGTAGAGCCCGTCCATGCCCAGTCGTTCACCCAGGCGCCGGGCGTGCATCAGGGGCGTGCCGCCCTCGCCCAGGGTGACGATGGCCGACGGATCGCGCACGGGAAGCAACTCGCGGTAGCGCCACAGGGTCGGTTCGCGCATCGCCAGAATCTCCGGGGTCAGTGCCTTTCCCGCTTCCTTCGTGTCGTACCGGGCGAGCAGCGGCCGACCGCAGTCGGGGCAAAGGTTCCACAACCGGTCCGCCGGCAACCGCTTGCCGCAGTCGCTGCACTCCAGGTCGGCCAGAAAGTTCATATACATTCCTTCTCAAAGGTCGAAGAACAGCCCGATCCCCGCGTAGTCGTCATCCAGGCGATGGAACTGTCCATGCTCGCTGCGGCCCCCGTGGTATATGACGGCGAGGCGAAGACCCCGGGAAGCCTGGTTGTGAAACAGCAGTCCCGCATGGGCCGTGCGGTTGACCGAAATCTCCCCGTCCCGGAACAGCCGGACGTCGCAGGCGAGGTAGGCCCGGGTCGCGCCGCCCGGACCCGAAAGAGGACGGAAGACCAGTTCGGCGCCGCCCTGGACCCGCCATCGCCGCACGTCCGGGATGGCGTGGTTCGACCACCTCAGGCTGCCGTAGACGCGGGCGGAACCAATGGCGCTCCCGGGCGCGAAACGCATCTCGCGGGCGCCGTACAGCGTGAAATACTCCCGGCTGTAGGTCATGGCCCGCATGGCCCGGTCCGCCTGGTCCGGCCCGTCGTACTCGACGTACCCGTCGGCCAGGTGTGCGCTCACGTGGGCGTATTCGAACCGCCCGGTGATCCGGTCGTTGCCCAGGTCCGCGTGGAATCCGATCAGGTAGTCGGCGGTCTCGAGGGGGAAGGTCGTTCCCGACCGGCGCAGCTTCGAGAAGACGCCGGCATGGATACCGGTCCGGAACCGCAGCGTCCGTCCTCCGTCCGCCCCCGTCCCGTCCCGGCCGGCACGGTCCCACGCATAGTCGGCGGCCTCCCAGGAACCGCCGATGTCGCCGTTCAGCCGGTCGCCCAGGTTGGTCGTTACCGCCAGCCGCGCCTCGGTCGGGTCGGCCAGTAGCGGACGGAACAAGCGCTGCTGCGGGGCGGCGAAGCGCCAGGTCCCCGCCGCGGCGTCCCCGGCCGAACCCGGTGCAAGGCCGAATGCCAGGAGAACAACACCGGCAAAGACCGGCAGGCGCGTTGCGGAAAGGCCTTCCGCCCTGCGGATCATGCCCGTTCTGGTTTTGTGTTGTAATGCGGAATTACTAATGTTTATTTGGATAGATCGAATAAATAGAATGTGTAGATTCCTTTGATTGACATGCCTTGTTTTCGCGGATTCAGACACCAGCGAACCGAGTCTGTAACCTGTTCCGCTCGCCATACATAGACAGAAAGCGTGTCATCTTGACTCAGAGGAAGGATTCCGTATTCTTTCCGCGTGTTTTCTGACCGTTTGTACGTTTGCCATAGTAATTAAAGGAATCAGCTGTGGCAAGGGTAGCCCGGCAAGCCCGGCGGCGCCTCCTGACCGGGTTTACATTCCTGCGCTCACTGTACTTCCGTCCCGCAATCGCCACGGCCTCATGCCTTCCCTGTCGCGAACCTGGGTCGCCCTGCTGGTACTGTTGGGCGGTACGCTATATGCCGGATCTTCCCACGCCCAGGAGACACATCCCTTCGTCAGCAATATCAGCCAGGGGAGTACCGGAACGGCGGATCCGTCGCTCTGGAATCGCGCCCAGGGCTTTGACACCGGGTCAAACACTGATGGCTATACGCTTCGCAATATCCAAATCGTCATGGGAGACACGAATTATTTCAAAGTGTCCGTATGCCCGACCGATTCGAACGGCCAACCGCCCACTGACCGGCATGGGGCCACGGGATCAGGCTGCACCGAGCTTGCGCTTCCGTCCCCCAAACAATCGGGCACGGTAACCTTCAACGCGCCATCAGGCACGACGCTTCTGCCGGATACCACGTACTCGGTTTTCATTCAATTCGGGTCCAACTATGCACTGGCCCGCACGAGTTCCGATAACGAGGACGAAAATCCCACGGAGGGATGGAGCATCGCGAACGGATACCTTTTCCAGCAACTCAATTCGGGCTATATCGCCTCCGACCCCTCCACTCCTGACAGGTTTATATGGCGAACGAGCAGGTACTCGTTCCGCATGACCGTCAACGGGGTAACTGCCACGGGCAAGCCGAATATCGAGGGACGTACGTTCGTGCCGGCTCTGCTGACCGTCGACACTTCGGAAATAGGTTCACTGAGCGGACTGACCGATCCCGTATTCACCTACCAGTGGATCCGGGTGGATTCCGACGGTTCGAATCCCGTGAATGTGGGGACGGACTCTACGTACACGCTGACCGACACCGATGCGGGCAAAAAGATCAAGGTTAAAGTCGGGTTCGTCGATGACTTCGGAAGAAATGACTCGGTCACGAGTGACGCGTTTCCGTCCGATGACAGCACGGTCGGGGAAGCGGCCGTATGCGGGAGGCCCTCACTCACCGGGGGCGCCGCCATCATCTGGTCCGGAAACATGAGGTTGGGAGAACACAACGATTCAGCGCTGGGCGACCTGGCCGGTTATTCGTCCGTCGGCACGGGCTTCGGCACCCTGGACGACCCGACTTTCCGGTTCGACCCCGACGGCGCCGAGTACACGATAACGGATATCCACCATAATTCCGGTTCCGGACACACTATAAACCTGGGCCTCGACCAGGCTTTCAGCGCCGACGAAAAACGCACGCTGACGCTGTATGGCTGTAGTGAACCTTTGTATCTGAAGGACACGGCCAATCCACGAACGGTGGACGGCCGGGTGATATACAAGTGGGAGAACACGGGTCTCATCTGGTCTACCTACATCGTCAAAACGCTATACCTCGTGCGGGACGAGAAGGCTCCCGAACTCAGTAGTGTGGCGATCGACACGACCGCCATCGCGTTGACCTTCACCGAAGACCTGGCCAGTAACCCGCCGCCCGTCACCGCGTTCACGGTAAACAGGAGGACATCGGCAGGCGTGCGGAATACGGTAGGCCTGACGGGAGCCGCGACTATCGAAGGAGCGGTGCTGACCCTGACCCTCAGCAGCGCGGTTGCCGATACCGACATACTGAGCGTCGTCTATGCAAAGCCGGAATCCGGCAATAAGCTGAGCGATTTCTTTTTGAACGAAGTGGCCGGTTTTACGACCCCGGCTTTCTCCATCGGCGTGATGGGTTTGGGCTGCCTGGCGCCCGATCTGGGGGACCGCGAGAAGGTCTGGGAAGGGGATCTCAGTGTGGGAGTGTACCGCGTCGGACAACGGAAGGAGATCATCACGGGCTACGGTTACGACAGCGTGCAGGGGTTCGGTTCGCTGGATCCGGACAACTTCACGATCGGCGGTAACGACAACTATGGTATCAAATTGGTGTTGGCGTACGATCAGCCCAATCCAGGTGTGTCGGTGTATCAGCCCGGCGATTTCGTGTTCGTCCTGGACCGGGCGCTGAAACCGGAAGCGAGGGCTGATCTCCAACTGCACGTTTGCGATGCGGCCCCCTTTGAATTCGCGGCGGCGGACAGCCTGGTATATACGAACAGTGCCGGCCAGAAGGAATACGACTATTCCTGGAGCAGTGTCGATCTGGAATGGGCGAACATCTTCGAACGGAAGCTTACGCTGAGCCGGGCGATGGAGGAGCAGTCCAGTCAGCAACAGTCCCCCGAGACGATCGACGAAACCGCAACGGCTGGACCGGAAGCACGTTTCGCAAGCCTTCCCGACCGGCATGACGGTGCGTCGGAGATCAGTTTCGAACTGCATTTCTCCGAAGCGCCCGATGAGTTGAGCTACCTCACGGTGCGGAACGGTCTGCTCGAAGTGTCAGGCGGGACCGTCACGGGCGCCCGTCGCATGATCCCGCACAACGATACGAGCTGGTTGGTTACGGTCGAGCCGTCGAGCGGCGGGGATATCTTCATATCGATCCCCGCGCGGCCCTGCGGCGCAACGAATTCCGTCTGTTTTGACGGGCGGCCGCTCGCGACGTCCGTTGCTACCTTCGTGCCGGGGGTGGAGTTCTTCGCGGTGTTCAGCAAGGTACCGAAAGAGCACGACGGAGTGAATTCCATCGTGATCGAAATGCAGATCACCGACCAGCCCGATGGGTTAAGCTATCTCACGGTGCAAGATGGACTTTTCGAAGTGTCGGGCGGTAGCATTGAAAGGGCGTGGCGGCTCAATCCCCCCGACAACAAGGGCTGGGGTTTGCGTATCGTTCCCGATGGCACAGGGGACGTCGTGGTGCGGCTTCGCGAAACCACGGACTGCGGCTCGCCGCCCGGCGTGTGTACCGAGGACGGCCGCATGCTGCCGGGGAATCTGCTGGCCACCGTGTACGGTCCCGCCGTCCTCTCGGTCTCCGACGCCGAGGTGCGCGAAGGCCCGGCCGCGAACCTGGAATTCACGGTAAGCTTGAGCAGGCAGCGCTACAAGGCCACGGAGGTGACGTATACTACTTCGGACAGCACCGCGCGAACGGCGGATGGCGACTATACCGCCGTTTCGGGCACGCTGGTCTTGCCCGCCCTGCAGACGGGCGGGACCATCTCGGTGCCGGTTCTGGACGACGATCTCAACGAGGGGCCGGAATACCTGGTCCTGACTCTATCCGCCGCCAGCGGGGCGGTGTTCGGGGATTCGATAGCCATCGGGACGATAATCAACAGCGATCCTCTGCCGGACGCCTGGCTTGCCAGATTCGGCCGTTCGGTGTCGGACCAGGTGATGCGGTCCGTCGAAAGAAGGCTCGAAAGCGGTTCCAGATCCTCCCACCTGACCATCAGTGGAAGGGAAATCAGCCGGTTGTGGGATAGAAGCGCAGCATACCGGTTGCAGACAGGACTGGTAACGCTGCTCGGCCTGACCGGCGCATATGAAGGGTCCGCCGGCAACAACTCCGGTGGCGGCATCGGGATCGCCGGCCAGAAACGCTCCGCCTCACACTCCGGTGGCGCCCGCATACCCGATCCGCGCGCATTGGTCAGCTCGACTTCCTTCCATTTTAACAGGGATACGGGATCCGGTACGGGCGGCGGCTCGCGCCGTATTTCGGCCTGGGGCGAGTACGCCTTCACCCGGTTCAACGGCAATGAAGACGGGCTTTCTCTCGAAGGCGACGTAAATACCGCAATCGTCGCGCTGGACGGACAGTGGGGACGCAGAACAGCCGGCGTCGCCTTTTCATACAGCGAAGGACGCGGCGGATACACCCGGCCCGATGCCGGGTCCGACGCAACGGGTGGTACGATCGGCAGCACGCTGGCCGCTTTCTATCCCTACGTCCATTACCGCCACAATCGCCGCACGTCTGTCTGGGGCCTGCTGGGGTACGGACGGGGCAACCTCGAGGTGACCCCGGACGAAACAGAGTCTATACTGGAAACGGAAGTGAGCAATGCCATGGCGGCCCTGGGCGCACGGGGTCTTCTCACGATGCATTCCGCCGGGGCCGGACTGGTTGAACTGGCAGTTCGATCGGATGTCTTGCTCACCCGTACCGCTTCCGCATCGATTGCCGGACTGTCGGCCGGGAAGGGCGCGACGAGCCGGATGCGGCTTATCCTCGAAAGCTCCGGCGCGTTGCCCCTGTTGGGCGGCATCTTCACAACTGACCTGGAAACCGGCCTTCGTTATGATGGCGGAGACGCGGAGACGGGTGCGGGGATCGAGGCGGGCGGCGGCCTGGGTTGGATCGACGGTCCCCTGTTAATGCGGGTGAATGCCCACAGGCTGCTCGTGCACAACGATGGCGCGTACGAAGAGTGGGGTTACGGTGCGTCGATGCGTTACGAAGCTGGCACGGCAGCTGACGGCCGCGGCCTTCGTCTTCGCCTTGGCTCCCGCCGGGGAGCGTCCCCCAGCGGCGTGCAAAGGCTCTGGTCGGCACGGACCGCCGTTGAAATGATGCCCCGGGGCTCCCCGTCCCGAGACCCAGGCTACGACGCCGAGGTCGGCTACGGCATCCGCAGCGGCGGCCTGTGGTACCCCTACCTGGCTGCGGACACCGGCGCAGACGGCCATCACGTGACGCGTCTAGGCCTGACGGTCGTCGTCGGCAGCGTGTTCGACGCACGCCTGGAAATCAGCCGGTCCGGGGGCGTCAGCCATCTGCCGGACGCCACCGTTATCATGCGCGGATCATTGAGGTTCTAGTCGACAACGCCCCGCCAGGTGTTTGTCTTATGTTTACGACATGAGTTCCAGACAAATGTAAAGATCGCTCAAAGACCGATGAACAAGGCGTTTTGCCCGTACTGTCGGGCGGAATGTGCTTGACACAGCCGGCGTCTTTCGATTAGTTTGCGAAATCTTGTTCAAATCGGAAATCATGTAGCCAATCGGAATACCCGGAGTCGATCACGGTGCCAGCGAACCTGAACAGTTTCGACGCACAGGCCGAATTGAAAGCGGGTGGGAATACCTTCACCTACTATTCGCTTTCCAGGGCCAAGGAAGGCGGCGCCGGAGACCTATCGCGCCTGCCCATCTCGCTTAAGGTCATGGTGGAGAACCTGCTGCGCCACGAAGACGGCGTGTCGGTCTCCGCAGAAGACGTGGCCGCCGTCGTCGGAAGCACCGCGGGCGGGCCCTCCGAGCGGGAGATCGCCTTCCGGCCGGCGCGGGTGCTGATGCAGGACTTCACGGGCGTGCCGGCCGTCGTCGACCTGGCCGCCATGCGGGACGCCATCCGCAGGCTGGGCGGTGCGGCCGACCGCATCAATCCCCTGCAGGACGTGGACCTGGTCATCGACCACTCCGTCCAGGTGGACGAGTTCGGTTCCCGCCACGCCTTTGCGGCCAACGTGGACCGCGAGTTCGACCGGAACCGGGAACGGTACCTCTTCCTCAAGTGGGGACAGCAGGCCTTCGACAATTTCCGCGTCGTCCCGCCCGGCACGGGCATCGTGCACCAGGTCAACCTCGAGTACCTGGCCAGGGTGGTATTCGCCCGGGAGCGGGACGGAGAATCGATCGCCTATCCCGATACCCTGGTGGGGACGGATTCCCATACGACCATGATCAACGGACTCGGCGTCGTCGGCTGGGGCGTGGGCGGCATCGAGGCGGAAGCAGCCATGCTCGGCCAGCCGGTATCCATGCTCATCCCGTCCGTGGTGGGGTTCAGGATGAGCGGGGCCCTGCCGGCCGGGGCCACGGCGACGGACCTGGTCCTGACAGTGACCCAGATGCTTCGGGCGCACGGCGTCGTCGGCAAGTTCGTCGAATTCTACGGTCCGGGCCTGGACAGCCTTTCCCTGCCCGACCGGGCCACCATCGCCAACATGGCGCCTGAATACGGCGCCACCGTGGGGTTCTTTCCCGTGGACGGAGAGACCCTTTCCTACATGGAACTGACCGGCCGCGACGCGGGCGAGATCGAACTGGCAGAAACCTATACGAAGGCACAGGGCCTGTTCCGGACGCCCGGTACCCCCGACCCGGTCTTCTCCGACACCCTGGAGCTCGACCTCGGTACCGTCGAACCGAGCCTGGCGGGCCCGCGCAGGCCCCAGGACCGCGTAGCGCTGTCCAGCGTGAAGCCGTCTTTCCGGAAAGAACTGGCCGCCATGCTGGCCGACGAGAACCCGGACCTGTCCGGCGAGGCCGTCGACCAGTGGGTGGACGGCAACGGACACGCGCCCGGCGAACTGGGCACGCTGACGAAAAAAGCGCCCGTCGACATGGGTGGATCGTCCTTCGATCTGGGACATGGTTCGGTGGTGATCGCGGCAATCACCAGCTGCACGAACACGTCCAACCCGGCCGTGCTCGCGGCCGCCGGAGTCCTGGCGAAGAAGGCCGTCGAACGGGGCCTGTCCACCCGGCCGTGGGTGAAGACCAGTCTCGCGCCGGGCTCGCAGGTCGTGACCCGGTACCTGGAAGACATGGGCCTGCTTCCCTACCTGGAGCAACTCCGGTTCCACGTCGTGGGCTACGGCTGCACGACGTGCATCGGCAACAGCGGTCCCGTGCCCGCCCCCATCGGCGACGCGGTTCGGGAATCGGACCTGGTCGCGGCCGCGGTCCTGAGCGGCAACCGGAACTTCGAAGGCCGCGTGAACCCCATCGTCAAGGCCAATTACCTGGCCTCGCCGCCGCTCGTGGTGGCTTACGCCCTTGCCGGTCGCATGGACGTGGACCTGTACAACGAACCCATCGGGACCGATCCGACGGGCGACGAAGTCTTTCTGCGGGATATCTGGCCTACACCCGGCGAAGTGCGGGAGGCCGTGCGCACCTCCGTGCGCCGGGAGATGTTCCAGTCGATCTACGCCGACGTCTTCACGGGCGACGACCGTTGGGCCGAACTGGCCGCGACGGGTGACGAGTCCTATGCATGGGACCAAGCGTCCACCTACGTCAAGCTTCCGCCCTATTTCGACGGCATGCCGCCCGAGCCCGGCGATATCACGGACATACGGGGCGCCCGCGTACTGGCGGTACTCGGTGATTCCGTCACGACGGACCACATTTCGCCTGCCGGTTCGATCCAGGCCGACAGCCCCGCGGGCCGGTACCTGGTCGAGTGCGGCGTGGCACCGAAGGACTACAATTCATACGGCGCGCGGCGTGGCAACCACGAAGTCATGATGCGGGGCACTTTCGCCAACATCCGGCTGCGCAACCACCTGGCGCCCGGTACGGAGGGCGGCTGGACCAGGACCACGCCCGCCGCCGAACCGGTCACCATATTCGATGCCGCCATGGCCTACCGCGCATCGGATACCCCGCTGGTCGTGATCGCCGGCAAGGAATACGGATCCGGCTCGTCCCGGGACTGGGCCGCCAAGGGACCCAATCTCCTCGGCGTCCGGGCCGTGATCGTGGAAAGCTACGAACGTATCCACCGCAGCAACCTCATCGGCATGGGGATCCTGCCCCTGCAGTTCGAGGAGGGGGAAAGTGCCGAATCACTCGGCCTGACCGGATTCGAGACCTACGACTTCGAGGGGATCGCGGGCGGGATCACCCCCCGGCAGCGCGTCCCTGTCCGCGTGACCGCGGCGGACGGCGCCACGAGCACATTTAACGCCATCGTACGCATCGACACCCCGGTCGAGGTGGAATACTACCGCCACGGCGGCATTCTGCAATATGTGCTGCGGGGCCTGTTGGCGTCGGGAGCATAGCGTTACGCGCCGTAAAACAGCGGCACGCGCTTTAAAATCGTAGATAGCGAACCGGCGTCAGCGCCGGGAAAGAAAAAGGGAAATCGGCCCGGCCAAAGAGGGACGGTTTCCCCATACTTTTGGAGGCAACGGGAAGCATGAGTATAAGGGTAGGGATCAACGGGTTCGGCCGCATCGGCCGCATGGTTTTCCGGGCCATGTCGGAGCGGACCGGGTTCGACGTGGTCGCCATCAACGACCTGACCGACAGCGCGACACTGGCGCACCTGCTGAAATTCGACTCCGTCCACGGCCGGTACGACCATCCGGTGAAGGCCGTGAACGGCGGACTCACGGTGAATGGTAACAAGATCGAGATCGTCTCCGAACGGGACCCGGCGAACCTGCCCTGGGGCGACCGCGGCGTGGACCTGGTGGTGGAGTCGACCGGGATCTTCACCGACGGGGAACAGGCCTCGGCCCACCTGTCGGCCGGGGCGAAGAAGGTGCTGATCTCCGCACCGGCCACCAACGTGGACGCCACCATCGTCATGGGCGTGAACGACGGCATCCTGAACGACGGGCACCGCGTGGTCTCCAATGCCTCCTGCACCACCAACTGCCTCGCCCCCATGGTGTCGGTGCTGCACGAGCACTTCGGCGTCGTCCGCGGTTCCATGACCACGGTCCACGCCTACACCAGCGACCAGCAGATCATCGACTTCGCCCACAAGGACCCCCGGCGCGCCCGTTCGGCCGCCCTGTCCATGATCCCCACGAGCACCGGCGCGGCCAAGGCCATCGGCGAGGTGATCCCGGAGCTCAACGGTCGGCTCAACGGCATGGCCGTCCGCGTGCCCGTCCCCGACGGCTCCCTCACCGACTTCGTGGCCCAGGTCGACCGCGTGCCCACGGCCGGCGAAGTCAACGCCGCCTTCGCGGCGGCCGCCAAGGGCCCCCTGAACGGCATCCTCGAGTACTGCGAAGACCCCATCGTCTCCGTCGACATCGTGCACAACCCCGCCTCGTGCATCTTCGATTCGGAACTGACCATGATCATCGACGAAAGCCTCGTCAAGATCTGCGGCTGGTACGACAACGAATGGGGTTACTCCAACCGCTGCGTGGACCTGCTGGAGCGGCTGGCGACGGTGTGAGGGGTGCGGCCCGGCCATGCAGCCTTCCGTACCCGCCTACGCATCCCCCGGCCGAAAGCATCCCGCCTACGCATCCCCCGGCCGGATCAGCCGGTAGCCGACGCCGCGCACATTGGCGACGTAGGACGGGTCGTCGGCGCTTTCACCTAGCTTTCTTCGAAGTCGCTTGACGGTTGCCCGCACGAGTCTCGTGTCTCCGAAGCCGCGCCTGCCCCATATCTCCCGCAGCAGGATGTCATAGGTGGCGATACGCCCCGTGCAGAGCGAAAGCACGCGCAGCACCTCGTACTCGGTAGCCGTCAGCGCCACCGGCCGACCCGCGAGTTTGACTTCGCGGCGGTCGTAATCGATGGCCAGCTCGCCGAGTACGAAACGGTCCGGGTTGACCCGCCGGCGGAGGATGGCCCCGATCCGGGCCGTGAGCTCGGTCGGCGAGAAGGGCTTGACGATGTAGTCCTCGGCGCCGGCCTCCAGTGCTCTGGCGATCGTCTCGTCGCGTCCGTAGCCCGAGATGAAGATCACCGGCAGGGTGGCGAGCTCGGGTATGGTCCGCATGAGTTCGATCCCATCGGAACCGGGCAGCATCAGGTCAAGCAGGACCAGTTTGGGCTTCTCCGCTTCGATGATATTCGAGATTTCACGGTGATCGGCCGTCACCACGGCGGAATAGTCCGCGTCGGCGAGGATGTCGCGCACGTAGCTCAGCGTCTGCGGGTCGTCGTCCACAATGAGCACTTTCGTCGGTTGCCTGCCCTCCGAATGCTGGCCGGAGGCGTGCCGGGTATCGCCGGCCGCGGCATCTTCACCGCCCGAATCCGCGACGGGAATCGTGAAGATGAAGCGCGTGCCCTTGCCCACGCCCGGGCTTTCGGCCCGAATGCGCCCGCCGTGCGCCTCGACCAGCCCCTTGCAGATGGCAAGACCCAGTCCACCGGCCACGCCGGAGTCTTCTTCGTTGCGTCCGTATTTGCGAAACAACCGCCCCAGCAGTTCCGGCGCAATGCCCCGGCCCTCGTCGGCAACCGTGAGCACGACGTACACGCCGTCCCGTTCGGCCGAGATACGGATGGGCGCCGTTGCCGCCGAATGGCGGGCGGCGTTGGCCAGCAGGTTGTTCAGCACCTGCACGATGCGTTTCCGGTCGGCGAGCACCGGGGGCAGATCGGGCGGCAGGTCGATGAGGACGTTGTGCCTGGCGCCGCCGGACAGGAACGTGTTGCGGGCCTGGTCCACCAGTAAGGTCACCTCCGAGGGCTCCGGGGTGACCGACAGCGTGCCCGTGTCGGTGCGTCCCGCGTCGAGCAGGTCGCCGATCAGACTGTCCATGAGATTGGCCTGTTCGTCGATGATACGGAAGAACTGGCGCACTTCGGCCGGATCGAGTTCCCGCGAGGCGTTCAGCACCGTCGTCGCCGATCCCTTGATGGAGGTCAGCGGCGCACGCAGTTCGTGGCTCACCATGCTGAGAAACTCGGCCCGCGTCCGGTCCAGTTCCTGCAACGCCGCCAGGTCCTGCATGGTGACCACCATCGAAGTAACCGCGCCGTCCTCGCCGCGAACCGGGGTGGCGCTCACGAGCACCGTCACGCTGCGGCCGTCGGGTATGGAAATCACGACCTCCACGTCACGCACCGTCTCGGCGCTGTGGAGCACCTGGGCAAGGGAGAACTGGTCCAGCGAGATTTCGCGGCCGTCGGCGAAGCGGCAGGTCGCCACCTCGAGAATGGCTTCAAAGGGTTTGCCCGGCAGGCGCAGGTTCTCCGCGATCCGCTTCGCCTCCCGGTTGAAAGAGATCGTACTGCCGGTCACCGTTTCGAACACCACGACGCCCACCGGGGAAGTCTCGATTAGTGCCTTCAGGTCGGCACTGGTACGCTGCACGGTGCAGTACTTGCGGGCGTTGGCTGTCGCGGCCGCCGCGTGAGAGGCAAACTGCAGGAGGATCTCCTCGTCCTCGTCCGTAAATTCCCTTCCGTTCGACTTTCCGGCCAGGAAGAGGATTCCGACCCGAACGCCGAGGTGAAGCAACGGTGCGACCAGGAAGGCACAGGCAGCCGGCATCCTGGCCGCGGCGAAACCTGTTTTACGCACGTAATTGGAAATGTCCGGTCGTCTCAGCGGACCGGCCAGGTCGCGGAAGTGTTCGAAGCATCGCGGCCCGTCGGGCCATGCCAGCAGTCGCTGATGCTCCTCGTCGGAGAGACCGGAGGTTACGAAATCCTGGAGATCGTCGGCCTCGTCGACAGTGGCGATGGCGCCGTAGCGCGCTCCGGTCAGCGTGCCGGCACGCTCCACGGCCTCCCCGAGGACCGTCTCGAGGTCCAGGCTGGCACTGATACGCAGGATCGCCTCGTTAAGCGCGGCGTTGCGACCGCGAAGCGCCTGTTCCTCCCGTACCTCCCGTACCGGATCGTCGCGTGCGCTCACTGTTCTGACCTCTCATGGATGTCCACCACGCGTTCCTTCCTTTGCGAAAGTTCGACCTTCCGGCCGAACCGGCCGGAAACGGATTTACTGCAAACGCGCTTGCCATCGCGATGTACCGCGTAATGCGGGAATACGCATGCTCGCCTCTGAATATCGCCGTCATTACACACGTTTGTCACTAAAAAACTGGTTTTTAACCTGCCTGTGGTTTCTTATTTAGCGTGTCAGGCGACGGCCTGGACATCCCGCAGGCAACGGGCCACTGACCGTAAAACTTCCCGTGAAAGCCAGGGCCTGTGATTACCGGGCGCTACGCGGTTTATCGGCTTGTGATCACCCTGGCATGGCTGTAATATGGTAAGTCGGCCTGAAACGACCTCCCGGAATGAACTCCATGCGGATCAAACGGCGTTTTTTTCTGATTCCTTTCCTGGTATGCTGCCTGTCGCCCCTGCACGCCTCGAACGCTCGGCAGGAGACGTCCGTCCAGCAGGAGGTTAACGCGCGGCCGGAGACGTCCGTCCAGCAGGGGTTGGGCACTCGGCAGGACGGCGATTCCCGCCTGCTCGTCGTCGACTACGCCATGGCCTATCCGGAAGAACACGCCGGGATGATCCGCGCGTTCTCGGAAGCGGGGTTCGACGTCGACTACCGGCCGTATTACCCCGCCATGGTGGAACGGGACGCCAGGGATTACGACGCCATCGTGCTGCTGGGCGGCGGCGATCCGGGCATGAGCATCCAGGAAGTGGATCTGGCCATCAACTTCGTCTCGCGCGGCAAAGTGCTCGTGCTGGCCATGCCTTCTGACGGACCCTACGGCGAAGGGAGGAAGGTCAATCCCGGCGTCCACGACCGGTACCAGTTCAACGAGGTCCTGGCCCGCCTGAATATCAACCTGCACGCACTGAACGCCGACCATGAATCCGGTCCCGTATTGAATCCCGTGGTGCATTTCGAATGGGCTGCCGGCCATCCCGCCGGACAGGGCCTGGAGGGCGGCGTGGCGACCCGCGCCGGCACCCGCCTGCTCGTGGGCGACGACGCCGAACCGCTGCTCGTGGAACCTGAAGGTCCGCCGCCCGGAGAGGAAATCGAACCCGAACCCGCGCTCGAACCCGAATACCGCGTTGTCCGCAGGACCCTTCGCATTTCGCCGGACGGCGCGGTGCCGGGGGAAGAGGTCGAGCTGCTGCTGCGCGGCGAACAGGAACTGCGGCCCGGTCTGTACTACCGGAACCGGGACCAGCCCGTGCCGGTGGACTGGTCCACGGCGAGATTCAGGGGCAGGGTGGAAGTCGTCTCGGACGCGAAGGACACGCTGACCGTGCGCATGTCCGGCAACCGCTGGGGATCCGAATACGCGCTGGTCGGCGTTCCGGTGGGGGTGATCGCCGCCGCCTTCGCCGACCGGGAGATCCGGGAGGAGATCCGGTCCGCCACAGACCTGGCGTCCATGCGGGACGACGAAGAGACCTTCGGCCGCCTGGCGGTAGCGGCCGCGGGACGGACCGGACGGCTGAACGAGGGATTCGTACTGGCCGTGGACCGGCAGGTGCTGTCCGGCCTCGACCGGGCCCTGCCGCCCCTGGGCATCTCGCCCGTGGATGCCGGCCCCGAAGGCCTGGAAGGATTTCTGGGCGGATTCGCCAGGTACGTCCGCACGCTGGCCGATTCCCCGGCGGACTGGTCCCCCGACCACGGGTACGCCACGGCCCGGATGCCCGGCAACCGGAAACCGGATATCTCCCTCAACAACGTATCCGTAGCCACGGATGTGCCCGAACGGGTGCGGGTGGTCCATAGCGCGGCGTCCGGCACGGGCGACGGCGGTGGCGCGGGCTCGGTCACGAACGCGGCCACGAACGTCGAATCAGTCTCCGGCCCGTCCGTCGGCCCGTCCGTCGGCACGGAGGATGCCGGCACGGAGGATGCCGGCGCGGAGGATGCCGTTCCGCTTCGAGGGGTCTGGGATTTCGTCGCACGGCGGCATGAGCATATGGGCGATCTCGCCGGCATGCTGCCCGGCCTGGGGATGGATTTCCTCTGGACCGTGGCGTCGGCCTCCAGCTATACCGGGGGTACCGTGGCGACGGGCGACGTGCGCTTCGAATCCTGGGCGCAGCCCATTTTAAGCCGCCTGGGGGGCACGCCAACGGCCTGGTACGCCGGCGTAAGCGCCCCGCGCGAACGCGAGATCACCGGCGACTATGTATCCGCCCGGGACGCCCGGGGGGACGCGGTCGGCCTGCCCTCCCGGCTGGACATGGCCTACCTGCACCGGCACCTCTTCGAGCCGGCGCGCGCCATCGCCCGGCACAGCCGCGGCCAGCGGGCCCTGAAGGCCATCGTGCACGACTGGGAGCCCCATATCACGCGCCCCGCCGAGGCCTATGCCGCGACCGACGCCTTCGACGATCTGCATTTCCGGTACTTCATCCGCCATCTCGTCCGGAACGGACTGTACCACGGCGACGAATTCAGGTCGCTCATGGGGCTGGACCGGGAAGACCGGTTCGAGTGGCTGCTGAAATCGGGGTACCTGGAAACCTACATCCAGCTCCAGGAATCCAACGCCGAACGCCTCGGCGTGCTCTACCGGCAGTCCATGGACGAAATCAATCCCGTCCTGCGCCACGGCGCCTTCGTGCGCTCCCTGCGGCCGAACTGGTTTCGCCTGGGCTTCTGGCGCGGCGCCGGCACGCCGGAGCGTCCCTTCCTCGTGTTGTCCTACGAACGTCCACCGGACTGGTACGCCGGCTTCCTGCGCGACAGGGGCGTCTCCGTCCGGGTGATCCCCGTCGGGCTGCTGGGCCTGATGAGCGGTGAAGATCTGCAGGATGTCTTGCGAAAGGCCGCCGAACGAGGCGGCTACGCCCTTGAGCGCGGCATCTGGCTCGTCGCCGACCCGGGCGAGGAATCGGGTCTGAACACGCCTCCCGGGGGCTTGACGCGGGAAGCGCTGCTGGAGGCGGTGCGGTAGGTGGACGGGGAGTAAGATAGGAACGGTGTAAGGCCAAATAACCTGGTATACAGGCTTACGAGCAGAATTTCGGACGCCCGGCGGAACGATCGCCGGGCTTTTTTATTGCAGAAAAAACAGATTTTACGCGAGAATCGGAAATTTGCGAAGGACTAATCCATTAAGACCGCGCGGCGGATGCTGGATTCAGTTACCACATCAGGTTGAGTTACCGTTTGACGATCGAAGCGCTCTCGGAACCGCGCACTCCGAGACCTGTAACCGAGTTCCCTGGTACCAGCGCAGGAAACAAGGTCCGCATCGAAGGAGAACGGAGGACGGAACCTGAATCGATGAGGAAAGGAGGCCGACGAAATTCCAAAAACGTTCGAAGGATAAACTACACACGTTCGATACACGTTCGTTACACGTTCGATCAAACCAGCAATTGAGGAGTACAGATCATCATGAAAAAGCTCATTCTCTCCGTATTCATGTTCGCCCTGATCGCGGGCGCAAGCGTCAACTCGACGGCCAACGCAACGCTGTCTGAATCGTCCGGTGTCGTAGTGACGCCGAACCTGATCTACTGCCTTTCGGGCGCGGATATAAGAGAGACATCCGCTGGTGCACTGGCAGCAGTAGCCGGTGGTTGGGGTTTAAAGGCCAGTCTCGGCCTTGCCGCATGCGTAGGACTCACCGCTGGTGGTTTGGTTGCTGGCCTGGCACTCGGTGCTTAGGTCCTTAAGGCAAGGAGGAGGGGGCGTTGCGTCCCCTCCTCGCCTGAATGGGCATTCGATCCGCCTGATAACACATCGTGGTCGTTAACCATAAACAGAAACAAAAAACCTGATCTTAACTATGCCGATGAACGAATACCGCCTCAACAAAATACCCTTTCTGCTAGCTGTGTGTTGTATACTTGCCGGCTATGTTATCGGCAAATCGACTCCCATAGACACGGGCCCTGCGGGTGCTCCAGAACATGCTGCAGACGCGAACACCCTGCTCCCCCGCGTTTTCCTCGATGGACATGATGAATGGAAATCCATCATTGGAACGAATCTGAACGTCTGCACTGTTCTTCTGACGGGAGGTCTATCGCTGGGATTCATGAGCATGGCGAATCTGGCCTGGATCGGTCTGAGTACCGGTTGGGTGGTACGGAGTGCGTTGGAGTCCGGCATGTCGTGGGAGAGGGTAGCCGCGCTTACACTGCCACATGGATTGCTGGAACTCGCCGGATTCGCCATGATGGCGGCCGTGGGTTGCGAAGGGTTCGTCATCGTATATAGAAAGCTGAGATACGATGACTGGTCGTTCAGCTTGGACAGGATCTCATTGAACTTTCGAAGATTGACGATGGGGCTCTTGCTTGTGCTTGCAGCTTCCTTGGTAGAAACCTACATAACCGGTCAGATCGCGGCCATATTCAATTGAAGGAACGACTATGCATAATCCTGGTTGGATGGTTGACAGAATCTCATCGATCGGAATGAAGGGGTCCATTTGGATCGGTTTAAGTGTTTTTGTAACCTACCTGATTACTAATGTACTGACTGTGCACATGATGTTTCGCTCGATCATAGAACAGCTTCCTGATCAACTGGCCAGTGCTTATGATCAAGTGTTAACGATTATGAGTATCAGCATGTCGGTGGGGGTCGTATTCGGAGACATCGTCACCTTTATTCTGGGGTGGGCGTTCATTGCCATCGCGGTAATGTTGTTGAACGGCCGACGAAATCACCGCGCTTTGTTCGGCTGGTTGAGTATCGGATACTTGCCGCTGGCATTATACTCGGCATGTGCGGTGATGTTCCTGGTGTTGTTCTCCGACGCGATGGCCCACAAGGGGTTGACTTCTATCACCACAATAGAAGAGTTGCCCGCTGAAATAGGTAGAATGCAGGATTCGGGCTGGCTTGGATGGGTACGCCTTGGTCGTTATTTAGCTTATGGCCTTACCCTCGCGGTTGCCTGCGAAGTGGTACACCGGTTAAGTGCATTGTCCCGGTTGAAGTGCGCCGGGATACTCTCGGCCTACGCGGGCCTGCACGTGTTCATTACCACGATTCTCTTCTAAAGAGAAAAGGATAAAAGAGGCGCTGTGATGATTGACCCCAACAACGAAAGAAGCCTCGACGCCGTCGAAAGTCTGTCGGAGGAAGAGGGAACGATTCAATTGACCTGGCGTGATAAACTGGTCGAGTTTGGATTGGACATGGGCGTAGCGATGGCGTGCATGTTTCTGGCGGCTTTCGTGTTTGCAGGCGTCTTGCTCGCAACGCTTGACCTGGCTGAAGCATCTGCTCCAGGTCTGTTCGAAAGAGGGTCGATTGCCGTCGTGGTCCTGATCGTCGTTTCGGCCGCCGTGGGAAACGCCTGCGCATATTTGTGTTTTCCCTATCTTACACGGCTCATTTTCCGTGGTTATGAGTTAAATGATGATCGTCTGGAACGGTCGGTCAGGAAATTGCTTGAGGTTACCGGAATGGACATCACAGCAGAGACATTATTCGCCATGAAAGGCAGGATGGCGAACGCAATGGTTTCCGGTCTTTTTCGCAAAGCCAGGTATGTTTTCTTTACCGACAAACTGCTGGAGAAAATGAAGGAAGACGAAATCCTGGCGATATTCGCCCACGAAGTGGCGCATATACGTCACAGGCATTTGTTCAAGATGTTGTTGTCTGGGATTCTGTGGATTTGCGCGATTCAGATCGTTTGGTATCTGATTGATTTCAACGTCTACTACGATTCTTTGGATGAGTCCCTTAAGATGTGGGCATCCGGTTTGATTGGCGGTGTGAATGTGTGGCTGGCTTTGATCTGTGTCATGCTACCCTTATCGAGGCGCAACGAATACGAAGCAGATGCTACCGCGGCCGGATGGGTGGGGGTGGAATGTTACAGTCGGGCCCTTTACCGCCTGCATCAACTGAATGACCGAATGAAGTCTCCACGGAAGTTCGCCCGTATATTCCTGACCCATCCCACCTTGCAAGACCGCCTCGATCGCGTTGCACAGTCGAACTCGAAATAGTTGAGTTTTAATCAGATGAGAAGGAAACCCCCCTACATTGAAACTTCATCGACTTTTATTTTTAACGGCCCTTTGCGTCCTGCTCGACCTGCGCTTCGCTTCGTACGGAGCGGTGCCGGACTCCCTGGCGCTGTCCGAATTCGCCAGGATCATGACCGCGTTCTCCGAAGAACCCGGTCATTTCCCCGGGGACAACTTCGTTACCAATGAATCGTCCTACCTGCACGTCGTTCCCACGGTCATCGAACTGGGCAACCGCGGCGGCGTCTATATCGGCGTCGGTACGGAGCAGAACTTCTCCTACATAGCCGCCTCGAGACCGGATATCGCTTTCATCGTCGATATCCGTCGCGAGAACCTGCTTCAGCATCTCCTCTACAAAGCCCTTTTTGCCCTGGCCCGGGACCGAACGTCCTTCCTGGCGCTGCTGTTCAGCCGACAGTACCGGGAGGGCGAAACGGCTGTGACCGGACGGCCGGAACGCACGGCCGCCATTACCGGAGTCCTGGAGTATATCGAAACGTCGACCACGGTCGACTCCCTGGTATTCGAAGCAAACTGGAAACGGCTCCGGCGGGAAGTCAGGCGGTATGGGATCGAAGAACGGGACGATCTCGACAAGATGCGTTACATCTACCGGTCGTTCTACGAAAATCAGCTTTCGATCCGGTACGCCGAGACCCGCCTGGGAAACGGCCTGTCCTATCCTACGTTCAGGGATCTGATGACAGGAACGACGGTGGAAGGGGAATTCGCCAGTTTCCTTAGTTCAGAAGATGCGTTCAGCTTTGTGAGGAACCTGCATCTCAGGAACCTGGTCATTCCCGTCGTGGGTAACTTCGCCGGCAATAAGGCGTTGAGGGCCATCGGCACTTTCGCTGAAGCCCACGGTACGAGCGTGTCCGTCTTCTACGTGTCGAACGTCGAGTATTTCCTCATAAACCACTTCTACTACATGTTCAAGTGGTACGTCGCGAACGTCGACGCTCTTCCGATCGATGAACATAGCCTGATAATTCGATCCTACCTGGGCGTGGAATCCCATCCAAAAAGAGTCGGCCGGCATCTGTCCACGAGCACGGCGCATCACATCCGCACGTTCCTGGAGAGTTTCCGCCGGGGTGCATATACCCGTACGAAACCGGTATGGTGGAGGTTCTGGCCCTGGGACAGTCCATTCTGGTCGGGCGGTGGACACAGCTACTACCATCTGGTCATCATGGGGGATCTATGTCCTTGAGCGCAGCCACAGACCTGGTAAGATACACGGGGCGATGGCTCCAGGTCTTCTACAGGCCGGGGAAGGCCTTTTCGGATCTTGAATCCGGAGAATCCACTGCCGAGTTGATGTCGGTGCTGATCCTGGTTATGTCGGTCGTCCTTGGCGCCGGTATAGTCACCTTGCCCGTTGCGCTGGATACGGAACGGGCGTTGATCGAGACCGAGTTCCAGTCCTATCCGGATCTGAGTGCGGATCAGCAGTCCGTTATACTACGCGAGGCCGTGAAGTTCGACTACCGTCAGCTCATCGGCCTTCTGGTCATGCCCGCCAGCGTCTGCTTCATGGTTGCTGCGTGGTCGGTGGTGGGAAAACACTGCGGTGAATTGATATTCGGCAAGCCGCTGCCCTACGGCAAGATCATTCCGATAACCGGCTATGCCTCGCTTGTCCTCGTACCCGAAACCATCGTCAAGACCGCGCTGGTCTTGCTGTCCGGTTCACTCGATCCCCCCATCCATCCTGGTTGGTTTCTCGGTGATGCGAACCCCGAAACCCTATGGAGCCTTTTCCTGCCGGGTGTCGATTTCTTCGGAGCCTGGTTTGTTTTCCTGGTAGGACTCGGCCTGGCACGGACTTTCCGGGGATCGGCGACGCTCGCGTGGCTCGTGCTGGGACTGGTGTGGGGCATATGGATTGTTATTCGCAGGACGATCGAGCTGCTCGGTACGGTGTACGTGTAGCTTCAGGGAACCACTTTGGTCATGAAAAAACGGTTAGTCATTGCCGGTGTGTCGGTCTGCGGCCTCGTCGCCGTTCTGCTGTACGTGGTTTTCAGTTCCACGGCTCGGGATGCCACGTTTGAGATCCTCCAGGTACAACACGGACCGATATCGGAGATCCTGGCGGAGACGGGCACGATTCAGTTCGTCAGGACCGTCATGGTCAAGCCAACGGTTTCCGGGGAAGTCAGACACATTTACGCCGATGTCGGGGACCGGGTATCAGCGGATGACGTGCTTGCCGTGATAGAGCCGGACCCGTCCCAGTCCCTGCAGCTGTCCCGGCAGCGCGCCCGGGTGGACGGCGCCCGGATAGATCTTTCAGAAAGGGCGATGAACTTCGAGCGAAAGCGCGAGCTTTACGAGAGGTCCCTGATTTCGTCCGAGGAATTCGACCAGGCAAGGATCGCACACACCAGGGCCCGTCACGATCTAGACATGGCGGAGCTGGAACTTCAGATTCTGGAATTGAAGGTAAACGTCGAGGTGGATTCGAACAAAACGCATGGTGCCGTACGTGTCCTGTCTCCCCTGGACGGTATCGTCATTGCCCGCGCGGTGGAGGAGGGTGAGGTCGTGGCATCCGGCACCTCTTCGTATACCGGCGGCACGGAGATGTTCCGGATCGGCGATCCGGACCGGATGATCGTCAAATCGGCCGTTGGAGAAACAGATGCCGGTAGGGTCAGGTCGGGTCAGGAAGTGTGGATTCGTGTCGATGCCTACCCGGACGCGACGTACCGTGGACGCGTGGAGCGCGTCGCGCCTGTCGGTGTGCGCAGACCCGGCAGCACGCTGGTCACTTTCGATACCGAGATCGTGATATCGGATCCATCGAAGGAACTGCAGCAAGGCATGTCCTGCGATATCGACATCGTGGTGGAGAAGAACGACCACTCGGTGCTGGTGCCCGTTTCTTCCGTCATGGAAATGGTCGACTACCGGGGTGCGTTTATCGAACAGAACGATCCGGCACTAACCGGATCGGCGCCCGTCAAGCGGCACATGGTCTATCGTTGCACTTCGGCGGACCCCGAATTGCCGAAGTGTCCGGAAGCGTACTTGGAATCCTCCGTGGTCGAAATCGGTATCGAATCGACCGAAAACGTGGAAATCCTGTCCGGTATCGAACCCGGCGCGCACATCGCACGGGATGCGAGAGCGGTTCATGCCGCACTGAACGCGAAACACCCTTAACCTCAAGGTTCCTGTCGTCTGTGTCCATTACGCACCATATCCAGTCCGTGTTTGCCAATCTCGCGCACTACAGGCTGCGTTCAATCCTGACGCTGCTGGGGATTGCGGTCGGCATCGGCGCCGTAACCGCCATCATCGCGATCGGCGAAGGACTTCACGACATGGTGATGAAGGAATTCGAATCCGTGCGCGGCGGCACCATGGTATGGGTGAGTCCGTCGAAATTTGTAAACCGGGAAGGGCAGTGGATGGCGGTACCGGATTACGAGCATCTCGTCTGGCGGGATGTGCTGGAAATCAGCGGAAGGTCGAACGCCGTGCGCCAGGTGGTCCCGGCCGCGACATTGAACGCGGAGCTCAGGTACGCGAAAATGTCCTATGGCGGGATTATATACGGCACGACGCCAACATTCCCGGACCTGTACCAATGGCCGGTTACCACGGGCCGGTTCATAATCGACCGCGACGTAGTACGCTGGCGCAAAGTATGCGTGCTGGGCGATGAATTGGCCGCCAAGCTGTTTGACGATGCCGACCCGGTCGGCGAGGAAGTGAAACTGAATGGCCAGCGGTTCGCCGTGATCGGCGTTATGGAGCCCAAGACCGTTTTCAATGAGAGCTGGGGAAACCGGGTCTTCGTTCCGATTACAACGGTCCAGAAACGGATGCTCGGCCATGAAGGCTTCGATCTTCTGTCCATCAAGGTGGCGGATTCGCGTGTGATGGAAAGTGCGGTGGGCGACATCGAGGCAGCCTTGAAGTCTGTCCATGGTGATGAGGCCGGATTCGACATCGTCAGTGGGAAAGACGCCATGGACCAGATCGGAGGTGTGATCAACGCCGTTAAATCTTCGATTGCCGCCTTAGCGGGCATCTCGCTGTTGGTGGGTGGAATCGGGATCATGAACATGATGCTGGTCTCCGTCACTGAACGGAGGCGGGAAATAGGCATCAGGAAGTCTGTAGGGGCGAGACATGTCGATATCGTGAACCAATTTACGCTGGAAGCCACCTGTATCAGTGCGTTAGGCGGGTTACTGGGGATATCGCTGGGACTGGGTCTCGGTTCGGTTTTCTCGTTGGTCTTGAATCAGGTGTGGGATCTTGCCTTCACGAGCGGAGCTTCGGTATCGAATATCCTCGTGTCGCTGGCGATTTCACTGGCCATAGGTCTTTGCGCCGGAATCTATCCGGCCTTTAAGGCATCGCAGCTGAGCCCGGTGGATGCGATGAACCAGGAGTGAGGTCGAATACTCATTCTGTATTTTTCGCAGGCCTGAGGCGAACAAGCAAAAACCCGAGCGGATCGGCTGCGGAACGCACCAACCGCGTACTATCCAAGGCTCCCCACCCGCTCCAGTCTCTCCTGCAACGTCGGATGGGTGCCTAGTTTCGCCAGGAACTTCCGCGGCGGTTTCAGCTGGTCGTTGATTTGATACAGCCGGTAAAGGGTTTGCTTGTACAGGTCCGTACCCACCCACAGGGCGGCGGTCGCGTCCGCCTGGTACTCGTTCCGCCTCGAAAGCGGGAACAGGACGAGGAACATAAGCAAGTATAAGTTAGCTAAGTTTATCCCTAAATATACTCCCATTTTCCAGGGTTCTTCGAGCGAATCGAAGTAGGCATAGTAGTCGATCTGACTCAGGAATACCTGGAAGACGAGGGTCCATATCAAGAGGACCAGGAATATCATGGGCATGTGCCGGTGCCGCGCATGGGCCAGTTCGTGCGCCAGGGCCGCCATGATCTCTCCTTCGCTCATTCGCTCCAGAAGCCTTTTCGTGAAGAAGATACATTGTGCCTTGCGGAAAAGGCCGGACACGACGGCGTTGGCCGTCTTGCCATTTATGGCGTAGATCTTTTCGGCCCTGATATCCATCCCGGTCACTGATATCAGGTGCTTCACGGCGCGGTCCATCCGATGGTCCCGCAACTCGTTGCCGCGATAGAGTAGACGTATGATGTAGGGCGCGCAACAGAACGAACAGGCATTGCCTATGGCCACGGCCACGACGATCAGGACGATAAACGGAATCGATCCCGCCTCCGTGGATCCCGGCGCCAACTCCTCCAGGGTACTGCGCAAGGCGATTATAGCAGCAAAGACGACCAACACCCCGATCAGCGTACCGACCATGGCCATGACCATCGTCAGGCCACCTTCGACCAGCTTCTCGCGCCAGTTCAGCCGGATCGTATCGTCAGTGGCCTGGTCCGCCTGCTGCGGGCCGTCCACCCGGTTCGCCTGGTCCACCTGGACCGTACGATTCGTCTTGAGCGGTCCGTCGGCACGTGTCTGCTCGTCCGCGTCTTCGGCAGGGGGTCGCTCGTCTTCCTTTGGATAGTCTTGTCCGGCATTTTGCACGTTTAACCTCCCACTGTGCGCATCAATGAAGGATTGGAAGCCAGGACCTTGCTTCCGGTGCCCGGATTCAGGCATTCCGTCTGTGTAAATTAGATTCGATTAAGTATATTGCCATGAAAGACAAACGTGTGCAAGATTAAATTCAAACTGGACTTCGGTAGATGCGCTTTCTCCACTCGTTTCCCGTCCGTCGGGATTCGCCCCGGTCGCTCACCCGGGCGATGCTGATGTCCACGCTTCGCCAGGGACGGCGGAATGCGAGGCCTGCAAGGTGTGGAACAAAAAAACACGCGAACAATTCAGTGTCCTGTGTTTATATTCAACGTGTATTGGCAAATAGTGGAGGCACCCATACGGGTAGGCGGGTAAGGGGGCGTCGGGTAAAAAGTTGTCGGGTAAAGGGGTTGGCATCCAGGGACGGGTGACCGTTTGTCCCGGACGGCGCCCGGTTTGTTTCCTCACTGAACCAGGAAGGTAGTATCACCAGTGAAATGGACCACGGCGAAAGCCATCGTCCTCCTTCCGGCGGCGGCTACGATCTACGTCCCGGGCCTGATACTGTGGGTATTGGCCGATACACCGGGCGCGCTTTCGCCGGCGGAACCTCACCAGTTCCGCTTCTGGATCGGGATCGCGATGGCGTTGGACGGCCTGGTCGTGGCGGCGTGGACCATGGCGCTGTTCGACCGGATCGGGAAGGGCACGCCCGCGCCGTGGGCCCCGCCCGAGAAGCTGGTCGTCCTCGGTCCCTACCGCCACGTGCGCAATCCCATGAATTCGGGCATGCTGCTCATACTCGGCGCCGAAGCCCTGCTCTTCGGCTCATGGCACCTGGCAGGCTGGATGTGCGTGTTTTTCGCGGTGTGCGCGATCTACTTCCCGTTCTACGAGGAACCGGGCCTCGAGCGCCGGTTCGGTGAACCCTACCGGCAGTACAAGGCAAGCGTACCGCGCTGGATTCCGAGGATACGGCCGTGGGAAGGGCCGTGAATCGGATGGACCTTATTTACCGGGAGCGTAAATGGCCATCATCGAGGACGTGAACGGCGTGCTCAGCCGGATCAACGATATGGATCTGCATATCCGCATCGTCATGGGCAAGGAATCGAAATCCATCAAATACGACAGCGATCCGGAAATCGAGATCAACTGGGCGGTCGCGAACGACTGGGACGGCATACCGGAAGAGATCGGATTCTGGATCATTTTTACAAAGGACTGGGTGTTTGACGATACGCAGAAGTTCTACGACATTATATTCAACACGGTCCGGGGGAACCTGAATCTCCGAAGATGGATCAAACTGGAACCGATTTACAGCAACGAACACCTGCTGGAAGG
Source organism: Candidatus Latescibacterota bacterium (assembly GCA_022822725.1). Classification (GTDB taxonomy): domain Bacteria; phylum JAAXHH01; class JAAXHH01; order JAAXHH01; family JAAXHH01; genus JAAXHH01. The sequence continues at coordinate 573,901 of JAJEAN010000001.1, forward strand.
AAAGTTCTACATCGTGGCGATCGTCGCGGATGTGCTGATGAATGACGAGGTACGCCGACGAGCTGTCGAGAACAGCCAGTGACATTCCGTGAGGTACTAGATGGACAGGAAATCCGGTGGCCTGACGCTTCTGTTTTCAGGGAGCGGCTTCCTCATTATTACGCTTTTGGGCTTATCGCTCACAGCCTGCGGCCCTTCCACTGAACAGCCTGTTGTCGCGTCCGACTGCGTGGTCTGCCACCAGGACGCCACCCCCGGCATCGTTACGGACTGGGAACTCAGCACCCACAGCACGAATGGCGTGGACTGCGTGATGTGTCACGGCGGCGATCACCGCACGGAGGAGGACGCGCACCTGGCCGGGGTCGCCACGCCCGACGTGTGCGCCACGTGCCATCCCATCCAGGTGGAGCAGTTCGCGGGAGGCAAGCACGCCCTCGCCTGGGCCAGCATGAACGCCATGCCGACGACCCACTTCCTGCCCATGGCCCTGACCGAGGGCATGAAGGGCTGCGGCGGATGCCACCGCATTGGCCTCAAGACCGAAGAGGAAATCAAGACGATCAAGGCGCAAGACGGACTGTTCGGCTTGTCGTCCTGCGACGTCTGCCACACCCGCCATCTCTTCTCGGTGAAAGAGGCCCGGGAGCCCCAGGCGTGCAGGACGTGCCACATGGGATTCGACCATCCCCAGTGGGAGATGTACGCGTCGTCCAAGCACGGCGTGCGGCACCTGCTCAAGCAGAACGGCACGCTGCCGGAGCACGCCCAGGCGCCGACGTGCCAGACCTGCCACATGCCCGAGGGAGACCACGGAGTCCGTACCGCGTGGGGGTTCCTGGCCGTCCGGCTGCCCCTGCCGGAAGACCCGCAGTGGGCGGAGGACCGGGTCACGATACTGCAGGCGCTCGGCGTATTGGACCCGGAGGGCAACCCCACGCCTCGCCTGGAGGTGGTCAGGCAGGCCGACGTGGCCCGGCTGACCCAGGAAGACTGGCAGCGGGAGCGCGACCGCATGACCGGCATCTGCGAGCAATGCCATTCGGAGAATCTCGTGCGGGCGGAACTCGAAAAGGGCGACGAGATGATCCGCGAGACCGACCGGCTCCTGGCCGAGGCCATCCGCATCGTCTCCGCGCTTTACCGGGACGGCATACTGGTCCGGCCGGCGCACTATGCCTACGACTTTCCCGATCTGCTGGCGTTCCACGACGCGCCTTCGATGATCGAACAGCGGCTCTTCAGGATGCACCTGGAACACCGCATGCGGGCGTTCCAGGGGACCTTCCACAACAATCCGGATTACGCGCTGTGGTACGGCTGGAGCGAAATGGTGCAGGACCTTGCCGAAATCAGGGCGCTCGCCGGGGAACTTCGTGAAGACGCTTCGCAACGGGGAACGGAGCCGAACTGAGTGGCCGGCGCGCCCCGGGACAGGAGCCGAACTAAGTGGCCGGATTGACCGGATTTACCGTCAGTCTCATCTTCCTGGCGGCCGTCACGCTCGCCATGATCGCGGTGGTCCTGAGGCGGCCCGAACTCACCGCCTCGGCCGGCGGCATGATATTCGCCTTTTTCACGTTTTTCGTGCTGCCCGGTGTGGCGCTGCTCGGAGGTACCGTTCAACACTACGAGCAGGCCAAGTCGACCGAGTTCTGCGTCTCCTGCCACATCAACCAGCCCTTCAGAGAGAGCCTGTATATCGACGACGGGCGGTTTCTGCCCGCCGCCCATTTTCAGAATAAGCGCATCCCCGCCGACCGCGCCTGCTACGCCTGCCATTCCGACTACACCATGTTCGGGGACGTGGACGACAAGATCCGGGGCGTGCGGCACGTCTGGCACAACGTCTGGGGGACCTGGTCGGAGCCTGTCGCGCTATACGAGCCTTTTGAGAACACGGCCTGTCTCGAATGTCACGCGGGCGCGCGGTCGTACGAGGAGCATCCGGACCACCGGCCGTATCTTCGCGAGCTCATTGACGGTTCCAGGTCATGCGTAATGTGCCACAACCTCGTGCACGAGGTGGACAAGCTGGATCGGTTCGGCAGATGGGAACCGGAGGCGGGAGAGTGATCGGTATGCAGGAGTGTGAGCGGCATGTGGAGAGTGAGCGGCATGAGTGAATTGGGAAGGTCCGGCCGGGAGAAGAGACTTGCCGCGCGTTTATTTCTGGCGGGCGGGCTGATCATCGCGGGCCTGGCCGTGGAAGCGGCGACCCTGTTCTGGAACCACCCGGTGTCGCTGACCCTGTTCCTTTGCCTGGGTGCCGTACTCGTCCTCGCGGGCATGTCGGTGTTTCTATGGTCTGTCTTCAGCGGCCGCGGATGATGCGCGGATGACGCGCGGATGACTCGCGGATGACGCGCGGATACTATTCACCGGTGCCGGCTTCCCCGAGCGGATGCAGATCGATCGGGGTGAGCACGCCGTGAAAACCGTACTTGATACCCGACCGGTCTCCTTTGCCGGGAGGGAAGTATTCTTCGATGAGCGCGAGCAGCCGGCGGTTGAATTCGGCGGCCTGGGCTTCGGAAAGCCGCGCGCGGTTGTGGTTGACGGACGCCTGGAACGACGGCCCGTACATCCCCTCGGCCGATTCTCGAAAGGCCTGGTTGAACTGGCCGGCCACGTCCGCAGGGATAGCCGCATCTGCCGAGACGGCCTCTTTTCCCAAGTTGGCCGCATCGCCCCGGTTCTCATCCCCCGGATCCACTCGAAACCGCACAGCGGAAGCCACGGGCACGCATCTCCAGTTTCTGCAATCATCGCCGGTGTCCTTCAACGTCACGACGCCCGTCTCCGCCAGCCGTCGCACGTGGTACAGCACCCGCGCATCCGTAACGTCCAGGGCTTCTGAGATCTCCGTCACCGTCTTTCCTTCTCCGAGGATCTCGAGCATACGCAGGCGTAGGGGATCGGCGAGCACGCCGGCGCGTTCGTCCTCGATGACGATTTTGGCGTTCTCGTGGTCGGTTTCCGCGCTATGTGGGTCGGTTCCCGTGCTATCGGACTCGTCGACAGAGAAGGTGATTTCACGCCACCTGGTCATTCGGGTTCTCCTTGATTGTCAGGCCGCAGGTCAAGGCGCGGTCTTTCGAGATCATGGCATATAAAACCCAGGTAGTTTTCCGGATGGACAACCTGGAAGAAACCGTCGGGATAAGCCTTGCGCCAGGCACCCGGCGCCCGGTTCGGCCTGGTGGACCATTTCATTTCCGTCGCGAGCAGCCGCCCGCCCCATTCCTCGACCAGGTCGATCTCCTGGCGGTCGTAGGTACGCCAGAAATAGCTTTCGGCCAGGCGGTCGTTGTACAGGTTGTACTTCATCCGCTCAACCAGGACGTAACTTTCCCACAGAGCCCCCACGTCGTCACGCATCGCCAATGGGTTGAAGTTGTTGATCAGCCCGTTCCTGATGCCGTTGTCGTAGAAGTAGTACCTCCGGCTCTTGGTAATTTCCTTTCGCAGGTTGCGGCTGAAGCCGCGGCGGCTGTAGAGGATATAGGATTTTTCGAGCAGGTCCAGATAGCGATCCACGGTGTTCGCGCTCATACCAAGCTGGGTGCCCAGTTCGGAAGTCGAAACCTGTTGTCCGGTCTGGAAGGCTAGCATCTGCAGCAGTCTGGTAAGCCTGTCCGCATTACGAATGCCTCCCAACTGGAGTATGTCCTTAAAAAGATAGGAAACGATCAATTCCTTCAGATAGCGTTGGCGGTCTTCGTTCGAGTCCATGAGGACCACTTCAGGATACGATCCGTAGATCAGCCGCTGTTCGAGATGGGCCCTGGTCTGGTGCGCTGACTCCCGTTCCTGGATTTCCAGTTGGGCCAGGGGCAGAAGCAGCAGGGTATGCTTGCGGCCGGTCAGGGGCTCGCCGGTTTGCCGGGCCAGGTCGAAGGAAGAAGAACCCGTGGCGATGATCCGTAGCCCCTCGACGTGATCGGCCAGCAGCTTGAGATTCAGCCCGATTTCCCGGATATGCTGCGCTTCGTCGATAATCAGTGTACGTCGCCGCCCGACGAAGGACGTCAGTTTGGCCAGGGATTGACTCTCCAGGTATTCCCGGACCACGATATCCTCCCCCGTCACGAGCAGGGCATCGGGGTCGTGTTTCCGAATGTAGCGCTTTATCAGCGTGGTCTTACCCACCCTCCTGGGACCGTAAACAACGACGACTTTTCCCGGTGTAACCCGTTGAGCGAGACGGGCGAGTTGCGCTTGAGGAATGTATAAATCTGTCATCATATTGATATAATTAGTGTTAATTGTGTCAGTAAGCAAGGGATATGTATTCAAGCCGACATTGTGGGTGGATTCTCTTCAACGTTTACCTTATTAGCCCGATTGGATATCTCTTCTGAAGTAGCAGAAGTTTTCGACCTGAATCTTCTTCGGTGCTTATTGTAATCTGGTTATCGATCTTGCAGATTAAAGACGGTTTTTGGTATTTGTCGTCTGTGGTGTTGATTATCAGGCCAGTTATGCTACGTTTAAACAGTATCGCAGAACATGATCAAACAATAGCTGGTAACTGGTCCTAGATGAAGGTTTTTGACGGGAACTGTGAGAAAATCTTATGGATCGAAGCGGGTTGGGTGTTTTGTATGCTACTGACAATTCTAAAGACCGGCCTGAGCATATTCAACAGCGAGACCTCCCGGTTGATCTACGTGAAAAATTTTGGATAGAGAAAGTTGGGCATCGCAAGCCGAAGCACAGTCTGGATTTGGTCCAAATCACTCTAAAACATGAAATTGAGCGATCTAGGCAAAACCCAGGTGATGGTTTTCGGTTCTGGGTTCATGCAGGGAAATCGGGAGTTCAGAGCGAAATGGAATGGTTCGAAGTTACTGAAAGATATCCAAGTGTTAACGCAAGGGACGTGAATGACTTTATGCGCTGCGCGAATTCGATTGCTACTAAACGAGATTTTGATCCGGTTGTTTTTTTGAATTCGGTGGATTTTAGCCGTCCATCGAGGTCAGTACAGAGACGTGCCTCGGATATTGTAATACAAGCTGTTAAGGACAAGGCTTTGAAAGAGTCTTACAAGCCTATGCTGGAAAACTATGGGTATGGAACCCTGATAGTCGGACTACCTCTTTGGTTTGCGACCCCACCAATAAACCCGTTTCGACCCGAAAACGTGATCGACGATTTTATGTGCCGAACTCTTGCTGGATTGGAACATTTATTCAAAGGGGTTCTACGGAGTAAAACATGTCCCTTCGGCCGAATTGTTGTTGTCTGGGAGAGCAGTTTAACCGCAATGCGACAGTGGGTGTCGCGTGCGAATCTAGAAAACTATGACCATCCAGCGTTAATGAGTCTTGAAAGTCCGTTCAAGCTTGTATCAATTGTTCAGATTGCTACCAAGATTTTGAATAAGCACCAGGAAGAGAATATAAACGGTGTATTGCCGGGACTTCTCTTACATGTTAGATTCGATCAGAGATCGAGAAGAGGACTCTTCAAACAGTCTCCGACATTTGTGCGCGCATTGGAAGAGATCTCCGCGAATATTCAAAGAGAGACTACGGAGATCAGTTTTACAAATGTCGGATGGGTTTTGAGACGCCAAATCTTTAAGGTCTTGTGTTTTGTCCGCCTGCATGGCGTCATTGGCTTCCTACGATGGATGTCGTCAAGCTTGCTTTTAGGTCGTTTAAACAAGTTTGCACAAAGAAGCCGAAGCAGAAGTTAATATCGTGCGAGCCTCAAGAATAATAAGCATTAACTAAGTGTCGCAACTGACTTGATTCCCGTTTATAAGAACTATCGGTTCTTTACCCACTTGCCTGACCTATGCAAGGGAGAAGTGATTAGATGATTGTGAATCTAGTATCTTCTATTCCTGCCCTCTAGCCTTACCCGATATTTCCATAATCCCATCTCATCTGGATTCTCCTTCATTCCTTAAAACGCTTGACATAGCAGACAAATGTCTGTTTTATGGATTTTCAGGCGCGCGTTTTGGTACGCCTCGGCCCGTTTTGGCACACCGCTCTGTTGCGTCGACCCGTTTCGCCGGCCTATCGCGTTGGTCCAATTCGCCGGCCCGTAACGCCGTCCATGTCATCGGCACGTTTCACCATCTCCGTCCCTGGGAGACCATCATGGCCTACACATCGCCTGGAGAGACCCGGAAGAAGATCTACGATTTCGTGCGGGACCGGATCCTGGGCGGCATGCCGCCCACCACCCGGGAGGTGCAGCGCGCCTTCGGGTTCCGGGCGGTCCAGTCCGCCCGCCAGCACCTGGAGAAGCTGGTGGTCGACGGCAAGCTCGCCAAGACCGGCGGCAGGTCCCGCTCCTACCGGCTGCCGGAGTTCGGCAAGGCCAGCCCGCCCCAGTTGATCGCCATGCTGGGACGCGTCCAGGCGGGCGAGTTGACCGAGGCCATGGAGGATCCGCCGGAATACATCATGGTGCAGACGCGTTTCGACGGCGATGAGCTCTTCGCGCTGGCCGTGGAGGGGGAGAGCATGCTTCATGCCGGCATCCTGCCGGGGGATATCGTGATCGTGCGCCGACAGCCGACGGCCAATACGGGGGACATCGTGGTGGCCCTGGTGGGCGACGAGGCGACGGTCAAGCGGTACCGGGAGCGGGACGGGCGCGTCGAGCTGCATCCGGAGAACGAAGCCTTCAGCCCGATCATTCCCCGGGAGGACGGCGCGCCTTTTTCGCTGTTGGGCAAAGTCATCGAGGTGCGGCGGACCGTTGAGTAGGAACGCCGGTCTGACGCGCCGAACAGGGAATATCAGATCAACGTATTGAATAAGCCATCGAACAGTCGAAGGGAAACTCATGTCGTCCCTGCGGGACCGGGATCTGCAGGATCTCGAACCCTATTTCACGCGGATGCCCGTCAAGAAACGGGAGGAGGAGCCGCGCTGGTCGCGCGCCCAGCTGGCCGGGCGGTTCTGCGAACTCTCGTCCGTCCCCGGCACCGCCCTTTTGACGGCCGCCTTCCGGCTGGTGCTGGACGCCCAGCTCGAGGGCGAGCCGGCGGCCTGGATCACGGCGACGCCGGACACCTTCTTCGCGCCGGACGCGGCGGAGAGCGGCGTGGACCTGGACGCCCTGGTGGTCATCCGCGTACCGGACGCCCGGGCCGCGGCGCGGGCGGCGGACCGGGTCCTGCGGTCGGGCGGCTTCGGCCTGGTGGTGATGGACCTGCACGCCGATGCCAGGATCCCCGTACCGCTGCAGGTGCGCCTGGCCCGGCAGGCGCGGGACCACCACGCCGCCCTCCTGTGCCTCACCGCCAAGTCCCGGGAGGCGCCTTCGCTGGGGCCGATGGTCACCCTGCGGGGCCAGACCTCCTGCCGCCGCCTGGCGGTGGACCGTTTTCAATGTGAAATCGAAATTCTGAAGGACCGACTTCATGGACCGGGCTGGCGCCACACCGAAATCTGCCGCGGGCCGGACGGCCTGCATTAACATCCGGGCGCTGCCGCTGCAGCTCCTGCTGCGGAGCCATCCGCAGTGGCGCGAGAGACCGGTGGCGGTGGTGGAGGAAGAAAAGCCCCTGAGCCCTATCCTGTGGCTCAACGCCGCGGCCGTCCGGGGCGGGATCCGTCCGGGCATGAAGTACGCCGCGGCCCTCTCCCTGGACCGGGGCCTGTGCGCCGGGACGGTTTCGGAAGCGGAGGCCGCGGCCGCGGTCCGGCAGGTACACGGCGCGCTGGACCGCTTCAGCCCCCGGGTGGAACCGAGCACGGAGGAACCGGGGATCTTCTGGGTGGACGCGGGAGGGCTGGACTGGCTCTACGCGTCCCTCGAGGACTGGGCCGGGCAGATGCACGCCGCCCTCTCCGCGCTGGAGCTTTCGGCGAGCGTCGTGGTCGGCTTCGGCCGTTTCGGCGCCTATGCCATCGCCAGGGCGCGGAACGCGGTGGCCGTGCTCCCCTCCGTGGAAGCCGAGGAAGCCGAATACCGCAAGGTGGGGCTGGTGCACCTGCGACTCGAGCCGAAGCTGCGCGAACGGCTGGACAAGCTGGCCGTGCATACCGTGGGGGACTTCCTGGCCCTTCCCGGGGAGCGGATCGCCCGGCATCTCGGCGAGCAGGCGAGGGAACTCTACCGCTTCGCGGCGGGCGACCGGCCCCTGCCCCTCCAGCCCCGGGCGCTTCCCGAACCGCTCCAGGCCCGGATGGAACTGGACGATAACGAATCGGACGCCCGGAGCCTCCTGTTCCGGGTGTCCCAGCTGTTGGCGCCCCTGCTGAAGGCCGCAGGCGAAAGATACCAGGCCGCCGCCGCGCTCCGCCTGGCGTTCCGGCAGGAGAACGGGACGCGGCACCGCTGCCGGGTCCAGGCGGCCGAGCCGACGCTGGACGCGCGGATCCTGCTGGAACTGGTGGGTCTGCACCTGGAAACGGTCTCCTTCCCCTTTCCCCCGGTGGAATTGCGTCTCGAGGTGGAGGGCGTGGGCGTCACCGCCGACAAGCTGAACCTGCTGCAGGAGAACCCGGACCGCGACAGGGGGTCGGCCATGCGGGCCCTGGCGCGGGTCCGGGCCGAGTTCGGCCCCGGTTCGGTCCTCACAGCGCGGCTGGCGTCGGGGCACCTCCCGGAGGCCCGTTTCGCATGGCGGCCCTTCGGCAAGCTCGCCGCGGCCACCCCCCGGCCGGTGGCCGTGCGCGCCCTGGTGCGCCGCGCCCACGCCCGTCCCCGCGTCCTGGAAGGCCAGTCCGTGAACTGGCAGGCGCCTTCGGGTCCCGGCCCGCCCCCGGAACACCTGGTCAGCGGCGGATGGTGGGTCCGGGAGGTCAGAAGGGACTACCGCTTCGTCGATACCGCCCGGGGCGAAACCCTCTGGGTCTATTACGACCACCGGCGGGCCCGCTGGTACGTCCAGGGGCGGGTGGAATGATGGCCGGGGTCCAGCCCTACGCGCCCCTCTGGTGCAAGAGCAACTACTCCTTTCTCGAAGGCGCCAGCCATCCCGAGGAACTGGTGGAGGCCTGCCGGCACCTGGGCATCCCGTCCCTGGCGCTTACCGACCGAAACGGGGTGTACGGCATCGTGCGGGCCCACGTCCGCGCCCGGGAACTGGACGTCCACCTGGTCGTGGGGTCGCAGGTCAGTCTCCGGGACGGCTCGGAGGTCCTGCTGCTGGTACAGGACCGGGAAGGCTACGGACAGTTATGCCGGCTGCTGACCGCCGGGCACCTGCGCGGCGCCAAGGGGGACTGCCGGGTGAGCTGGGAAGAGGTATGCCGCCACAGTCCGGGGCTGATCGCCCTGTGGATCGGCGCGGCCAGCGGGATGGCCGGTTCCACCGCGCCCGTCCTCGAACAGCTCCGCGCGGCCTTCGGAGACCGCCTCTACGTGGTCCTGGCCCGGCACCGCCGGGCGGAGGAGATCCTGAAGGAGATCCGGCTCCGGGAGCTGGCGGACCGGTTCGGACTGCCCACCGTGTCCGCCGTGGAGGTCCTCTACCATACGCCCGGACGGCGCCCCCTGCAGGACGTGCTCACCTGCATCCGGGAGGGGGTGACGCTCCCCGCGGCCGGGCGGCTCCTGCAGCCGAACGACCAGCACGCGCTCAAGGGGCCGGAGGACATGGCCCGCCTCTTCGCCGACGACCCGGCGTCCCTCGAACGGACCCGCGAGGTGGCCGGCCGCTGCACCTTCTCTCTCTCGGAGTTGCGCTATCGCTACCCGCTGGAGCGTCTGCCGGAGGGCAAGACGTCCATCCAGTACCTGGAGGAGCGCACCTTCGCGGGCGCGGCCCGTCGCCTGGGCGGCAAGTTCGAAACGCAGGTCCCCCAGCTGAAGAAGGAACTCGCGCTGATCCGGGAGCTGGAGTACGAGGGGTATTTCCTGACCATGCACGAGATCGTGGAGTACTGCCGCCGCGAGCGCATCCTCTGCCAGGGCCGCGGGTCGGCGGCCAACTCCGCCGTCTGCTTCGCCCTGGGCATCACGGGCGTGGACCCCACCCAGGTGAACCTCCTCTTCGAGCGGTTTATCTCCAGGGAAAGGGCCGAGCCGCCGGACATCGACCTGGACATCGAGCACAACCGCCGGGAGGAGGTGATCCAGCACGTGTACCGGAAGTACGGGCGCACCCACGCCGCCATGGTGGCCAACGTGGTCCGCTACCGGCACCGGTCCGCCATCCGGGAGGTGGGCAAGGTCCTCGAGATCCCGGCCACCGGCCTGGACCGCATGGCCCGGCAGGTGTCCCACGGGCAGTGGGACGCGGACTTCATCCGCCAGGCCGGCCTCGACCCGGAGAACCCGGCCCTGCGCCACCTGGACGACCTGGTGCGGGAGATCCAGGATTTCCCCCGCCACCTCTCCATCCACCCCGGCGGTTTCCTGCTGGGCCACCACCCCGTCCACGACCTGGTGCCTGTCGAGAACGCCACCATGGAGGGGCGGACGGTGATCCAGTGGGACAAGGAGGACGTGGAGGACGCGGGGCTGTTCAAGGTGGACCTCCTGGGCCTGGGCGCCCTCAACCTGCTGCACCTCGGCTTCGACCTCCTGCGGCGGCACCGCCGGATGGACCTCTCCCTGGCCACGCTCCCCCGGGAGGACGCCGCCACCTTCGACCTGATCTGCCGCAGCGACACGGTGGGCGTGTTCCAGATCGAGAGCCGGGCCCAGATGGCCATGCTCGGGCGCCTGAAGCCGCGCACCTACTACGACCTGGTGATCGAGATCAGCATCGTCCGCCCCGGGCCCATCACGGGCGGCATGGTCCACCCCTACCTGCGGCGGCGCAACGGCGAGGAAGAGGTCACCTATCCCCACGAAAGCCTCGTGCCCGTCCTGGAGAAGACCCTGGGCGTACCCCTCTTCCAGGAGCAGGTGATGCAACTGGCCATGGTGGCGGCGGACTACACCCCCGGCGAGGCGGACCAGCTCCGGCGGGACATGGCCGCCTGGCGGCGGTCGGGACGGATCGAGCGCCACCGGGAGCGGCTGGTCTCGCGCATGATCAAAAAGGGCATCCGGCAGGAATTCGCCGAGCACGTATTCATGCAGATCCGCGGCTTCGGCGAGTACGGCTTCCCGGAGAGCCACGCCGCCAGCTTCGCCCACATCGCCTACGCCACCGCCTACCTGCGCTGCCACTACCCGGCGGAGTTCACCTGCGCCCTGCTGAACGCCCAGCCCATGGGGTTCTACTCGCCCTCCACCATCGTCAACGACGCCCGGATACACCGGGTGGAGGTGCGCCCGATTTGCATACGCCATAGTCGCTGGGACTGCACGCTGGAGGAGATCGCGAGGGAGGACGGCGGCACCGCCGTCCGCAAACCCCGCCTCCCCTTCGCGGTCCGCATGGGCCTGCGCTACGTCCGGGGCCTGGGGGTAGGCGACGGGGAGCGGCTGGAAGCGGCCATGGAGCAGGCGCCCTTCCGTGACGTCCCGGACGTCGCCCGGCGGAGCGGCCTGAGCGCGGACAAGCTCGAGTCCCTGGCCGAGGCGGGCGCCTTCGCGTGCTTCGGCCCGTTTGGCCCGGACCGTCGCGGCGCCTTATGGCAGGTCCTGGGATCTGAAACCGGCGGCCCGCCCCCCTTGCCGCTGAAATCCCGCGAGTCCCCGCCCCGCTTCCAGTCTCTGAACAGCCTGGAGACCATTCTCTGGGACCACCAGGCCGCCGGCCACAGCGTCCAGGGACACCTCCTCAAGCCGCGGCGCGCCGAACTCGCCGCCCGGGGACTGCCCACCGCCCAGGAACTCAACGGCATGCCGGACGGCCGTTCGGTCCGCTACGTGGGCCTGGTCATCTGCCGCCAGCGCCCCGGGACCGCCCAGGGCGTCACCTTCATGACGCTGGAGGACGAGACCGGCTTCGTGAACCTGGTCATCTGGGAAAAGGTGTTCGAGCGCAACGCCCTGCTGGCCAGGACGCTGCACTGCATGGGCGTGACCGGCAACCTGCAGGTGGGCGAGGGCGTGGTCCACCTCGTGGTCGAGACGGTCTGGGACCCGAAGCTGGAGGACCGGACGTTGCGGTTGCGGAGCCGCGATTTTCGTTGAGTGGCGAACGAGTGCGGACGCTAACATGCAAATGGAAAGGAAGAAACCGACACACTGGCACCATCGGCATCTAAATTACTAAATGAAATAATATCAATAGATTAGTGATTATAAACTTGCAATTGGACGGATGAAAACTTGCAATCAGCCGCACATAAACTTGCAATTGGACGAAAAGAAGGATAAATTGCATGCAAGAAGCCATGACAGTTGTCATTAAACGTACCCGGTCATGTAAATCTGAGCAAGGACCGGGGCTGAAACCACCCTCGAGCTCATTACGAAAATGACATCCGAGACCAAACTCTATCCTCGGTTCGCTGAACACCTGCTGAAAGAGGCGCTTGCCGATTCGCCGGCTGTCCTGATCCACGGTCCGAGACAATGCGGAAAGACCACGTTGGCGAGAATGATGAATCCATCGCAACCCAAAGTATGGGGCGGAGAAACGGTCATTGAATGGGGCGGCGCCAACTACATCACCTTTGACGATGAAACCGCACGCGAAGCCGCGGAAAGCGATCCTACAGGCTTCGTTAACGATTTGCCCGACAGAGTCATTCTGGACGAGGTACAACGGGCGCCTTCCATATTCACTGCTTTGAAAATGGCGATCGACCGTGACCGGATTCCCGGCCGGTTTCTGCTCACGGGATCGTCACAGGTACTGCTCGTGCCCCGGGTATCGGATTCTCTCGCCGGGCGGCTGGAGATCATCAGACTCCACCCGCTGGCCCAGTGTGAACTGTCGAGTCAGCCTCCGACCTTTCTTGATCGATTGTTTTCTGGCGATCTCAAAGCGCCAATGTTGGACCGTGCGCCGAACCGGCTGGCCGATAGAATCGTAGCTGGAGGATTTCCGGCCGCGTTGGCTCGCTCGACCGAGGGCAGAAGACGCAGTTGGTACCTGAACTATGTGGAGACCCAACTTCAAAGGGATGTACGGGACATTGCCAGAATAAGCGATCATGGCGCCATGAACAGACTACTCACAGTTGCTGCGACTCAAACAGCAAGGCTATACAACCTTCTGGACATGTCCTCCGCCTTCAGCCTCAGCCGAACGACCATTAGCAAGTATGTAGAGATTCTTGAAAGGATCTTCCTGTTGGAACGGATACCCGCATGGCAGCACAATCGATTGAAGAGAATGGTCAAGGCACCGAAGCTGCATATCGGTGACACGGGAATCGGATGCGCCGTGATCGGTGCCGACGGTAAGGCGCTGAAGAATGATCGGGAGCTATTCGGACAGTATCTGGAATCATTCGTGTTTCAGGAGTTAAGACGACAGTCCAGTTGGTCAGATGCCCCGTTGACATTCTATCACTTCAGGGACAAGGACAAGGTTGAGGTAGACCTGGTGATCGAGAAGGGATCTTTGGCCGTGGCAGGTGTGGAAGTGAAAGCGTCAAGTACCGTACGCGCTTCGGATTTCCACGGATTGCGCAAGCTCAAGGACGCAGCTGGTGACCGGTTCGCCGCTGGCGTGGTGCTCTATGACGGCGAAAAGTGTTTAAGTTTCGGAGAAGGAATGACAGCTGCGCCAGTCAGATTACTTTGGGAAAACCCGGTAGAATAAGGCTCAACTTTGTGGAACGACTCCGATCAGCCTTCCCCCGCCTTCCCCCTCAGCCGGTCCCATTCCTGCACATATTCGGCCAGGTGCCCGTTCTCCGGTGATTTCGCCTTCTCTTCGAGCATGGTCCGCACCAGGTCCTGTTCCTCCAGGTACTGGTCGTCGCTGAAGAACCCGGCGAAATGGGCGATGCGCAGCCAGACGAGGTAGGTCGTCACGGCGTCGTGCTGGTTGTACCGGGCGATACGCCGGATGCCGCCGTCGAGCCAGGCCTCGGCGACGCTGTCACCGTCGAAACCACCCAACTTGCCCGGTATGCCCGACAGCACCGCCATCTCCTTCAGGGAAGGGCGCGCCTTGCCCCACTCGCCGATGGCCTTCATCAGGTCCACGTTCCACTCGCTGGCCCGCGAGAAGTAATCGTAGCCCTCCCAGGGCTTGTCCGGCCGCTTGCAGAACCCGGCGGCCGTGATGCCCTTGATGATCCCCCGCTGGATCATGACCGGCAGGTCCGACCCGGTGGAATTGAAGCCTACGAGCTGGGGCAGGCGCCGGCCCACGCTTTCCAGGAAACGGGACAGGATCGTGGCTTCGTCGCAGTCGTCGGGGTTGTCCGGGTCCCGGGGTTGTACGCGCAGGTCGATCGTAACGTTTCCATGGGGATCCTGGCTCCGGGTCACCATGGCGATGGAGACCAGGCGGGACATGGCGTACTTGAGAAAGGGCCGCGGCTTTTCTTCGGTGGCCCCGTTCAGGCGCCACATCTCCTGGATGACGTCGCGGTCGGGCAGTTCAGCCGGCAGGTCGTAGAGCAGTCGCCCCGCGTCGGGATCAGGCACCCATTCCGCGTCGAAGGCCCAAACATCGTGTTTTACGCTTTTGAACATGATAACAAGGTAACTCCTTCCTGCCGTGCGGCCTTCCGATCGAAAGTGTGCAAAGGCAATGCGTTCGATCGTTCGGCGGCAGCCAGTATCATAAGGTCCGAGAATCCTGTGCTGCCCGTCCCGTAACTGAACGCAGCCTGTGCGACATCGGCGCCAGCCTCAATCACCAGTACGTCCGTTGAGACCAGTTGCTCCAATGCATCGGCAATATCCTCACGAGAAAGGCCGTAAGCCCGTTCCAGAACCCAGACGAGTTCAAGAATGACTTCCCGGCAGACGAACCCGGGTTGGTCCGCGGTAAGCGAAGACATTAAACTCCGGGCGGTCGCGGCCTGTGCTTCGTCGTCGCGCACCAGGTACCGAACGAGAACGTTGGTGTCCAGCGCAATCATTCTTCACTGGCTCCACGGGCAACGGCCTGCTCCATCTCGTCGATGGTGACGACAGGTCCCTGGTACTTGAGCATGCCATACAATCGACTGATCGGGCGCACGGGCAGAATGCGCACTTCCTGGTCGCAGATCACGTAGCGAACTTTGTCCCCGGCAGATAAGCCGAGTGATTCCCGAACCACCTTGGGGAGCGTTGTCTGTCCTCTGCTCGTGACACTGGATTCGATCATGATCATTCACCTCCTGCATTATAATTTGCTATATACCTTACTTTTGTCAATAAAATAAGGAAACATATACATGTCCTTACAGATGGAATGGTCGTTTCGGAATTCCGCCCAGATACCGCAGAGTCTGGTCAGGGATCAACGTCAGGGTCTGGTCAGGGATCAACGTCGTTACGGGTTCCGATGCGCTCATCGGTTGCAAGGAACAGCGCGTCCCGTTCGTCCTGCGGTACGTAAGTCCCCGGACGGCCTGCCGAATCCATGGCCGCGCGCAACGGACCGAGATCCAGATCGTGGAAGTGTGCCAGCATGCGGATGTTCCGCTGGACTTCCGAAGCGCTGAGGCGGGCGACGGGTTTCTCCAGCAGCCCGTGGGTCAGGGGCACGAGGGCGTCCGGTCCTGCACCGGACAGGAAGCGTTCGATGGAGGCGACGACCTCGGCCGGCACCTGGCGGAAGCCGGTCAGCCGGGAACCCCGGATCCGTTCGTGGGGCGGAAGATGCCGGACCGGTTCGATATGTCCGATCAGCTTCAGCACGTAGACCAGCGCGTCGAAGGCGGCCAGGGCGCGCCGCCTGGACTTGAACACGCCGTACCACTTGAGGTCCAGTTCCTTCCACGCATCCACATGGGTCGTGAAGCAGAGCAGGACCTGCTTCTCCGTGCCCCCGAGGCCGAGGGCCGGGTACAGGAAGTC
Source organism: Candidatus Latescibacterota bacterium (assembly GCA_022822725.1). Classification (GTDB taxonomy): domain Bacteria; phylum JAAXHH01; class JAAXHH01; order JAAXHH01; family JAAXHH01; genus JAAXHH01. Next base: position 589,696 of record JAJEAN010000001.1, read on the forward strand.
CCAGGTGCCGTCCTCGTTGTAGGGCGGTCGCAGCTTGCGGATCAGTTCGTTCTCGAGCAACAGGGCCTCGCGTTCCGAATTGCGCGGCATGATCTCCAGGGTGCTCGCCTCCCGGACCAGCGTCCGCATCTTGCGGTGCACCTTGCGGCGCGAGGCGTTCCGGTACTGCTGGAGGCGCCGCCTTATGTTCCCGGCCTTGCCGACGTAGAGCACGGTACCCTGCCCGTCCTTGAAAAGGTAGACCGCCGGCGTCATGGGCGATTCATCGATGAGGCGCTCGCCGAATTTCCGGTCGAACTGGCGCATGGAGTAGTCGTATCTACATGGAGTAGTCGTATCTACATGGTGTAGTCATATCTACAATATATCTACAGTGCATCTACGTTGCATGTATGCCTGACGACAATTATAATATACCCTTGTATACCGCATCGACATCCCAAATCCCGCATTTTCTTCGAATTACCCGCGCACCGACCGGAGAAGCCCGACCATGACCGCTGAAAAGCTGATCATCGACTACGTCAACGACCAGGACGACGATCTGTCCCGGATGGCCAGGGACATCTGGGAACATCCGCAGATCGCGATGCAGGAGACCTATGCGTCGAAACTGCAGGCAACGGAGCTGGAAGCGGACGGCTTCTCCATCGAATGGGGCGCCGGCGGGATGTCTACGGCCTTCGTCGCCACCTGGGGCTCGGGAGACCCCATTATCGGGTTCCTGGGGGAGTACGATGCACTACCCGGCCTGTCGCAAACGGTTTCCGCGGAGCGGGAAGCCATCGAGCCGGGCGGACCCGGCCATGGCTGCGGCCATAACCTCTTCGGCACGGCGTGCCTGGGGTCCGTTATGGCCCTGAAGCGTGCGATGGAACGGGATGGCATCGGCGGCACGATCCGGTACTACGGTTGTCCCGCGGAGGAGCAGGTGGTAGGCAAAGTGCTCATGGCGCGCGACGGCGTTTTCGACGACCTGGACGCCGCCATTACCTGGCATCCCGGTGCGACGAACCTGGTCTGGAACGGTTCGTCGCTCGCGCTCAATTCCTTCAAGGTGAACTTCCACGGGGTGGCCGCCCACGCCTCGGCCATGCCGCACCAGGGACGCAGCGCCCTCGACGGCGTGATGCTGATGGACGTGGGCATGAACTACCTTCGGGAGCACGTGATCCCGGAGGCCCGCATCCACAGCGTGGTCACGAGCGGCGGGGAGGCGCCGAACGTGGTGCCGGCCTATGCCCAGGTGTGGTACTACATCCGGTCGCCGAAACGCGCCGAGGTGGAAGAGATGTACGAACGGGTGCTCGACATCGCACGGGGCGCCGCGCTGATGAGCGGCACCACCCACGATATCGAGTTCATCGGAGGCGCCTACGAGGTCCTGCCGAACGGTATCCTGTCCGACCTGATGCTGCGGAAGATGCAGGCCGTAAACGACCTCGCCTTCACCGCCGAGGAGCGCCGATTCGCCCGGCAGCTTCAGGGAACTTTTCCCGATAACGCGGTCCGGTCGGCCTACGAGCGGATGGAGAAAGCGACGGTAGAGGATTCCATCGCCGAAAGCATCGAGAATCCGCTGTGGACGCAGGTGCTTCCCCATACCGATAACCCGCCGGGGATTGAGGGGTCGACGGACGTGGGCGACGTGAGCTGGATCGCGCCCACGGGGCAGATCACGACCTGCTGCTGGCCCCTGGGCACGCCCGCCCACAGCTGGCAAATGGTGGCCTCCTCCGGTTCGAGCATCGGGAGCAGGGGCATGCTCTTTGCCGCCAAGGCCCTGGCGCTGACGGGCCTGGACCTGTTGCGGGACCCGGAACTGCTCAAACGGGCCAACGAGGAATTCGACGAGGCGCGTGGCGGCGTGAAGTACAAGAGCGCGCTGCCGGACGAGTGAGGGACGTATTGGAAAGGATCGGACTGGCAAGGTCCGGATCGATGAGGGCCGGATGACGATTTCCATGCAGAATGTGCCCATCCCCGTGAACGCGGGGGACCGGTATCGGCGCGACGGCTTTTACCTGACTCCGCCCATCCTCCCGGCCGATCTGATCGAGCGGGTGACGGCCAGCATGGACCGGGTCATGTTCGGGGATTACGAGACCGGGGAACCGCCGCGCAGATCGTGGAACCCCGGAGACGACCCGAAGCGCATCCGCAAGATCGACCAGGCGCACCTGTCGGACCGGACCATCTACGAACTGGCCTCCCATCCGGAAATCGGTCGCTGGGCGGCGTCTCTGCTGGGCGCAAGCCGGATCCAGCTCTGGGCGTCCCAGATGCTCTACAAACCGCCGGTCGGCCCGGCCGGCCCGGGCAACTCAGGCGGCCCGGGCAGCACGGTCGGCGCGGTCGGCCCGGGAAAATCAGCTGGCCCGGAAGGCTCGGTCGGCGGCGTGTCGGGCAACGTCGGATGGCACCAGGACAAGCAGTACTGGAAATACCTGGACGGCGAGCTGTTCACCGCCTGGGTCGCCGTGAGCGACGTAACGTCAGATTCCGGTCCCATGCGGTTCCTGCGGGGCTCGCACCGGTGGGGCCTGCTGGACAGCGGCGACTTCTTCGGACACGACCACGAAGCCCAGCGCAAGGAAATCCCCGTGCCGGAGGGCGAAGCGTGGGACGAGGTCGAGGCGGTCCTGCCTGCCGGCGCGGTCAGTTTCCACGACCGCCACACCTACCATGCCAGCGGGCCAAATGTATCGGACGCGCCGCGCCGCAGCTTTGCCTTCCATCTCCGGACCGAGAAAGCCCGGCCGGTGGAGGGCCGGAACGACTACTACGTTCAGCACCTGGACGATCCGGCGTATTGCCCGTTACTGTACGAGGCGTGATTTAAAAAGGAGCCACCCGGAATGAGCGAATTAATCGATGGAGTCTTTATCTTCCCTTTGATGTTCGTGGGCATGTCTCTCTTCATTACGGGTCTGCTCGCCATGGCCGGCGGCAACAACATGGAACGCATTGGCCTGTCCACCCCCAGGCGCGGCAAGATCGCCATGGCCGTGGGCGTGGTCTTAAACACCATTGGGATAACCCTGCTGACCTGACGTTACCCCGGACCCACATTCTCATCATCGGGCCAGAATCATGAGCGTGTTGTTGATCGCCGCCGGGATCTACCTTTTTGTATCGGGCGTGATCGTTTGGGCCGGCGGCAGAACGGTGGAGCGGATCGGCCTCACCACGCGGAACCGGGGATTGATCGCGCTCATCCTGGGCACGGTATTGCTGGTGTACGGGGCAACGATGTAGTCGTCTTTGTTCAATCACACTCAATTTACACTCAATTTACACTCAATTCGCACACATGATAAGTCTGAATAAACGGTATATTCTCAGATATCGATACAAAACAGAATCTCCTGGATTCAGTCGCTCCTTTGGACCAATCCGGACAGTCGACAGTTTCTGGTCCCAACGGTCCTCTCGTCAGGTCGATGCCCCCCAACATTTTCCGTCGTTACGGTGTTTCCCTTTCTCTGTCTTTGGTCGCGCCGATCGCCCTGGTCGCTTCGGTCATTCTGGTGATATTGATCTCGTGCGGTAAAGACAGTGGTACTAAGCCCACTCCGGTAAGCCCGCCTGCACCGGTAAGCCCGCCTACACCAGTTCAGCCCCCACCACCGGTTACTCCTCCACCGCCGGCTCCGCCCTTACCCATCCCGTCCCGGCTTACGATTACGCCTTCGTCCGTTACGTTTAACGCCATCGGCCAGACCAAACAATTGACGGTCGAGGTATTTGACCGGAACAACACACCTTTATCCGATGTCTAGATCATCTGGTCAGGTACCAGGGCGGGTGTTGTCTCCGTTAATAACTCGGGCCTGGTGAGAGCCCTGAAGAGCGGCACGGACCGTATCACGGCGACGACCCGTTCAGGCAACGCGTCCGCCAGCATTGAGGCAACTGTTTCCCAGGTTCCGGAGGGTTTGAGCATCGAACCGGTTAAGACCACGTTTGACGCCATTGGCGATACGTTACAACTGGTCGCGCGAGTTATAGACCGGAACGACCACCCGATTGAAGGCGCTCCATTGTCCTGGTCGAGCAGTGACGAGACCGTCGTTATCGTAAACGAGCAGGGCCTGGTAACTGCAGTCAACAATGGAATGGCTGAGGTTCTGGCAAGATCGGGTGACTTCTCTGCAAGCGTCCAGATTGTGGTGTCTCAGGTAGCACACCGAATCGAAATCGAACCAGGGTTGAGGATCGTTTCTCAGCCGGAGGAACGTACCCAGCTGACGGCTACCGTTCTGGATCGGAACGAACACCGGATCGGAGACGCGGCAGTGGCCTGGTCGAGCAGTGACGAGACCGTAGCGTCCGTAAGTGAACAGGGCCTGGTGACCGGGATATCGGAAGGTACGACTCAGATTACCGCTCGTTCAGGGAACGCAGCGGAGATAGTCACCATAATTGTCTTGATGCAGTCCGGGAACGCGGACCGGGACGCCCTGATCGTTTTCTACCACATCACCGGTGGTCCGGACTGGACGAACAGTACGAACTGGTTGAGCGAGGAACCCCTTAATGCCTGGTATGGTGTTGAAACCAGCCCCGAAGGGAAGGTGACCTGGTTACGGCTGCCTGAAAACAACGTGACCGGTTCAATTCCGGCGGCATTGGGGCGACTTCAGCACTTGAGGTCCCTGCTCCTTGCATCCAACGGACTGATCGGACCCCTGCCCCGGGAGCTGGGGGATCTGGTTCATCTTGAACGGTTAGATCTGTTTGGGAACCAACTTTCCGGCGAGTTGCCCCGGGAGATCGGCCAAATGGCGGATTTGACAATATTGAGTCTCGCTTCAAACGAGTTGTCGGGATCGTTGCCTCCGGAACTTGGCAATATGGCGCATCTCGAATGGCTGGATTTGTCTGCGAACCGATTTACTGGCGAGTTGCCCCGGGAGATCGGCCAAATGGTGGAATTGAGATTATTGAATCTCGCTTCAAACGAGCTGACGGGATCGTTGCCTCCGGAACTTGGCAATATGGCGCATCTCGAATGGCTGGATCTGGCCGCAAACCGATTTACCGGCGAGCTGCCTCGTGAGATTGGTCAGCTGGCAAATCTGAGGGGGTTGACCGTTGCTTCGAACGAGTTAACCGGTCCGTTGCCTCAGGCTCTTGGCGATCTGGAGCACCTCGAAGAGTTGGATCTGAACTCGAACCGGTTTACCGGCGAGCTGCCTCGTGAGATTGGTCAGCTGGCGAATCTGAGGGGGTTGACCGTTGCTTCGAACGAGTTAACCGGTCCGTTGCCTCAGGCTCTTGACAACCTGGTCAACCTGAAAGGACTGGACTTTCACTCAAACCAGTTGTCGGGGAGTATACCGTCGGAGCTTGGGGGACTGGTGAATCTTGAACGACTTACGCTATCCAGGAACCGGCTGACGGGAAGTATCCCTTCCAGTCTGGGAAAGCTTGTAGGCCTTGAACACCTGATTCTGGCCAGGAACCGGTTGACCGGTACCGTGCCGCCTTCGTTCGGCGATCTGATCAACTTGAAGATACTGAGTCTGGGAGAAAATGTGGAGATGGCCGGGATTTTGCCACAGTCCATTACAGGCTTGATGCTGGATGAACTGTATCTCGCCAACACGCGCCTTTGCGTTCCGGACAACCCCGAGTTCGAGTCCTGGCTGAATCAGATACAGAACCCTGACGGCGTAGAAGTCTGCAGTGGGTTTCTAACCAAGACCTCCGTGATCCTGGTCCAGGCCACACAGTCTTCCGATTTCTCCGTGCCCCTGGTAGCCGGGGAAGACGCGTTGCTGCGCGTATTCATCAAGGCCGAAACAGACATGGACGTGCCGATGCCTCCAGTCACGGCGCGGTTTTTTGTTCAAGGCAGCCAGGTATTTAGTGTGGAGATTCAATCCGAGGGGATGGCCATTCCTCCAAATCTCGATCTGGGAACGCTTGAAACGTCTGCCAACACACTGATCCCTGGTAGCGTAATCCAGCCGAGCCTGGAGGTGGTCGTTGAGATCGATCCTGAAAACTCGCTGGGGGATCTCGTGGACCTGGAAGATCGGTTCCCGATGACCGGGAGGCTGCCGGTCGACGTAAGAAAGGTGCCTTCGCTCGATCTTACGCTGGTACCCTTTCTCTGGATGGATAACCCGGATCTGTACGCATCCGTCCCGGAGCGTATCGAAGGACTGACGGCCGAATCCGACCTGTTTCGGCTGACCAGGGATGTCCTTCCAGTCGACAGATTCAGTCTTTCGATCCACGATCCGGTGTGGACGGCGAACCAGCCCGAAGGGTTTTCGGCGTTGGAGGACACGAATCTGATCTATACCATGGAAGGCAAACGCGGACACTACATGGGGATCGTCAGTTTCGGCGGAGTGGCCCATTCACCGGGATTCGTAAGTGTCTCCTCACTTTCTCCTGATCTGGTTGCCCATGAGTTGGGCCACAACATGAGTCTGTTACACGCCCCGTGCGGAACCGGTATCGATTTAGATCCTGATTTTCCCTACGAGAATGGGGAAATAGGCGTCTGGGGATATGATCTGTTTAACGATATCCCGGTTTATTCTTCCACTCCGGACCTGATGACCTATTGCGGCCCACCCTACTGGATCAGCGACTACAATTTCTCGAAGTCAGTAATCTACCGGGCGACCGAGGAATCAGGATCTGGCATGGCCTCGGCCTTCAGTTCACCAGCAAAAGGCCTGCTGGTCTGGGGAGGTATCGATGAAACGGGGGAACTCTTTCTCAGGCCGGCGTTTTCGGTATATGCCCAATCCAGCCTTCCCGACGCGCGGGGGCCGTACCGGGTTGAAGGGGTGGATGTCGACGGCAACACGCTGTTCGAGTTCGACTTTCCCATCGGAGTAATCGAGCACAGTGATGGCGGCGTGTTTGCCTTCATCGTACCGATGCGCAGGGACTGGTCCAATCGGCTGGAACTGTTAGCGGTCTCGGGGCCCGAGGGGCACGCCGAACTGCATAGCGGGAGCGACCGGTCGGCAGTCCTGCTGCTTGATGAATCGACCGGAAAGGTTCGGGGTATCTTGCACGAATGGCTCGAGCCCGGGGAAACGGTTCAGGCAGCCCGCCGCAATCTACCGGGACCGGGACTGACGGTCATTGAAAGTTCGGGAATCCCTGCTGTGACAGACTGGAACCGATGATACCGAAGGGTTCTTCTCTTTCCGTTACAAAGGTGCACGACGCGCACGGAATCCTTGACCCGGTCAGCTATATTGGCTTCCTTCATGGCAAGATATCGACCGCTGGCACATGCGATCTTGCAACAATCCGGTCAGCTGGTCGCGGATCCCGGAAATCCAGTTCCTGAAAACCCATGACCAACGACCTCTTCCATCCCGCCGTGGCCGCGTGGTTCGAGGACCGGTTCGACGAGCCGTCCGATATCCAGAAGCGCGCCTGGCCGGTCATCAAGCAGCGGCAAAGCACGCTGATCGCGGCGCCCACGGGTTCAGGCAAGACGCTGGCGGCCTTCCTGTCCTCCATCGACGACCTGGTCCGGCAGGGCCAGTACGGCACGCTGCCGGAAGGCACGCAGATCGTCTACGTGTCCCCCCTGAAGGCCCTCAGCAACGACATCCACGCCAACCTGCAGGTCCCGCTGAAGGGCATCCAGGCGATCCTGAAGGAGCGCGGCCGATCCGACGTCCCCATCCGCGTGGCGGTCCGCACGGGCGATACGCCCACGAGCGAGCGCGCCGCCATGACGAAACACCCGCCCCACATCCTGGTGACGACGCCCGAGAGCCTCTACCTGCTGCTCACGAGCGCGGGCGGCCGGCGTATCCTGCCGAACGTGCACACGCTCATCATTGACGAGATCCACGCGCTGGTGGGCAACAAGCGCGGATCGCACCTCGCCCTGTCGGTGGAGCGGCTGGAACGGCTTACCTCCGGTCCGCTTACGCGCATCGGCATATCGGCCACGCAGAAACCCATCGACCGGATCGCCCACTTCCTCACCGGCGCCGCCTATGACAAGGGCAAGGGCTGCAAGATCCTCAACGCCGGGCATCGGCGCAAACTCGAGCTGAAGATCGAAGTCCCCCGTTCCCCCCTCGGCGCCGTCATGTCGAACGAGGTGTGGGAGGAGGTGTATGAACGCCTCGAGGAACTCATCCTGCGGCACCGGACGACCCTGGTCTTCGTTACCACGCGTAGCATGTCGGAACGGCTGGCCCGTCACCTGAGCGAACGGCTGGGCACCGAAAACGTCACTTCCCACCACGGCAGCATGTCGAAGGAGCACCGGCATGACGCCGAGCAGCGGCTCAAAGCCGGCGCGCTTAAGGCCCTGGTGGCCACGGCTTCCCTGGAATTGGGCATCGACATCGGCGCCGTGGACCTCGTCTGCCAGATCGGCTCCCCCAAGGCGATCGCGACGCTCATCCAGCGGGTGGGCCGGTCGGGCCACACGATTACGGGCACGCCGAAGGGCCGCCTTTTCCCCCTGACGCGGGACGAACTCGTGGAGGCGGCCGCGATCATGGATTCGGTGCGGCGGGGCGAGCTGGACCGGATCATCATCCCCGAACAGCCGCTCGACGTGCTGGCCCAGCAGATCATCGCGGAGGTGGCCAACTGCGATTTCAGCGAGGACGAACTGTACCACCTTGTGCGAAAGGCCTATCCCTACCGGAGTCTGTCCAGGGAGGAATTCGACGGCGTCGTGGCCATGCTGGACGAGGGCTATACGCCGCGCCGGGGCCGCAAGCACGCCTACATCCAGCGAGACCTGATGAACGGAACGGTCAGGGGTCGAAAGGGAGCCCGGATCAATGCCCTGGTGTCGGGCGGGACGATCCCGGACCAGTTCGACTACGACGTGATCATGGAGCCCACGGAGACGTTCATCGGCACGCTGAACGAGGACTTCGCCATCGAAAGCACGGCCGGGGACATCGTGCAACTCGGGAACAACTCGTGGCGCATCCTGCGCGTGGAGAAGGGCAAGATCCGCGTGGAGGACGCCCAGGGCATGCCGCCCACCATGCCTTTCTGGTTCGGCGAGGCGCCGGGAAGGACGGTCGAACTTTCCGCTTCCCTGTCGCGGCTGAGGGAAGAGGTCGCGAGCCGGATGGACGTGGGTGCCGGGACGCCGCACGGACGCGATAGCCGGGGGAAGCTCGACCCCGAATGGAAGCGGGAGGCCGAGGAATGGCTTATGGATTCCGCGGGCATATCCCACGTGGCGGCGACGCAGATCGCGGAGTACCTGGGCGCGGCCAAGGCGGCCCTCGGTGTGATCCCCTCCCAGAAGGACCTCGTAGCGGAGCGGTTCTTCGACGAGGCCGGCGACATGCATCTCGTGCTCCACAGTCCCTTCGGAAGCCGGGTCAACCGGGCCTGGGGACTGGCCCTGCGCAAGCGGTTCTGCCGGACCTTCAACTTCGAGCTGCAGGCCGCGGCGAACGAGGATTCCATCATCCTGTCCCTGGGCGCCACGCACAGCTTCCCCCTGGACGACGTCTTCAGCTATCTCAACGCCAAGTCGGTCCGGGAGGTCCTGGTCCAGGCCCTCCTCGACGCGCCCATGTTCGAGGTGCGCTGGCGCTGGAACGCGTCGACCGCCCTGGCCGTGCTGCGGCGCAGGGGCGGGGACCGGGTGCCGCCACAGATACAGCGGTCCGTCGCCGAGGACCTGATCGCCCAGGTATTCCCCGACCAGATCGCATGCCTGGAGAACATCGCGGGCGACAGGGAGGTGCCGGACCATCCCCTGGTCAGCCAGACGATAGAGGACTGCCTGCACGAGGCCATGGACGTCGATACGCTGGAATCGGTCCTTAAGATGATGAAAGCGGGGGAAATGAACGTGCACGCGCGGGACCTGCGCGAGCCCTCGCCCATGGCCGAGGAGATCCTCAACGCGCGGCCCTACGCCTTCCTGGACGACGCGCCCCTCGAGGAGCGGCGGACAAACGCCGTCCGGAACCGCCGCTGGCTCGACCCCGCGGTCGCCGGCGACCTGGGACGCCTGGACCCCGAGGCCATCGACACCGTGCGAAGCGACGCCTGGCCGGAGGTGCGGAGTCCGGACGAACTCCACGACGCCCTGGTGCTCGCGGGGTATGTCACGGAAGAAGAAGGGCGAAAGGGCGATCAGTTCGGGAGCTGGACGGAATACTACGCCGTTCTGGAAGGCGACCGCCGGGCCGCCACGCTCGTGACGGAGGGCGGAAAGCGCCTGTGGACGCCCTTGGAACGGCGCATCCATTTCGAGCGGGTGCATCCGCGGGGAAAGTTCGAGCCGTCGGAGGATTTCCCGGACGATGTGAGAGGCAACCTGGAGAAGGGGTTTCAGGCCGCGGCCAGGCAGGCCGGCGTGTCCTCGACGGACGCCTCCGCGGCGGACGCAACCTCGGCGGACGCATCCGCGACTGACGCAACTTCCACTGACGGGTCTGTCACTGGCGCCTCCGCGACAGAAGCGTACGCGCTGGAGGCGTACGCGCTGGTGGAACTGATACGGGGAAGGCTGGAGACGCTGGGTCCGGTCACAGCGGCCGGCCTGGCCGGGTCCATCGACCTGCCGGTCGGCACGGTCGATCAGGCGCTGATCTCACTCGAGCGGGAGGGTTTTGTCTTCAGGGGACAGTTCTCGCCGGACGCGGACACGCTGGAATGGTGCGAGCGCCGGCTGCTGGCGCGGATCCACCGCTTCACGATCACCAGGCTGCGCCGCGAGATCCAGCCCGTTTCACCCGCCGACTTCATGCAGTTCCTCTTCACCTGGCATCACCTGGCGCCCGACACCCGGCTGAAGGGGGCCGACGCCGTGACGGCCGTGCTGCGCATGCTGGAAGGCGTGGAAGCGTCGGCCGCGGCCTGGGAAAGCGAGATCCTGCCGTCCCGCATCACCGATTACGACTACGCCTGGCTCGACAACCTGTGCCTTTCCGGCAAGTACGCCTGGGGACGGCTCCGTCCCCACCGGTCGAACGGCGAGAACGGAAAGACGGCCGGTCCGATCCGGTCGACGCCCATCGCCATCGTGGACCGCATGAACCGCTCGCTGTGGATGTCCCTGAGCGGTGTGACCGGTGACGAGGACCTGGCGTTGTCCACCTATGCGAAAACAGTGCTGGACCTGATGGCCCGGCAGGGCGCGGTGTTTTTCGACGATATCGCGTCGCAGTCCGGACTTCTTCGGACCCATGCCGAGGAAGCTGTAGCGGAGCTGGTTTCAGCGGGGATGGCGACGTCGGACAGCTTCGCAGGGCTACGGGCCCTGCTGGTGCCGTCGCGCCAGAAGGAATCCCGACGGGGTCGGGGCCGCGGCAACCCCTTCGACCTGTCGACGGCGGGACGGTGGGGCCTGACGTCCCGCGTACCGGCGGAAGGCGACCCGGAAGAGGACCTCGAGGCCTATGCCCGCGTCGCGCTCGCCAGGTACGGCGTCGTGTTCCGCCGCCTGACGGAACGGGAGAACACCTCGCCGCCGTGGCGGGACCTCGTGCGGGTGCTGCGGCGAATGGAAGCCCGGGGCGAAATCCGCGGCGGCCGGTTTGTGAACGGCGTCTGGGGCGAGCAGTACGCCCTGGGTGAAGCCGTGACCCTGCTGCGCAGCATCCGGCGCAAGGAGAAACAGGGTACGCTCGTGGCCATCAGCGCCTCCGACCCCCTGAATCTGGTCGGCATAATCACGCCCGGACGGCGCGTCCCCGGCATCACGACCAACCGGATCCTCTACCGGGACGGTGAACCGATCCTGATCATGGAAGGCGGCGAAATCAGGGAGACGTCCCCGGTGGCGGCCGAAGATCAGTGGGCGTTGCGGCAGGAGCTGGTCAAGCGGGAGTTCCCGCCGAAGCTCAAGGCCTATCTGAGCGGCCGGCGCCCGCGTGAAAAGGCCGCCGCGCAACGGTCATGAAATGATGACGCTTTCATAGACAGCTCGACCCGTCCAGGACGGCAAGCATGAAGCAGATTGCAATTCTCCTGCTGACCGTCGGGGTCTCGCTGCCGTCCGCCGGCAGGAGTTTCGCCCAGGTCGAGGAAAAGCGCATGTCGATCAGTCTGGGCGGCGGGAGGAGCATCCCCACAGGCGGTTTCGCCGACGGCAAATCAACGGGATCGCTGTTCCTCCTGGGCGTTACCGTACGTGTCTCCAGGTCTGTTCATCTCGCCTTCAATGGCTATGACAATCTCTTTTCCGTAGCGCGCGGCCAGCACGACCGGGACCGTCTGAGCGACGAAGTGCTGCAGACACTCGGACCGCACGTGGATGCCAATGTAAGCCTGGAAGGCGCCAACTTCGGATTGATGTTGAAAAATGCCACTTCCCCCGCGAGGTTTTACGGCGTGGGCGGCATCGGCTACTCCAGGGTAATCGACCGGTTCTTCGGTACCGTTGACGGTACGAAGCTGACCGTGTTCGGCACAGAATCCTCTTTCAGCGTGCTCCTCGGCGGCGGCGTGCATGTTCCGGTGACGCCTGTGGTCGGACTGGCGCTGGACGTCCGGTACATTCGCGCCTTCAATAACCGGAACGTCCAATGGATTCCGGTAGCCCTGTCCATCGTATTTGATTTCTGGAAGGTAAAACCAGGTTAGACGGTTCTTTTGTGCCGGACCACCAGCCTTGCCGGACCACCAGACCGGCCGGACCTTCGAAACCGAAGGCGGCTTCTTCAACCCAGTGCCTTCAATGCCCCCAATAACTCCGCGGGCGAGGCCGTTCCTGTGACCCCCAGCTGACGGACGGTGACCGAGGCCGCCAGGTTGCCGACCAGGCCCGCCTCCATGGGCGTCGCGCCGGCGGCCAGCGAGGCCACGATCCCGGCCGTTACGCTGTCTCCGGCGCCGACGGTGTCCACAGGCCCTGGAACGCGTACCCCGGGCACATGCCGGCAGCCTTCGCCGTCGATCAGCAGCAGGCCGTCCGCGCCGAGGGTGACGTAGACCGGCCGCGTCGGAATTTCGCCGGCAACAGTTCCCGATTCGAAGAGCGCCCGGCCGGATCGTCCGGCCTCGTCCCTGGAAGAGAACGGGTCCCGGCATCCGGCACCATCACGTCCGGACATATCGTCCGCGCCTTCCCTGCCGAACGTCCGAATTTCCGCGGCTCCGCGCATCTCGTCCCGGTTGCCCTTGCGGATGACGTGGCGGAAATCGCCGATGCGTTCGCGCGAATCCACCAGGATGACCTTGTCGGGACAGGTCCGACCCAGGGCGCAGACCGCTTCCCGGACCCGGTCCGTGACCACCCCGGTATTGCGCTGCCCCACCTGGTCCAGGACGGCCACGCCGTCCACCCGGTGCGCCATGTCTCCCAGGAATCCGACCAACCGGTCCTCCAGGTCCCGTGGCGTGGGCGTCCGGTTCTGTATGTCGATGCGGTTTAATTCCCGTTCTCCACCCGGCTCCCTGTGCATGGGCTTGATGTAGGTGGGCGTGTACCGGTCCGGGGATTCGAACAGTCCGTCGAGGCGGACTCCCATGGCCGCCAGTCCCTGCCTGAGCTCATACCCTTCGCCGTCGTCGCCCGTGACCCCCACGGCGAGCAGGTGCCCGGCCCCCAGGGCGCGCAGGTTGGCCATGACCGTGCCCGCGGCACCGGGCATGCACCGCCGGGCCACGACCTGGCGCGCGGCCAGCCCCGTCTCCAGGGACGGTTCGTCCAGCGCCGGATCGAGGACCAGGTACTTGTCCAGGAAGAAGTCGCCGACGACCATGATGGAAAGGCCGGAGAAGCGGGACAGCAGGCTTTCGAGGCGGTGGGGCGTCATCATGGGCGGCACTACGTTCGGGAATGCGAAACCAGCTACCTTCCAGTCCCATGAAATGTATGATCCCGCGGACGTAAATCAAAGTATTTACTGTAAATAAACAATCTCGGCAGGGTGCTTTTCCTTGATTTTCGGGCTGCGGAAGTGTACTTTCGTGGACTGGAACGGACTTCGATTTTCTCACACTGCCCAGGACTTCAAATCACATTCGCAGTAATGAAGCCTTGCAGGTGCATCCACTTTCTTGATATATGACCGGACCCGTTCAACCCGCGCGGCAGCAATCCCCACAGCATGGTTCCAAAGGGAGTTACATGCGCCTGGCCGATCCCCTGCCGGATCAGATTCAAAAGAAACTCTACCCCGTACTGGAAACCGACGAAGAAATCCACATCACCCTGGAATCGGACCTGGACGCGAAAGGCCGGTTCCAGCCCTCCTGGCTCATCGTAACCGACCGCCGCGTCATGGCCCTGGAACTCAACGGTATCGGCGACGACATCGCCGTACCTATGGAGGACCTGACCAGGGTGGCCGTGATACCTCTCGTAGGCGGTTCCAGCCTGGAGGTCTCCACGGCCCATGACACGATCCCGCTGATCCGCTATTCCCAGAGCCGCGTGGACGTCTTCAACGAGGCCCAGCGCGGCATCGAGCAGCACATCGAAAAAAAGCCGTTTCAGGTCAAGACGGTGTTCCCCCGGGTGTACTGCGAGACTTGCGGCAGGCGCCTGCCCACCAGGGACGGGCTGTGTCCCGCCTGTGTCAGCCGGTGGGGCATGCTCAAGCGGATCTGTTCCTACCTGGCCGCCCACTGGGCCAAGGCCATCGCCATGGTGGGGCTGTTCGCCGTGCTCACCGTGGCGGAACTCCTTCCGCCGAAGATCACGCAGCTCATCATCGACGACGCCTTCGCGAACGACGACAAGGCGCTCCTGTTCTGGTTCGTCGCAGCCCTGGCCGGCCTGCTCGTCCTCCGATGGCTGGGCGAGATGGCGAACGGCTGGCTGACGGCCTGGGTGGGCGCCCGCGTGGTGGCGGACATCCGGGCCCAGGTGTACCAGCACGTCGAGTACCTTTCGCTGGGGTTCCACGACAAGCAGAAGACGGGCGGCCTGCTCTCGCGCGTAACGCGGGACACCCGGAACGTGCGCAGTTTCCTGGTGGACGGCCTGCCCTTTCTCATCCTCCGCCTGCTGACCACGATCGGGATCGTCGGCATATTGTTCTATACCAACTGGGTGCTTACGCTCTACATCCTCATCCCCGTGCCGCTCATCGTCATATGGGGAAGGGTCCTTTACCGGAGGTTGCGGACCTACTACACCCGCATGTGGCGCCAGTGGGAAGGGTTCTTCACCCACATCCAGGAGTCCCTTTCGGGTATACGGATCGTCAAGGCCTTCGCCCAGGAGAACAGGGAAGTCAGCCGGTTCAGACGCAACGCGAGGGACATGTTCGCCCTGGAGTACTGGACCGAGAAACAGTGGATCTACTACTTCTCCACCATGGGCCTGCTGAACTTCCTGGGCTTCATCGTTGTGTGGCTGGTGGGGGGCGGACTGGTGCTCGGGCAGGAGCTCACCCTGGGCGAACTGATACTGTTCTACTTCTACCTGCAGATGTTCTACGGTCCGCTTCGGTGGCTCGGCCGGGTCAACAGCTGGATGACACGGGCCATGAGCGCCGCCGAACGGGTCTTCGAACTCATCGACATGGAACCGGAGAATTACGAGGACAAGAACGCGAAGCAGATGCTGCGAACGCGGGGCGAGATCAGGTTCCGGGGCGTGACGTTCGGATACGACGCGGCGCTGCCGGTGCTGCGGGACGTCAATCTCCAGATCCGGGAGGGCGAGATGATCGGGCTGGTCGGCAAGTCGGGCGCCGGGAAGAGTACGACCATCAATCTCATCTGCCGTTTCTACGACGTGAACTACGGTTCGATCACCCTGGACGGCGTGGACCTGCGGGATATCCGGCTCGAGGACCTACGGAGCCACATCGGCGTCGTCCTGCAGGAACCGATCCTTTTCAACGGGACGATCCGGGAGAACATCGCCTACGGCAAGCCCGCCGCGAGTTTCGAGGACATCATGGCGGCGGCCCGGGCGGCCAACGCCCACAACTTCATCCTCGCCAAGCCCGATGGGTACGATACAATCCTCGGTGACAAGGGCAACGGACTTTCCGGGGGAGAAAAACAGCGCGTCTCCATCGCCCGGGCGATCCTCCACGACCCCCGCATCCTGATCCTGGACGAGGCGACGTCATCGGTGGACGCCGAGACGGAGAAACAGCTCCAGGAAGCCATCGCGCGACTGATCAAGGGACGCACGACGATCGCCATTGCCCACCGCCTGTCCACGCTGCGGGACGCCCACCGGCTGGTGGTGCTGGAGCAGGGCAGGGTCGTCGAGGAAGGCACCCACGCGGAACTGATCGCGAAACGCGGCCATTTCCATCACCTGGTTCGGCTGCAGAAAGCCACCGCAGAGATCATGGAGGTGGCATGACCGAGACCACGACCGAGACCACGACCACCTACAAGGAGCGGATGCCCGACGCGCTGGCCGACCGTTGCCGGGAGGCGTTGCGGGAAGGGGAGTCCGTCCGCATCGTGGCGGCGACCGACCTGACGGAAGACCTGCGGTTCGAGGAACGGTGGCTCGTGGTGACGGACCAGCGCCTGTTGCGGTTCGATTCGAACGGGGCAGTCACGGGAAACGGGGACGCGTCCATCGAGTTCTCCGACGCCAGAAGCGCCGCCGTGGAAGAACTGGTCGGCTCGGGACGGATCAACGTGGTGATCGGGAACGAAGACGTCGAGGTCATCCGCTACACCCCGTCCCAGCGCACCAAGTTCGCGCGGATCGCCCGGGGTATCGACCAGCTCATCAAGGATGATCCGGTCGACATGCAGGGGGACGTGGACAAGACCCGGTGCGACCGGTGCGGACGACTCCTGCCCGAACCGAACGGGATCTGCTCGGCATGCACCAACCGGTTCGCGATGATGCAGCGGATCGCCAGGTACGCCCTGCCGTTCAAGGGCAAGCTCGCGCTGATGGTCTTCCTGTCGCTCCTGTTCTCCCTGGCCGAACTCGGCCCGCCCTACATCATGGGGCAGATCATCGACGACGTGCTTGACGTCCCGGCTGACGGCGGGTCCGGGGACCGGTTCTCGTTTCTCTATCTACTCGTCGCCGCCTACGCGGTCATCCGCCTCATGTCCTTCGTCCTGGAGATCTTCAAGGACCGGCTTTCCGTCTGGCTCGGCGGCCGCGTGATCGTGTCCGTCCGCGAGGACCTGTACGAGAACCTCTCGCGGCTGAACATGAAGTTCTACAACAAGCGGCAGGTGGGATCCCTGATCTCGCGGGTGTCCAACGACACGGAAAGCATGATGTGGTTCCTGGTCGACGGCGTGCCCTATATCCTGACCAATCTCCTGCTCGTGGTAGGCATCCTGGTCCTGCTATTCGTGACCAGCTGGCAACTGACGCTCCTGGTACTCATTCCCATACCCCTGCTCGTAATCGGCGGTGGGTATTTCTGGGTACGGCTGATCCGGGCTTTCCGGACGAAGTACTACCGCTGGGGCAAGCTGGTGGGCATGGCGGGCGAGATGCTCTCCTCGGTGCGCGTCGTGAAGACCTTCGTCCAGGAAAAGCGGGAGATGCGCCGGTTCAGGAGCAGCAACGAAGGGGTCTTCCGGGGCGATTACGAGAGCGAGAAGGAAGCGGCCGTCTTCTTCAGCACGGTCAGCATGCTGACCTCGTCCGGGATGATCCTGGTCTGGTATTACGGGGGAGCCGCCGTCATTGACGAAAGTTTCACCACCGGCGCCCTCATCATGTTCATCGCCTACCTCTGGATGCTGTACGAACCCCTTCGGTGGTTCGGCGAGTTGAACACCTGGTCGAGCCGGGCCATGAGCGGCGCGGAGAAGGTCTTCGAAATCGTAGACACACCGGCGGAAACCGAGGACCGGGACGACCCGGTGCAGATAAATGACATGAAGGGCGAGGTGGAATTCAGCGACGTAAACTTCGCCTACGAGGCAGGCAAGCCCGTCCTCCACGACATCAACCTCCACGTGCAACCGGGCGAGATGATCGGGCTGGTGGGCAAGTCCGGCTCGGGCAAGACGACGATGACCAACCTGCTTTGCCGGTTCTACGATATCGACGACGGCGGCCTGATGATCGACGGCGTGCCGATCCGGGACATCGCCCTGAAGGACCTGCGCAGGCAGATCGGTGTCGTGCTGCAGGACTCCTACTTCTTCAGCGGATCCATCGCGGAGAATATACGGTACAGCAGTCCGGAAGCCACGCTCGAGCAAATCATGCGGGCGGCCCGGACGGCGAACGCCCACGATTTCATCTGCGCTAAGCCCGACGGCTACGACACGCAGATCGGCGAGAACGGCAAGGAGCTGTCGGGCGGCGAAAAGCAGCGGATCGCCATCGCCCGGGCCATCATCCACGATCCCCGCATCCTGGTCCTGGACGAGGCCACCTCCTCGGTGGACACCCACACGGAGAAGCTCATCCAGGAGGCCATTGCCAATCTCGTGAAGGGCCGTACGACTTTTGCCATCGCCCACCGGCTGTCGACGCTGCGCCGTGCGGACCGGCTGGTAGTGATGGACGCGGGCAAGATCGTGGAGACGGGTACCCATGCCGAACTGCTGGACATGAAGGGCCACTTCTACCGCATGGTCGAGACCCAGCGTGCGAGCACCGCGGTCATGGCCGTGGGCGGGGGCAAGAGCGACCCCAACCTCGGCGCCAACGGACACCGCTCTTAAGCGGCCGTTCTTAAGCGGCCGCTCTTAAGCGGGGAGCATGAGATGACGGACGAACCCGGCGTAGACGCGCCGGACACCTTTGAATTCGAGACGGGGATCGAGAACGCTCCCGTCGAACCCTACCAGGCCCACGAGATCCAGGTCTTCCGCGCGCCGAAGAACACGGTGCGCATGACGGTCACAGGCGAGCGGTCCTACATCCGTGTCCGGCCGGTCAACGCCTCCCCCATGGCCCACTCGGACCGGTACGTGTCTCTCCTGGACATCAAGAACGAGGAAGTGGCTTTCATCAAGGACCTGAACGACCTGGACGAAGGGTCGCGGAAGGTCATCGAGGAAGAGCTGAACCACCGGTACCTGCGGGCGACGATTGAACGGGTAAACTCCATACAGATGGAATACGGCGTCACCTACTGGGAGGTCATGACCGACCGGGGCATGCGCGAGTTCGTCATCCGCGGCCACGAGAACACCCACTGGGCGTCGGATACGCGGCTCCTGCTCACCGACGTCGACGGCAACCGGTTCGAGGTCATCGACTACACGCAACTGGACCCCAACAGCGTGCGGCTGATCGAGACCAATGTGTGACCTGTAGTCCGTCGTGAAACGATCGTGGTCGCCACACGCTCCCGGTTCCACTTCGTAAAAGCGCATTCCTTTCGACCGGACCTCCCTGGAGACCTTCCGAAACCAGGGCGAGGGGACCATGCCCATTCCTCTTTCCGAAGCCATAGGTATGTTTCCCCGGATCCGGCTGGGCCATGCGCCCACGCCGCTGGACGCAGCCCCGCGCCTGGGTGCGGCGCTCGGCATCGAGTTGTGGATCAAACGCGATGACTGCACGGGGCTGGCGATGGGCGGCAACAAGGTCCGCCAGCTCGAATTTCCCCTGGGCGAGGCGCAGTCCCGGAATGCCGACACCCTGTTGATCACCAGCGCGGTGCAGTCGAACTACGTCCGCGTGGCCGCCGCCGCCGGACGCCGGCTCGGAATGGAAACCCACATACAGCTGGAAGAGCGCGTGCCCGACGTGGACGCCCTCTATCGGTCATCGGGCAACGTGCTGCTCGACCGGCTCTTCGGCGCGAAATTGCATTCCTTCCCGGTCGGCGACGACGAGCCCGCGGCGGACGCCGCGCTGGACCTTCTTGCCCAATCGCTCGAGGACGAAGGCCGCAGGCCCTACGTGATCCACCTCGCTCCCGCCCATCCGCCGCTCGGTGCGCTCGGATACGTGCTCGCGGCCGAGGAGATCCTGGCGCAGGCCCGGGAACTCGACCTGGCATTCGACGCGGTGGTCTGTCCCACGGGCAGCGCCCTGACCCACGCGGGGCTCCTGGTGGGCTTTCGGGCCCTGGGCAAGGAGACGCCCGTTTACGGCATCTGCGTGCGGCGCGGCGCCGGCAGCCAGGCGGCGAGGGTAAGGAAGGTAACCGGGCAACTCGCCGCGATGATCGAACGGCCCGAAGAGTTTAACGCGGAGGACGTCATGACGTTCGACAGCGTCCTGGCGCCGGGTTACGGCCGGCTCAATGACGCGGTGCGCGAGGCGATCGCCCTGGCGGCCCGCCAGGAGGGGCTGCTCCTCGACCCGGTCTACACCGGCAAGACGATGGCGGGACTGATCCAACACGTCCGTTCGGGCGTAATTTCGGCCGGCAGCCGCGTGCTATTCATCCACACGGGTGGACTGCCGGCCATTTTCGCCTATGGGGACAAGCTGGGTTCGTGGCTGTCGGATGTGCCGTGGGACGGATGATAGCCATTTGTTTTGAGCGCGTATTGAATGGATCTAATTCCGCCCTTCCGCTCCGGACCGGCATTACACGCATTTCGATGTATCCATCGTGTCGCGTCTTTCCGTCGCTATCGACGGGAACCTCTTCCTGCATCACGCGGACCGTACGCAAACGAAGACGGAAATCCTCGTGGGACTGGGCGTTCATTTGTAGTCGTGGACGCGAATGACGCGTTTGGTCCTGTCGGTGTTTAAAGAGATTTAACTTGCGACGCGTATCGCTACACGTTACAATTAGACATGAGGATCAGGCACAAAGGACTGCGAGCGCTGCATGAGCGGGACAACACGGCGCGAGGGTTGTCCGCTGATATGGTTCCACGGTTACGGCGTATCCTTTTCCGGCTGCAGGAGGCGTCACATCCGCGTGACGCCGACGCGCCGGGCTTCAGGCTGCATCCCCTCAAAGGTAATCGCGCAGGCCAGTGGAGCATCCGAGTATCGGGTAACTGGCGTGTGGTGTTCCGCTTCGAGGACGGTGAAGTCGTGGATGTGGACCTGATCGACTATCACTGAACCGAGGGAGTGACCCCCCATGAACGATACTGCAAGCGATCGAGTCTGCCCGATGCTGAACCCGCCGCACTTGGGCGAATTGATCCGCGAGAGCATGGACGATTTGGGCTGGAACGTGACCGAGACGGCGGCTCGGCTGGGCTGTGAACGAGGTACTCTGTCCCGATTACTGAATGGCAAGGCGGGGTTATCCGCTAATATGGCGCTGGCGTTGGAAGACCTGGGCTGGGGCACAGCCGATCACTGGATGCGGATGCAGGCGAGTTACGAACTTGCTCAAGCGCGCCGTGACCGGACCGCCGCCGATCGGCGCGCGGACGCAATGCACGTGTGAGAGGAAGTCGCGCAAACGGGAGATGCCTGCCGATCGGAATGCACAACACAGCACGAACTGCTTCTCACCCGAACGCCTCGGCGAACTTGAGCGACCGCGTGTTGAGCAGGCTGTAGAACCCGCGCACTTCAGGATCGGGGTGGTCGCGCCAGAGGCCCGTGGGGATGGTGGTGTACTGGCTGAGGACGGGTCCGTCGCGATGGCCGTAGTAGACCTGGACGGACTTGCGTTCGTGCGGGGTTCTCCGGACGGTTGCGGCGTGGACCACGGACAGGTTGAAGAGGATGACCGTGCCGGCCGGTCCGTGCAGGTTAACCCCGCCGCGCTGCCTGACCTGTTCCTCGATGTCCAGTATGGCCCCGTCGCAGGATTCAGGCGATATGGAAAAGCAATGGGTTTCCTCGCTCACGTCGGACAGGTAGAGCATCATCTGGAGGTAGCCGCAGCGGTAGGGGCGATCGGTCATGTGGCTCCGGTCCCGGTGCCAGATCTCCACCGGGTCGCCCTCGTGCGGCGCCATGTGGCGCAGGCAGGCCTCAGCGAGGCAGCCGGGTCCCGCGAAGATGGATTCGATCGGCTCGATGAGCGCGGGGTGGCGGATCAGCCTGTCGAATTCCGGTGAGGAGATGAGCGGCTCGCAGTTCACGCTCTGGTGCCCGTCGAAGGCGATGGGCCGCCAGAAATACCCCGTCTCCGACCGGTCGCGGTCGTACAGTTCGACGAAGCGGCCTACCTCGTCCCGGGTGAAGGGCTGTCCGAGGCTTACGTAGCCGTTTTGCCTGAAGAAATCGAGATCGACCACCGTTTAAGCGTCCTCCACCGGGTCTGCCCAGTCTGCCCAGTCTGCCCAGGCCGCCCGCCCCAAGGCTGGCTGCCCCGGTCGCCTCCCTCGGTCTGCCCAGGCCGGCTGCCCCGGTGCGCGGCCTACGCCTCGTTCATGACTTCCCGGAATATCTCCGAGAAGACGGCCCGGTCACCGGGCGTGCCCACCGTGACCCGGACCAGGCGGTCCAGTCCCGGCGCGGCGGGTTTTCTCAGGAAAACGCCCTGTTCGATGAGAGTGTTCATCACGGCGCCGGCCCGTTCGCCCGTACCGAAATCGAAGGCGACGAAATTCGTCTGGGAAGGCAGCGAGGAAATCCCCACGTCCCCGGCCAGCGCACGGTAGTCTTCCCTTCCCGCTTCCACGGCCTTTACCACGCTCGCCACGAATTCCGGGTCGCGCAGAGAGGCCAGCGCGCCGGCCTGTGCCACCAGGCTCACGCCGAAATGCAGGCGTACTTTGTCGAAGGTCCGGGTGACGTCCCGGTGGGCGATGGCGTAACCGACCCGGGCGCCGGCCATTCCGTGAGCCTTGGAGAAGGTGCGCACCCGGATCAACCTGGGGTCCTCCACGTCGATGGGGAGCACGGTGTCCGGCGGTACGAAGTCTAGGTAGGCCTCGTCGAGAATGAAGAGGCAGTCCGGCGGAACTCGGTCCAGGAGATCGGAGATGGCGTTGCTGCCGTAGTAAGAACCCGTCGGGTTGTCCGGATTGGACAGGTAGAGGATGGAGGCCTTTTGTTTCACGGCCAGGTCCGTCAGCGCCGTCAAATCGTTACGGTCGTTGCGGTAGGGCACCGTTTCCAGCCTGCCGCCGAAGCCGTCGACGTGATAGACGAAGGTGGGGTAGCAACCGAGGGACGCGGCGACCGCGTCGCCCGGATCCATGTACATGCGGACGATCAGCCCCAGCAGGTCGTCGATCCCCGCGCCGAGGGTCACGTTCTCAATGTCCACGCCGTGCACCGCGGCCAGTTCGGCCCGTAATTCATAGCCTTCAGGGTCGCAATACCAGGCGACGCCTTGCGCGGCTTCGCTCATGGCCGACGCGGCCCGGGGCGATACGCCGAAGGCGCTTTCGTTGGCGCCGATGCGTACCCGGAACGGCTTCCCCTGCTGTCGCTCGATGGTCTCGGGACCCACGAAAGGGGTCACGGAAGGCAGGTTCGCTACGATTTCGGAGTAAGGGGGTCTGGGCATCGGATCCGGCGCGGTCAGGCAGGCCATTCAGGCCATGCTGGCCAGGCTATGCCGCGGTTTCCATGTCGGCGCTGTACTGGCCGGTCCGCGCGGCGCTGTTGCACATGGCTCGGTGATAGAATGCCTGCTGACCCACCTTGAGACGGGCGGGATCTCCACCCCATGCCCGCAGCGGGGCCGCCTGCAGGGCGCGGCCATAGGAGAAACTGAGTTCCCACGGGAGCTCGCCGAACATGCTGTTCATCGCGTTCAGGTGCGCCGTGGCGGTCTCGGAGGACTGCCCGCCCGATAGGAAGGCAATGCCGGGCACCTCCCTCGGGACGTTTCGCAGGAAATTGTTCACCGTGCGGCGCGCGACTTCCTCCACGGAAGCCTGTTCAGGACATTCCGAACCCGAGATGACCATACTGGGTTTCAGCACGATCCCATCCAGCTTGACCTCGTGCACGGCCAGGGCCTCGAACACGTGCCGCAGCGTGACGCCGGTGACCTCGTCGCACCGGTAAATGGTGTGGTCGCCTTCCATCAGCACCTCGGGTTCGACGATCGGTACGATGCCGCATTCCTGGCACAGGGCGGCGTAACGCGCCAGGGCATGGGCGTTGGCGTCGATACACACGTCTGTGGGAATGCCGTTCCCCACGGTAATGACCGCCCGCCACTTGGCGAAAGCGGCGCCCAGTTCCCCGTACCTGTTCAGGCGCTCGCGCAGGCCGTCGAGCCCCTCGGTGACTTTCTCTCCAGGGAAACCGGCCAGGTCATGGATGCCGGTATCCACCTTGATCCCGGGAATCACGCCCTTGTCGGACAGCAGTTTCGGGAACGGCGTTTCGGCTTCGTCGAGGGCATTCTGGCGCAGGGTCTCGTCGTAAAGAATGACGCCGCTAATGAAGTGTTCCATGCCTTCGGTGGTGAACAGCATGTGGCGGTAGACCCGGCGGTTCTCCTCCGTCGACGCCAGTCCGATGCCGTCGAACCGGTTCTTGATCGTGCCGCTGCTTTCATCCGCGGCCAGGATTCCCTTGTCCGGGGCGACCATGGCACGGGCGACGTCATTCAGTTTGGAAGGCATCTTCTGCGGTCTCTCCTCGCAAGTGTTGCTGAAATCCGTAACGAACGTCGAACGCTAAAAAAGCTTCCCGAAGCCCGCCTGTCAATCCTTTCTTGGCCGGTCGCTTTTGGCTTGAAACGCGATCCGCCCGTCCATATAATACCGCCTGCAGCCGTTTCCCGCTCCCCCATCCGCGACCGGTGATCCTGGCCGTTCCGCACGCCGCCGGGACGCGGTATTTATCGATCCGTATGTCAGGCATCGTCCATGCCCCGCGACACGTTAATGCCGCCGCGCGACACGTTAAAGCCGCCCCGCGTTCTGGCCATCGATATCGGCACGTCGTCCGTCCGTGCGATCCTCTTTGACCGGACTGGCCGGATCGCATCCCCCGCCTTTCAGAAAACCTACAACATGGATACCACGCCGGACGGCGGTGTCTACATCGACGCGGACCGCCTGGTGGCGGAGGTGGGTTCGGTGCTCGACGAATTCTGCACCGCGGGCGGGAATGCCGGGAGCGGACAGACTGAGGTCGGGCAGGCCGCGGGCGGAAATGCCGGGAGCGGACAGACCGTCATCGACGCTGTGGCCATGACCACGTTCTGGCACAACGTCGTGGGCGTGGAGGGAGACCGCGCCGTGACCCCGCTGATCAGTTGGGCCGACACGCGGCCGGGGACGGTCATCGCCGAACTGGGTGAGCGTCTCGACGCCGCCCCCACGCACCGTCGCACCGGGTGCGTGCTCCACGCGTCCTATCTGCCCGCCAAGATCTGCTGGTTCGCCCGGTCCGATCCCGAAACTTTCGCCCGGGTGGAACGCTGGATGTCCATCGGCGAATACCTCTTCCTCAAGTGGTTCGGCGCGCCGGCATGCAGCGTATCCATGGCTTCCGGCACCGGGCTGTTCAACGCCCACCGGTGCGACTGGGACGACCAGACGCTGGCCGCGCTGCCGCTGGAACGGGACCAGTTGACGCCCATATGCGATGTGGATGAACCGGTACGGGGCCTGAAGGACGAGTACGCCTCCCGCTGGCCCGTCCTGGCCGGAGCGTCCTGGTATCCGGCCATCGGCGACGGCGCCTGCAACAACATCGGCAGCGGTTGTGTGGACGAGGACCGCATCGCCCTGATGGTGGGCACTTCCGGCGCCATGCGGATCATGCGGCGTGCCGCGGAGTTCTCGATACCGGAGGGGTTGTGGTGTTACCGGTCGGACCGGCACAGGATCCTCATGGGCGGCGCGCTCAGCAACGGCGGCAACGTCTACGGATGGATGCGCGACACGCTGCGCCTGGCCGGCGAGCAGACGGTCGAGCGGGACCTGGGCGGGATGGCGCCGGACAGCCACGGCCTCACGGTGCTGCCCTTCTGGGCGGGCGAACGGAGCCCGGGCTGGCACGACGCCGCCAGGGCGGCCATAACCGGCATGACGCTGCACACCACGCCGCTGGACGTCATGCGGGCCGGCCTGGAGGCCACGGCCTACTGTTTCGCGAATATCCATGACCGGTTGCGGTCGAACTGGGGAGATACCGGCGAGATCATCGCATCGGGCGCCGGCCTGCTGCAGTCGCCCGTCTGGATGCAGATGCTGGCCGACGTACTGGAACGGCCCATCATCGCCTCGACCGTGACCGAGGCTTCGAGCCGCGGCGCCGCGCTGCTGGCGCTGGAGGCCTCCGGCGCGCTGGAAGACCTGGCCGCCGCGCCGGCCCCCCTTGGCAAGACCTACGAACCGGATCCGGCGAACCGTGACCACTACCGGGAAGCGATGAAACGGCAGCAGGACCTGTATGATATGATGATGGACAGTTGAGGGGCCGGGTTGTATCTTAGCGGCGCCTGAACCTGGCGAACTTGAACGTTTCGAACCGCATAAACGAACCGCATAAGCGAACCGAACCGAAAAGGACGCGAACCGTGTCAGAACACGATCTCGAGCAACGGTGCATCAACACCATCCGCATGCTGGCCGTCGACGCCGTCCAGCAGGCCAACAGCGGCCATCCTGGCCTTCCCATGGAAGCCGCGCCCATCGCCTACGTGCTGTGGACGCGCCTCATGCGGTACAACCCGAAGAATCCCGACTGGCCGAACCGCGACCGCTTCGTACTCTCCGGCGGGCACGGGTCTATGCTGCTCTACGCCATGCTGCACCTCACCGGCTACGAGCTTTCTCTCGATGAGATCAGGAACTTCCGGCAGTGGGAGAGTCAGACGCCCGGCCATCCCGAGTATGGCGATACGCCCGGCGTGGAGACCACCACGGGACCGCTCGGGCAGGGCATCGCGAACGCCGTGGGCATGGCCATGGCCGAGGCCCACCTGGCGGCCCGGTACAACCGCCCCGGCCACGAGATCGTCGACCACCATACCTATGTCATCGCCAGCGACGGGGACATGATGGAGGGCGTCGCCTCCGAGGCCTGTTCCCTCGCGGGACATCTCGGCCTGGGCAAGCTGATCGTCCTCTACCTGGACAACAGCATCACGATCGACGGCGGCACGGACCTGGCCTTCTCGGAGAACACGGGCCTGCGGTTCGACGCCTACGGGTGGCACGTGCAGCGGGTCATGGACGGCAACGACCTCGCCCGGGTCGAAGCCGCGGTCGAAATGGCGTGCAGCGAGACGGATCGTCCCTCGATCATCCTGTGCCGCACGGTCATCGGCTACGGCAGTCCCAACAAGGCCGGCACGTCCAGGGCCCACGGCGAGCCCCTGGGCGAAGAGGAAGTCGAACTGACCAAGCAGCACCTCGGATGGCCGTTGGAACCGAAATTCATGGTTCCGGAGGACGTGGGCGACTTCTTCCTGCAGATGGTCCCGTACGGCAAGGGATGGGAACTGGCCTGGCGCCAGGCCTTCGATGCCTACGCGGCCACCTTTCCCGATCTGGCGGAGACCTGGCAGCGGGCCGTGGACGGGGAACTGCCGGCCGGCTGGGACGAGAACCTGCCGACCTTCCCGCCCGGCCAGGGGGACATGGCCACGCGGCAGGCGTCCGGCGTGACCATCAACGCGCTGTCCCAACGTGTTCCAGGCCTGCTGGGCGGTTCAGCGGACCTGGCCGGATCCAACAACACCATGGTGGAAGCGGAAACGAACTACGCCGCCGGAAACTACGAGGGCCGCAACCTGCACTTCGGCGTGCGCGAACACGCCATGGCCTCCGCGCTGAACGGGATGGCGCTCCACGGGGGCCTGCGCCCGTACGCCGGCACGTTCCTCGTATTCTCGGACTACATGCGGCCGGCCATTCGCCTTGCGGCCCTCATGGGCATCGCGCCGGTCTACGTCTTCACTCACGACAGCGTGGGACTGGGCGAGGACGGTCCCACCCACCAGCCCATCGAGCATTACATGGCGCTACGGGCGATCCCCAACCTGACCCTCATCCGTCCCGCCGACGCCGCCGAGACGGCGGAAGCGTGGGTGGCTGCGCTCAGGCGCACGGACGGTCCCGTCGCCCTGGCCCTGACCCGGCAGAAACTGCCTGTGCTGGATCGGGATGGGCCGGCATCGGCCTCGGGTCTTGCACCCGCCGACGGCCTGGCGGCGACCTCGGGTCTTGCACCCGCCGACGGCCTGCACCGGGGCGCCTACGTGCTGGCCGACTCGGGCGGCGTTGCGGACGGACTGCCGGACGTGATTCTCATCGCTTCCGGTTCGGAGGTCCACCTGGCGCTCGAGGCCCGGGAAAAGCTGGCTAGAGAAGACGTGGCCGCGCGCGTGGTCAGCATGCCGAGCTGGGAATTGTTCGAAGCGCAAAGCGAGGAATACCGGGAGTCCGTGCTACCGGCGTCGGTCACCGCGCGCCTGGCCATCGAACCCGGCGTCACACTGGGTTGGGAACGGTACGTGGGTACGCGGGGCGACGTCATCGGCCTGGAACGCTTCGGCGCCTCGGCCCCCTACGAGGTCGTGTTCGAGCACCTGGGTTTCACGGCGGAAAACATCGTCGGCAGGGCGAAGGCACTGGTTGGGGCCACCTAAAACCCGACCTCTCTGAACACCTCCAGCGGGATTTCCCGCTCCAGGTCCTTGAAGTACTGGTAGTTGGTGTCTACGACGCGGTAGCCCATATTCGTATACAACAGAATGGGCCGGGGGCTGCCCGTGTTCGCCTGGGTGGTCGCGTGGCGGTATCCGAGCCGGCGCATCTCACCGAGCAGCACTTCCATCATGTACCGTCCGAACCCCTTGCCCTGCTCCCCATCGCTGACGCGTCCGCCTACCGGGCTGCCTTCGATGGAAAACCACGGTATATAGAAGGCATCCTGCGCCAGGGGTGACCGGCAGAATTCCCCCAGTGACTGGGCGAATCCATGCCCGATGCACTGGTCTCCGCGGAAGAGCTGGAACTCCATGTTGGGCAGTTTGCCCCGCCGGCCTGGACCCGGCCCGATAGTGAATGAACCGGATGAGGCCAATCCGGTCCTCCAGCAGCTGCTCGATCGGATGGAGTCCGATGCGGTCGTCCTCCTCGCCCCTGCGGCAGACGGCCACGTGGGCGAAACCCGCGACGGCGCCGCCCTCGTCTTCCGCCACCAGTATCGATTCATCCGAAAGGTCCTCGTAGGGTTCGTCCCGTTCTTCGTGCCACCGGACACCGGTCCGGAATTCATCCTCGGTGACCGGATAACAGTACGGCATTCCTGCGAATTGCTCGTTGTAGAAGTCCGTCAACCTGGACGCCTGGTCGATATCGAGGGTTTTGATGTTCATGAGGGCTGGGTCCGGTGTGATGGGTGCGGGTGCCGGTGTGTTGACCGGATTTCGATTCACGGTGTTTCTGCAATATAACGTGAATAGCACACATAAACACCATTCAATTCACGCTGAATTGACAAAATAACGTGAATGGATTAACTTACTCACATGATTACCAAACCCATGAGACACCGCATCCATTCGTTGAAACATGAATATGATTCCTTACGTAAGGGCAAGGATGCGCTCTTGACCATGATAGACGAGGTGGAGATCGCCGAGAGTGTGTACAACTCGAATGCCATCGAGAATTCGACGCTGTCTCTCGAGGAGACGGAACGGATCCTCATGGAACAGATCCTCTCCCGCAATGTGTCCATTCGTGAAGTTTACGAGGCTAAAAACCTTGCGCGGGTCATGGAATACAAGCGAATCAGGTCGAAGGATACCGAACTGAGCGAAACGTTGATGCTGCAGTTTCACCAGATGCTGATGGGCGGAATCGACGATACCATCGCCGGACGATTCCGACAGCGGGGTGAATATGTTCGAGTGGGAACGCATATCGCACCGGCGCCCGAGCACGTGGAACGCATGATGGATAACCTCCTGATCGACTACGTCAGTGATCTGGAATCCTATTTTCTGGACAAGATCGCGGTTTTTCATTTGGGTTTCGAATACATCCATCCATTCTGTGATGGAAACGGCAGACTGGGGCGGGTCATTATGAACTACCAACTCCTGCAACTCGGTCTGCCGCGTATCATCATACGCAATTCGGAAAAGGAGATTTACTACCGGGCGTTCAGGGAATATGAGGACGGCGCCTCGACCAGGACCATGGAGAACATTGTTTACCTCGGGCTTTTGGAGTCGTTACATAAAAGGTTGAGTTACCTGAGTAGCGAGGAGATCATCCGGCTTTCGGACTACATCAGCCAGAACCACCTGTCGGCGCCGGCATTGACCAACGCCGCCCGGCGGCAAACCATTCCCGCGTTCCGCGAAAAGGGAGTATGGAAGATAGGAAGAGAATACGAACATCGGAAATAGACAGACCACATCGAACGCTCGAAGTCCTGAGTCCAGTGCCTCGCGCCACAACAACCTCAAAAAGGAACGGAAATCATGTTGTCAGTATGGTCAATGTATTGTAACCGCATGCTGCTACCTCTGCTCGCGGCGTCACTCCTCTGCATAACCGCCACGCTTGCCGTGCCGCGGGCTTTCGCCCAGTCTTTTGTTGCCCCGGCCAGCCCGGAGGAGGCCGGCGTTTCTTCCGAACGGCTCGCACGCATCGATGCGATGCTCGAAGCATATATCGAGGAAGAACGGCTGCCGGGCGCCGCGCTCGTGATCGGGCGGCGCGGGCACGTGGTCTACGCCAGGGCCTTCGGCTACCGGGACCGCGAGGCGGGGGAACCGCTCGAGACCACGGACCTCTTCCGCATCGCTTCACAGACCAAGGCGGTCATCTCGGTGGGCGTGATGATCTTGCAGGAGCAGGGGCGCCTGCTGATCGACCAGACCCTGGGCGACTTCATCCCCGGATTCGACACTACCACCGTCGCCGTTGAAACCGACGACGGGGGCTTCGAGACGGTTCCCGCCGACCGCAAGATCACGGTGCGCGATCTGCTTACCCACACCGCCGGCATCGGGTACGGTTGGGGGCCCGGCGCCGAGCGCTGGGAAGCGGCCGGCATCGTGGGCTGGTATTTCGCGGACCGCGACGAACCGATTGCCGAAACCGTCGAGCGCATGGGAGATCTGCCCATGGATGCCCAGCCGGGCGAGGCGTTCGTGTACGGCTACGCCACGGATATCCTGGGCGTGGTGATCGAGCGGGCTTCCGGCATGCCGCTGGACGAATTCCTGCGGGTCGAGATCCTCGAGCCGCTGGGCATGGTGGATACGCACTTCTATGTGCCTACGGAGAAAGCGGACCGGCTGACCGTCGTGTACTCGGTGACGGAAGATAGCGGGATGGAGCGCGCGCCTGATCCGGGCCACATGGTCGGACAGGGGATGTATCTCGAGGGGCCGCGCAAGAGCTTTTCGGGCGGCGCGGGGCTCGTCTCCACGCCGATGGACTACGCCCGCTTCCTCGAGGCGCTCCGGCGCGGGGGCACGCTGGACGGGGCGCGCATCCTTTCGCCCAAGACGGTGCAACTCATGACCGTCGATCATGTCCACGATGCGTGGCAGGGAGACGGCGGCGGGTTCGGCCTGGGGTTCGGCATTACGGAGGAGATCGGCTGGAACGGACTGCCGGGTACGCCGGGGACATACGCCTGGGGTGGGGCCTATCACTCCACGTACTGGGTCGATCCGGCCGAAGAGATGGTGGTTTCGTACATGACGCAGGTGATCCCCGCCCAGGGCCTCGACGACCATCAGCGCCTCCGGGCGCTCATCTACCAGGCTTTGGTGGATTGAATTCAGAATGCTGGAAAGGACAGCGCCAGCAGTACGGCCCGTCGGCCCTCATCGATATCGATGCCGACGAATCAGCCGAGGTATCTACGCTACACCTCGAACACCTTTTCCAGCCGCGTCAGGTTGACGCATCCGCTTTCGGTGACAACCACATTGTCCTCGATCCGAACGCCTCCACCTAGATCGGGGTAGTACAGGCCCGGCTCCACGGTCACGACGTGCCCGGCAACGAGGACCTGCGACACCTTCGATATGCGGGGCGGTTCGTGGATTTCCAGGCCGAAGCCGTGACCGGTGCCGTGGAAGAAGCCCTGCATGCGGCCGTTCTTCGCGCCCGTCTCGTAACCCCTGCTTTCGAACAGCCGTTCCACTTCTCCGTGGATCTCCCGGCCGTCCACGCCGGCCCGGACCCGCGAGAGCGCGGCCTCCTGTCCTTCCAGCACCGTATCGTAAAGCCTTCGGAACGTGTCGGACACCGGCCCCTTCGCCACGGTGCGGGTGATGTCCGCGAAGTAGCCGGTCTTCGTGGACTTGGGGAACAGGTCGAAGATGATGGGCTCGCCGGCGCGGAGCGGCCCTGAGCCTCCGTTGTGGGGATCGCAGCCCTGGACGCCCCCGGCGATGATCGTGTGCTGGGTGATGCAGTCCCGTTCCAGCAGGTAGACGTGGATGCGCTGCCGGATGTACTCGGAAGTCAGCACGCCCTCCGGCCCGTGGAGCATGCCGTCCTTCACGGTGGCCTCGGCCAGTATGCCGAAAGCCATGCGCAGGGCGTCTTCTGTGTGGCGGGAGGCGTTCGAGATGGCCGCGACCTCTTCGTCGGTCTTCACGGGGCGCCGGTCCCAGAAGGGATCTACCTTCGGCGCCACCTTGAATCCCCGATCCCGAAGCTTGTCGGCATAACCCAGGGGGAAACCGTTCGGTACGCTGACCCGCTTTACTTCCCGTTCCCGGAGCAGCTCGACCACGGCGTCCATGAGTCCCGGGTCCGCGATGCCGGTCTTCTTCGCGCGGTCCGAATAGTCCGTGAGCGATACCACTTCATCGACCTTCGACTGTTCCCGCGCGCGGTCGATCTCCAGGTCGCTCATCATGATGGTCGTCCGGCCGTCCATCTGCAGGAAGGTGAAGGGATCGGGGACGAACAACCCCGCGGCGTACAGCATGTCGGCGTCGCGCTCGCTATCCGCGATGAGCAGGACGGCCTGGTTACCGGGTGAATCGCTCATTCAGCTGCCTCTCGTTCTGGATTTTGATCATCTCTCGCCTCAATCGTATGCGTAGAACCCCCGACCGGCCTTGCGCCCGTTCATCCCGGCGGCGACCATCTGGCGGAGCAGAGGCGGGGCGGCATACCGGTCGGTGCGGAAGGCGTCGTGGAGCACTTCCGCGATGTAGAGCGTGGTGTCCAGGCCGATGAAGTCGAGCAGCTTGAGCGGACCGAGGGGGTGGCTGCACCCCAGGACCATGCCCGCGTCGATGTCCTCCTTCGTGGCCACGCCCGATTCGACCAGGCGCACCGCGTCCAGCAGGTAGGGGATGAGGAGGTAGTTGACAATGAAACCTGGTGTGTCCTTGACCTGGATCACCTGCTTGCCCAGTGATTCGCCGAATTGCCGGGCCGTATCCACGGTCTCCGCGCTGGTCTGCAGCCCGATGACCATTTCGATGAGTCTCATTACGGGTACGGGATTGAAGAAATGAAGGCCCAGCACCTGCTCCGGCCTGTCTGTCGCGGCGGCCAGTTCGGTGATTGAAATGGAGGAGGTATTGCTGGCCAGAATGGCGCTGTGCGGCACGATGGCGTCGATGGTCCGGAAGACTTCCTGTTTGGCCTCGAGGTTTTCAGTGACAGCCTCGATCACCAGGTCGCATGCTCCGAGGTCTCCGAATTCCGTCGTGCCCGTGATGCGCCCGAGTACGGCCGCCTTTTCCTCGTCCGTCATCCGCCCCTTCGAGACGTTCCGCGAAAGGACGCCGTCGATACGGCTGATACCTCCGCTTACCAAATCGTCAGATGCCTCGCGGACGATCGTCCGGTAACCCGCCTGGGCGCATACCTGCGTGATGCCCGATCCCATCAATCCACATCCGATGACGCCCACGGTTTCAATGGCCATGCCTGATCCTCCAAAGCTCATTTTTCCAGTGCGGCCACGGCCTCCTTGAACCGCTGGCCGCGTTCCTCGAAATTGATGAACATGTCGTAACTTGCACAGCCGGGCGACAGCACCACCACGTCTCCGGGCCGTGCAAGGCCGGCGCTTTGCCGCACAGCGTCATCAAGCGTATCTGCGCGGGCGATGACGGGCGGATTCGGGGCAGTCGACTTCGCAACGTCAGGATTCACGACGTTTGAATTTGTAACGGACGACCTTGCGCCGGATGAATTCGCGTCGGCCAGATCAGCGACAGCAGAATCCGTCTCGCCGGGTTTTCGGATCGCGGCCTCTATCGCGTCCGCGGTCACTCCGATGAGGACCACGGCCCGGGCCCGCCGGACGAGTTCTTCCGCCATGTCATCGAAGGCCGTCCCCTTGTCGTACCCGCCGGCGATCAGGACGACGGGCACGTCGAAAGCCCGGAGCGCCGTGACTGTCGACGCCGGCGTGGTACAGGCCGAATCGTTGTAATAGCCCACGCCATCGATAACGTCCACCTCTTCCAGACGATGCTCCACGCCGCGGAATGCCTCGACCGTCGACCGGATGGCCGCTGGCGGGATCCCACCCAGGCACGCGGCCGTGACCGCGGCCAGCAGGTTGGACAGGTTATGCGGACCCGGCAGCCTGAGGGCATCCACGGGACAGATGATGTGTTCGGCCGCCATATCGTGTTCGCCCGTCTGCCGTTGTTCGTCCGGTGAATCGTATCTGACCGCCGACTCGCGTTCGCCCGCCGCTCCGAACTCTCCCAAACCGTCGCGAAACACCACTGCACCGTCCCGCACGAAACAACCGGTTTCGACGGGCCCCTCCATGCTGAACCACGCCACACGCCCCGGACAAACAGGCGCCCAAGCGCGCAGCCGCTCATCATCGGCATTCAACACCGTCACGCCGTCCGGAGACTGGTAACGCACGATATGTTGCTTGGCCTGCTCGTAGGCGTCGAAGGTCCCGTGCCAGTCCAGGTGATTGGGCGACAGGTTCGTCACCACGGCCACGCCGGGACTCCGCCGGATCCAGGCGAGGCGGTGCAACTGGAAGCTGGACAGCTCAAGTACGACGGGGCTTGCTCCAGGCGCCGCGCCAGCACTTCCTTCATCGCCCGCAACGACCGCAACATCTCCGGCAACCCCGACGTCCCCCGCTCCTGCCACATCCGCCTCTTCGGCCGCTCTCCGACCGTCGCGTTCGTTCAAATCCGCCAGCTCGTTGAGCACGGCCCGGCCGATGTTCCCGCCCACCAGCACGTCCGGGTCGGCCGCCTGGTACAGCGCGCCGATGAGGGACGTTGTGGTGGTCTTTCCGTTGCTGCCCGTGATGCCGATGACCGGACGGCGGCACGTCTCGAAGACCAGGTTGATCTCGGTGGTCAGCGGGACGCCCCGGTCCCGCGCCAGCCGGAGATACGGGCTGTCGTCCCGGACGGCGGGTCCGACCACCACGAGGTCCGCATCGGTGATGTCCTCCTCCCGATGCTCCCCGAGCACGTAGCGGACCGGCCATGAAGACAGCGCGTCGATGGACTTCCGCAGGGCTTCTGCGGGTTGCAGGTCAGTGACGGTAACGTCCGCTCCCCGCGAGGCGAAATACCGCGCGGACGCGACACCGCCGGAGAGCACCCCGAGCCCCAGCACGGTAACCCGTTTACCTTTGAAATCCCTTGACACCCGAAGCCCGCCCGGTTTAATATACGGCGTTGATTCGCGGGTTCAATCCGCGAAGTCCAGTCGTTTGTCGAGCGCCGTCAGAAAGGTGTTGGTTACCGGTGCGTCGACGGTTTCAGGACCGCGCATCAACTGCACCAGGTCTTCGATCGTATCGATGTCCAGCAGGCGGAACTCGTCGAGCACCTCGTGGGTGATCCGACGCCGCCGAAGCAGGGTGACGGTCTCCTCGAGTTCCGATCCCGAACTCCAGTGCGAGATATCGAATATGCGGTGCGGCTTGCGCATGCCGATAAGATTGTATGCGCCGTCCTGGGCCGGGACAAGCACAATATCGTGGGATGAGAGGGACTTGCGGGCTCGATCGATGACCGTTTCCTCCAGCCGGGGCATGTCGCTTCCGGAGATCAGCACGTACGGGTATCTACCGAGCAGATCCTCGAACAGGCCGAGCATCATCTCACCCAGATTCGCGCCGGACGCTGAGTGGTACGGGACGTCCGGCCCGGTAATTGAGCGAAAGGCGTCCGCGAATTCGGGCTCGGACGTGGCCAGGAGGACGTCATAGTCCCGTCCCCGGTGCGCCGCGAACCGGTCTACCAGGAACGCGCGGTACATCCCGGCCGCCAGGCGATGGGCTTCGTCCGTACCGAGCACCGCGCCCGATCGGTCGTGAACGTCCTTGAGCCCCGCGTAACCGTTTTCCGCCGTGCCGTGGACCAGCCGGGTCTTGACGTTACCGGGTTCGGGATACTTGGCGAGCAGGACGAGTGCGGTGGGCGGGTACGGAATCATTGGCCGGTAGGCATGGCTCGGCGCGATGTGAATCGCGCTCGCGATGAAGCCACTTTGGTCATGAACATCGATAAAGATAATGTAGCGGAGTACGTTCACACAAGACATCTATTAGCCCCGCCGAGGAAGGGTTCGTGCACGGTGGAAGAACTGGGCGGCGGGTTTCTGAATACCGTGCTGCGGGTCTCCTCCGATGACCGTTCGGTCGTGGTGAAACAGGCCCTGGACGCTTTGCGGCTGTTCCCGGACCTCAAAGTCACCACCGACCGGATCGTCTACGAGACACGGGCCCTCCGGGTTTTGAACGGGCTGTTCCCCGAGGGGACCGTACCGGCTGTCCTGCACTTCGACGACGCGCATCGTGTCCTGGTCATGTCTGACCTGGGAAAGCGCCCGTCCCTGGAAGCCGAGCTGGAACAGGGAAGCGTCGATCCCGCCGTGGCGGAGCAACTCGGCGGGTTCCTTTCGATCCTGCACCGGCAGACCTGGGACGACCGGGAACTGCGGGAGCAATTCGACAACGAGGCCATGCAGGCCTTGCGGTACAAGTACTGTTTCTACTTCGTCGAAGATCCGGCTTTGAACCGCGTCGCCCGCCGGCTGGCGGAGACCTTCACGGAGACGAAACTGGCACTCCTCCACGGCGACTTCTGGACGGCCAGCGTGATCGCCGCGGAGGAGCGGGTACATACCTTCGACCTGGAATTCGTCAACTACGGGCACCCGGCCCAGGACGCGGGCTTCATCATGGCCCACTACCTCTTGCACGCGTACAACAATCCCAGGGAAGCGGCCGGGATCTTCGACGCCGTCGAAGGGCTTTGGAGCACGTATGCCCGCGGCATGGAGGACCTGTTGCCGGCGGAAACGGAAACGACGGCCCTGCGGCAGGCCGGTCTCGAGATGCTGTTCCGCATCGACGGGATCAACCAGGTCCGGTACGTCACCGACGACGGGGTAAAGGCCCGCATTCGGGAGGCCGCCCGTCCCATGATGCTGGAAGACGGCGTGTCGGTGGCGGGATTACGGAACGTTTGAGCGGCATGTACGGCACATAAACACCCTCATCACAACGGGCAAGGAGCGATATCTTGGGCAGATTCAGATCATTACTATTCATAGCGGCCATTGTCGCGATCGGACTGTGGATCCTCAGCGGATTCTGGGCCTCCATCTTCGTAGAGGCGCTCTGGTTCGGTCAACTGGGCTTCGACGACGTTTTCTGGACGACGATCGGCGCCAAGTTTTTCACGGGACTGGTCTTCGGACTGGTCGCGGTGGCGGTCCTCGGGGCAAATGTCTACCTGGCGCGGTACTTTTCCACGCGCCTCACCGAACTGCACCTGTTCAACGAGGAAATGTCCGAACTCGAACAGCTTTTTTCATCATCCAAGCTGATCGAGGTCGTGACGATCGTCGGCATCCTGGTCATTTCCGCCATCATGGGACTGATCGGACTGGCAAACTGGGACGGCATGCTGCGGTTCTTCAACCAGGAATCCTTCGGCGCCGTGGACCCCATATTCAATCTCGACATCGGGTTCTTCGTCTTCTCGCTGCCGATCTGGCATTTCGTCCGGTTCTGGCTGCTGCTCCTCGTCGTCGCGTCTGCCATCGCGGTCACCCTCTATTACCTATACCGCGGCGCCGTCACCATCGAAGAGCGCGGCATACAGATACGATCCTACGCCCGCAACCACATCTGCGTCCTGGGCGCCATCGTCTTCCTGCTCATGGCCTGGGGCTACCGGCTCGACATGTACCGCCTGCTGTTTTCCGATTCGGGATTCGCCTTCGGCGCGGGGTACACCGATCTGCACGCCCGGATGTACGCCCTGTGGATCCTGCTCTTCGTAGCCATCGGCTGCGCCGGGCTGTTCCTCATGACGCTCAGCTCGCAGCGCCGCAACCTGCCGTTCATCGCCATCGGCGGCATGATCGCCTCGTCCCTGATCGTCGGTTCGGTGTATCCCGGACTCGTTCAGTATTTCGTGGTCGCACCCAATGAGTACGACCGGGAGGCGCCGTACATCCAGCACAGCATCGATTATACGCTGAAGGCATACGGCCTGGAAGAGGTCGACGAGGTGCCCTTCCAGATCCAGGAGAACCTTGCGGCATCGGACATCCAGAACAACATCACGACCATCAACAACCTCAAGATCCAGGACAAGCGTCCCCTGCGGCGCACGTACCAGCAGCTCCAGGAAATCAGGACGTACTACGATTTCTCCAGCGTGGACGAGGACCGGTATATCATCGACGGGGAGTACCGCCAGGTCATGCTTGCGGCCCGGGAGCTGTCCTACGCCCAGCTTCCTTCGCCCACCTGGCAGAACCGGCATCTCTTCTACACCCACGGTTACGGGCTGTGCCTGAGCCCGGTGAACACGGCCACGCCCGAAGGCCTGCCGGACCTCTTCGTCAAGGACATCCCGCCCGTTTCCATCAGCGACGACCTAACCGTACGGCGTCCGGAACTGTACTTCGGCGAGAATATGGACGCCTACGCGGTCGTGAAGACCACGCAGGAGGAGTTCGACTACCCGGAAGGCGACCAGAACAAGTTCAGCAGGTACGAGGACGACGGCGGGGTGGAACTCGGTTCCTATTTCCGCCGCCTGGCCTTCGCACGGTATTTCAGCGAGGTCAATTTCGTCATCAGTCCGCTCATCACCGACGAAAGCCAGGTGATGTTCTACCGTCAGCTGCAGAGCAGGGTGGAGAACATCGCGCCTTTCCTGGACTATGACCACGATCCCTACCTGGTCATCGCCGACGGCAAACTGTTCTGGATGATCGACGCCTACACCACCACGGGCTCCTATCCCTATTCGCAACGCTTCAGCGGTCTCCTGCAGATGCCGGACACGGGCGACCTGGGTACCGGACCGCAGTCGGATATCCCGGGCCTCAATCCGCCGCCGCAACGCAGGTTCGTCCAGAACCAGCCCACGCTGCAGAACATCAATTACATCCGCAACTCGGTGAAGGTGGTCATCGACGCCTATACCGGCGAGACCGACTTCTACCTCGTGGACGAGACGGACCCGATGGTGCTGACGTACCAGAAGATCTTCCCGACGCTGTTCAAGCCGCTGAGCGAGATGCCGCAGACGCTGAAGGACCACATCCGGTATCCCCGCGACCTCTTCGCCATCCAGGCGGCCATGTACCGCATTTATCACATGCGCAATCCCCAGGTGTTCTACAACAAGGAAGACCTCTGGGCGGTACCCCAGCAGGTGTACGCGGAGCAGGAACAGCAAGTGTATCCGTACTACGCCGTGATGAGGACGGCCCTGATGGAGAAGGAGGAAATGCTCCTGCTGCTGCCCTTCACGCCGGCCAACAAGGAGAACATGATCGGCTGGATGGCCGCCCATTGCGACGCGCCGCTCTACGGCCGCATCAAGGTCTACAACTTCCCGAAGCAGGAACTGGTCTACGGTCCCATGCAGATCGAGGCGAGGATCACCCAGGACGCCGATATCGCGAAGGAACTCACCCTCTGGAACCAGGAGGGCTCCCAGGTAATCCGCGGCGACATCATCGTCGTGCCGATCCAGGAATCGCTGCTCTACATAGAGCCGTTGTACCTGCGGCAGCGGTCCACCCGGGGCGGCCTGCCTGAACTCAAGCGCGTGATTGTCGCCTACGGCAACCGCATCGCCATGCGGGAGACGCTCGACCAGGCCCTTTCGTCCATCTTCTCGTTCGACGAAGGCACGCTCGCCCGGCAGACGTCGACGATCGTGGATGGCGTGGAGGTGATCCAGACTCGCCGAGCCACGCTGGATGAACTGGCCAAACGGGCGGTGTCCCATTTCGACGACGCGCAGAACTACATGCAGACCGGCGACTGGTCCAGTTACGGGGCCTCGCTGCAGCAGCTGGAGAACGTCCTGCGCCGCCTGTCCGACGAAACCAGCCAGCTGGAGTAGGAACGGGCCAACTGCGGATCGGGGAATGGCATGCCCGTTCAGACGCTTGAGTTTCCCAATGACCATGGCGACCAGCTTGCCGCACGGCTCAGCCTGCCGCCCGACGGCAGGCCGGTCGCCTACGCCCTCTTCGCCCACTGCTTCACCTGCAACCGGAACCTGAACGCCGTCCGGCGCATCAGCCAGGAAATGTCCGATCACGGCCTGGCCGTTCTGCAGTTCGATTTCACCGGCCTGGGCGACAGTGAAGGGGACTTTTCCGATACCGGCTTCTCGTCCAACGTGGACGACCTGGTCGCCGCGGCGAGGTACCTCGAGACCGAATACGAGGCGCCACGGGTCCTGATCGGGCACTCCCTCGGCGGCGCGGCCGTGCTCAAGGCCGCGGGAGACATACCTTCCTGTAAGGCCGTCGTGACCATCGGCGCGCCGTCCGACCCGAAGCACGTGACCCACCTGATCGAGGACGCCCGGGAGACCATCGAGCAGACCGGCCAGGCGACCGTCACGCTCGCCGGCCGTTCTTTCCTGATTAAAAAGCAGTTCCTGGACGATCTGGAAGAGACGCGGATGGACGAGACGATCCGGGGGCTGCGCCGCGCCCTGCTGGTGTGCCATTCGCCCATCGACCAGACGGTCGGCATCGAAAACGCCGCCCGGATCTTTCAGGCCGCGCTTCATCCCAAGAGTTTCCTGTCTCTGGACAAGGCGGATCACCTGCTTACAAGCGAGGCCGACGCCTTCTACGTGGGCCGGGCGGCCGCGGCGTGGGCCACGCGGTACCTGGACGTGCCCGGTGCTGGGGAGGGCGGACCCGAAGCCGCGGGAGACGGCGGACCCGAAGCGGCGGAAAGCCAGGTGGTGGTACGCACGGGGCGGGAACATTACTATACCGAGGTCGTGGCTTCGGGCCACCGCCTGACCGTGGACGAACCGGAATCGGTGGGGGGAACGGACCGCGGCGGTACGCCCTACGACCTGCTGCTCGGGGCCCTGGGGTCCTGCACGTCCATCACCCTGCGGATGTATGCCGACCGGAAATCCTGGCCGCTGGAGGAGATCGTCGTCCGGCTCAGCCACGCGAAGATCCACGCCAGCCATTGCGAGACCTGCGAAACCGCCGAGGGCAAGGTGGACCGTATCGAACGGGAGATCGAGTTGACCGGCGACCTTTCGGATGAACAGCGGGCGCGGCTGCTCGAGATCGCCGACCGCTGTCCCGTGCACCGGACGCTCCACTCCGAGATCCTGGTGGAGACCCGGCTTCACGAACCATGACAACGACCCATTTCAACGCATGAACGCGATGCCGGCCAACACGTGAAGGCGCCACTTCCCAGCCCATGAACTACCTGGCCCATCTGTATTTCGCCGAAGACACGCCCGAATCCCGCGTCGGGAACCTGATGGTGGATTTCGTCCGGGGGCCGGTGGACGGGCAGCCGTACAACGGCGCGGTCATGCGGGGCATGCGGAGCCACGTGGCCGTGGACCGCTATACCGACGGCCACGACGTGGTCCGCGAAAGCAAGGCGCTCATAAGCCCCTCCCGCCGCCGGTTCGCCGGGATCATCGTGGATATCTGCTACGACCATTACCTCGCGCGGCACTGGCCGGCATTCTCGGACGAGCCCCTGGCCGATTTCATCGAACGGACCTACGGATCCTTAAGCGCTTACCGGGGAGATATGCCGCCGGTCCTGTCCCGGGTGATCCGGCACATGGTGAAACACGACTGGCTTCACGGCTACCGGGAAACCGCCGGGATCGGCCGGGCGCTGGACGGCCTGTCCATGCGGCTTCGGCGGCCAAACACGCTGGCCGGATCGGTGGAGGAACTCGAGGCCAACTACGACGAGATGGAAGGGCACTTCCTGCGGTTCTTCCCGGACCTGGTCCGGCACATGGAAAGGCAGCGGGCGCGATGAGCAGCCACTACGACGTCATCGTGGTCGGCCTCGGCGCCATGGGTTCGGCCACGTGCTACCACCTGGCCGGCCGGGGCGCGAAGGTCCTCGGCCTGGAGCGCTTCGACCTGCCCCACGCTCAGGGCAGTTCCCACGGGTATTCCCGCCACACGAAGACGGCGGTCTACGTGGATACGCCCTACGAGCCCTTCATTGGCCGCTCCTTCGAGCTCTGGCGTCTCCTCGAGGGCGAGACCGGCCAGCAGATCCTGGTGACGACCGGCTACCTGCGCATGGCCGATACCGGTACGTGGGACCATCTGCGGGGCAAGGTCAGGCACGAGGTGCTGACCGCCGACGAACTGGCCTACCGGTATCCGCAGTTCACGCTGACGTCCGACTACCACGGGCTGTACGATCCGAACGGGGGCCTGCTGCGACCGGAACTGGCCATCGCGAGTCACCTCATCCAGGCGTCGCGCAGCGGCGCCGAGATCCACGGACGCGAAGCCGTGACCGGGTGGAAGGAAACGGCCCAAAGTGTGGAGGTGGAGACCGGCCGCGGCCGTTACAGCGCGGACCAGGTCGTCTTCTGCAGCGGTTCGTGGACCGCCCCGCTGATCGCGGACCTGGGCATATCCATGACCGTTACCCGCCAGCCCCTGGCCTGGGTGTGGCCCGCGCGGAACGCGGCGTCCTTCGACGTCGGTGCGCTGCCCATCTGGCAGATCCCCGCGCCTGAGTACGACGGTGAGTACTACGGATTCCCCATGATGCCCGACCATCCGGGGTTCAAGCTGGCGCTCCACAGGTACGGCGAGGCGTCCGATCCCGATAACCTGGACCGGAGCGCCCGTCCCGAAGACGAGGAGGAAGTGCGGGTGTGTCTACGCCGGTATATTCCCGACGCCGACGGGCCGCTCACGGCCTTGCGGATCTGCATGTATACCCGCACGGCGGATGATCATCCCGTACTCGACCGGCACCCGAACTACGCGCGGGTGACGGTGGGCTGCGGTTTCAGCGGGACCGGCTTCAAGTTCTCCAGCGTCTTCGGCGAATGGCTGGCCGAGACGGCGCTGGGGCAGCAGACGACGATCGAAAATGACACCTTTCGTTTCGAACGACTGCTCGAGTCCGACCATACGGACGACTGAGCATACGGCGCGCATCACGAACACAGCGCGCATCACGAACACAGCGCGCATCACCACCGGAATCCTGACGATGCGGTTCAGCCCATACAACAGCCGGAATCCTGACAGATAGGAGCGACCATCATGAATAGCCATATCACCGCGGACCAGTGGGCGGAATTCGAACGACAAGGCTACCTTCGTCTCGGCAGCGTGATGGAACCGGGTGAGCTCGAGCGGCTTCAGGAACGCATCGACGACATCATGCTTGGGCGGGCCGATATAGACTACAGCCGGGTCATGATGCAGCTCGATCGCGACCCGGAGCGCGGGGGCGACAAGCCCGGACCGCAGAGCAGAGGACACAAGGGCGCCACGCTCTGCTACCGGAAGATCCAGGACCTTGAGCTGGATCCGGTCTACCTGTCCTTCATGCAGAAGCCGGTCTTCGAGGAGATCTGCGATCGGGTCTACGGCTCCGATACGCCGGTGGCCTGCTTCCGTGCGATGTTCATGAACAAGCCCAGTGGCGAAGGGACGCCCCTGGTCTGGCACCAGGACCGGTGGACCGACCTGGACCGCGACCCGCTCGTCACGTTGTGGACGGCACTGGACGATTCCGTCGTGGCGAACGGCTGCGTGAAGATCATCCCGGGGTCTCACCGCCGGCTCATCAACCCGAGCCACGGGTCCGGATTCCTGACCGACGAGCAGGCCAAGGACGTGGTGGCGGAAAACGAACCCGTCAACATGGAAGTCCCGTGCGGCGAAACCGTGCTGATGCACAATTGGATGCTGCA
Source organism: Candidatus Latescibacterota bacterium (assembly GCA_022822725.1). GTDB lineage: Bacteria > JAAXHH01 > JAAXHH01 > JAAXHH01 > JAAXHH01 > JAAXHH01. Next base: position 633,561 of record JAJEAN010000001.1, read on the forward strand.
CAGTTCCGGCACGAACAGCACCGACACGGCCAGGCGCGCCTTCAGCATATGCTTCATGGACGCGGCGACCCGGTCCCGGGCCGGGCACACCTTCCCCGTCGTTTTCGGCGAGGGTGCGCTGAGTCCGGCCCTGTAGCGCAGGAGCGCGAATCGGGCGATGTAGCGCAGGAGTGCGAGCCCAGCCTTTAGAGCAGGAGTGCGAACCCGGCGAGGTAGAGAGACAAGAAGGGCTGCCGCGATATCCCCGCGTTATTCAGTCAGTACGGCGAACGGGCCATTACGGCGTGGCCTGTCACTTCCTACCAAGGAGCGAGAGAGGATTGTTCCCATGATTTTCGAAAGAAAGCACATCCTGGCCGGCATCTGCTCGGTGTTCATGGCCGGCATCTGCTCGGTCGCGCTGATCCTGTCGGGCTGCGGATCCGCTTCTGAAACCGCCCGAACCAGTCTGCTCGACCAGATCAAGCAGCGGGGCACCATACGCGTCGGCGTATCGACCTTCGTCCCTTGGGCCATGCGGAACAAGCAGGGGGAACTGGTGGGATTCGAGGTCGACGTGGCCAGCCGCCTGGCGGCCGACGCCGGCCTGGAAATCGAGTTCATTCCCACGGCCTGGGACGGGATCATCCCCGGACTCCTGGCCGGCAAGTTCGACGTGATCATCGCCGGCATGTCCATTACCCCGGCGCGTAACCTGAGCGTCAACTTCACCCGGCCTTATTCCCATTCGGAACTTTTGCTGGCCGCCAGCAGGGATGAGGCGGGCCATCTCGTCGACAGGGAAGACTACGATCGCGCCGACATGACCATCGCGGTGCGCCGCGGATCGACCTCGGTCCAGGCGGCGCGGAAGAACTTCCCCAGCGCGACCATCCAGCAGTTCGACGACGACATCCTCGCCTTCCAGGAGGTGCTGAACGGGAACGCCGAAGCCGTCATCGCTTCCTCGCCCAAACCGGAACACGAGGTCCTGCGCAACAGCGACCGGCTGTTCATTCCTTTCGACGAACCCCTGGACCGTGGCGCCGAGGCCATCGCGATCCGCCAGGGAGAAACGGACGCCCTGAATTTCTTCGACAACTGGATCCTGTTGCGGACCGAGGACGGATGGCTGAAGGAACGGCGGGATTACTGGTTCAAGACGCTGGACTGGGAGGACGACGTGGCGGCGGATCAGTAGTAAGCACCTGGCAGGATATATCGTCCCAGCGGCTCGGAAATCGGCGGGATGAAGTGTTTCCGAGGAGATGATTATCCGGGTTAGAACCTGCTGTTGATATACTCAGGCTTCGACGCTGAGCCGTCCCGTTCCCCTTGTCCGAGACTTCCGAATTTTGATGTCGACGTCGCGCCCCAGTCTTGTCAGAAGACGAAGAAGCCGCTCCAATGAGTACTCCTGGAAGTCTCCTCTCATCAGTCGCGACACATCGGGTTGTGACAGCCCCAGTAGTTTCGCCGCCTCAACCTGTTTAAGGCCACGTTGGCGAATGATCCTGTCGATACGTGTAACCAATTCAGCCTTGAGCATGTGCGCTTCGGCATCCGGCAAGCCCAGATCAGCAAAGACGTTTCCGCTGCCGCGTTCAATCTTCATGTTCTGGGTCTTCATCAGTCTACCTCCCCTTCATAGTATAAACGGTAATGCTGCTCAGCAATTTTCAATCTGCGCCTGATAGAGTGCAAAGCCTATTTTGCTAAGCACGAATTTTGGAAACGCTTTAAGGTCGGACTTACTGGAACCGACCCACTCGATAGGTTTGAGTATCTGTGTTGTCATTTCAATGATAGTTGAACCACCATATTAGCACAATCTTTTTCAGAATCCTGAACTTTGAACGTGATTTCGACTTAATCATGTGAAATGGTTGGTTGTTTCACAACAAACCAGTCCCGCTGTTCGTAGCAAACCCCTGAATTACCGCTTGACATCAACCTTTCCCCTGCATATCTGGTACATGGCAAATTTGACGCAAAAAAGGGAACGAACCTCGCAACCAATTTCGACGGGCCTGGCAGGCTTGGGCAGGCTTGAATAGACCGTAAAAGATCGATCGGAGCCACATTCGATGAGCCTCATTCTGTACGATACCTACACCCGCAGCCTGCGCGAATTCGAACCCCTGAAGCCGGACGAGGTGGGACTTTACGCCTGCGGCCCCACGGTCTACGACTTCCCCCATATCGGCAACATGCGTACCTACGTGTTCGGCGACCTGCTGCGGCGGGCGCTGGCGTTCAATGGCTACAACGTCCGGCACGTGATGAACATTACCGACGTGGGGCACCTGGTATCTGACGCGGACACCGGCGAGGACAAGATGGAGGAGGGGGCTCGGCGAGCCGGGAAGACGGCGTGGGAGATCGCCGAGTACTACACCGATGCATTCAAGGAAGACATGCAGCGGTTAAATATCCAGGAGCCGCATACCTGGTGCCGGGCGACCGACCACATCGCAGAGCAGATCCAGGAGATCCAGTGCATCGAGATGAAGGGATTCACGTACCGTACTTCCGACGGGATCTACTTCGACACGTCGAAGCAACCCGATTACGGTTATATTGCCCGGCTGGACGTGGAAGGGCTGGAGGCCGGCGCCCGGGTCGACATGGCGGAAAAGCGCAGCGTAACCGACTTCGCCCTTTGGAAGTTCAGTCCGCCTGACACACAGCGGCAGATGGAATGGGAAAGTCCCTGGGGCGTGGGGTTCCCGGGCTGGCACATCGAGTGCTCGGCCATGTCGGCCAAGTACCTCGGTCCCTATTTCGATATCCACCTTGGCGGAGAAGACCATATTTCCGTGCACCATTCAAACGAGATCGCCCAGACCGAGGCCTGCCACGGCACGCGGCTCGCAAATTTCTGGATGCACGGGTATTTCCTGCAGCTCGGCGACGCCAAGATGGCGAAGTCCGCCGGAGGGTTCCTTCGGGTCCAGACGCTGATCGACCGCGGGTACGATCCGCTTGTCTTCCGCCTGTTCTGCCTGAGTGCGAGTTACCGGTCCAAGCTCAACTTCAAGTGGGAGAGTATCGACGGCGCCGCGCGACAGCTGAACCGGCTGCGGCTGGCCGTCCATGGCTGGGGCGAACCCGCCGGGGAAGCGGACGAAGCCTGCCTGCAGCGCTTTACCGACGTGGTGAACAACGACCTGAATATGCCCCGTGCCATGTCCGTCACCTGGGACCTGGTCCGCAGCGATCTGCCGGACGGCGTCAAGAAGGCTACAATCATGCGGTTCGACGAAATACTGGGACTGAGCCTGGCCGAGTGGGCACCCGCGGAGGCGACGGTGCCGGAGCATATCAAGGCCCTTGCCGAGCAACGGCGCCAGGCCCGATCGGAGAAGCGTTACGCTGACGCCGACGCGCTGCGCGACCAGATCATCGAAGCCGGTTTCGATATCAAGGACACGCCGATGGGACCGGAAATCACGCGCAGGGCCGTCGCGACCGAGGCGACGCAATAACGATTACCCCGAACGCGATAGCGGTTGTTTCCCATGAACCTGCTCCTCGTCGGCGGTTCCGGTCTCGTCGGGACGGCCGTCACGCCCTACCTCCAGCCACACCACAGTCTGCGGGTGCTGGACCTCAACGCTCCCCAACACAATGACGTCGAGTACGTGGAAGGGTCCATCGCCGACCCCGAAGCGGTGCGTAGCGCCCTGGAAGGCATGGATGGATTCATCACCATGGCGATGAAGGGCGGCCAGGGCGGGCACGACCGGCATCATACCATGGAGCAGGCCATCGACAACTACACCGTCAACTGCCTGGGCCACCATGTACTGCTGCTGACCGCCTTCGAGATGGGCATCACGCGGGGGATCTACACCGGTACTATGAGCGTCCACAACCGGCACCGGACCTGGTATCCTTCTGAGGAGGAAGTGCCCCTGGACGGCCCCAACGTATACGGCCTGACCAAGGGCTTGACGGAGGAGATCTGCCGGTACTTCGCCCGCGAGTACGACATGAACCTGCTCGTCTACCGCATCACCGGTCCCTGCAACCGGGCCATGTACATCGACCGAATTAAGAACCCGCCCGGCGGTCCGAAACTCTACTACACCGACGAAGAGGACATGGCCGAGGCCTACCTGGCGGGGCTCCGTTTCCTCGATCAGGCTGGCAGTGTTAAGGCTGGCGGCGGCCAGGCCGGCGGCGTTCAGGCCGGGGATGGCCGGGTAGAGAGCGATCTCGCCGAAAACGTGCAACCCGGCAGCGGTTTTTGCGAAGTGTTTTTCATCTCCGGCGACGAGAAGCGCGAGGAGATGAACATGGCCAAGGCCCGTGAGCTTCTGGGCTGGGCGCCGTCCGCGCGGAAGAAGCTGGGGATTTGAGCGAGGGCCCCGGTCTTGCCCACGAGGGTTACGTGCCCGCCGAGTCGGCAATGACGTGGCGCATGCGTCCGTAGGCGACGTAGACCCTGGTGGTGGCCACCCCCTTTTCGTCGTCCACGGTTTGAAGCGATCGATTCTGTCCGGGCTCGGAGTTTACTGCCCGCAGCGGGTGTCGACGGCTGTTGAGTCGGCATGTCCCGGAGGGATGACGCGGGTCTGTATCTGCCGCGCCAGGCCGTCATAGTAGGTCGTGACGGCTTCGGCCTTGCCGACTTAGAGACCTGCAAGGTAGCCGTCGCCGCGCTCGCCGGAATCAGGGCGCCGGTCTCGCCGGAAGAGACGACGTAGGAACTGGCAATCCCGATGACAACGCTAAACCAGAGTGCTTAGTCTGTATCTTCAGTTATGAGGATACCTACCTCTTCAAGTACGAATCCCTGGAAGTATCCGATCACGCATCGGCTACTTCACCGACAACCTCTACAATCGTAAGTGCTCGTATTCTGCCTTGAACTACAAGCCACCGGCCGCGTTCGAGCATATGATGACACTTGCCAAAACTGTGGCTTTACTGCTTGTCCCATTTTGGGGTCACTACGATCTATAACCAATATCGACCTTCCTAATAGACCGTGCCATAACGAGGTTTATCCCGCTAATTACTCTTGGCATACGCCAAAATGCGTTCCATTATCAAGTACCAACTGGCGTAAGCACCATCAGGTTTGGCTCTCGTTCTGAACTCTTTGAATTTCAATTCACTCTCTTGACTACCTGAAATCGCGGCAATCATCAACTTGCTGGCCAAGGGCATCAGTTGGAACCCCACATACTCAGCGTCTTCCTCCTGGGTACGCCATTCTGTAGTCTCGTACTCCACCAGTATCGATTCGATAGTCTGTTCGTCATATCGGAGGTTTTCATTAAGCCGTTCGGTATGCCCAATACCTCCAGCTTCCAAGTAAAAAGCACTGATTTTCCAAGGGAAATCCACGAGCTCGAGGTTTTCTCCCATTGCCAAAGGTTGAAGATGATTCACCCACAGTGTGTCATTACTAAACCAGAAGTCGCACCCCTCGAGACCTCCACATCCACCCAGTTCCTCGCCAGTGTCACAATCTCGAACATAGAAACCACCAATTACCTGTTTTCCGAGTTCTATCTTCATGTGTCCTTCCAGACAGGCGTTTTTACCATTCGAAAACTCAAAAGTTGTGTCTATTCTGGACTTTGACCAAGACTCGGAAGAATCGAGTTGTTGGGTGGTCTGCGCAGGCATTGTTTCCTCCGATTGGTGATACTCTTGCGCCTCAGAAAGCATGACCCCCACAAAAAGAACTGGTATTACAGTGACCCATTTCATTCCTTACTCCTCATCTTCAGGAAAGACATTGTGAATATAGACCTTCATTTTCGTATGGTCTCTGGATCTAATATGACTGTTCAGTTCTTTGAGTGCTTTCTCTGAATTCTCCTTATCGGGAATAACATATCCATCAAGTTCACTACCGATAATCAGGCAGCCTGTAGTCCAGCCACAAGTCAATCCCTCGTGTATCACGATATTCCTGTCCGCAGGTACCTTGTCATTTTGAAGCTTGAAATGGTCTTTGTACTTAGTTCCTCTATGACTCGCAATGTGGTACGCCCCTTGAGGTATACGTCTGTTTTGATCCCGCACAGTCGTATCAGGTCCCGGCGGTTCCAAAAAGAAACCTCTCTGGCCTGACTCTGGGACGATGAACGCACTCTTCGTTCCGTGCTCTGTTTCTCCAAACCTGAACGACACAATCTAACCGCCACCCCGTTCAACGGAAACTGAAGGTGCGGTATTGAGATCCACCGCATTTCCCGATGTACCGATATAGAAGTCATCGAACTTGCTCCCTCCTCTACTATCGATTTGTACGATATCCCCGGTCTTCTGGTTCACGAAATATACTAATCGCCCATCTGGGTCTATGAATTTGAGCGGATTATTCGCGACATAGGCATAGGGACTAAGCCCCGGGTACTCATCCTGCATGGGATCGGGTCTTAAGAACCTGCCTATGTCGTAAGCGTACGACCTTGCAAGCATGTAGTCAAGACCGGACTCGTCGTCCCGCTCGTGGCCCGTGAACTTGAACCTGATGGCGTCCGTACCACTTGTAGCGAGCACTTTTCCGTATGGCCGGTAGTCATACGTGGCGGTGACGGTGCCGCTGCCATCGACCAGGCTTCTGGTGCTTCCCAGGTGATCGGCCAGATAGTAGCTTGAACTATTTCCTGAGATCCTGGCTATGCGCCGCGCCCCGGCGTACACGTACCTTGCCGAGAGCGCCTGGCTGCCGTTGTACTCGGCCAGTACGCTTCCGTCCGCGCCCCTCAAGTAGTAGGTGGTGACCGTCCCGGCGGTCTTCTTCACGCGCCTGCTGTCCGGGTCCATGAGATACCGCGCGCTACCGAAGCCCGTGGTAAGCCCCCGGTAGTCGTAGCTCAGCGCGGCCGTGCCCCTGCCGGTCATCCATCCATTGGCATTGTAGGCGTAGCTTGTAACCGCGCCTGCCACGGCGAGGCTGTCCAGCCTGTTGGGAGTGGAGTCAGACGAGTATTTGTAGGAGAGCGTGCTTCCACCAGTGACCATCCGGGTGATGTTGCCACTTCGGTCATAGGTAAAATCTTCGGATACGCCACCTGTGACGTCGAATTCGGTGATCCTGTAGAGATCATCGTAGCCGTAGTCCGCGGTTTTGGCGGCTGTTGTGCCGTGCTGATACATTTGTCTTGTGACGTTGCCCGCCAGGTCGTAGGTGAGGGTGGAGTTGAACGTGCCGGCGTAGTTGATGCGGGTGACCCATTCGCGCGGGTTGTAGGTGTACGTGCCGGTGACGACGTCATCGCCCACTACGTGTGCTGCGATGTTGCCGGCAGCGGTGTGGGTGTATCGGGTGAGGGTATTGCCCCGCTCATCCCACACGCGGCCCAGGCGCCCGGCGCTGTCGTAGGCGTAGCGGGCCTGCGCGCCGTCGGGATAGACGAGGCGCGTTACGCGCCCTGCCAGGTCGTGGGCGTAGGTGAGGGTCTTGTCGCCGGCGAGACCTTCGATGCGCACCTTTTTGACACGCACATTGCCCAGGTGGTCATAGGCGTAGATGTGCACGACCTCGGCAGCCGCGTCAGCATCGGTGTTCTCTTGGGCCCTGGTCAGGCGCCCCTGGGCGTAGTTGGGACCGCCAGAGGCGGCCCCGCTGCCGGCGACGGGGTCGCTGTCGGCAACGGCATCGCCGCCGTCGTAGGTCATGCGACTGCGCCACGACGAGGCGTCGCGCTCGAAGGCGTAGGAACGCTCCGGATCCAGCTCAGAGAAGCCGGCGGCCGCCTCTCCCACGCGGGTTACGCGCCCGAAGTCGTCGTAGACGGTGAAGGTGACTTTCCGCGTGGCGTTGCTAGGAAGGTATTAAATAGTGGTGTTTTCCAGCGGTGTGTATTTCCGTTGGCGATTACGTCAGGAGACAGACCTTTACCGAAACTTCCTTGATAGCGATTTCGAATTCGGATTTGGATTCCTTGTCGCTTTTGATACCAGGCTTTGTATCAGTTTTTCTATCCCCCTGGATTTAAAGTCTTAAAAAACGACATGATCCAATATAGATATTAATAAGTGGTTTAACTGGACTTAAACGTCATTTCACGGGCTAAAATGATCAGATCTTTTAGCAAAGTGAAATCCTGTACTTTATTAGAATAACTAAATCTCAACTTAATCTTTGGGATCACCTGTATATTTGTGAGTTCAAACAGTGCCAGTATGTTATCGGTGCGTCGCCACTCTCCCTGTTCGTAGTAGATAAACCAGTGTTTACCACTCTGGCCAGCGAATATCAGACGTCTGGGCGAAAGGTCATTGACCAGTTCATTTGTTTCTTTGAAGACTTCATCAGATTCTGCAATGGCGATTACATCGTCAGGGCTGGATATCTCATCGATTAACGGCTTGGGGATCGAATCGACTGAATGGTAAATGACGAATTCCTCCTGTAGCAGTAGATTCATTGCCCATTTGGATTCACGGGCCGGAGTACACGAGAAAAGTGTCGAAACATATAATATGACTCCCAAGTTTATACAGTTCCAAGTGTTCCTGAACATAACCATGCCTCACTATAGATTAATCCTGCTACTGAACGGCAATTCCACGTAAAATCCGCAATGGTAAAGTAACAGGTACTGTCACTCCGGTAACTGTCAGCAGTTTACTCCCATCCAAGTCGAATTCTCTGTTCAAACGACTGTATTGCTTTGCCATGTAATACGTTGCTGGTTTCACGGGACGCTGAAAAGTGTGTGCTTCAGGATGTCAGTCCATCGGCACTCAAAAGGTTAATCCTGTAATCCAAATCTCCTCAGCTGAAACAATCAGTTGCCTGAGTTCATCCAAATCAGAAGCTTTTTGAAAGAAAACTAACTCATTTCGAAGTACTACCTGCCCATTTGAATATTTATAAAGAAGCAACCGAATGTGATAACCGATTCCTCCTTCTTCGGAGTAGACAAACCATATCTGTTCACTGTGACCCGCGAATATAAGGCGGCTGAACGGCAGGTCTGGGTTGCCTACTATATCGGTTTTATTAAAGTCCTCACCAGGATCAGCCATGACCGTTTTCGCTTTAGAACTGGTTATCGGGATTAAATCGAATATCGGTTTGGGGATAGAATCAACGGTGGCGTAGATCACGAATTCATCCTGCAGAAACTCATCAATTGCCCATGGGATTTCGTGTTTCTGAGTGCACGAATGTAGCACCGCGTTTAAAAGAGCAACACCTGTTATAACACTCAAAATCTGTGACTTACACATCTATTTTACTCCCAAACGAATCTGAACTGGCCTCAGGATCCCGGTTCAAACTTCATCTTTACAACCTGGATATACCCCTGTGTTGTGGACTGTTTTCACCGTATGCCATCGACAGAACCACATGTATTTCTCCCGTCAGCGTTTGATAAGACCTGTAATTACATTATACAAAATTAACCAGGAGTCTGTATTTAAACTTGGATACACCAAATTGCTGAAAATCTGTACGAATGTCGTTGAAGTGGATGGTTGTATCTTTGATTCATCTGTACGCGCAGACTCCTGGCAAAGGGCACAATTATGAATAGCTGATTAACAGTTTCTTAACTGGACTTGCAGTCAGCCAATCTCTTATGGACTAGGATCTTCTTCCCGTTCACCTATTACTTCAATTGGTTCTAGTACATAATCAGTAACTGAAAGATTTGACGTTGGACTTATTGCTATAAACGCCTTTCCACCATGGTCATGTCTTGTATACTCATTTGGCCTGATTTCACCTAATGCCCTAGCTGTGTCAGTTTCGAGTCCATATATAACCCTTTTTTCCTCTTCATCGTCAAACGCCTCATTTGGGGTTTCGACGTCTATACTGAACTGTACGGGGTTCTGATCATGCTGCTCAGCATGGTCTGCCTCATGGATCAATCCCGTTGTAGGTGATAGTCTGTTACCAGTATTTGTTGAGATCCCCATAGTTGGATTCCAAAAGATGGTTTTGGTTTTGTGGTCGTAGTAGCTTCCTTTCGAAGTCGCCGCAACATTGATAACTGAGTCATAGCTTTCTAAACGAGCTAGTATTGCGGACGCTTTATGCTGATTTAGATACTTTACAGTACTCGCGAAGCGCCCGCGGAACCTTTTCGTTGTGCCTGGAGCGAAACGAAGCTTTCGCCCGTCCGGATCCACATACTTGAGCGGATTGTTGGCCGCATAGGCATACGGGCTGATCCCGGGGTACTCATCCTGCATAGGATCGGGCCGCAGGAACCTGCCGACATCGTAAGCGTACGACCTCTCCAGCATGTAGTCAAGGCCGGACTCGGCGTCCCGCTCGTGGCCCGTGAACCGGAAGTGCGTGGAACCCGAACCACTCGAGGCCAGGACCTTGCCGTAGGGCCAGTAGTCGTAGGCGACGGTGACGCTGCCGGCTTCGTCGACCAGGCTCCTGGTGCTGCCCAGGTGATCGGCCAGATAGTAGCTGGCGCTATCCCCGGCGATCCGTGCGATGCGCCTGCTGCCGGCGTATACGTATTTTGCCGACAGGCTCTGGCCTTTGTACTCGGCGAGAACGTTGCCACCCGGTCCTCTCACGTAGTAGGTGACGGCGGTCCCTACGGTCTTCTTCACGCGCCGTCGGTCGGGGTCCATGAGATACCGCGCGCTGCCGTAGCCGGTGGTGAGCCCGCGGTAGTCGTAGGCCACCGTATCGGCGCCCTTGCGCGTCATCCATCCGTTCCGGTTGTAGGCGTACGTTGTGGTCGCGCTACCCACAGCGGTGCTGTCCAGCCTGTTGGGCGTGGAGTCAGACGAGTATTTGTAGGTGAGTGTGCTTCCACCTGAGGCGACCGTTTTGATGTTGCCGTTACGGTCATAGGTAAAATCTTCGGATACGCCACCTGTGACGTCGAAATCGGTGATCCTGTAGAGATCATCGTAGGCGTAGTCCGCGGTTTTGGCGGCTGTTGTGCCGTGCTGATACCTTTGTCTTGTGACGTTGCCCGCCAGGTCGTAGGTGAGGGTGTCTCTGAACGTGCCGGCATAGTCGATGCCGGTGACCCATTCGCGCGGGTTGTAGGCGTAGGTGCCGGTGACGACGCCGTCCGCAGTGGTGTCACCCGCGCCCTGACCCACGACGTGAGTGGCGATATTGCCCGCGGCGGTGTGGGTGTATCGGGCGAGGGTAATGCCTTCAGCGTCCCACACGCGGCTGAGCCGCCCGGCGCCGTCATAAGCGTAGCGCGCCTGGGTGCCGTCGGGATAGACGAGGAGCGTTACGCGTCCTGCCAGGTCGTGGTGGTAGGTGGCCGTCTTCGCACCGGCAACGCCCTCGATTATCACCTGCTTGACGCGCACGTTGCCCAGATGGTCGTAGGCGTAGCGGTGGACGACTTCTGCTGCCGCGTCGGCATCGGTGTTCTCCTCGACCTTTACAAGTCTCCCCTGGGCGTAGTTGGCTCCGCTGCCTGCGGCACTGCC
>JAJEAN010000005.1 GCA_022822725.1 Candidatus Latescibacterota bacterium
TTTTCGGAACCGATCGCCCTTTTCAGTGGCCGAAGCTCCTACTCAGGGCGAACGGGAAGTTGTAACGAAATGACCGAGACAAATGCAGGGCGGATGCTGATGTGTTGCTTGCCCTGTCGGGATACCTCCGGGGGTCACTCGGAACTAGGCTTGCAGGGGAAGGATTGGCACCCTTCCCCCACGTGCCACAGGACTCTGTCAGCGCCCTGTCTACGGGACCCGGATTATCCCGAGATTACGGGTCCATAACTACATAAGTGAACACCAGGCGAACAGGATCGGCGCCAACTGACGTCAACGTAATGACCTCAGGGTATGTATTGGCATCAATCACACTAGTGGGTGTCAAATTCATTTTTACTCTGACTGTTGCCACGCCATTAGCAATCGTCAACTCATTCTGACCGGTACCACCTAATGCGCTATCAGTACCATCTGTAGTTGCAAGGGTGGTGCTTGAAACATTTACAAAGACAGTACCGCTTTGTAGCAAACTCCCGGAAATGGCATCGTAAAGGGTCACTTGGAATTCGGTAAAAGCCGGATCCCAAGCTGGCTGGATACCATCTGTATTGATGTCAGAATCTTCCCCTCTATCCCATGTAAAGATATTACCATTACTTGAAGTAGAGGCTGCTATCAATCTGGTTGTGGTCTGGCCGGTGACGGAAACAGAAATCGTTCCTTCAACCCCTTCGATGGAAGCCGTAACCGTAGCGGTGCCAGCACCCTGGCCGGTGATTCTTGCTGTACTGCCGTTTGCACTTTCAAACTCACCTTCAGAGTTCTTAAGAGCAGCGACGGCCGCGACGGAAGAATTGTCAGTGGTCCATGCGAAATTTTCTCTCAGCATCGGAACCGCACTACCGTCTTTATCCACGGCATTGGCACGGACTGATGTAACCTCACTAGTGGCCAGCATGACCGGTTGCGACAGTTCGGTATCATCGGCAGTAAGCTGGAACGTGATATTGGCGACAGGATTGGTAACCGTAACGGTGAGCTTACCGGAGAGACCAGCGATCTCCGATCCTGCCGTGATCTCGGCTGTTCCGGGCGCTACAGCGGTGAGCACGCCGTCTTCCAGTGTGATGGCTTCGTTTTCGTCCTTGGTGATTGCCATAGCGACAGTAGCTGAAACGCTGGGAAGCTTCTTGCCGCTCTGCGCACCGACAACGGTGCTGACCATGCTATCTTCGCCAACCCTCAAAATGACAGAAGAGGGGGCCATGTCAGCATCCGCGTCACCTATCACAAAGGCGATGTGGTGCGCCTGGGCCAGTTCGATGGGATCGAGTCCACCGGTGTCAGGGATACCAGCCGGACCTTGCTCACCCTGAGGGCCTTGCTCACCCTGCTCACCTTGAGGGCCTTGCTCACCTTGCTCACCCTGAGGGCCTTGTTCGCCCTGCGGTCCTGCCGGACCTTGCGCACCATCAGCACCATCGGCACCAGCCGGACCCTGGGGACCAGCCGGGCCAGTCGAACCCTGCGGGCCAGCCGGACCAGCCGGGCCAGCGGCGCCGGAAGGACCAGTCGGACCTGCGGGGCCTGTCTTACCCTCGCATCCCATCAGGGACAAACCGAGAGCCAATACAGCAATTATGAGGTAATGCATTGTGTTCTCCCGTTTATGGAAACACTTCTAAAAAGGAATGACGAAAACACGAGACTTGCCTATATCGCCTCCTTTCCCGCGAATTGATCGGTTGACATGAATTATCAGGTCCAAAAACGCTCGGATTTCAGGCCATCTCGGGCACTTTTTCAGTTAAATATGAATAGATTGAGCATTGGATTCGGGCCGCGGGAGGTACGTCGATGCCTTGTCCGAAGCCTATGCGATTGGGCGCTCCGCACTGTTTCATGCTAGGGTATAAATCAGGGAATGAGGAATCAGGGGAGTGTACGTCAGGTATGGGTAAACAACGGGGGCAGAAAGGTGTTCAGGCGGACCGTCCGCAGGTCGAGTCGGTCCAAATTTCGGTTGAAAAAGAAGGCTCCCCGGTTCATCGGACGTGCGCTTAGCCCGTATGTACGCAAGGAGCCTTATTGAGATAGATTCAGATGTGTCCGTTTGTTTACATTTCTGTTTACATTATAGAAATACCTTTAAACCGGAATCGCAGGATAACCCCGTCGGTATCGAAATAAGGTACGATTTCTGATGATTCGACATGCGTATCGGTGACCGTTATTCTAAATTAAGCCCCAAGTTAGAATAACGGAGTTGGTTATTCCTGAAATAGGAACCGAAGTATAGCAGCTCCCGGACCCCCGACCACCATGACCCCCGCCTCGTTCGTAAAATCCCTGCAGCAAATCGAGTTCGATCACGCGTTCAACCCTTACGTGGACCGCTGCCCCGTCTACGACCTGGCGGACGCCCCGAAGCGGCGATCGCGTATCCTGCGGTCCGTGCTCGAGGCGGCGCTTGAGCGACCCGTGGACGCGCTGTGGATCGGCCGCGATTTCGGCTATAGAGGCGGCCGGCGGACGGGCCTGGCCTTCACGGACGACGACCACCTGCCCGAACACGGGCGGAGATGGGGGTTGGCGGTTCAATGCCCGACGCGGGGCGGCATGGCCGGCGAACCGTCGGCCCGTGCAATCTGGAACGTGTTGTCCCGTATAGACGCGCCTACATTTCTTTGGAACGTATTTCCTTTGCATCCCCACGACCCGGGCGATCCTTTCAGCAACAGAAAGCACAACGCGCGGGAGCGCGCGGCGGGAGAAGAGATCCTTGCCCTGCTCGTCCGGATGCTGGAGCCGTCCACGATCGTGGCCGTGGGTAAAGACGCGGCCTTGTCGGCCAACCGCCTGTTCGGTCGATACGATCCCCTGGCCGTGCGTCACCCGAGTTACGGCGGACAGAAGGTATTCACGGGCCAGATGTCGCGATGGTACGGTTTGGGATGATTCTATTCAGCAGCGCCGGTTGGAAGCGACGCCCGGTTGGAAGCGACGCCCGATTGGAAACGCCGGCCGGGAGATTGATTCATTCTTGACGCGGCATATCCCCGCCTGTAGTATTAACTTTGTTCCACTAACCATATTGTTTTTCTGAACAGTTATTGTCCTGAATATACCACCATCTCACCTGCCATCATCGGTGTCAGCCGGGAGATCATTCTATGCGCGCAATCTTCAGCCACCTCTCCTCACACGGGCTCCGCGGTATTTCGGCCGTGAAACTGCTGGCCGTGCTGGCCGCGCTGGTCTGCGGCGCCGGAACCGCCTTCGCCATGGCGGAGCACGAAAGCATCGCCGTCGAGGCGCCGGACCAGTTCGTGTTCAACACCATCTCGTTCATGCTCTGGGGCGCCCTGGTGATGTGGATGTGCGCGGGCTTCACCATGCTGGAATCCGGGTCGGTGCGGACCAAGAACGCTTCCATGATATGCATGAAGAATATCGGCCTCTACTCCATCGCCGGGATCGCCTACTATTTACTCGGCTACAATCTCATGTACGTCGACGTGGGGAGCTACATCGGAACCTTCTCCATCGGCTACGGCCCGACGACGGACGAGATCGCCCTGCTCAACGGGACGGAGAGCGCCGCCACCGAAGTGATCGCGCTGGGCTATTCCACCATGTCGGACTGGTTCTTCCAGATGGTCTTCGTAGCCACGGCCGCGTCCATCGTATCGGGCGCGCTGGCGGAAAGAGTCAAGCTCTGGTCGTTCTTTCTTTTCGTTCTGATCCTCACCGGGGTCATCTATCCCATCGTCGGCGCGTGGACCTGGGGCGAGGGATGGCTCAGCCAGTTGGGATTCAAGGACTTCGCGGGCTCCACCATCGTCCATAGCACGGGCGGCTGGGCAGCCCTGGCCGGCCTGATCGTCGTCGGGCCCAGGCTCGGCAAGTACCGCAAGGACGGTTCGGTCAAGTCCACCCCGCCTTCCAACGTGCTGGTGGTGACCCTGGGCGTCTTCATCCTCTGGCTCGGGTGGTTCGGATTCAACGGCGGTTCGCAGCTGGCCCTGGGCAGCCCCCTGGACGCCGTGGCCATGAGCCACGTGCTGGTTAACACCAACCTGGCCGCCGCGGCCGGCGCGCTCATGGCGCTCATCTGCGCACGGCCCGTCTTCGGCCGCACCGATCTCTTCGCCTGCCTGAACGGCGCCATCGCGGGCCTGGTCTCGATCACCGCGGGTCCCGACATGGTCCAGCACTACTGGGCCATCATCATCGGGGCGATCGGCGGCATCGTCTGCACGGTCGGGATGAAAATGCTGGAAACGGCGAAGATCGACGACGTGGTCGGCGCCGTGCCGGCCCACCTCTTCGCGGGCATCTGGGGTACACTGGCGGTATGTATCGTGAGCGGAGGTAACCTGGGGGTTCAGCTGATCGGCATCCTCTCGATCGGCGCCTTCGTCTTCCTGGTCTCCTGGGTACTCTGGAAGCTGATCGACGTGATCATGACCGCCCGTGTAACGAACCAGGTCGAACGGCTCGGGCAGGACGTGGCGGAACTCGGCATAGAGGCTTATCCCGAATTCGTGCTCATGCCCGAGGAACAGGACGAAGACCAGTAATCGCCGCGGGCGGAGCGTCCCGATGACGTCCCCGGCCTGACGTCCGAAAACGAAAAAGGCGGCAACCGCACTGGTTGCCGCCTTTTCTGTACTATACATTTTTAAGAATCGCTTCGCCGCGGACCCTTCAGCTGGTCTCTTTCTCCTCCGCTCCGTCTTCCTTTTCCGCCGCGTCTTCCTTGTTTTCGTCCGCAGTCTCGGCGGCCTGGTCCTCCGCCGAACCTTCCCGGTCGATCAATTCGAGTATCGACATGTCGGCGGCGTCGCCCTGCCGGTGCCCGATGCGTAAGATGCGCGTGTATCCACCGGGCCGGTCGGCGTACCGGTCGGCCAGCTGGCCGAACAGCTTTGCGACCACGGATTCGTTGCGGATGACCCGGCGCACCTGCCGCCGGGCGTGCAGGTCTCTGCGTTTGCCGAAGGTAATGAGCCGTTCCACGAGGCGGCGCACTTCCTTGGCCTTCGCCGTGGTGGTCTGTACGCGTTCCGTGTCCAGCACCGATGTGGCCAGGTTGCTCAGCATCGCCTTGCGGTGACTGGGAGAGCGGCTGAGTCCGCGCCCCTGCTTTCGATGTCGCATTCCTTATGCTCCTGTCCCGGCTTCCGGAATGACCTGCGGGCAGGTCATTCGATTACGTGTTTTCCGCTTCGACTTCGACATATTCTTCGATGTCCATGCCGAATGCAAGTTCCATCTCCTGGAGGATCTGGCTCAGCTCGGTCAGCGACTTGCGGCCGAAGTTTCTGTATTTCAGCATCTCGGTCTCGCTCTTCTGCACCAGGTCCGCCAGCGTCTTGATGTCCGCCGCCCGCAGGCAATTGCTGGAGCGGACGGAAAGTTCCAGCTCCTCCACGTTCATCTGCAGCAGCTTCTTGATCTCTTCGGCCTTCTCGTCCACTTCCTCTTCGGGCTCGGAGATGAACTGATCGTCAATGGAGATGAACAGCTGGAGGTGGTTCTGCAGGATCTGGGACGCGGTGGACAGGGCGTCCTGGGGACCCACGCTGGCGTCCGTCCAGATTTCCAGCACGAGCCGGTCGTAGTCCGTGCGCTGGCCGATCCGCGTGTTTTCCACCTGGAAGTTCACGCGCGTTACCGGCGAGAACATGGCGTCCATGGGGATCACGCCGATGGGCTGGTCCGGTATCTTGTTCTGCTCGGCGATCACGTATCCCCGGCCGCTGTCGACATGGATCTCCATGCGCAACTGTCCGCCCTCGTCCAGGGACGCGATATGAAGATCCGGATTGAGAATCTCCACGTCGGCATCGGTCTGAATGTCTTCGGCGGTAACGTCGCCCTTGCCTTCCGCTTCGAGCATCAGCGTCTTGGGCTCTTCGCTGTGCAGGATGAGCCGCAGTTCCTTTAAGTTGAGAATGACTTCGGCCACGTCTTCCACCACGTTCGGCATCGTGGAGAACTCGTGGGCGACCCCGTCGATCCGTACGCCGACCACGGCCGCTCCGGGCAGGGAGGAAAGCAGGACCCTGCGGATGGAGTTTCCGATCGTCGTCCCGAATCCACGCTCCAGCGGTTCGATCACGAACCTGGTGTAGCCATCAGTTACCGAATCGTCATCGACTTGGACGCCTCTCGGCATCTGGAAGTTCTTTAATTTCATAGCGTATGTTGCCCCTCGTCGCGTGCTTCGAGTGAACACATGGTTGGCGGTGTGACGGCCTTACTTCGAATACAACTCGATGATCAGCTGTTCCTGTACAGGTGTAGGTATGTTTTCCCGGATAGGGGCTTCCAGCAGCCGTCCGGCCAGCGTGGTCTTGTCCAGGTCCAGCCAGTTTACCGCCGGCCGCTGGTTCGCGGCACTCAGGGAAGCGTGAATGCAGTCGAGCTGGCGGCTCTTCTCCTTGACCTGGATGGTTTCACCCGTACGGACAATGTACGAGGGGATGTTGACGATGCGGTCGTTTACCACGATATGGCGATGGCGGACCAGCTGGCGGGCCGCTTTCCGCGACGGCGCGAAACCGAGGCGGTAAACGATGTTGTCCAGCCGGGTCTCGAGCAGTTGCAGGAGGCGTTCGCCCGTGTTCCCCTTGGTCCGGGCCGCCTTCACGAAGTACGAGCGGAACTGCCCTTCGCCGATTCCGTACGTCTTGCGCGTCTTCTGCTTTTCGCGCAGGCGAAGCCCGTATTCGGTGGGTTTCCTGCGACCGACGGAACCATGCTGGCCCGGCGGGAAAGCGCGGCGGTCCACCGCGCATTTCTCCGAAAAGCACCGATCGCCTTTCAAAAACAACTTCACGCCTTCCCGTCGGCAGATTCGACAGTTGGCTTCCGTATAACGAGACATTTTCTCTCCTATCACGCTCGAACCGGGCGGCCTGTGCCAGGCGGGCTACCGGAGCCCGGCGTCCGCTCGGTGATTCACGATCAGACGCGACGTCTTTTCGGAGGCCGGCATCCGTTGTGGGGAATAGGTGTTACGTCCTTGATAGCGGAAATCTCCAGGCCCGCGGCCTGCAGGGCACGAATGGCCGATTCGCGGCCGGCGCCGGGTCCCTTCACCCAGACCTCGACGCGCTTCAATCCCAGTTCGATGGCTTCCTTGGCCGCGGCTTCCGCGGCGATCTGCGCGGCAAACGGCGTACTCTTCCGGGAGTTGCGGAACGTACCGCCCTTGCCTCCGCTCGACCAGCTGATCGTGTGTCCCTGCAGGTCGGCGAGGGTAACGATCGTATTGTTGAACGTCGCCTTGATATGGGCCACGCCTATGGAGTCCACGTGCCGGTCTCGTCTCCGGGCGCGGCTTCGACTTGCATTAGCCAACCTTCTACCTCCACGGTTTAAAGTTTCTCGCTAAACCTTCTTGCGCTTCGCACCGATGGTGCGCCGCGGTCCCTTGCGGATTCGGGAATTCGTACGGGTCCGCTGTCCCCTGACCGGCAGTCCGCGGCGGTGGCGCAGGCCTCGGTAACAGCCGATGTCCATCAATCGCCTGATGTTGAACGTGATGTCGCCGCGCAACGCGCCTTCGACCTGGTAATCGTTTTCGATGCTCTGGCGGAGCTTCGTGATCTCCCGGTCGGTCAGGTCCCTTACGCGGGTCTCCGGGTCGATGCCGGTCGCTTCGAGCACCTTGCGGGCGGTCGTCAGTCCGATTCCGAAAATGTAGGTAATGCCGATCTCCACGCGCTTGTCGCGGGGCAGATCGATTCCGGCGATACGTGCCACCTTGCCCTCCTTGGCAACGGGTCGTTGCTATCCCTGCCGCTGCTTGTGGCGCGGGTTGCGACAGAGCACTCGCACGACGCCCTTGCGGCGGATGACTTTGCAGTATTCACAGATTTTCTTTACCGAAGCGCGTACTTTCATCTTTCGGTCCTCGAGTTACGTTTCGTTTCCGCTTGCGCCGGGTTCCCCGTCGTTACCTTGACCCGGATGCAGCCTTACCGGTTGCAGCCTTGCCCCCGGATGCAGCCTCGCCCGGATGCAGCCTCGCCCGGGCTTACTTGTAACGATAGGTAATCCGTCCGCGTGTCAGATCGTAAGGCGACAGTTCCACCATGACCTTGTCGCCCGGCAGGATCTTTATGAAGTTCATGCGCACTTTGCCGGATATATGTGCCAGGACCCTGTGGCCGTTTTCCAGTTCAACGCGAAACGACGCATTGGGCAATGGCTCCACCACCGTACCTTCCACCTGTACCGGGGGTTCTTTCGGCATGGATTTCAACCTCTCACCGTTCGGCCGCGCCCTGCGGCGGCCACGGTCGGTTTCCGGCCCGGCTCAAGCCTTGCGGGCCAGGCACGTCAGTATGCGTTGCGTTACTTCCTCCGGCGAACCATCACCGTCGATCCGCTTCAAGATGCCCGCACTGTCGTAGTAATCCACGAGCGGGGCCGTTACCTTCCTGTAAATCCTCAACCTGTGCCGGATCGTCTCCGGCGTGTCGTCCGTTCGATGCCTGTTGATCAGCCGGTCGATCACCGTGCCGTCGGGCACTTCGATGTTCAGCACCGCGTCCACGGGCGCTTCCATGCGCAACAGGGACCCTTTCAGGAAATCGGCCTGGCGACGGTTCCGGGGAAAGCCGTCCAGGATGAACCCCGACGCGCAGTCGGCGTCCCGCACCCGGTCCTCCAGGATGTCCTGCGTGATATCGTCCGGTACCAGTTCGCCCCGGATCACGAATTCCGATATCCTGCGCCCGACCGGTGTTCCTTCCTCCATTTCCTGTCGCAACAACTCGCCCGTTGAAATGTGCGGAATCCCGAACTTCTTCGACAGCCTGGTTGCCTGTTCGCCTTTTCCCGCTCCCGGCGTACCGAGTAGAATTAGTCGCATAACCTGCTCACTGCCCACCTGGCGCCAGGCCCGCCGGCAAAAGGCGCCTGGAACGGACGTTCCGAAGCCTGGCTAGCCTAACCCGCCCGTCCGCGCACACGGCCACGCTTCATGAATCCTTCGTAGTGGCGGGACACGAGATGCGACTCGATTTGCTGGAGCGTATCCAGGGCGACGCCCACCACGATCAGCAACGCGGTGCCGCCGAAGAACGAAGACGCGCTCAGTGAGACGTTCATGCTTCGGATGATGAGAAACGGCACGATGGCGATGATCGCCAGAAACACCGAACCGGGCAACGTAATGCGTGTCAGAATGTGATCGAGATAGTCCGCCGTTCTTTTTCCGGGCCGGATCCCCGGGATGAACCCGCCGACGCGCTTCATGTTGTCCGCCACGTCCACGGGATTGAATATGATGGATGTATAAAAATACGTGAAAAACACGATCAACAGGCCGTACATCGCATTGTAGATGAAAGCACCGGGCTGAAACCACTCGACCATGGTCTGGAACACGGCCATGTTCGGGAAGAAGCTCGAAAACGTGCCCGGTACGAACATGATCGACTGGGCGAAGATGATGGGCATCACACCGGCGGCGTTGACGCGAAGCGGCAGGTGCGTGCTCTGGCCGCCGTAAACCTTGCGGCCGACCACGCGCCGCGGGTACTGTACCGTGATCCTACGCTGTCCCTGCGTGATCAGCACCACCGAGGCGATGATCAGGATCCACACGGCCACGATGAAGATCTCGACGAGACCGCTGCGCAGCCCGTTCATCACCGCTTCGATCTCGCTCGTGACCGCGATGGGGAACTGGGCGATGATGCCGACGAAGATGATCAGCGAGATGCCGTTCCCGATACCCCGCTCCTGGATCTGCTCCCCCAGCCACATCAGGAATATGGTGCCCGTCGTCATCGTGACGACCGTCACGAAAATGAACCCCGCCCCGGGATCGATGACGGCGGAGCGGCCCACCTCGTCGCGGATGTCCTGGAGCCAGTAACTGATGCCGAGGGCCTGTACCAGCGACAGCAACACGGTGCCGTAACGCGTGTACTGGTTGATCTTCTTCTGTCCTTCCTGGCCCTCCTTCTGGAGTTTCTGCAGGTACGGCCACATGGACCCCAGCAGCTGCAGGATAATGGACGAACTGATATAGGGCATCACGCCGAGGGCGAAGATGGTCGCGCGCTCGAACGCGCCGCCCACGAACATGTTGTACAGCCCGAATATGGTCCCGCCCATCTGGCTGAAGAAGGCGCTCAACACCTCGTGGTCGATGCCCGGTGTCGGGATCTGGCCGCCGATTCGGTACACCGCGAGCAGGCTGAGGGTGAAGATGATGCGCCGACGCAGTTCCGGGATCCGGAATACGTTCTGGAAACTTTCGATCATCCGGAGATCACCTCGACCGATCCGCCCGCCGCCTCGATTTTCTGCCGCGCCGTCTCACTGACCTTGTGGACGCTCACCTTTAGGGCCCGGTCGACCTCGCCGTCGCCGAGGATCTTGACCGGGTCCGTGGATTTCTGGACCAGGCGCCTGTCCGCCAGCGATTCGGCGTTCACGACCGTCTCTTCGTCCCACCCCTCGAGATCGCGAAGGTTGACGATCTGGTAGGTCTTGCGGAACAGATTGGTAAACCCGCGTTTCGGCAGCCGCCGCACGAGGCGCATCTGGCCGCCTTCAAAGGATGGGTGAATCTTCTTGCCCGACCTGGAACGCTGGCCCTTGTGTCCCCTGCCGGCGGTCTTGCCCGTGCCGGAGCCGGGACCGCGGCCCAGGCGCTTTACCTTGCGCACCGCGCCGGAGGCATGTTTCAAACTTTCGACCTTCATGTCAGCCGTCTTCCTTTCTTCCCGAATCCCGCCGGCTATTCGTCGTCCGCCGTGATGGTTTCCACTTCCACCAGGTGCCCGACACGAGCGATCATGCCCTGAATCTGGGGCGTGTCGTCATGCACGGCGCTGTGGTGCATCCGCCGTATGCCCAGCGCTTCCAGGGTCCGCTTCTGCCGCCGGTGCCTGCCGATGGCGCTCTTCCGCTGTGTAATGCGCAGTCGCGTCGCCATAATCTACCCTTTCAATTCCTCGATATCCACGTCGCGCGCGTCGGCGATCTCGGAGGCGACTTTCAGATCGAGCAGTCCCTGCAGGGTCGCCTTGGCCACGTTGTAGGGATTGGAGGAACCGATCGATTTCGTGAGGATATTGTGTATGCCCGCCGACTCGAGTACCGCGCGGGCCGCATCGCCGGCGATAACCCCGGTACCCGGGGACGCCGGTTTCAGGATCACTTCCGCCGCGCTGAACCGCCCGATGACGTCGTGGGGGATCGTGCCTTTGACCACCGGCACCTTGTGCAGGTGCTTACGGGCCGTCTCCGTGGCCTTGCGGATCGCCTCGGACAATTCCAGGGCCTTGCCCATGCCCAGGCCCACGTGGCCGTTGCCGTCGCCCACGGCGATCAGCGCGTTGAAGCTGAACGTGCGGCCGCCCTTGACGACTTTGGCAACCCGGTTGATATCGACCAGGCGTTCCGACGACAGATCGAACTCATCGGGGTTGATTCTCGGCAATTTACGCTCCCTTCATCAGTATAGTGCGCCGGACGTTCCGGCCATTAGCGTCGCGGACTTTCAGAACTCCAGCCCGCATTCGCGCACGCCTTCCGCGAGGGCCTTCACCCGGCCGTGATATTTGTATCCGCCCCGGTCAAAGGTTACGCTGGACACGCCCTGCGCCTTCATCTTCTCTCCCAGCACACGGCCCACGAGCCTGCTCTGCGCCTTCCGGTCCATGCCTGCCTCCAGCTGCGACCGGATCTCGGGCGTGTTGGAGGAAAGGGACAGCAGCGTGGCCCCCGCCGTATCGTCTATGACCTGGGCGTAGATGTGCTTGAGACTCCTGAAGACATTCAGGCGCGGCCGGGCCGCGTCGCCCCGGATGGACTTCCTGACCCGGCGATGGCGGACCTGCCGCATCCTGGCTCTCTGTTGTGTTTTTCTAGACATGGTCCCTGCTTATCTCCCGTCAGGCCGCCCCGGTCTTGCCGGCCTTCCTGCGTACTTGTTCGTCGTCGTAGCGTATGCCCTTGCCCTTGTAGGGTTCCGGCTTCTTGAACGAACGGATCACCGCGGCCACCTGGCCCACGAGCTGCTTGTCGATGCCCCGGACCGTAATCCGGTTGCCATCGGTCACCTCGAGGTCCACGTCCGGCGGCGCCTGGAAGATCACGGGGTGGGAATACCCCAGGCTGAGCGTCAGGTTGCTGCCCTTGAGCTCCGCCCGGTAGCCCACGCCAACGATCTCGAGCGTCCGGTCGTAACCGCTGACGACGCCTTCCACCATGTTGGCGATCAGCGAACGGTTCAGTCCGTGCAGGGCGCGCGACTGCCTGGTTTCGTTCTGACGCGCCACCACCAGGTGCCCGTCTTCCAGCGCGGCGCTGATCTGGGTGGGTATCCGGTGGGAAAGCTCACCCTTCGGACCCTTCACCTTGACGGTACGGCCGTCTATCGACACCTGGACCCCGTCCGGGATCGCTATCGGCAGTTTACCTATTCGTGACACCCCGACTCCTTCCGGTGTTCCTGGCTACCAGATGTAACACAACACCTCGCCGCCCGTATTGAGCTGGCGCGCTTCGCGGTCCGTGACGATGCCCTTGGGCGTGCTCAAAATGGCCACGCCGAGGCCGTTCAGGACCCTGGGCAGGCCGTCCGCCTTCACGTACACCCGCCGGCCGGGCTTGCTGATACGCTTGAGCGTGGAAATGATCGATTCGCCCACCGGTCCGTACCTGAGGTAGATCCGGATGACGCCCTGTTTCCCGTCTTCCACCTGGGTATAGTGGCTGATGAACTTGTGGTTCAGCAGGATACGGGCGATTTCCGCCTTTACCTTCGAGGCCGGCACTTCGACCCGCTGGTGCTTCGCCTGGCACGCGTTGCGTATCCGCGTCAGCATATCCGCGATCGGATCCGTCATTGACATCTTGCGGTTCTCCCTGAGAAACAGCCCCGTGCTTCTACCAACTGGCCTTCGTCACACCCGGAATCTCGCCCTGCAGGGCCAGCGTCCGGAAACAGATGCGACAGATTCCGAAGCGGCGCATGTAGGCGCGGGAGCGTCCGCACTGCCGGCATCGGCTGTACGCGCGCACCTTGTATTTCGGCTTTCTATTCGCCTTTGCGATCAACGACTTCTTGGCCACTCGTCCCCCTCTCGGTATTTCCAGTTTCCTGCTCGATACGGCCCGCTGCATGCGGCCCGCCTGGACCGCGACTTGCGGTCCGCCCGGCCCACCGGCCTACCCGGCTTGCCGGACCCTACACCGGCCCACCGGCCTACCCGGCTTGCCGGACCCTACACCGGCTCACCGGACTGCCCGGCTTGCCGGACTGCCCGGCTTGCCGGACCCTACACCGGCTTGCCGGACCCTACACCGGCTGATCCCTGAAGGGCATGCCGAGATGCCTGAGCAGCTCCGCACTCTCTTCGTCGGTATCCGCCGTAGTTACGATCGTGATGTCCATGCCCCGGAACAGGTCGACCTGGTCGTAATCGATTTCGGGAAAGATCGTCTGTTCGGTCAATCCGAGGGTATAGTTGCCCCGGCCGTCGAACGACCTCGTCGACACGCCTCGGAAGTCGCGTATACGAGGGATCGCCACGTTGATCAGGCGATCGAGAAACTCGTACATGCGGGCGCCCCGGAGGGTTACCCGGCAGCCGACAGGCATGCCTTCCCGTATCTTGAAATTCGAAATGGACTTCCTGGCCCGGGTCACTACGGCTTTCTGCCCGGTAATCGCCGTCAGTTCCGAAACCGCGCTGTCCAGCAGGCTGGCGTTCTGCGATGCCTCGCCCACGCCCATGTTCAGGACCACTTTCTCGATCCGCGGCACCTGCATGGTGTTGCCGTAGCCGAAGTGCTGCAGCAGCGCCGGCCGGATCTCGCTGTTGTACTGTTCTTTCAATCGTGCCATGCTTGTATTCCCGTTATCCCTCGGCGATCACTTTCACGTTGGACGCGTGCATGGGGGCCTCTTTTTCGAGCCGGCCGCCCTGTGGATTGGTCTGGGTGGGCCGCGTGTGCCGCGTTACGAAATTCAGCCCTTCCACGATGACCTTGTTCTTTTCCGGCAACACCTTCAAGACCCGTCCGGTCTCGCCGCGGGAATCGCCGGCCAGCACTACGACGGTATCGCCCTTCTTGACATGCATCTCATCCGCTCCTTCCCGCCGGCCAGCCTTTCGCCGGCCTTCCGCCAGCCAGCCTTTCGTCGGCCTTCCTGATCCTAGAGGACCTCGGGGGCGAGCGAAACGATGCGGGTGTATTCGCGCTCGCGCAGTTCACGGGCGACGGGGCCGAATATGCGCGTTCCCCTCGGTTCGCCCTGGTCGTCGATCAGCACGGCCGCGTTCTCGTCGAACCGGATGTAGGTCCCGTCGCGGCGCCGCACTTCCTTGCGGACCCGCACGACCACGGCCTTTACCACCTCACCCTTCTTCACCGAACCGCCGGGAGCGGCTTCCTTCACCGATCCAACGAACCGGTCGCCCACGCTGGCGTACCGCCGGCCGGTGCCGCCCAGGACCTTGATGCAACGGACCTGCCGGGCGCCCGTGTTGTCCGCGACGTTCAGCCAGGTATACTCTTGAATCATCTTTGTTCCGTCCTGTTCACCGCTTCCCGGAACCGGCGCCGGAAAACTGGACCTTTACCGCTCCCCGGAGCCGGCGCCGGAAGACTAGACCTGTTCCGCGCGCTGGATGACTTCCGTCAGCCGCCAGCGCTTGTTCTTGCTCAGTGGACGCGTCTCCGTGACCCGGACGATGTCGCCGATCCGGCACGTCTGTTCCTCGTCATGGACCGTCAGCTTGGTGGTGCGCCGCACATACCGGCCGTAGAAGGGATGCTTTACCATCCGTTCGACGGCGATGGTGATGGTCTTTTCCATCTTGTTGCTGAGCACGCGTCCCACGCGGTTCTTCCTGTGTCCCCGCTCCTTCATGCGTCTTCTCCCGGATCACCCTGTCCGTCTTCCCGGTTCTCGTCGCCCGCCGCCTGGATGGATCGGATATTCAGTTCATCCTCGTGCAGCAGCGTGAGAATCCGGGCGATTTCCCGGCGCGACGACGAAATGCGTTTCGCATCCGCCATCTGCCGCGTCGCCTTCTGAAAGTTCAGATTGAAGATCTCTTCCTTCAACTCGGTCACCCGGTCGCGGAGCTCTGTCTCGGACAGTTGACGAAGTTCGTAAAGTTTCATGCCTTCCCTTCCTCGAGAACAGGCCTGCTAGAGGTCTTCGCGGACCACCAGGCGGGTCTTGACCGACAACTTCTGCTGGGCCAGCGCAATGGATTCCAGGGCCATCTCGTTGGCCACGCCCCGCAATTCGAAGAGGATGCGTCCCGGCTTCACCACCGCCACCCAGTTTCCGGTGGGACTGCCCTTCCCCTTGCCCATGCGCGTTTCGGCAGGTTTTTCCGTGAGCACCTTGTCCGGAAAGATCCTGATCCATACCTTGCCGCCCCGGCGCATGTGATGGACCATCGCGATCCGGGCCGCTTCGATCTGCCGGTTGGTGACCCATCCGGGTTCGAGCGCCTGAATACCGTAATCTCCGAATTCCAGCGTGGCGCCGCGCGTCGCGGTGCCCGTCATGCGGCCGCGCTGTTTCTTGCGGTATTTCAGTCGCTTCGGCATTAACATCTCAATATCTCCTCGAATGGTCGCCTGTCCGGCCGCGGACACGCCCGGCGACCCGTCCTATATCGTTGCCTGTCCGGCCCCGGCTTCCCCTGATTCGCCTTTTATGATCTCGCCCTTGCAGATCCACACTTTGATGCCGATGCATCCGTAGGTGGTGTGGGCGGTGGACCGTGCGTAGTCGATGTCCGCCCGGAGCGTGTGAAGCGGTACGCGTCCGTCGTTGAAAGACTCGGACCGGGACATCTCCGCGCCACCGAGCCGGCCGCCGCAGGTGATCTTGATGCCCTCGGCGCCCATGCGCATGGCCGCGGTGATGGATTTCTTCATGGCCCTGCGGAAACTGATCCGCTGTTCGATCTGCCGGGCAATGCTGTCGCCGATCAACTGGGCGTCCAGTTCCGGACGGCGGATTTCCTGTATGTTGATATAGATCTCTTTTCCGGTCAGATGCTGAAGTTCATCCCTGAGCTTGTCCACTTCGGCGCCCTTGCGTCCGATCACGATGCCGGGGCGGGCGGTGTGGATGGTGATGGTGGCCTTCTGCGGCGCGCGCTCGATCTCGACCTTGGAGATGCCGGCCCGCGAGAGGCGGCTCTTGACGTACCGGCGGATCATGAGGTCTTCCTGGAGAAGGTCCGCCATGTTTCGGTCGGAATACCAGTTGGACTGCCAGGTCTTGATCACGCCAAGACGAAAACCGATCGGATGTGTTTTCTGGCCCACTTCGTCAACTCCTGTCGCCGGAACCTTCCGGGCTGGTTTAGGCTAGTCCGCGACCACCACGGTGATATGGCTGGTGCGCTTCCGTATCGTGGACGCGCTGCCGCGGGGGCCGTAATGGATGCGTTTCATGACCGGACCGCCGTCGACGTAAACGGTCTTGATCTTCAGGTCCTCGATATCCAGCGTGTGTTCGTCGTCCACGTTCATGGCGTTCGCCGTCGCGGAACGAACGGTCTTCTCGAGCGGCCGGGCGCACGCCTTGGGTACGAACTGCAGTATGTTCAGGGCTTCCTGCACGGACCGGCCGCGGATCATGTCCGCCACCTGGCGTATCTTGCGTGCGGAGCCGCGTACCTGCCGCGCCGTTGCTCGGGCTTCCATCGGTCTGTTCTCCTCTGTTCCTTCGCCCTGTTACTTCCGTCCCGTTACTTCAGTTGCGTGGACCGTTCCGTGACCCGTCCGCTGTGCCCACGGTAGGTGCGCGTCGGTGCGAATTCACCCAGCTTGTGGCCCACCATGTTCTCCGAGATGTAGACCGGTATGAACTTGTTGCCGTTGTGAATGGCCAGCGTGTGGCCGACGAAGTCCGGCGTGATCGTGCACGCGCGGGCCCAGGTGCGGACCACCCGCTTCTCGCCTGTCCGGTTCAGTTCGTCGATCTTCTTCTTGACGCTTTCGTCAATGTACGGTCCCTTCTTGATCGAACGGCCCATCATCGCCTCCCGCGATCTTCCCTCGACTATTTACGACGCTTGATGATCAGCGTATCCGATTTCTTCTTCCTGCTGCGCGTCCGCAGGCCTTTGGTCTTCTTTCCCCACGGGGACACGGGGTGCCGGCCGCCCGAACTCTTGCCCTCTCCACCGCCCATGGGGTGATCCACGGGGTTCTTCGCCACGCCGCGGGAATAGCCGCGCCGCCCCAGCCACCGGGAGCGCCCGGCCTTACCGAGCGATATGTTCTCGTGGTCCGTGTTGCCCACCTGCCCGATCGTTGCGGAACAGGTCTCAGGTACCCGCCGGATTTCCCCGGAGGGCAGACGCAACTGGGCGAAACCGCCGTCCCGCGACATCAACTGGGCGGCCCCGCCGGCGGACCGTACGAGCTGCCCGCCGCGCCCGGGCGTAAGCTCGATGTTGTGCAGCATCGTACCCAGGGGGATGTGGTCCAGGGGCATGTGGTTGCCGCCCCGGATCTCGGACTGGCTTCCGGACATGACCGTATGGCCCACCGCAAGACCGAGCGGCGCGAGGATGTAGCGCTTCTCCCCGTCCGCGTAGTGCAGCAGCGCGATCCGCGCCGAACGGTTCGGATCGTACTCGATGGCATGGACCCTGGCCGGGACGCCGGTCTTGTCGCGCTTGAAATCGATGACACGATAGCGTCGCTTGTGGCCGCCGCCGCGGTGCCGCGCCGTCGTGCGTCCCAGGTTGTTCCGCCCGCCCGATTTCTTTAAGGGACGGACGAGGGAGGACTCCGGCGTTTCCTTCGTGATCTCCTTGAAGGAGGACACGGTCTTGAACCGCTGGCTGGGGGTCTTGGGTCTGAATGTGCGTACTGCCATGGCTTCTGTTCCTCTTCGGGCCGGACCCGGACGATCAGGTTCCCGTGTACAGGTCGATGATGTCGCCGTCGGCGAGCTTCACGATAGCCTTCTTCCAGTCGGGCCGGCGTCCCTCGAAACGTCCGAGACGCTTTACCTTGCCCTTCATGCGGAGCGTGCGCACCGACTCTACCTGCACGTCGAATATCTCTTCGATGGCCCGCTTGATTTCCAGTTTGTTCACGTCCCTGGCTACTTCGAACACGTACTTGTTCTGCTCCTCCTGAAGCACGTGGTTCTTTTCCGTCACCAGGGGGCGCGATACGATGGCCCGTGAGTCCTTCGTCATGATTTCAACGCCTCCTCCACCTGCTTCAGCCCCTCGCGCGTAAAGATGAGGCAGTCGTTGCGAAGTATCTCGTGCACGTGGGCGTCCGCGGCCACGTTGATATCAACGTCGACGATGTTGCGGCAGGACTTGTACACCGCGTCGTCGCTTCGGTCCATGAGCACCAGGCACTTCCTGTCGCGCACGTTCATGTTGGACAGCACGGAGACCATTTGCCGCGTCTTCGGCGCATCGAACTCGAGCGACTCTATCACGAACACGGAACCGCTTTGTGCGCGGGTCGACAGCACGGACTTGAGCGCGAGGCGCCGCACTTTCTTCGGGATCTCGTACCGGTAGCTTCGGGGCTTCGGTCCGTGCGCCCGTCCGCCCCCGATGCGTGCCGGGGACCGCCGCGAGCCCATGCGCGCCCTGCCCAGGCCCTTCTGCCTGAACATCTTCTTTCCGGTGTAGGAAACTTCCGCACGGGTCTGCGCGCTGGCCGTGCCCTGCCGCTGGTTGGCGCGGTACATCTTCTCCGCCTCGTACATGGCGTGCGCGTTGGCGTCAATGCCGAAGACCGATTCTTCGAGATCGATCTGGCCCTGTTCCGTCCCGTCGCTGTTGAACAACTTCGCTGCTACCGGCATGATTTCTCCCACTCCAGCCATCCGGGTCCGGGCCGTCCGTCTAACCGGCCCGTTTGATCAGTACGTATCCGTTCCGGTGTCCCGGCACCGCGCCCTTCACCAGGAGGATGTGCTTCTCGGCGTCCACGCCGACCACCTGCAGGTTCCTGACGGTCACGCGCTTGTTGCCCATCCGCCCGCCCATGCGGGTGCCCTTGAAGACCTTGGACGGCGTCGCGCTCTGCCCGATCGATCCGGGATGGCGCCAGCGGTCGCTCTGTCCGCGGGTCTTGTCGCCGCCCCTGAAGCCGTGCCGCTTGACGACGCCCTGGAACCCCCGGCCCTTGATGTAACCCGTCACGTCCACGAGTTCGCCGGTCTCGAAAATGTCCGTGCCGACGAGCTGGCCGGGTTCGCAGGCCTCGATATCCGCCACCGCGACCTCCTGGACGATGCGTTGCGGTTCGACCTTCGCCTTCTTGAAGTGGCCCTGCAGCGGCCGCGTCGTCTGCTTCTCCTTCTTCGTTTCGAAACCGATCTGCGCCGCCTCGTAGCCGTCGCGTTCCAGCGTCTTCACCTGGGTGATGTAACAGGGACCCGCCTCGATCACCGTGACCGGCACCGCGTCGCCGTTCTCGGCAAAGACCTGGCTCATCCCGATTTTCCTTCCGATCAGTCCGTGCATCTTCGAGGCTCCTACACCCTGATTTCCACGTCCACACCGGCGGGCAGGTCCAGCTTCAGGAGCGCATCCACCGTCTGCTGCGACGTGTCATAGATATCGATCAGGCGCTTGTGCACACGCGTCTCGAACTGTTCCCGCGACTTCTTGTCGATAAAGGGAGAGCGCAGGACGGTATACACGGTCCGTTTCGTCGGCAGCGGTATGGGTCCCATGACCCGCGCGCCGGCCCGCTGCGCCGCCTGGGTGATCTCCCTGGCCGACTTGTCCAGCATGGCGTGGTCGCAGGCCTTCAGCCTGATCCTGATCTTCTGGTCCGCCTGGTTGGCCATGACGGCCTCCTTCTCCCTTGCTACTCGATGACTTCGGTGACGACGCCCGCGCCGACGGTCCTGCCGCCTTCCCTGATGGCGAAGCGCAGTTCCCGGTCCATGGCGATGGGCTGCATGAGATTGACTTCCATGTCGACGTTGTCTCCGGGCATGAC
>JAJEAN010000004.1 GCA_022822725.1 Candidatus Latescibacterota bacterium
TAATCCTGGAACTCGGCCAGCCCCTGGTCGGCCAGGACCTTGGTGATCGCCGCCGTGAGGGTCGTCTTGCCGTGGTCCACGTGACCGATGGTGCCGATGTTCACGTGGGTCTTGGTACGCTCGAATCTTTCCTTCGACATGGAGTCTTTCTCCTGAACCGGCTAGGTTAACGAAACGAAAACGTCTTCTATGTCAGCAAAATTCGTCAGCGAAATACAGCGCCAAGCCCTCGGCCGGACTTGAACCGGCGACCTACGCCTTACCATGGCGTTGCTCTACCAACTGAGCTACAAGGGCGCTTTCGTTCAAGGTTCAGATAAGCTTTTACAGTTCTGCAGTAAAAACCTTCAGTTATTCCGAACCCCGGACACGGGCCATTAGAGCGGGAAACGGGACTCGAACCCGCGACCCTCAGCTTGGAAGGCTGATGCTCTAGCCAACTGAGCTATTCCCGCCGGTCTTCGTTCTGAAGCTGCCGGTCAGCCTGTCGGCCCTCGTCGTTCTTTTCGGTCTCGTCGGTCCGGTCACACCCGGTAGTCCATGCGGTCCAGCCGGCCTTGCCGCCCCGCTTGCGCGAAACATGGGGAGGGCAGGATTCGAACCTGCGAAGGCTGAGCCAACGGATTTACAGTCCGTCCCATTTGACCGCTCTGGAACCTCCCCTGGCTGCCGGAAAGCCACCACTCGGATTCGAACCGAGAACCTACTGATTACAAATCAGCCGCTCTGCCGTTGGAGCTATGGTGGCCCATTATAATCAGTACGGATCCGCATCTTGAGCAGCTCAAGAACACAGACAGGTAAATATAATCAACATCCCTGCAATTGTCAAGGGTGTATGTAAAATAAATCGCAGGCGGGGCGAGGCTACCGCCGTAGGCGGATATGGAGTTCCCGGAGCTGTTTTTCGCTAACTTCCCCCGGCGCGCCCATGAGCAGGTCCTGGGCGTTCTGGTTCAGGGGGAAGGCGATGACTTCACGGAGATTGGTCTCGTCGGTGAGGAGCATGACGATACGGTCGATGCCCGGAGCGATGCCGCCGTGGGGCGGCGCGCCGTACTTCAGCGCGCTGATCATGCCGCCGAACTCCGCGTCGACCTCGCCAGCCGTGTAACCGGCGATTTCGAAGGCCCGGTACATGATGTCGGGCCGGTGGTTCCGGATGGCGCCGCTGGAAAGCTCCGTACCGTTGCAGACGATGTCGTACTGGTAGGCCAGGACATCGAGGGGCGGCGTGGTCTCCAGGGCATCGAGGCCGCCCTGGGGCATGGAGAAGGGATTATGGGAGAAGATCACCTTGCCCGATTCGGCGTCGTACTCGTACATGGGGAAATCGACGATCCAGCAGAAGCGGTAGGCACCAGGTTCCCGCAGGTCGAGCAGGTCGGCAAAATGCAGCCTGAGCCGGCCCGCCACGTCGCCGGCCCGCTCCTCCGTGTCGGCCACGAAGAACCATGAGGCCCCCGTTTCGGGTTCGATGACGGTTTTCAGCCGTTCGAGGGTCGGCCCGTCCAGCACGCGGGCGATGGAACCCTTGATTCCGTCCTCGGTGAAGGAGACATACGCCGCGCCCCGACCGCCGAATTCCTCTTTAACGGTCCGGTCCAGGTTGTCGAAGAAACTGCGGGGCCGATCGGCTACGCCCGGTACGGCGAGGGCCCGGACGACACCGCCTTTCTCGACGACCTGGCGAAAGGCGTTGAATTCCGATGCCCTGAAGGCCTCGGTAACGTCCTCGATCTCCAGGCCGAAGCGGAGGTCGGGCTTGTCGCTCCCGTAGCGGAGCATCGCGTCGCGATAGGGGATGCGCGGGAAGGGCGGAGCGGTGACGTCCCAGTCGCTGAACTCGGTAAACAGGCCGTGAAACAGGGTTTCCAGCGCCTGGAAGACGTCGTCCTGCTCGACGAAGGACATCTCCACGTCCAGCTGGTAGAACTCGCCCGGCGACCGGTCGGCCCGGGCGTCTTCATCACGGAAGCACGGGGCGATCTGGAAATAGCGGTCGAATCCGGAGATCATGAGGAGTTGCTTGAACTGCTGCGGCGCCTGGGGCAGGGCGTAGAACCTGCCGGGATGCACGCGGCTCGGCACCAGGTAGTCCCGGGCGCCTTCGGGCGAACTGCTGGTGAGGATGGGCGTGTTGAATTCGTTGAACCCCATCTCCGTCATGCGGCGCCGGATGCTCGCGATGATGCGCGACCTCATGATGATGTTGTGGTGCAGCCGCTGCCTGCGCAGGTCCAGCATGCGGTAGGTCAGCCGGGTGGCCTCCGGGTATTCCCGCTCGTCGGCGACGGACAGGGGCAGAGGATCCGCGGCGCTGAGCACGGTCATCGAATCGGCCTTCACCTCGATGTGCCCGGTGGGCAGGTTGGGGTTGATCGCATCCTCCGCCCGCAGGATCACCTCTCCGGTAAAGGTGGCGACGCTCTCCGAACGAAGGTCTCCCGCCTCCCCGTGGAATCCGCTCTCCGGCGTGATGACGACCTGCGTGATCCCGTAGTGGTCTCTCAGGTCGATGAAGAGCAAACCGCCGTGGTCCCGCTTGCGGTGCACCCAGCCGGCGATCCGCACCCGCGTTCCGTCGTCGCTCTGCCTCAATTCGCCGCAGGTATGTGTCCTGTACGGGTGGTCTTTCATCTTTGGTCCTTTCTCACCTTTTTCATTTTCGGGTCCGGCCTCACGACCGGGAAACGCCCAACTCGGCCTCATGCCCGGGAAACGCCCAGTTCGGCCAGGAGGTCCAGCGTGTTCCGCATACAGACCCTGGAAGCCGCCTCACCCGCCTCCGAAAACTGCTTTCCGCCGGGACGGTCGATCAGGGTCTGCTCGATCTGCTCAGATCCGATGCGCCAGTGGGTCTCGAGGGACAGGCAGCCGTCGTATCCCTGCTCGATCAGGTCGGCGAACTGTCCCCGGTAGTCGATCTCGCCTTCGCACATCGGTACGTTGACGTCGCCTTCGGCCGTCCCCCTGGCCCCGTCCTTGAAGTGCATGTGGCACATGTCCGCCCGGATGTGCCCGTAGCCGTCGGGGTACGGCGCCTGTCCGCCGTCGGCGAACAACTCGTTGCAGGGGTCCCAGAGGGGTTTGACGGCCGGTGAATCCAGGGCGTCGACCATGCGGCGCGTCTCCGCACCCGTGCCGATCAGGGTCGACGCTTCGTTCTCCAGGCCCATCACGATCCCCTCGCCGTCGGCGATCCGCAGGGGTTCCGCGTACCGGTCGATGATCCGGTCCCAGCATTGCTCGAGGGGTTCCCCTTTCCAGAAAGCGAAGACCCGGACCAGCTTGGTGTCCAGTTCCTGTGCGACGCGGATGCACTTTCGGAGGATGCCGAGATGTTCCCGGCACGCGTCGTCGTCCCCGATGTCGCACTTGTAGAACGGTGCGGCCACGCCGACGACCGACAGGCCGGCTTCACCGGTACGGTCCCTGATCCGCGCGATCTCGGCGTCGCTGAGATCCTGGGGCGGCTTGTCCCAGATCGATCGGAGTTCGATCCCGTCCAGGTCGAATTCGCGGGCGAAGTCGACGACCGTATCCAGGTCCTGGGACACCTCGTCGGTGATTACGGCGATCGTGAACATGGGGCTGGATGCCTTTCTTGCGTGTCTGTTCCTACGCGTTTTGCCCGGTCATGGATTCGGCGAATCGGTAGATCGACGACTCCTGGTCGAAGGTCTCCACCGAACCGGGCCGGTTGTTTCTGATTTCCGCCATGGCGGCTTCAGGTGTGGAACCCCGCCAGACGAGATACCCGGCCAGCACGGTTCCGGTCCGGCCTATGCCCGCCATGCAGTGCACCACCACGCCGCCGTGTTCCAACTGCGCATCGATATACCGGACGGCCCGTCGGATCTGTTCCGGTGAAGGCGCCGTCATGTCCTCCACGGGAATGTGCAGGCTGCGGATCCCGCAGTGGTCCAGCGTCGCCCCGTGGAGCGGTTCGCGCGTCAGGGACACCACGGCGCCCACACCCAGTTCCTTCAGGCGCATCAGGTCCTGCTCCAGCGCGGGGTCCGCCACGCCACCCGGGCGATTTCGATGAGCGCTCGTAGGCAGGGCCATGCCGGCCAGCCGCCGGGGTATGACCCAGGTGAAATTCCTCAGCATCCTCTGCTCACAGTGTCATTCTGCTCACGGTGTCGCAATGCAAAACGTTGTCACTTTGCTCGCGTTGTCACTTTGCTTGCGTTGTCATTCTGCTCGCGTTGTCACTTCCCGGGTATATCCTCGAACCTGCCTTCCTCGATATTCCTCGGATCGATGGTCGTCTTCGGCTTCTTCGGCGTCCGTGACCGGGGTTCGGGCGCCGGGCGGGCGGGCCGGGGGGGACGCATGACCATGGCGGCCACGAAACGAAGGGCCTGCTGAATCAGGATCCCCGCCAGGAATCTCATTACGAACCGGAGTATGTAGGTCAGCATGGCGCTACCCGCTGCAGGAAGGTTGCATCACTTCTTCCACCCGCGCGCGCGCTTCCTCCTGCACTTCGTCGGGCGTGCGCGCGCCGTCGATGATCCTGATGTGGTCCAGTGCGCTTCTCCGCCGCGCCAGTTCCAGGTAGTTTCCGCGGATGGCACGGAGCGTTTCCAGATCTTCGAACAGTTCGGTATCCGCCCGCGCCCGGCGTATGCGGTCCATGCAGATTTCGGCGGGCGCGTCGATCAGCAGGGTCAGGTGGGGGTGGATCGCCCGGGCGTTGATCGACTCGATCCAGTCCAGTTCGCCGGGCATCTCCCGCCACTGGTAGGCGAAGGACGAGAGGAAATACCGGTCGCACAACACGGGGATTCCGCGGTGTATGTGGGATTCGATTTCCGATTTGACGTGGTCGATACGATCGGCCGCGAAGAGTAGCGCGTGACAGATCCCGTCGAGTTCCACCCGGCGCTGAAGGGCGTCTTTCAACAGTCTTCCGATGGGGCGGTCCGTCGGTTCCCCCGTGGTATGGACCGGGCCTCCGTAACGGACTTCCATCCATTGCCTGAGCCGTTCCAACTGGGTCGTCTTGCCCGCACCGTCGATCCCTTCGATCACGATGAACGGCGCGGTGGCCTCCCCGGCGTCGCCGCGGACCTCCCCGGTGTCGCCGCGGGCCTCCTTCCCCATCATGAATACCCCCATGGGCGGAGCAGGTCCCGCCATCCACGCGCTTCCTCCAGGACGCCGGCTTCCCCCTGTTCATATCGTTTCAGGGTTTCCCGCAGTCCGGTGCTGAACAGGACGCCGATGGCGCCGAGACCCAGGAAGAGCAGCCCGATGCCGCTGGCCAGGCTGAAGGCCATGACGAGAGAACCGGCCAACAACAGCGCGAAGGCGTGCCGCGGGTTGTCCACGACCAGGAAAACGCCCGTCCGGACGATCTGCCTGACCGGCACCTGCTCGCGCAGCATGAGGGGAAGCGCGTATACGGCCGTCATGCAGACAAAGACGATCAGCCACATCATCACGCCGCTCAGTATCGCCCCCGTCCATGGCCAGTCTACCATGAGCCGCACGTAGAAGAGCACGTTGGCCGCGAGGAGGATCAGGACGCCCGCGTACAGGCCGCAAAGCAGAAAGCTCCGGCGCAGGTCCCCGCGGGTGTGGGCGAAAAAGTCCCTGATGCCCGTTTCTTCGTAGGCCGCGATGCGTCCGGTGACCCGGAACAGTCCGGCGAAGGCGAGGGGAAGGGTTACCAGCGGAAGGGCAAGCAGCAACCAGAGGATGTTGATCACGATCAGCGTTCCCAGGTAATCATAGGTATTCCAGAACCACTTCCTGAACAGACCGGGTTCTTTGTCCTGCATATTCGGCGCACCCCGTTACGTGGCTTCGGACTGCATCAGCGGTACGCGCAGCCCGTTTCCAACGGCCAGGCCCGGACTGCTTTACGACGCCAGCATGGTACAGGCTGGCCCTCGAATTCGCAACTGTTTTCTTGGCCTTAAAAAACCTTGACTTTACCGCCGTACCGCGCTATAATGGCGCAATCGACATACGGCAGCCGCATGGTTTTCACAACGAGCATTGGACTGAAATGACAGCCGCAAGTTCCTCCCGGTCATCCCGATTCTACGCTTGGCGGAAGCAGAGCGATCTGTTTACCTGGTGGCCTTTTTACGGGACGAGGCGGCATGTCATGCGAAGCGGCGCCTGATTGAAGTAGATTCATCCTTCGTTGATTTGACCGGCCTCTACCCTCACAAGGTAGCGGCCTTTTTGTTTTTAAGGGTGAATCGACGAAGAGCCGCGTGAGGGTTGGGGATACTTTAAGGAACGGTTCACCGGGATCGGGACAGGACAATGCGTGTTACCCATATACACCTGGAAGCCATCGAATACCAGACCGGGGGCGGCCTGTCCGTCAAGCGATACGCCGAGCGTTTATCACCGGACGAAGCCATTGAACCCGTCATCGACGCGCTCGATACCCGCCTGGGCACCCTCTTCGCGTCCGGTTACGAGTATCCCGGAAGGTATACCCGGTGGGACATGGGGTTCGTCGATCCGCCGATCCGAATCGAAACCCGGGAGAACGCCTTTCGTATCGATGCCCTGAACGCACGGGGCGGGATGTTGCTGCCCGCGATCCTCGCGCAGGTAGAAGGTCTGCGGGCCACGCGTACCGTTACCCGTCACGAAGACCGCGTCTCCGGCGAGGTGCATCCGCCCGGCGAACATTTCCCGGAAGAGCAGCGCAGCCGGCAGCCTTCCGTTTTCTCGATCCTGCGGGGGATCATCGATCTCTTCTCCTGCCCGGACGAGCATCATCTCGGCCTCTACGGCGCCTTCGGCTACGACCTTGCCTTCCAGTTCGAACCCATGGACTACCGGCTTCCCCGCCCCGCGGACCAGCGCGACCTGGTGCTCTACCTGCCCGACCGGTTGGTCACGGTCGATCACAATCGCGAGGTGGCCATCCGGTACGATTACGAATTCGATACGGGCGGCGAGTCTACCGAGGGCCTGCCCAGGGAGGGCGCCGTCCAGCCCTACCGCGCGGGTCATGCCACGGCCGCCAGGGAATTCGAGCAGGGCGACTATGCCGACATCGTCCGCAAGGCGCAGGAGTACTTCAGGCGAGGCGACCTGTTCGAAGTCGTACCCAGCCAGACGTTCTACGAGTCATGCCCGGACCCGCCTTCCGAGATCTTCCGTCGCCTGAGGGAGCGGAATCCCGCGCCGTACGCCACGCTCATCAACCTGGGACAGCGCGAATACCTGGTCGGCGCGTCGCCCGAGATGTTCGTCCGGGGTGAAGGGATCCGTATCGAGACCTGCCCCATTTCAGGCACGGTCAGCCGGGGGAACGACGCGTTGAGCGACGCCGACCAGATCCTCAAGTTGCTGAGCTCGGAGAAAGAGGAATCCGAGTTGACCATGTGTACGGACGTGGACCGGAACGACAAGTCGCGGATATGCGTGCCCGGCAGCGTCCGGGTCATCGGACGGCGTCAGATCGAGATGTACTCGAGGGTGATCCATACGGTCGACCACGTGGAAGGCGTCCTGCGGCCGGAGTATGACGCGCTGGACGCCTTTCTCGCACACACCTGGGCGGTCACCGTGACCGGCGCGCCGAAAATCTGGGCGATGCGGTTCATCGAAAGC
This sequence comes from Candidatus Latescibacterota bacterium, assembly GCA_022822725.1. Classification (GTDB taxonomy): domain Bacteria; phylum JAAXHH01; class JAAXHH01; order JAAXHH01; family JAAXHH01; genus JAAXHH01. Next base: position 7,600 of record JAJEAN010000004.1, read on the forward strand.
AACGAACGGTCGTGTCGCGCCTGGTACGGCGGCGCGATCGGATTCCTCGGATTCGACGGAAACATGAATACGGGGCTCACTTTGAGGACCATACGCATCAAGGACGGGGTCGCCGAGGTGAGGGCCGGGAGCACGCTGCTGATCGACTCCATTCCCGGGGACGAAGAGCGCGAGACGGAACTCAAGGCCATGGCGTTCATTGATGCGATCGGGCGTCCCCGCGAATCCCTGGGGGGAAGCGCCCATTCCGGACACGCGGAAGACGCCGGATCGGGGAAGCGCGTGCTGCTGATGGACTACGAGGATTCTTTCGTGCATACGCTGGCCAACTACCTGCGCCAGACCGGCGCCGACGTCATGACGGTCAGGACGGGGATCTCGCGTTCCCGGCTGACGGAACTCATGGACACGTACGATCCGGACCTGGTCTTCCTGTCGCCCGGTCCCGGCCAGCCGACGGATTTCGACGTGGCCCTGGCCATCGACGCGGCGCTGGAACGGGCGCTGCCCATATTCGGCGTCTGCCTCGGGCTGCAGGGCATCGTCCAGTACTTCGGCGGCACCCTGGGCGTGCTGCCCTATCCCATGCACGGGAAGGAGTCGCGCGTGACCGTAAGGGACGGGCGGGACGGGCGGGACGGGCGTGCCGGGGCCCTGTTCGAAGGGTTCCCCCGGTCCTTCACCGTAGGCCGTTACCACTCGCTGCACGCCGAACGCGATCGGCTGCCGCCGGAGCTTTCGGTCACGGCGGAGACCGAGGACGGCATCGTCATGGCCATCGAACATCGCTCGATGCCCGTGGCGGCCGTGCAGTTCCATCCCGAATCCATCATGACGCTCAAGGACGGCATCGGCATCCGGCTCATCGACAACGTCTTCAGGAAACTGGTCAAAGCGGCCGATGCGGTGGACGCGAGCCGGGAGGGCGGCTCATGAACCGGCCCATGCACCAGCCTGCGAACCGGCCCATGCACCAGCCCATGGACCGGCCCATGCACCGGCCTTCGAACCGGCCCATGCACCGGCCCGACGTCATCCTGACGGGGATCAAGCCGACGGGCAGTCCGCACCTCGGCAACTACATCGGCGCCATCCGGCCCGCGCTGGAACTCGCGCGGCGGTCGCCCGAAGCCCATGCCATGTTTTTCCTGGCGGACTATCACGCCCTGACACTCGTGAAGGACCCCGCACGCTTCAGGGATTTGTGCCACGAACTCGCCGCGACCTGGATCGCCTGCGGGCTGGATCACGAACGCCAGGTCTTCTACCGCCAGTCGGACGTGCCGGAGGTGTTCGAACTGTCCTGGATCCTGTCCTGTTCCACGTCGAAGGGCCTGATGAACCGCGCCCACGCGTACAAGGCGCAGGTGGACCGTCACAGGCGAGGCGCCGGGGTGGCGGACGGCAGGGATGCGGACGGAGGAAAGGCGGACGCCGGCGGAGAGGTCTCGGACGCCGGGGTCGTGGCCGGAAGGGACGTGGACGCCGGGGTGAACATGGGGTTGTATTCCTATCCCATACTCATGGCGGCGGACATCTTGCTGTTCCAGGCGAAATACGTACCGGTGGGGCGGGACCAGGAACAGCACATCGAGATCGCCAGGGACATCGCCGCGCGTTTCAACCGGAGCTTCGGCGAAGTGCTCACCCTGCCGCTATACCTGTCCGATCCTACATCGGCCGAGATTCCCGGCACGGACGGTAGAAAGATGAGCAAGGCCTATAACAACACCATCCCGCTTTTCGGGTCGCGCGAACAGTTGCGCAAGGCCATATTCGGGATCAGGACGGATTCGAGTCCGCCCGGAACGCCCAGGGACCCCGGGACGTCGCTCGTGTTCCAGATTTACCGGCAGTTCGCGGACGGGGACCGGACCGAGGCGATGCGGAGCCGGTTGTTGCGGGGACGGATCACCTGGAAAGCGGCCAAGGAAGAGTTGTTCGACCTCGTCGACGGTATGCTGGAACGCCCAAGGGCGGTTTACGAGGAGTTGATGGCCGACCGGTCCCGTATCGACCGCTTGCTGGAAGCGGGTGCCCGCAGCGCGCGGGAGCTGGCCCGTCCGACCATGGAGATCGTGCGGCAGGCGGTCGGGCGATAGCGGCGTTCGTCGCGGTGAACGGTAAGCGCGCAACCTGGCGCCCGGCTGCCGGAGTCGGGCGATAGCGTCCCGCAGGCCGGCGTCCCGCAGGCCGGCGGCCTGGGTTTCAGGCGACGCAAAGGAGAAAGGGATTCATGATACAGGCGGCCATTGCCAAGGCGATTGAAGGGATCTCTCTGACCGAAGCGGAAGCCGTGGAGGTCATGAACGGTATCATGTCTGGGGAGGCTACGCCGGCGCAGATCGGCGCCTTCCTCGTTGCCTTCCGCCTGAAGGGCGAGACGATTGAGGAGGTCACCGGGTTCGCCAGGGTCATGCGCGACCGGGCCACGCGGATCGACTGCCGGGCCTATCCCATCGTGGATACCTGCGGCACGGGAGGCGACGGAAAGCATACGTTCAACATATCGACGGCGGCGGCATTCGTGGCGGCGGCGGCGGGCGCGTCCATCGCCAAGCACGGCGGCCGCGCGGCGTCCAGCAAGGCGGGCAGCGCCGACGTGCTGGCGGCCCTGGGCGTCCGAATCGAAACGCCGCCGGAAACGGTGTCCGCGTGTATCGACGAGATCGGCATAGGGTTCATGTTCGCCCCCGCCCTCCACTCGGCCATGCGGTTCGCCAGCGGACCGCGCCGGGAACTGGGCGTGCGGACGGTGCTCAACCTGCTGGGACCGCTGACCAATCCGGCCGGGACCACGGCCCAGGTCATGGGCGTATACGACGCGGGCGTCGTCCAGACCGCCGCCCACGTCCTGAACAACCTGGGGGCGGAGCGCGCTTTCGTGGTACACAGCGCGGACGGGCTGGACGAGTTTACCACCACGGCGCCGACCCACGTGGCAGAAGCCCGGGACGGCGTCGTGAGAACCTATGACGTCGCACCGGAGGATTTTGGCCTGCCGCGGGCGTCCATCGAGGATCTCAAGGGGGGCGAGGCGGAAGAGAACGCGGAGATCATCCTGTCGGTGCTGGGCGGAGCGTCCGGTCCCCGGCGGGACATCGTCCTGCTTAACGCGGCGGCGGCGATCGTGGCCGGCGCTGCGGCGGAGGACTTCGACGAAGGCATCGAAAAGGCGGCCAGGGCCATTGATACCGGCGCGGCACGGGAGAAACTCGACGCGTTGGTCCGCATGACCGGCGGATGAGGCTTCGGACTCGACCGGCGGATGAGGCTCCGGACCCCGGGTAACGGGATGGGAAAGACAGGGAAGTCATGAATATCCTTGATCGTATCGTAGCGCATAAGATCGAAGAGGTCGAAGACCGGAAGCGGCGCGTGCCCCTGGCCGAAGCCGGGCCCGTTCGCCGCAGCGACGTCCGGCCCTTCGACCGCGCGCTGAAACACGGGGACGGCATCGGGGTCATCGCCGAGTTCAAGAAGGCTTCTCCGTCGAAGGGCGCGATCCGACCCGACGCAGCGCCGGCGGAGATCGGGCCGGTGTACGCGGCCCACGGCGCTTCGGCCATATCGGTGTTGACGGACCGGCGGTTCTTCCAGGGCTGCGACGAGGACCTGGCGGTCCTTCGCCGGTGCGTCCCGGTGCCCGTGTTGCGCAAGGAGTTTATCGTGGACGAGTACCAGGTCCACGAGACCGCGGCGCTGGGTGCGGACGCCATGCTGCTCATCGCGGCCGTCCTGGACGACGCCCGCCTGGCGGCCCTGCAACGCATCGCGGCGGCTTACGGCCTGCACTGCCTGGTGGAAGTGCATGACGAGCGGGAAATGGACCGGGCCCTGGCGGCGGGCAGCCGCATTATCGGCATCAACAACCGGGACCTGACGGACTTTACCGTTTCGCTGGAAACGTCGATTCGTCTCCGGCCGCGCATCCCCCGGGACATCGTGACCGTCAGCGAGAGCGGGATCCACGGTCGCGAGGACGTCCTGCGGCTGCAGGAGGCGGGATTCGACGCCGTACTCGTGGGCGAGTCCCTGATGGGGGCGGCGGAGATCGGCGGACAACTGGACGCCCTGCTGGGCAGGGCCACCGCGGAGGCGCAGCAGGGGATCCGAGGTCGAACGGTTTCCCCGGGGACAGGGCCATGAATCCGGTCAGGATCAAGATCTGCGGCATCACGAACGAGGAGGACGCCGCCGCGGCGGTTCGCGCGGGCGCGGACGCGCTCGGATTCATCTTCTATGCGGGCAGTCCCCGCTGCGTGGAACCGGGACGCGCCGCGGAAATCGTGGCAGGACTGCCGCCCTTCGTCGTACCTGTAGGCGTATTCGTGAACGCGGCGGCCGGCGACGTCGACGGAATCTGTGAGACCGCGGGTATCCGGGTCGTGCAGCTCCACGGCGACGAAACGCCCGGTTTCTGCGGTACGCTGGGACGCCCGGTCATCAAGGCCTTCCGCGTCAGGGACGCATCGTGGAAATCCGATGCCGCGGCCTATCCCGTCGGCGCGGTGTTGCTCGATACGTACGCCGAAGACCGGTACGGCGGCACGGGAACCACTTTCGACTGGCGGCTCGTGGAAGGCAGTCCCCACCGCGTCATCCTGAGCGGCGGACTGAATCCGGACAACGTGGCCGAGGCCGTGCGCAGTGTGCGGCCCTACGGCGTGGATACGGGCAGCGGCGTGGAGCGGGAACCGGGCCGCAAGGACCACGAAAAGATCCGGGCTTTCGTGGAGTCCGCGAGGCGGTCGGAGTCGGCGAGGCGGACGAAGTCGGCGAGGCGGACCGTATGAATACTTCGCGTGAGCACGGGCCCGGCGGCCACGCCATATCGGGTTCGACCCGCGTGGTCGGCGTTTGCGGGCAGGGCATCGGATATACGCTTTCGCCGGCCATGCATAACGCGGCCTTTCGCCATTGCGGACTGGATTATGTGTATGTAACCTTCGAAATCGCGACCTCCGGCGTGAGGCAGGCCGTCGAGGGCATCCGGGGACTGGGCCTGGCGGGGGTCAACGTGACCAAACCGCTCAAGACGGACGTGCTGCCCTACCTGGACGAGGTGTCCGAAGAGGCCCGCAGGATCGGTTCGATCAACACCATCGTGAACCATGGGGGCCGGCTTGCCGGCACATCGACGGACGGCGCCGGACTGCTGCGTGCGCTCGGGGAAAAAGGCGTTTCCGTCGCGGGTTCGAGGCTGTTGATCCTGGGTGCGGGCGGCGCGGCCCGGGCGGCCTGCGCCATGGCCCGAGGGCAGGGCGCCGCATCGATAACCATCGCCGCGCGCAACGCGGAGCGGGCCCGGGAAACGGCGTCGGTGGGAGACGCGGAGGCGATCACGCTTTCGCCGTCCGACCTCGGCGCCGCGTTCCGTGGGGCCGACCTGGTGATAAACGCGATACCGCTGGACCTGCCCCTGGAAGCCGGCTGGTTCGCCGCCGGGCAGTTCGTCTACGACACGCGTTACGACCAGGCGGAGACCGGACTGATGCGATGCGCCCGGTCGCGGGGCGCGGAGACCTCGAACGGCACCGGCATGCTGCTGTTCCAGGGCGCGGCGTCTTTTGAGATCTGGACCGGCCGCGCGGCGCCGGTCGAAGTGATGAGAAGCGCGTTGGAGGAACAGTTGCGGTGCAGGACGGATCGGGAGGAGACGGCATGTTGCGATACCTGACGGCAGGAGAATCACACGGACCGGCCATATCGGCGATCCTGGAAGGACTGCCCGCGGGGGTGCCGGTCGCCGCGGAAGAGATCAACCGGGACCTGAAACGGCGACAGGGGGGCTACGGCCGGGGCCGTAGAATGCAGATCGAGACCGATACAATTGAGATCCGGGGCGGCGTGCGCCATGGCAGGACCATGGGCGGTCCGGTATCTCTCGTCGTGCAGAACCGGGACTGGAACAACTGGACGGACGTGATGGCCATCGAGGAGGCCGAGGGCCCGGTGCGGCGGCGGGTGACCCGGCCCCGTCCCGGCCATGCCGATCTGGCGGGCGGACTGAAGTACGACCGCCGCGACCTGCGGGACATCCTGGAACGGGCGAGCGCCCGGGAAACGACCATGCGCGTGGCGGTCGGCGCGATCGCCCGGTCCCTCCTGGCGGAGTTCGGCATAAGCGTGCTCAGCCACGTCGTCCGGATCGGTCAGGTGGACGCGGACGTGAGCGGCCTGACGAACGATGAGATCATCGAACGGGCCGAAGTCTCGCCCGTGCGCTGCGCCGACGGAGACGCCGCACAGAAGATGATCGCGGAAATCGACCGGGCGAAGTCCCTCAAGGACACGATCGGCGGGGTCTTCGAGGTCAAGGCGCTGAACGCGCCGCCCGGCCTCGGCAGCCACGTGCAGTGGGACCGCAAGCTCGACGGCCGCCTGGCCCAGGCGGTCATGAGCATCCAGGCCGTAAAGGGCGTGGAGATCGGGCTGGGCTTCGGCGTGACCCGGGTCCTCGGTTCCGAGGTCCACGACGAGATCTACTACGAAGGCGGACGGTTCTATCGCGAGACGAACCGGGCCGGAGGCCTGGAGGGCGGCATGACCGAAGGCGAAGAGATCGTCGTCCGCGGTGCGCTCAAGCCCATCGCGACGCTCATGCGCACGATCATGTCGGTGGATATCGAGACCAAGGAAGCCTTCGATTCCGCCAAGGAACGGTCCGACGTATGCACCGTTCCGGCCGCCGGGGTGATCGGCGAAGCGGTGGTGGCCTTCGTCGTCGCCGACGCCATGCAGGAGAAATTCGGGGGCGACAGCCTCGAGGAAATGCAGCGCAACTACCGGGGCTACATGGACCAGGTGGCGCGTTACTGACGAGGGTATCGTTATGCGAACGATGAAACGCCGGATCGGGGCCGGCGTACCGCTCCGGCGCCTTCCGGCCCGACGTGGCACGGTCAACAGGCGGGCGGGAAGTGGCTGAACCTGGAAAACGTCATCCCGAAGGCATCGTCCTGATCGGCTTCATGGGCACGGGCAAGACGGCGGTGGGCTGGCGCCTGGCACGCGCCCTGGGTGTGCCCTTCGTGGACACCGACACGCTGATCGAGAAGAAGGCCGGGGCGCGTATCCCCGAGATCTTCAAGCAACGGGGGGAGACCGGTTTCCGTGCGATCGAGAAGGCGGTCGTCCGGGGCCTCGCCGACGGGGTGCGCAGGATAGTCGCCACCGGCGGCGGCGCGGTGCTCGATCCGGAAAACTTCGCCGTCCTGCGGTCGCTGGGTTCGGTCATACACCTGAACGCGCCGGCAGAAACGGTCCTGGCACGCACGCGCGGCGATGCGGGGACCAGGCCGCTCCTGGCCGGGGACGACCCGCTGGAGCGGATCCGGTCGCTCCAGCGCGAGCGCGCGCCGGTATACGGCCGGGCGGACCACGAGATCGACACGTCGCGGCATACGATCGAGGAAACGGTGGAGATGGTCATGACCCTGGTGGAAAGCGATGAACGGGTGATCCGGGTGGACCTCGGATCCGACAGCTACGACATCGTGATCGGACCCGATGTGCTCGACCGGCTGGGAACCCGGATGACGTCCTTCGATCTGACCGGCCGCGCGCTGGTCGTGACGCATCCGGGCATCGCGGAACGCTATGGTGGCCGGACGGCGGACGCCCTGCGATCGGCCGGGTTCGAACCGGACCTGGTCGAAGTGCCGGACGGCGAGGCGCAGAAATCGCTGCCGTGGGCCGAAAAGCTCTATGACGCCATGCTCGCCCACCGGATGGACCGCCGTTCCCCCGTCATCGCGCTCGGCGGCGGGGTCATCGGAGACCTGGCCGGATTCGCCGCGGCCACCTTCCTGCGCGGTGTCCCGTTCGTCCAGGTCCCCACCTCGCTCCTGGCCCAGGTGGATGCCAGCGTGGGGGGCAAGGTGGCCGTGGACCACCGCCGCGGGAAGAACCTGATCGGCGCGTTCTATCAGCCCCTGCTCGTGCTGGCCAGCCTGGATACGCTCGACAGCCTGCCGGACCGGGAACTGCGCGCGGGCATGGCGGAAGTCATCAAGTACGGCGTCATTGCAGACCCCGGCCTGTTCGCCTATATTGAGGGGCGCCTGGACGATATACTAAAACGCGACCGGGGCGTGTTGGCGCACCTCGTGGCGCGGTCCTGCGAGATCAAGGCGGAAGTGGTCGCCGGCGACGAGCGCGAGCAGGGCAGGCGGGCCATACTCAACTTCGGCCATACCATGGGCCACGCCATCGAAACGCAGACGGGCATGCTGCACGGCGAGGCCGTGGCGGTCGGCATGATCTACGCCGCACGGGTCGCGGAGCGCATGGACATGCTGGACGGCAAAAGCGCCCGGCGGCTGGTCGAACTGGTGCGGCGTACGGGGCTGCCCCACCGGTGCGACGGGTTGGACGTCCCGGCGACGATCGAGACCATGAAGTTCGACAAGAAGTCGGTGGGCGGCCGCCCGCGTTTCATCCTGCCCAGTCGCATCGGCGAGGTGGCGGTCCGTGACGACGTGCCCGCCGAATACATCCGGTCCGTCCTCGAGACGGGGAGCTAAAGAGGCGGCGCACCGGCGCCGGTTCGACGAGAACATGATGAGAATACTCGTGCTGCACGGCCCGAACCTGAACATGCTGGGCCTCCGTGAACCGGAAGTCTACGGTACGGACAGGCTGGAGGACATCAACCGGTCCCTCGAGACGGCCGCGGCGGGACAAGGGATCGAGATGCGCATCCGGCAGTCCAACCACGAGGGGGTGCTGGTGGACGAGATCCAGCAGGCTCTCGGCTGGGCCGACGGCATCCTGATCAATCCCGCCGCGTACACCCACACGAGCATCGCCCTGCGCGACGCCATCGCCGCCGTGGGCCTGCCCGTCGTGGAAGTCCACATGTCGGACATACACGCCCGGGAGGCGTTCCGGCATCATTCCTATATCGAGCCCGTGGCCGTCAGGCAGATCTGCGGACACGGCAGCGACAGCTATCGGCTGGGCCTGGAGGCCCTGATCGACCACATCGGGAACGGGAGCGAAGGATGACGGCGATCACGCTGCCCGACCGGCGCGGACATTTCGGGATATTCGGCGGCCGTTACGTTCCGGAGACGCTGATGACGGCCCTGAACGAGCTGCTTGAAGTGTACGGGGAGGCGAAGAGGGACCCGGACTTCGAGGAGGAGTTCCGTTACTTCCTGCGGGACTACGTGGGCCGTCCGTCCCCCCTCTACTACGCGGAGCGGCTGACGCAGGCCCTCGGCGGTGCGCGGATCTACCTCAAGCGGGAGGACCTGAACCACACGGGCGCCCACAAGATCAACAACACGGTCGGCCAGATCCTGCTCACCCGGCGCATGAAGAAACCACGGGTCATCGCGGAGACCGGGGCAGGCCAGCACGGCGTGGCCACGGCCACCGTGGCCGCCCGCTTCGGCGTGGAATGCGACGTCTACATGGGTTCCGAGGACATGGAACGCCAGGCGCTGAACGTCTTCCGCATGCGCCTGATGGGCAGCCGGGTCATCGCCGTCGACGCGGGCAGCCGCACGCTGAAGGACGCGCTGAACGAGGCCCTGCGCGACTGGGCGACCAACGTCCGCCACACCCATTACATCATCGGGTCGGTGGCGGGTCCTCATCCCTTTCCCATGCTGGTGCGTGATTTCCAGTCGGTCATCGGCCGGGAAGCGCGGGAGCAGGTCCTGGAGAAAGAAGGACGGCTTCCCGACGTGCTGGTCGCCTGCGTGGGGGGCGGCAGCAACGCCATCGGGCTCTTTCATCCCTTCCTCGATGACGGCGTTCGCCTGGTCGGCGTGGAAGGCGCTGGACACGGGCTGGATACGGGGATGCACGCGGCGACGCTGGGCCTGGGCACGCCGGGTGTATTGCACGGCGCCATGAGTTACACGGGACAGGATGAGAACGGACAGATACAAGTCGCCCACTCCATCTCCGCAGGACTCGACTATCCCGGCGTGGGACCCGAGCACAGTTACCTGAAGGACTCCGGCCGGGCGGAGTACGTGAGCGTGACCGACGACGAGGCGCTGGAGGCCTTCGAACTGCTTTCCAGGGTCGAAGGCATCATACCGGCGCTCGAGAGCGCCCACGCCATCGCCCATATCGCCCGGATCGCCCCGGGCATGGACCGGGAAGAGGTCATCGTCGCCGGGTTGTCGGGCCGCGGGGACAAGGACGTCGAACAGGTGGACGGGTTACTGGCCCGGAAGGGAAGCGGAGAAAGCACTGAATGAACCGGATCGAAGAGACCTTTTCATCGCTGAAATCCGCGGGCCGCAAGGCGCTGATCCCCTACATCATGGCGGGGGACCCGGACCTGGAAACGACGGCTGCGCTGGTCATTGAAATGGATCGCCGCGGGGCCGACCTGGTGGAACTGGGCGTGCCCTTCTCCGATCCCATCGCCGACGGTCCCACGATCCAGCGCGCGGCGCTGCGGGCACTGGACCGGGGCACGACCCTGCGGTCCATCGTCGAGACCGTCGCTTCCATCCGGGAGCAGACCGTCATACCGATCGTACTGATGACCTACTTCAACCCTGTACTCGCATACGGGATCGGGGACTTCTGCCGGGATGCCGCCCGCGCGGGTGTGGACGGACTGATCGTGCCCGACCTCCCGCCGGAGGAAGGGGTGGATCTGTCCGGCGCCTGCCGCCGGCACGGCCTCGACGTCGTCTTCCTGGTGGCGCCCACGAGCACGTCGGCGAGGATCGAACTGGTGAACAGTCACACCACGGGCTTCGTCTACTGCGTCTCCCTGACGGGCGTCACGGGCGCGCGGGGAGAACTGGCGGACGGGGTGGACGCGTTCATGTCACAGGTGCGGTCCCACACGGACCGGCCTCTCGGGCTGGGTTTCGGCATCTCGTCGCCGAAGCAGGCGGGCGAGGCCGCGCGACTGGCCGACGGCGTCATCGTGGGCAGCGCGATCATCAACGAGATGGAAGCCCGCACCGGAGAGCCGGATATGCTCCGGTCCGTGGGCGAATACGTGGCATCATTGAGGACGGGCATAGACGCGGGATAGTTTCCGGCATTCACTTACCCGGGAGGGAACATGGTCCGAGGGGTTCGCGGCGCCATCACCGTCGAGTCGAATACCGCGGAAGCCATTCAAAAGGCGGTGCATCGGCTGCTTTCGGCGATTGTCGCCCGAAACGGCATCGAACAGGAAGAGATCGCCAGTGTGATCTTCTCGACGACGAAGGATATCGACGCGGAGACGCCCGCCTTCGGCGCGCGCCAGATGGGGTGGACTTCGATCCCCCTGTTCTGCACGCAGGAAATGGAGGTCCCGGAGGCACTCGCCCGGTGCATCAGGGTGCTGATTCATGTAAACACGGACAAATCACAGGACGAAATACGGCATGTATACCTGGACGGCGCCGTCGTGCTCCGGCCGGACATCGCCGGGAGGGATTGAAATGGTCGTCGTGATGAAACCGCAGGCCACGGAAGCGCAGAAGGAACACGTACGCGAGACGATCCGGGCCTTCGGATGCAAGCCACGGGATATACAGGGAGACGTGATCACCATCATCTGCCTGATCGGCAATACGCTCAGCCTTGTTCCCGAACAGTTCGAGATCCTGGACGGGGTGGACCGCGTCCAGCGCATCCAGCGGCCCTACAAGCTGGTAAGCCGGGAGGTGCAGCCGCACAAGTCCCGTTTCCAGGTGGGCGACGTTACGATCGGCGGAGACGGCATCACCATCATCGCCGGTCCCTGTTCCGTCGAGTCCTACGACCAGTTCCTGGAGGCGGCGCAACACGCCCGGACCGCGGGGGCCCACATCATACGCGGCGGGGCGTTCAAGCCCAGGACCTCGCCCTACAGTTTCCAGGGGCTCGGAGAGGAGGGCCTGAAGATCATGGCCCGGGTCAGCGAGGAAACGGGCCTGCCGACCATCTCGGAAGTGATGGAGCCCGAGATGGAGCCCATGGTCTCCGATTACGTGGACATGCTGCAGGTCGGCGCGCGGAACATGCAGAACTATCCGCTGCTGAGCGCGGTGGGGCACAGCAGCAAGCCCGTCATGCTCAAGCGGGGCATGTCCGCCACGTTCGAGGAGATGCTGCTGGCGGCCGAGTACATCCTGTCGGCGGGGAACCACAAAGTCGTCCTGTGCGAAAGGGGTATCCGGACCTTCGAGACGTGGACCCGGAACACGCTCGACATCTCCGCCGTGCCTGTGCTGCAGAAATACACCCATCTGCCCGTGTTCATCGACCCGAGCCACGGGACCGGCAACGCCGATTTCGTGGGTCCGGCCGCCCGGGCGGCCGTGGCGGCGGGCGCCGACGGACTCATGATCGAGATGCATCCGAGACCGGAGCGCGCGCTGTCCGACGGGGACCAGTCCCTGACTCCGGAAGCGCTGACCTCCCTGATCCCCGAACTGCAGGCTGTCGCGACGGCCGTCAACCGTTCCATCGGCTGAGTTCGCCTATGCGCATCACTATTATTGGCGTGGGACTGCTGGGCGGTTCATTCGGCATGGCGGTCCGCAAGGCGGGTGCGGCGGAAAGCGTCGCGGGCGTCGACCTGGACCGCGCCGTGCTGGACCGTGCCGTGGAACGCGGCGCCATCGACGCCGGATACCTGGAAATAGCCGAAGGGGTGGAAGGGGCCGACCTGGTCGTCCTCGCCACACCCGTGCGGTCCATCCTGGACATGCTGCCCGGCCTCGCGCCGCTGCTCGGTGGGGAGACCATCCTCCTGGACCTGGGCAGCACGAAAGAGGCCATCGTTTCCGCCGTCGCCGGCCAGGCCGGCATCAGGCGGTACGTCGGCGGGCATCCCATGGCGGGCACCGAGCACACCGGCATCGATCACGCCGATGACGGGCTGTTCCAGGACGCGACGTTCGCCCTGGTACCGCCGCCCGCGGTGGATGAAGGTGCGCTCGACCTGCTCAGGGACCTGGTCCGCCGGATCGGGGCGCGTCCCGCCGTCATTCCCGCCGAGCGCCACGACCGGATCGTCTCCGTCACCAGCCACCTGCCCTACCTGCTGTCCGTGGTGCTGGCCCTTGCCGCGGAGAAGACGGCGCGTGAGGAAAAACGTCTGGGTGAGTTCGCCGCGTCGGGATTCCGGGACACGACCCGCCTGGCCGCGTCCACCGTGCAGGTGATGGCCGATATCTGCCTGACCAACGGGCGGCCCCTGCTGCGCGGCATCGAGGACGCCAGGCGGTTGCTCGACGACCTGGCGGCGCTGATCGGGGAGGGGCGCGAATCGGAACTGGTGAAGACGCTGACGAAGGCGAAGGAAAGCAGGGCCGCGTTGCTGGGTGAAAGGAGAACCGATTGAAGAAGTACAGGACCGGCTTCCAGGGCGAGTTGGGAGCCTTCAGCGAGATGGCCGTGCTCGCGTATTTCGGAGACGCGGCCGAACCGGTTCCCCACGGATGGTTCGACGACGTGTTCCGCGCCGTGGAAGAGGGTAGTTGCGATTACGGCATGCTGCCTATCGAGAACACCCTGGCCGGCAGCATCCACGTCAATTACGACCTGATGCAGGAGCACGACCTGCAGATCGTGGGTGAAATCGTGCTCCGCATCGTACACAACCTGATGGCGAAACCGGGCGTCCGTCCGGAGGATCTCCGCCGGGTACAGTCCCATACCAAGGCGCTCGAACAGTGCGTCCGGTTCTTCCGGGAACATCCGACGATGAAACCCGAGACCGTGTACGATACCGGCGGTGCGGCCAAGATGCTAAGTGAAGGAGAAAGCCGGGACGTGGGCGTGATCGCGAGCACAAGGGCCGCGGACCGGTACGGGCTCGAGATCCTGGAGCGCGGGATCGAAGACAACCCCCAGAACTACACGCGGTTCCTGGTCCTGGGCAGAGCGGCCGAACCGTCGGAGAGCGAGCGCATGAAGACCTCCATCGTGTTCTCGGTCCCCCACGAACCCGGCATGCTGTTCAAGGCCATGAGCGTCTTCGCGCTGCGGGACATCTCCATCAACAAGATCGAATCGCGGCCCCTGGTCGGATCCCCCTGGGAGTACCTGTTCTACCTGGATTTCGAGGGGCATGCCGAGAGCCTGCTCTGCAGCCGGGCGCTCAACCACCTCCGGGAGATCGCGGCCAACTACAAGCTGCTGGGTTCCTACGCCGAAGGGCGCATCGTGGACCGGGGCTGAAAGCAACGTATCAACCCGGTCATGCCGTGCCCGGCGCGTCAGCCTGCCGGAGTGCCAGACCGGGCTCGACGAAGAGCGTTTTTTCCCGGGTGAAAACGACCTGTCCGGGGCTGCCGTTTTTCATTTTGCGAACGTAACGGCGCTCCGTGTAGTCCACCGGTACCGTGGTGGAACCCCGGCCCTTGCTGTAGTAGGCCGCCAGGCGGGCCGCTTCGTAGAGGGTCTTCCTGCTCGGCATCTGGTTCTTGTCCTCCCGCCGCAGGATCACGTGGGAACCGCCCAGGTTCCGTGCGTGCAGCCAGATGTCGTCCGGCGCAGCCGATTTCGTCAATGCTTCGTTCTCCCGGCTGTTGCGGCCCACGAGCAGCAGGTGTCCGCTGGAGGTCAGGTATCTCCTAGGATGGATGGACTGCGCGGCCTTTCTAATCGGCCGTTTCGAAGCCCCGGTTTTCGAAGCCCCGGTTTCGCGGGGTGCCTTGACCAGACCCAGCCTGATGCAGGACCGGTGGGCTTCCTCCAGCCTTTCTTCGTCGGCGCTGCTTCCCAGCTTCGCGCGGATGCCCGTGACTTGTTCCAGGCGATTCCGGGCCCGGGCGATGCGTCGGGCCACTTCATTCCGGCCGTCCCGGGCCTTGCGGGCCTGCCGGAAGTACCACCGGGCGTTCTCCGCCGGCGACAGGCCGGGCTTCATGGGTATGACGACTTCCTCCCGGCCACCGCTGAAGTAGTCTTCGACCACGGCTTCCGCCAATCCCGATTTAAGCCGACCCAGGTGAGAAGTAATCAGCTCGCCGTACCGGCGGTATTCCTCTTCCTGCTCTACGTGCACCAGGTCCCGCGACAGGTTCTCCGTCAGGCGTTCCAGGCGCCTTGTCTCATCGCGCAGGGACCGCTGCACCTTCTGCAGCCGTTGCTTGAACGCTTCTTCGGCCATCCGTTCTTCGTAGAAACGTTCCACGGCGACGCTGACGGATTCGTGGTGTTCCAACTGCGCCGCGGGCAGGGAGTGGACCGGCACCGCTGAAAGGACCCGGGCCCGGCCGTCCCGCGATCTTCCGATGCAGGGCGTCCAGTCCCGCGCCCAGACGCGGTGGACCAGCTCCTCCAGGCTCCGCCAGGTCCGCGCGATGCGGTCCGGAGCGTCCGTATCCGCGAAGCCTGCCGCGTCCGGCAGGCCCGCCCGGGCCAGGACCTCCAGTGCCATGTCCCTGGACAGGCCCGCGAACGTGGCGGAAAGATGCCGCGACAGATCCTCCGGTGTCTCGAGGTGGTCCGCCCCGGCCATGCAATCCGTCCCGGTCAGCTGTTCTCGCGTGGCTTGATCGAGCGGCGTTTTATTCATCGGTGGAGGGAACGCGTAGGACTCGCCGGGGACCAGCGTCCTTTCTCTGCCCCGGATGCGCCTGAGGGTCTCCAGGATAACCTGTTCCGGGTCGGACAGGAAGACCATGACGCCACGGTTACCGATGAGTTCGGCAATCAGGCGGTACCGTCCTGAACCCGGCGAAGACCGGCCCCGGCAATGGAGTTGCACCACCCGTTCATAGGGCGCCGCGTCGACCTTCTCCAGCACGCCGGGAACGAGGTGCTCCCGCAGCACGGCGAGCAGCGCGGACGACGCCGCGCCTTTCTTCGCGGTATCCGACAGATGGACCCGGGAGAATCCTGGTTGCACGGAAAGCGACAGCACGCGCCGGCCCGTGTCCGTCTTCAAAACGAAGCCGATTTCCATGGGAGCGTACTGCTCGACGGCCACGATACGCGTCCCTTCCAGCTCTCCACATTCGTCTTTCACGGCCTGCAACACCAGGGCGTCCATGACTGCTCCATCCTGATTCCGGTTCCGGTGCGATCCCGATTCGATGGCTTTCCACGCCATCCACGCCATCCACGCCGTCCACGCCATCCGTGCCGTCCATGCCATTCGCGCTATCCACGCCATCCACGCCAACCGTGACATCCGCGATGTCGGGACCGTCGCGTTTCGCCTTCTTCGTAATATAACGGTACCGGTTACGTCATGGGTCATGAATCTTCAAAACGGCTGCCGGAAGCCTGCCCGGGGTGTGCCGGGAGCGTGCACGGTGCCTTCGCGGGGCGGGTCCTGGGCGTGCACGAAGCCTGCCCGGGGTGTGCCGGGAGCCTGCCCGGAGCGTGTCCTGAAGGGGTAGAAACGCTACCGGGCGGCCACCAATATGTTATTGACAAATCGCCGTTTAGCGTGTATTTTCATGTTTCTTGGAAACAGGTCGAAACGGGGATTCAGGGGCTTTGAATGATTTGCAGCATGACTGGATACGGCGCCGGTGAATCCGACCTCGCCGGCGTCCGCACCGTCGTCGAATTGCGTTCGGTTAACGGCCGATTCTGCGACATCGCGGTCCGGCTTCCGAAGTCTTTGGGTTCGCTGGAGGGCCGCGTGCGCGCGCACGTGCAGGACCATGTGACGCGGGGCAACGTTTCCGTGTCCGTCCGGTGCGACGACGGCGATACAAGCGCCCACGGCATACGGATCGACGCGGAGGCGGGACGGAAGTACTGTGATGCGCTGAAACAGCTCAAGGACGAGCTCGGTGTATCGGGCGAGGTCTCCCTCGAAATGGTCGCCGCCTATCCGGGCCTGGTGACGCCGGAATCCGACGAAGTCGATCCGGCCGAACGCTGGACGGGTATCGAGGCCGCCCTGGAGCGCGCGCTCGTTGCTTTCAAGGACATGAAGCGAAACGAGGGGAAGGCGCTCGAAACAGACCTGCGCGGCAGGATCAGTGCCATTCAGGCCTTGCTGCGTTCGATCGAGGACCGGGCGCCGGACCGGGTGGCCGAGTTCCGGGAACGCCTTCGCCATCGGATTGACGGCCTGCTCGACGACGGACAGGTCGACCCGCAGCGCGTGGCCATGGAGATCACCCTGTTCGCGGAGCGCAGTGACGTGACCGAGGAATGCGTCCGCCTGAACGCGCACTGCGACGCCTTCCAGGAAGCACTGGGGGACGACGGTAGCCCGGGCAGGCGCCTCAACTTCCTCATCCAGGAAATGAACCGGGAGATCAATACCATCGGATCCAAGGGCAACGATACGGAAATCAGCCATTCCGTCATCGAGGCCAAGGAAGAACTGGAGAAGGTCCGCGAACAGGTGCAGAATATTGAGTGATTCCGTCGCACCCGGCCGTACGGAGGCCAGGGGGTTCTGCCTGGTCCTTTCCGCGCCGTCGGGTACGGGTAAGACCACGATCGGCGAGTTGCTTACGGCCGGAGACTCGACCATCGTCCGGTCCGTATCCATGACGACCCGGGAGATGCGGCCGAACGAGCGGGACGGGATCGATTACCAGTTTGTCAGCGCGGAGGAATTCAAGGAGAAAATACGCCGGGGCGTCTTTCTCGAATGGGCGGAGGTTTATGACGGCGTGCTGTACGGCACCCCCCGGAACTCCGTCGAGCGCATCATCCGGGCCGGCGGAGTGGCCCTGCTGGTCATCGACGTCCAGGGCGGACGGGCCGTCAAGGCCATATTCCCGGAAGCCGTTCTCGTCTTCCTGATTCCGCCTTCCCTGGACAGCCTGTCGCGGCGGCTACATCAACGCGGCCTGGAAACGGACGATCAGATCCGCAAGCGACTGGACAAGGCGCGCACCGAGATGAAGTACCTGCCCGCGTATGACTACGGGGTCGATAATGAAGAAGGCAAGCAGCAGTCAACCGTAGACGCCATTCGAGGGATCATAACAGCCGAACGGCGCCGCATCAGCCGATGGGAGCAGCCATGAACACAACCAAATCTACACAGTACATTTCCCAGGAGCGCATGAGGGATGTCGCCGAGAACATCTACGAGGCCGTCATGGTTACGGCCATGGAGGCACGAAGAATCAACCTCCATAACAAGATGCTGGGCACGCAGGACGACCGCGCCGAGAAAGTGACGACCCAGGCGCTGGACCGGTTGCTCGGTGACGAGTTGAACTACGACTACCAGCCGGCCGAGGAAGACGAGGCTGTGGAGTAAGGCGGGGGTTCCCGATGTCCAGGTTGAAAGGACGCCGGATCGTCATCGGAGTGACGGGCAGCATTTCGGCCTACAAGGCGGCCGAAGTTGTCCGCGGACTCGTCCGGGAACAGGCGGACGTCCGGGTGGTGATGACCCGTGAAGCCAGCGCCTTCGTCGGCGCGGTAACGTTCAGCGCGCTGACCGGGCATCCCGTGGCCGTCGAGCAGTTTCACGATGCCGGGATGGCCGGCGAAGAACACGTCGACCTTGCGGTCTGGGCCGATACAGTGGCCATAGCGCCCGCCACGGCCAATATCATCGGCAAGATGGCGAACGGTCTGGGCGACGATCTGCTCTCCACCGTGATGCTGGCCTGCGAAGCGCCCTGCTGCCTGGCGCCGGCCATGAACTTCCGCATGTGGAGAAACGAGGCCGTCCAGTCGAATCTCGACCGCCTCAGGAGCCGGGGGGTTCACGTCATCGAACCGGAATTCGGTCTTCTGGCCAACGGCGAAGAGGGGGACGGAAGGCTCGCGGCGCCGGACCATATCGTGGAAGCGGTCGCCATCCTTGCCGACCCTGACCACGACCTTGCCGGATGCAACGTGCTGGTGAGCGCCGGCCCCACGGCGGAGGACATCGATCCCGTCCGGTGCGTTACGAACCGCTCCAGCGGAAAGATGGGTTTCGCCCTCGCAAGGGCCGCGACCCGTCGCGGCGCGTCGGTCACACTCGTAGCGGGACCAACGGACCTCCAGGATCCTTACGGGATCGCCGTGGAACACGTCCGGACCGCCGGTGAAATGCGCGAAGCCGTCCTGGGCAACCGCGAAGGGCAGCATGCCGTGATCATGGCGGCGGCCGTGGCGGATTACCGGCCGGATGTGCAGGCCGCCCTGAAAATGAAGAAGACGAAGGAACGCCTTACACTGGAAATGACGCGGACCACCGATATCCTCGCGGAATTGGCCGCCGACCGGCCGCCCGTGCTGATCGGTTTTGCCGCAGAGACCCACGACGGTCTCGACTACGCGCGCCGGAAACTGGTGGAAAAGGACCTGGACCTGGTAGTCTACAACGACGTCACCGCCGAAGGCGCCGGGTTCGAGACGGATACGAACATCGTCACCCTGATACGCCGCGACGGCCGTGAGGAATCCCTGCCCCTGCAATCCAAGTCCGGCGTGGCGGACCGCGTCATGGACGAAGTTGCCGGCCTGCTGAGAAACCGGGAAGTCGTTCCCGCATGAACACCCAAGTGTCGTTGTCCGACCTGATACGCCAGACCGTCCAGGCCGTGCTGCAGGAAGAAGAACAGGGCCTCGAATCGCTCTACCTGCCGGAAGGCCTGGACGGGACGCTTCCGCTGCCGGTACGGATGCGGTCAGCACGGTCCGAACAGCCCGGCCAACCTGCCCGACCGAGCCAACCTGCCCGACCGAGCCAACCCGGCGATACCAGCCAACCCGGCGGGACCAGCCAACCTGCCGGACCCGGCGTGGCGGCCCCTGCGGCCAGGATGAACCAGGCGGCAGGGGCGGCCCAGGCGGCCAGGATGAACCAGGCGGCAGGGGCGGCCCAGGTGGACCAGGCGGCCAGCGCGGCCCAGGCGACCCAGGCGGCCGATGCGGCCCAGGCAGCCGATGCGGACCAGGCGGCCCAGGCGGCCGATGCGGACCAGGCGACCCAGGCAACGTCTCTCGAGGCCCTGTATGCGAAATACCATCGCTGCACGGCCTGCGCACTGGGATTCAAGCGGAAGCACTTCGTATTCGGTTCCGGGAACGAGCACGCCGACGTGATGTTCGTGGGCGAAGCGCCCGGCGCCCAGGAAGACGAACAGGGCCAGCCCTTCGTGGGCCAGGCCGGAAAACTGCTGACCCGCATCCTGAACGCCATCGATTTCACCCGGGACGAGGTATACATCACCAACATCCTGAAGTGCCGGCCGCCGAACAACCGCGACCCGATGCCCGAAGAGATCGACGCGTGCGACGCCATCCTGAAGGAGCAGATCCGGCTCATCCGGCCCCGGTTGATCTGCGCCCTCGGCCGCGTCGCGGCCCAGGCCCTGCTCGGGAAGAACGGTTCGATTCGATCGCTGCGGGGCAGGTTCCACGACTATCACGGCATCAAACTGCTGGTGACGTACCACCCCTCCGGTCTGCTGCGCAACGCGGCCTACAAGCGGCCGACCTGGGAAGACGTGCAGCTGTTGCGCAAGGAATACGACCGCATCGTGCAATCCGATGCGCAGGCGACCCCGGGAACTGAGGTCTCATGAACAGCCAGAGCGACGGGGCGGAACGACTTCCGCCGCAGGCCGTGGAAGCGGAAGCGGCTGTCCTGGGCGCCATGCTGCTGGAGCAGGACGCCATATCGATCGCCCTCGAGATCCTCGACGATACCGCGTTCTACCGTGATGCGCACCGCAAGATCTTCAGCGCCATCATTGCCCTGTACGACCGGAACGAACCCACCGACGTGATCACCCTGAGCGAAGAACTGGAAAAGCGCAACGAACTGCCCGCCGCGGGCGGATCCTTCTACCTGGTCGGCCTGACGGAAGGCGTTTCGACCGCGGCCAACGTGGAATACCACGCCCGGATCGTGCTCGAGAAGTCCCAGGGGCGCAAGCTGATCAACGTGGCGACCCAGATCGCCTCCAGGGCGTATGAATCATCGGAAAACACCGCGGAACTGCTGGACGACGCCGAGCGGATGGTGTTCTCCCTGT
This sequence comes from Candidatus Latescibacterota bacterium, assembly GCA_022822725.1. GTDB lineage: Bacteria > JAAXHH01 > JAAXHH01 > JAAXHH01 > JAAXHH01 > JAAXHH01. Next base: position 28,473 of record JAJEAN010000004.1, read on the forward strand.
CCCAGCACGACGCGCGCCGCGGGTTCACCCAGCTCAATCCCATTCTGCACGACACCTTCGAGAACATTGAAAAGCTGCATGAGCAGGACTCCACCGTGACCGGCATACCCACGGGTTTTACCCGGCTGGACGAGATGACCGCCGGTTTCCAGCGCGGGGACCTGGTCATCATCGCGGCCCGGCCGGCCATGGGGAAGACGGCCCTCTGCCTGAACATCATCCGCCACGTGGCGGTGGAGGCCCAGGTGGGCGTCGGCCTGTTCAGCCTCGAAATGACCAGCCACCAGCTTGCCCAGCGGATGTTGTGCAGCGAAGCACGGGTGGATTCCCACCTGATGCGCACCGGCCGGCTGCCGGGAGACGCGTGGTCGAACCTGAGCATCGCGGTGGGAGCCCTCGCCACCGCGCCGGTATACATCGACGAGACCCCGGCGTTGTCGGTCACCGAAATGCGTTCCCGGGCGCGCAGACTGATGTCCGAGCATGACGACATCGGCATGCTGGCCGTCGACTATATGCAGCTCATGCGGGGGCCGAGCGACGCGGAGAACAGGCAACAGGAGATCTCCGCCATCTCCCGGAACCTGAAAGCCCTGGCCAAGGAACTGAACGTCCCGATCATGGCGCTGTCGCAGCTTTCCAGGGCGGTGGAGACCCGCGGCGGGGACGGCCGGCCCCAGCTGTCGGACTTGAGGGAATCGGGCGCGATCGAACAGGATGCCGACGTGGTGCTGTTCATCTACCGGCCCGTCCGTTACGCAGAAGGCGAGGAACAGGAGCAGAACCAGGCGGAAATCATCATCGGCAAGCAGCGCAACGGTCCCGTAGGTACGGTGGACCTGATCTTCGTGGACCGTTTCGCCCGTTTCGAAAACCCGGATTTCTATCACGAAGACCCGGGCTGACCGTTCTTTCCGCGTTACATTCTCTATCAGCTTATGATCGAAATCATACACCTGAGCAAAGCCTTCGGAAAACCGGTGCTGAAGGACGTCAACCTGACCATCGAGTCCGGGGAGACCATGGTCATCATCGGCCGGAGCGGATGCGGCAAGAGCGTGCTGCTCAAGCACATCACGGGGCTGCTGCATCCGGACGGCGGTTCGCTGATGGTGGACGGCAGGGACGTGACCAGGCTGTACGGAAGGAAGCTGGACGAAATCCGGAAGCGGTTCGGCTTCCTGTTCCAGGGCGGCGCCCTCTTCGATTCCATGACCGTGGGCGAGAACGTGGGTATCGGCCTGAAGATACACACCGACCGGACCGAGGCGGAAATCACCGAGCGGATCCGGACCTGCCTCCAGATGGTCGGCCTGTCCGACGTGGAGGAACAGAAGCCGGCGGAGCTGTCGGGCGGCATGCGCAAGAGAGTGGGACTCGCCAGGGCGATCGCCATGAATCCGGAGTATATTCTCTACGACGAGCCCACCACCGGCCTGGATCCCATCATGGCGGACATCATCAACGACCTGATCCTGGACATGAACCAGCGGCTGTCGGTGACGGCGATCGCGGTGACCCACGACATGATCAGCGCGTACAAGATCGCGGACCGCATCGCCATGCTTCACGACGGGGTGATTCACATGGTGGGGACGCCGGACGAGATCCGGAACGCCGACGACGCACTGGTGCAACAATTCATCCTGGGCCGCGGCGAAGGCCCCATCAAATCGCTGGAATAGTCATGGACCACTCGACAGGAGGAGCGCGGGTCTCGCGGTATGGCATCGCTGGCCTTTGACCTGCTCGCCCGGGACCCGGCTTCCAACGCACGGGCCGGCCGCATGAAGACCCCCCACGGCGAAATCCGCACGCCGGTGTTCATGCCCGTGGGGACCCAGGCGACGGTGAAGACGCTGACGCCGGAGGAACTCGAAACCGCCGGCGCGCAGATCATACTCGGCAACACCTACCACCTGTTTCTCCGGCCCGGGCATGAACTGATCCGGGAGATGGGCGGGCTGCACGGCTTCATGAACTGGCGGCGGCCCCTGTTGACGGACAGCGGGGGCTACCAGGTGTTCAGCCTGTCGGACCTCAAGTCCATCCAGGAAGAGGGGGTGACCTTCCAGTCGCATATCGACGGCTCGCGGCACCTGTTCACGCCGGAGTCCGTCATGGAAATCGAGACCGCGCTGGGCGCCGACATCATCGCGCCCCTCGACGAGTGCCCGCCCTATCCCTGCGACTACGGTTATGCGAAGGATTCCGCCGCCCTGACGCTGCGATGGGCCGAGCGTTCCCGGAAGCGTTTCGACGAACTGGAGGGAGAAAGGGCGCATCCCCAGGCGCTGTTCGGCATCGTGCAGGGAAGCGTATATGAATCACTCCGGGTCGACTGCGCGCGGTCGCTGGTCGACCGCGGATTCGACGCCTACGCCATCGGGGGGATGTCGATCGGGGAGCCGAAAGCGGCCATGGCGGACCTGATCGACGCCACCGTCGAACACCTGCCGGAAGACCTGCCCCGTTACCTGATGGGCGCGGGGACGCCGGAAGACCTGGTCGACGCCGTGGGACGGGGCATCGACATGTTCGACTGCGTCATTCCCACCCGCGAGGGCCGGAACGGCGCGCTGTATACACGCTCCGGCCGCATCAATATATACAACGCCCGATTCAGGGCCGACGCCGGACCGATCGATGCATCCTGTTCCTGTTACGCCTGCCGGAATTTCAGCCGGTCGTACATCCGGCACCTTTACCGCGCGGGAGAAATACTGGGTCCGAGAATGGGGACCCTGCACAACATCCACTTCTACGTCGGACTGGTCTCCGAGATGAGAGAAGCCATCCGGGAAGGCCGTTTCGGCGCGTGGAGCAGGTCGTTTCTGAACGCGTATCGCAGTGAGACCGCAAGAAAGGAGCTTGCCCAGTGATTCAAGATGCTTATGCCATGGGGCCCGGTGGCGGCGGAGACGCTTCCGGACCGGGTTTCCTGATCTCCATGATCCCCATCCTGTTGATGTTCGCCATCATCTATCTGCTATTGATCCGTCCCCAGCAGAAGCGCCAGCGGGAACACCAGGCCATGCTGGACGACCTGCAGAACGGGGACAAGGTGGTGACGCAGGGCGGGATCATCGGAGTCATTACCGGTCTGAAGGCGGATGTGGTCACGGTGCGCATCGCGGACGACGTCCGGATCGACCTGCAACGCAGCGCCATCTCCCGCCTGATCAGCAGCAAGAAGAGCGGCAAGGAAGAATAGGAAAGGAAGCACAGGAATAAGCCATGGCGGTCAGACCCATACGTATATACGGCGATCCGGTACTCCGGGAGAAGTCCCGCCCGGTGGGGGATGCGGCCGAGGCGCTGCGTCTCCTCGCCGAGGATCTGGTCGACACCATGTTCGACGCGGAGGGCGTCGGGCTCGCGGCTCCCCAGGTCGGCGAACCCGTACGCATGTACGTGGTGAACCTCGGGGCGATCGCTCCCGAACTGTTTCTGGACCGCCGGGGGCCGTCCCTGGAGGGAGAACCGGAACACCTGGTGCTGGTGAACCCGCGCGTCGTCAAGCGGGAAGGCGCGCAGACGGGCGACGAGGGATGCCTTAGTTTTCCCGATCTTTATGAAAAGGTGACCCGGCCCGAGGTCGTGCGCGTCGAGGCGACGGACCTGGACGGGCGCCCCATCGAAATCGAGGGCAGCGGACTGCTTGCGCGGGTCCTCGACCACGAGTACGACCACCTGGAGGGCGTCCTGTTCATCGATCGCCTCAGCAAGCTTCGCCAGCAGTTTATCCGCGGCAAACTGAGGAAGCTCAAGGAGAGCGGTCAGGCGGACTGATATGCGCGTGGTCTACATGGGTACGCCCGCCTTCGCGGTTCCTGGTCTCGATGCGTTGATCAGCCAGCCGGAACACGAGGTGGCCGGAATCGTCACCGGGCCCGACCGGCCGATGGGACGGGGACGGAAGACCGCGCCTTCACCGGTGAAGGAAACCGCCCTTCGGCACGGCATCCCCGTCTTGCAGCCGGAGAAGTTGCGCGACCCGGGTTTCCTGGGCGCACTGCGGTCCCTGGACGCCGGCCTGTTCGTGGTCGTGGCCTTCCGCATCCTTCCCGACGAACTGCTGGCGATCCCCCCGCACGGCACGATCAACCTCCATCCTTCCCTGCTGCCCCGGTACCGCGGCGCGGCGCCGATCCAGTGGGCGGTGATGAACGGGGACAAGGTTACGGGCGTCACCACGTTCCTGGTCGAGAGACGGGTGGACGCGGGCGACATCCTTTGCCAGAAGACCGTGCCGATCGGTTCGGAAGAAACCGCCGGCGAACTGCACGACCGCCTGTCCCGCACCGGCGCGGACCTGCTCCTGCGCACGGTGGACATGGTGGCGGACGGCCGCATCAGACCGCAGCCGCAGCGGGGTGAAGCTACGCCCGCGCCAAGGATCTCCCGGGAGGACGGCCGTATAGACTGGCGGATGCCGGCCCGCAACATACACAACAGGGTGCGCGGGCTGAACCCGGTTCCCATGGCCTTTACCACCTGGCGCGGCCGGCGCCTCCGGATCATGGCGACTCAGCCGGTCTGCCTGGAAGGCGAAGAAGGGCGGCCGCCCGGAGAAATCGTCTCCGTCGACGAACGCCGGGGCATCACCGTGCAGACCGGAGAAGGCGGGTTGAGACTGGACCGGGTGCAGCCCGAGGGCAGGAGCCGGATCGAAGGCGCGGAATTCGTGAGAGGATACCGGCCCGCGGTAGGGGACCTTCTCGGCGGGTCCTGAGACTCCGTCCGCGGCCGCGCACGGCCGGCAGGTTCGGTCCCGATGCCCTCCTACCACCGGCCTCCTCCGACCACCGGCGCGCACCGACCACAGGCGCGCACGGCCGGCAGACCCTTCACGGAACCCCGACCATGGCCCGACCTCACAGTGCAACTCCCACCAAAACCGGGGCGAACGCGCCTTCGATGCGCGAGATCGCCCTGAACGCGCTGCATCGCGCGGAAGAGCGGGACGTGCCGCCGAGGGACGCCCTCGATGCCCAGTTCCGGCGGTACGGCTGCCCGGTCCGGGACCGGGCATTCGCGACCGAACTGGTGTACGGCACCATCCGCTGGCGCCGCCGCCTGGACTGGATGCTCGGCCGGCTGTTGCGCGGCAAACCGGAGTCGCTGACGCCGTGGATACGTCTGATCCTCCGCATGGGCCTGTACCAGTTGACGATGATGGACAAGGTGCCCGCCGCGGCCGCCACGCATGAATCCGTGCAGCTCGCCAAGCGCTACGGGCACGAGGGCACCGTCCGCCTGACCAACGCGGTCCTGAGATCGGCCGTCCGGCAGCGGGACCGGCTGTCGCGGCCCGCACGCGGTGGCGACCCCGTCGCGGATCTCGGCGTAACCCATTCCTATCCCGATTGGCTGGCGAAGCGGTGGATCGAGCGGTACGGCGAGGAAACCACCACCGACCTCATGGAGGCCGGGAACCGGCCGCCGCCCCTGTCGGTACGGGTCAACACGGCAAGGTCCGCGCCGCGTGATCTCGCCGCGTCGCTGTCGCCGCACGGCATCCAGGTGGAACCGGGGCGATGGCTTGATGATTTCCTGATCTTCCGGCACGCCGGCGACCTGCACGCGCTGGCCTCCCACGAGGAGGGCCTGTTCCAGGTACAGGACGAAAGCGCGGGCCTCGCGGTGAGACTCCTCGGCCCGGAAGCGGGCGAGACCGTTGTCGATTTATGTTGCGCTCCGGGCGGAAAAACAACATATATTGCGCAAATTGTGGGCGCGGGTGGACGAGTGATCGCCTGCGACTTGTCACCGCATCGACTCCGCCGCGTGGAGGAACACCGGCGGCGATTGGGATTGGGTCAGGTGCGTCTTGTCGTCATGGACGGTCGGTCGCCCGGCCTGGATTTCAAAGCCGACCGGGTCCTGGTGGATGCACCCTGTTCCGGGCTTGGTACCATCGCGCGCCGGCCCGATCTGCGGTGGCGGAGAAAGGCGGAGGACATCGGCCGGCTCCAGGGCGAGCAACTGGCATTGCTGGAAAAAGGCGCGGCAATGGTGAAGCCGGGCGGCGTCCTGGTGTACAGCACGTGTACCATAGAGCCCGATGAGAACGAGGAAGTCGTGGCCGCGTTCCGCAGCAGGCATCCCGGTTTCAGGCCGGACAGCCCCGGCGGCTGGCCGGCGGAAATGGCAGAGGTCATGGCCGGCACGGGCCGGATCGCCACGCTGCCACCGGTACACGGAGTGGACGGGAGTTTCGCGGCGCGGCTGAGAAATACCGGCTGACCGCATTGGAGCACATTGTGTTTGAAGAACTGACCGGCCGCATGGAAGGCATCGTCCGGAATCTCCGCGGCCAGGGCAAGTTGACGGAAAAGAACATCGACGACAGTCTCCGGCAGGTGCGTCGCGCCTTGCTGGAAGCCGATGTGAATTTCAAGGTAGCCCGGACCTTCATCGACACGGTCAAGGTAAAGGCCCTTGGGCAGGGCGTGCTCAGGAACCTCTCCCCCGGGCAGCAGATGGTGGGGATCGTCCACCAGGAACTGATCTCCCTGATGGGCGAGGAAGCCGTCGAGGTCGCCTTCGCGGAATCGCCCCCGACCATCGTCATGCTGGCCGGCCTGCAGGGGTCCGGCAAGACGACGGCCACAGGGAAGCTGGCCCATCATTTCCTCGGTGCCGGCCGCCGGCCCATTCTGGCCGCGGCGGACGTCTACCGGCCCGCGGCGGTGAAGCAGCTGCAGGTACTCGGCGAACAGCTGGACGTGCCGGTCGTGGCCCTCGGGGACGGACGGTCTCCCCTGGCGATCTGCAAGGTCGCAGTGGACCGCGCAAGCCGGGAGGACCTTGACGTCGTCATCCTGGACACGGCGGGACGCCTGCACGTCGATGAAGAGATGATGGAAGAACTCCGCGGAATCCGCGGGGCGGTCCATCCCCACGAAATCCTGCTGGTGGTGGACGGGATGACGGGACAGGACGCGGTCAACGTGGCCGAGGCTTTTGACCAGCACCTCGACATCGACGGCTGTATCCTGACGAAGATGGACGGGGACGCCCGCGGCGGCGCGGCGCTGTCCATACGGCAGATAACCCGGAAGCCCATCAAGTTCGTGGGCGTCGGCGAGAAGCTGGACGCCCTGGAGGTGTTCCATCCCGAACGGATGGCGTCCCGGATCCTGGGCATGGGCGACGTGGTCTCTTTGGTCGAGCGCGCGCAGGCCGCCATCGACGTGGAGGAAGCCCGCAAGCTCGAAACGAAACTGCGCAAGCAGACCTTCGATCTCGAGGATTTTCGGTCGCAGCTCCAGCAACTGGAAAAAATGGGTTCCATGCAGGAACTGGTCGAGATGATGCCGGGATTGAACAAGAAGGCGTTGAAGGGTATGGATATGGATGATAATGCGCTCGTTCGCATGGACGCCATTCTGAGTTCCATGACCAAGCAGGAAAGGGCGCGCCCCGTGGTCATCAACGGCAGCAGGCGCCGCCGGATCGCGCGGGGAAGCGGCACGAGCGTACAGGAGGTGAATCAGTTACTGAAACAATACAACATGATGCAGAAGATGATGAAGCAGTTGAACCGGCCGGGCGCACTCGAGCGGCTCGGCCAGAAGATGCTGCCTTTCAGGTAGCCTAAGGAGCGGAACATGGCAGTGGCCATACGGCTTCGCCGCACGGGAGCCAAGAAAAGACCCTTCTACCGTATAGTCGTTACGGACAACCGGACCCGCCAGGGCGGCAAGTACATCGAGAGCCTGGGTTACTACAACCCCATTACTCCGGAACAGCTGGAGATGGACGTGGACAAGGCCGTCGATTGGCTCAACCGCGGCGCCAGGCCGAGTGAAACGGTGCGGTCGCTGCTGGTGAAGACCGGTGCGATTCAGAAGTGGCGCGGTGTAGACGAAGAGACGGCCGAAGCGGCCGAGTGAACTGAAGCGGCCGAGTGAACTGAAGCAGCCGAGTGAACTGAAGCAGCCGAGTGAAATGATGCGGATCGGCCGCCGGTGCGCCGGGGCGGGGTGTGAGTGAGCGTAGACTGGATCAATATCGGATTCATCCGCAAACCCCACGGCCTCAAGGGCTACGTCCGCGTGGAAGGACTGTCGGATGCTCCGGACCGGTTCGCGGACCTGGACCGGATCGGCGTGGAACGGAAAGACGGCAGGCAGGAGTCGCTGGAGATCGAGCGCTGCATCCGGGACGGGAACGGCTGGCGGATGAAGTTCCTGGGGATCGATACGGCGGCGCACGCGGAACGGCTCCGCGGCGCGTACCTCCAGGTGCCTGAGGCCTCCGTCGCCCCGTTGCCCCGCGACGCCTATTATGTCTTCGAACTCGAAGGCTGCGCGGTCGTTTCCGACGAAGGAGAAGAGATCGGGATTCTTCGCGAGGTGATGTCTCTGCCCGCGAATGACGTATTTGTCGTGGAAACGCCAACCGGAGAAGCGATGATCCCGGCGGTCCGGGACATCGTGGTGGAACTCGATCCCGGGGCCGCCAGGGTCGTCATACGGAAGATCCCGGGGTTGATTACGTAGCGGACAGACCATGCGTATCGACATACTAACGGCATTTCCGGGTGTATTCACGGGACCCTTCGGGGAGAGTATCGTGGGCCGGGCGTGCCGGCGTGATCTGGTGGATGTCTTCATCCACGACCTGCGGGCGTTTACGACGGATCGGCACAAGACCATTGATGACTACGCCTACGGCGGAAGCCCGGGCATGGTGCTCAAGGCGGAGCCCATTTTTACGGGCGTAAGGCATATACGGCGGCTGGGAGAAGCGTCGACCCAAACCGACCGCTCTCGAACCGTGCTGCTGTCGGCCGGAGGCAGGCCCTTTGTGCAGGATACGGCCAGGTCCTTCGCGGAACTGGACCACCTGGTCCTTATCTGCGGGCACTACAAGGGTGTCGACGAACGCGTGGCCACGGGCCTGGGCGCCGAGGAGTACTCCGTGGGCGATTTCGTCGTCACCGGAGGCGAGATCCCGGCCATGATGATCGCGGACGCCGTGATCCGCCTCCTTCCCGGGGTCCTGGGGGAAATGGCTTCCGCGGTCACCGATTCGCACTACGAAGGGCTGCTGGGCAATGCCGTATACACGCGGCCGGAGAACTACCAGGAGTGGAGTGTGCCCGAGGTACTGCTTTCCGGGCACCATGGGCGCATTGAACGATGGGAAAGGGAGGACGCCCTGAAGAAGACATACCGGCACCGCCCCGAGTTGCTGGAAACCGTGGAGTTGTCCGGAGAAGATCTGACTTATCTGAGAACACTTCAACAGAACGAGACCGGGTAGTGCACCCTCGATCGTTCGAAAGGACGGAAGCTTCATCCATGAACGCATTAGACACGATCACACAGGACCAGTTGCGGACCGACCTGCCGGAATTCCGTGCCGGAGACACCATTCGGATGGAGGTCAAGGTCCGCGAAGGCGACAAGGAACGCGTACAGCTCTTCCAGGGCGTTGTTATCCAGCGGTCCGGTCACGGCATCGGCGAGACCGTCACGGTCCGCAAAATCTCGCAGGGGATCGGCGTCGAGCGCATCTTCCCACTGCATTCGCCGTCGGTTGGCAAAATTCAGGTGTTGCGCCGGGGCAAGGTACGGCAATCGCGCATCTACTACCTGAGAAAGCTCAAGGGCAAGGCCGCCCGGATCACCGAGCGGCGAAACTGAGCATGGCGAAGGACGACGCGGATCGGGAGAGACTCCGGGCCATGGCCTGCTTTGAACGGTCCCTCCTCGGTCATGGCACGCGGCGCGCGGCCGGTGTCGACGAAGCCGGACGAGGCGCCCTGGCCGGCCCCGTGATCGCGGCCGCCGTGATACTGCCCGAAGATCCCGTTATTCCGGGCCTGGACGATTCGAAACGTCTCACGCCCGCCAGGCGGGATGCCCTCTATGAAAGGATCACGGCCATCGCCACGGCAATCGGCGTCGGCCGGTCCGATCCGGACGTGATCGACGCCGTGAACATCCGTCGAGCGAATCTCCTGGCCATGAAAGAAGCCGTGGAGGCTCTCTCGCCGCCTCCCGGCCGTCTGCTCGTCGACGGAATCGACTCCATTGACTGGCGGGGCCCCCAGACCACCGTGGTGGGCGGCGACGCGCGCAGCCTTTCCATCGCGGCGGCGTCCGTCATCGCAAAGGTGACGCGGGACCGGATCATGATCGCGTGCGACCCGGACTTTCCCGAATACGGCTTTGCCCGTCACAAGGGTTACGGCACGGCGGCGCACCTGGCCGCGCTCGAGGACCATGGCCCGTCGGCCGTGCATCGCCGCTCCTTCCTGCGGAAGAGATTCGATTTCACCACGGCCTGAACATCGGCCCGCTTCGTATGTAAGACAGGTATAACCGGCGTATATCCCAGGCATTACTGGCGTATATCCGGCGTATATCCCAGGCTTTTCCCGAAGGCATCATGACCGCATCGAAGCAAATCCTGGGTTCACGCGGCGAGTCTATCGCGGAAGCTTACCTGCGCCGAAAGGGCCATGCCGTGCTGGCCAGGAATTACCGGGATGCCGTCTCCCGGTGCGAAATCGACCTCATTACCCGGGCCGGAGACGAACTCGTCTTCGTGGAGGTCAAGGCTGGAACAGGCCAACGGTTCGGCGACCCGCAGTCCCGGGTGGACGCGAGGAAACAGCGTCAGATCGCCCGGGCCGCCCGCCGATTCCTGCAGGAAAGAAGCTGGCACGAGACACCGTGCCGTTTCGACGTCATTGGGATCGACCTCTCGCGGAATCCTCCCGGGGTAACGCACCTGGAGCACGCATTCTGGAGTGCCGTCTGATGTGTCGCGACCACATCGCGGCGAATCTTACGCGGCGGTCCTCTCCTTCTGGTTGCGGTCGGCCGGGTCGGAAAAGGCTGGGTCGGTAAAGGCAGGATGGTATGTCATGCCGAGTTTACGCAAATCGCTGAAAATCCTCGTCGCGGCCGGTCTCCTGATCTGGATCGCCGATGGATTCCTGCTCATGCGGTCGGAGTCTCCCCGTTCCGCGCCGTCCCCCGCGGCCGAAACGGCGGTGTCCACCGGACCGGGCGGCGGTGCGCGCTATTCCGGCGCCATCCATATCCATTCCACTTACTCCGACGGCGGGGGATCGGTGGCGGATATCATTCGGGCGGGACAGAAAGCGGGACCGGATTTCCTCATCCTGACCGACCACGACACGTTGCAGCCCAGGTTCGACGGCCACCAGGGATATCATGACGGCCTGCTGCTGCTGGTGGGCGAAGAGGTCAACACCAGCGCGGGTCATCTGCTCGCCCTCGGTGTGGGCAGGGACGTGGACCAGGACGGCCCCCTGGGGCTGCCCGCGCTGATCGACGAGATCTCGGAGGCGGGCGGAGTCTCCATCGCGGCGCATCCTACGGGCAGGCGGCCCTGGACCCACTGGACCGATGACAAGATGGACGGCCTGGAACTGCTCAACGGGAACAGCGACTGGCGCGACGACAGTGTGCTTGAACTGCTGCGGGCCGTGGTTTTCCTGCCTTTCCTGCCCGACGGCGTCTTCAACAGTCTCATCGACCGCCCCAACGAAGCCATCCGCCTTTGGATGCATCGCGCGCAGCGTCAGCCGGTTACCGTGATCGGCAGCCTGGACGCCCACGAGCGCATAAAGCTCTGGGGTGAGCGCCACCTGGCATTCCCCACCTATGAACGCATGTTCGGACTGATCCGTACGTATGTGATCACCGGCATGGAACTGACCGGCGACGCCGGGGTCGACGAGGGGATCCTGTTGGACGCGATTCGCCGCGGAAGTTGTTACGTGGTGCTGGAAGGATACGAGCCGGCCCCCGGTTTTTCCTTCGAACTTATCATGGGGCCGGAGACCAGGCCCATGGGCTCCACAGTTGCCTTCCAGGACGGCGGACGGCTGCACGTGACCGCGCCATCATCGGGGCCGGTGCGCATCCGGTTGTACAGAAACGAAGTGCCGCTGATCGATACGGAAGGCCATGAACTGTTCGTGGAGGTCCCCGGCCCGGGGGTCTATCACACCGAAGTTTACCAACTGCGCAGCACCCTGCTGCGTGGCGAGCGCCAGAGGCTCTGGATCATCTCGAACGCGATCCGGGTGGAGTAAGGCGCGCTCGCGTTTTGACCGAACCGGCCGTTTGACCGGGCTGGTTGTTTACTCGGACAGGCCGTTCACCTGTGCTGTTTGTTTACTCGAACGGGCCGTTCACCCGTGCCGGTCTACTCGAACGGGCCAGCCTACCGTACCTCCGCCACTGCCCATTCCAACTCCCGTCCGGGATACATGGGGACGACGTCGCCGTACCGCTCGGGAATGACGGCGCCGGTCTTTTCGAACACCACGGTTTTTTCGGGCGGCTCGACACTGTAGATCCGCCTCGCATTGTCCGAAACGAAGGCCTGCAACCGGTCCAGCGCGCCGTGTTCTTCGAATAGCCCGACGAGCATCTGCAGGGCGATGGGGGCGGTGAATACCCCCGCGGCGCATCCGGCGCTCTCTTTTATATCCACCGGGTGGGGCGCGGAATCGCTGCCAAACGCGAGCCTGGGATGGGCTTCGAGGGCCAGCGCGAGTAGCGCCTCGCGGTCTTCCGGGCGCTTGGCGATGGGTTTGCAGAAGAGGTGGGGGTTGAGCAGGCCGCCCGCAATGTCGTCCAGGGTGATCAACAGGTGCTGCAGGGTGACGGTGGCGGACAGGTTCTCGTGGCGGTCCAGCAACTCGGCGGACTCCCGGGTCGTGATGTGCTCCATGACGATGGCCAGCCGGGGAAAGCGCGCGGCCAGGTCTTCGTAGACCGGGAGGAAGGCGCGTTCGCGGTCCATAACGAAATCCGTGGATTCGCCGTGCACCATCAGCCGGATGTCCATTTCCTCCATCAGGGCCAGGGTGCCGTCAATGTCGCGGAGGTTGCCGACGCCGCCTTCGCTGTGGGTGGTGACGCCCTCCGGGTACAGTTTGACGCCGATGATCCGGTCCTTCATCGAAGCCAGTTCGCTTTCGGTGTAGGGCCGCATGAACAGGGTCATGTACGGTTCGAAGGCGTGGCCGTCCACGGTCTCCCGGATTTCCCGTTCGTATCGTGCAAGCCGGTCGAGATTATCCACGGGGGGCACCAGGTTGGGCATGATCACGCCGCCCGCGAAGGTCTCCGCGCTCAGCGGCGCCACGCGTCTCATCATGGCGCCTTCGCGGAAGTGGATGTGCATGTCCAGGGGTGCGTGGAGGGAGAAGGTGGCGTTCGACATGGGATGCGGGGATTCCGGTGTTATGTCTTTCGCAATCAAGGACCGTGGTCGTTCATCAGGAACCGGGGTCGTAGAAGGGCAGGTCCGCGATTTCGGCAGGGACCGGGACGCCGTCCGCCTCGACTTCCAACGGTCCGCCCGCCGCCCGGTATCTACGCCGGACGAATCCCAGCGCGATGATCCTGTCGACCGCTCGCCCGCGGACCGCCGTGGTGATCCACCCGGCGTCCTTGCCGTCCTTCCGGATCACGGCGTTCCGTTCCGGGAGCGTATCGCCTTCGATGACCAGTCCCGTCAGCAGGCGGTTGGGACGACCCCGGTGCTCCATCATCACGACGGGCTCCTGTCCGATGTAACAACCCTTGGTGAAACTGACGGCCCGGTCTTTTACCGCTTCGTTGGGAATGATCCGGCCGTCCAGTTCCGCCGTGCAGCGGGGGATGCCCGCTTCCACCCTCAGGACCTCCAGGGTCTCGTATCCGATGGGCACGCAGCCGCAGCCGTCGTCCCCGCCGGCGAGTAACGCCTTCCATAGCTCGTCCGCGCTATCGGCGGGAACGTAGATATCGTAGTCCCGTTCGCCCGTACGATGCGTCCGCGCCACGGTCGCGGGCACGCTGTTCCATTCGATCTCCACGTGTCCACCGGGAGGCAGCTGTGCCAGGGAACCGGCCAGGACCCGGGCGCAGTCGTCCGCCCGCCTGCCGGACACGCGCTGGAGGCAGTCGTCCGCCCGCCTGCCGGACACGCCGATCAAACCGTACTGAGTCGTGACGTCCACGATCTCGACGTCGTCCATGAGAGCGTACCGGTCGAGTGTTTCCCGTAACACGTCCGCCATCCCGGGTTCCACGTCGATGAGCAGGTCCTCCCGGCGGACATGGACCGTCATGTCCGAGATGATCTTCCCCTGGGGCGTCAGCATGCAGGCATAGACGCCCTCTCCGGGGCCGAGTTGCTCAACGTCGTTGGTCACCACGCGGTGCAGAAAGCGCTGCCGGTCCGCACCGGTCATGCGCAGTTTGCCGCGGCCGGAGAGGTCGCTCAGGCCGGCGGCGGTCCGGACCGCGCGGTATTCGACGGCGGAGTTCCCGTAGTGCAGCACGGCCGGCCGGCCCTGGAATTCGCCGGCGACGGCGCCGAGATCGTCGTGGTTTATGGCGCTTTCATGCATCTGAAGTACCGGGTGTCCGATCGGGGTTTTCGAAGCAGGGCGAAACAACAAAAACGCTATGTATCAATGTGCGGGCGTCAGGCTCCTGTCAATCTATATTTTGGGTATGGCGGGGGCCTTTAGGGTTGACACCGCACGGGGTTTTCGTTATGGTGAACGCGTTGTTCGCGGCGCGGCTGAAGCGCCGCACTGCCTGCCATCTACACTCTGTTCAAACCGGAAAGGAACGCGGTGGCCGCTGTCTCGCTGGAACAACTCGTTTCTCTCTGCAAACGCCGCGGAATCATCTACCCGGGCTCGGAAATCTACGGCGGCCTGCAGGGCCTGTACGATTACGGCCCGGTGGGCGTCGAGTTGAAGAACAACATCGTGGACTCCTGGTGGCGGCGCAACGTCTATGAGCGGGATGATATGGAGGGGCTCGACAGCGCCATCCTGATGAATCCGCTGACCTGGAAGTACTCGGGTCACGAAGAGACTTTTGTCGACCCCCTGGTGGACTGCCGGAATTGCCAGGCCAGGTGGCGCGCTGACCAGGTCGGAACCACCTGTCCCGCGTGCGGGTCCACGGACCTGACCGAACCGCGCCCCTTCAACCTGATGTTCAAGACCCAGGTGGGCCCGGTCTCGGATGAAGACGCCTACGCATTCCTGCGCCCTGAAACGGCCCAGGGCATATTCGTGAACTTCAACAACGTGCTGACCACCACGGCGCGCAAGCTGCCCTTCGGCATCGCCCAGGTCGGCAAGGGGTTCCGCAACGAGATCAATCCCCGCAACTTCCTGTTCCGAGTCCGGGAATTCGACATGCTGGAGATCGAGTTCTTCGTCCATCCCGGTACCGAGGACGAATGGCAGGACCGGTGGCTGGAGGACCGCCTCGACTGGTGGGAACACATCGGCGTGAGCCGGAACAACATCCGGATCCTCGACGTGCCGCGGGAGGATCTCGCCCACTATTCCAAGAAGACCTACGACCTCATGTACCGGTACCCCACCCTCGGCTACGAGGAACTGGAGGGCATTGCCAGCCGGACCGACTTCGACCTGGGCTCCCATACCCGTTACCAGGAGCAGTACGACCTCACGGCGCAGGTGGAGGAGAACCCGTCCAGCACGACGCGCCTTTCCTATTTCGATCCGCAGACGAACCGCCACGTGATCCCCTTCGTGGTCGAGCCCTCGGCGGGCGTCGGCCGCTGCCTGCTGGCCGTCCTCAGCGAGGCCTATGACGAACCCATGGTCAAGGCGCCGCCGGAGGACAGGCTTGCTGGGGTCAAAGGCGGACTGGAGGCATTCAACGCGGCGCTCGCGAAGAACGAAAAGCTGCCGGAAGAATCACGGGATTCCATGCTGGCCTTCGGGGAGGCGATCGCTAGCGAGCTGCCGGAAAGCATGCCGCGGATCGACGCGCTCCTGGCCATGCCGGGGGCGGACCGGATCAGGGAGGGCAAGGCGCTGCGGAACCTGTCCCAGAAGGTCATCGGCGACCACTACCGGACGGTGTTGCGGCTCAGGCCCCACCTGGCCCCGGTCAAGGTGGCGGTCTTCCCGCTGAAGCGGACCGACGACCGGCTTGCCGGAACGGCCCGGGATATCCGCAAGTCGCTGCAGTCCGGGGGCAGGATTCGCACGGTGTACGACGACACGGGCGCCATCGGCAAGCTCTACAGGCGGCAGGATGAAATCGGCACCCCGCTGTGCGTCACGGTCGACTTCCAGACCCTCGACGACCAGGCGGTGACGGTCCGCGACCGGGATACTATGGCGCAGGACCGGGTGGCCATGGATGAACTGGAAGATTACGTAGCAGAAAAGCTGGCATCCTGAGACGGGAAAGGAGCAATACATGGCACGCAACGTTAACGTGGGCCTGGTAGGTTATTCGTTCATGGGCAAGGCGCACAGCCACGCTTTCAAGGACATGTCCTTCTTCTTTCCGGACGCGGCCGGCGTGCCGGTCATGAAGGCCATCTGCGGACGCAACGAGGAGAACGTCAAGGGCGCGGCCGCCGAGTTCGGCTGGGAAGGTTACGAGACCGACTGGAAGACGCTGATCGCCCGCGACGACATCGATCTCATCGACGTTTCGACACCGGGCGACAGCCACGCGGAAATCGCCATCGCCGCCGCCGAAGCGGGCAAGCACGTCTTCTGCGAAAAACCGCTGGCGAACAACCTCGCCGAAGCCCGCGCCATGGCCGAAGCCGTGAACCGGGCGGGCGTGAAGAGCATGGTCGCCTACAACTATCGCCGGGTGCCCGCCGTAGCGCTGGCCAGGCAGCTCATCGAGGAAGGGCGCATCGGCCAGGTTTACCACTGGCGCGCCGTCTACCTGCAGGACTGGATCATGGACCCCGACTTCCCCCTGGTCTGGCGGCTGCAGAAGGAGAAGGCCGGCTCGGGTCCCCACGGCGACCTGAACGCCCACATCATCGACCTGGCCCGGTATCTCATCGGCGAGATCACCGAGGTGACCGGCATGCAGGAGACCTTCATCAAGGAGCGTCCCATCGTAGAGGAGATCGATTCGGCCCTGGGCGCGAGCGCCGGCGGTTCCACGCGAACGGGCCCGGTGACCGTGGACGACACGACCCTGGCGCTGGCCCGGTTCGAAAACGGCGCTGTGGGTTCCTTCGAGGCCACGCGCTTCGCCGGAGGACGGCGGAACGGCAACCGTTTCGAGATCAACGGCAGCAAGGGGTCCATCGCCTTCAACCTGGAGAAGATGAACGAGCTCCAATACTACAACCGCGAAGACGAAGACCACGTGCAGGGCTTCCGCGAAATCATCGTGACCGAAGGCGCGCACCCTTACATGGACCGTTGGTGGCCGCCCGGCCATATCATCGGCTGGGAGCACACCTTCATCCACGAGGTGTACGACCTCATGCAGGCCATCGCCGGCGCCGACGACAACCTCCACCCGGATTTCGACGAAGGCGTCCGGGACCAGGCTGTGCTGGAAGCGATTTCACTGTCGGCGGAGCACGGAAACTGGGTCCGGATCGCCGACCTGTAGGCCTCCGATCTTCAGGCCTTCAGTCTGCGGGCCTTCGGTCTGCGGGCCTTCGGTCAGTGAACGCGATAACTGTGCGGGTCGTTCGTCATCAACCGGCGCACCCGCACCGCAAATGACAAGGAAAGGAGCATTCGATCATGTCCCGTCCCGTAACGCTTTTTACCGGCCAGTGGGCGGACCTCACCCTCGACACGCTCGCCGGGAAAGCGGCGAGTTGGGGATTCGACGGTCTCGAGCTGGCCTGCTGGGGAGACCATTTCGACGTGAATCAGGGCGCCGAAAGCAAGGCGTACTGCGAGGACCGCAGGGCGCTGCTGGACCGGCACGGCCTGCAGGTGTTCTCAATCAGCAACCATCTCGCCGGCCAGGCGGTCTGCGATTTGATCGATGCCCGTCACGAAGCGATCCTGCCGCCCCAGGTCTGGGGGGACGGGGACCCGGAAGGCGTGCGGCAGCGCGCGGCCGAGGAGATGAAGCAGACCGCCCGGGCCGCCGCGAACATGGGCCTCGACGTGGTCAACGGATTCACCGGGTCGTCGATCTGGCACCTGCTCTACTCCTTCCCGCCCGTGGACCCTTCGGCCATCGATGCGGGCTACGATGACTTCGCGGCACGCTGGAACCCGATCCTGGACGTGTTCGACGAGGTGGGCGTGAAGTTCGGCCTGGAGGTGCATCCCACGGAGATCGCCTTCGACATCTCCTCGTCCCAGCGGGCGCTGGACGCACTGGACCATCGCGAGGCCTTCGGATTCAACTACGACCCCAGCCACTTCGGCTACCAGGGAGTGGACTACGTGGCGTTCATCCGGAACTTCAGGGACCGCATCTACCACGTGCACATGAAGGACGTCTGGTGGTCCGAACGCCCTACCCGGGCGGGTGTCTTCGGAGGGCACGTCAACTTCGGCCATTCCGACCGGTACTGGGATTTCCGGTCTCTCGGCCGCGGCAGCATCGATTTCGAGGAGATCATCCGCGCGCTGAACGAGATCGGGTACCAGGGTCCCCTCTCCATCGAATGGGAGGACAGCGGCATGGACCGCGAGCACGGCGCCGAGGAAGCCTGCGCCTTCACGAAGGGCGTCGACTTTCCGCCGTCCGACGTGGCCTTCGATGCCGCCTTTGCCGAAGAGTGACCGAGCGGCCCACGGTGACCGGGAGGGCTCGATGGTACGAAAGATAAGCGTCCTGGTCTGCACCGCCGCGCTTGTCGCAGCGTCCTGCGGGTCGGCGGACGACCCGTCCCGTGACGGGACTCAGGCCTCGCGCGTCAATACGGTCGGGCGGGAACTTCCGGCCGACGCCGCCCCGCTCAGCGAGCAGTTCATCCGGCTGAGTATGCTGGAACCGTCCACTCTGGACGTGGGCATCTCCCTCTTCGACGCCCAGTTCAACGCCTTCCTCTTCGAGTCCCTGCTGGTCTTCGACGAGGACATGGAGATCAGGGGCGCGGCCGCCGAGTCCTGGTCCGTGGCGGACGACCATGTGACCTGGACCTTCAGGATCCGGTCCGGCGCGAAGTGGAGCGACGGCCGGCCGGTAACCGCCCACGATTTCGAATGGTCCTTCCGCAGGTTGCTCGATCCCGCGCACGCCAACATCTTCGCCTACTTCTACTACCCGATCAAGGGCGCCCGGGCGTTCAACACGGGACAGACGAGCGACCCGTCGACCGTCGGGATCCGGGCCGTGGACGACCGTACGCTGGTCATCGAGACCGAGGAACCGTGTTCGCACTTTCCCTACATCCTCACCTTTTTTACCTCCGTGCCGGCGCCTCGATGGCAGGTGGAGAAATACGGGATAAGGTGGTCCGAGCCGGAATACTGCGTGTCCAATTCCACCTGGCGCCTCGCGTCGTGGGACAAGAACGTCAGCATGACCTATGAACTGAATCCCCATTACAACGGACCGTGGAAAGGATACCTCGAACGCATCGAGTTCACCTTTATCCTGCCAGGCTGGCGGGGACTGCCGGCATACGAGAACGGCGAGTTCGACCGGATCGGCGTCATGGGTCCCGATTACCACCACGCGCGCATGGACCCCGTCCTGAGCCGCGAGCTGATCACCTATCCGAACTTCGGGACGTACTATACGATTTTCAAAACGCGCGAGCCGCCTTTCGACAACATCCGGCTGCGCCAGGCCCTGGCCCACGCCATCGACCGGGAATCCATCAGCAACGTCGTGCTCGGAGGTGCCGCCACGCCGGCCTACGGCATGCTGCCGAAGGGGTTCCCCGGTTACCAGGTGGACCGGCTCCGCCCGTACCAGTCCTTCGATCCGGAACTGGCCCGGCAGCGCCTGACGCAGGCCGGCTACCCCGGTGGCAAGGGACTTCCACCGCTCGAACTCTGGGTGCGGGGCCAGCCGCCGACACCGGACGAATGGAACGTGGTCGTCGCCATGCAGCAGATGTTCGAGGACCACCTGGACATCGAGGTGAACCTGCGGCAGCAGTCCACCAACGCCTTCAACGCCTTCATGCGGGACCATGAGATACCGTGGGGTTTCCTGTGGTTCAACATGGACTACCCCGACCCCAGCGACATGATCGCCGTGCCCTGGCGCTCCCAGCCCGCGGGATCGGGCCGGCAGGACTGGCAACACGACGAGTTCGACCGCCTGGTGGATGCCGCCGCGCGGGAATTCGACGAGGAGAAGCGCGTAGCCATGTACCAGGACGCCGAGGTGATCCTGTCCGAGCAGGCCGCGGGCGTGTTCCTGCACAACATGGTCAACGCGACCCTGAGCAAGCCCTGGGTCCTGGGCATCATGGAAAACCGGTACGGCGACCGGCGGTGGAGCGGATTCGCGCCGTCGTTCGCCACCCTGTACATTGGTGAGACCGGGCGGGATGAAGGCCGCCGGTAGGGTTCGGTGCGTCGGAGGAATCGGGCCGCCGGTAAGGTCCGGCGCCGCATGGATCGGCGCGGAGCTGAAGTCCGGCGCTCCGGCGGCGATCAGGCAAAGGGGTCCAGGTCGAATCCCGTTTCCGGCCGGATCCGTTCTGTACCTTCGCGCCAGTCCGTGGGCCAGTCCCAGCCCGGGATCTGCAGGCTTTCCGCGCGAACGCGGTGTGCGGCGGCCCGCCGGTGCACGCCGGGCGGCGCCGTACTGACCTCGGAGCTGTGGAGCATGGTGGGATAGTAGAAGGTGACGCTTCCCTCGCCCGCCGTGCAGTCGATGGCCTCGTGCTCGTGCGCTGCGACATAGGCCTCGGGCCCGCCCTTCAGTTCAAGCGGCCCTTCGAGATAGGAGCCGGGAAGGACCTTCATCGCGCCGTTCTCGATGGTCTGAGGATCCACGTTGATGCGGACGATGATGGTCTTCTTAAAAAAGTCTTCATTCCAGTCGATGTCCGCCGGCCTGATGTGTATGTGACCGAACTGGTTCCAGTGGCCGGAAAGATCGATGTCCCGGTCCCGGGGCGGGTCCACGATGAAGAAGGTGTCCTGGTGCCATCCGATCTCCGCGTCGCCGCCGGCCACCTTGTCGAACATGGTACCGATGCTGGCGTGTTTGACCGGCTCTCCCAGGGCGCGTTCGAGCACGCTTACGATGGCTGGATGCCGGGAGAACCGGAGTCCGCCTTCGCACACGGCGTAGAGTTCCCACAACAGCCAGACCGTGTCCTTCGATTTCCCCAGGAGTTTTTCGGTCGGTCGCCCCTTGTATGCCGAGACGCCGCTCGCTTCCGCGATGGTCCGGTCCAGCAGTCCGCGGAACGTATCCATCTCTTCCGCGGAGAATACGCCTTCGACGGTCACGATGCCCTGCGTCTTCAGCGCATCCACCGCTTCCTGCAGATCCAAAGCGCTTTTGCCGTTATTCATGAAGTCACTCCCCATGACGCGCCGGGCTGTTAACGGTTCAGCCTGAGGGTTATATCTTCCGTCTCCCATCCCAATCGTACTTCGAGGGTGTCCGGGTGGACCATGGACCGTTCGGCGGGTACGAATGGCAGGGCGTTGCCGTAATCGAATCTGCCGTTTCCGTTCGCGTCGCGGTAGGCTTGAAGGATATACTGGCCCGGCAGGATGTTGTCAAACCGAAAATCACCGGGACCGGCCAGTTCGATCTCCGATGCGGGCTCAGCGTCCCGCAACTGGTAAAGGGAGATCCCAACGGCGCCCGCCCCCGCGGGGTCTTCGTCCTCGAACCGTCCCGACAGCGAACCGTAGCTCTCGGGATCGATGGTCGAGAAAGTGTACGCGAGCGTGTCGGGGCGGTCGCCCGTAGCCTGCAGCGGCTGGTCGAACCTGTTTTTGACCAGGCCGGCCAGTACGAGGATCTCGTATTCGGAACTCGTCTGCAGCATGCTGTCGGGACGCATCGCGGCGACCGTGGCGTCGATCCACCGGAGGTTCCCGCCGATCACCTGGTCCGTGGAATCCCGGAGGACCACAGCCCCCTCCTCCAGGGTAACGGGTTCGCTGAACGAGAACCGAAGCTCGACGGACTGCGCAACGTCCCTTGAACGATTTCCCGGATGGACTTCCTCCAGCCTCGGAGCCGGCGGGTTCTCTATGGACGATCCGGTGAACTCGGCGGTGTTCTCCGTCGTGTCGATCGGCTCCGACCAGGTGTTAACCAGCCCGGTGACGGTCAGGCGATAGGCCCGGTCGCGGACCTGGGGCGCCGTGGTGAGCACGATGGTCGCCGGATCCGCCGGATCCTGGTACGCCGACGTGACCTCGAGGCTTTCACCCTCCTCCACGCCGTCGATGGCATAGGCGCCCGTATCCTGGACCAAGTCCGCGCGAGGGGCTTCGCTCAGGAAGACACTCACTTCACGACTGTGGGACACGCGGGCGGACATCACGTGCATGGAGGCGGTATCGTTCACGGCCATACGAAACCACATGGGACCGTCGGACATACCCTCTTCCGACAGGACGACGTCCCGGGTGGGTACCCCGATGGGGTCCACGCCCGCGTCGTAGAGACGGTCCCTGCCCTGGTCCAGGAAGGCGAAGAGACGATAACGGCCGGCCGAAAGATGGGTGAAGGTAAAGGTCCCGTCCCGGCCGGCCTGGACCAGGTAGTCCGGGGTTGTTCCGGCCGGGTTCGGATCGGGCTTGTCGGTGAGGCCGTAGGCCCAGATGTACGTGTTCCTGGCGGGCTGGCCGTCGTGGACCGTCAGGCCGCTGACCTCTCCCTCCTCGATGCTGGAGCCGGTCGACAGCGCGTAAACGTAGGTGGAGTCCATGCGGTTCCCCCGCATGTCCCTGAAGGCGGTGCCCACCGTGATGATATAGGTTCTGTTGTCCAGCAGGGGTTCCTCGAACCGGAGGGTGATCTCGTTGCCCCGCCAGCTTGCTTCGGCGGTAAATTCCACGATCGGGGCGATGAACAGGTTGCCTTCGATGGAACGGGGCTGTATGCGTTCGCTGAAGATCAGCTTCGGGGAGACGTCCAGCGGCACGTGGGTCGAACCCGACGGTGGATCGGTTTCCACCACCCAGGGCGGAACGACGTCGCGCGGACCGCCGGGGGGCAGGCCTTCACGGGCGCAGGCCGCCGCGAACAGGCCGGCCAGGCAGGCCATGACGGCTATGCGAACCGGAACGGCCTTGCGGACCAGGCCGGTCATGCGGACCAGGCCGGTCATGCGGACCAGACCGGTCATGCGGAACAGGCCGGCCATGCCGGCAATGACGGCCAGGCAGGCCATGACGGCCGGGATATTCAGCGCGGAATGGTCCGGCGTCCCGTTCATAAGATCAGGCGCGGGGATGCGCGTCTTCGTACGTTTTCTTGAGGCGGTCGAGGGCGACGTGGGTATAGACCTGCGTGGTCGAAAGCCGTTCGTGGCCGAGCAGTTCCTTGACCGCCATCAGGTCCGCACCGGCGTCGAGCAGGTGCGTGGCGGTCGTATGGCGAAGCATGTGGGGCGTCAATCCCCGCAGGCTGATCCTGAGACCGTATCTCCCCAGGATGTACTGCACCCCGCGTCCCGTCAGCCTGCGGCCGTGTTGATTCAGCAGGAGCGCGGAGTTACCTTCCCGTTCCGTTTTGATGAGCATGGGACGGGCGTCCAGATAGGCTGCCAGCGCGGACAGCGCCGGCCCGCCCAGCGGCACGATGCGTTCCCTGTCCCCCTTCCCGATCACGCGGATCCGATCCTCTGTCAGTTCGATCGCGCCGACGTCGAGTCCGACGAGTTCCGACAACCGCATGCCCGCACCGTAAAGCAGTTCCAGGATGACCACGTCCCGCAACCCGAGCACCCGGCCGCGGTCGGGCTCACTGAGCAGGCTTTCCACCTGGCTCTTGTCCAGGAACCGGGGCAGGTGGCGATCCCATTTCGGCGTGGTCAGGTAGACGCACGGGTTGGAGGAAACGGCCCCTTCCCGGCAGAGGTAGTGGAAGAAGGACCGCACGGCCGCGAAACGGCGCGCGATGGTCCGCCTGCTGAAGCCTTCCCGGTGCAGGTGATGAAGGAACGATCGCACCACGGACTTGTCGATGGATTCAGGGTCCGGCGGATCGGCGCCGCCGTCTTCAGAGAGGAAAGACAGAAACTGTCCCAGATCGCCGGCATAGGCCGACCGGGTATGTCGGGAGTAATTACGCTCGATCTCGAGATGGTCGAGGAATTCGCTGACCAGTTTCTCCATGATCGGTCAAGCCTCCTGGAGGGCCTGGTCCGTCTGGCCCGCCTGGTCCGTCTGGCTGGTCTGGCCCGCCCGCTCCGCTCCGTCCGGCCGTCCGGAACCGTCGGGCTGCGACTCGGCGGACCGGACGCGATGCTTGCATGACGGGCACTGCAGCGCCGTACGGCCGGACCTTTCCTGTTTCTCGACCATGAGGGGATAGTCGCACCGGGGACAACGGCGGTTGACCGGCTTGTCCCACACCACGAAACGGCACTTGGGGTAGTTGCTGCAACCGTAAAAGTTCCGGCCCTTCTGCGACCGGCGCGCCGTGAGGAACCCGTTGCAACCTTCTTCGGGACAGTTGACCCCGAGGTTGACCGGCCGCGTCTCCCGGCACCGGGGATATCCGCTGCACGCCAGGAACGGACCGTACCGACCGGTCTTCACGACCATTTTCTCGCCGCACTTCCCGCAGACTTCATCGGAGTTCAGGTCGGCGTTCTCATCGTCATTTATCGGCCGGGTGTTCCGGCATGCGGGAAAACCTCCGCACGCCATGAAACGGCCGTTTCGGCCCCATCGGATGACCATGGGCTTGCCGCATTTCTCGCATTTTTCGTCCGTTTCCTCCGTCAGCGAGTTTTTCAACTCCGATCGCTGGGCGTTTACGGACTGCAGCCGCTCGTTGAAAGGCTGGTAGAAGTCCACCAGGGTGCCGGTCCAGTCCAGTTCCCCGGTTTCAATACGGTCCAGCGCGTCTTCCATCTTCGCGGTGAACGCCACGTCGAACAGGTCCGGGAAGGCCATGACCAGGATCCGGTTTACGGCTATGCCGAGATCCGTCGGCGTGAACCGCCCCGCTTTCATTTCCGCGTACTTTCGCATACGAAGCGTGCTGATGATCTGGGCGTAGGTACTCGGCCGGCCGATCTGCCGGACCTCGAGTTCCTTGACGAGGCTCGCTTCGGTGTACCTGGGCGGAGGCTGGGTGAAATGCTGCCTGGGTTCGAGTTTCTCCAGGGCGAGTTTCTCGTCCTTCCGCAACTCGGGCAGGGATTTCTCGTCGTCCTTGACTTCCGCGTCCTCGTCGACCGGTTCTTCATAGGCCTTCAGGAATCCCGCGAAGGTCGGCACGGTGCCCGTTGCGCGGAACTGGTACTTCCCGGAGCGGATGTCCACGGTGGTCACGTCGAAACGGGCTGGACGCATCTGGGACGCCACGAACCGCAGCCAGATCAGTTCATACAGCCTGTACTGGTCCTTTGTCAGGAAGGGCTTCATCTTCTCCGGGGTACGGTCCGCCGCCGTGGGCCGGATCGCCTCGTGGGCGTCCTGGGCGCCCGCCTTGGTCTTGTATCTCCGGGGCTTGGTGGGTACGTACTCGTCGCCGTAGACCTCGGCGATCAGTTCCCGGACAGCCTCCACCGCTTCATCCACGATACGGGTCGAGTCCGTCCTCATGTAGGTGATCAGTCCGATGGCCCCCTCGTCGCCCAGTTCGATGCCTTCGTAGAGTTGCTGGGCGATCATCATGGTCTTCTGGGTGGTGAAACGAAGGCGCCTGGACGCGTCCTGCTGCAGGGTGCTGGTGATGAAGGGCGGATAGGGGTTGCGCTGCGTGCGTTTCCGCGTGATGTCTTCGATTTCGAAGGTCTTCCCGCGCAGGTCCTCGATCAGCGCCCGGGCCGACTTCTCGTCGGGCAGGTTGAACTTCTCTCCGTCCACGCGTATCAGCCTGGTCGGAAATACGACGTCTCCCTCCGACCGGAGGTGGGCCGTTATCGACCAGTATTCCTCGACCTTGAACTTTTCGATTTCCACTTCCCGTTCGCAGATCAGCCGCAGCGCCACCGACTGTACCCGGCCCGCGCTAAGTCCGCCGGTGATCGTCTTCCAGAGGAAGGGACTGACCTGGTATCCGACGAGTCGGTCCATGACGCGGCGCGCCTGTTGGGCGTTGACTTTCTGCATGTCTATCGATACGGGCTTGTCGATCGCCGTCCGCACCGCCCCGGGGGTGATCTCGTGGAAGAGCACCCGCCCCACTTCCTTCTTGCTGTTGCCCAGTTGGCTGGCCACGTGCCAGGCGATGGCTTCGCCCTCCCGGTCGGGGTCGGTCGCGAGGAAGATCTGATCGGCCTTCCGCGCTGCGCTGCGGAGGTCTTTTACGACCTTTTCCTTGCCCGGGATCGTCACGTATTCGGGCTGGAAACCGTTCTGGACGTCGACGCCGAGGCTTTTGGGCGGCAGATCCCTCACATGGCCCACGGACGCCATGATCTCGAAATCCTTGCCCAGGTACTTCTTGATCGTACGGGCCTTGGCCGGGGACTCCACGATAACGAGTGATTTGGACATAATTTGAGCGTAGTCGCGCTGGGGATGAAGGAAGGACGGCCTCTAGTTCCCGACGATGCCCTCTTCGAGATCATCGGGCAGCCAGATCATGACCTGGCCGGATTCGGACTCGAGCAGGATCGGCGCGGCGATGGTCTTGATGTCATCCCGGGTGACGGAACGGGCGCCCGTCAGCATGGCCCGTTCGATGATCAGTTCGGTCTGCGTATCGGTAATCAGGCCCAGTTCGCGAAGCTCCAGCAGGTAGCCGTAGGCGTCGGGCTGGATCATCAGCTGTTCTACGGCGTGCAGAATCCGGTTGGGTTTGGGTTGAAGGGGCTTGGTCGGATCGACCACGACTTCCGCCTGCGCCTGGAGGCGGTCGAACAGCCAGGCGAAGGCCGTGTTGACCTCCTGCTGGGTATAGCCGTGGCCGACCAGGGTCTGGGAGACGTCGGCGATGTCGTTGAAGCGGCCTTTTTCATCCTGCATGTGCTTCATGAGGAAAACGATGATTTCCATCACTTTTTCCATGATGTTCTCCTGAAGGAATGCGAAGA
This sequence comes from Candidatus Latescibacterota bacterium, assembly GCA_022822725.1. Taxonomy (GTDB): domain Bacteria; phylum JAAXHH01; class JAAXHH01; order JAAXHH01; family JAAXHH01; genus JAAXHH01. The sequence goes on from JAJEAN010000004.1 coordinate 55,401, forward strand.
TGTGATCAGAACCGGGCCCTGGAACGACCCCTGGCCGTACACCGTACTTTTCGGTTTTCGCTGTCCAAATCTAAGCTTCCGGGGGTCCGCATGCAAGTTTTTTTACCGGCCCCGGACGGCGTTACGTCGCTTCGAACACCTTGCCTATTTCATCTCTGTCGAAGGTCGGAAGATCGGCGATTTCACCCTTGCTCCTGATCCGGATTCCAAACCCGGCAGGCTCAACGGACCCTATCTCGGCGACCGGGATACCGGCATCGCCAAGGCGGGCCTCAAGAATCCCTGCACGGTCCGCCTCCACCACGATGAGCAGGGCGCCCGACGCGATGACGCCCAGTGGATCCAGGCCGTAATGCGCGCAGAGGGCTTCCGATTCGGGCAGCAACGGAATCCTGTCCTCCTCGATGAGCATGCCGACCCCGGAAGCGACCGCGATCTCCCGCAATCCCGACGCGAGTCCGCCCTCCGTGGGATCGTGCATGGCGTGTACCCCGCCGGTTTCCATGGCGAGGCGGGCTTCCCTGACCACGCTGAGGCCGGGCTGCCTGAGATACCGGCGGCAGGTCTCGAGAAACGCGCCGGAGAATCGCGTCCGGACCTCGTCCCTTTTCTCCATGGCGATGAGCGCCGTCGCCTCGATGGCGATCCCCTTGGTCAGCAGGATCCGGTCACCCACCCGGGCGCCGTCGCCGGAGACATAGCCGCCGGGCGTCGTTTCCCCCAGCATCTGCCCGATCAGCAGCGGCCGGTCCAGGCCGTGGGTGATTTCGGTGTGCCCGCCGCAGAGGGTGATGCCGAGTTCCCGGCAGGCGTCGGCCAGGCCGGAAAATATGCGGTCCACCAGTTCGGCGTCGGTTTTCGATTCCGGAAGCAGTATGGTCGTGAGGAACCACCGTGGAGCCGCGCCCATGGCGGCGACGTCGTTGGCGTTGATGTTGACGGCGTACCAGCCGATTTCCTCGGTGGCGAAGGTGATGGGGTCGGTTTTCGAGACGAGAACGCTGGAACCGAATGAAATGACCGCCGCGTCCCGGCCGATGCCCGGGCCCACGAGCAGTCTCGGGTCGGCGCCGGAAGCATAGCGGCGCAGGATACGGTCCAGGTCTTCCGCGGGCAGCTTGCCGACCGGGTAATAGGGAGGCATGTCTCGATGTCTGGCGTAGGTGCGTCGATGACCGCGATGGCGGCCGGTTACTCCCGCCCCTTCCGCTGGGCGCGCAGCGCTTCTTTCAGTATCTTGCCGGGTTTGAACTTGGCTTTCCTGCGAGCCGGAACCTCGATGGTGTAGCCGGTCCTCGGATTGCGGGCCGCCGGCTTGGGACGGGTGTTCCTGATCTCCAGCGCGCCGAATCCCCTGATCTCGATCCGGTTGCCCTCGACCAGGTTCTCCCGCATGATTTCGAAGAGTGCGTCGATCACGGGGTAGATCTGCGTCTTTTTCAGTCCCAGCGTCTCGCTGATTTCATTGACCAGTTCTCTGCGCGTTGTCGTCATGTAGTTTCCTCGGTCCGGTATCCTTCGTTTCCGCCGGATGAATAGGGCCGGCCGTACAGGCGGTGCAGCTTGTCCACATTCTCCTGGCCGATGGAATTGACCTGGCCGAGCATGCGCGCCACGAGGGTGATCTGCGCGCAGTGTTCCATGGTTTCCATCTTGTGATACGCCGAAATGATGTCCGGACCCAGGGTCAGCGCACCGTGGTTTTCCAGCAGGACCGCATCGTGGTTCCGCACGAATCCCCGGAGCGATTCGACCAGTTCCATGGTCCCCGGCGTCCCGTACGGCGCGATGGGTACGAATCCCAGGGAGACGATCACCTCGGGCAGCAGGGCGTCGGGAAGATGCAAGCCGGCCACCGAGAAACCCGTCGCTGCCGGGGGATGGGCGTGGGCCACCGCGTGCACGTCAGGACGCTCCCGGTACACCATCAGGTGCATCTTCATCTCTGACGACGGATCGTGCTTCCCCGAGATCACCGCGCCGTCGTAGTCGACGATCACGAATTTGTCCCGGTCCAGGAAACCCTTGCTCACCCCGGACATCGTAATCAGCAAACGGTCTTCGGACAGTCGAACGCTGAGGTTCCCGTCGTTCGAGGCTACGTATCCACGGTCATACATCCGCTTGCCGACGTGGATAACGTCGGATTCGACTTGCTCAAGTTGCAAGATCACGCTGTTCCAGTTGAAAGATTGCGGATTGCGGTGGTACGGTTCGAATATATCCGGCCCGCCGTTCCCTTACAAGTATTATTATTTCCATAAGTTATAAACCGGAATGTTACAGGCCGGACCGCACGATTCGCGCCACGTCGGCGATGCGGTGCCGCGCCACGCCCCGCAGGTCGATCCGGACCCGGTCCCGGTCGCACCCGGCCAGCAGCGGCGGGGTTTCCTTCAGCCACCGGGCCGCCAGGCCGCCGGGATCGCCGCCCGGTGGGCGCATGGTTACGGCGAATCCTGGCAAGGCGTCGGCAGGGAGGCGGTAGGCCGTCAGATACGCCCGGCTTTCGATAACGGAGCATGCCCCGCGGAGCCGGCCGTCCTGTGAAAGGCGTTCGAACAGCAGGCGGGCGCGGGCGCCTGCCTCCTCCGCGGTGGCGGCCAGCATGTAGCCCGCCGGATGGCACGCGAGGTCGCAGGCGCCGTCGGCCAGTTCAGCCAGCCGTGCGTCTAGTCCCGCCTTCACGTGCGTGGAGGCCTGCGCCGCGGGCCAGGTGCCGTGCGCTCTCAATCGCGCGATCACCCGTCGCGTCCCGATCAGCAGTCCGCAGGCCGGGCCGCCGATCAGACCGCCGCCGGCCGCGAGGATAAGCGGCGTCCCTGATTGCACGGCTTCGGCGACCGAGCTTCTGGCCGCGAACGGGGCGGAAGTGGCCGGGCGCAACGTCGTATCGCCAGCCAGGTGAATCACCGTGGCGCCGGCTTCGGCACCGGCCCGGACGATGTCCTCCAGGGACGCTTCCTCGGTAAAACCTCGTAGCGCAAAGGTGGACGGGCGCGCGGTGACGATGAGTGCGGTCCGGTCTCCCATTGCGTGTCGGTAATCGGCCAGGCGGGACTTGTTGGTTGCGCCGGTCTCGACCATCCTGGCCTTGGCAAGCGCGCAAAGCGCCACCGGGTTCACGGGACGATCCTCGTAAGGCGCGTCGATCAGTCCCGCCTGGGTGCGGCCGATGACCACTTCCGCCCGTCCCGCGAGCGCACGGACCGCCAGGAGGAAGGCGTCGGCGACGGACCGGCAGACCAGTACGTCTTCGGCGCCGGTCAAATCGCGCACGAGACCGGCGGTACGACCGTCCTCCTCGTAAGCGGCGAGGGTGAGGGCCAGTCTCGAGGCGCGCGCGGCGGCCGTTCCGCCGTGAAGGTCCCGCGCAATCCGATGGAAGAGGATGCCGGAGGCGTTGATCAGCGCTCCGCTCGCCAGGCGGGCTTCACCCTCCAGGCGCGCGGCGGCCCGTTCGGCGAATAGCTCTGGCGCGAACCCGTCGGCTTCGTGGAGTCCGTCCGCCTGGGGGAGTCCGTCCGCTTGCGGTAGCCCGTCGGCTTCTTCATCCGGGGGGCGAAACCGGATCCGGTCCCGCGCGTCGCGCAGCACCTTACGGATCGCGGCGTCGATCTGCCGGTCCTCGAACCGGCCGCGCAGCGCCTCGATGCGGGATTCGCCTTGCACCAGGCGCACGGAAGGCAGGCGGGTAAACAGGCGTTGCTGTGCTTCCCGGCCGGGTCTCATCGATCCCTCCCCCGCCAACGCACCGCGTCGAGCGCGGTTTCCGTGAACCGGCCGGTCAGCCGGTCTCCGCCGGCGCGCAGCAGTTGTATTTCCCGGACGAGCCGGTCCAGGTCGGAGGGACGGTCCACGTCGTGCCAGGTGGGGAGTTCATGGCATGAAAGCCCGCATGTTCGGATGGCCGCCCGGGTCTGGCTCAGCACGCGGTCGGTGCCCCAGTGAATGGACTCGAACAGCGGGTCGTACCGGTCCACAGCCTTCCCGCGGCGTCCTGGTCCGCCAGGTCCGATTCCGCCCAGTCCGATCAGGTAGTAACCGCCATCATCGGCGGGACCGAGCACGACATCGTAACGGTCCAGCGCCTCGAAAGCCTCTTCGACGTAATCCCGAGGGAGAAGGGGGCTGTCACCGCCCAGTGCGACAGTCTTTTCCCATCCCTCTTGCCGGAGGGCCGCGAAGGCGTTCGACAACCTCTCGCCCAGATGATTGCCCCGCTGACGGAGCCAGCTCACATCGGGATCTCCCGGACAGCCCAGGGCGGATCCGAGTTCCGCCCGCCCGTCATCGGGCGCCCAGGCCACGAAAGGGGAAGCGACGGCGGTCCGCTGCGCCAGGTGCAGCGTGTCCAGAATGAAGGCGCGGTAGAGTTCCGCGGCCTCCTCCATCGTTACGCGCGGCGTCAACCGGGTTTTCACGGTGCCGGGTCTTGGGGCTTTCATGAACAGGACGAGGGCGTTCGACATGGGCATCTGAAGAGCGGGAGACTTGGGGAAAGGCCCGTATCACCCGGCAGGAGGCCAGGCGTTGCGACCGAATGTTCCCCTGGATTCCAGGCATACTACGGGCCGGTCGTCGGCGTGTCAAATAAAACCTTTATTTATCAACCATTTAACTCGTTTCAGATCTACTCAGGATCAACAATAAGCCTTGACAGGAAGGGCGGCCGATTTTTATATTCGACGATTCTTACCGGCACGCCGGATCACCCGATACGGCGGACCCAGGCGGAACCAAAGGCGCGTCGTACGGACCGAAGCCCGTCGCAGAAGCGCTACGCGACACCGCGGACCGAAGCCCGGCGAAGGGATGTATCCCGACGCCGCCGGGACCGATTCTATGGAAGACGGCCATGTGGGATGAAGTCAAGGCAGTCATCGCATCGAACCAGTCCTTCGTGATCTCCAGCCACGTCAATCCCGACGGGGATTCGATCGGCTCGGCGCTGGGGGTCTACGAGTGCCTGAAGGCGCTGGGGAAGGACGCCGTCGTCGCCATGAACGACGCGATCCCCGCCGCCTATACCTGGCTTGACCCCGATGGCGAGATCCTCGCGCCTGCTCCGGAGGATGAATCAGGGCGCCTCGCCGCCGCGGACGTGGTCGTCATCGTGGACGCCAACGGCTGGGACAGGCTGGGACGGTTGCGGAAGCCGCTGGAGGCATCGGCGGCGATGAAGATCGTGATCGACCACCACCCCTACGTCGAACTGATCACGCCGCTGTCGGTGATAGATACGAAGGCGTCCTCGACGGCCGAACTGGTTTACGATCTGATCGACTCGATCGGCGCACCGCTCACGTCAAGGGCTGCGGACGCGCTGTACACGGGCATCCTGACCGATACCGTGTCGTTCCGCTTCGCCAGGAGTGCGCCGTGCGCCCATATCGTCGCGGCCAAGCTGCTCTCCACGGGTGTCGACCCTTCCCGGGTCTACGACCAGATCTACAACCGGAACACGGGTGCCCGCACGAGGCTCATGGGCCGCGCGCTTTCCGATATCAGTTTTTCCGGATGCGGCCGCGTCGCCTGGCTGACCGTTACGCGGGCCATGATCGAGGAAACCGGCGCCCGGTCGCAGGATACGAGCGGGTTTGTGGACGTGACCATGACCATCGCCGGCGTCGAGATCGGGATCATATTCGTGGAAGGGAAGGAAGGTACGGTACAGATCAGCTTACGGTCCCGGCCGGATACCGACGTCAACCAGGTCGCGGTGGTCCTGGGCGGCGGCGGCCACAAGAACGCCGCGGGCGTGACGTTCAACGGAACGCTTGAAGAAGCCGTCAGGACCGTGACGGCGGCGGCAGTCCAAGCGCTCTGACCCTCGGCCGCCGTCCAACCGATCCACCCGCCGTCCGAACCACCGACCGCATGATGCTCATTACGCGAAAAACCCGGTTCTCGGCGACGCACCTGTGCCGCAACCCGGCATGGACGGAGGCGAGGAACCGGTGGGTATACGGTTCCAGCGCCATCGGTAGCGGCACCGGTCACGACTACGAGGCCGAGTTCACCTTCGGGGGAGCGGTCGATCCCCGTACCGGCGTGGTCCTGAACCTGACCGAGGTCAAGCGGCTGCTGCACACCGTGATCGAGCCGCTGGATCTGAGCCACCTGAACTACGACCACGGCGCCCTGGCAGGTCCGGCGCCGACCAGCGAAAGACTCGTCCTGTACCTCTGGCACGCGCTGGAAGACGGTACCGGACCGTGTCGGCTCAAGCGCATCCTGCTGCGCGAAAGCCGCACGAGAAACGTCGCCTATACCGGAGACGACAGCATGGTCCACGTCACGAGAAGCGTCGAGTTCAACGCCGCCCACCGCCTGCACAGTATAAGGTTGAGCGATGAAGAAAACGCGCGTATATTCGGTAAATGCAACAATCCCCACGGCCACGGCCACAACTATGAGCTGGAGGTGACGGTCCGCGGCCCGCTGGACGAGCAAACCGGGACGGTCATCGACATGGGGCGTTTCGACGAAGTCCTGCAGCAGCAAGTCGTGGATCGTTACGACCACCGCCACCTGAACCGTGACCTGGAGGAATTCAGGACGGTCAATCCGACTTCGGAGGAACTGCTCAGGGTGATCTGGAAACGGCTCCGTCCATTCTTCGATAGTCCTTCGCTCTACCGGCTTCGCCTGGTGGAGACGTCCAAGAACGCTTTCGAGTACTATGGTGAGGAGGACCGGTAACCACGATGGACCCAATCGAGGGATTGACGAGGTCGCTGATCGCGGAGATCGGCGAGGACCCGGACCGGGACGGTCTCAGGCGCACGCCCCTCCGCGTGGCGCAGTCCATGCGGTTTCTGACCCAGGGATATGAAAAAAGCATTGAATCCGTCATTAACGGCGCTATCTATGAAGAGGACTACGACGAGATGGTGCTTGTGAAGGACATCGAGTTCTTCTCGCTGTGCGAGCACCATATGCTGCCCTTTTACGGCCAGTGCCATATCGCTTACATTCCCAACGGTAAAATCATCGGGCTGAGCAAGATCCCCCGGATTGTGGACGTCTTCGCGCGGCGGCTCCAGTTGCAGGAACGCCTGACCTCCCAGATCGCCCAGACCCTGCAGGACTGTCTCGATCCCCTGGGGGTGGCCGTCGTCATGGAAGCCGGCCACTTCTGCATGATGATGCGGGGCGTGGAGAAGCAGCATTCCAAGGCGACGACGAGTGCCATGCTCGGGGTATTCAGGGATGATCGCAGTACCCGGATGGAGTTTCTCGACCTGACCCGGTCTTAGCGCCGGGCGCACGGAGGCGACCGATGGATAAAGACCTGCTTGTAGGACGGCTCGCGGACGTGCTGGGACGGGAGAACGTCATCGACGCCCCGGACCAGCTGATCGTCTACGAATGCGACGGGCTGACCATCGACCGGAACGCTCCCCACGCCGTGGTTTACCCGACCACGACGGAGGAAGTGGCGGCCGTGGTCCGGATCCTTCACGAAGCGGGGATTCCCTTCGTGGCGCGCGGGGCGGGTACCGGACTGAGCGGCGGGAGCCTTCCGCCCGACGGCGGGGTCATGATCGTTCTGACGAAAATGAACCGTATCGTGGAGGTCGACTTCCGGAATCAGCGGGCGCTCGTGGAGGCCGGGGTGGTCAACCTGCAACTTTCGAAAGAAGTCGGACGGCGGGGCTACCATTTCGTACCCGATCCCTCGAGCCAGTACGCCTGTACCATCGGCGGCAATATCGCCGAGAACTCGGGCGGTCCCCACACCTTGAAATACGGCGTGACCACCAACCACACCCTGGGGGTGGAAGTGGTCCTGCCGGACGGGCAGGTCACCTGGTTCGGCGGCAAGGCGGAAGACGCCGTGGGTTACGACCTGCGCGGTCTGCTGATCGGCTCGGAGGGCATGCTGGGCATCGTCACGCGGGCCTGGGTCAAGCTCACCCGGCTGCCGCAGGCCTGGCGGACTTTCCTGGTGGTGTTCGACACGGTGGAGGACGCGTCCCGCGCGGTCGCCGGCATCGTGGACCGCGGGATCGTCCCGTCGGCCCTCGAAATGATCGACAAGGTCGCCATCGGCGCCATCGAGGAAGCCTATCATTTCGGTTTTCCCCTGGACGCGGAAGCCGTGCTGATCATCGAGCTCGAGGGCCACGAGGCCGGCCTGGACACCCAGGCCGAAGCGGTCGCCGCGGTCTGCAGGGAGAACCGGGCCAGCGATATCCGTACCGCGGAAGACGAGAAGGAACGGGCCTTGCTGTGGAAGAGCCGAAAGCGTGCCTTTGGCGCCATGGGGCGCCTGAGTCCCAGCTACTACGTGCAGGACGGCGTGGTACCCCGGACGAAGATCCCGGACATCATGAAGGTCATCCAGACGACCGCGGAAAAATACGGACTGTTGATCGGAAACGTGTTTCACGCCGGGGACGGCAACATCCATCCATGTATCGCCTATGACGACCGGGACGCGGAACAGGCGCGGAAGACCGTGGAAGCCAGTAACGAGATCTTGCGGGCCTGCGTCGAACTCGGGGGTTCCATCACCGGGGAACACGGCATCGGATACGAAAAGGTCGACCTGATGCCTTACATTTTCGACGAACCCGATATACAGGCCATGGAAGCGGTCAAAGAGGTGTTCGACGAGAGCAACCTCAGCAATCCCGGCAAGATGTTTCCCACGAACCGCACCTGTATCGGATGCGGAACGGCGGAGCTGAAGTACACCAACCGCAAGGCGGCGTTGCTATAGCCTCGATGGAACACAGGTTCACCCATGGCCGATGAGGCGCTGCACGGCAGGCTCGGTTCCCTCGTGGAAGGCTATGCGCCCGCGAGCAGCCAGACGCTGGCCGTCCATGCCGTGGACGGGGTCGTACCCTCGGCAGTCGTTGCCCCGGGTAGCGTGGAATCGCTCTCGGCCATCGTGAAAATGGCCTCGGAACAGGGGTACGCCGTGATCCCGCGGGGCGGCGGCACGAGGATGGATTTCGGCCATCCGCCCTGTCGCGCGGATATCGTGGTGTCCCTGGAACGCCTGAACCGGATCGTCGCGCACGAGCCCGCGGACCAGACGGCCACGGCGGAGGCCGGCATCACCATGGCCGCACTGCAGGCCGGGCTGGGGAAACGCGGCCAGTATCTGCCGCTGGACCCGCCCCACGGCGACGCGGGGACCCTGGGCGGGGTACTCGCCACCAACGCCTCGGGCGTGCTCAGGACTTCCTTCGGCACGGCCAGGGACCTGGTCATCGGTGCCAGGGTGGTCCAGGCGGACGGCACCGTCGTCCGGTCCGGGGGACAGGTCGTCAAGAACGTGGCGGGCTACGACCTGAACAAGATGTATATCGGGTCGCTTGGCACGCTCGGTATCCTGGCGGAAGTGAACCTGAAGCTGCAGCCCGTGCCGGCGGCGGGCAGGCTCCTCGTCGGGACCATGGCAGGGATCGGGGAGGCGACCGAATGCGCCTTTCGGGTCATGGATTCGGAAATCATTCCGTCCTTCCTGGAGCTGGCCGGTCCCGCCACCCGCGCACTCCTCGCCGGGGAGGCCTCGGGGCTCCGGGCCGGTCCCCGGGCGGACAGCGGCTCAGTCGGCGAACTCCGGGACGAACAGTACTTCGCGGTCGTCGCGGGCATGATGGGTACGGATGAGACGGTGGACTGGCAGACCGGGGAGTGCGAGCGGATCTTCCGGGATTCGGGGGCGGTCGAGGTCATCCGCGTCGGCGGGGACGGATACGGCCGTATGCTGGAAGGGATGCGGGTTTTTCCGGGTGGCGGACTGCTGCCCCCGGGCATGGGCCCCGCCGTGACCTGCCGGGCCGGCGTCACGCCGGACGGGGTGGAAACGCTCTTCCGGCTGGCGGAAGAAGGCTGCCGGCACCGGTCTATCGGCTGCGGGCTGCTTTCCCATTTCGCGAGTGGCCACGTGGCCTTCGTCTTCTACCGGGACGGGACGTTCCGGGAATCGGACTTCGATGGGCTGGCGAACCTGATCGAGGACCTGCGGAACGCGTCGGAAGAACTTGGCGCCTTCGTGGTGGAACACGCCCCCGCCGCCCTGAAGGAACGCGTCGGCGTATGGGGTTCGACCCGCGGGAACCGGCATATCATGGAAATGCTCAAGCACCGGTTCGACCCGAAGGGCACTTTGAATCCCGGCCGGTTCGTCGACGGCATCTGAAGGAACCCGGCATTGCGCCGCGCCGGGATACGACACATTGGCGCAATCTGAAGAGCCCGGCATTGCGCCGCGCCGGGATATGACACATACCGGCGGATGATCGGAGGACCCCACATGAAACTGCCCGCATTCAGGGAGATACGCCAGCGGTTCGACGCGCCTTTCGTCGAGGACATCGCCGGAACGGCCGAAGGGGAGGTCGCCCGCATGATCGAGGAGACGCGCCTGCGCGCCGGATCCACGGTGGCCGTCGCCACCGGCAGCCGGGGGATCGGCAACATCGCGACCATCGTGAAGAGCGTCGTCGCCGCCCTGGCAAAGGCCGGCCTGAAACCCTTCGTCGTGCCGGCCATGGGCAGCCACGGCGGGGCGACATCGGAAGGCCAGCGCCGGGTACTGGAGAACTACGGCATCCACGAAGCGGCGACGGGGTGTCCCGTCCGCTCCGACATCGAGCCGGCGAGTCTCGGCGAGACCGCGGACGGGCTGCCCGTCTACCTGGACCGGAACGCCCTCGGCGCCGACCACATCGTGGTGGTCAACCGCGTAAAGCCCCACACGGACTTCAAGGGCTCGGTGGGAAGCGGCCTGATGAAGATGCTGGCCATCGGGCTGGGCAAGCAGAAGGGCGCCAGCTACTACCACGGCGCGGTCTTCGAGTACGGATTCGAACACATGATATCGACTGTGTCGCAGCACGTGCTCGAGCACGCGCCCGTGGCCTTCGGGCTGGCCATCATCGAGAACGCCTACGATCAGACCGCGCACATCATCGGCGTCCCGGCAGGCGTCCTGCAGCAGGAAGAACGGCGGCTGTTCCTGGAAGCGCAGCGCCTCATGCCCCGCCTGCCGTCCGACGACATCGACATTTTGATTGTCGATGAGATGGGCAAGAACATCAGCGGGACCGGCATGGACACGAACATCATCGGCCGGCGCATGCAGAATTTCGAGACCGAGCCCGCGATCCCGAGGATCCTGCGGATCATCGTCCGCGACCTGACGCCCGAGAGCGAGGGCAACGCCGTGGGCATCGGACTGGCCGATTTCACCACCCGGCGCCTGGTGGACAAGATCAATCACCGGTATACCTACATTAATTCCATCACGGGCATGAGTCCGCAGAAATCCCGCATCCCGGTGTTCCTGGACACGGACCGGGAAGTCATCGAGGCCGCCTTCTCCACCATCGGCATGAAACCACCCGGCGAGGGACGCGCCGTCCGCATCCGGAACACGCTTTCCCTCGGCCGCGTCGCGGTCTCCGAGGCCCTGTCCGACGAACTGGCCGGCAGGGATGACATCGAGATCACGGACCGCCGCTCTCCGCTGGAATTCGACGACCAGGGTACCCTTGCGGCCTTGCCCGGTTGACGCGGCCCTTGCGTGTTTTTGTTGACAACTTTCCTATTTTGTGTATATTAGTAAACTTGCCGGTTTTGCGGCAGTGTGCGCCGGACCGCCCGGACAGTTTGAACGGGCGCGAGCATCCGGTCAGGTGGGGACGTAAACGGCCCCGAAGTCAAACGGTTAAACAGGAGTTGTCACAGCACGTGAGTACTATAACGAAATCCCATTCGGCGGCGTCGGAAGACCGGTCTCTCGATCTCTATCTGCAGGAGATCGGCAACGTGCCGCTACTTATGGCCGAAGAAGAAACCGAACTGGCCCGGTCGGTCCGGGCAGGCGACCAGAAAGCGCTGGAGAAGCTAACGTCCTCCAATCTCCGGTTCGTGGTCAGCGTGGCCAAGCAGTACCAGAACCAGGGCCTTTCCCTTTCCGACCTGATCAACGAAGGCAATATCGGGCTGATGAAGGCGGCCAAGCGGTTCGACGAGACCAAGGGCTTCAAGTTCATCTCCTACGCGGTGTGGTGGATCCGGCAGTCCATACTCCAGGCGCTCGCCGAGCAGTCCCGCATCGTGCGGCTTCCCCTGAGCCGGGTCGGCACGCTCCACAAGATCGGCAGGCTTTCCAGTGAATTCGAACAGGAGTTCGGGCGCGAACCCAGCACCGAAGAGATCGCCGAGGAACTGGACATGAACCCCGGCGACGTGAAAGACACGATGCGCATCGCGGGCCGCCACGTATCGCTGGACGCGCCGCTCAAGGCGGGAGAAGACAACAGATTGCTGGATCTCATCGAGGACGACGACCAGGATGCGCCGGACGAGGCGCTCATGGTGGATGCGCTCAAAGATGAGATCTTCAGGGCGCTCGGGTCCCTGACCAAGCGGGAGGCGGCCGTGATCGCGTTGTATTACGGTATTAACATGGAAAGATCCTATACCCTCGAGGAGATCGGGACGCGGTTCAGTCTCACGAGGGAGCGCGTGCGCCAGATCAAGGAAAAGGCGCTGCGCAGGCTTCGCCACGTCTCCAGGAGCCAGAAGCTCCGGGCCTACCTGAACTGATCGATCCCCATCCCCGGCGCGGCGGGGTCCACCCCGGACACCCCGCCGTGTATCCGCCCGCGGCAGCGCCGAACCGGCCGCCGGGGCGCGGAGAACGGTATGCTGCGACGAAAGTTCGTTTCATTCGTACATTTGCCGGCCAATGCCCGGCACGAAGCCCGGGAATACAGCCTCCTCCCGGTGCTGGCCGGCCTTGCCGTCCTGGCGCTTCTGATGCTGGCCGGATGGCATATCGGCGCGTCCTACCTGACGAGCCTTATGGACGACGGCGCACTGACGGAACGGGAGCGGGAGAACAACCGGCTGCGGGAACAGCTGGGCGCCCTGCACGAGCTGGACGGCACCATCGAATCGCGGATTGAGAACCTGTCGGAACGAGCGGCGGATATCGACAAGATCGTCCTCGGTCCCGACGCGCCCGGTCGGCGTGACCCGGCTGCCGGCGCCGGGGAATCCCCGCCGGCCCAGGCATCCATCGCGTGGTCCGATTCTCCCGCCGAGGCCATGGAACGGATCGGCGGCCGGATTGACCGGTTGCTGGACGAAACCCGCGCGGAACTGGCCAGCCTGCGGTCCGTCGAGACGGCATCCAGGGCCGACGAGGCCTACTGGCGCGGCATCCCCATCATTTCGCCGGTGCGGGGACCGGTTTCGAGACCGTTCGGCACGTCGCGAAACCTGCTGAGCGACGAGGTGCGCGTGCACGGCGGGCTGGACATCGCCGCGAACAAGAACGAGCCGGTGCGGGCCACGGCATACGGCGTGGTTTCACGGACCGGCGTAGATGCGAACCTCGGCAGGTACGTGGACATCAACCATCAGAACGGGTACGTCACGCGTTACGGCCATCTCTCCGAAGTGCTGGTCGAAAACCGGAAACGGGTCAAACGCGGAGAGGTCATCGGGTTGGTCGGCATGACCGGCAAGACCAGCGGATACCACATACACTACGAGGTCCACCACGAGGGCCGCATCCTCGATCCGTCGACCTGGTTCTTCCCGGAAAGGGGCCTGTGAGCCGGCGTCCGGTTGTCGGTAGAACCGCAAAAAAAGTTTGACACGCGGCGCTGTACGCTACATTTTAGGTGACATATAGTCGCGGTAAGTGGTTTAATCGCATAGACTAAGATTTGTCCGGCAACTATTCTGCCAGACAATAGTTTTAGGAATTGAAGTTTTGATTAAACGCCGAATGCCGACCGGACTGCTGGTCTTGCACTTCGGGGATAGAACGGTCCGTATATCCGGACTGCCGATCGCCGTCCTGCTGGGCACGCTGGTCATGATAACGGGCGTCATGTACGCCGGTGCGCGGTCATGGATTGCCGAATACCGGCACGGCAGCCTGCACGAAGAGATCAGGATCCTGGAGCAGTCCAGCCAGTCGAACAAGACCAGGCTGGATACGCTCATCGCGTCGGAAGAGGCCGCCCGGCTCATTGCGGGTCTTCCAAGCATCCATCCGGATATCCGCCAGGTGGGTGTGGGTGGGCCAGCCCCGTCGCCGGATCCGGGATTCGCGCCCGATTCGCCCTATTACCGGGCTACCAGACTGTATGCCGAGATGGAAACTTCCCGGCGCAGATCGAGTCTTTCGCTCAGAAGCATGGAAGATATCGAGCAGCATATCCGCGAGGTCGACGACCGCTGGCAGTTCGTGCCTTCGATCACTCCGGTGACCGGCGTGATTACCAGCCGGTACGGCCTGCGGACCGACCCCTTCACCGGTCTCTACACCATGCACCACGGGATCGACATCGCCGCGGCCCCCGGGACCCCGGTCAAGTCGCCGGCCGGCGGCGTCGTGGCAAAGACCGGCGTGGATCCCCGGTACGGCCTGTACATCGACGTGGACCACCTGAACGGATACAAAACCCGCTTCGGTCACCTTTCCGCCATTCTGGTGAATAAAGGTGCGGAGCTGAAGCGCGGCGATATCATCGGACGGGTGGGCATGACAGGGAGATCCACGGGAAACCACCTGCACTACGAGGTCCAGAAGGACCGCAGGCGCGTCAATCCCATGCAGTACATCCGGTCGGAAAACGGCTGCTGATCCATTACGACCGTTAAACAGTATCAAAGAGGCAGGGGCTTCATTCATTCCCTGCCGTTTTTTTGTCTGTGCCTCGGCCGTCCTCCGTGCGTCTCCCCCTTTACGCAGTCATTTCCTGCCATACACCGAATACGGCTTGCTAACGGCCCGGAACTTCCTTATGCGGCCTGCAATCGGCCCGGACTTTACTTCCCTGGAACTCCGCCGCCGATTCGGCGCCGCGTAGCGACCGGGCAGAGACGGCAAGCCGGCACCATCCTGCGAGGGCCCGTTCGATGTTCAGACAGGATTACATCATGAGGACGATCCGCGTTTTCATCGATGCGCTGATCCTCATGATCCGGGCGCGCCGTGATCAGGACTATCACCGCGCCCGTTCGATCATCTCCCAGACCAGGGAGGACATCTTCGGCCTGTCGACGGCGTCCGTCATGGCGCTGTCGGAACGCACCCTGCTCTCCATGCTGATGAAAAGGAGCGGTGGGGCCGTGGACACCGCACTCATGGCCGCGCGCCTGTTCAAGGAGGACGGATCGCTGGCCCTGGCGGACGGGAAGGAGGAGGACGGCCGCGGCCTGTACCTGAAAGCCCTCAACTGCTACCTGGAAATCGCCGTGGAACCGTCCATCGGCACGGAGGACTTTCGCTGGATCAGCGAAGACATCAGTACCACCGGTCTCGTAACGGATCCCCACGAAGCGATTGGCGAGCTGCTCGATCTCCTCGGGGACGAGAAACTGCCCGTGTCGACTTCGATGCTGTTGTTCTCCTACTACGAACGGTACGGCCGGTATGACAGCGCCGAGGACATCCTGTTTCACGCCATGGACGATCACCCGACCGAGCCCGAATTCGCACGGCTGGGCATGGCGTTCTACGCACGGCTCGAATCTACGGGGGACGACCGCCTGGAACGGGGCGGACTGCCCCGCGACGAAGTCCGCGATGGAAGGGAACAACTGAGGCGCCGGATACGCCGCGCAGGGCATGTTTTTGATTGACGCTGTCTCGACGGGCGAATAGATTAGCGGAATCTCAAAAAAACGAAAAAGCACACGGGGATGCATGGTGACGGACAGCATGGACAGCACGGACAGTACGGTTCTCGAGCCGCCCGCGGCGCCTGCCGCGGCACAGGCGCGGTCCCTGTACGTGGAGACCTACGGCTGCCAGATGAACAAGGCGGACTCCGAGCTGATCGTGGGGCTGCTTGCCCGCGAGGGCTACCGGGTCACCGACCGGGTCGACCGGGCCGACGTGATCCTGGTGAATACCTGCGCCATCCGCGAGAACGCGGAGCAGCGGGTACTCGGGCGCATGTCCGAACTGAACCGGTTCAAGACGGCCAACCCCGACCTGATCCTGGGGCTCTGCGGGTGCATGTCCCAGCACCTCGGCGACCGGATCATCGAGCGCGCGCCTTACATCGACCTGGTGGCGGGTCCGGACAGCTACCGGCGCCTTCCGGCCATGCTCCGCGCGCTGGACGCGGGAAGCGAACTGGCACTGAGCCTGACCTGGGACCGCGCGGAACACTATCTCGACATCGACCCCGTCAGGGAAGCCGGCGTGAACGGCTGGGTTACGATCATGCGCGGCTGCGACAAGATGTGCTCCTTCTGCATCGTGCCGTTCGTGCGCGGCCGGGAGCGCAGCACGCCCCACGGCGAGGTGATCCGCCAGATCGAACGCCTCGCGGCGGAAGGCTACCGGGAGGTGACCCTGCTCGGGCAGACGGTGAACAAATACCGGGACGGCGAGGTCGATTTCGCGGACCTGCTTTCCCGGGCGGCGGAAGTCGACGGCATCGAGCGCATCCGGTTCACTTCGCCCCACCCGGCGCATTTCCCGGACCGGTTGATCGAGGCCATGGCGGCTTCACCGAAGATCTGTTCCCACACGCACCTGCCGCTGCAGTCCGGCGCGCCTGAGACCCTTTCCCGCATGCGCCGGGACTATACCCCGGAGGTGTTTCTCGACGTCGTCCACAGGCTCCGGGAACGCATGCCCCGGATCGCCCTGACGACTGATATCATCGTGGGTTTCTGTGGGGAGACGGAAGAAGAGTTCGAGGCGACCCGCGAGATGATGCGGACCGTGCGGTTCGACAGCGCCTTCATGTTCAAGTATTCACCCCGGCCCGGGACCGCTTCCCACAAACGCCTGGCCGACGACGTGCCGGAAGAAGTGAAGGGCCGGCGGTTGACCGATATCATCGAAATGCAGAAGTCGATCTCCGATACCCGGAACCGCGCGTACCGGGGAAAGACCATGAATGTGCTCGTGGAAGGAAGGTCCAGGCGGGACGCCGACAAGCTTTTCGGCAAGACGGACGCCTTCAAGACCGTCGTGTTCCCCATGCGGGCGGGCATCGAGCCCAACATGATCGTGCCCGTGCGCGTGAGCGGATCCACGCCCTTCACGCTGTTTGGAGACGTCGCGGCGACGGCGTAGCAGCGTGCCTATGCCGGGGTGCGGGTTGAAGCGCGGGTACCCTCGCCCGGGTTCGAGGTATCGGCGGCGCCCGATGTCCGAAGATGAAAACGAGGGAGAGGAATAAAATGAAACCGACAGAATCCGACGGGTATCCCGTCCGCGAGGCGGATTCGAACCGGGAATCGCGTACGTTCCGCGAGGCGGATTCGAGTCAGGACGAAGAAAGGACCGGCTCCGGCCTGTCCCGCCGCAGTTTCATCGGTCGATTAGCAGGCGGTGCCCTGGCCGGACTGGCCGGTACCGCGATTCTCAACAGTTGTGCGGATCCATCCCAAAAGGAGAGTACCATGTCATTCACGCTGCCCGACCTGCCCTATGCCCATGACGCGCTCGAGCCTCACATCGATGCGCGCACGATGGAAATCCATCACGGCAAGCACCACAATACGTATATCACCAATCTGAACAACGCCCTCGCGGATCACGCCGATCTGGCCGGTAAGAGCCTGGACGAGCTGCTGGCGGACAACTGCGCCATCGTGCCGGACGCCATCAAGACGGCCGTACGCAATAACGGCGGCGGCCACGCGAACCACACGCAGTTCTGGACGATCATGAGCGGCAGCGGCGGCGGGAACCCCTCAGGCAACCTGGCCGCGGCGATCGACGGTACATTCGGCAGTCTCGACGCCATGAAAGAGCAGTTCGCGGCCGCGGGCGCCACGCGCTTCGGTTCCGGCTGGGCCTGGCTCGCGAAGGACGGAGCAGGCAATCTGGAAGTCTACTCCACGGCCAACCAGGACAGTCCGATCATGGAAGGCAAGACGGCCATCCTGGGACTGGACGTCTGGGAGCACGCCTACTATCTGAACTACCAGAACCTGCGCCCCGCTTACATCGAAGCGTGGTGGAATGTCGTGGACTGGGCCGAGGCGGAGAACCGCTTCAACGGCTGAGCGCGGCCGGCTTTGCCGATCAATGACGGCCGGCACCGGCCAATAGACGGCCGTTGACCGCATGGACGGCCTATTGCGGGCGGCACGGCAAGCAACCCGGAGGCTGTATGGCGCGAACGGGAAGAGCGGCGATCCTGGACCAGGAAAAAGGGACCTTTACCGTCGCAGAAACGGCGGTCCCGGACCCGGGTCCGGGAGAGGTCCTCGTCCGGCAGACCTTGTGCGGCGTGTGCGGCACGGACGTGCACGTCTATAACGGCCACATGCGGCGCAAGGCTTTCCCGCTGGTCCTGGGCCACGAAATCGTGGGCGTGATCGAGAAACTGGGGTCCGGCGTCGACTCGGACGCCATGGACAAGCCGGTGAAGGAAGGCGATCTCATCGCCATCATCCCGGGTCAGCAGTGCGGGACCTGCTACTTCTGCGCGGTGGTGCGGGAGCCCGGGCTCTGTCCCAACGTGCTGGCCTACGGGTTCCGGCCCTACGCCGAAGTCGTGCCCCACTTCCAGGGCGGGTACGCGGAATACGTCCTGCTGAACATCCCCCGGTCCAAGTTCCTCAAGGTCCAGAGCCAACCCGAAATCGCGGTGCTGCTCGAACCCTTCACCGTCGGCCTGCACTTCGCCGAAAAGGCCCGGATGAAGCTCGGGTCCACGGCAGTGATCCAGGGCGCGGGTGCCATCGGCCTGTTCAGCCTGGCCGCGGCCATCGAGGCCGGCGCGCACCGCACCATCGTGGTCGGCGCGCCCGCGTCGCGCCTGGAACTGGCCAAGGCCTTCGGCGCCGACGTGACCGTCAACATCGAGGAAGTGCCGGACGCACAGGAGCGTATCGAGCTGGTCAAGGCGGAAACACCGGGCGGTTACGGCGCCGACGTGGTTTTCGAGTGCGCGGGCGTGCCGCAGGCCATCCCGGAAGGCGTGGAAATGCTGCGGCGGGGCGGTACCTACGTGGAAGGCGGCCACTTTACCGACTCGGGGGACGTCCGCATGAATCCCTTCAACCACTTCGTGTTCCGCCACATCACTTTGGTCGGCGTCTGGGCCAGCAATATCTCCCACTTCGTCCGCGGCCTGCCCATTCTCGAATCAGGGCGCTATCCCTTCGAGGAAATGGTCTCCCACACCCTGCCGCTCGACCGGGTCGGCGATGCCATCGACGCGCTGTCGACCAACTACCGGCTAGACGGAGAAGAGGTGCGGAAGATCGCTATTTCGGGAGAAGTGGCCGGATAGTGGCGCAGTGCAGATAAAGGCGCAGGATAGATAAAGGCGTAGCGTAGATGACGGCGTAGTGTAAAGGAGCCCGCATTGAAATTCAAACTGGGATTCAGTGGACTGCGGTGGCAGACCCCGGACCTGGACGAGATCCTCGGGCAGCTCCGGGAAACCGGCTGGGACGGCTGGGAGATCCGGCAGTCGCTGGACTGGCTGGGATCGGCCAGCCGGGTAAGGGCCATTTCGGACCGCGCGGGCGTCCAGGTCGCCGTGGTCACCGGCGGCGGCATCTCCCTCGACGGAGATCATGAGATGAAGGAGCGGAACAAGCGCCGCATCGATTTCGCCGCCGACGTGGAGGCGGACACCTTCATGTTCATGGGCGCCAACCGTCCGTACGGACGCGCCTCGACGCCGGATGACATCCGGGCCCTGGCGGACCTGTCCGACGAGTTCGCCGACTACGCATCGCAGTACGATCTGGACGTGTGCTACCACATCCACACGAGCACCACGGTCGATTCCCGCGAGGAATGGGAACTGCTCATGCGCCTGATGAAGCGGGCGCAGCTCTGCATCGACGTCTCCCATTCGGCCTTCTGGCACTACGACCCCGCCCAGTCCATCCGGGACTTCAGGGACCGGCTGGTGTACGTGCACCTGCAGGATTACAAGGATTACCGCTTCGTCGAACTCGGGGATGGCGGGCTGCTGGATTTCGGCGCCGCCATGAAGGCGCTGGAGGAGATCGGTTACGACCGGTGGGTGACCGTGTGTCCCAGCCAGTCGGACCTTCCCGACCTCGAGAAGATGCGGCGCGAACGGGCGTATCTGCGAAAACTGGGGTATTGACCGGCTCGGTGGACAGCGGAACGTGCGCGCTCGTTCAACCTGCCGCGGCCCAACCCGCGGCGGCCCAACCTGCCGCGGTTCATCCTGCCCCGGACTACTTGCCCCGGGATTTTTCCAACACGGCCAGCGCGATATCCCCGACCCGCTCCGGGGTCTCGGCGATGACCCGGATCATGGGTTCCTTCCCCTCGTCCCCCAGGTCGTAGACGATATCCGGCACGAATCCCTGCTCCTCGATGACCCGGGCCGTTCCCCACTCGAGCGACGAACCCTCCCGCATTTTTGATTCGAGCGGCTCCTCGTGCCGGTCGAAGGAGGCGACGGAGAGTCCCAGCCCCAGGCAGGCGCCCAGGATAGATTCTTCGTACCGGATGTTCATCACGGACCGTTTGGACGGGTCCTTCCGCATGGCGGTGAGGATGATACGCGCCACGTGCGACGACGCGCCGAACTCGGGCGGCGCCACGGAGCGGATATCGCGGCGCACGCGGATGAGCCGGCCGGGGAAGGCCGCCACGTCGTCCGCCGACTGTGCGCCGGCCAGCCCCATGCCCAGGTTGCACTGCACTTCCGGGACGAGATCCCCCGCGTGAGCGCTTTCGAGACGCCGTGCCGCGGCGGACAACTGGTCCAGGACCGAGAGACGATCGGCGTCGCGGTAGAGTTCGTGGAAGTGATGGACCGGTCCGTGTCCCCCGCCCAGGGGTACCGCGTAGCGCAGGGCCCCGGTGAGGTAGGCCTTCGCGGCGCCCACGGCATTGGCTACATCCGCCTCCTTTGCCAGGCCGGCGGCGATCGCGGACGCAAAGGTGCACCCGGTCCCGTGGGTGCTGCGGGTGTCGACGCGTTCGGCCTCGAAGGTCCGAAAATCCGCTCCGTCGAATAACACGTCGACCGCCGGTCCCTCGAGGTGGCCGCCCTTGACGACCACGTGGCGCGGTCCCATTTCGTGGAGCTTCCGGGCGACGGCCTTCATGCCTTCCATGTCCGACGCCTCGATGCCCGTCAGCGCCTTCGCCTCGTCCAGGTTCGGCGTGACGACGGCGGCGAGGGGGAAGAGCCGTTCGATCAGCGTGGAAACCGCCTCCGGTTCCAGCAGCGCGTCACCGCTCTTGGCGAGCATCACCGGATCCACGATGAGGGGAATGTCGGGGTACGCCCGCAACGCGTCCGCCACGGCGGCGATGATCTCCGCGTTGGCGAGCATGCCCGTCTTGATGGCCTGGGCGCCGATGTCGGTCAGGACGGAATCGATCTGCGCCGCGACCACCTCGGGCGGCAGGTTGTGGATGGCCTGCACGCCGAGGGTATTCTGGGCGGTGACCGACGTTACGGCCGACATGCCGTACACGCCGTTGGCCGAGAACGTCTTGAGATCGGCCTGGATGCCGGCCCCGCCTCCGGAGTCGGAACCCGCGATGGTGAGTGCTACCGGAGTCATGGGCGGTGATTCGCGTGGATGATCATGGTGTTCGGCTGGTCGTCAGGCGGGTGTCCGCGACCGGCGTCCGGCCTTCGCGGATCGGCGTCCGGCCTTCGCGGATCGGTGTCCGGCCCTCGTGACCGGCGTCCGGCCTTCGCGGATCGGTGTGATCAGGTCGTCTTGGGTTGGTTTTCGTAGAACTTCTTGATCAGGTGATCCAGGTACGCGCCAGGGTTCTCGATCGCTTCCCTGGTGATCTTCAGTTCCCGGGCCTGGATCAGCTTCAGGCCGTGGACGTAGTCCTTGAACAATTCCATCCCCATATCTTCGGTGGTCCGGCCCTGCTGCACCGCCAGGTTTTCCAGCGCGGCGGCCGCGGCATCGTCCAGCGTGAGGGTGATGTCGTGTTCCGCGAAGTACACCTGCACCAGTTCGGCCGGTTCCGGAGGCGCCTCCGCGAGGATCCGTTCGAGTTCGCTTTCCGGGTGCTCCACCACCTCTGCCGTCACGGCGAACTGCTTCACCGTGCTGGACGGCAGTTTCTTCTCGAACCTGATCAGGATCCGCTCCATCGCGCCGATGAGGCCGCGGGCTCCCGTACCGGACCGGTGGGCCTGTTCGGCGATCAGGCGCAGCGACTCCTCGTCGAAGTCGACGTCGATGCCGTAGGCCTTGAAGTCCAGTTTCTTGGCGATGATGACCGGGCTGTTCGGGTTCCTGAGGATCTGGAACAGGTCGTCGACGCTGAGCCTGTGCAGCACGGCGGTTACCGGCAGCCGACCGATGAATTCCGACTCGAAGCCATACTTGATCAGGTCTTCGGCGGTCACGTGCGGCAGCCATTCGCCGTCCTCGGGCTTTTCCGCGCCTTCGCCCTGTTCGAATCCCATCGCCTGCACGCTCATACGCTTCTTGATGATCTCTTCCAGGTTGGCGAAGGCCCCGCTGACGATGAACAGGATGTTCCGCGTGTTGATGCGTTTTCTTTCCACCTTGCCCGTCTTCTGGAACTGGAGGGCGTTCTCCATCTGGGACGTCAGGTCGTGGGGGGCCTGCAGGTCCACGTCCGTCTCCTCCATCAGCTTGAGGAGCGTGCGCTGCACCCCGGTCCGCGACACGTCGGGTCCCACGATGTTGCCCGACGAGGCGATCTTGTCGATCTCGTCGATGTAGATGATGCCGTATTCCGCCAGCTTGATGTTGCCGTCGGCCTCGTGGACCAGCGAGCGGACCAGCTCGTCCACGTCCCCGCCTACGTAGCCCGTCTCGCTGAACCGCGTGGCGTCGCCCTTGACGAAGGGCACGCCGATCCTGTTGGCGATGAGCTTGATGAGGTAGGTCTTTCCCACCCCGGTCGGGCCGATCAGGATGATGTTGTTCTTGATGTTGCCGACCTGTTCCTTCTCCTCCTGGAGCCGGATGCGGTTGAAATGGGTGCAGATCTTCGTGGCCAGGATCTCCTTGGCCTCGTCCTGGCGGATGACGTATTCGTTCAGATAGGCTTCCAGCTCCTCCGGTTTCATGTCGAACCGGATCTCCGGCAGCGGGACTTCTTCCGCGGGCGGATCCGACGGGACGCCCTCCTTCTCCGGCTGGGCGAACTGGACCTGCGCGCCGTACTTGGTCGAGAAGAATTCCTTCAGGTCCTTCTGAATGTCACCCATGTCGGGGGTCTTGGCCATGCGGGTCAGTCCTTTAGAGCAATTCGGTAATTCGGCAACTCGGCAGTTCGGTATCCTTTGACCGGGATGAAGCCGGCCTGCCGGTCTTGGGCGCCGTCGCCTGTTCATTTGTACCGTCCACGTCGGCGACGCGGTACAACCCCCGTAATATAGGTCATGTGGCGCATTCGGGCAAACGCTATTCCGATTCCCATCGAACCGGAACATGGGCAACGGGCTCGCTTCCTCCTGTAGGCGGCTCTGCCTGAACACGGTGACGGGCGGGTACGCATGGGCGAGCCGGTAGACGTACTCCTCCATCACCAGGTACTTGTACTCCCTTCGGAACATCCTGCGCCGGGCGTCGCTTTTCCTGAGTTCGACCCAGCGTCCCCGCTTCGTGACAGAACAACCCATGATCCGCTCCTCCCTGATGATGTCGCACTGGCCGGCGCTGTTAGAGACTGCTCCAGCGGCTGCGCACGGTATTATGTCAGGCAGGGGCACGAAAAAACCCCGTGCCGACTGTTGATCAGAAGTAGCACGGGGACGCTTGAAGGACCGCGGGGTGCGGGTCCGCTTTAGGGACGCGAGCGTATTCCGATTTGAAGTTACAGACTACTTACGCCCATGCGTGTACCATGAACGGGTAGATATTACTATACATATGTTTGGGGTGTTTGTCAAGAGGGGTTTTTGATGCAGCGGTCGGGGAAATCCGACAAACGGGTGAGTAATTCACAGCAATTTGACGGGGCTGGCACAGGTCCAGGGACCGGATGCCTTCCAATGTTTCGGGCAGGGACTACCGGACACAAGCGCCTTGACGACGGGCGACAGAAACTCATTGAGCGCGGCTGTAGTTTCCGCGAATAATGTGGGTACATGTTTCTGTTGAAGCCGGTTGAGGAATGCCGACCACTGGACCTGTTTGGCGTCTGCGAAAGTACCGGTGAACGCCTCCACCGTCTGGGACAATGCTGTACCCCGCCGGTCGAAAGTGAGTCTGACGGCCTCGGTCAGCCTTGCTCCGTCGAAATCGAACAGTCGTGATAGCAGCCAGATATCATAGAAGTCTTTCATTCGGCTGTTTAACATACCCAGCTTGACCATGGCTTCCAGCTTCTCGGCAATAGTGCTCTCGCGGCTGTAGCCGATTAACCGAGGTTCCGGGAAATCCAACAACGCCGGTAGCTGTGCGACTTCCGGACCGGGATACACCACATCTCCAAAGCCGATATCGATCTGCATGTGGATTTGTGCCGTACCGAGCGTCCCCTTGAACCGAATCCTGATCCCTTCGCGTTCCGCGCCTTCGGTAATGCGCTCGGTTCGGATGTAGGTCGGATCGAAGCGCAGACCGTCCTCTTGTACGTCTACGTTCAGCATGTCCCGGACCTGCAAGACAGCATCAGCTTCCTCGTGGTGTGTACTGCCAAGCAGATCGATATCCATAGTCGGTCGAATCTCTGACGAACCCCACACCTGCAGCATCGGCGCGCCTTTAAGGATGAATCGTTCGTTGTGTTCGGACAGGGACAACCTATAGAGAAACCGCTCCATGGCGAAATACTGAAGAAGCTCGCCAAAAGGCCGGTGGTCGCTTCTGGCTTTGTTGAGAAGGCGCTGCCGGACTGACGCGGCAACATCGCGCGCGGGTATCACAGGCTGGCCTCCAGGTAGGGCCACATCACCTTCTCAACCCGACACGCTCGTGCGTATCCCAGTAGCACGCCCAGGTCAAGTCCGTTGCGCTCCCGGTGCAGCCGCAGTGCCTCCAGCACAATGTCCATACCGATCCGATTGCGGAACTTGAAACAGTCCGCTACAGTCTTATCACGGTTATAGATCTTAACCTTCGCGCCGTCAATCCGGTGCGTTTCGATGCCAGCCGAGTAGCTTGCCTTCGAGAACCGGTGGGCTCGCACTGGAGGGTAGTCGAGCGACGGCAGCCGCGACGTTTGGTTTACTGCTACCGACACTTCATGTGGAATCTGGGTTGTAATGCCGTGGTAGGCCAGTGCCGAGACAAGGCAAACAACGGCGTCGGGATAGCGCAGGCCCACCGTGACCAGATCGGGATCACTGAGTGGTGGCAGGTCTGCCAGCCGGTAGACGCCCCGGCTGACCAGTTCGACGATGCCACGGTCCCTCAGCGTATAGAGCGTGTAGGGCGTGATCCCGTGGCGGACGGCTTCGCTCATTCGAAGCTGGCCGCCGTACGCGCGAAAGGTCGCTTCGGCGGTTTTCTGCATGGCAAGTCTCTTATAAAACGATACTACTTATTTATAACTTATAACAATATATCATAAGAATGCGAGTAAGACAAGTCAAAAACGGTTAAATACCAAAGGTTGGTCACGACGAGTGAAAGCGACAACGTCTCCTCAACTACCTTATCGAGGCTTGAGAACGTGGCGTTGGCCTCGCCCACGCAGGTTACGCGCCCGAAGTCGTCGTAGACCGTGAAGGTGACCTTGCCCGGGGTAAGGGCTCGCTGCTGCGCGTCCTGGGAGAAGCGCATTCTGCCCAGGTCGTCGTACTTGAACAGCGTAGCCGCATCGGCGTCTGGGTGATGCCTGCTGGTCATGCGGCCCATGGTGTCGTAGGCGTAGCGCGAGGTGGCGGTCACCGGACTGGTGGCAGTGCCTCTCTGCGGCATGGTGGTAGAGGTAAGCCTGTCCAGGGCGTCGTAGGCAAAGGACGTTCTGTTGTTCCGGGTGGCGGCGCTAGCTCCAGCCGAGTCGGCAATGGCATATTGCATGCGTCCGTAGGCGTCATGGACGCTGGTGGTCAGGACGCCCTTCTCGTCGTCGACGGTCTGGTAGGTGCGGCCAGGGCTGGATACGGTTCCCCATCTGCCGTAGCGGGTGTCGACGGCTGTGGAGCCGGTGTGTCCCGGGGGGACGACGCGGGACACCCGCAGCAGCGGGTCGTCGTCGTAGGTGGTTGTGGTGACGCGGTCGCCCGCGGCGGCGCCTGTGAGGACGCTGTAGGCATGCGACGCCGTCCGGTACACGGGTCCGAGGAGGCGCTCCGGCTTGTTTACGCGGTTGTACCTGATCTGGGTGACGATGTCGTTGGCTTCAGCCCCCGCCCGCGTCTGTATGCTGCGCGCCAGGCCGTCGAAGTAGGTCGTGACGGCTTCCGTCTTGCCGATGTAGAGGTTGGCGAGGTAGGCATCGCCGGATTCGCCTTCCGCCTTGAACACGGGCGTCCAGTTCGCGGGTACGGTTACGGATCTTGAGGCTCCCTTGAACCGGGTCGTCTCATGGCCGTATAGCCACGCGGTCACGGTGCCCGTGGGCAGGAGTTCCATCTCCACGCGGGCCCAGGGCCAGCTGCGGCTGTATCCGGGCACGAAGGCCGAGGAGGCGGCAGTGCCGTCTATGCTGCTTTCCAGCTTGACGCTGCCGTTCTCGTAGACCACGCGGACGTGATCGCCCCCGTCCTCGAAGGCCATGATGACGGTTTTCCCTGAGGAGGCCGAAGCCGGATGGAAGTCGGCCCTTGCGGTCACGTGGCCGGACACCCTGCCCGTCTCCAGGGCGGAGTCGGGGCCGAGCTTCACGGAGCGCTTCGCGGCTTTCTGCTGGTTCCAGGCGATAGCCCCGCTGCCGGTGACCCCATCGCCACCGGCTAGGGGATCTATGCCGGCGCGGAAGGTGGATCCAGCCTTCGCGTGGAAGCCCGGACCCAGGACGATGCGCACGCTGGCTTTCAGCTCTACGGTCTCTCCGGCTTCGACGACGTAGGGACCCGTGGCCTCCAGGCTGACGCCCTCCTCGAGGGCGTTACCCCCTGCGGGGGCGCGGATGACGACCCGGTGTCCGTCATTGGACAGATCCTTGTGGCCGTCCCTGGAAGGATAGGCGATGTCGGTCTGGTGTTCGTCATCAGGTACGAGGACGGAGTGTCCGGCAATTGCTACAGTAGTTACATAGAAACCGTGACAGATCCGTCTTCTTGCGAACATCGACGATGACTGAGTCGCACACTGCCGAACGCTGCTCCGCTCAGAATTATAGGTTTGCTCAGACTAGGATATTCAATAAGCTTCCTCCTACGTAGAATCAATCGGAAAGCTGACGTTCGGATTGTCATGAGCCTACAAGGCAACACTTGCTAAAACACCAAAGTGGAGTGCCTTATCCGGATCCTTCAAAACTGGGAGATCTGTCTCAACTAGTATTTAAATATCCCTTGGAGAAGTCCAATCCCGGAAAGGTCAAATCATCAACAGGACCCACAAACCAATACGCTTGCACTCTGATCTTGGACTACCTGCCACGAACCGAGTGCGAATATATGATGACACATGTTAAAAGGGTTGTTTAGCTGATCCTCCCATGTGAAAGTACACTACCAAGCTGGACTTTGAGGAATTAGAACGCATGTAAACAAAATCATATTGTTGGCCATGTAAAATCAACCTGGTCGAAAGGAGTTGTTCTTCACTGTTAGTATCACTATCTCACCATCATCATAGACCTTGACGTAGGCCGGGATGTCTGGACATTCCACGGGTAACTTCTGTTCCCAACTCCTTTTCAGTTCCTCGGCGTATGCTCTTTGCCTTGATAGATCGGATGACGCAAATCGATACATTTCCTGACGATTGTGCCACGATTGCTCATCTTCAGCCGATTCGCCCATACGGAGTCTATTGTCAATTGACCGTCGGCGATCCCTCGTAAATCCCTCGCTAATGAGCACAAGTCCTCTGTAGGTAAAAAACCTCAGCTTCAAAAGCTCATCGAAGGACTGACGGTTACCTTTAAACACATCAAATCTCCTATGAGTGTAATGTCTGCGATGAGCGAAACTTGCTTTCTTCAATCTTGGGAGGTTCGGCAATGGCGACAGGTCTCCATCTTCTATGTTAGTATCGCCAACAAAATGCAGATATTCCAACATCTTGCAATCGGCCAGCGGCCGCAATGACTTGATTCTTCCGCAATTCTCCATATCGAGCGTCTTCAGATGCTTCAACGAAAGAAAACTGGATATGTCGTTTACTTTCTTGCAGCAATGTAACTCTACGTTTTGAAGCTGCCCGCACCGTTCGATGCCGTCAACAGACCGCAGTTGACTGCAATAGACCAGTTCCAGACTATTCAGTGATTCAAGATGTTCGATCCCGGATAAAGACGTGAGTTTCCTAGAACTCAGGGACAGTCTGTCCAGTCGAGTCATATGCTTAACTGACTGCAATTCTTCATAAGGATACCCGTCGATATTTAGATACAACAGTCCCTTGCAGTCAAACACGCTCTTTGCTTTCGGCCTCCAAGTAAATAACAGGTACTGCAGTTTCTCGAACGCAGAGAAATCCGGTCCTTTTGTGAACAGACATGTAAAACCCAGTAACTGCAGTTCGCTGAGTGCAAGCAGTGGCCTCAAGTCCTTTACATCCCAGTGATAGATTTGTATGCCCCTCAGGTATGGCATGCTTTCGAGAAAGGATAAATCGGTTTCTCTCCAGCCAGCTGAATGGCTGAGACGTAACATGTCGATCCCGTTCTCTTCCATAATCACTTTGAAGCGTGCATCCCAGGTGGACGTTCTCGGAACCAGGACACGACCAAGGCCGTTTTCGTCTTCAGTAACGAAGTACTGTTCACTGTTGTTCATCTAGTAAATGCCTCCTGTTTTTGCCGATTGGATCCCGCTTGTTGGATACGTCTTTAGATAGCCTAGCGGGTTTCTCATCGGTTATTTGTTGAATACGATTGTGCTCTGCGATTTCTCTCGCCGTCCTCCCTCCTGGTACATCTGTTATGGTAACTTTACTTTCTGATGGAAGCTTCCCTGTTCTTGCATGTTCAGCAAGTCGACGATTAACGTCTGAAGATTGACCAACATACGGCCTCCCTGTTTTATCCTTGAATTCGTAGATACCCTCTCTTACAACTCTATTGTCGGAACTGGTTATGACTGACTTGCCGACTTGGGCTAAGTCGTCAACTGCTGAATATCCACCACCTGGCAGGACTACGCCAGCCAATGCTCCGCCGGCGGAAAACAGTTTCTGACCCGTCGTGGCATCGGGATCTAAAGCCGTACTGACAGCATCGTATACGTCGTATGCTGACAGGCCGAGTTCCGCCAGTGCCCATCCAGCAACGAGAACGGGCACAATTGCAATTCTACCATCTGGATCCACGTACTTCAGTGGATTATTCGCGGCATAGGCATAGGGGCTGATCCCTGGGTAATCATCCTGCATGGGATCGGGCCTTAAGAACCTGCCTATGTCGTAAGCGTACGACCTTTCCAGCATGTAGTCAAGACCAGACTCGTCGTCCCGCTCGTGGCCGGTGAACCTGAACCTGGTGGCGTCCGTACCGCTTGCGGCGAGCACCTTGCCGTAGGGCCGGTAGTCGTACGCAGCGGTGACGGTGCCGCTGCCATCGACCAGGCTTCTGGTGCTCCCCAGGTGGTCGGTAAGGTAGTAGTTTTTGCCGCCGTCCGCCGCCAACCTGGCTATGCGCCGCACCCCGGCGTACACGTACCTGGCGGTCAGCGCCTGGTTGCGATCGTATTCGGCCAGTACGCTGCCGTCCGCGCCCCTCAGGTAGTAGGTCGTCACCGTCCCGGCGGTCTTCTTCACGCGCCGACGGTCCGGGTCCATGAGATACCGCGCGCTGCCGAAGCCCGTGGTAAGCCCCCGGTAGTCGTAGGTCAGCGTGGCCGTGCCCCTGCCGGTCATCCATCCATTGGCATTGTAGGCGTACCTTGTAACCGCGCCTGCCACGGCGAGGCTGTCCAGCCTGTTGGGCGTGGATGCAGGCGAGTATTTGTAGGTGAGCGTGCTTCCACCTGAGACCATTGACTTGATGTTGCCGCTTCGGTCATAGGTAAAATCTTCGGATACGCCGCCTGTCAGGTCGAAGCCGGTGATCCTGAACAGGTTGTCGTAGGCGTAGTCCGCGGTCCTGGACGCCGCGGCGCCATGGCCGTACACCTGCCTGGTGACGTTGCCGGCCAGGTCGTAGGTGAGGGTGGAGGAGAACGTACCGGCGTAGTCGATGCCGGTGACCCATTCGCGGGGGTTGTAGGTGTAGGCGCCGGTGACGATGCCTTCTCCCGCGCCTTCTCCCACCACGTGGGTGGCGATGTTGCCGGCGGCGGTGTGGGTGTATCGGGTGAGGGTATTGCCCTGGGCATCCCACACGCGGCTGAGGCGCCCTGCGCCGTCGTAGGCATAGCGCGCCTGGCTGCCGCCGGGGTATATGAGGCGGGTGACGCGGCCGGCGAGGTCGTGAGCGTACTCGACGGTTTTATCGCCGGTGAGTCCGTCGATCATCACCTTCTTTACGCGCACGTTACCCAGGTGGTCGTAGGCGTAGCGGTGGACGACCTCTGCTGCCGCATCGGCGTCGGTGTTCTCCTCGACCTTTACCAGACGTCCCTGGGCGTAGTTGGCCCCGCCGCCCGTGGTACCGCCGCCAGCGGCACTGCCGTCGCCGCCGTCGTAGGTCATGCGGCTGCGCCACGACGAGGCGTCGTTCTCGAAGGGGTAGGACCTCTCCGGGTCGAGACTTGCGAAGTTGGCGGCCGCCTCTCCTACACGGATCACGCGCCCGAAGTCGTCGTAGACGGTGTAGGTGATTTTCCGTGTAGCGCCCGTGCCGGCGGCGCGTTGCCGCGCATCCTGCGAGAAGCGCAGGCGCCCGAGGTCGTCGTACTTGAACAGGGTAGCTGCATCGGCATCGGGGTGATGCCTGCTGACCATGCGGCCCAGGGTGTCGTAGGCATAGCGCGTGGTGCCGCCGCCCGGCATGGAGGTCGAGGTGAGCCGGTCCAGGGCGTCATAAGCGTAGGACGTCCTGTTGTTCCGGGTGCCGGCGCTCACGCCCGCCGAGTCGGCGATGACGTGGCGCATGCGGCCGTAGGGGTCATAGACGCTGGTGGTGGCCACGCCCTTTTCATCGTCTACGGTCGCATAGGACCGGCCCGTGCCGGACCTGGAGGCCAGTTGCCGTATCGGGTGTCCACGGCCGAGTTTTTGTCGTGGTCGGGCGGGACGACGCGGGAGACCCTAAGGAGCGGGTCGTCGTAGGCGGTCTTAGTAATGCGGCTGTCCGCTGCGGCGTTGGACAGCGCGCTGTATTCTTACGAAGGCGGCAGCTAGCTGAGCCCGATGAGGTGCTCGGGCTCAGACTGGTATCCCCGGGTTGCACACAGAACTGGTAAGCGCTTGTGGCGTATACATTACTTCAACGCATAATACAGTCGTCCACAACCCAGGCTATCTATAATCAAGTTAAGAAGTGCCTATGATTAAAAGTGACAGTTCTGTCCCTGTAAAAACTGCGCTACATAGCCCTTACCTAGTATAAAACAAAAACCGATCCGGTTTAGTCTGCCCGGGAATCACGCCATCTTAAACCTTCTCTTGACGTATTCAGCTCACTAACCCGCCAGAAACCTTGGTGTTTCTCGATGGAATACACTAACAGCAGTCTATCACCTTTGAGAACTCTTTTGTGATAAGCCTTAACCTCCATGATGGTGGTTCCCGGTAGTTCACTTTCCAGACTAATAACCGTCTGAAACAACGTGTCACCTATTACATGATAGGTACCGACACTATAATCTGACAAAAAATGACCATAATACGCATACGAACCCCTCACATCGCGATACTCATGCGACTCCGTATCAAGATTCATCCAATAGTTCTTGGCGGGCAGTTTGTCGAAGAGCATAAAATCAATCCCACCGTTTTCGTCGGTCCCCTCCCATCTTGTCCCTTGAATATCTGGAAAGGTGCTTGATTTCCACTCCAATGTAACGTCATCACCACAACTGATAATGAAAATCGCGATGATGATAACACCTAACTGAAACCTGACCATGTATGTTCTCCTCTACGGCAACGGTTTCGTCTCAAAACGTTTAATAGCTATGGATTGCGACGAAGGTACAGGAATCCCTTAAAGTCTTCACCCACCTTATTCATAAAGCTATCATGGTCCGCTGACGAACCTGAACCACACACTGTCGTAAGGCAGCCCTTTGAAGTATAAACTCTCTTTCCATCCTGCCAGCCCATAAGCCGCGCGTGATTTACATTACCTATGTGAAGGAATACTTCCGTTAGGTAGTCTAACCCTGTATTGGGATTGCCTCTCACTGTCGGAACGCTTCCTCCGCCGTTGATGATGATAGACTGGTCTTCACTCCCCTTACTTGCTCGACTTCGAAAGCTGGCCGTATACAGACCCTCGAGCATTGTCCCGAACTTGTCAACATCAGCTGGAACCGTGTTCCCCATAATGGTTGCCGAAGGACCTTTCTTGTTAGATTCAAGGTAGAGATCGAACCTGGCTGTATTAATCGGTTCAACCAGGTTTTCATCCCTGTTGTGCGTGGATACAATCACATTTCGTCCCAAATAGGTCTCACCTTCAACAAGGTCCGCATCGTCCGCGCTCGTAACCTTCTCATCCCATTCAATAGTACCATCTGATCTTTGGACCCAGTCCAATAGACCTGTTGGATCAACTCTTATGAGCGGGTTGTTCTGAACATAACTGTACGGCGAGATCCATGGTCTTGTATCCTGCATGGGATCGGGCCGCAGGAACCTGCCTATGTTGAAAGCGTAATTTCTGTTCAGCATGTAGTCAAGGCCGGACTCGGCGTCCCGCTCGTGACTGGTGAACCGGAAGTGCGTGGCGCCCGAACCACTCGAGGCCAGGACCTTGCCGTAGGGCCAGTAGTCGTAGGCTGCGGTGACAGCGCCCGCTTCGTCGATCAGGCTGCGGGTGCTGCCCAGGTGATCGGCCAGATAGTATCTGGCGCTATCCCCGACGATCCGTGCGATGCGCCTGCTGCCGGCGTATACGTATTTTGCCGACAGGCTCTGGCCTTTGTATTCGGCGAGGACGCTGCCGCCTGGACCTCTAAGGTAGTAGGTGACGGTGGTCCCTACGGTCTTCTTCACGCGCCGGCGGTCCGGGTCCATGAGATACCGTGCGCTGCCGTAGCCGGTGGTAAGCCCCCGGTAGTCGTATCTCACCGTATCTGCGCCCTTGCGCGTCATCCATCCGTTCTGGTTGTAGGCGTACGTTGTGGTCGCGCCTGCCACGGCGGTGCTGTCTACCCTGTTGGGCGTGGAGCCAGCCGAGTAGTTGTAGGTGAGCCGGCTGCTTCCCGTGACCATGTACGTCAGGTTGCCGCTTCGGTCGTAGGCGTAGTCCCGGCCTGTGCCGCCGGTCAGGTCGAAGCCGGTGATCCGGTAGAGGGCGTCGTAGGCGTAGTCGGCCGTTTTGGACGCGGCGCTGCCATGGCTGTACTCCTGCCTGGTGACGTTGCCGGCGAGGTCGTAGGTAAGATTGGAATTGAACGTACCGGCGTAGTTGATTTCGGTGACCCATTCGCGCGGGTTGTAGGTGTACGTGCCGGTGACGACGTCATCGCCCACTACGTGTGCTGCGATGTTGCCGGCAGCGGTGCGGGTGAAGGCGGCCAGTGTATTGCCTTCAGCGTCCCACACACGCCTGAGCCGCCCGGCGCTGTCGTAGGCATAGCGCGCCTGGCTGCCGCCGGGGTATATGAGGCGCGTTACGCGTCCTGCCAGGTCGTGGTGGTAGGTGGCCGTCTTCGCACCGGCAAGGCCCTCGATTACCGCCTTCTTCACGCGCACGTTGCCCAGGTGGTCGTAGGCGTAGCGGTGGACGACCTCGGCGGCCGCATCGGCGTCGGTGTTTTCTTCGACCTTTACCAGGCGTCCCTGGGCGTAGTTGGCCCCGCCGCTCGCGGCCCCGTTGCCTGCGGCA
>JAJEAN010000008.1 GCA_022822725.1 Candidatus Latescibacterota bacterium
GTCATGCCCGGAGACAACGTCGACATGGAAGTCAATCTCATGCAGCCCATCGCCATGGACCGGGAACTGCGCTTCGCCATCAGGGAAGGCGGCAGGACCGTCGGCGCGGGCGTCGTCACCGAAGTCATCGAGTAGCAAGGGCAGGTATAGACAGGACACGGGCCGGAGCGGCCGAAGCCTCGCCCCGGCTGTCCGGATGAACTTGACATAGAAGACGCGCACAACCGCAGGCCGGCGATGCGAAC
Source organism: Candidatus Latescibacterota bacterium (assembly GCA_022822725.1). Lineage (GTDB taxonomy): Bacteria > JAAXHH01 > JAAXHH01 > JAAXHH01 > JAAXHH01 > JAAXHH01. The sequence goes on from JAJEAN010000008.1 coordinate 246, forward strand.
TGAGCGGAAACACGGTTCCGGCCTGCCTTTTTATGTGGTACGCACGTGCGCGCGAGGCGTGCGGGCGGGATCGACCCGGGCGGAAAGGCCCACCCGGGAACGCCCGGGCAGGTACAGCAGACATGAACCGGTAATGGGCCGCCGCCCGACGGATCGACGAAACGGCAGCGGTCGTTACCGCACGAGACAGGGATCATGTACGAACGAACGGTGGACTTTCTCAGGGAAGTGAGGACGGAGCTTTCCAAGGTGAGCTGGCCGAGCCGGAACGAACTGATCGGTTCGACGACCGTGGTCATCATCATCACGCTCATCCTGGCCGCCTTCACCGGCGTGATCGACTTCATCCTGTCCATCATTCTGAGCCGTCTGCTCGGGGCCTGACGCGTCGCGAGCCATGATGAGGTGATCAATGGACAAGCGCTGGTATGTGATTCACACCTACTCGGGTCACGAGAACAAGGTGAAGACCCACCTTGAGAAACTGAAGATCCGGGAAGGGTTGGAGGAGAAGATCGGCGAGATCCTCATCCCTACCGAAGAAATCGTAGAGATGAAGCAGGGGAAGAAGACTTCTACCATACGCAAGCTATTCCCGAGCTACGTCCTCGTGGAAATGGAGATGGACCGCGATTCCTGGCACCTAGTGACCAACGCGCCGGGCGTCACCCATTTCGTCGGGAGCGGGCCCCGGCCGCAGCCCCTGCGCGAGAGCGAGCTGAACCGCATACTGCACCGGGACGAGCCGCACAAGGAAAAGGGAGAGGGCGTGGAGATCCCCTACCGGACCGGCGACCAGGTCAAGGTGACGGACGGACCGTTCACCGATTTCACCGGCGTGGTGGAGGCGATACATCCGGACCGTCAGAAGCTGAAGGTCATGGTGAGCATATTCGGACGCGCGACCCCGGTGGAACTCGATTTCCTCCAGGTCTCCCACGTCACGTAGGAGGGTGCTTTGGCAAAGAAGATAACTACGGTGATCAAGCTCCAGGTACCGGCCGGGCAGGCGAATCCGGCGCCGCCGGTGGGATCGGCCCTCGGCCAGCACGGCGTCAATCCCATGGAGTTCTGCAAGGTCTTCAACGCGAAGACCAATGACCAGATGGGGCTGATCATACCGGTCGTGATCACGGTCTATGCCGACCGGAGTTTTTCCTTCATCACGAAGACGCCCCCGGCCGCGGTGCTGCTCAAGCGCGAGGCCGGCCTGGCGAAGGCGTCGGGCGAACCCAACCGCGAGAAGGTCGGCAAGGTAACCCGGGACCAGGTCAGGCAGATCGCCGAACTCAAGAAGCCGGACCTGAACGCCGCGGATACGGAAGCGGCCATGCGCATGATCGAAGGCACGGCCCGCAGCATGGGCATCGAGGTGGAAGGCTAACCGAGGGAAGTCGCAAGGAGACGGGCCATGAAAAGAGGCAAGCGCTACCTGGCCGCCAGGGAGCAGGTGGAGGCGGGGAAGGACTATCCCCTCGAGGACGCCCTGACGATAGTCAAGGAATCCTCGAAGACGAAATTCGACGAGACCGTCGATGTGGTCATGCGGCTGAACGTGGATCCCCGCCACGCGGACCAGATGGTACGGGGCGCCATCGCGCTGCCCCACGGAACGGGGAAGGAAACCAAAGTACTCGTGCTGACCCGGGGCGAAGCGCAGAAGGACGCCCAGGAAGCCGGTGCGGACTATGTCGGCGCCGACGAATACATCGAACAGATCGAGAAGGGCTGGACCGATTTCGACGTCGTGATCGCCACGCCCGATATCATGCGCGACGTGGGCAAACTGGGCCGCGTACTGGGTCCGCGGGGCCTCATGCCCAACCCGAAGAGCGGCACCGTGACCTTCGACGTCGGTCCCGCGGTCCGGGAAGTCAAGGCGGGCCGGATCGAATACCGCGTGGACCGCAACGGCAACCTGCACGGTCCCGTGGGCAAGGCGTCCTTCTCCGTGGCGCAGTTGACGGAGAATGCCTCGACGTTCATCGACGCGGTCATGCGGGCTAAGCCTGCATCCGCCAAAGGGCAATACATCAGGCGTCTTACCGTCTCGTCCACCATGGGACCCGGCGTGCAGGTCGACCGCCAGGCCGTTGCCCGCGAGGCGTAGGCGCATCCACGGCCCCGGAAGCCGTTGAAATCAAAGGAGTTTCTACACCATGCCCCAGCCGCGTGCCGTTAAAGAGCAGATCGTCCAGGATCTGGCGACGCGATTGAAGGAAACCGAAAGCGTGTACCTGACGGACCTCACCGGCCTGGACGTAGGCGAGGTAACCGAGCTTCGAAGCCGGTTGCGGGCGGAGTCCGTGGAATGCCGCGTCATCAAGAACACGCTGACGCGCCTCGCCGTCGCGGACGCGGGTCTGCCCGACCTGGGCGAGACCCTGGACGGACCGACGGCGCTCGTCTTCTCGGCCGACCCCGTGGCCCCGGCGAAGGTCCTCATCGATTTCGGCAAGGACCACGAAGAACGTCCCCGCATCAAGGGCGGGTTCCTGACCGGCGAGATCATCGACGCCTCACAGGCCGAGACGCTTTCAAAGCTTCCCGGCAGAGACGAGCTGCTGGCCAGGACGGTCAGCGGCATCGCCGCGCCGATCACCGGGCTGGTGTTCACGTTGTCCGGCGTACTGGGCGGCCTGGTCCGCACCCTGTCGGCCGTTTCGCAGCAGAAGGCGTCGCAGGAGAGTTGAGCAGCACATCGAGAACATTAACGGCAGTATCCCTTAAATCCAATGGAGGTAAGTATCATGGCCGTGTCCGATATCGTAGATCAGATAGAACAGCTGACGGTGCTGGAACTGAATGATCTCGTGAAGACGCTCGAAGACAAATTCGGTGTTTCAGCCGCGGCGACGGTGGCTGTCGCCGCACCCGGCGCCGCAGACGCGGCCGCGCCGGTGGAAGAGGAAAAAGACAGCTTCGACGTCGTGCTGACCGGTTTCGGCGACAAGAAGATCCAGGTCATCAAGGTCGTGCGCGCGATCACGGGCCTGGGACTGAAAGAGGCCAAGGCACTGGTCGACGGCGTGCCCGGCGCACTGAAGGAGGGCGTCCCGAAGGAAGAAGCCGACGACATTCAGAAGCAGATCGAAGAAGCAGGCGGAACAGTCGAACTCAAATAGGCGGGAAGGTAAGTCAGGACCGGTTCCGCGCGGCAATAGCGGCGGTCCCGTCACGCGCACGGGGTCGTTGCCCTTCGTCCGCGGGTACTATTCACCTACCTGCCGAAAGGAAGTGGTCAGCCGATGGATGATACCCGGATCACACGCCACGATTATTCCAAACTGCCCTCCATCATCGAAATGCCGAATCTTCTGGCGGTCCAGATAGATTCCTTCAACGCGTTTCTGCAGGCCGACGTGCCCGTTTCCGAACGCCGGAATCAGGGCCTGCAGGCCGTTTTTCTCGACATATTCCCCATCACGGATATCCACGAGCACTTCTCGCTCGAGTTCATCGAGTACATGCTCGGCGAGCCCAAGTACACCGTCCTCGAGTGCCAGGAACGGGGCATGACCTACGCGATCCCCCTGAAGGCGCGGCTGCGCCTGGTGATCCGCGAAGAAGGGGAACGCAAAAGCGCATCGGCCGGCGGCAAGAACACAAAGGCCGAAGACAAGAAGGTCAAGGACATCATCGAGCAGACCGTTTTCCTCGGTGAACTCCCCCTGATCACGGAGAAGGGCACCTTCATCATCAACGGCGCCGAACGGGTCATCGTGTCCCAGCTGCAGCGTTCCTACGGCGTGTTCTTTTCCGAAGAGACCCACCCCAACGGCAAGCAGCTGTATTCCGCCCGCATCATTCCCGAACACGGCACCTGGCTGGAATTCAGCCTGGACGTGAACGACGTGCTCTTCGTCCACATCGACCGGAAGCGGAAATTTCCCGTGACGCTGCTGCTGCGGGCCCTGGGCTACGAAAGCAACGAGGAAATCTACCAGCTGTTCTATGAATTCGACGATGTCCGGTCCAACAAGGCCAGCGATCTGGTCGGCCGGAGCATCGGCGCGCCGGTTGTCGACAAGAATACCGGCGAGATCGTTGCCGAGAGCGGCGAACCGCTGACGGAAGCGCTGGCGGAACGTCTGGCCGAAGGGAACGGCTACCCGGGCAAGGTCAAGGTCGTCCGGATGGACCCGACCCGGGAGCCCGATGTCCTTTCCAATACCTTCAAGAAGGACACGACCGCCACGTCGGAAGAGGCGCTGTCCAAGATGTACAGCCTGCTGCGGCCGGGCGATCCGCCCAACCTGGAAACGGCCCAGGCCCTGATGGACCGCATGTTCTTCAACCAGAAGCGGTACAACCTGGCGGCCGTCGGGCGCCATCGGCTCAACAAGCGCCTGAACCTGGACGTGCCGATCGATACGACCATCCTGACGGCGAACGACTTCATCGCCATCATCGACTACCTGCTGAAACTGCGCCGGGGCGAAGGCGTCACGGACGACATCGACCATCTGGGCAACCGGCGGACGCGGTCCGTGGGCGAACTCCTCGCCCAGCAGTTCAACACCGGACTGACCCGCATGTCCCGGACCATCCGGGACCGGATCAGCCTCCATGACGCCGACTCGATCACGCCCCAGGACCTGGTGAACGCCCGGACGGTCTCTTCCGTGATCGCCGCGTTCTTCGGCAGCAGCCAGCTTTCGCAGTTCATGGAGCAGACCAACCCCCTGGCCGAACTGACGCACAAGCGCAGGCTCAGTTCGCTCGGTCCGGGCGGGCTGGACCGGTCGCACGCCAGTTTCGAAGTCCGCGACGTGCACCACACCCACTACGGGCGCATCTGTCCCATCGAGACGCCGGAAGGCCCGAACATCGGGCTGATCGCCTACATGGGCACCTACGGCCGGATCAACCGGTTCGGTTTCATCGAGACGCCCTACCGCCGGGTCGAAAACGGCCGGATCACCGGGAATATCGACTATCTGTCCGCCGACCAGGAAGAGGACTACATGATCGCCCAGGCGGCGATTTCGCTGGACGACGAAGGACGCATCGTCGGACGCATTCCCACGCGCAACAAGGGAGACATCAAGCTGGTCGACCCGGCAGAGGTCGATTACATGGATGTCTCGCCCAAGCAGATCCTCGGCGTGTCCGCGGCCCTGATCCCCTTCCTTGAACACGACGACGCCAACCGGGCCCTCATGGGATCCAACATGCAGCGGCAGGCTGTACCCCTCCTGCGCACCGAGGCGCCCCTCGTGGGCACCGGCATGGAGCGGAAGGTCGCCGTGGATTCCGGCGCGGTGGTGGTCGCCAGGCAGAGCGGGACCGTTACGCAGGTCTCGGCCGACATGATCACGGTAACACCGGACGACACCGAAGATTCCGATCTCTTCGACACGCCGCCCGACGTGTACCCGCTGACCAAGTTCAAGAAATCCAACCAGGAGACCTGCATCAACCAGAAGCCGATCGTGCAGACCGGCACCCACGTGGAAGCGGGGCAGGTGCTCGCCGACGGACCGGCCACGGACCAGGGTGAACTCGCCCTTGGCCGCAACGTGCTGACCGCCTTCATGTCCTGGGAAGGGTACAATTTCGAAGACGCCATCGTCGTCAGCGAAAGACTGGTCAAGCAGGATGTCTTCTCATCCATCCACATCACCGAATTCGAACTGCCCGCCCGCGAGACGAAAGTGGGTACCGAGGAATTCACCTGCGAGATCCCCAACGTGAGCGAGGACGCCGTCCGCAACCTGGATGAATCCGGGATCATCCGGATCGGCGCCGAGGTGGGACCCGGCGACATCCTCGTGGGCAAGGTGACCCCGAAAGGCGAACGGGAGCTTTCCCCGGAGGAACGCCTGCTGCGGGCCATCTTCGGCGAGAAGGCCGGCGACGTGCGGGACGCCTCCCTGAAGGCCCCTCCGGGCATGCAGGGCATCGTCATCGATACCCGCCTCTACAGCCGCAAGGACAGCGACAGCGTCGCCCGCGAGAAGGAACGGGAGACCCTGCGCGAACTCGAGCGCGACTACCAGCAGCGCATCGACCAGGTCAAAGAGACGCGCAACGAAAAGCTCAAGGAACTGCTCAGGGGCAAGGTGTGCGTCGAGCTGCGGGACGGCGAGACTGACGAAGTCGTGGTCCCGGCCAAGCGGAAATACACGGACGGCCGGCTGGCGGAACTCGATTTCGACCGGGTCATCCAGAGTGAGCGGTGGGTGGTCAACGCGACCCTGAACGAACAGGTCCGGAAGGTGATCCAGGCTTCGGCCAAGAACATCCGGGAGATCGAGAACCAGCTGGAACGCGAGCAGGAGAAGATCAGGCGCGGCGACGAGCTGGCCCCCGGCGTGATTCAACTGGTCAAGGTGTACGTGGCCAAGAAGAGAAAGCTGTCCGTGGGCGACAAGATGGCCGGCCGTCACGGGAACAAGGGCGTGGTGGCGAAGATCGTCCCGGAGGAGGATATGCCCTACCTGCCGGACGGGCGCCACATCGACATCATCCTGAACCCGCTCGGTGTGCCGGGCCGGATGAACCTCGGCCAGATCATGGAGATCCACATCGGATGGGTCGCCCGGGAAGAGGGAAGGTATATCGCGACCCCGGTGTTCGACGGGGCGTCCATCGACGAAATCAAGAAGGCGCTGACCGACGCCAGCCTGCCCGAATCCGGCAAGAGTACACTCTACGACGGCAAGACGGGCCTCCCCTTCGACAAGGAAGTCACGGTCGGCTACATGTACGTCATGAAGCTGAACCACCTGGTCGAAGACAAGATCCACGCCCGGTCGATCGGTCCCTACTCCCTGGTTACGCAACAGCCACTCGGCGGCAAGGCCCAGTTCGGCGGCCAGCGTTTCGGCGAAATGGAGGTCTGGGCCCTGCAGGCCTACGGCGCTTCGTATACGCTGCAGGAGATGCTGACCGTGAAGTCGGACGACGTCAACGGCCGTTCCAGGCTGTACGAGGCCATCGTCAAAGGCGACAATCCGCCGGAACCGGGGATACCGGAATCCTTCAACGTCCTCGTCAAGGAACTCCAGAGCCTGGCCCTGGACGTCCAGCTCGAAGAGTGAAGCGGTTAACACCTCACCCGCGGCGTTCCAGGAGTAACTCCGGAGGCCGCCATGCCGACCCGAGGCTTGCAGCGATGATAATGATCAGGAGGTGTCACCAGTGGTCGAACTAATGCACAAGCAGCCCAAGAACCGCAGCACGATCCGGATACAGCTGGCCTCCCCCGAGACGATCCGCAGGTGGTCCTACGGGGAAGTGACGAAACCGGAAACCATCAACTACCGGACCTTCAAGCCGGAACGCGACGGCCTTTTCTGCGAACGCACCTTCGGTCCCGTGAAGGACTGGGAGTGCAACTGCGGCAAGTACAAGCGGATCCGCTACCGCGGCGTCATCTGCGACCGCTGCGGCGTGGAAGTCACGCAGGCGAAGGTGCGGCGGGAACGGCTCGGACACATCGAGCTGGCCGTTCCGGTCTGCCATATCTGGTACTTCAAGTCGCCCCCGAGCCGCATCGGCAACCTGCTGAACCTCTCCATCAGGAACCTGGAACGGGTGATCTACTACGAGTGCTACGTCATGCTGGACCCGGGAGACACCGAGTACCAGAAGGGCGAGATCATCGACCAGGACACCTTCATGGACCTCGAGGAAGCGGGCCACGAATTCGAGGCGGACATGGGCGCGGGCGCCCTGCGCCGCCTGCTGTCCGAGATCGACATCGAAGAGCTTTCCGTCGAACTGCGCACCCGGGTGCGGATGGAGACGTCGGTACAGCGGAAGAACGACGCGCTGAAGCGGCTGAAGGTGGTCGAGGCGTTCCGGAACTCCAACGGACCGGACTCCGACGGCAACCGGCCCGAATGGATGATCATGGAAGTGCTTCCGGTCATCCCCCCCGACCTGCGGCCGCTGGTGCCCCTGGAAGGCGGAAGGTTCGCCACTTCGGATCTCAACGACCTGTACCGGCGCGTCATCAACCGGAACAACCGGCTCAAGAAACTGCTCGAGATCCGCGCGCCGGACGTCATCCTGCGTAACGAGAAGCGCATGCTGCAGGAAGCAGTGGACGCGCTGCTCGACAACGGCCGGCGTTCGCGGGCCGTTCGGGGCGACGGGAACCGGTCCCTCAAGTCCCTCTCCGACCTGCTCAAGGGCAAGCAGGGGCGTTTCCGCCAGAACCTGCTCGGCAAGCGGGTGGATTACTCGGGCCGTTCCGTGATCGTGGTGGAACCCGAACTCAAGATCCACCAGTGCGGGCTGCCCAAGAACATCGCCCTGGAGCTCTTCAAGCCCTTCATCATCCAGCGGCTGGAAGACAGGGGCTTCGTGCAGACGGTCAAGAGCGCGAAGAAGATCGTGGAACGCGAGGAGCCCGAAGTCTGGGACATCCTCGAAGAGATCATCAAGGATCACCCGGTCCTGCTGAACCGGGCGCCTACGCTGCACAGGCTGGGCATCCAGGCCTTCATGCCGGTGCTCGTGGAAGGCAAGGCCATCCGCATCCATCCACTCGTCTGCGAAGCCTTCAACGCCGACTTCGACGGCGACCAGATGCCGGTGCACGTCCCCATGTCCTTCGAGGCCCAGATCGAGGCCCGGGTGCTGATGCTGTCCTCGAACAACATCCTCGATCCGAAGAACGGGCAGCCGATCTGCGCGCCCAGCAAGGACATCGTCCTGGGATGCTACTACCTGACCAAGGAGCTATCGGGCTGCCGGGGCGAAGGCAAGATCTTCTCGAGCGTGTCCGAGGTGATGCTCGCCTTCGACAACGACCTCGTGGATCTCCATGCCGTCATCAAGCTGCGCCACGAGGGGAAGATAATCGAAACCACCGTCGGCCGGGTCATCTTCAACCAGATCCTGCCGCCGGAAATCGGCTTCCAGAACGAGGTGTTCGACAGCAAGGCCATCCGGGACATGGTGGCTATGGTATACCGCCAGCTGGGGAACTACCGCACGTGCGTGCTCCTCGACGAAGTCAAGCGGCTGGGTTTCCACTACGCGACCCTCTCGGGCCTGACCTCCGGCATCGACGACGTGGTCATCCCCGATGAGAAGGCGCAGATGATCAGCGACGCGGAAGCCGAGGTGCTGTCCATCCAGGAACAGTACGAGGGCCACGCCATCACCGAGGGCGAGCGCTACAACAAGGTGATCGACGTGTGGCAGCACACCCGGACCAAGCTGAACGAAGTCGTCGAGACCACGCTGGAGGCATCGGACGACGGCTTCAATCCCTTTTACATGATGATGGCCTCCGGCGCGCGGAGCAAGCTGGACCAGGTGGGACAGCTCTGCGGCATGCGCGGACTCATGGCCAAGCCCCAGCGGAAGGTCGTCGGACAGGTCGGCGAGTACATCGAGACGCCCATCCTGTCCAACCTCAAGGAAGGGCTCACGGTACTCGAGTACTTCACCTCCAGCCACGGCGGGCGCAAAGGACTGGCGGACACGGCCCTCAAGACCGCGGACGCCGGCTACCTGACCCGGCGGCTGGTGGACGTGGCGCAGAACGTGATCATCACCGAGGCGGACTGCGGCACGATCCGCGGCATCGAGATCGGCGCCCTGAAAGAGGGCGAGAACGTCATGGAACCGCTGGGCGACCGGGTACTGGGCCGGGTCGTGCTGGACGACATCTACGACCCCATCACGCGGGAACTGCTGACGGCCGCCGGCGAGGAGATCAACGAGGAAGTCGCCGACCTCATCGAACAGCGCGGCGGCGTGCAGTACTCCCCCGATCCCGATGCGGAAATGAGCGAGACCGTGCATATCCGGTCCGTGCTGACCTGCGAGACCAAGCGCGGCGTTTGCGCCCGGTGCTACGGCCGGAACCTCGCCACGGGCTCCATGGTGGAGATGGGTGAGGCCGTCGGCGTCATGGCGGCGCAGAGCATCGGCGAGCCGGGAACGCAGTTGACGCTCCGCACCTTCCACATCGGCGGTATCGCGAGCCGGGACGCCACGCAGAACAAGATTACCACGAAGCAGGCGGGCAAGGCGGTCTTCACCGCCGTCGAAACCGTCATCCAGGAGAACGGCCTCCCCGTCGTCATCGGACGGGCCGGCGAAATCACCATCCTGGACACCGACGGCAACCGGCGCGCCCACTTCTTCATCCCCTACGGCGCGGTCATGCTCACCGAGGACGGCGACGTCGTCGAGGAGAACCAGGCCCTGTTCGAATGGAACCCCTACAACATCCCGATCATCGCCGTGCATGCCGGCCACGTGCAGCTCGAAGACGTCGTGGCGGGCGAGACGCTGCGCGAGCAGCTGGACGACACCACGGGCATGCGGCAGAAGGTGATCACGGAGAACCGGGGATCCAGGGCGCTCCATCCGCGCATCTACATCGCGGACGCCAAGGGCAAGACGAAGGACGAATACAACCTGCCCACCGGCGCCCACCTGCTCGTCACCGAGTTCACGGACCAGAGCAATACCGAACGCACCCACGTGCAGCCCGGTACGGTCCTCGCGCGCATACCGCGCTCCATCGGCAGGACCCGGGACATCACCGGCGGCCTGCCGCGCGTCGCCGAACTTTTCGAGGCGCGCCGGCCGCGCGATCCCGCAACGGTGGCGAAGGTGGACGGCGTCGTGAAGGTCGCCGGCATCGTCCGGCGTTCCCACCGCCTCCTCGTCCGCGCCGACGACGGGTCGGAACAGGAATACCTGATCCCCCAGGGTCGGCACCTGAGCGTGCGCGACGGCGACCGGGTGCAGGCGGGCGAACCCCTGTCCGAAGGGTCGATCGACCCCCACGACATTCTCGAGATCCAGGGGGTGAACGCCGTACAGGAATACCTGGTGAACCAGATCCAGGAAGTCTACCGCATGCAGGGCGTGAGCATCAACGACAAGCACGTGGAAGTCATCGTGCGCCAGATGCTCCAGAAGGTCAAGGTGGACGACCCGGGCGACACGGAGTTCCTGAAGGGCGAAGCCGTGGACCGCAGCCGGTTCCAGTGGGAGAACGATCGCGTGCTGCGCGAGGACGGTGACCCGGCGACGAACCAGCCGCTGTTGCTGGGTATCGCCAAGGCCGCGCTGAGTACGGAGAGTTTCGTCTCCGCGGCGGCCTTCCAGGAAACGACGCGCGTGCTGACCGAAGCGGCCATCCAGGGCAAGCGTGACGCGCTCCTCGGGCTGAAGGAGAACGTGATCATGGGTCACCTGATCCCCGCGGGTACGGGGCTGGACCGGTACAGCCAGATGCGGCTCGTGGACGAAGAGGGCAACGAGATCGAGCCGCCGGCCGTCGAAGTGGAACCCCTTTTCGACGCGGAATCGGTGAACGGCGACGCGGAAACGGTGAGCACGGACGCGGAAACGGTAAGCGCGGAATCTGCGAACGGGGACGCGGAATCGGCGAACGGCGACGCGGAGGCCAAGACCACCGAAGCCGTGCAGAACGTGGCCGAGGCCGAACCGCCGCCCGTGGAATCGGTCTGACGCATGTAGAAGCAGGCCATGGTCCGGGCGCCGCCGGGATGAAGGCGGCGCTCGTTTTTTGGCAAAAAGCGCTTGACGACGTAAACGGAACTGATTATATTCTTCAACCTGTGGCTTTTGGGGGAAGTGCGTTTTGACCGGACCCCGAAAACCCGTGTTTCACAGGCTTGTCCGGGCAGTTAAAACAGGGAAGGTTGGGCGGAAATGCCAACGATAAACCAGCTCATACGCCACGGCCGGAAGAAGTCGCAGCGCAAGACGAAATCACCCGCTTTGCGCGGCAGCCCCCAGAAACGGGGCAACTGCCTGCAGGTGAAGACGCAGACGCCCAAGAAGCCGAATTCGGCCTTGCGGAAAATCGCCCGCGTCCGACTGATGAACGGCATCGAGGCCACCTGTTACATCCCGGGCGAGAGCCATAACCTGCAGGAGCACAATATCGTCCTGGTCCGGGGCGGCCGGGTGAAGGACCTGCCCGGCGTGCGGTACCACATCATCCGCGGAGCGCTGGACGCGAGCGGAGTGCCCGACCGGCGCAACGGGCGTTCGAAATACGGTACCAAGAAGCCCAAGTAGGCTCACAAAGCATACCCAGGTGCAAGTTCGGGAGCATGAGATGGCAAGAAGGAAAGAAGTCGTAAGACGGGAACCGGAGCCGGACTGGAAGTACAACAGCGTACTTGTGTCCAAGTTCATCAACGGATTGATGCGCAAGGGGAAGAAGAGCATCGCGGAACGCGTATTCTACCAGGCCCTTGATCTGATCGAGGAGCGCACGAGCCAGGAACCGCTGCCCGTTTTCGAAAAGGCGATCAAGATCGTCGGCCCCGTCGTGCATGTCAAGTCCCGGCGGGTGGGCGGTTCGACCTACCAGGTCCCCGTTGAAGTGCGGGACGACCAGCAGCGGGCCATGGCGATTCGCTGGATCATCGACGCCGCGCGGGCCCGTTCCGAGAAGAACATGTTCGAGTGCCTGGCGGGAGAGTTCACCGCCGCCGCCAAGGGGGAGGGCGCCGCCGTCCGCCGCAAGGAAGAGACGTACCGAATGGCGGAAGCGAACCGGGCCTTCGCCCATTACAGGTGGTAGCGGCGTATCGATAGCACGTCGAAACAGTAAAAACGGATCATCCCTCGCGATGGTCCGTACTTTATGAGGTAGATGACGAAGTGACTGAAACAACGATCAAGCCGAAAGAGAAAATGTCCGAAGCACACCAGAAGAATAATGCCGATTCGAACCTGGAAAAGACCAGGAACATCGGGATCATGGCCCATATCGACGCGGGCAAGACGACCACCACCGAACGCATCCTCTATTATACGGGACGCGTGCGGAGAATGGGCGAGGTCCACGACGGCGCCGCGACCATGGACTGGATGGAGCAGGAGCGCGAACGGGGCATCACGATCACGTCCGCGGCCACGACGTCCTTCTGGCGCGACCATCGTATCAATATCATCGATACACCCGGTCACGTCGACTTCACGGTCGAGGTGGAAAGATCGCTGCGTGTGCTTGACGGCTCCGTGGCGATTTTTTGTGCCGTAGGCGGCGTCGAACCGCAGTCCGAGACCGTGTGGCGGCAGGCCGACAAGTACGGCGTGCCCCGCCTTGCCTACGTGAACAAGATCGACCGCGTCGGGGCGGACTTCCACCAGGTCGTCTCCATGATTCACGAACGGCTCGGGGCCAACGCCATTCCGATCCAGCTGCCCATCGGCGCCGGCGACCTGTTTACCGGGTCCATCGACCTGGTCACCATGAAAGCCCGCAGCTACCACGAAGACAACATGGGCGCCACCTACGACGAGCACGACATACCGAAGGACCTGGCCGACTATGCCGCGGAGCACCGGGCCAAGCTGATCGAGAGCCTCGCCGAGGTGGACGAGGAACTGATGGAGACCTACCTGGCCGGCGAGGAACCGACGACTTCCGAATTGCACGGCGCCATTCGCCGGGCCACGCTGTCGGTCAGCCTGATCCCCGTCCTGGTGGGCTCTTCCTTCCGCAACAAGGGCGTACAGGCACTGCTCGACGCCATCGTCGACTACCTGCCGTCGCCCCAGGACGTGCCACCGGTCACCGGCAAGAACACGCTGACCGGCGAGCAGGAAACGCGGGAGAGCGTGCCCGACGCGCCGCTGTCCGGCGTGGCCTTCAAGATCATGACCGATCCCCACGTGGGCAAGCTGGCCTTCTACCGGATCTATTCCGGCACGCTGCCCGCCGGCTGCTACGTGTTGAATACCCGGACCGGCCGACGCGAACGCATCAGCCGGATCCTGCAGATGCACGCCAACAAACGGGAGCAGCTCAAGGCGGCCGAAGCGGGCGATATCGTCGCGCTCGTGGGCGTGAAGGACGTGGCGACGGGCGATACGCTTTGTGATCCCGAGTGGCCCATAGCCCTCGAAGCGATGGAGTTTCCAAAGCCCGTGATGTCCGTCGCGGTCGAACCCAAGACCCGGGCGGACGAAGAAAAGCTCAGCCAGTCCCTTCAGAAGCTCTCCGAAGAAGATCCCACTTTCCGCGTACATACCGATGAAGAAACCAGCCAGCTGATCATCTCCGGCATGGGTGAACTGCACCTCGAGATCCTGGTGGACCGCATGCTGAGAGAGTTCCGCGTGGAAGCGAACGTGGGGCGTCCCCAGGTCGCCTACCGGGAAACCATCGGCTCGGCCGTGAAGAGCGAAGGCCGGTTCGTGCGGCAGTCGGGCGGACGCGGGCAGTTCGGACACGTGTGGCTAGAAATGGAGCCGGTGACGGACGGCGACGGCGTGGAATTCGTGAACGGCATCGTCGGGGGCGTCATACCGCGTGAGTTCATCCCATCGGTGGAGGCCGGCGTCCGGGAAGCCGCCCATAACGGCGTGCTCGCCGGATACACGGTGCAGGGCGTCAAGGTCACCCTGTACGACGGCTCCTACCACGAAGTCGATTCGTCCGAGGTAGCCTTCAAAGTCGCGGCCTCCATGGCTTTCCAGGACGGCATGCGCAAGGCCGGACCCGCGTTGCTGGAACCGGTCATGGACGTGGAAGTGGCGGTCCCCAGCGAATACGTGGGCACCGTGGTCGGCGATCTGAACGCGCGCCGGGGACGCATCGGCGGGATCATCCCCCGGACGGACGCCCAGGTCGTGGCGGCCACCGTTCCCTTGAGCGAGATGTTCGGTTACACGACGTCGCTGCGTTCCGCCACGCAGGGACGGGCCGTGTCCACCATGCAGTTCTCGCATTACGCGGAAGTACCCGAGAGTATCAAGCAGGAGATTCTGGAGAAGATTCGCGGCGGCGCATAACGGATTATTATTCGGAGGATTTGCAGCATGTCGAAGGAAAGATTCGAGCGTACCAAGACCCACGTGAACATCGGCACCATCGGTCACGTGGACCACGGCAAGACGACCCTCACGGCGGCGATCACCAAGGTCCTGGCCGACCAGGGGCTGGCCGAGTTCCAGGATTA
>JAJEAN010000009.1 GCA_022822725.1 Candidatus Latescibacterota bacterium
CGCCTCTCGATCTCGAATGAAAAGTGAATCATCGCCAGTTTCGATCGCCCGTACGCACCCAGGGGATGATAGGTTTTTTCGTCGTCGAACAGGTCCTCGTTCCTGCCCTGGTCATGCAGGTGGGAAGAGACGTTGACGACCCGGGCGTCTCCGCTTTCCAGGCCGGTTCGCTTCAACAGCGGCAGCAATAGGCTCGTCAGGTGGAAGGCTCCGAGGTAGTTGGTGCGCCAATGGATCTCGAAGCCGTCCCCGGTCCGGGGGTGCACCGCCCATGGCTTGAGGATGTCCACGAGGATGCCCGCGTTGTTGACCAGCACATGCAGCCGCCTGCCATAAGCGTGCCGGTACCATGCCGCGAAACGGTTGACGCTGTCGATATCGCACAGGTCCAGCGTGCGGACCGTTGCGTTGTTCCCGTCGAGGCCGGCCTGGCCCAGGTCGTCTTTCAGGGATTCTGACGTCGCCGCGGCGTGGCGTCGGCTGGTGGCGACGACCGAGGCCCCCCAACCGGCCAGGATCCGGGCGGTCTCATAGCCGAGGGAACCGGGGGTGGCTCCGGTGACGATGACGTTCCGGCCGGACAGGTCAACCCTTTCCGCCATCGGCTTGGGGGTGAGCAGGCCCCACACGTGCCTGGCGGTCTTGGACAGTGCGCGCGGCATGCTTCGGAGGGGTCTCGAGATTCCGGGGTGCCCCTGCGTGTCAGTGCCCCAGGATCCCGTAATGGCCGTCGACAATCAGGCGAATGGAGACGTACAGCCCGAGCAGCGGGAGCAGGATCCAGATCGAATTCGGCGCCACGACGTAAGCGTAGTAAAGGCGTCGCCCGCCGACCTGCTCGCGTCGCCCGGCCGTGTGGAAGCTGACCCAGTAGAGCGAGGTGATGTAGGTCCACTGCCAGAACAGGGCGACCCCGAGGATGCCTGCGTAGGCGGCCGGCATGAAATCGACCGTAAAGGCCGCATACAGGAGAAGGGTCGGGACCGGGGTGAAGAAGCCGTTGCCCATGTCGACGTTGAAGCCGTACGTGCGGCGGTCGGCGTAGGAGCCGTCGTAGACGGAGTAGGCGGACCAGAGATCCCCCCAAAGTTTGGTGGACAGCAGGTCCCGCAGCGGGATCCGGGAAGTCAGGAATTCGGCGCCGGGCGCGCGACCGGTTTCCCGTTGCCGCTTGCGCCAGTATTCGGCACGGTCTGCGATATGATCCCGGCGGAGGACCAGGCAGATCTCCCAGTAGCAGATCAGCAGATTGACTGAGAAAAACAGGGCCAGAAGGCAATAAATCGGGTCTAGAGCCCCATGCTCGCAGTAGTGCAGGGCGATGCCGGACAGCGTGAAGCCTGCCACGACCAGTATTGCGAACAGGATTACCGGCATGTCGAGTTCCGCCTCGCCTCGGCCGGTTCCGCGTTCACTCTCGGAGACTCCAGTCGGTCTTCACAGGCGAGATTGTGGAGTGGATTGTGGCGGTCATCAATGGGGCGCCTTTCCAGAGAGGCAATCATCATTTTACGGCAGGATCGAACCGAGGGATAAGAGGCCGTGTAGCAGGCGTTGAGGAACCGGAGGTATGCTTGCATGCCTGCTCATTTACCGGTGTATGATGGCGGACACGATGACAGGGAGCACCATGAACCGCCGCAAGCTTCCGCTTGGAGTCGAGGATTTCCAGACGATCCGGGGAGAGGATTACTATTACGTCGACAAGACGCCCATCATCCAGCGCCTGGTCGAGGAAGGGCGGCGCTATTTCCTGTCGCGCCCGCGGCGCTTCGGCAAGAGCCTGCTGATCGATACCCTGCTGGAACTCTTCGAGGGAAACGAGCCGCTGTTTCGAGGGCTGGGCATCCACGGGCACTGGGACTGGTCGGTGAAACACCCGGTGGTGCGGCTGAGCTTTGATGCCAAGTACACGGAACCGGGAGATCTGGAAGGGAATATCCATACCCAATTGGAGGCGATCGAGCGCCATACGGGCTTAGATCCGGACGAGGCTTCGGACAAGACGGGTCCGGACAGGTTTTTAAATCTTCTGGATCGCTTGCACCAAGCCACCGGCCAGACCGTCGTCATCCTGGTGGATGAATACGACAAGCCGATCCTGGACGCGCTGGACAACCCGGAGTTGGCGAAGGCCAACCGGGACTACCTGCGCGGCTTCTATGGCGTGATCAAAGGCAGCACGAAACATGTCCATTTCGTGTTCATGACGGGGGTGAGCATGTTCTCGAAGGTGAGCCTGTTCTCAGGGCTGAACAACCTGAAGGACATCAGCCTGGACCCGCGCTATGCCATGATCTGCGGCTACACCGACGAGGACATCGACACGGTGTTCGCCCCGGAGCTGTCGGGGCTGGACCGGGAGGAGATCCGGGCCTGGTACAACGGCTACCATTGGCTGGGCGAGGAGAAGCTTTACAACCCCTACGATGTCCTGCTGCTGTTCGACAGCCGGAAATTCCAGAACCATTGGTTCGAGACCGGCACGCCGGCCTTTCTGTACCG